>NZ_JHXV01000024.1 GCF_000621625.1 Crocinitomix catalasitica ATCC 23190
GTCGTTTAATATGAAAAAAAACAAACATACCTTTTAAAGGAAAATCCTGAACTGTAATGGTTTTATGAAAACCTTTTGAAATTAATTGACGTGAATTAAATTCTTGGGGAACAGTATTCTTTTCCTCAAAATAAAGGTTCAATCGTTCTCCTACTTTTTTTGATTCCGTAAGCTCAAAATGTGCTACCAAAATCTCAGGTAAAATCATTTTTATTAAGTCTAAATATCCCTCCAAAACTTATTCTTTTTTACAAAGAAAATCATTTTAGTCTAAATTCCTCCCCAACTTTTGTGACTGATCCATGAAAAAGGCTTCACGGTCATAAGCATATTTTTGTTGCACCGCATCAAAACTGAATGGGACGGCCATTTCTTGTTTAAATTCATTAAATACACCATACAATCCAGCTTCACTACGCACCGCTAAAAAGGCGCCGCCATCTGCAATTGAAGGATTATACAAATTCAAAGCGTTGTTAATATATCGAATTGATGTAAGTTCTGATTTTACTAAAAATTCACCATTCGAATTACAAATACCGTATAAGGTTTGATGGTTGGGACCAATACTATCCCGCTTAACGATTATGACTTCACTTCCCCTTGTGTGACTTTTTTTGATATGACTATAAATCATTGGTAATACCTCAGATCCCGTTTTATCAATCAGCCCCATTTTTCGCTTATCAAATACTAAAAAGTGATCGTCCAATGTCCAAATATATTCGAAATTGATTGGGATGATGACTTCATGTTTACGGTTAATGATTCCTTTTTTTTCATCAATCGTAACAATTAAAAAATCATCAAAACCACTTTCGTAAAAGTCATCAATTTTGTCGTATATCGGAGGAATAATAACCTCGCCTTCTTTCGAATACCAGCCTTCTTTTTTATCCTTGGTAACCTGAAAACCTTCGTTAAATCCCTGTAGCCAAATCGCGTCGAATTCTATTGGAATGACTTCTTCGCCTTCTTTCGTATAAATCCCTTTTTTACCATTTTGCGTGACCGTTACATACCTCATTCCATCCATGTAAATACGATCGAATTCGATTGGAATGATTGATTTAGTTGTGTTAAAGTAAGCGCCCTGTTTATCACCCTTCTTGAGCAAGTAATACTTGTGTGTTTTATTGAATTCTATTCCGTCACAATCCATCGGTGTTAGCATTTCTCCTTTGCTGTTGATGAGACTATAGACTTCACCTTTTCTTGCTATGATAGGATTTGCAAAAGCTGAGACTTGCGCAAAATGCTCATTTGATTGATTGGTTTTTCTAAAACCTGCTGTGCCGATTTTTAATTCATCATACTCAAAGGGAATTTGAATTGAATTGTCGGCAATGAAACCATACTTATTGTCTACAGAAGCGATGATGCCGTTTTTATAGATCACAATATTATCAATCGGTTGTTTGATCTGTTTACCATTCGCTAAAAGCACAGCTGTCTGATTCTTTTTATCACGTACGACAAAGATAGAACTGGTTGCATCAGCATAATCTAAATGATCATATTCAAGTTTTAAAATGGCTGCACCTTCAAAATCAAAAGCCCCATATTTATTATTGAGTTTGGCTATGATTGAATTTCCTGATTGGCGAGCATTAAATAATGTATCATACTTCATGGGTAAGATTAATTCAGCCGACTTATTTAAAGCACCATATTTCCCATTAGTCTGAACGACATAACAATTCCGATAACTTTTAACATGATCAAAAACAGGGGCGAAAATTAATGAATCACCTTTTTTAAATCCGTATTTACCCTCTTTTTTAAAATAAGAAATGGCATTTCTATCTGGTCCAGGCATCTCAATGACATCATCGAAGAACTCACCCATGGGTGTTTCAACGACTTGAGAAAAGTTGAATAAAGGATATAGAAAGAATAGGAGGAGTGTGGAATGTTTCATTTTATGGAATGGCTTTTACATTGCAAATTTAAGGATAATAATATTGGCCAATTTTTGCTGTAAAACAGATGGTGTTCGATTGATTTCAAGCCGTAAATAAGTCGTAAATTTGCGCCATGATAAAATTAAAAGGCATCATCTATGTGGTAGTTGGTGCTGCGAGTTATGGTGTTTTAGCGACTTTTGTTAAGCTTGCTAATAATGACGGTTTAAGTACAGGCGGAATCAACTTTCTGCAATATTTTCTTGGTTTTGTTGTGCTGGCTTTATTGACTTTGATGAAAGGGAAAAAGACGGTTGTTAAGGATTCGCTTTATCCGAAGTTGCAGTTGGTTTTATTTGGAACAACATCAGGTTTGACGAGTTATTTCTATTATTTGTCGATTCAATATTTACCCGTATCAATTGCGATAATATTGCTGATGCAAGCAATTTGGATGGGGGTTGTGTTAGAAGCCATTCTCCAAAAACAGATCAGCAAGATAAAACTTATTGGCAGCGGATTTGTCATTCTAGGGACCATGTTTGCCGTTAATATTTTTGAACAATCAAGTACACTAAATTTAATAGGTATTGTATATGGTATTTTAGCAAGTATCGCTTATACGATTTCGCTTTATGCATCGAATGCCGTTGCGCTAAAATTGCCAAACCTCGATCGTAGTAAGTATCTTATTTTGGGTGGAGCAATTATTGTCGGGTTAATATGGAATACAGAATTATTGGACACCATTAATTTTACAGATCCTAAATTGTGGCAATATGCTATTTTTCTCGCGCTATTCGGTGCGATAATTCCCCCTATCGCCTTTAATAAGGGATTCCCAATTATTGGTATTGGTTGGGGAAGTATCTTAACTGCAATTGAGATTCCTGTTTCTATCACAACGGCTCACTTATTATTGCACGAAAAAGTAGCAATGATTCAATGGTTGGGTGTTGGGATCATCATCATCTCAATTGTGATGATCAATTATAAAAACATCTTAAAATCGAATAATTAAAACTCGAAGATGACACCGATAGTTGGTGTTATCAATCTACTTTCATTATTTATGATAAGCGGAACAGCATTCGATCCATCTGCTTGAATTGGGTTACCATCGGTTGACGCAAACCCTGTATTGTCCGCATTCCTTTGGAAGGTATAATAGGGAGAGGACTCTTGTTTATAAGCAAGGATATTTTGAATATCGATATAGAAATCGAAACTTACTTTTTTCAAGTTTACAATTTTATCAATTCGGATATCCATTTGATTAAAATCGCGCAATCTACTTCCGTTGACATCATTATAATTCAAGACACCATTACCTGTAAATAAATAAGTTTGTTGCGATGCTTCAAGATCCCAGGGTGTATAAGGAAGTCCACCTGAATAACGATATTTTAAACCTAACTTCCATGTTTTACCTAAGTTCAATCCTAATGTTGCCGATAATAAATTTTGACTGTCCCATGCTGAAGGCAACAATTCGCCATCACTGCCAGAGAATAAACTTCGGACATACGTATAGCTCAAAGCAAAGAATACATTTTTAACCAGTTTTTGCTGAACAAAAACCTCAAAGCCATAAGTCTGCCCTTTACCGTCGCTTGTTACAAATTCATTACCTACTGCGCCAAATTCTTGTCCTTGATTCGCTAAAGACACCCCATTTGCGACTGAAACAGGGTAATTGCTATATTCCTTGTAAAAACCTTCTAAAGTAATTCGTAACCCTTGGTTCGGCAAGAATTGAGCACCCAATACATAATGATCAGAACGGATATAAGTCAAAGATTGATTGACATATTCACCCGCAATATTTTGGTAACCCAAAGAGGTATAAGTAGGGATTTTAAAATAACTGCCGACAGAAGCTGTAATGTCCCAACGATTATTTAAATGATACGCTAAAGACAACCTTGGCGAAATGGTTTCTAGTGGATTATTCCCTTTGTCCGTGAACGAATTCATATCCGTTCTTACACCTGCTGAAACGAGTAATTTATCTTTAAAAATATTTTTAGAGACTTGAACGAATAGACCGTATTTAAAGAAATCAATCTCGCTATTCCCTTCAATAATTTGAGCAGGCACAATCAAGGTTCCAGTTGAATCGTAAATGTTCTGTGTTATTTTATTGTAGAGTGACGAATTGTATTTAACATATTGCGCTACACCTCCAAATGAGTATTTCCAACCATTTTTATATTGGTTAAAATCGAATCGCAATTTATTCTCTATCTCTTGAGATTGCAAGCCGAAATTTCTATATTCCTCATCGCCATTTCGCGCATCCTCAAATTGATCCAGTTGATTGTCGAACATGTTTCTACTTAATGCTAGATTGAAGAAACCGTCCTTTACCCGATGTTTCCAAGCTGTCCCTACGGTATAATTCCATTGTGTGATAAATGGCAACGAACGACGCAAGTATTCGGTTTCGTCATTGTCTTCTTTCGTGGCTGCAAAATTGAATCTATCGTATGCGCCTAGACCAAGAACAGTTATTGAGTTTTTATTATTTGGTCGGAAAGTCGTTTTGAATTGGTAGTCCGTGAAATTAGGTCGAATGGGCAAATCTAATAAAGTGAAGAGCAGATCGAGATAAGATGCTCTTGCAGAAACCAAGAAATCATTTTTCTTCCCCATAGGTCCTTCTAAAGTCAATACACTTTCAGTAACACTTGCCCTAACATTACCCGATATTTTTTCTCTATTTCCTTGGCGTTGTGTAATTACAAAAGTAGAAGCCAATGCGTTATCATAACGCGTATCAAAAGCAGATGAACTCAATTTAAGATCCTCTATAAAAGACACGTTTAAAATTCCTTGGGCTCCACCGGACGAACCTTGTGTTTGAAAATGATTCAATACTGGAATTTCAATTCCATCTAAATAATAAACATTCTCATTGGGCGCTCCACCACGAATGATGATATCATTTCTTTGCGCTCCGCCACCGGATCCACCAACACCAGGTAGTGTTTGTACCACTTTAGATACATCAAAATTCCCACCGGGATTCGATTCAATCTCTATTGAAGTCAATTTCTGAACAGACAAAGGCGTAACCATATCCGTCGTTTTTGCAATTTTGTCATCTTGATAAACCACATCAACTGATTTTAATTCGCTACTAGTTTGACTTAGCGTAAAATTCACCGTTTGCACATTTCCTGAAGTAACATTGATATTGAATTTCTTCATGGCTTCGTAACCAACGAAAGACACCCTTAAAGTATAAGTACCTACTGGTAATTCTAATCGATAATTCCCATTTAGATCAGTAACAGCACCTTCTGTTGTTCCCTCAACCAATATTTTAGCAAATAATAGAGGTTCTTCGGTATTAACATCCTTAACGATACCTTGAATAGATCCTGTGTTTTGACTAAAACCTACGGAAATTGAAAGCAACGCGATATATAGAATTAGGGATTTCATTTATTACGATTTCGTTATTGTTTAGACAAATATACAACTATTCCGAAATAAATTATAAATAATAGTACGGTTTCGTAAAAAAATGTTTTAACTTTATTCCATGGAAAGTACCCTAGTGCAACTAGTAAAATATTACGAAAAGTTTAAAACATCACTAAAAGCCGATGTTCAGGGGGATAATATGACTAAATTTATAGCTTATTTAAATTCTGAAGTTGGAACGGAATCGTCCATTAATGAAGAGGTGAAGGTTGAGAATTGGAAAAATTTAAATCGAAAAACCTTATTAGAGATGACTTCTGCATATCTCGGAAAAATGGGAAGGTATGTAGATAATTATTGTCGAAAAAATTTGCCTGAAACACCGCTGGGTAGTATGGAGGAATTTACTTATTTGATCACTTGTATGAAGTATCAAAAATTGACTAAAAGTGAATTAATACAACACAATATACATCCTACAACAACAGGAACAGATATTATAAAGCGGCTATTAAAAAAGGGGTTTATAAAACAATCACCCAATTTAGAAGACAAGAGAAGTACTTGTATTGAAATTACGGATCAGGGAAGAGGTGCGATTTTTTCTACGTCAGGTACTTTGAATAAATTATCAATTATTAGCGCGGGTATCTTATCGAATAATGAATTGATTTTATTGGTTGGGATGCTTCAAAAATTAGATCAATTTCACGAAACTATTTTACACGAACATAAAGAAATGGATCTCGACTTGATTCTGTCGGAGAAGGAATCTCAAATTTTATAAGACAAAAAAAAACACCATTCAGCAATTTAGCAAAAGGGTGTTTCTTTGAGCTTTGGGTTAACGCTACATTATTTAAATAGTCCGCCTAATTTTCCTTTAATTGCGTCCATCGTGTCTCCAGAAGTGAATTTGCTTAACATATCACTATCAGTAAACATATCCATTAATCCGTTGCCTTCTTTGTCTCCTTTTTCTGCTGCAGAGTTTGAAAAACCACTCATTACTTTAGACATAACAACAGATTTAATTTGATCGATAATTCCTTCAGACAAACCAGTTTTATTCTTCAAATTAAAAGCCAAATCGCCTTCTAATTTTTTACTTACATTGTTTGCTTCAGTAGTATTGTCGTTAGAAGAGAATAAATTAGACATTGTGCTGTCATTACCTCTTGCTTTTTCTTTAGTTGTACGATATTTAACCGCTTCAACCGCTTGCTTTGTAACTTCTTGCTTATCGTTATCTGATAAACCAACTTTTTCAAGGATATCTCCTAAATCTACTTTACTCATTAAATCGTCTAATCCAAACATTTCTTTTCTTTATTAATTAATTTGCCATATTCTATTTGGCAAAGCAATTTACTAATTTATCTAAGATGTTTGAAGCAGAAATCGATAGAGGACAATAAATTAACTTTGAATGACCATTTATTGATTTTGAGGACTATAAAAACTTATTCAGCAGATTTTCTTTGGCTATTATTTTATGTAAATGTGGATTTGTTCTCAAACCATCAAGTACTTCTAGGTGACCAAGATGGTGAGAATCACTACCAATCAAATCAACCCAATCCCGATCAATTAACTCTTCTGCCATTTTTTTGACTTGTGGTCCGTATTGACCAGACAGAGAATTGGTATTCACTTGTATTAGAACACCTCTATTGCGGTAATCCTCAATTTTAGCCCATTCGTTAAAATAAAATGGATAGCGTTCAATATGAGCTATAATAGGTTTATATCCTTCCGTGATGAGTTCGAACATTGATTCTTTTATTCTATTTTGCTCAGTTGTAAAAGACAATTCAAATAACATATAATTATCACCAAATGTGAGAATATTTTTAGATTCAATAAGTTGCGATAAATTATGATCCAAATAATATTCGGCTGCAGCTTCAACAGCGATGGGTAGGTTTAACCTTTGAACTTCTGCTTGCAAGTCATCCAGTCCAGCATTAATAATTTCTGGAGTGTTTTTATAATAGTCACTCATTACATGCGGAGTGGTAATTACTTTTGTATAGCCTAATTCAATAAATTTTCTCAACATAACTATTGCTTCATCAATAGTTTTAACACCGTCATCAATGCCCGCTATTAAATGGCTATGAACATCAGTTTTAAGTATAGATAAATCTGCAGGTTCAAGTTGAGGTGTTTTCTTAAAAAGTCGATTGAATACTCCCATTTTATTTACATTGTTTTTCTGATGAGTAAAGTTATTGATTAATAACCAAACCTAAGAAAGAAATATTATTTTTATGAGAAAACATTTTGCAATTTTCTGCAAATATTAACGTTAGTAAAAAATGCGTATAGTCGTCAGTTTTATTTTGTTATCATTATTAATTCAAGGTTGTAAGCACGAACCTGAAGAAAAGAGCATTGATAATTTTAGTAAGTCGTATGGTGGCTTAGGTGATGATGTTGCCGAAAATATGATTCGTATAGATGAGTTTATTTATATGATAGGTACTACCAGGAGTTTTGGTAATTCAAACGGCTCAATTTATTGGGTGAAAACAGATTTGGATGGTAATAAAATTGGCGAAAAAATTATTGGTGAATCGGGTTATTGGAACGGGAATTCGATCACAGCATTAGCTGATGGTAATATGATTGTAGGTGCTACTTATTCGACTGATGGTTCGGCCTATAATTTGGCAATTTATAAAATGAATACCGCTGGAGATATTTTGAATGTCAAGAATATTGACGAACCGTCACATATGTCTATAGACGATGTTTATGAAACAAAAGACAATCGTTTAATGTTGATAGGAGCTGATAATAGAGCAGGGCATCGTCAAATATCTTTAATAACGCTTTCAAGTAGTTTAGATTTTCTTTCGCAAAAATTATTCGGAAGGTCAGGTGTTGATGGAGGATCTAGAATTCTTGAACAAACCGATGGAGACTTTATGCTTTATGGTTATGGAACTATTCCTGGGAATCCCAGTCAAGATTTGTATTTAATGCGTTTAAATGCCGATCAAGATTCATTATGGGGCAAGTATTATGGTGGTGATGACTATGAAGAACCACAGCAATTCTTGCAGACCTCAGATAATGATTTTTTATTGGTTGGCCATTCGGCAAGTACTGATCCAATTCACAATATGTATATCGTAAAAGTTAATGCGGATGGTGATATAATTTGGGAACGAGAATTTGGTGGTGCAGCTCATGATGGAGCTGAAGCAGCTTTAATTAATTCGAAAGGGCAATATGTTTTTGTAGCGAGAAGTATGAGCTTTGGAGGGAATCAAAATGCCTATATGGTGGTCACTGATAAGAATGGAAATATGATAGAGGATTTAGTAATTGGCGGAGATGGAATGGACAGGTTTAATGATATGGTAGAATATGAAAATTACTATTATCTGGCAGGACATACAAGCTCGTTTGGCAATGGCGCATTAGATTTTTATTTAGAGAAAATGCAAGTAAAATAGCATGATCAAGTTAAAATTAGCTCCCTTTATTATTGATGATTTCGAGAGATTAATTAATTGGTCGATCGACGAAAAAATTCTAATTCAATTTGCCGGACCGATCTTTACTTTTCCCTTGACAAATGTCCAATTGCAAGATTATATTGAACAACCTTTATTGAAGCCGTTAAAAGTGATCGATCCTCAAACTGACAAGGTAATTGGTCATTGTGAAATGAATTTTAGTAATCCAAATATCCCTCGAATATCAAGGGTTTTAATTGGTGAAGAAAGTGATCGTGGTAAAGGTTATGGAAGAGCATTGATTGAAGCGATTGCATTGCGTTTATTTGAAGATGAAAAGGTAAAGCAAATTGATTTAAATGTTTTTAAATGGAATGCTGCAGCCATTAGCTGTTATCAGAAAATGGGTTTTGTAATCGGTCGAGTTGCACCAAAAGTTTTAACAGTTGAGGGAGAATTATGGGAAGGTTATAATATGGTTTTAGATCGATCAGTTTTTGCGCATAAATTAAATAAGGAATGAATTTTATTGATGTAATTCTTGAAGAGATTAATAATGGCAATTTAAATGCGGAGGAACTTCTTCTTTCTCGCGGTGATTTTTTGTGTCAGCCGAATCAAGTTCATACCAAAGTATATTTTGTTTTGGATGGAAGCATCAGAATATTCTATGTGGACGATCAAGAAGAGCATACCATTCGTTTTGGTTATAAAAATTCGTTTTTCGCAGCACTCGATTCTTTTCTCAATGATTTACCGACCAACTATTATATGCAAACAATTAAATCGAGCAAGTTACTGGCGGTTGAGAAAAGTGAATTTTTGAATTTTATTCAATCGAATGTCAAATATCAAGAAGCATATCAAGCGTTGCAGCAAGATTTGATTTTGCAACAAATGGAAAGGGAAATTGATTTATTGACGGCATCGCCGATTATTAGACATCAAAGGGTGTTAGAACGCAGTCCACAGTTGTTTCAAGAGATTCCATTGAAATATATTGCCTCTTATTTACGCATGACGCCCGAAACTTTATCTCGAATTAGAAAGTCTTGATTTCAATCAATATTTATTCGATGAATGATTTTGATCTTTGTGATGTAAAATTTTTTAAATGAAAGCAAGTCAAGATCAACTCATAAAAGAACTAATAAATATTACTGTTTCAGTAAAGGCTGAGGTTGTTAAAATGAAGGAGCAGCCATTGTCTCAACTCAATTTAAAGCAAAGTGCTGAAAGTTGGAGTGCATTGGAATGTTTAGAACATTTAAATAGATATGGGGACTTTTATTTGCCTGAAATTAAAAGAAGAATAGCAGACGCCAAAGCAAAACCTACAACAAATTTTAAAAGTTCGTGGTTGGGCGAATATTTTGCGAATGCGATGAAGCCAGATGCAAAATCAATGCAAACATTTAAGGTCATGAATCCTGTTGGAAGTGAATTGGATAAAACTGTAATTGATACTTTTATTCAACAACAGGATACGTTGCTTGATTTACTCGAAGCTGCTCAAACAACATCATTACAAAAGATCAAAACTTCAATTAGTATCAGTAAAATGATTCGACTTAGACTAGGAGATACATTTCGTGTTTTAATTTATCATAATGAAAGGCATTTGGCACAAGCAAAACGCGCTGTTGATGCTAAAAAATAGTTGGAGTAATGATTTAATATTGAATCGGCTTGTTTTTATTTGTAATTGAAGAAATATAGAGTGTTCGAAAGTGCCTAAAAAGAAACTGAAATTCTAGGTGCCATTCTTTTAAGAACCATAAGAAACGAATTGAAACCGGCTAAAAAGTAAGGAAGCTCCAATCTTTGATTGGAGATCGCCGATCTTTTCCAGTTTCAAGAGTGGCGTTGGTGAGTAAAAGCGGGCTACTGGATGCGGGCCCTGCCAGGCAGCCTTTTTTGCTTACTTTTTTTGCTGTAAAAAAAGTGAGAAAGACTAAAATAAATATATTAATTCAGAGTTTTATAAAAATATTTCGTCTACTATTTTTTTTACCAGTAACAAGGCGGTTTTTAACTGTGATTATGAGTCGTAAATAGTTGATTGTTATTGTTTAGTATTTGTTTTTGCTGTCGCTTTTAAACAGTTAATAATTATTTTTTTTGAATACATTATTTATTCAAAATTTTGGCATAAATTCGATTAAAAATTACATGAAAAATGATTCATCCAAAAACTGAAATTAAGTTTATTAACGACATCGTTGGATATGGTGTTGTTGCTACTGAGTTGATTCCTGCTGGAACAATAACTTGGGTTTTAGACAAATTAGATCGGGAGTTTACACCTGATCAAGTCGCAAATTTGGAGCCTATTTATCAAGAAATTATAGACACTTATACTTTCCGAAATAATTTAGGTAATTATGTGTTGTGTTGGGACACTGGTCGTTTTGTCAATCATAGTTTTAATTCGAACTGTTTAACTACAGCATACGATTTTGAAATTGCGATTCGAGACATTCAACCGGGCGAACAATTAACAGATGATTATGGTTATTTAAACATCTCAGAGCCTTTCAAAGGAATTGATGAAGGGACAAGAAGAAAAACAGTTTATCCAGATGATTTGGTGAAGTATCACAGTCATTGGGATAAGAAAATTCAAAAAGTGTTTCACAAAATTCAAACCCTTGATCAACCATTAAAAGGATTGATTCAACCGGAAACATGGAAAGAGATTGAACGCGTTAATGAAGGTGAAAAAGAAATGGAATCAATTTTATCCAATTATTTTGACAGTGAAAAGGACGGGAAAGAATTAAAACGGAAAATGGCTTAATTTTTAAAAAAGAATCATGTAAATTGCAGGTATTATGACAACCAGAAAGATCATTACTGCAATTTACATCTCTTTAATTTCTTTGACAATTGTTAGTTGTACAGAGAAAGGACCGAATACAAATTCGGGTGGTGAAGATATCCTTACTGTACATGAAATAACACAACCAATCATTGCTTCTAGTATCAATTATGTGGATACAGTTTATGTTCCAATTTATTCAGATATTTATGTGAATTCGTCCAATACCAAAAGCCTTTTAGCTGCGACTTTAAGCATTCGGAATACAAGTTTAAGAGATAGTATTTATATTTCCTTAATTGATTATTACAATACAAAAGGAGACCTTGTTCGTCAATATTTAGAAAGACCAATCATGTTAAAACCACTCGAATCGGTTGATTATGTTGTAGAGAAGGAAGACGATTTAGGAGGTTCTGGTGCCAACTTTATTTTAGCATTAAGTTCAAACAGTGCAAATGTAAGTCCTGTCATTCAAGCTGTAATGATTGGTAACGAAGGAAACAAAGGTTTTTCATTTACAACGGAAGGATCTTCAATAATTCGTTAGTCATCGCCTTTTAACTTATTTTATCATAACTTAACTTAAAAATTAGCCGTTTAAATAATAATTGTAACCAAAGGTGTTTCAGATAGTTATTTTTGTCTGTAATCCCCTATGAACTGATTATTATGGTAAGAATATTACTCCCTATTTTTTGTTTGATTTTATCTCACGGCTTTGCGCAAAACGTAAAAGTTGAAGGAACGTTAAAAGCAGACGATTTACCCTACGAATTATCGAAAATGTTGATATATAAAAGTGTAGATTCGACTTTAACCAAAGCTGTATTTTTAGATAGTTCCTATTTCTCAACCGAATTTAATAGCGAAGGTGTAAGTGATTTTTATATGACTTTACGTGCACCTGGATTTAGTGATACAACCATTAGTTTTTCTATAATTGATGGTTTAGCGAATTTGGGAACGATAGAATTAACCAAATCTACAAATTTAGAAACGGTTGATTTTGTATATCAAAAACCAACATTCGAACGCACGATGGATGGAATTTCCGTAAATGTAGATGGTACAACTTTAGCGCAACTCAATAATTTATTTGATGTCTTAAAAGCGGCACCTCGTTTAACTTCTCCTGATGATGAAAGCATCGAAATAATAGGGAAAGGCAGTCCGCTGATTTTAATTGATAGGCAAGCGATTATTTCTAACGAAGAATTAAAAGCGATACCTGCTGATCAAATCGAAAAAATTGAGATTATCACCAATCCTTCAGCTAAATATAAAGCACAGGGAAGTGGAAGTGGTGTGATAGAGGTATATACTAAGAATTTCCATTTAGAAGGTTATAATGTTACAGTCAGCGCTGATGGAGGCATTAATACCCAATTAAAACCAACGTCAAGGTTGAATGGAGGAATTAGCTTGAAGAAGAACAAATTCTCATTGAATGGTTATTTAGGAGCAAGTTATTCATCACAAATATCGTTAAGTGAAACAGAAGGTTTTACGACCGATGATTCTCAAAGAACTTTTGATAGTGAATCGACAGATGAAAGTCAAAACTTATGGAATTATTATAATCTAAAGGCGGCATATAGACCAACAGATAGACAGCGATTCACGGTTGGTGTTAATGGTTATGGTTCACTAAATAGTTCAAATAATGTATCTGATGCTATTTATGCGATTAATGAGGCAAAGATGACGAGCGAATCTCAATCAAGTGATCCGAGTAGTACTTGGTTAAATAATAGTGCTTTTGCGAATTATACCTTAGAGACGGATACGAACAATAGTGCATTAGAGATCAACTTAAATTATAACAATAAGATCAGTCAAAGCAAAGGGAATTATTTTTCTGATTACAATAATTTCGTAGACAATTCATTTAGTACCTTTAATGTTCGGAATGAGAGCTCTGATCGCCCGAATGTAGGCGAGTTACGCGTGAATTACGATCATAATTTTGATACGACTAAATGGTCGTTAAATGTTGGAGGATCATATAGTATTCTAATAAATGGCAAAAAATTCAATCAGTTTAATAGAGTGGGCGAAGAATATATTGTAGATCCACTTTATACTAATTCGTACGACTATCAAGAACAAATAGGAGCTTTATTTACTGAATTGTCTAAAAACTGGGATAAGTTTGGTTTTAGAGTAGGAGTAAGAGGCGAGTATACAGGTTTAAATGGATATAGTAATTCATTGGATCAACAATTTATAGATTCGACTTATTTTTTATTGTTCCCCAATGCTAGTTTATTATTCGAGCCGGGTGAAAATGTCGCTCTATCATTGTCCTATTCAACAGGAATTGATCGCCCACAATTTTCAAATTTCGATCCTTTTGTAAGAATTCAAGATAGTTTATCGGTGACGTACGGAAATCCTTATTTGCGTCCGGCGACTATTCAAACTTTCAGTTTAGAAATTGATTTGTTTTACGCTTATAATTTAACCTTGAGTTATACCCATAAAAAGGATCAACAAAGTACTTTATCATTCGTTGATGACGACAGTTTTTACAGAGAATCAACACCAATGAATGCCGATTATGAGGAAGTTTATAGCGCGAGTTTAAGTATCCCCATTCAGCTAAAATGGCTAACAGGTTGGAATTCCATTTGGGCAAATTATAATCAATATTATTTCACACCAGAATTCGGTAGGGAGAATTTAGGGAACCTAACCTATGGTTATTACGGTCATTTAAATTTCACTTTGCCTAAAAATTGGTCGATTATGAATCGTTTGTATATTTATAAATGGGGTAGTTCGGACATGGTGAGTAATACGGTATTGAATTGGGGCATGCGTTTCACGAAAAAATACAAAGGCAATAATTTCCAAATTTATGCAGATATCAGCAATATTATTCCACCTGTAAGCAAGTACGAAAACTACTCAGGAAACTTCCAGGCGAATACGATTTCTCAGAATAATTTCACGGCATTTAAATTGGGATTGTATTATAAGTTCGGTCGTTTAAAAGGATCGAATGATATTCAGGAGTCTAAATCTAAGCAGTCGGATAGGATATAAGCCCGCGTGAGCGGGAGTTGATAGATAATAGGTGTGAGCTTTTTGTATGTCCCTGATATAGGTTGATCGCTACTAATAAATTAACACCACATTAAAGTATCATTTCCCCGCATGTAACTTTTCTGCTGCGGTTGTAAACCATTTCCAAAATTTCGCATCTAGCAACAATGCAATGCATTGAGGTTTAACTCAAATTACTTATTTATGACTCTGTAGTAGTCACACATCTCTAACTTGAACTGCTACCAAAATTCTCTGACCCTGTAGGGGTCACATATATTCCTCTTTTATATATCAAACTTATGGAGAGGAGATATAAAACTCAACTCATAATCAATGGTTTGATTTGTATGGGGTTGAGTTACCATTCGAGAGTTGTTAGTCTTGAGTTTTTGATATTTGAGTAAGTCTGAAGCATGTCGATCTGAAGTTATTAAGAAAACATGTTGTTTTTTGATCGGATAGTTGCTATTTAATCAATGTAATTGGTAATAGATTAAGCTGGTTTATTTGCTGGATAATTTGTCTTTTGGGTTTCTGATAGTGTGAAATACAGCGTCGATAAAAAGCGTTGTTTTTGTAGCCTCATATAATATAACAAAGGGAAATCGATCCATTGGAAATTGATTGTGGTGTTTTCCAAATTTAGTAAAGCCATTTACCGAATGACTAATTGTTTTGAAGGCTTCGTCTAAAGCAGCTTCAAAAATTTTCCCAAGACCTTTATTTTGATTTTCATACCATAAATAAGCTTCTTTTATTTCAATTATAGCTTTTTCTTCAATTTGAATATCTAATGATTTTTTCATTGAAAAAAATGGAGTCTAAAGTCCCGTATCTATTTGCCCTAAATTACCTTTAACATCTTGCCAAGATTGAGTTGTTGAAGTACCATTCAATCGATTTTTTCTTCTTTCTTCAACAATTCTTAATTGTTCATCAGTAAGCACAACATCGCTTTGCTCGACTTCTTTTACAAATTCGAGTGTTCTTAAAAACTCCAGCAACGCTTTCGCTTTTTGTGATGATCCATCTATATGAAAAGTATGCGTCATATACCAAAGATACAAAAAATGAAACTAGAGTAATGGATTTTTTTTGAATATGAAAGTATGGTAATCCAATATTCCCCTCGTCCTTTGAAGTCTTTACGTAAGTTGATCTTCCTCGCGTTAGCGATAGTAGTGGATATCCTTTTTGTTTTTTAAGTACAATTTCTCAAAGTGGGCGCTGAGGTGGCTGCATAGGCAAGAGGAATAGAAATGCAAAAGGAAGACAAAAAGATAAGAACGAATAGCGCGACCGGGCATCAGCGGGGTAACGCCCAAAAAAACATTAAAAATTAACCTTGATTCTTTGACGAATAAATCTCACTAAAAAAATCCTTATTATATTTAGATCAAAACAAATTTATGTTAGCAAGAATACTTGGAATTGCCTTATTATTTATTGGATTTACGGCTATTGCGCAAACGGAAAATACGCAAGAAGTAAAGGGGTTAGATTATGATGGAATGGTGAAATTCGCTGAATTACCGCTGCATTGTATTGAGCAGGAGTACCCATACAAATTGGGGCAGGTGCTGACAGATTCGACGGACTTAAAAGGACCAAAAGCTTTGCATCCTATTTTTTACGGTTGTTTTGATTGGCATTCGTCTGTTCACGGGCATTGGTTATTGACGATGGCGATTAAAAACCATGTGAATACGCCTTTAAGTATTGAGGCAACAGCGCTACTTGCCAAACAATTTACGGCGGAGAAAGTGGCGGCGGAATTGGCGTATTTCGAACCTAAATTGAACAAGTCGTTCGAACGCACTTATGGTTGGGCTTGGATTTTGAAATTGCATGCGTCAATGCTGGATAGTTATGAGAAGGAGACGAAGGTTTGGGCGGAAACAATGGCGCCACTAACGAATCATATTGTGGATGCCTATAAGGAGTTTTTACCGAAATTATTGTACCCAATTCGAGTGGGAGAACATACCAATACGGCCTTTGGTTTGAGTTTGGCATTGGATTATGCAAGAGTAGCAAAAGACACGGCTTTTGAGGCGTTGATTGTGCAAAGAGCGAAGGATTTTTATATGGAGGATAAAGGATGTCCGTTAACATGGGAACCGAGTGGTTATGATTTTATTTCACCTTGCTTACAAGAGGCAGAATTGATGTCGAAAGTATTGGATGAAAAAACTTTTAATAGTTGGTTAAAGGAATTTTTACCGGCTTTATTTTTACCTGATTTTAAGTTAGAACCGGGTAAAGTTTTGGATAGAACCGATGGTAAATTGGTGCATTTAGATGGGCTGAACTTCTCGAGAGCTTGGTGTTTTTACGCCATTGCAAAGAAGAATAATGACTTGAAAGATAGGATGGTGAAATTAGGTGATTTACATATTCAAGCGTCTAAAGAACAAGTGGTAGGCAGTGATTATATGGGCAGCCATTGGTTGGCTTCTTTTTTGGTTTATGCACTTGAAGCGAGAAAGGGATTGTAGGAGAAATAAATTTTCTTGGGTTACCTTCGTTTGATTTTGACATAAAATAAGTACAAGAGTCGAAAGATGCGCAGTTTTGATTTTTGATAAAATGTTTCACTCATTCCAATTTAATAAATAATTACCGTGAATATTTTGATTTATGTTTTCGCATATATTCATCATGTTTAACGTTAACTTACAATTAAGTTGGTTTTAAACCTTTATCAATGATGAAAAAACTTCTTTTAATATCCGTTGTATTACCAATTTTTTCGTGGGCGATGCGAATTACCGATGTTGCTGACATTCCAGGAAATGAAAATGCTATAGAGACAATTGATTTGTCGAATCAAGGTTTGACTGAATTGCCTTTGAGTATTCTAGATTGTACCAACTTAAAGCACTTGAATCTGTCAAATAATGGGCTGATTAAATTGCCAGAATATTTAAGTCAATTAAAACATTTAGAAGAACTTGATTTATCAGGGAACCAAGGTTTAAGTTTCGTTGATTTAGAAACGCTTTTCCTCACCAATAATTGGCAGCTAAAAAAGCTTGATTTAGGTGATTGTCAAATGATTTTTATTCCGACTACCATTGGAGAACTTACCAATGTTGAGGTTTTGAACTTGGCAGGTAATGAATTGAAAGCTTTGCCATATACCATCGTTAAATTAAGACATTTGAAAGATGTTGATTTATCAAGAAATAATTTAGAAGATATTTCATGGCAAGTTTTAAAATGGTGGGGCTTAAAAAAGTTAGATGTCTCAAATAACCCCAATTTAAAACTCGATAAATTATTGATGAGTTTAGGCTATTTTGAGCAAATAGATAATTTGGTAATCAGTGAATTAAAAGATTTCCCGGATAATTTCGTTGCTTTAAATGTTAGGAGTCTTGAAGTTCGTAATTCGACGTTGAATACATTCCCTAGAAATGACAAGTCGACGCAGATAAAACAGTTAAGTTTTATCAATTGTAAATTTGAAAACCCGGATCAATTTGTTGAGGTATTGAACAATAAAGTTTTCCCTGAGCATGTGAGAATTGAAGGTTGTACTGAACGTGAAATGATTCCTTTTTTAGGATTAAAAGCAGATAGCATTAGTGCACAAAACAATCAATTGACAACTGTTTTGCCTATTGTAGAAATGTCGTCGCTACGTTATTTAGATGTAAGAGGCAATCGCATTCCCAAAACTGAATTAAAGGAAATAAATAGGCTAAGACCTGAAATCGATGTGCTTTTTGTTGAAAATATTACACCCAAAAAGGGAGTTGAAATTCCTTTGGAGAAGTTCAAAATAGAACCATTAATCCGCACAATTCAAGCAGGGATAGCGCAAGAATTAAAAATGGGTAAGACGACTTTAGATATTCCGGAAAATGGGTTTTTAACAGAAAATGGAGAGGTCTATTCTGGTGTTGTTTCAATGGAATACCAAGAATTTATGAATCCGCTAGATATCTTTTTAAGTGGAATAACAATGACGGCAGATTCGTTAGATGAGACATTTGTTTTTTCGTCAGGAGGAATGTTTAACATGGTAGCGAAAGATGATCGAGACAATATGTTAAAGGTGAATCCATCAGCTCCAATTCGTATAAATTTTGAAAGCCCTTCGGCAGATCCAAAAATGAATCTCTATGCGTTAGACGAGGGTGGGGTTTGGGTGAATAAAGGAAAAGATGAAATTGTAGAACCTTTTAAAATCGATATGTCACTTGTTGATTCTGCAGTGGACATTGCTTTTAGAGATGCGATGAATCAAGACTTAGTTTTTTACGAAAATAGGTTTGTACCGAATGTGAAAAAGAATAGCCAGTTCAAGGCCTATGAAGTCAATTTTACAGAATTATTTACACACAGAACAAGAAAATCTATCGATAGCCAGGGTTCGATGTTGTTAATTCGATCGACGAATTTGACAAAAAGTTTCGTTGGTAAAACGACGTTAATAATCGATGCCAATCAACCTGAACAATATGTTGAAAAGCTAAAACAAATTGCCAAAACCTGTAAAAAGGATTATGCGCAATTTCGCTATAAATCTACGTCAGCAAACAAAGTTTATAAATTAGACTATGATATTGGCCTAAACTATATTTCTGATATTGAATTGAATTTAGACAAAGAAAGCGATCGCTACAAATTGTCTTTTTATTTCCGAAATGAATTAATCGAAATTCCTGTTGTCTTGCGGTCAGCATTAAATAATCCTGTTCGTCGAGTTGATATTTATAAGAAATTTCACAAACAATTATTGTCAGTTAAAAAGCAAGAATATAAATTGCAAATGAGCCAAAAACGTAAGGCAGATATCGCTATGGTGAAATGGGTAAGTGCGATTCGAAATATTGCAAGAAATCGAGAAATATCTCGTCAAACTTACCTTGATCGAGTGGCGAGAGGTGATTTTAGTGCGAGTGTGGTGCGTGGTTTCAATTTGCCAAATTTCGGGATCTGCAATATTGATCAATTGAAGAGAATTAAGCAACCGAAACGAGTCCCAACGGATTTTGTAGCAATGGATGGAAATTCAATACCTAGAAGCATTAAAAGTGTTACAGTATTGGATTATGGGATCAATTCGGCGTTTTCATTTAATAATTTGAATTCAGCGAAGTATAGTGGGAAGAGTAAAACGGCAATTCTCGTTTTTTTCTCAAAAAATAGATTGGGTGTTTGGCGGTCATGGGAGCAATTCGATAAAGCCGATAAAATGGCTCTTGAAATTTTAGAATTGGATGACATAAACAAAGTTGATCTAGCCGAAATAATTGGAGCATGATGAAAATCTTTTTAAGTATGATTTTCCTAATGTTCTGTTTTGTTGGGATTTCGCAAAAGCAAATATTTTATGACCATATTTCCGCAGCAGAAACTAAGTTTTTCGAATTGACTGCACCTACAAATGAAACTGTAGATGTAGTTAATTTAAATACGGATAATTTAAGTGGGAAAATTATGTTCGCTTGGAACGATGTCCGAAAAAAGAAAGGCCGTGTTGCGCTGACACAGAGCATTCCATTAAAACAATATTCTTTTGGTGCACAGCAGTACTTTCACCGGTCATATTACCAGAAAAAATCAACAGAAGAGAAGTTGAAGATTTATACCGAGAGAGGACTTCGGTTTTTAGATGCACCATGCCGTCACTTCCAGGTGGCGGCATTTACGGTTAATATAGTTGATTTACATTCTTTTCAGCGGTTTTATTTTGATAAGAGTGATGGTGAAACGCCTTTAGGATTATTCTTAGGGAAACGACCGAAGTCCACAAATCCGGATTCGGATAATTATGAAGAACCTGTTCCAATTTCGTATTTAACAGAAAACGAATTGGTTGAAAATATTTTAGTAGATATTCGTCGGAGAATAGGCAATGAAATGTACAGTAAAGACTATGAGAATTTTGCAATAGAGATCATTGTGAATGACAATACTTTATTCCGCCGTAAAATTCCAACAGCCAATGTTTTGGTTATTATTGCTGGCAAGCAGTTGCAGAAAGTGAGAGGGTAGGTTGAAATTCAGAATGCCGGTATCAAATGATCGTATTTTTCATACCTTCTAATATAAAGCGCCAAGCATAACTCCACATTGACCTGGTTGGATCACGTTCAAAACGATGAACCTCGCTATGTTTTTCTATTGGAGGATTGAGGAGCTTACTCGCAATAAAAGAAAGCACTTTACGCTGCTTACCTCTTTTGTTATAGATATCTAAAGCAATATCTTGTGATTGAATCATAAATGTACCATTAGCAGTTCCTCTACTTACCATATTTGCTCTTAATTCTGTAATTAACCCACGTAATTTAACGTTTACAGATGGTCGAAGTACACTATTCAAAGCATTGGTTTCAATGTTTACCGCATGCACGTCTAACTTAAAGGTTTCAACTTCGGCAAATTGATCATAAGAAATATCTACATCAACATTTGACTTGGGGCTCAAAGCAAAACTTCCTTTTAGTAGGGCATTTTCATTTCTTTCTGGTAGATTATGAATATGTATTAGTCGTGCATTCACTTTATTCAAATCAATCTCGCTTAGTTTTCCATCCGATTCTTTCATTGAATAATGAATGGTCGAATTTTTAGTTTCCAATGCTTTGCAGTCGATCTTAAAATTGAGTTGCTGAATCATTTGTCCATAAGTCAGCTTATTTTTTGAGTAATTGGGGATTGATTTGTCGCGATAAACAGCTAATTGGAACGAGTCAATTTGAATTTCATTCACTATAATTTTTTCCAATTTATTATTTGTCGCTACGAAATCAATGCTATCAATTTGCAAGTGATGCGCCATTAACGACAAATGATCTTTTTGTTCTGGTATGTGGTTAATATAATCAGCTTTTGAATAACGGGTCAAGACACTAAACGAATCTATTAGAACTTGATGATTATGATATGTGATGTGATCCATTCGAATGTCGTGTAGATCTCCGGTGTATTGCTGTAGATACTTAATTTTTAATGTGTCAAATTGACTAAGACGAATATCAGACAAATTACGAAGCGTAGCTTGCAAATCAACCTGTAAAAGGCGGGTAATTGTATCCGTCTTGCCAATACTATCTTTAACTAGCGAATAATAATCCAGTCCTGCTATTTCGACCTTCCTTAAAGTAATAGGCTTTTGTTCACTTTTTGTGCTTTTATTCGATTGAGTAGAATCCTGCTTAAAATGATTCAGTTTTACATTTTTTACTATAGACTTCCGTATAAGGATGGTATCTGAAGCTATAATTTTCATGATACCGATACGCAAACTAACTTCCTCGGCTTCTAATTCAAATAATTCATTGCTGAATTTTAAGTTTTTGAAAGCAATGTCTCCGGAAAAACTCAAATTATATTCCGAATAAGTCAAGTGTTCTTGCTTCGATAATTCCTTCTCAATATACCATTCAAGCGAGAAAATTGCACCAATATATAGTATTGCAAAAGCAGCAAGTACGATAATTATTTTCTTTAATGCTTTCATTGGGATGTTTGAAATATGAAAGATATGGTTTTTGTGAATTACAATAACAAAAACTTCCTTTATTGCGGATTAAAAATCATTGTACCAGTGTGATGATAATAACCAAAGGAATTGAAAAAACTAACTTGAAAATAATCGTCTTCAGCTTTAATTTGGTGATAATTAATGGGAATAATTTCTTCGCCTAAATCATTATAAAGTCCAACCAATCTATTCTCATTCAATAAATAAAGTTGATTAGAAATTGGGTCGATGCTTTGAAAAGATAACGCTTCGTTTAGAAAACCATCATATAAATAATCAATATTTTGATCCGTAACGATTAATTGATCCTCTTGAATCGCTTTAATATTATCGAAAGGAAAATCGTTCAGTTTAACACCTTGCTCATTGTATAAATCATACATTTTATTCTTTAATGTTGCTTTGTAAAATGTCGAATTATACGCTTCTATTTCTGTGTAAACGTAGGGAAGGATCGTTTCACCATACTTATTGATTATCCCAAAACCATCTTTAGTTCTAATGATATAATGCGACAAAAGATGTTCAACTTGATAAACCATGCTGTCAATTATTGACTGGCCTTCAATATCTATAAGCAATCTTTTTTTGTCGTGTTTGACTAAAAACCAATTCGGATTAATAGTTGTTTTTACTTCACTGTAAACGGGTTTTGTTAAAGTGTCTAATGCAAAGTTTAAAAATCCAAAATCTCTTGTTGGACCTTCGTATACTATCCCGGTTGAAACCACTTTTTCGACGGAGGCCATTTTTTTAATCAAGGGCTCATTCGTCTTTAAATCATATAAGATATAATTATTTTTCTTTTTGAGTAAAAGCTTTTCTTCCGCTAGAGAATATCCTACGATTCTTGTCTTTTTGGGCAGCATTAAATCATGCCCAATTTTGTGAAGGTGCAATTGTTTACCTCGATCAATATAAACAATATATTCATCGTTAAAATCAACTACCTCTTTGCAAATGTCGGAATTGACAATAGTATCTTCTTTGGCATTGATAATGACAGTTCCCTTTCTGTTTTCTATCGCAAAACAACCATTACTGAGGTCGTGTAACTTCCTTGCCTTTACAGGACTGATAATATAACCTCCATCTGCATCAATAAATGATTTTTTACCTTGAACTATAATTGCTGCTTTATCATTTACGAATGGGAGAATATAATCGAATTTTGTATTCGTTATGGCTTGCAAAGTAGTGTCTAATAATTGCCAACCTTTTTCACCGTTGACTTTCGTCATCCAGCTGCCGTTATAATAATTCTTAATTTCTGAAATTTCGGTTTTTGCAGTCAGCCCTGTAAACCGATCATAAATATAGTTTTGATTCGTTGATTGATGAATTTCAAAATAGGATTTTCCTGCAACAATTTTTCTCTCTATAAATTCAGCTTCAAGCGGAATTATAATTTTAAGTGTTGTGTCAATTACACCCCATTTTTTATTCTTTACGACGATTGCTAAACCATCCTTAAAAGGCAATGCATGATCGAATGGAATGTCATTTAATATGGCACCTTTTTCATTCAAAAAATACCATTCACCACCTTGAATTGATATGAATTTTTCGTCGTCATCTATTCTTTTTTGATTCGCGTTAATATCATTTAAACATTGCCATGTAGTGGATATTGAATACCTTTTTTGTTTCGCAGTCAACATTTTTGTTCCCCCTTTGCAAACCAATAAAAATCCATCTTGATAGTTGGCGTAATAAGTTAAGTCTTTCCATACAGTTTTGAAATTACGGTCCACCAATATTAAATTTTTATCGAATGCTCTAATTAATGTCCGGGTCGATGAAATATCTTCAAAATTAATTGATGCGAATACTTGTTTTGAAATGTACTTTTTTAAGTGATGATCAACCAGATAAAACGGATGCCCATACCACGCAAAAGTGTTTTCACTCAGTTCTACTTTAGTTCGAATCATTTTTGCATTATTACCCCTAATTGGGATGTATGCCTGGGTGAATCCGAGGTTATCACGAATATTAATGAATGAGAATTTTGGAATTAGAATGATTGAATCATTCTCATCTTTTAGTCCCCAATTTCCCATCTCTTTTTTAACGGTATCTTTGACAGGCACGTATAAGATGGGTCTAAACCATCCAAAACGGTTTACATCTTCAGTATCACCAAAACGAATCCTAGTTGAAGGCTGCTTTGGATAAATTTCTTTCTCAATGCCAATTGACATATAATCATTAAATTCTTTTCGTTCCCCAAAAACACCATCCTCAGAGATTGTATATATTACCATTTTCTCTTTGGTATAACATTTTACGGCCTTTTCAAATACACTGATTTTTGTAAAGATGGTATCTTCTAGTTGCTGTCCTGAATTTGTATACAGTCCATATTTCTCATTTTTAACCGTCACAAAATTGTAGGGGTAGGACTTTATATTATCGTAATCGGCAGTAATTAATTCTTTCCCTGTCGAAGCGTATACGCCGTACTGGTCAAAGTCACTTACAAAATAAGCGCCATCAATCTCTTCTATAGATGTATATTTTGGTGGTACAATAACTTTATCGCTCAATAAACTATGTACGCCGTATTGACCATTCAATGTATAGATAATAACCGTAGAACTCAAACTAACAATATCGTCAAGGGGTGGGATCGTATACACTTTATCCATTTCGGGTAAATAAAGCAGCCTTTTATTGTCTTTTGTTGCGATAAAATACTGGTCTTTTAATAATCGAATATAATTTACTTTTGGTCCAATTTGTTTTAAATCAGCCATCCGAAAGATTCGAAAAATATACTCCTTTGTATTTATAATTCCATACTGATCATTAACTTGCTCGTATGAAGTTACTTTGTCCAATAGCATCGCTTTCTCCTTTTTTGAATATAAAATAGACGTACTATCCGCTGTCGATAAAAGTATTAATTCTGGAAAATTTTCAAAATATCCGGTTGCATTACTCCGAATAAATTTGTTCGAATTGGCAAGAAAAAACTGATACTCATCTTGCTTTTTCAACAAAAACAATTCGGGTGATAAAAGATGGATTGCGTCATATTCAAGCGGCAAAATTTCTTTCCCTAATACAACTAAATTAAATTTTTCATCTTTATTTGCACTATACGAAACGGAGTCGTGTATGAAGATGTTTTTGTATTCGGCTTTTTGTAAAACTTGTCCATTTTTGTCTAATAAACCTCTTTTGTTGAGGTGTGTAAAAAGATAAACATTGGCCGTTGCATTATAAGTAATATGGTCATATCGCAAGGACAATACTTCAGTTCCATCAGCTCGAACCAATCCCCATTTACCATTTTTAGCTACAGGGAACAGTCGCTGTTGTCCATAACCTAAGGTAATTGTAAATAGAAAAATAAGACTTGAACACAACCATTTCATGCTATATATCTGCAATGATTTCAATAAGGTCGTCTTTGTCTGTGATTTTTGTAGAAAGTTCCTCCATTTTAAATTTATGGTTGGACTTATTATAGACTTTTGAAATGTTCTCCTTACAAACGGCAACTTCGTTATCAGGCAGTATAGCCAAAATTTTAGGGTCAGCTTTCCGGTCAAGGTTAAATTTTTTCCAGTCACTGTATGGGAAGTTAATCACCACGTTTTCTTTTTCATAAATCACTACGACCATTGATTTTTCTTTTAAGTGGTTTTTATTACCAAAATCAAAGTCAGCAATCATTTCAATAGGTTCTTCCATTTGATGAATATAATCGAAGTTATAAAGGCCAAAACCAGAAATGGCCACCTCTCTTACATAGGGTTTTTGATTAAAATCTTGTTTCTTCGCGTATGCAACCTTGGCTTGTTTGAAATTTGTCATGGCCAAATCGAAATTGGCGCCCTCTAAAATTGCTTTAACCTGTGTTGTAAAGGATGTATTTGTGTTTTTGAGGGTAAGATAGTATTCGTAGGCTTTTTCATTCGTAGGCACCAAATCAAAAGATGTCCATTTATTATTCATTACCTTTTTATTTTTTCTTGGATCTAAACTATCATGCGAGCCAGTATATTCCCATACTACTGCATCAAACCCGTTGAGTTCATCATAGTCTGACAGTTCAAAATTAATGTCTAAAATAAACGAGTCACCCGATGATTTTTCTGGCTTTAAAGGAATTGTTTTTTTATCGAATTTTGTATTGTTTACAACTGGAGCACTAGGTGCTAGGTAAGACCATTCTCCAGATTTTTCATTAATTTGATAAAAATTCATTGGAATATCGCCAATATCAGAAGCTAAATTCATGTCAATCGACTTGTCTTTAGCTAAACTCACCACTTCTCCATTTTGATTCGCTTTTAAATCGAACATGCCAGCAGATTGAAAAGTGAAATTCGAACCTAGCGTATCATATTTCATTGGAATTCCAGAACTAATTATGTCATCTAACGAATGAAATTGTACAAATTTGACATCAACATTCCCTTTAATTAGAACGCCATTTTTATCAACCATTGCATTCGCTGGAATGGTAAAATTCGATCCGTTTGCTGCTGTAAGGTGATTGATTTTAGAAGGATCGATCGTGAATATAGTATCGTTATGAAAGTCTCCACTAAATGGAGGTTGGATACTAGAAATTATATTGTCTAATTGGTTTTGGCTATTGTCACAGCTATTAAAAAAGAACAATGTACAAGCACAATAAATGATTAATTGTTTCATGGTTAGGTTTTAAGGGATTCGAATTGTATAATGCGAATGCTAACTAAAAGTAACAATAGAAAGTTAGATATTATAGTATTCAACGAATTAAAGCGGTTGAATTAATACTTTTTAGGAAAATGTAACTTTATTTGGGTTGGTTCTTTAGTACAGCTACTACGGAGCGATTTTCTGTATCTTGATTTAATAATGAATGAGGTGCTGGTTTGTTCTTTTTGATTATTTATAATGCTCCTTATAATAATCTTGATATGCTCCAGAAGTGATATCATTCACCCAATCCTCATTATTTAAATACCAATCAACTGTTTTTTCAAGACCTTCTTCAAATTGAATTGAAGGTTCCCAATTTAATTCGTTTTTGATTTTATTGGCATCAATAGCATATCGGGCATCATGGCCAGCTCTATCTTTGACATACGTAATTAATCTGGCTGAAGACCCTGCTGCACGGTCTAGTTTTTTATCTAGGATACTACAAAGTAATTGCACCAAATCGATATTGGTCCACTCATTCCAGCCTCCAATATTGTAGGTCTCACCAGTTTTACCGGTGTGAAAAACAGTGTCAATCGCTTTTGCATGATCCTCCACCCATAACCAATCACGTACATTTTCACCTGTCCCATAAATGGGCAATGGTTTATTGTGAACGATATTGTTAATCATTAAAGGGATTAACTTTTCTGGGAATTGGTGAGATCCGTAATTGTTCGAACAATTCGATATTTTTAAGTTCATGCCATAAGTATGTGCATAAGCACGAGCAATATGATCAGAACTTGCTTTAGACGCTGAATAAGGACTTCTAGGATCGTAAGCAGTCTCTTCTGTAAAGAAACCTTCTTTTCCTAATGATCCGTATACCTCGTCCGTTGAAATATGGTAAAAAATATGGTCATCACTTTGCCAATTCGTACGTGCTACTTCTAATAAATTAGCGGTGCCAATAATATTTGTATTGATAAATTCCATTGGACCAGAAATGGAACGATCGACATGTGATTCTGCTGCCAAATGAATGACATCAGTGATTTTATGCTCAGTAAAAAGTGTTTGTAAAAAGGTGATATCGTTGATATCACCTTTTACAAATTTATAATTAGATTGATCTTGAATGTCAACTATATTTTCCAGATTTCCTGCGTAGGTTAATTTATCAAGGTTGATAATATTATAGTTTGGATATTTGTTGACGAATAAACGTACAACATGCGACCCAATAAACCCTGCACCTCCAGTAATTAAAATAGTTTTCATTCAATAAATATTAAAGACTCCAATAGTCGATATTAGAAATTTTTCCTTTGTAGATTCCTTTTAAATCAACGACAATTCCGTGGTCTCCTTTTAGCATATTACTAAAGTCAGCCTCAGAGAAAGTTGTATATTCTTTATGATTAACAGCTACAATAACAGCATCGTAATCATTCGTTGCTTTTTCAGCCAATCTAAATCCGTATTCAGCAAATAATTCCTCAGAATCGGCATGCGGATCGATTACATCAACCTTGCAAGCAAACGATTCTAATTCATTAATTACATCAATTATTTTAGAGTTTCTGATATCACTTACATCCTCTTTAAAAGTTGCTCCTAAAATCAATACTTTAGATTCCATAGGATTCTTCCCATGACCGATCATTTTCTTCACGGTTTGTTTTCCAACATAGAATCCCATTGAATCGTTCACATAACGTCCAGAATTGATGATTTTAGCGTGGTAACCAACTTGTTTCGCCTTATGCGTTAAGTAATACGGGTCAACACCGATACAGTGTCCACCAACCAAACCTGGTCTGAAATTTAAGAAATTCCATTTCGTTCCAGCCGCTTCCAAAACATCATAAGTATTGATGCCAAGTCGACCAAAAATGATTGACAATTCATTGATTAAGGCAATGTTTACATCACGTTGTGTGTTTTCAATAATTTTAGCTGCTTCAGCAACTTTAATTGATGCTGCGCGATGAACACCTGCAGTTACTACTAATTCGTAAGTTTTAGCAATATGCTCAGCAGAATCAGGATCACAACCAGAAGATACCTTAACAATAGAAGCTAAAGTATTTACTTTATCACCTGGATTAATTCTTTCAGGGGAATAACCAACTTTAAAATCATCTCTAAATTTTAATCCAGAAACTTCCTCTAAAACAGGAATACAATCCTCTTCAGTACATCCAGGATATACAGTTGATTCGTAAACTACATAATCACCTTTTTTAATTGCTAAACCAACAGTTTTACTTGCGCCAAGTAATGGCTTAAGGTCTGGTAATTTGCTAGAATCAATAGGAGTAGGGACAGCTACGATAAAAAATGTTGCTTCCTTTAATTTATCAATAGATGCAGTAAATTCGATATCAGTTCCTTCAAAATCAGAAGCAACTAATTCACTACTTGGATCAATATTATTTTGCATCATTTCGATGCGCTTTTCATTGATGTCAAATCCAATTACTTTAATTTGTTTTGCAAATTCTAAAGCGATCGGTAATCCAACATAACCAAGACCAATTACGGCTAATTTTGTTTCTTTATTAACGAGTTTTTCGTATATATTTTGACTCATCTTTCCTACTTTTATTTTGTGTTTTGTTTATCGCGTACTGCGTAAATTCTTTCAATTATTTCAACAACTTTTAGTCCTTCCAATGCATTTGTTGTTGGTTTTTTTCTCATTTTTAATGAGTCAACAACATTTTCAATGATGTAGTGATGATTTGCAGCAGACCCTTTATAGGTACCGTAATCATTCGCTGGGTTAGAAGGTGCTAATTCAGGCATTTTATAACCCTCGATATTACAAACATCAATTTCATTCATATACTGTCCACCTATCTTCACACTACCTTTTGTTCCGATAATAGTCATTGAGCTTTCTAAATTCGAATCCCATACTGCAGTAGAGTAGTTTAAACTTCCCATTCCACCTTTGATGAAGTCAAAATTAACAAAACCTGAATCTTCAAAATCGGTTGAATCTTTATGTGTAAAGTCAGCAAATCGACCTTGAATGTTTTCAATGTCACCAAATAGCCAATACATGATATCTATAAAGTGAGAGAATTGTGTGAACAAAGTTCCTCCATCTAAATGAGCAGTGCCTTTCCAGCCTCCTTTTTTATAATAACGATCATCTCTATTCCAGTAACAATTCAATTGTACCATTAAGATATCGCCCAATAAGTTTCTTTCCACAACATCTTTAATCCACTCTGAAGGAGGAGAATAACGGTTTTGCATAACACAAAACACTTGTTTAGAATGTTGTAAAGCTGTATAAATAACACTTTCACAAGCATCTTTTCTCAATCCCATTGGTTTTTCACAAACAACGTGATGATCTGCAGCCAAAGCCGCTTTTGCTTGGTCAGAATGTGCGCCATTAGGACTACAAATGTTTACCACATCATAGTCTAAACCGCTAGCTAAAAGTTCTTCAATCGAATTAAAAAATGGAATATCTTTAAATTCATCCAAACCTAATTCATTCGGGTCTTTAATATCTACTAATGCAATTAATTCAGATTCATCATTTCTATGAATCATCGTTGCGTGTCGTTTGCCGATATGGCCACAACCAACAACAGCAAATTTTACTTTTTGATCTTCTTTGATCATATTATTCGAGTTACTTTATTATTGTCTAATTTATACTTTTCGCCACTTGTTGGACAAGTCGCTTCGTTTTGCGCATTAAATTCTAGTTTTTCACCAAAAGTGCTCATCCAACCGATTTGTTTTGCTGGATTCCCAACCAATAATGCATAAGCTGGAACTTCTTTTGTTACGACTGCGCCTGCACCAATAAATGCATATTCACCAATCGGGTTTCCGCAAACAATTGTAGCATTGGCACCAATTGATGCGCCTTTTTTCACAACTGTCTTAAGGTATTCATTTTTTCTATTGACGGCAGATCTTGGATTGATAACATTTGTAAAAACCATTGAAGGTCCTAGAAATACATCATCTTCACAGATAACACCAGTATAAATAGAAACATTATTCTGAACCTTTACGTTGTTTCCTAGAACAACATCCGGAGATATCACAACATTCTGTCCGATATTACAATTCTCACCTAATACACAGTTCGGCATGATGTGCGAAAAATGCCAAATTTTAGTTCCATCACCAATTTTACAAGGTTGATCGATTACTGCTGTTTCATGTGCAAAATAGTCTGCCATTTAATTCTATTTGAGTCGAATAAGATTACTTAATAATGAACTTGTCAAAATTAATATGATCCTTTTCGTTAAGTTCTTCTGTTGTTAAGCCTTTAAAATAAGCATAAGTTCTTTTTAAACCTTCCGCTCTATCAATTTTCGGTTCCCAATTTAATAAAGTTCTAGCTTTTGTAATATCTGGCTGTCTTTGCTTAGGATCATCAACTGGTAAATCTTTATAAATAACTTTCTGATCAGTTCCTGTCAACTTAATAATTTCTTCAGCGAAATCACCGATAGAAATTTCGTTTGGATTACCAATATTAATAGGCATTGAAATGTCACTATGTAAAAGACGATAAATTCCTTCAACCAAATCATCTACATAGCAGAACGATCGCGTTTGAGAACCATCACCAAAAATTGTTAAATCCTCTCCACGTAATGCTTGTCCAATAAATGCAGGTAAAACACGCCCGTCATTTAGTCGCATTCTCGGTCCATAAGTATTAAAAATTCGAACGATTCGCGTTTCTACTTGGTGGAATGTATGATAGGCCATTGTAATCGCCTCTTGGAAACGTTTAGCTTCGTCATATACACCTCTTGGTCCAATAGGATTAACATGCCCCCAATATTCTTCGGTCTGTGGATGAACTTGAGGGTCTCCATAAACTTCAGATGTTGAAGCAATCATCAATCTTGCATTCTTAGCTTTTGCTAAACCTAAACAATTATGAATACCTAAAGAACCAACTTTTAAAGTTTGGATAGGAATTTTAAGATAATCAATTGGGCTTGCAGGCGAAGCAAAATGAAGGATATAATCTAATTGACCAGGAATATGAATAAACTTACTCACATCATGATTATAGAATTCGAAATTCTTCAACTTAAATAAGTGTTCAATATTCTTTAACCTTCCGGTTATTAAATTGTCCATACCAATTACATGGTAGCCTTCTTTAATAAAACGATCACAAAGGTGAGAACCTAAAAATCCAGCAGCCCCAGTGATTAATATTGTTTTAGTTGTATCCATTTTTAAGCTAAAATTGTTTCTCTACCAATACTTTCATAATAAAAACCTTTGCCTTTCATTTCTTTAAGGTCGAAAAGGTTTCTACCATCAAATATTTTAGGGGCATTTAATTTCTCTTTAATTTTATTGAAATCAGGATTTCTAAATGCGTTCCATTCGGTAGCGATTAACAAAGCGTCTTTATTATCTAAAGCATCGTATTGGTTTTCTACGAATTCAATTTTATTGTCGTAAATTCCTTTTACATTCTCCATTGCTTCAGGGTCAAACGCCGTGACAGTTGCTCCTGCAGCTAATAAAGCATCAATAATGAACAATGCAGGTGCTTCTCTAATGTCATCTGTATCTGGTTTAAAAGCCAATCCCCATAATGCAAAAGATTTATCTTTAAGATTACCATAATGGTTTTCTAACTTCTCGATTAATCTTAATTTTTGCTGGTTATTCACTTTAAGTACAGCATCTATAATTTGAAATTTATAATCAACTTCATTTCCAGATTTTACTAAGGCTTGAACATCCTTAGGGAAACAACTTCCTCCATATCCAATTCCAGGGAATAAAAATCGTTTACCAATTCGTGTATCAGAACCAATTCCAATTCGAACGGCATCAACGTCGGCACCAACCTTTTCACAGAAATTTGCAATTTCATTCATGAAAGTAATCTTTGTTGCCAAAAATGCATTCGCTGCATACTTTGTTAATTCCGCCGATTTTTCATCCATAAATAAAATAGGATTCCCTTGGCGAACAAAAGGTTTGTACAATTCCGTAAGCACTGCTCTTGCTTTATCTGAGTTTGTTCCAATAACAACTCTATCTGGTTTCATAAAATCATCGACAGCAAAACCTTCTCTTAAGAATTCAGGGTTTGACACAATATCAAAATCAACTGTTGCATTCGCAGCAACAGCAGCATGAACCTTATCAGCTGTTCCAACAGGTACAGTAGATTTGTCGATGATAACTTTATAATCAGTAATTAATTTACCCAATTGATCAGCAACGCTTAAAACATAGCTTAAATCAGCAGAACCATCCTCACCTGGAGGAGTAGGAAGTGCCAAGAAAATAATTTCGGCATCTTTAATTGAAGCAGCTAAATCTGTGCTAAATGTAAGTCTACCTTGTTTTATATTTCGTTCAAATAAAACGTCTAAATGTGGTTCGTAAATTGGAACAACACCAGATTTCATTTTATTTACTTTAGCCTCGTCAATGTCGACACAGATCACTTGGTTGCCATTTTCCGCGAAACAAGTTCCTGTTACTAATCCAACATAACCAGAGCCAATTACTGCAATATTTTTCATTTAATTAATTTATTTCGAATTTTTAATATAGTCTACTAAATTGCTGCAAATATAATTCAATTGTTCTGAATCTAACTCTGTATGCATTGGTAATGAGATTACTGATTCACAAAGTTCGTTTGTGATCGCAAAATCTTCATGTTTAAAGTTATCTGCGCCATATGCTTCTTGCGTATGCAGGGGCATTGGATAATAGATCATTGCAGGAATGCCTTTTTCTTGCATATAAGTTTGCAATTTAAATTGGTCAAGTCCTTTAATTTTTAAAGTATACTGGTGAAAAACATGTGTGCTGTTATCCGCAATTACAGGTGTTTCAATTTCTGCGATATTCTTAAAATAATCGTTGTAAAATTGAGCTGCTGTTTGTCTACTTTGAATGTAAGTATCAAGGTGTCTTAATTTAATTCTTAAAACCGCGGCCTGCACAGAATCTAATCTAGAATTCACTCCTAAACGATCATAATAATAACGTTTACCCATTCCATGATTCACAATTGAGCGAATAATCGCTGCTAATTTATCATCATTTGTGTATAAAGCACCACCGTCACCATAACAACCTAAGTTTTTTGATGGGAAAAACGATGTTGTACCAACGTTACCAATTGCTCCAGCGGCATGCTTTTCACCATCTTTTGTTGTATATACTGCACCAATCGCTTGAGCTGTATCTTCTACAACAAATAGATTATGTTCTTTCGCTATTTCCATGATAGCATCCATATTGGCACATTGACCAAATAAATGCACAGGAATGATTGCTTTTGTTTTTGGTGTGATCGCTTTTTTAATTGCTTCAATTGATATATTGAAATCATCACGGTTAACATCAACTAGAATTGGTGTTAGGTTCAAAAGTCCAATTACTTCAACAGTTGCTGCGAAAGTAAAATCACTTGTAATTACCTCGTCACCCGGTTTTAATCCAAGTGCCATCAAAGCAATTTGTAAAGCATCTGTTCCATTTGCACATGGAATGACATGTTTTACGTTTAAATATTGCTCAAGTTCGCTTTGGAAAGCCTTGACTTCTGGTCCATTAATGAACTGTGCCGTTTGAAAAACTTCTTGAGTAGCTGTATTTACTTCTGATTTGATCTTCTCATATTGAGTAACCAAATCGACCATTTGGATTTGTTTCATTTGTTAAATTACATTAATGAATTTCATAAACTTTGCGAATATAGCCATTTTTATCTGCTTATTGTCGTTTCTTTGAGGGGCTTTATTTAGTTTTGTATGATGAAATATTTTCTAATTTTAATTTTTTTTACCGTCAATTTTTCCTTCTCACAAGTGAATTTGAATGATGGACCAATTAATACTTTGCTTTTTGGTTTAAATTACAAGGCAAATTATACTGGTGGTGATCTTTCAAAAAAGTGGGGATTTACAAATCATTTAGGTGCAGATGTAAATTATAAATTCGAGAATAATGTCACAATTGGTCTTGATGGAGGTTTCCTTTTTGGTAAACAATTACGGTCTGATGACGCTTTTAAATATGTCATTAATTCTTTTGGTCAAATCACATCTTTGACTGGAGATCCTGCATCCGTTTTAATATTAATGAGAGGGGCAACAGCACATTTTGATTTTGGTTATGTTTTTAATCGTTTTGGTAACAATCCAAATTCTGGAATTTGGGTAAAAGCTGGGGGGGGATTTTTAATGCATAAAAGTCGAATTGAGAGTTTATATGACGATGTTCCACAGTTGGAAGGAGAGTATAGAAAAGGGTATGACGAATTGACAATGGGGGTTTCAACAAAGCAATTTGTAGGGTATTTATTTCAAGCGAATCGAAGGTTGATTAAAATGTATGCTGGATTTGAATTTGTGCAAGGTTTTACGAAAAATGTAAGGTCTTATAATTTTGCTTTAGGCGGACCAGATAATTCAAGTAAATTTGATATGATGTATGGGTTTAAAGTGGGATATATTATTCCAATTTATAAGCGAACAAGAACGCAATACTATACTGATTAATGGGAATGTTTTTCTATAATATTGGTGTCAATTTGTATGTGTTTTTTGTTAGCGTCTTCTCATTGTGGAATGAAAAAGCTAAAAAATGGATTGATGGTAGGGCGGATGTTTGGAGTAAGATAGAAAGTTTTAAAAGTAATGGTTCGCCTATTTATTGGTTTCACTGTGCAAGCTTGGGGGAGTTTGAACAAGGTCGGCCGATTATAGAATCGTTAAAACAAAAGGAGGCTTGCCAGATTGTTATAAGTTTTTTTTCACCTTCCGGATACGAGATTCGACAAAATTACGAATTAGCCGATTTGGTTGTTTATTTGCCAAAAGATAGCAAGGCAAACGCTCGAAAATTCCTTTCCACAATTCAACCGAAATCAATTTTTTTTGTAAAATATGAGTTTTGGGCGCATTATATTTTTGAAGCCCAAAAGTTAGAAATTCCTATCTATAGTGTTTCTGCGATCTTCAGAAAAAAGCAAATATTTTTTAAAGCCTATGGAGGGTTTATGCGAAAAGTACTAAAAGCTTTTGATGCCATTTTTGTTCAAGATACTCCGTCAGCAGAGATGCTGAAATCTATTGGGATAGATTCAATCATTGCTGGAGACACAAGGTATGATAGGGTGGTAGAAAACGCAAGTCGCGTGGAGCCTTACCCCTTGATTGAACGTTTTATTGATCAACAAAAAGTATTGGTTGTTGGTTCCTCTTGGGGGCAAGATGAAGTATTGCTCAAATTTTTGATAGATACACCAGAATTTAATTGGAAGGTTATTATTGCTCCGCACGAAATCCACGCATCGCACTTAAATCAAATTGAAGGGCTTTTTGAGAAGCGTATTGTTCGTTATTCGAACTTAAAAGCAGGATGTGAATCTGATATTCTCTTGATTGATAATATTGGCATGTTAATGAATGTTTATCAATACGCAAATATTGCTTATGTGGGCGGTGCTTTTGGTAAGGGGTTACATAATATATTAGAGCCTGCTAGTTTTGGCGTTCCTGTTATTTTTGGTCCTAATTATGATAAGTTCCAGGAGGCGAAAGATTTTATTGCAAATAGGATCGGTATTTCAATTCATGACAAAGCATCCCTGAAAATAGCCTTCGAGCATTTTAAAGTAAAAGATTTATCAGATCAAGTTCAAGCATTCATGAATGCTAAAACTGGTGCTACCAATATTATTTTGGAAAAAATTTAGGTCTAATTATTTTTTGACCAATACAGATTCGCAATCAAAAGTTAATTCAATTATGTCTTCTGTGATAGCATCTATTTCTTCTTGACTTACTTCGCCACCTGCTTCAATCTCATCTTCCAATAAGTGCTTTTGCATAGCAATTGAAGTTGTGTCTTGAATTGCATTTCCATATAAAATCACTTCCGTTCCACTTGCTGTTTCAATTGGAATAGTGAAGTGGTCTCTAAAGAAAACACGAATTGATTCATCGTTATTATCTTTAAAAGTGATCCAACAACCAGCTTTTTGACAAACTTGATCAATAGAAACTTTTACTTTACCTTCAAATGAACCTGAATTGTTCACTTCTGCAATCATTTCGTCGATTCCTGCAGTTTCACCATCAGCTGTGATCTCAGAATGACCATATAAAACATAATCACCTTTATCAACACCATCAAAAGCTAATGATGCTTCCTCTTCAATTTCTTCTTCAATAATTTCCTCAGTTGCATTTGCTTCGGTTGCAATCTCTGTTTCAGCTTCTTCAGTCCCTCCACAAGAGAAAATTAGAAAAGCTGATAATACTACTGGTGTGATAATTGAAAATTTCATATGTCTATATTTTATGAAGACAAAGATAAAGAATTTAATTTTAACTTATTTTTAATCCGTTTTTAGAAGTTTGAGAAAGTGTCAATAGGTTAACGTCCGAACCATCAACCGCTCCAAGAATTAAACATTCGCTCATGGTTTGAGCAATTTGTTTTGGTGGGAAATTGACCACGGCAACAATTTGTTGTCCAATTAATTCGTTAATTTTATATCTTTCAGTGATTTGGGCAGAACTCTTTTTAATGCCGATTGTGCCAAAATCAATTTCTAAAATATAAGCAGGTTTCTTTGCCTTTTCGTTTATCGAAGCATTTATGATTGTGCCAACGCGAAGATCGATTTTTTCAAAATCAGACCAGCCAATTAAATCCTTAATCATGGGGTGATTAGTTTAAATCCAACCCCGTGAATATTGTTTATTTCAACACGCTCATCAATTTTTAAATACTTCCTTAATTTCGTTATAAAAACATCTAAACTTCTCCCAACAAAATAATCATCTTGACCCCAAACAGCGTTTAATACGATGTCTCTTGTTAGAACCTTATTCCTGTTTTGAACCAAAAGCAATAGAATCTGGGATTCCTTTTTAGTCAGTTTTTTGGAAGGTTCTGTTTTAAAATCAAGTTTATAATTTTCTGAATCAAAAGAAATGTCACCCAATTGAAAAACTGTTTTAACCTCTATTTCATCAATCAAGTTCACTCTTTTTAATATCGCTTTAACACGCAATAAGAATTCTTCGGTACTAAATGGTTTTGTGATATAGTCATCTGCGCCAGATTTAAAACCTTCGACCTTGTCTTCTTGTTGATTTTTAGCGGATAAAAATAGAATTGGTACACTAGAATTTAATTTACGAATGTCTTTTGCCAATGTAAAGCCATCTTTTTTTGGCATCATTACATCGAGAATACATAAGTGATAAGTTTTTTCGTTGAATTTTTGAAGACCGTCTGATCCATTAGTACTCAGGCAAACATCATATCCTTCATTTTTCAATTGGTCTTGAACAACAAAGCCTAGATTAATATCGTCCTCTACTAAAAGTATTTTGATTTTTTGTGTCATATATTATTCGTTTAGGGGAAATGTAATTGTAAATTCACTTCCTTTACCAACAGTGCTTTTTACTTGAATGTTACCATTCATTTTGTCGACAATTGTTTTAACATAGAATAACCCTAAACCAAAACCTTTAACGTCGTGCAGATTTCCAGTAGAAACACGATAGAATTTATCAAAGATATACTTCATGTTTTCACGAGATATACCTTTTCCATTATCTTCAATAATAATTTGTAGTTTCTGCTTTATATTCTTTGTTGTAATTAAAATGTTCGGCGTTTTATCGCAATATTTTATTGCATTGTCAATGAGGTTGTGTATTACGTTTGTAATATGTACTTCATCTCCCAAAACCAACGTGTTTGTTGCTTCTGGGGTGTATGTGATAGTTCCAGAAATTTCTTCTAGTTGATTGTATTGAAAATTTTCTTTAGCCTCTTCAAGAATCTCATCTAAATTGAGGACTTCATAATTAAAGTCGATTTCATTTTGATCCATATTCGCAACGTTCAACACACGTTCAACTTGCGACTCTAATCTCTTATTCTCTTTATAAATAATACTGGCATAACGCAATAATTTGTCGGGATCCTCATTTTGATCCAAATTCATTAAGGTTTCACTCGATATCCTAATTGTAGCAATTGGAGTTTTCAACTCATGGGTCATGTTGTTTATAAAATCGTTCTTAATTTCAGATAGTTTTTTCTGTTTGAAGAGAATAGAGACCGAGAAACTAAAAAACACAATTATGAATAGGATGATTGCTATTAAATAATACCAAGGGGTTACAGGATTCGGTAGTTTACTGAGGCTTATGTTTTCCATTGTAGGAAAAGCTACTGAAAAATAATGTAAATCAGTGTCTAGCTTAAGTTGAAGGTTCTTATTTAGTTTTGCATCGCTATGTTTATGAGAATTGCTAAAGGTTGAATCACCTTTAAAGTGCATATATTCTCCATACACAATACTGTCTGAAAAACAGTTGTAAATACCGTACTGAAAGTCCTTTTTTATATTGTGATTATAAAATTCTCTTTTTAATAATTGCTCCAATAAAAATGGATGTAAAGTATCCTGCAATTCTACCGTGAAATAGTTTGAAGTTATTTGTTTAACATTTTCGAATAGGTCACCAGGTTGATGATTAATTCTCTGAATTTCTGAAGCAACCTCCTTTAAAGCAATATTAACTTGATCATTAAACTGCGCTTTTCGAATACTGTCTTGCTTGTTCTGAATTGACAGGTTTGTTTCCTGGAATTCAATATTTTTTTTTATCCAGAAAAACTGAATGGTTAGGATGCTTATTATTGAAGCGATTCCTAAAAAAATTACGGTTCGTAGATTTTTGTTACTCATTGGTAGATAAAGTTAAGGGTAATATATTTAATCATCTAAAATCAAGTACCTTTTAAGTCGTTTTTAACTAAAAATTAAGAAAAATGGCAGTAATGAAAGTAATAGAGGTGTTATCTAGTTCACCTAAAAGTTGGGAAGATGCAACAGCAAAAGCTGTAAAACAAGCTTCAAAATCCTTGAAAAATATTAAATCAGTCTACGTTCAAGAGCAAAGTGCTGTAGTAGAAGATGGTAAAGTGACAGAGTATAGATTGAATTTAAAGCTGACTTTCCAGGTGAATTAATTCGATTTTACGGAATTCTATTAAAAAAGTGTATCGCTAGGTACACTTTTTTTATGGCTTATGGTAAAGTAATTCGGTGCGTAACTCTTGTTTATTTCCCTTCATATCTATTGCGATAATATTGATGAAGTTTTTACCTTCAACTAGAATTTTTTTTGATCTTTTGTCTAAAGGGATAATGTATCTCTTTTTGCGTCGATCCCAATTTGTAAGTACCCAGGATCCGTTTAAATAAGCTGCAAAGGTTTTAATTCCTGATAAGTTGTCCTCAATTGTTAATTCGAGGGTTGAGAATTTACTGATATCCTTTCCTTTTGAAAAGTCTAAAGGTTGAATTATTGGTGCGATCGAGTCAATAACTAAAATGAACTTTCCGAATTGTTTCGAAGCAGTCTCTACCCAGTCATCAATATAAAAACCGCCTAAAAATGAAAGTCTATTTCTGTCATCTAAAACACCAATCCCAAGTTTAAATCTATTAACGTCTGTTAATTCAGTTGGAACTTTAATTCGTAGATCATATCTCTTCTGTACCGGAATAGTGCTTTCAGAAAATTCGTAAATCGGACTCAAATATTTTGAAATAGTATCTTTTCTGTAAGTTTTTTGTAGCGGTTCATAAAAAGTACCAGGTTCCATTAAAACTTGGAAGTCTTCTTTTAAGAAAGTATTTACACTATCAGGAAAATAGTAAGCATTTGTATTTGATAGTGGGTTTTTAGCAGGTTTTGCTGTTGGTGCATTTAATTCGAATTTCACATTTTCTTTATTCCCATGTACATCGTATGCGATAAAGTTATAGTGGGATGCTGCATTGTTCCAAGAGATTTTACCTTCGTTTATTTTATAAATATTTAAAGGGTTAAGATCCGTTTTAAAATGTTTATGGATATTCTTTTTTTCCTGTTTAAACGAATAGTAGTCCTGATGAGAATTGAGGTATCGATTATTGTCAAAGTTGATATAATTAATCACTTGCTCTTGTACAGTGGTGTCATTTCTGTTGAGCACAGTATGATGTATTCCGCAAGTGTTATAAGCTGCGTCTAATTTGTCTGTTGTGTGAAACCCAAACCCTAAATAAGAGTTTTCTGTATAAAGGTTATCTATGTTGATAGGTTTGTCATTATTTATTACCCAATTGTCCCCTTTTTTAGTGCAAGTATAATAAGTTGATTTTCCAGGAATCAAATAACCTTGATTTGAAACCGCGTATAATTTTATTCCTCGAATATCTGGTGGACGGTTGTCTGCGATTAGGTCTCTATAACATTTAAACAAAAGAGGGTTGAGCGCATGTTCAGATTTCGTTTCTCTAATTTCAAAATGAAGATGTGGGGCACTTGATCCACCTGAATTACCCGAATATGCAATTAATTCACCTTTTTTTACGAAAACAGAATCTGAAAGTACAATTTCATCGACTTGAAAAGCTTCATTTTTTTGTTGGTGCATGTAGATAAGGTCATCGATTTTATCAGGAAAAGCACTTAAATGTGCGTATACACTTGTTAGTCCGTTCGGATGATCGATATAGAGGGCTTTACCATATCCCCATTCTGAAATTCGTACTCTAGACACATAACCATCTTCAATTGCTAATATTTCATGACCTTCAACACCTTGAGTTTTAATGTCTAACCCAGTATGAAAATGATTGCTTCGCATTTCACCAAAATTTCCAGCAAGAATGAGTGGTATATTTACAGGGGATCGCAGGTTTAGCGTATTGTACGCAATGTTTGCGTGTGCATCATGTTGAGCGATGGAGTGGAACGAGAATAAAATAAATGCTAGGGCAATTTTATACATGAATTCAATTGTTTTTGAATGGCTTGCAACAAAATTAATACCATTGAGGATATTTAGACTTATCTTAACACTATCTTATTAAAAATTTCTTTTTGATAAAACGTTTAAGTTTCCTTTGAAATTGGATTCCTGAATTGTATTTTTGTAACTTGAAATTTTGAATTTTTTGGAAGAACAATGTCTCAGACAAAGCAATTACTTGACGATTTAAATAAAAAGGTTGAATCACTTTTTTCTAAGCTGAAAAATGTTGAGGAAGAATCTGTATTAAAAACTCAAGAGATTGATAGTTTAAAGACAGCGTTAAAAAATAAAAATGAGTCTTATGATAGGTTACAAGTTAAATTGGATCAAATAGGTTCAGTTCAACCTGAAGCTCCGAAAGAAGACTTGAAATTTAAAATTGACGAAATGGTAAAAGAAATAGATAGATGTATTTCATTGCTAAAAGTGTAGAAAATGATGGATAAGATAGCCTTAAAAGTAATTATTGCGGGTCGAACTTATCCTTTGACCATAAAGACGGAAGAAGAAGAAGCGATTCGCAAAGCTGCTGATCGAATAAATTCGAATATTAAAAAACTTCAAGGCAGTTACGCTGTGAAAGATATGCAAGATTTGTTAGCAATGACAGCCTTACAAATTGCTTTGCAAGCTAAGCCCGATGCTGGTCAACAAGATCAGGAACTACACCAAGTAAATCAAGACATCAAATCTATTATTGATAAAATTGACGAGGTTCTATAGTTAAAGAATCTATCTGTCAGGTTTTATACCATTTTGTACTTGGGCAATAAGGTCAGGGACGTGTAGGGGAAAATAATTAATTAAGTATAAAAATATGGATATATTAAATATCGTCATCGGACTAGTAATTGGACTTGTAGGTGGTGGAGCAATAGTTTTTTTATTACAAAAAAGTGTTTTAAAAGGAAAAGCTGAGAATATAGTTAAAGAAGCAGAGGCAGAAGGAGAAGCGATCAAGAAGGATAAAGTACTTCAAGCAAAAGAACGTTTTTTGCAATTAAAGGAAGAGCATGAAAAAGCTGTTCGAAATCGCGAAAGAACTGTTCAAAGTCTTGAAGATAAGACGAAGAGTAAGGAAAAAAATCTAAATCAAAAATTAGAAGAGGTTAATCGTAAAGATAAAGAAGTTGATGGGTATAAAAATGATGTCACTGAGCAATTGGCAGTAATCAATACCAAGAAGAATGAAATAATTAAGTTACATCAGAAGCAAGTAAATGAGTTGGCTAAAATTTCTGGATATTCTCCAGATGAGGCTAAAGCGACAATGATGGATGCTTTAAAAGATGAAGCTAGAACGGATGCAATGTCTTATATAAAAGATATTGTTGATGAGGCTAAGATTACTGCTTCGGGTGAAGCTAAGAAGATTGTCGTTCAAGCAATTCAAAGAGTTGCAACGGAACAAGCAATTGAAAATTCAGTATCTATTTTTAGAATTGAAAGCGACGAAATGAAAGGTCGTATTATTGGTCGAGAAGGTAGAAATATTAGAGCGCTAGAAGCTGCAACAGGTGTTGAAATTATTGTTGATGATACACCAGAAGCAATCATCCTTTCTTGTTTTGATTCAGTAAGACGTGAAGTTGCAAGATTGGCTTTACATCAATTGGTGTCTGATGGAAGAATTCATCCTGCACGAATAGAAGAAGTTGTTGCTAAAACTAAAAAATCATTAAACGAAGAGATTGTTGAAACAGGTCGTCGAACTTGTATCGATTTAGGTATACATGGTTTACATCCGGAGCTAATGCGAATGGTTGGTCGAATGAAATACAGGTCTTCTTACGGACAAAACTTATTACAACACAGTAGAGAAGTTGCCAATTTATGTGCTATAATGGCTGCAGAATTAGGTCTGAATGTTAAAGTTGCTAAAAGAGCAGGTCTTTTACATGATATAGGAAAAGTATCTGAAGATGAGCCGGAATTACCGCATGCTATTTTAGGTATGAAATTGGCTGAGAAACATGGTGAAAAACCAGATGTTTGTAATGCAATTGGAGCTCACCACGACGAGATAGAAATGACAACATTAATTTCACCGATCATTCAGGTTTGTGATGCTGTATCGGGCGCTAGGCCAGGTGCAAGACGTGAAATTGCTGAATCATATATAAAACGAATTAAAGAGCTTGAAACAGTAGCTTTAGGCTTTGATGGTGTAATTAAGTCTTACGCTATTCAAGCAGGTAGAGAATTACGTGTGATGGTTGAAAGTGAAAAAGTAAACGATCAACGTGCGGATGAATTATCATTTGTAATTTCTCAGAAAATACAAAATGAAATGACTTATCCAGGTCAAGTAAAGGTTACAGTGATTAGAGAAAAAAGAGCGGTACATTACGCTAAATAGTATTAAACGACGATTCGTCACATAAAGGAGTGTCATGCAGAGAATATTGGTAACTGGTGGAGCAGGATTTATAGGGAGTAATCTTTGTGAGCACTTTTTAGAACTTGGTTATAAGGTAAGATGTGTAGATAATTTTCTAACTGGAAGAAAATCTAATATTGAAGGTCTTTTAAGTCATGCGAATTTCGAATTTTTAGAAGGTGATATTCTGGATGTTGATTTTATGTCAACTGTGCTTTTAGATGTAGATATTGTATCTCATCAAGCAGCGTTAGGCTCAGTGCCACGATCTATTGCTAATCCTGTTAGAACGAATGAAATTAATGCACATGGATTTTTAAACGTCTTAACTTTGGCCAAAGATGCCGGTGTTAAACGTTTTGTTTACGCTTCAAGTTCCTCAGTGTATGGCGATTCTCAAAAGAGTCCTAAAATCGAAGAAGAACTGGGGAAACCATTGTCTCCATATGCTGTTTCTAAATTAACGAATGAGCTTTATGGTAGAGTATTTAATCAACTCTACGGAATGGAAACAATTGGACTAAGGTATTTTAATGTATTTGGAAAGAATCAAGATCCAAACGGTGTTTATGCCGCAGCAATTCCAAAATTTATTCAATTATTCTTAGACGGTGAAGCTCCGACTATTTTTGGTGATGGATCCCAAACAAGAGATTTTACTTATATAAAAAATGTTATCCATGCTAATCAGTGTGCGGTTGAATCAATAAATCAAGAGGCATTTGGAGAAGCGTTTAATGTCGCATGTGGCGATTCTTTCGACTTAAATGAGGTCGTTAATATTTTAAAGTCAAACCTAATTAGTATTGATAAGCGAATTGAGGAAATACAACCAATTTACGTCGACGTACGTAAAGGAGATATCAAAGACTCGTTAGCTAATATTTCTAAGATTAAAAATCTATTGAATTATAAAGTTCAGCTTAACTTTGCAGAGGGAATGAAGGAATATATTAAAGTTATGTCAGTAAAAAATATCGACCAGAATTAATTTTTTAATCCTGGATTTTCTTTTGATAGAATTTATTGTTAGTAATGTATTTAATTTTTACTCCCATTTTATTTAAATTGAATAAAAAAGATTAAATGTTTCAATGGATTAAGAACATTAGTTTATCTAATTATATAATTGAGATATTATTCACTTCTCTAATTATATCTGTACCCTTTGGTTCACATATTTTTGCGGTATCTATTGGTTTTATGACGATTTATCCATTTCTTATTTTGGTTGGAATTTTAACCATTTTGGGATTTTTTCATATTCGATTGATTTCAAGTAAAATCGAAATCTTCTTTCTATTATTCCTCCTCTTTTGGCTGCTTTACGCCATAGGTTTAAGTTTTATATCAGGTTTTAACGAAGATGCCATAATCGATATTCGAAGCTTGCTTATGATGTGTTTGACTTCCTGGGTGATTATTTGGACAAAGTCTAAGCTAGGAAATATTAGGTGGCAATCGGTACTTGGCTTTAGTTTGAAAATAGTCTTCTTTTTATTGCTCTTTTTCTCCCTTTTTGAATTTGTTTCGGGTATCCATTTCGAAGGAAGTTTCACCAATCAAATGCTCTTAGATTCATCAGGTTCTATTAATTATGCACCTATATTTTTATATGATAACGCAAATAATGTTGTAGCGCACATGCTTATCTGTTCTGCACTTATATTATTATTAGAAAAGAACTTAAAATCGAAACCTATTTTTATTGCATTTCTGCTAATCGTAGACCTATTTATCGCTGTCATCACGTCCGCTAGAATTGGAACTTTTATTTCTGTAACAAGTATCATTTTGACGATTTTAAATTATGCTCCTTCTATTTACTCCTGGGCTAAAGCTGAATTGAATAGGTCAAAAGTGATCTATATTGTTATTACGATTGTGGTAATGTTATTGGTGTTTTTTAAAACAGACAAATATTACGGACCTTATTGGGTTAATCAAACAGAAGTAGTTCAAAGTGAAGCGGTTAATGTAGAATCACCAACAGGGACAGAAATTGTTGAAGTTAAAACGGCGCCTAATAAACCGCTCACTAAGACGGAAGCAGAGAACATGAATAACGATTCATTACGGCTTAATTATAATTCATTTAAGATTCGTTATGGTTTGCTTCAAAATGGAATTGCTTTTTTTAGAGAATCGAATTATCTAGGAATAGGACCTGGTCAATTCAGAGTTAAACATAAGAATGGAGAGATTGACTATTATACCAAAACAAATATTTCTCCCCATGCATACATTATTGAAGTTTTAGCTCAGTTTGGGGCATTAATTACGGCACTGCTACTGTTTTTAATGTGTTTACTCATTTACAGTAATTGGAAAATGAATAAAGATGATAAATTTAAATTTGGAATTTTTATCATCAGTTTATTACTTTTTGTCGCCGCCTCTTTTTTGCCTAGTGGCTTTTTAATTCTAGAATTTAATTGGATTTTTGTAGCAACATTGGTTGGAGTGTCTTCGAATAATAAAAAGAGAAATGGAGCGTAATTCATACTTAAAAAATTTCTTGGTATTGTTTTCCGGGAATGTAGTCGCTCAGATAATTCCTTTTTTATTTGCCCCCTTATTATCACGTATTTTTTCAAGTGAAGAGTTTGCTATTCAAGCGAACTTTATGGCGATAGTTGGAATCATTGCCATCGTTGCTGGAGGTCGATATGAATTAGCTGTAGTGCTACCAAAAACAAAAAATAAGGCGGTTAATTTAATTGGACTAGCGCTTTTTTTAACGACGCTTATTTCAATTCTAACTTTAGGATTGGTCTTAATTAAAGATCAAATTGCAAACTTTTACGAAGATGAAGCTATCTCAGATTATGTTATTTATATCGGGATAGCTGTATTTGTTAGCAGCGGAATATCGATTCTTACCAACTGGTTGATTAGGGAAAAAAAATATAATTTTATTTCAGGTATTAAAGTCTTACAATCACTTGCAATTAATTTGATTACCATCTTTATGGGGTATCTGAATTTTGGAGTAGATGGATTGATTTATGGGTGGATAATTGGATTAATTCTTTCATTTTTAATGGCATTTTATTCATTTAATAGATCTTTCAGTTTTAAAGGGATATCAAAACAAGGAATGCAAGAAGTTGGTAAAGAATATAAAGACTTTCCACTGATTAATTCAGCACATGCATTTAGTGATTTGTTTTTTAGTCAGTTTGTGCTTTTTGCCATTATAACACGTGAATACGGACTTGTCTATTTAGGCCTTTTCTTTATGATGAATAAATATTTAAAAGCCCCTATTAGAGTAATTGGCAGTGCTGTTGGACAAATTTTTTATAAAGAAGCAAATGATCAGAAAAATGAAGATGAAGATGTCATGACCATTTTTCTTAAATCGGTTAAACTGGTTAGCTATTTTGCTGTACCTATTTGTATTGTTATATTTTTGTTTGGACCTTCTTTGTTTGCTTGGTATTTAGGTGATGATTGGAGAATGTCTGGAGAATATGCTAGGATAATGGCGATACCGATTTTATTTAACTTTTTAGTCTCTCCAGTTTCGTCAATAACACTTATTTATAGACAACAGAAAAAAGCTTTTGTTATTAGTGTTGTGGGTTATTTGTTATCTGCCTTAGCATTCGAGCTAGGCGTATATTTGGGGTATAGTTTTCAATCATCCCTCATGCTTTTTGCAGCAGTAATGTCAATTTATTATCTTTATTTACTCTTTTGGTATATCTCGTTAATTAAAAAGAAATGAAAGTTTTAATCACAGGTCTTCCATATTTTGCATCAAGATTCGCGTTGGAATTGAGTGAATTTGACAAACAGAATAAATATTTGTTTTTCAACACCTACAATTCTAAAATAGATCAATTGAAATTTGCGTTGAATATACTGAATGCTGACCTCGTTATTTCTTTTAACGGTGTTACAAGCACAAGTAAATCACTTGATCTTGCTTGTCTATTAAATAAACGTATCCTTATGCAATGGCATGGTACAGACGTTTTAAGCGTAAACGAAAATAAATCGAGAAGTATTTTCACTGATAAGTACTTAAAAGCCTCTACGCATTTTACTGATGCAAAATGGCTACAAGAAGAATTGAATGAATTAAACATTTCATCTGAAATTTTACCTTTTAAAAGTATTGATATTAATTCGAAGGTGAAGAGTTTTGAGAAACCTGCTGTCTTAACTTATGTTGCTCAAAACAAAGAGGTTTTTTATGGCATTAATCATTTGATAAAATTAGCGTCATGTTTCCCCGAGATTCCTTTTCATATCGTTGGCACAAATGGCGAAGGATTGGAAACACCAGAGAATATGATTTTTTACGGTTGGGTTGACAATGTGTTTGTAAAAAAACTGTCAGTTCAATGCCCGTTTTTTATTCGACTTACAGATCATGACGGTTATGCGTTGTCGGTTCTTGAAGCAATAAGTAATGGCAATTATGTCATGTGGAATCAGCCGCATCCTCAATGTTATTATGTTGATGATTTAGACAGAATAGCAGATGATTTTAAAACTATGTTGCATGATTTTCATCAGAATAAAGGTGCTGTTAATTTGGCCAACATTGATTGGGCTAGAGAAAATCTAGATAAAAGAATTATCTTGCAAACCTATATTGATAAATTAAAAAGTATTGCCAAAAAATAAAAAGAATATCGTCCTCGTAACAACCTGGTATAAACCGTTGCAAAGCATTGCCGTTAATAGGATGGTTGCGTTCGCTAAATACCTTGATAAGGATAAATATGCCGTTAAAGTTGTTTGTCTGGGAGATAAAAAAGGTCCAAAGAAAGAAGTCGAGGATGGGGTTGAGATTTATCGATGCTCGAATGAGACGATTTTTAAATTGCCGTCTTTTAAATCGAGTGATTCTAAATTAAAGCACAAGTTCAAAGTTGCCCAAAAACTAATCATTAAAAAGTTAGTTAAGGACGAGTATTCAAGCTGGATTAAAACGGCTGGAAAAAAGCTGATTGAACTACAGCAAACAGAAAAAATTGATTTGATCATTAGTTCTTTTGCACCTGCAGCTCCCCATGTTGTGGTGTCTAATTTTTTGGATAGTAATCCTGGCGTAAATTGGATCGCTGATATGCGGGATGAAATGAGTCAAAATCCAGAATTAAGTCAAGATTCTAAAGCTTATTTTGAAGCCATAGAAAGTCAAATAAATCAAAAGGCAAACGCAATAACAACAGTTAGTTATCCAATTGTAGATTATTTCAAAGAAATTCTACCTAAAGTTCAGCATTTTGAAGAGATAAGAAATGGCTATGATCATGACTTAAGCTTAGATTTAAATCATTTTAATTCAAGGTTTACGATTGTTTATGCCGGCAACTTTTATGGAACAAGGAAACCGAATACGTTTTTTGAAGCTTTATCTGAATTGAAGGATGAATTACCTAAAGATTTATTGATCCGTTTTGTTGGTTCGCCTCGAAATTTTAAAGTGCCTAAGGTATTTGAAGATAATGTCGAATTTATTGAAAAGGTCTCTCAAAGTGAAAGCCTCGATTACATGGCTAAGGCAGATGTAAATTTACTAATTCAACCATTTTTTGGAAGGAAAGGGGTGTATACAGGTAAATTATTCGATTATGCATCTGTAGAAAAACCAATTTTAGCAGTTGTTGATAAAGACGATGTGGCTGCTGAGTTAATCAAGGAATTAAACATCGGGTTTGTTGCAGATTTCGAAGATATAACTGGAATTAAGAAGGCAATCCATGATTGTTTTGAATTATGGAAAACGAAATCGCATCTGAAATATCATAAAGAAGAGATTTTTAAATTACATAGAAAATTCCAAGTGCATAAATTGTCAAATTTGATTGATAAAATATTGAATGAAAAAATACAATAAGATAATTGTGATCGGACCTAATTCGGTTCACGTCGAAAACTTCATCTTTTTGATTAAAGATCTATTTGATTCTATTGTAGTGGTGAGTGAAGAGGTAACTGAATTCACATATGTCAATTCTTCTCATGTCATAAGCTATAGAGCAAAAAATCCGCTTACTTGGTTAAAAGAAAATAAAAAACTAGAAAAGATAATAGTTTCAGAAAAGCCTGATTTTGTTCATGTGCAGTCAATTAATCGACAAGCTTTCTTCGCAAGCATCATTACAAAACGACTTAAAATTCCGCTGATTGCAACAGCATGGGGAAGTGACGTTTTGGTTGTGCCAAAAAGGAATATTGTTTTTAAAAAAATGGTGCAACGCGTTTTAGATCGATCAGCATATATTTCTGCTGATTCATACGAGATGATTGATGCCATTCATCATTTGTCTAAAAACAAAAATGTTAAATACATCTTGTTGGGAATTAATACAATTGAAATAAAGCCGAAAGAGCAGATTATTTATTCTAATAGGTTACATAAGCCTTTATATAATATTGATAAAATTATAAACGCTTTTCATCAGTTTTCATCTTCAAATCCGGATTGGAAGTTAGTTATTGGAGCCGTTGGACCGGAAACTGAAAATTTAAAAACACAAGTGGATCAACTAAATACGAACAAGATTGAGTTTATAGGTTGGTTAACACAAGAAGAGAATATAAAACAGTATCAAAAGGCGAAAATTTATATAACAATACCTTCAAGTGATGGAACTGCTGTTAGTCTTTTAGAAGCGATGTCCGCTGGTTGTATTCCAATTGTGAGCGACTTGACGGTTTCACACGAATGGATTGTTGACGGTGAGAACGGTGTCATTCTTAAACCCTCAGAAGAAAATTTTTTTAAAAGAGCCTTATCATTGGATTTAGAGAAAGTACAACAAAAAAATAAAGAAATTATCTCTAAAAGTGGAACGAAACAAATTGCTACTGACAGCTTTCAATTCGTTTATAAATCTGTTAAATGATTGCTTTAATTCGAAATAGAGATTATTATGGATTAAGCTTGAGCTTACTTATAATTATCAGTACCATCGCTCAAAAGTATACGGCATTAGCAATCGCACTTTTTGTCATTGTATTTATTATCGATTTAATCGTTTCAAAAAAATATAGTTTTGCTGGAACATGGCCACATTTTTTATTCATGGGTTTGTTTTTGTTTTATGCAGCAGGTTTGTTATGGTCTGAACATGTGGATATCGGAATAAAACTCCTAGAATACAAAATGTCTTTCTTTATCTTTCCATTGTTATTTTTAATGCGGAAAAAAGGAATTGATTTTTGGCAAATTATCCCTTCGTTTATAATAGCCAACTTCTTTTTAACCGTTGCATTAAGCGTTTATTCATTGGTAAATAAAGTATCTGTGGATGTCGCTTCAATGGAATTATTCAATATTCATCCTACTTATTCGAGTACATATATTTTAATCGCCGGCTTTATTCTTATTATAGGCTATCGACAAAAAGGATTATCAATTTCAAAAACGAGTTTATTTATTGTAATAGGATATTGGCTAATTATTGTCATTTTATTGATTTCATTTGCGAACATTTTATTTTTAATGTGTGCAGTTTTTGTCGTGATAGCAGTCTTGCTATTTCAGAAAAAAGGACCATTGATTGGATGGAGTTTTCTGATTCTTTCACCGTTTTGTGGATATTTAATATTGAATAATACACCGTTTTTGGATTATGATGTTCGCACAGCGAAAGATACGATTAGCGAATTCTATAATGAACCTCAAGATTTTTTATGTGATAACCTCCATACGGATGCAGGAACTAAGCTTAGGCCAATTCTATGGATTTTGAGTGTTGAAATAATACAAAGGTATCCATTTGGTGTGGGATTAGGTGATATTGATTATCATATCGAAGATAGAGCTTCTTTTTATGGCGTAACTCATTTAGAAGATCATGCACTTAATCCTCATAATCAGTTCTTACAAATTGCAATTGATATTGGACTACCTGGCATGTATTACCTGATAATTCTGCTCTTATTGATAGCTGGTATTGCTATTCGTCGGAAGGATTATATTCTCCTTTTCGTTGTTTCGAATTTGATCTTTAATTCATTGTTCGAATCTATGCTTCAGCGGCAATCGGGGATTGTTTTTTATACTTTAATTATTTGTATTTGTTTAACTTACAGTGCAACGAGTAAATTTAATAGTAAGAAAAAATTGATTGATGGAGAAGAATAAATCGATATCGATTATCATCCCTTGTCGTAATGAGCAAGATTATATAGCGATCTGCCTACAAGCATTAAGTTTGCAAGAGTACAATAAGGGATCTCTTGAGTTTCTAGTGATTGACGGCATGAGTGATGATAGTACGCGAGAGATTATTAAAGAATTACAAGTAAAAGATCCACGGATTAAATTAATTGACAATCCGTTTAAAACAACGCCTCAAGCAATGAATATTGGCTTGAATGCTGCGGCGTACGATTTAATCATTCGAATTGATGCACATGCGAAGGCATTACCAGGTTTTATAGAAAAGAATACAGAGGCTGTTTTCGAATCTGAAGATATTATGTGTGCTGGCGGTCGTATAAAAAACGTTTACCAGAATAAAACTGCAGAAATAATAGGCTTTGCTATGTCTAGTCCATTTGGTGTCGGGAATGCGACTTTTAGAATAGGAGGGGAGAAAAAATTCGTTGATACTTTAGCTTTTGGCATTTATAAAAAGGACGTTTTTAATAAAATAGGCTTTTTCAATGAATCTTTAATTAGGAATCAAGATGATGAATTGAATTTCAGACTCACAAAAGCGGGATATAAGATTTTATATAATCCAGAAATTGAGTCAGAATATTTTGTTCGTGGTTCTGTCAAAAAATTAACCAAACAGTATTATCAGTATGGTTATTGGAAAGTCTATGTGAATAAATTGCATAAAACTGTCACATCGATTCGTCAAATGGTCCCGATTTTATTTTTATTAGGACTTATTTTTGGAGCCATATTCTCAGTATTAATGCCGTTTTTCTGGATGCTTTATGTAGCAGGAATATTATTTTATATTCTATTGGCACTTGTATTTGCATTCAAGGTTAGTCCAAACCTTTTAGTGGCCATGAAAGTGAGTTGTATCTTTCCAATTTTACATCTATCGTATGGATATGGATATTTAAAAGGTTTATTGAGATTCGTTATTTTAGGACAAGAACCCTCAATAAAGAGTAAAGAATTGTCAAGAGGGTAGAGACTGGACGTATTTTAAAATTTATTAAAATGTCGTTTAAAGAAATAGCAAACCTAGTTGTATGTCTTGATTAACTTTTTATTCTGGTGAGAAATAAATACCATGTTTTTCGGATCGACTAGATAATAACTTCTATTTTTGCTAAAAACAATCGAATATGATACCTTTTTCGCCACCTAGAATGGACCAAGTAACCGTTGATGAAGTAAGTAAAGTTTTACTTTCAGGATGGATTACTACGGGCCCAAGAACGAAGTTGTTTGAAGAGAAAATTTCTGAATATGTAGGTTGTCGAAAAACAATATGTCTAAATTCTGCAACGGCCGGAATGGAATTAGTTCTACGTTGGTTTGGAGTGAAAGCAGGAGACGAAGTGATCATTCCAGCTTACACCTATTGTGCAACTGCGAATGTAGTTTTGCATTGTGGTGCTATACCGGTCATGGTTGATGTTGATGAGAAAGATTTTAATATCTCCGTAGCAGCCATTCGTTCGAAAATAACATCGAAAACAAAAGCTATTATACCTGTTGATATTTCAGGGTTACCCTGTGATTATGATGCGATCAATAGTTTGGTAAGAGAATCGTCTATTCAGGCGTTATTTACACCAGCTACTGATGAACAGAAAACATTAGGACGAATAATGGTGATGGCAGATGCAGCACATAGTGTTGGTTCGTCTTATAAAGGAAAGAAACAAGGTAGTGTAACTGATGTTGCAGTATTTTCATTTCATGCCGTAAAGAACTTAACAACCGCTGAAGGTGGTGCTGTTTGTATGAATTTTCCAGATCGATTAGATACAGATGAAATTTACAAGAAATTAAATACAAAATCTTTACATGGTCAAAGTAAAGATGCTTTAGCGAAAACCCAAGGAAATGGTAGCGCTTGGAGATATGATGTCGTTGAACCAGGTTATAAGTGTAATATGATGGATATTCAAGCTGCAATCGGTTTGGTTGAACTGGATAGATATGATGACAACCTAAATAGACGTAAAGATATTTTCGCACATTATACGAATGCTTTTAGTTCGCATAACTGGGCGATTTTGCCTACTTATTTAAATGATGAAAAGGAATCGTCTTATCATCTTTATATGATAAGAATAAAAGGGGCAACAGAAGATCAGCGGGATCAAATAATTCAAGAAATATTCGCACAGGAAGTAGCAGTTAATGTTCATTTTCAACCATTGCCACTTTTAACCGCATATAAAAATTTAGGTTATAAAATGGAGGATTATCCTGAAGCCTTCAATAAATATGCAAATGAGATTTCTTTACCTGTTTATTATGATTTGAATGACGAGCAATTGGAGCAAGTCAGTACTGCGGTAATTAACGCAGTTCATAAAATTTTAGGTTAATGTATTTAGCGCTTAAAAGAGTTTTCGATTTTTGCGCTGCAAGTATTGTACTCATTTTGTTTTTACCAATTGGGCTTTGCTTGGCCTTTTGGATTTTAAGTGAGAGTAGAGGAGGAGTCTTCTATAAACAAGTGAGAGTTGGTAAAAACGAAGAACACTTCACTTTGTTTAAATTTCGTTCAATGCGAAAAGATGCAGATCAACTTGGAAAGATTACAGTTGGTGTCGATAACCGTGTTACAAAATCAGGCCGATTCATTCGTAAATATAAATTGGATGAAATCCCGCAATTGCTCAATATAATTCTTGGAGATATGAGCGTAGTAGGTCCTCGTCCCGAGGTTCCTGAATATGTGGTCTTATATTCACAAGAGCAAAGACATGTTTTGTCCGTTAAACCAGGATTGACAGATTATGCGTCATTAAAGTATATCGATGAGCAGGCAATTCTAGGTCAAGCTAGTGATCCGCAAAAAGTATATATTGATCAAATTATGCCTGAGAAATTAGCTCTCAATCTGTCTTATATAAATGATAGAAGTTTATTGGTTGACTTTAAATTGATTTTTCAAACCATATTTAAAATTTTTAAATAGTTTTTATTGTCAAACTATTTAGCTTCGGAATTGAATCTATATTTTCTATTTATCTCTTTAAAATTCTGTTTTTATGCTATTAATTTATTTAATAGGTCTTAATACTTAATTTAATACGCATTTTTATTTTTTTTAAGAGCTTGACTATTTGTTTGAATAGTAGTCATGTACAGTGTTTTGGTTGTGTGTGTACAATCACTTCGTCGATTTAAACTAACCTTTAACCGTATAAAGGCGTATAGGGTAGGTATATATACTTACTTTTGATGTGTATAATTGACAAGACTTATGAAACATGAAAAAATAATCTTACAAGTTAAGGTGCTATTCATTTCTATTTTACTTCCGTTTTTAGCTAATTCTCAAATAGTTACAATCGGAACGGGTACAAATACAAATGATATTGATGAAGCAACTCCAGTTAATATAAGTACAAGATCAGCTGTTTCGTATATTGTTTACACACGTGCTGAATTGTTAGCGGGTGGAGCAATCGGTAGTGGCGAAATAAATAAATTGGGCTTTTATGTAACAAATGCGCCAATTTATGATATGCCAAACTATACGATTCAAATGAAACATACATCTGCAACCAGAGCAAATGGTGTATCAAATGGTGGTTTCACAGATGTAAAAACGATAGACTCATATAGTCCATCAGCGGGTGGTTGGGATATGCATGATCTAGATACACCATTTGATTGGAATGGTTCAGATAATATTGTGATTCGTATTTGTTGGAGTCAAATTCCTGCTGGTTCAAACAATTCAGGTCAACTTAGAATAAATACATCAACAAGAGGTTATAGATACCGTGCATTTACGTTTTTTTACGATGCATGTAGATATAATCCTAATACAAATAGAAATTACAAGCCACATATTCGATTTGTATTTCAAGATGAAACAGAGTGGACAGGTTCGGTTAGTACAAATTGGTTTTCGAATGATAATTGGACAGCAGGTGTTCCAGAAGCTGAAATGAATGTGAATATTCCTGTTTCAGCCATACGAAATCCTTTAATTGATGGACTTGCTTATTGTAATAATATTGAGTTAGAGGGAGAGTTAACATTCGCAGCAGGTTCAGAGTTGGATGTAAATGGTGATTTTGTGAATACAGGACTTATAACTGACTTAGGTGGGACTATCGAGTTTGTAGGACCAGCGACGCATGTTTTTTCAAATTCGGAACCAACTGATTTAGGTTCTGTCCATTTGAATAGTTCGGCTGGACTTATATTTTCTGGTCGCAAGGCAAGTATACATGATGAATTAATAGTTAGTAAAGGCATCTTAAATACGAATGATAGCCTAGTGATAAATTCTGACGCAACAGGTACCGGAAGAGTTGCAGCGTTAAAAACAACTTGTACCTATTCAATCTCAATGGAAGACGCTTATGGAGATAGTTGGAATGGGGGATACTTAGAAGTTTTTGAAGAAGGAGTTCTAATTGGAGTTTTTTCTTGTAAAGACGATGCGTCAATCGGAACTTTCGAAATTGTTGGAGGAAATAGTTTTACAATAAATTATACAAGCGGTTCATATGAGAATGATAATTCTTATGAGATTTATGATGAGTCAGCCATTTTACTGTTTAGTGACGGGCCCACTCCAGATGATGGAGAAGTTTACGGATCGACAGCAACAGGTTGCTCTTTTACGTCTTCAATAATTGGAGATATTACAATGGAACGATATATTGATGCGGGAGAAACATATTGGAGATATTTTGCTTCAGCAGTTGAGAACCCAAGAATCGAACAGTATTTAGATGATTTTGTCACTTCAGGATTTGACGGATCACCATACCCACGTTTTCCTTTTACATCAATTTATTCATATGACGAATCACGAGCGCCTGGCGATGGGTATGTAGCTTGTGTCAGTGCAGATCAAGTGATAAATGTCGGTCAAGGATATCAAGTATGGTCAGGAGACACAATTACTCACACTGATCCTTTTTTAGTGGATTTAGTTGGGCCTGTTAATCAAGGGGATATTACTTTGCCTGTAACCTTTACCGCTTCTGGTAGGGAAGATGAAGATGGTTGGAATATGATTGGTAATCCATATCCGTCCACTATCGATTGGGATGCTGAAGGTTGGACTAAAACGAACATGGCAAATGCGACTTATATCCAGGATCCAGACACTCAGTTGTATGCAACGTATGTGGCTGGAGCAAGTGTTAATGGCGGTTCAAGATATATCGCATCACAACAATCTTTTTGGGTGCATGCTATCGCTGAAGACCCTGAATTGACAATTCGTGAAAGTGTAAAATCAAATAATGATGTAAGATTTTTAGCTTCTGAAGAATTGAGTAGAGGTGTTACTGTACAATTGATTCATAATGAAATGATAGATGAAGCGGTGATCAGACATGTGGATGGCGCAAGTGAGTTGATGGAGCATGAATATGACGCTGAAAAGCTTTGGGGTGGATGGGGTGTTTATCCGCAAGTTTCATTTTATAATTCAGAAGAAAAAGATCTGATTGTACATTCATTTGACAAAAGTTCGGTAGAATGGTCAATTCCTTTAAGAACTATTGTTTTTGAAAATGGAAATTATGAATTGAAATTTAATCATGTATTTGAGTTAGATGTACCTTGTTTACAATTAGAAGATACCTATACAGGAATAAACTATTTAATCGCAGAAGGTGAAAGTTTAAGCTTTGAAATGTACGATACCACTTATGCGCCAAGATTTTTGCTGCATGTTGGAAAAGATTATACCTATTCTCAGACCAATGTAAAGTGTTTTGGTGATGATAATGGAGCTATTAATATCGATTTAGATAGAGAATCAGTTACGTATCGAATAGAATCAGATACGTATTTAGATTCAAATTCTGTTGCTGGAAATCCATTATTAATTGCTGATCTTAATGCTGGATCATATACAATCCAAATATTAGATATTGATGATTTATGTGGGAATAATGAGTTTTCATTTACAATCAGAGAACCTGAAAATGTTAAAATTGAAGCAGATTTGAAAGATGTTTCATTTGGGGTAGACGGCGCAATTGAAATAGAAGTAACTGGAGGAACAGTTCCTTATCATTTTAGTTGGTCCAACGGTGAAGCAAGTCAAAACATCTATGACTTAACGTCTGGTGAATATGCAATAACAATTTTGGATGCGAATGATTGTGTGTTTGATTCTAGCTTTTCTTTAGTGAGTAACCTTTCTGTCGACAATGAAGTATCGACTAATTTAAAAGGTTTTTATGCTCCTTTGTCAAAGCAATTTATCATTGAAAATGAAGGTGAAATCGAAGGGATGGGAATAATCAATTTATATGGTGTTAATGGACAACTAATTCAAGTATATGAAACGAATAGTGCTAATGTTGCTATAGATTTAAATTCTATTGCTTCAAGTGGAGTATATTTCATTCAGATTCCTGCGCATGAAGTTAGTTTCAAATTCTATATCCCTTAAAGAATTATAGTCAATAAAATGAAGGGTGGTTTTAGACTTTAATGCCTGTTATACTAGACAGGATAAGATGTTTAGATGCTATTCTTCGGACGCTGGACAATGCCTTCCGAATGTTTGATGTTAACTAGTGAACGAGAGGATGCATTATTATCCTTTGTTTTTAAGCATTCAAATTCCAACGATAAGGTCAATTCAATATATAAAACCCATAAAAAAAATCCCGACCTAATTAAAGATCGGGATTATTATATGTTGTCGTTCCGTTCTATCTTCTTGGAAAACCAAAAAGGAAAAACAGACCGGCTAAAATGTATTGCAATTCTAGTAATAATTAATTATTAAATCAAAACTGCAAGCATTTTTTTATGCACATTACATCATCGGCATTCCACCGCCAGGCATTCCACCCATTCCGTTAGCTGGTTCAGCCTCTGGAATATCAGCAATAACGCATTCAGTAGTCAATAACATTGATGAAATAGATGCAGCATTTTCAATTGCTATTCTCGTTACTTTTGTTGGATCAATAACACCAGCTTTTAGTAAGTTTTCATAAACATTTGTTCTAGCATTGTAACCAAAATCATCTTTTCCTTCAAGTACACGTTGAACAATAACAGCACCTTCAAGTCCCGCATTTTGTACAATTTGTCTCAATGGTTCTTCAACAGCTCTTTTTACAATTGCAATACCAGTGTTTTCATCATCATTAGCACCTTTAAGCTTATCTAAAGCTTTAATTGCTCTTAAAAGTGCAACTCCACCACCAGGAACAATTCCTTCTTCCACAGCAGCTCTTGTAGCAGATAATGCATCATCAACTCTATCCTTCTTCTCTTTCATTTCAACCTCAGTTGCAGCACCTACATAAAGTACAGCTACACCACCAGATAATTTAGCAAGACGTTCTTGTAACTTCTCTTTATCGTAATCAGAAGTAGTTGCCTTAATTTGAGATTTAATTTGATTGATTCGAGTTGTGATTTGAGCCTTTTTACCTTGACCGTTAACAATGGTAGTAGAATCCTTGTCAATATCAACTTTTTCAGCTGTACCAAGGTGTTCAATTGTTGCGTTTTCAAGTTTAAATCCACGCTCTTCTGAAATCACTGTACCGCCAGTTAAAACTGCGATATCTTCTAACATCTCTTTTCTTCTATCACCAAATCCAGGTGCTTTAACAGCAGATATTTTTAATCCACCTTTTAACCTGTTAATTACCAAAGTAGAAAGTGCTGTACCATCAATATCTTCAGCTATAATAACCAAAGATTTACCTGATTGTGCAACCGGCTCTAAAACAGGTAACAATTCTTGAACATTAGAAATTTTCTTATCGTAAATTAAGATATAAGGATTTTCAGCCTCAACAATCATTTTCTCTGCATTAGTAACAAAGTAGGGAGATAAATATCCACGATCAAATTGCATACCTTCAACTATTTTCACTTCAGTTTCAGTACCTTTTGCTTCTTCAACAGTAATAACACCCGAATTCCCAACAACTTTCATTGCTTGCGCAATTAATGCTCCGATTGATTCTTCATTATTCGCTGAGATAGTTGCAATTTGCTTAATTTTATCATTGTCAGAACCAACTTCTTGTGACTGCTTTTTAAGATCAGCAACAATTTTTTCAACTGCTTTATCAATTCCTCTTTTCAAATCCATCGGATTTGCACCGGCAGCAACATTTTTAAGTCCAGCTGTAATAATTGCTTGAGCTAATACAGTTGCAGTTGTCGTTCCATCACCTGCAATATCAGCTGTTTTTGAAGCTACTTCTCTAACCATTTGAGCGCCCATATTCTCTACAGAATCACTCAATTCAATTTCTTTAGCAACTGTTACACCATCCTTAGTGATATGTGGTGCACCGAATTTTTTATCGATGATTACATTTCTACCTTTAGGTCCTAATGTAATTTTAACCGCGTTTGCTAATGCATCAACACCTTTTTTTAATCGGTCTCTAGCATCAATATTAAAAATTATTTCTTTAGCCATTTCTAGTTTAATTTTTTAAAATAGTTATTATAAAGTACCATAAATATCTGACTCACGCATAATTAAATACGTTTTACCATCTAATTTAACTTCTGTTCCAGAATATTGACCATACATTACCTTGTCACCCTTTTTTAAGGTCATAGGCTCGTCAATTTTGCCTGGACCAACAGCAATTACTTTTCCTTGTAATGGTTTTTCTTTTGCCGTGTCAGGAATAATAATTCCGCTCGCTGTTTTTTCCTCAGCTGGAGCAGATTCGACAATAACTCTGTCTGCTAATGGTTTTATCATAATGTTTAGTTTATTATATTAGTTGTTTCCATTATCATGTCACAATTTATGCCAAATAAATTACGACTTAAATAAGTGTCAAAATAGCATTCTGAGGCTAATTTGGAGCAAAAAAAATGTCAGTATGCGTGACATACTGACATTTTTTTTAAGTAATGTATTTTTACGGCTGAGGTACTGGTGTATTAGTTGGTAAACCTCCACCTGCAGCAGGTGCGCTATTGTCTACTTCAACACTCATTGAATTAGCATCAAATTGATCATCATTAGCTCCAGCTGTAGATTGTCCACCTGAAGCGGCCATAATCAAACATACTGCAGCAATCCCAATCGCTAAAGTCCATGTTCCTTTCTCTAAAATATCGGTAGCCCTTTTCGCGCCTCCTAATTGAACTGCAGATCCAAATTCTGCATTTAATCCTCCACCCTTAGGGTTTTGTACAAGGACAAATAATATTAATCCTACACAAGCTAAAAGTACTATTATGGTTAAAAATCCGGCCATTTTATTAATTTATTTAATGTATTTCTTGTTTAATTTTTTCAATTTGACTTGCAAAGAAAGTCTTTTTTTCGGGATATAACAAAATTAATTGCTCATATGCATGAATTGCTTTGCGATAATTTTTCTGAATGACGTGTATTTTAGCCAATGTTTCAGTCACTAAATCAGATACCTCTTCAACACTGTTTCTCGCATTTAACGAAGGGTTGTAGAAGTCTTTTGTTGGTCGGCTTATCGACGGTTCTTCCGCTATAAACTTGTCTAATAATGCCGAAATATCTGTTGATCTTTTTTCTCTTTTTGGACTTTTTTCACGAACATGAACCGGCTTTTTAACAGAATTAGCCTTTTTGTCTTGCTGTTTTTTTAATTTAAGCCAATCAACAAAACTTAAATCTTTCGCTAAAACTTCAGGTTCAGATTTTTCTGCTACAATCCGATTATCAGCCTTTTTAGTAATGTTCTTTTTTTCTTGTGGAACAACTTCTATAATTGGCTCTTCTACAATTTTTATCGGTTCAAGTATTGGATCAACAACATCTTCAATCTCAGGTGAAAGATCTGACGGTTTATCCAGCTTTTCTGAAGGAATTTCCATATTAGAAATAACTTCCTCAACTGGCATCTCATTAATTGTTGGGATATCGATTTCTTCTGAAATGATTGGTGTCTCAATTAATTCAACTTCATCTATTACAACTTGAGCTTCTTCTTCAACTAAAATAGCCGTTTCTATTGTCTCCTCCGCTACAACTTGAATATCTTTTTCTATCGGAGCCAATTTAATGATAGCATACAACCTTTCTCGATCCATCACATTTGATGCTACTTTCTTTAGAGTGGCTTCAAATTTTAAATCATTTTGGTCAGCCAGTAATTTCAAATACAGCAATTGTAAACTGCTCGCATAGGGATATTTTTCAGTTAACAATCTTAGTTCTTCCGCAGGTGCTTGAGTAATTTTGCGTGGCTCAGCAATCCAATTTGATATGTCTTCTCCAGAAATCACCAATTACTCGTTAAACGGTTAATAATGTCTTGCGATAACTTCGTATTAATATCTTCTAATAATTCTGCCTCTACAACTGATAAATCATCACTAGAATTATAATTTGAAAACTGACTAAAACTAGCTTCAAAACTTTGATCGGGGTTCTTGCTATTAATTACAATAACATCTAAACGTACTGTTAAGCTATTTAACGCAGCAACCTCATTCGATTGAACAGATACGGGACTCGTATTATAATAAGTGACTTTACCACTAATGCTAATGTCAGACTTTGTTTGGTTAAGTTTTAATTTCGATCTTGAAATGATAAAGTCTTTTAAAAAGTCAGCATAGGTGGCACCGTATCCTGCAGGTGCATTTGGTGCGGCTTCTTCAAATAAATCTACGTTGAAGGTTTCAGCATCTATACTTCCGTCAACCATCGAATATTTAACCGATACACATCCCAAATTAAAAATGAGAAGTAGGATTAAATATTTAAATGATTTTTGCATAATTATATCAACGTTCGTAAGATTCGCTTATTTTAAATCGTATTCTTTTATTTTTCTGTACAAGGTTCTTTCAGAAATACCGAGGTCTTGCGCAGCATACTTTCTTTTACCTCTATGTTTCTCTAACGCTTTTTGAATAAGTTCTTTTTCTCTATCTTCAAGAGATAAAGATTCCTCTACCTCAATATGTTCTTCAAAATCATTATCAAAATCCGCAACAATTGGCGCTTGTTCTTCTTTTACACTTGAATATGAATCTTCAAGTAGTTTATTTCCTGAAGGAGAAATATCTTTATATAGCTTTTCTATAATGGCAGATCGATCCTCAGTACTCAAATCTTGTTGATCTCCTTTCATTACCTTAATCACAAGTTTTTTTAACTCGGTCAAGTCGTTTCTCATATCGAAAAGAACTTTGTAAAGTAAATCTCGTTCGTTTAAACTTGTGCTAGATTGATCGTTCGCTAGTACAGGTAGATTTGTCTTTGCGTAATCGGGTAGATAATGATTTAGTATTTCACCATCAATATCTCGAGCATTCTCTACTACTGAAATTTGTTCTGTGACGTTTTTTAATTGTCGAATATTACCAGGCCAGTTATAGTTAGATAACATCACTACAGCAGAATCACTCAGTTTAACTGGAGGCATTCTATATTTTTCAGCAAAGTCAGCCGCAAATTTTCTAAATAATAAATGAATATCATCTTTACGCTGTCTAAGGGGAGGTAGGTTAATCGGAACAGTGCTTAAACGATAGAATAAATCTTCTCGAAACTTACCAGTACTAATCGCTTGCGGCATGTTTTCATTGGTTGCAGCAATAATTCGAACATCCGTTTTGATTGGTTTTGATGAACCAACTCTAATGAATTCACCCGTTTCCAATACTCTTAATAGACGAACTTGTGTTGTTAAAGGTAATTCAGCAACTTCATCTAAAAAAATGGTTCCTTTATCGGCTACCTCAAAATATCCTTTACGTTGATCATGTGCACCTGTAAAGGAGCCTTTTTCATGCCCGAATAATTCACTATCAATCGTTCCCTCTGGAATAGCACCACAATTCACCGCAATATAAGCACCATGCTTTCTGGCACTTAATTGATGAATCACTTTTGGCATTACTTCTTTTCCTGTACCACTCTCGCCTGTTATTAATACACTAATATCCGTAGGGGCGACTTGAACCGCAACATTCAAAGCCTGATTTAATGCGGTCGAATTGCCGATTATACCAAATCGTTGCTTAATTTGTTGTGTATCCATTTTATGCTTTTACTGCAATACCTCTTAAGGTTGCACTTGTATAATCTGTAATTTTAACATTGACGTAATCACCAGGTTTATAATCGTCTTTTGCGAAAATAGTTGTTACGTTTTGTGAATTTCGACCATAAACTTCTTCATCAGATCTTTTTGAAATTCCTTCAATCAATACTTTATAAGTTTTACCAACAGCTTTTTTATTACTTGCTAAAGATAATTCGGCTTGTAACTCTTGTACTTCGTATAATCTTTGTTTTTTAGTCGCTTCAGGAATGTCATCTTCGAATTTTCGCTCAGCTAATGTTTTTGGTCTTTCCGAATAGAAGAACATGTATGCAAAATCATAACCAACTTCACTCATCAATGTTAAAGTATCCTTGTGTTGTTCGTCTGTTTCACCACAGAAACCTGTAATGATGTCTGTCGAAATTGCAGCCTCAGGAATGATACGTTTAATCGCATCAATTCTGTTCATATACCATTCTCTAGTATAACCTCTGTTCATTTTCTTTAAAACTTCAGTATTTCCAGATTGAACCGGTAAGTGGATGTAGTCACAAATATTTTCATATTTCGCCATTACATGCAAAACATCATCAATCATGTCTTTAGGATGTGAAGTAGAAAAGCGAATCCTTAAATCAGGATTTACTAATGCAACTTTTTCCATCAAATTAGCGAACGTTACAACAGGTTCGTCTGGATTAATAATTTCTCCCTTCTTTGTGATATTCCATTTATAACTATCTACATTTTGTCCTAGTAATGTAACTTCTCTGTAGCCTTGGTCGAATAAATCAGAAGCTTCCTGTACAATCGATTTAGGATCTCGACTTCTTTCACGTCCTCTTGTAAATGGTACAACGCAAAACGAACACATGTTATCACAACCACGCATGATTGAAATAAATGCTGTTACACCTCCTGAACCAAGTCGAACAGGTGAAATGTCTGCATAAGTTTCTTCTCGTGACAATAAAACATTGACTGCTTTTTGTCCACTCTCAACTTCTTCAATTAAGTTAGGTAAATCGCGGTACGAATCTGGTCCAGCGACTAAATCAACTAATTTTTCTTGCTCTAATAAGCTATCTTTTAAACGCTCAGCCATACAACCTAAAACACCAATAACCAATGAAGGATTTTGTTTTTTACGTTTATTGTATTGGCTCAGCTTGTTCCTTACTCGCTGTTCAGCATTTTCACGAATAGAGCATGTATTCATTAAAATAACATCAGCCTCTTCCGCATTTCTAGTCGTTGAAAATCCCTTATCTGTTAAAATTGATGCAACGATTTCACTATCCGAAAAATTCATTTGACAACCGTAACTTTCTAAGTATAATTTTTTACCATTAGAAAATTTTTCCGCAGCTAGATTAGTATTTAACATCGTTGCAGAACCTTGAATAGATTCGTCAATCGTTTTTTCAATTATTTTATCATTATCCATTACTCTTCCTTCGATTTTGTGCAAATTTAAGCATAAAAACTTTCATCTGCCAAACTGGCAGAAGTTAATTTCTGTTAATCGCTAATGAATCGATTGCATGGGTTGTAAATAATGATGTGTAAATAAAATTTTACAAGAAAAATACAATTAGAGTTTGTAGGGTTGATTTTTTTATTATTTCATAATAAGGGAGTGAAATTTTATTTTTTGTATTTTTTTTTCCACTAAATGGATTTTCATTTCTAATTTTGGGGACAGCGTTTCATAAAAAAAGAACGTCAAAAATTAAAGAGGGAATTTAAGGATATGGCAAAAAATCTTGTAATAGTCGAGTCACCTGCAAAAGCAAAAACAATAGAAAAATATTTAGGAAAAGATTTTATCGTTATGTCTAGTTATGGACATGTTCGCGATTTAGCGAAAGGAGATGGGTCAATTGATGTAGAGAATGATTTTGCACCAACCTATATTGTGTCAACCGACAAGAAAAAAATCATAAGTGAACTAAAGAAACAAGTTAAATTAGTTGATGAAGTTTGGCTAGCATCGGATGAGGATCGTGAGGGAGAGGCTATTTCTTGGCATTTAAAAGAAACGCTTGGATTGGATAAAAAAGGCTATAAACGTATTACTTTCAACGAAATTACAGAGAAAGCTGTATTAAATGCAATTCAAAATCCTAGAGACATCGATCAGGATTTGGTAAATGCGCAACAAGCAAGAAGAGTATTGGATAGATTGGTTGGGTTTGAATTATCTCCCGTATTATGGAGAAAAGTAAAACCATCGCTTTCTGCTGGTAGAGTGCAATCAGTTGCAGTAAGATTAGTGGTTGAAAGAGAACAAGAAATTGAGAAATTTTTATCTGATAGTAGTTTTAAAACAGATGCGCAATTTAAAGTTGGTACTGCTAATCTTAAGGCGAAATTGAATAAAATATTTGAGGATAAAAAAACTGCAGAAGCTTATATTGAGTCTTGTGTGGATTATGACTTTAAGGTGGATGCAATAACAAAAAAACCTGCTAAAAAGAGTCCAACAGCTCCATTTACAACTTCAACATTACAACAAGAGGCTAGTTTGAAATTAGGTTTTTCTGTTTCAAGAACAATGTCTGTTGCACAAAGACTCTATGAGGCTGGGCATATCACTTACATGAGAACAGATTCTGTTAACCTTTCTCAAACTGCAATTGACGCAGCGCAAGATGAAATTGTTTCGGCTTATGGTTCTGAGTTTTTTAAATTTAGAAAATATACAAATAAAGCTTCTGGAGCACAAGAGGCACACGAAGCAATCCGACCAACCAACTTTGCAAATCATACAGTAACTGCAGAGAATGATGAAGAAAGATTATATCAATTGATCTGGAAAAGATCTATCGCATCACAAATGGCGGATGCTAAATTAGAGAGAACTGTAATTAAAATCGCTGGACCAAAAAGTACAGAGTTTACAGCAACTGGTGAAATCGTTTTGTTTGAAGGGTTCTTAAAAGTTTATTTAGAATCTAAAATTGACGATGAGGACGAAGAGATGGATGGTTTATTACCACCATTAAATGAAGGTGATGCATTGATTACAGATTATATTGCTGCAACAGAAAGATTTTCTAGACCTCCAGCAAGATATGTCGAAGCAAGTTTGGTAAAGAAATTGGAAGAATTAGGAATCGGTAGACCTTCTACTTATGCACCTACAATCTCTACAATTCAAAAACGAGCTTATGTTGAACGTGGTATTAGAGATGGTGTCGATAGAAAATATGCCCAGATAGAATTGAAAAATGGAGCTATCAAGACAACTGAGAAAAAAGAGAAAACAGGTAGCGATAAAGGTAAATTGGTTCCAACTGACATCGGACGTGTTGTAACAGAGTTTTTAATTGAGCACTTTGATCAAATTATGGACTTTAACTTTACGGCTAAAGTTGAAAAGGAATTTGATGATATTGCGAAAGGATTAGTGAAGTGGACTAAAATGTTGGAAGAGTTCTACAAGCCATTCCACTTAAGAGTAGAGGATACACTAGAGAATTCTGAACGTGCTTCAGGAGAACGAACTTTAGGTGTTGATCCGAAATCAGGAAAGAATGTGATCGCAAGAATTGGACGTTTTGGACCAATGGTTCAAATTGGAGAGCAAGACGATGAGGATAAACCAAAATTCGCATCTATTCAAAAAGATCAAAGTATTCAAACTATTACACTTGAAGAAGCGCTTGAGTTATTCAAGTTTCCTAAAGTGATAGGTCAATATGAAGATGTTGATGTTAAAGTAAATAAAGGTAGATTCGGCCCTTATGTTCAATTAGATAAACTTTTTGTATCTATAAAAGAAGCAAATGGAGATTCTATTGAAGGAATGACAATTGAAAGAGCAATTGAATTGATAGAGGAGAAGAGAGAAGATGATAGAAATAAATTTATTAAATCCTTCAAGGAAGATGAAACCATGCAATTGTTGAACGGTCGTTATGGTGCTTATTTGAAAATTGGCAAGAAAAACTTCAAACTTCCAAAGGATGTTGAACCTGCGAATTTATCTTATGAAGAATGTGTTGAGATTTCTAAAAATCAACCAAAGCCAAGAGGTAAAAAGAAAAAATAATTTAAGCTATTTATAATTTTCACGGTTAAAAGCATAGGATTGAATGAAAGATATTAGCATCTATTTCAGTGATTTTTATTCAAATGACAATTTTGAAGAAGATCAAATAGGGGCGAAGGTTAATTTTAGCTCAGCTAAAGATTTTATACTTCCGTCAGCGAATAGTATTGCGTTATTATTTGTTCCGGAATACAGGAACAGTGCAGAGCCATTTTCTGAAAAAAATAGTGAGTGGATCAATCAATTCAGAGAAAGTTTCTATAACCTATACAATGGCGACTGGACAAACGAGTTTTTTGATTTAGGCGTCATTCAACCAGGACTTGAAATCAGTGATACATATAATGCTTTAAAAGAAGTGGTGTCCGAATTGGTGAAGAATGATGTTCTGCCTATCGTAATCGGAGGAACTCAAGACTTAACTTATGCAGTTTATCAAGCATATGAAAAGCTAGAACAGACGATTAATGTTATAAGTGTTGATCCAGGATTAGATCTTGGAGATGTTGAGTCTCCAATTGGAGCTGATGCATGGTTGAATAAATTGATGTTACACAAGCCAAATTATCTGTTTAACTATTCGCTTCTCGGATACCAATCTTATTTAGTTCCTAAGCCACAATTAGATTTAATGGAACAATTGTATTTTGATACCTTTAGATTAGGTGAGTATTATGGTAATGCAAAGTTTGTTGAACCATTAATCAGAAATGCTGATTTATTCAGCTTTGATATGAACGCAATAAGAAGTTCGGATTATCAAAACAATAATAAATTTTTACCCAATGGATTCTATGGTGAGGATGCTTGTAAAATAATGAGATATGCCGGATTTAGTGATAAACTCACGAGTTTAGGTATTTTTAATTTCAATAATAGAAGCATTGATTCGAAGAACGACTTGAATTTAATGGCGCAAATGTTGTGGTATTTTATTGAAGGCTATAACCAACGTAAGAATGACTACCCTATAGGCAGTAAAGTGAACTACATTAAATATTCAGTTTCATTAGATGATTTTAAAGATGAAATTGTATTCTATAAATCAAATAAAAGTGGTCGATGGTGGATGGAAGTTCCCTATCCAAAATCGATCGGATCAAAATACCAAAGACACTTGCTAGTCCCTTGTAATTATGAGGATTATCAAAATGCATTAAAGAATGATGTACCTAATTTATGGTACCATGCCTTTAAAAAATTGACTTAATCATTATTTGGGGTGATAAAAAAATAAAATACTTTGATAAAAAAATATCGTTTTTGATAATTTTTATTTATTTTAGCCCCTTGTTGGAGTGTTCTGACGTTAAATGGTATTGAAAAAACTAATTTATGAAGAAAGTTTTATCTTTTATTTTATGCTGCTTTACAATCGGAATTGCCCATGGGCAACAAGATAAACAGTATACGCACTACATGTTCGATCGTATGTCTTATAATCCTGCAACAACAGGTTTTAAAGGGTATTGTGGGACATTGATTTATAGAAACCAGTGGGATAATGTTGTTGATGCGCCAAATACTACTTTGTTAAATGTACAAGGTAATATGCAGAGATTAAAAATTGGACCTGGTGTTATTGGTTTAGGATTGTCTGTTTCTAATGATGCAATCGGATTCCAAAGAAATAATCAATTAATTGTAAACGGTGCATACCATTTTCCAACTGCCTTCGGTACATTGAGTGGTGGTGTTGGTTTAGGATTGGTGAATGTTGGGTATAATCCAGCATGGGTTCCTCCAACAAACGATTTTGATGCGAGTCTTCCAGTTGCAGGAGTTTCAGGTACTGGTTTTGACATGAACTTTGGTCTGTATTGGACAAGTAATGATAACTACTACATTGGAATATCTTCTACACATTTAGCACCAGCAAATCTTCAAACTATTTCTTATAGTGTTGCAAGACATTACTATGTTTATGGTGGATATAATTACGATTTGTCAAAATTAACAGGTGGATCAAGAATTGATTTAAAGCCTAGTGTCTTATTAAAGGCTGATGGTTCTACAATGGTTTTTGATGTGAATGTTATGGCTGATTTTTGGATGAATCAATATTCATTCTTGTGGGCAGGTGTAACTTATAGATATATCGATGCAATCGGTATTATGGTTGGTTACGCGTTCTCACCAAGTGATAATGTCAATACAAACATGTTTAAAATAGGTTATTCGTTTGATATTATGACGAATGCGTTAAACACTTATGGTAAAGGAACGCATGAGTTAATGTTGAATTATTGTATGTTCCCTCCAGCTCCTGCAATTGCAAGACATGGAAACCCGTTTATTTTACAATAATTTAAAATATTTTTGTAACCAATTTTACTCACACTCGTTAATAGAAGACCTAACCCTTATTAAGTCCTGATAGTCGGAAGGTAAAAATTGGTAGAAAAACAAAAGGTAGCATGAAAAAATTAATGGTTTTTGTAGTAGGTATTGCAGTGTTGATTTCAAGCTGTAATACAGGTACTGGTCACTTGACCGGTGTGCAGGGAAGAAAAGCGTTTTTTCCAGAGATTCCACTCGGAATGGTTTATATTCCTTCGGGTTCCTATACAATGGGATCTGGGGATCAAGATGTGCCATTCTTGCATCAGTCTCGATCTAAAGTAGTATCTATTCCAGCTATCTACATGGATCAAACTGAGATAACGAATAACGAGTATCGTGAATTCGTTCATTGGGTGAGAGATTCAATTTTCTTGGAGAGGATCTACGAAAACTTGGATCCAACTGGTAACAATTCTATTGAAGAAGAATTGATAGGGGACATGTTAAGTCATCCTGACGTTTTCTATGATGAAGAGAATCTGGAGTGGAAAGAATTTGATCCATCTGAAACTTACTTGAATAGAGAGAAATTCTCACTTTCATGGAAAGTAAGAGGGATTGATGATGAGGAGATTATTCCATTAATTTCTGATTTATACCTTCGTTCGAATGAAAGATTTTACAAGCGTCGTGATATTGATGTGCGTAAATTGAAATTCAAATACTATTGGATTGATTTAAATGAAGCTGCTAAAAAAGGTCGTGTAAATATTGTTCGTAATGGTTATAACCGTGACGGTGATGCAACGAATCCTAATTTAGATCCACAACACCGTGAATTGAAAAACCCAGATAATCCTTTTACAACTGAACCAGTTGGACAAGATATGGATTTAGGTTACTTCAATAAAATCGGACAGAATAATGCGATTCGTGCACATGAAGATAGAGGTCGTTTTATTATTGAAGAAGTAATTAATGTTTATCCGGATACTTTATGTTGGATTCGTGACTTTACTTATTCGTTTAATGATCCAATGACTAATATGTATTTCTGGCACCCAGCTTATGACAATTATCCTGTAGTTGGTATAACTTGGGTTCAAGCACGTGCTTTTAGTATTTGGAGAACACAAAAATTGAATAGTTGGTTAGCTTCTGTTGGTTTGCCTTGGGTACAAGATTTCAGATTGCCGAATGAGGGTGAGTGGGAATATGCGTCAAGAGGTAACTTAAAGTTAAGTCCTTATCCTTGGGGTGGGCCTTACATCAGAAACTCTGGTGGTTGTATGCTAGGTAACTTTAAACCAATGCGAGGTAGATACTTTGATGATGGAGGTTTCTACACTGTAAAAGCTTACTCTTACAATCCAAATGGTTACGGTTTATATTGTATGGCTGGTAATGTTGCTGAATGGACAGAAACAGCTTTTGACGAATCTGTTTATGAATTCTCACATGACCTTAGTCCTGAGTATAGATATAATGCTTTAGATTGGGATCCACCAGTAATGAAAAGAAAAGTGATAAGAGGAGGTTCTTGGAAAGATATAGGATACTACTTGCAGAATAGTACACGAACTTACGAATACCAGGATACTGCAAAGTCTTATGTAGGATTCAGATGTGTACAATCACATATTGGTAGAGGTGGAGCTGACTACGATTCTGAAGGTGGAAATGAACTGCGTTCTGATGTAGAATTAAGATAGTAAATCAATAATAACCAAATAAATAAATTAATAACAAACTAAAAGCAAGGAACTATGAGACCAGGAACTAAAAAGTGGAAATTATTTATGGCGAAACTGTACGGTATCGGTGCAGCAGTCGTAATTGTCGGAGCATTATTTAAAATTATGCACTGGCCCGGAGCAGGTCCAATGCTTGTAATTGGATTAAGTGCAGAGGCAATAATTTTCGTTTTCTCGGCATTTGAACCATTACACGAAGATCCTAAATGGGAATTAGTATACCCAGAATTAGCATTGGCACACGATGATGATTTTGATTTACATGCTTATTTAGATGAAAAAGGCGAATCAGGACTTACACACGGCGGTGGCGGTGGTGGAGGTGGTACTGTTACAGGTATTACTGAGCAATTCGATAGCCTATTAGAAGAAGCTAAAATTGATGCAGCTTTATTAAATCGTTTAGGCGACGGAATCCGTACTTTAAGTGATAATGCAGAAGGTTTAAAAGCTGTTTCAGGTGCTGCTGCAGCAACTGATAGCTATGTATCAAGTCTTGAAAATGCTTCTGAGCAAATGAAAGGTTTATCTTCAACTTATGAAAAAGCTTCAGCTTCAATTTTAGGATTAACTTCTACTGCTGATGAAGGTGCTTCTTTCGGTGAGCAAATGCAAAAAGTATCTACAAATTTAGCTGCTTTAAATAATGTTTACGAATTACAATTAAAAGGTTCTAGTGCACATTTAGAATCAACTGAGAAATTCCAAAGTCAAGTATCAGAAATGATGTCTAACTTAAGTGATTCAGTTGAAGATACTAAATTGTACAAAGAAAATATGGCCATGTTATCTAAAAACTTAACTGATTTAAATCAAGTTTATGGTAATATGCTAAAAGCTATGACTGTATCTAGAGATTAATTGAGGTCCATCGGGATTATTAATTAAATGTTAAATCAAAAAAAATAGATAAATCATGGCAGGAGGAAAAGAAACCCCTAGACAAAAGATGATTGGTATGATGTACCTCGTACTGACTGCCCTTCTTGCACTGAACGTTTCGAAACAGGTAATTGCTGCGTTCGTAACAATCAATGATAAGTTGGATAGAAGTGCCAATATCATCAACTTAAACAATCAAAGTAATTATACTTCTTTCGAGAAGAAAATTACTACAGTACGAGCTCAAAAAGGTGACGTTGCAGCTGTTGAAGAATGGCGAGATAGAGCTTTGAGAGTTGAAAAAAGAACAAAGCAAACTGTAAGTTTTTTATTATCTGAAGCAAATGAAATGATCAAAACCTCGGAAGGGGCTGATTGGATCGCTGAAGACGGTACGGACGAAGAAGGTTTGATTTTTGAACTTAAACCTTTGGCAGACATTTTAGGTATGGATAATTACGATATTCCAACTAATATGTTTATTGGAGGTAATCCTCAACAACCAGTGCAAAGAGGATTAAATATTCGTGATTCTGTAATAGCTTACCGTAACTCAGTAGCAGAGATTATGGCAACTTATGAAGATGTTCCGAAAAAGAAGAAATATACGTTTACAGCTCCTGAGTCGTTAGACGGTTTAGCTGAAGCACTTAAAACTGCAAACCCTGAAGATACGTCTTCATTGGCTGCATTTATGCGATCTTTAGATATTCCTGAGAAAATTGAGCAAAGAATTCATGGTGTTTCAAATGATGTTCCATGGCCTTCTGCAATGTTTGATCACGCTCCTATTGTTGCGGCAGCAGCAATGTTAACGGCGCTTAAATTGGATATTAAAAACTCTGAATCAATGGCAACGGATTTCTTGTTGACTAAAGTAGATGTTCAAGAATTCGATTTCAATAAAATTGAACCTTTGGCATTTGCAAATACAGGGTATATCAACCAAGGTGACTCTCTTAAATTAAGAGTTATGATCGCTGCTTATGATTCAACTACTGTTCCTGATGTTAAATGGGGACAAGATGCTGATACAGCGAATATGGACAATTGGTTACCTGCAACTAATTTAGCTGACGGTAGTATCGCAATTCGTGGTGACCAACCAGGTCAGCATAAAATTAAAGGTGTAATTTACGTGAAACAACGTGGTGTACCTGTTGCTAAACCTTGGGAATTTGACTATGCAGTTGGACAACCAATGGGAATTGTTGCATTACCAGAAATGCGTGTTTTATACCGTGGGTATGATAACGTAGTTGAAGGTACGGCTTCTGGTTTCCCCGCAGATAAAGTTACTTTAACTGGAAGTGGTTGTCAACTTGTTAAAAAAGGTTCTCAATACATTGCTAAAGTTGGATCTGGTGTTCGTGAAGCTACAATTAGTGTTAGTGGACGTAAAGATGACGGTGGTAGTGTTTCTTTAGGAGCTTTTAAATTTAAAGTAAAAGCCTTACCTACACCAGGATTGTACTTAGGGGGGATCTCTCAAGGTCAATCTCCAGGTTTATCTAACGTGAAAGCGCAAGGTAGAGTAAACTGTCGTTACGATGAAAGTGTTCCTTTGACTAACGTATCATTTAGAATTACAAGTGGTACAGTATCAGTTGATGGAATCATGAGAAAAGGTAAAATCACCGGTGGTGGTAATCTTGATTCGAATGCGAAAAGTATTTTAAGTCAATCAAAAGGAAAACAGGTGACTTTATTGGTTAATTACTCTGGACCGGATGGTGTTTCTAAAAGAACAGCATTGGTGTTCCAAACAAAATAATCAAATTAAAAACGTGAGTTATGAAAAGATTAATTTTTTCTTTAGTGATGTTGAGTGTGGTTGTAGCTTATGCACAACCAGACATTCGTGGACCAATTGCTAGTCCAGCACCCGGTGTATTAGACGGGGTTTATGTACAAGAACATATTCCTACCAAAAAGGTAGTACCTTATGATTTTGTTCGTGAAGCTGATGTGACTTGGGCACGAAGAGTGTGGAGTTTTGTTGACTTACGTGAAAAGTTTAACCATCCACTTTATTATCCGTTGGATGATCTTCAAAATGGTATGTGGCAAAAAAATACAACACGTTGGAGTCTTTGGACAATTATACGTCATCATGTTATGACGGGTGATTTAACAATCTACTCTCCATTCAATCCTAATTGGGAACAATGGGTGGATGGTGATATGTTCAAGTATCCAGTTGTTTCGAATTTGCCAAATGGTACTTATTTTACGGATAAGGAATTTCGTGAACGCGCATTCATTTATATGGGTAGTGAACAAGTTGATCCTTTCGCGGAACCATTAAAAAGTTATGTATACCCAGATGAAGATTCATTAAGAGAAAATCCAGAAACTGGATTTATGGAGGCTGTTTATCCTCCAAGTGATACAATTTGGTATACATCAAAGGATATCGTTCAATACCGAATTAAAGAAGATTTCTTTTTCGATAAAGAACGTTCTGTTATGGATCGTAGAATTATTGGTATCGCACCAGTAGTATATAGCCGTGATCAAAATGGTAATATAAGTGGGCTTAGAGAATTATTCTGGTTGTACTTTCCTGAATGTAGATATGTGTTCCAGAACTTTTTTGTTCAAAGTAGACACAATGATGCACAAAGAATGTCTTTTGATGATTTATTTTGGAAAAGAATGTTCCAAAGTACAATCTATAAAGAAACAAATATTTATGATCGAAGTGTAGACAGTTATAGAGCTGGCGTTGACGCCCTGCTTGAAGCTGAAAAAATTAAAGAGAAAATTGCTAATTTCGAACACGACCTTTGGAGTTTCTAAAGATTTCGATCAAATCATTAAAAAGAGGCTAACTGAAAAGTTAGCCTCTTTTTTTTGTTACTTTTTTTCCTTTCCTGTATTAGCCTATTAAACCTTAAAAAAACAAAGATATGGCCGGAGGAAAAGAAACACCTAGACAAAAAATGATTGGAATGATGTATTTGGTATTAACTGCTTTACTTGCATTGAATGTATCAAAAGAAGTGATTTCCGCATTTGTAACCATTAATGATAAACTAGATGCTAGTTCTAAAATTATTGATAATAAAATTGAAGATGATCACGCCGCCTTCAATATGAAAAAGATGACTTTATTAGCGAATAAGTCAGACCTAACAACCTTTAATTTGTGGAATAATAAAGCTGACTCATTAAAAGCATTATCCAATGAGACAGTAAGCTTTTTATTATCCGAGTGTAATAGTATGATAGAAGCTTCTGAAGGGAAGAAGTGGGTGTCAGACAAGGCTTTTGATGCATCAGGCAATATAATGTATCTAGAACCCTTAAAAGATATTAATTCGAAGGATAATTATGATATTCCAACCCGTATGTTTGTTGGTGGGAATCCTAAACAGCCAAATGAACGTGGCTTAAACGTTCGCCTACAGATTCACAATTATCGAGATCGTGTTTTAAAAGCAATGGCTAATTATACTGAAGCCAATAGTATATGGTCTTTTACGCCACCTGATAATGTAAATGGATTAACAGAGGCGCTCAAATCTGCAAATCCGAAAGATACTGTTAAGCTCGCACAATTTTATAAATCGCTTACGATACCTGAAATGCTATATGATGATGGTGAACAACAAGATTTGCCTTGGTCGTCAGTTACATTTAATCATGCGCCAATTGTTGCAGCAGCAGCTATGTTTACTTCGTTTAAAGTAGATATTAAAAATGCGCAAGCAATGGCAACTGAATTCATGTTGGCTAAAATTGAAGAAGCACCATACTATATAAACAAGATTGAACCAATGGCAATGGCAGCAAAAGGTTATATTAATCAAGGTGACTCATTGCAATTAAATGTTTTGATTGCGGCTTATGATTCGACAGAATCTAATATCATTCGATATGGCATGGATGAGGATACTATTCCTGAACGCTGGAAAGAAACACAAGGACCATTTTCTTTAAGTGGTGCCTCAGCAGGTTTACACAAAGTAAAGGGTGTAATTGGTGTAAAGGAAAGAGGGAAAATAGCATGGAAACCTTGGGAGTTTGATTATACAGTAGGCCAACCTACAGGGATTGTTTCATTGCCTCAAATGCGAATTCTATACCGTGGTTTTAAAAATGAGGTGGAAGGAACTGCTTCTGGCTTTCCTAACGAAAGTATCAGCTTACAAGGAAATGGTTGTCGAATTGTTAGAGAAGGTGGTAAATGGATTGCATTACCAAATTCTGGTGTAAGAAATGCAACGATTTCTGTAATCGCTAGAAGAGATGATGGCTCAAGTATAAATGTTGGAACCTATTCGTTTGACGTCAAACCTTTACCTGATCCTGAATTGTATCTTGGATCGATTAAAAATGGACAAACTGTATCCCGTGGAACTGCTGTGGCGCAAACAAGAACAAGCACCAGATATGACAATAGTGTGAATCTAACTGGTGTCAATTTTCCTATTTTAGGTGGAACAATTTCTGCGAGTGGATTGATGTTAAAAGGTAAGATTTTACCAGGGGGCGGAATCGATGAAAATGCGAGAAAAGTATTACAACAGTCAAGTGGTAAACAAGTAATGGTCACTGTTAAATACGAAACACCTGATCTTATTACAAAAGAAAAAGGAATTTTATTTACTGTGAGATAAGGAAAGGGGAGGATTAAACCTCCCTTTTTTATTAGACTAAAATTGAAATCAACTGTGTGCGTTTGTTATAATCGAACTCAGGTTTATAGAAGAATACGATTAAAGTCGTAAATTTGCCAAAAAATTACTTTTTCCATGATTAGAATTGGCGCCTTATCTTATTTTCTTCCACAAGGACATTTATATAAGAATATCTCACTATTTATTGATCGTGGTGATAAAATTGGTCTTACCGGTAAAAACGGTGTAGGCAAATCAACATTATTGGGTCTAATCTCTAAACAAATTGCACCTTCCGAAGGAACAGTGATTGTTGAAAAAGGAATTTCTGTAGGCTATTTAACACAGGATATTGAGATTGAAAAGGATATTGCAGTCAGAGAATACATCGAAAAGTCGAATACAGAAGTATCTGGATTACAAGAACGATTAGACTTTGTAAATAATGAATTAACGACTCGTACAGATTACGAATCGGATAGTTATTTAGAACTAATTCATGAAGTAACAGAAATCAATGATCGTTTAACTGTTCTGGATGCCCATTCGTTTGCTGAAAAAATAGAATCAGTACTTAAAGGGTTAGGTTTTAATCCGAATGAATTTGATAATAAGATTGGTAGTTTCAGTGGAGGATGGCAAATGCGTGTAGAGCTGGCAAAACTATTGGTTAATAATCCAGAGGTTTTATTAATTGATGAGCCAACCAATCACCTTGATATTGTTTCTATTCAGTGGTTGGAAAATTATTTACAGAATTTTAAGGGTGGTTTGGTATTGATATCTCACGATAGAAGATTCCTAGATAATGTGACGAATCGAACAATAGAGATTGCCAACCAACGATTATACGATTATAAGTGTAACTACTCTAAATATCTTGTCTTACACGCTGAAGAAATGGAGCGAACAATGCAAGCGAAAAAGAATCAAGATAGAGAGATTAAACGAACTGAAGAATTAATCAGTAAATACCGGGCAAAAGCAAATAAAGCTTCGTTCGCACAGAGTTTGATTAAAAAACTGGATAAAGTAGATCGTATTGAAATAGACACGATTGAAAGAAAAGCATTTAATTTAAAATTCACATTAGAGAATCCTTCTGGAAAACGTGTCATTGACATGAATGGCATTTCTAAAACTTACGGAACTAAAACGTTGTTTGATAAATTGGATGTTGTTTTGGCACGTGGTGAAAAGATAGCATTGTTAGGACCAAATGGTGTAGGAAAATCAACATTGATAAAATGTATCAATAAAGAAATTCGTTTTGATGGGGAGATTGAGTACGGGCACAATGTAAAAGTAGGTTATTTTGCACAGGATTCAGCTGAGAAATTAGACCCAGAAGCAACAGTCTTTAAAACAATTGATGACATAGCAGTAGGCGATAAACGAAAAGATATTAGAGCAACTTTAGGAGCCTTTTTGTTTCAAGGGCAAGATATTGAAAAGCAAGTAAAAGTATTATCAGGAGGAGAAAGAACACGTTTAGCAATTTGTAGGTTATTATTCCAAGAATTCAATTTCTTAATTATGGATGAGCCTACCAATCACTTAGATATCCAAAGTAAGGAGATTCTTAAAGAAGCTTTAAAAAAATACGAAGGAACTTTATTGTTAGTATCGCATGATAGAGATTTTTTAGACGGATTGAGTAATAAGATTTGGGAGATTAACGATGGTAAAATTAAAACACACTATTTTGGTGTGAACGAATTTTTGGATCGAATTAATTCCATGTCATTAGAAAACCCGATTGTAAAAGATGTGCCTGTTGAGAAGAAACCAGCTGCAGAGAAAGTAGTTACTAATGAGGAAAAGCAAAAAATCAAAAAGTTAGAGACGAAAATCAAAAATTGTGAGAGAAAGATTGAAGATCTTGAAGCAAAATTGAAAGAGGAAACGAAAGCTTTAGAAAATGCGCCATTTGACGATCAAGAATTATATCAAGCAGCAGTAGAGAAATTTGAGAGTGCTAAAAAGGATTTAGAAGGCGCTATGGCGAATTGGGAAGAAGCAGCAATGCAATTGGACGAATTATCTTAAAACTATCAACAATCATCGTTTTTAACTATTCATGCTAGGAGTAAATTAGATTTTTTACGGAATGGTTTAATTGGAGTATAATAAATACTCTTTTAAATCGTATCAGAATTTATCTTGGATCTATTACTATACTAAAATGAAAAACGTTGAATTTGTAAAATGATATCGCAATTTATCAGCATTTAGCTTACTATCCACTAACCACTAACCACTAACCACTAACCACTAACCACTAACCTACGCTTTCTTAAAATCACTTTTAATTCTCGCAAGTGGTTTTTCAATAAGATTATAACTGAGATCCGAAACAACCCAGGTTGCAATATATCCAGCTAAAGTTATCCCTAAAATGGCATAAGCCGAATCTAATTTATAATCAAGTGATTCGATAATGATCATAATTAATACACCAATAATTGACTGGTAAATGACCATCCCATAATTAATTCTACCAAGATGAGTTAAGACTTTTTTCTTTCTCATTTTAGTAGAAAGACTCTTACCAAACGTTTGTTCTATGATAATATATCCAACAAAAATTGAGATTAAAAAAGGAACAAGTAGCATTAGAATGGTATTCGAGAATAATAAATAACCGAAAACGAAAATGATTGATCCCACTACATAAAGACCCAGATTAACATTTTTACTAAAGGTTTTTATCTTGTTGATAATAGAACTTTCATTTCGAATCCAATTGGCTACAATGGCTCCAATTCCAATAGGAATTCCATATGCCATTGTATCAAAGAAATAATCTGTTCCTAAATAATAATGAATACCACGATCGATAATACCGGCAATAATAAAGATGATTGAAATCGGGACAATCTGTTTTATCAAATACTTCATCACAATTCCCCAAACCAAATAATACTGAATAAACATATAAATTGACGCAATCACTGCCAGATATATATATTGATTCTGGGTGTTCGAAATCATGTAATTTGGAATCAGAAAAAGGTAGTATTCGCTAGAATGTTCTAAAATCGGGCGCAATGCAAGTACTTTAACCAACCAAGGGTGTATTAGAAAAGCAAAAAGTAACCCAATAAATAAAATAGGAAAAAGTCGAATAACTCTTCGAATTAAAAAGTCTTTAAATGAAAATGATTGGAGGTATTTATGTTCTCTTAATCCATTAGATGTTGCCAAAAAGGCAGCAATAACAAAAAAGAAATCCATGCTACTAAGCGCAGTGTACCTAATTAAGTTTACTGCTTCGTAAATCATTCCTTCCTCCTGAGTCTGGATTAACTTTAAAATGCAGAAAATATAAATTGGTAAAAATGCAATCGCCCTTAAGCCATCAATATCTTTAAAATGTAACCGTTTATTACGTGGCATAAATATGTTGGGATTACTTAAACTTATAGTGAAGCGTGGTCAAAACGTTCAATTGCAAATATATAAAACTATTTAACATTTTTTTTAGGACTTCATAAACATACTGATAGATAGATTAATTAAAAAAAATTAACTTTGACATATGCAAATTACAAAGTTAAACGCGTTGATATTATCAATTGCAGGTGGCACATTATTGGGCCTTAGTTTTCCCTTTACAGGCAGTCTTTTTCCATTAGTGTTTATTTCCTTTGCGCCTTTGTTGATTGTGAATTTAATCCCAACAAAAACGACGAAGACACCGTTCTTCTTGCGTTTTTCTTTTAATTTAATCTACTTTTTAATTTTTAATGCAATAACAACTTGGTGGATTTATAACGCTTCTGAAGGAGGTGCTTATATGGCAGTGATCTGTAATTCGTTATTAATGACAATTCCATTAATGCTGACAGGATTAATCTCTAGACAATTAGGAGAGAATAAAGGCTTGTTGACTTTTTTAGTGCTTTGGTTATCTTTTGAATATGGACATTATTATTGGGAATTATCTTGGCCTTGGCTAAGTTTAGGTCATGTATTTGGCAATTTCCCTGCGCTGATTCAATGGTACGAATTTTCAGGCGTAACTGGCGGAAGTCTCTGGGTGTTATTTGCCAACATATTGGTTTATTTAGTCATCAGAAATGTTTGGTTTAAAAAAGAATCATTCGGAATTCAACGTCCAATAATTTTGATGCTTTCTTTGGTTTTAGTTTTGCCAATATTAAGTTCTCTATTTATTTATTATCGCTATGACGAACAAATTGACCCTGTTCGTGTTGTAGTAGTTCAACCGAATATTGATGCGTATACTGAAAAGTTTGCTACACCAGTGCAAGATCAATTGAATAAGATATTCGATTTAGCGAAGAATGAAGTCGATAGTTTGACAGATATTGTCATTTGTCCAGAAACTGCCATCGCACGAGGAATAAATGAAGAACAAATTGAAGAGGCGAGCTTAATTCAATCAATTAAAAACTTTAGTAGTCAACATTATAATGTTCCATTTTTAATTGGTGCTGATACTTATAAGTTTTTTGATACTTCAAATTCTTTGGCTGCTAAATATTTGCCAAATCACGATCGTTGGGTTGAAGGTTACAATACGGCTTTACTAATCGATCCGAATTTACAAACCCAAATATACCATAAGGCAAAAGCTGTTCTAGGCGCTGAAAAGTTACCTTTTTTAGCTTGGTTTCCATTCCTTAAAAAATATGCAGTTGAACTAGGAGGAACCTCAGGGATGATTGGTTTAGGAGAAGAACCAATGAACTTCTCTTCAAAAGGACTTTTTTATGCACCTTTAATCTGCTATGAATCTGTTTATGGTGACTATGTAAGTTATTTTACTGCACGCAGAGCTGACATTCTTTGTGTTATCACTAATGATGGCTGGTGGGGAGATACGCCTGGCTATAAACAACACCGCATGTTTTCACGAATTAGAGCCATTGAGAATAGAAGGTCTATCGCACGATCAGCAAATACTGGAATCTCTTGTTTAATCGACCAAAAAGGAAATATAATTCAAGAATTAGGATGGGATGAAGCAGGTGTAATTAAAGCAGATTTAAATATCAACAAAGAGATCACTTTTTTTGTTCGTTATGGCGATGTAATTGGCCGCATTTCAATCTTTGTCGCGCTCGCATTGATGCTTTACGCATTAACAACTTATTTAAAATCTAGAGGCGTTAAAGCCGTGAATTAAAAGTTTAAACCAACCTCAGCTCTGCCACCGCTAACCATGTTTTTTTGACAGTTTAACAGCCATCTTGGCGATTGATGATCTGTTTTATGACAGTTTGTCCTAGGAATTAACTTGGCAACATATTTGAAAAGGCTAAATAAATTCTAATAGCAATGTCAGAAAATAACAACGAAGAAATAAAAGATAATTTAGATCAAGAAGAAACACTTAACGAAAAAGTAGGTCAAGAAGAGGTTTCTGAAGGCAATACTGAGGAAGTAGTTAAAGAAGTTTCTCCAGAAGATAAGTATAACGAATTGAACAATAAGTACGTTCGTTTATATTCTGATTTTGATAATTTCAGAAAAAGAACAATTAAAGAAAAGGCCGATATCATTAGCACTGCGAACGCAAGTTTGATGGTTGATTTGATTGGTGTTTTAGACGATTTCGAAAGAGCAATAGCGAACAACGAAAAAGTTGAAGATATCGAGAATTTAAAAGAAGGATTCAATTTAATTCATACGAAATTCGCTAACCTTTTAAAGAATAAAGGGTTGGAGCCGATGGAAGCAAAAGGTGAAGTTTTTAATGCTGATATTCATGAGGCAATCACCAATGTTCCAGTAACTGATGAGAAGGATAAAGGTAAGGTGATTGACGTAATTGAAAAAGGCTATAATTTGAGAGGCAAAATGTTGCGTTATGCAAAGGTAGTTGTTGGACAATAAGTGTTGAATAAGAAAAAGTAGAATGAGCGAAAAAAGAGATTATTACGACATACTAGGTTTAGAGCGCAATGCAGATGAGAAAGAAATTAAAAAAGCATATAGAAAAATTGCTTTAAAGTTTCATCCTGATAAAAACCCTGACGACAAATCTGCTGAAGATAAGTTTAAGGAAGCTGCAGAAGCATACGAGATTCTTAGTAATGCCGATAAGCGCGCAAGATATGATCGTTTTGGACACCAAGGAGTAGGCGGTGCATCACAAGGCGGCGGTGGCGGCTTCGGCGGAATGAATATGGATGATATTTTCGATCAATTCGGAGATATTTTTGGTAGTTCTTTCGGCGGTGGCGGCGGCGGACGTAGAGGCGGCGGTGGCGCAAGAACAGCGCGTGGATCTGATTTAAGAATTAAAATAAAGCTGAACCTAAAAGAAGTAGCATTAGGTGCAACCAAAAAAATAAAAGTTAATAAGTTAGTCAATGCTGAAGGCGTGACTTACAACACTTGTAAAACTTGTGATGGTCAAGGGCGTGTATTGCGTGTAACGCAAACGATGTTAGGCGCGATGCAAACACAGTCTACATGTCATAGCTGTCATGGAACAGGTAAACTTATTGATAAGAAACCAAATGGCGTTGATGCACAAGGTCTGAAAAGACAAGAGGAAGTAGTGGAAATAAACATTCCAGGTGGTGTTGAAGAAGGCATGCAATTAAAGGTAGGTGGAAAAGGGAATGCAGGTCCTTTTAACGGGATTCCAGGTGACCTTTTAGTCGTGATTGAAGAAGAGAAGCACGAATTATTACAGAGAGATGGAAACAACCTTCATTACGAAGCTTATGTAGGATTCATTGATGCGGTTTTAGGAGCGTCTATAGAGATACCTCTAATTGAAGGCAAAGCAAAAGTGAAAATTGAAGCTGGTACACAAAGTGGAAAAATGCTTCGATTAAGAGGTAAAGGTTTGCCGAGCATTCAAGGATACGGACATGGTGACATTCTGGTTCATGTTAATGTTTGGACGCCTAAAAAGGTTTCAAACGAAGAAAAAGAAATATTAGAAAAGTTGAAAAAATCAGACAATTTTGCGCCGCATCCAGGTTCAAAAGAAGAAGGCTTTTTTGACAAAATGAAAAACTTTTTTCATAATTAATTATCAAAATATATCTTAAAAAGAACCAGCTTCATTTATTTGGAGCTGGTTTTTTTGTTTTTATTAGGGCGTTCCTCCATCCCCTCCATTTCGTCCCGATTTCTATGGTTAAACCAAATTTAATTTAAACTTTTTTTGATAAATTCTATTTTGGTTAACGCAAGAGAAAATTCTAAGGATTAATTTGTTTCTTACCGCATTTAGCACACTCATTTTATTCTTTCCTTCAGCAACTTTACGAAGGTAATAATGCTTTAAATCCCCTTCACATTGAATCGCTGACATTGCTGCCATATGTAGTATTGTTTTAATCGATTTATTAGCCATCGGGGATACTCTTGATCTTTTGTTTACACTGGTTCCTGAAGAGTAGTCAAACGGAACTACTCCGCTATAACAAGCATATTTTTTAGCCTCTTTTATGT
>NZ_JHXV01000025.1 GCF_000621625.1 Crocinitomix catalasitica ATCC 23190
GACTTCGATTGCCGCTTGTGACTTCGAGTCCACCAAATCGATTGCATCGATTTGATCCTCAGCCACCGCTGGAATTTGTGCTGATTTTTTAGAAGGCACTGATTGCGAAGGCAGCCGACTACGAAGCAACCGCTGGTTGTTCCTTATTGATGAAAAGCAATAATAGCAGTGATAACAGGCTGCAAACTAAAAATCCTAGGAAAATGGGCAGTGCCGAATCTGTCATAAATGAACCGATAAAAATCGCTATTGAAACTGACAACAAGGTTGAAACGAACCCATTAATAGCAGCACCTATCCCAGCGATATGACCAATAGGTTCCATCGCTAATGACCTTACATTTCCAAAAATAAAACCTAAAGCCAAAAACTGGACTGTAAAAAACGCCATTATTACTGGTAAGCATGGATTACCTGAACTGAAGTAAATAAAGGAATAAAGTATTGATGATCCAAAGAATAAAAACAAGAAGAAAGTAGCTAACTTTTTCATGCCAAACCTCAAAACCAATGCACTATTTAAGAAACTAGCCACCCCCATTGAGAATGCCAAAGCGGCAAATACATATCCGAAATTTTCAGCGAGTCCATATTGATCCTGAAAAACCTGCTTCGATGCGCTGAGATAAACAAAAAAACTACCGCCAATTAAACCAGAAATAATCGTATAAATAACTGTTTTTTTTATTCCAAAAAAGATTTTAACACCATCACTAAACAATCCTATTGAAAACTTTTTTTTATTCTCAATTTTCAAAGTTTCCTCTTGGCGAATTCCAAACCAAAGCATGACTAATAAAATAAAACCAATTTGAAAGCCAAATATGTATTGCCAAGAATAATAATCTAAAATAAATTGCCCGATTAATGGCGCAACCATTGGAACAAGAATAAAAACAACGGTAATAAACGACATAATACGTGCCATATCGTTCCCGCTATAAGCATCTCGTATAATCGATACACTAATACTTCTCGGGGCCGACAATCCAACCCCTTGCAATACGCGTCCAATCAACATTACTGTTAATGACTCAGCCGTTACACAAATAAAACTTGCGCAAATAAAAGTAATCATACCCGCGTAAATCATTGGTTTTCGACCGAAACTGTCCGATAAGGTTCCGAAAAACAATTGACCAACACCAAGACCTACTAAAATCATGGTAATGATTAATTGCAAATCATTATCCGCTACTACATTTAAACTCGTACCTATACCATTTAAGCCCGGTAAAATAGCATCAATCGACAATGCAGCATTCGCCATTAAAAATGCCATTAATGCAATAAATTCTAATTCTGACTTTGCTTTGGGTTGATTTTGCATTGAGACAATTGGCATTTTGTATAAAAAAGTACAAAGTTAACCTTACGCTCGAGTTAAATCGGAATTATTTTGGGTTCGGCTTGTGACTTCGAGTCCAATTGCTCGTCTAGCAACTTGCAATTCCTCAGTCACCGCTAGTATTTGCTCTGAATTTCGAGAAGGTACCGATAGATATTCCAAAAGGCAAGGTGACTGAGGATTGCGCAGCAATGGACTCGAAGGCACCGGTAGCGCATAAGTATGATTTGATTGGTGAGGCGGAACAGTAATTATCTGGTCTATTATGCTATTTTTATAGCGAAATAAATATTCCTTCTTATGAAAAATATATTCTTATTCATTGGCTTGTCCTTTTTGGTGGCTTGTTCGAATTCAACTGACCAAAAGGATGGGGTTGAAAGGGATGAAGAAAAAACGGAATTCCCATTTAAAGTCGAGGTATTAGGAGCTTATGTCAGCACCCCCTATATTCAAGCTTTGCAAGAACATGGATCGACTAAAAAAGCGCAAGAGGTCGCTGAAATGAGTTCGGCGGTGCTTTATAAAGCTGGAAATAAAATCATGTTTGCAAATACATGGAATTTTCATGAGGGTGGACCGATAGCAGAAATCACCATGATTGCGCCAGACAGAGGAATGATTGTGGAGGATGGTAATGATACGCCGATCTTTGAAATTGACTTGTCAATTCCGAATAAAATAACCTTGTCAAATGCAGATGATCAATACGAATTAAGTAGAATAAATAGCAATGACCAATCGGATGATTATTCGCATACCATCAATGCCAATATTCTTCGTGGAGAATTCTTTTTAGAGGACACTGAAATTCAATTTTTAGCGAACGGAACCATCATCGGGCTCGACTCGATTACAGGTTATGAATTCCTAACCGATTATTTTGATGCAGGTCTTGATGTGGATATGATAACCCTCAAGTTTGCTGACAATCGCCCGCAAGAAAGTTTCGGCTATGCCATAGACAAAGGAACATTCATGCTTTTTAATTTGAAATGTTTACAATATGATGACACAAACGAATATTGTGTTGAACGCGCATTTGGAGAACGCTATTTGGCTTTTAGGAGAGGGAAATTGGAGGTTTAGATGATGCTTGTGACTTCGAGTCCCGCTTGTGACTTCGAGTCCCGCGCAAAAGCGCGCCTCACTTCGGCAGGCTCAGCGCGGGGCAGCCACCGCTAGTAATTTTTTAAAACCTGGAAAGCACCGCTCGTATTTGTTCTAATTACCAATAAGGCACCGGTAAGAAACCACCGCTGGAACATGTTCTGATTTTTGAGAAGTTGATGATACGAAGATGAAAGGTGACTGAGGATTTTTCGAATTCAATTCGAAAAATGGACTCGAAGGCACCGATTGCGAAGTCACCGCTGGAATTTATTCTGATTTTCCGCATAGAGATTTTCATATTGAAACTGTTCGCGTATCTTGGAAATGATAAATTACCTTCTCTTACTTCGAAGGGCATTCTTATTTACTTTACGCAAACCACCTAATGAACTATTCGTATTACTTACAGATGCAATTCGAACTTTACTTATTGGACTTTTAATAGTTGAACTATAGCCACCGCCCTTTAATTTAATTGAATTAAAATACCTGCGCTTCTCTTTAAAACTTTCCTGAACTTTAAACAAAATAAACAAAGGCGCACCAATAAAAGTAAAAGTAGCAAGGAATAAAAACACTAAGTAATTACGTAAAACTAAAAGGAAAAAAACTGACATTATTCCTACATAAATCCATTTCACAATATTCACAATGGTGTAAACTCGTTCATTCCTTATTGCCCTTATGTGATCTACATGATACTCGTCTTCGAGCCCACAAGAACTGCAATCAAAGATTATTTCGTCACCGTATTTTTGAGCCAATTTAACCCTATCTATAACATAATAATTTTGGGTCAACTCACGGCCACATAAATTGCATTTTGTCGATAAAATCATTTCTTTTGGGGTTTTAAATTATAGACCCAAACATACTCAACCTTAAAGACTTATAAATCAGTCATTATACGGAACCTCTGCTTAATTTATACGTTTTTAGACTTAATATTGCATATCGCGATATGCAATATTTGAGAAAGATGCTTGTGACTTCGAGTCCACCAAATCGATTGCATCGATTTGATCCTCAGCCACCGCTCGTATTTGTTCTGAATATATAGAAGGTTCCGAAAAATATAACATAGATGAAAGGTGACTGAGGATCGCCGCTTGTGACTTCGAGTCCCGCGCAAAAGCGCGCCTCACTTCGGCAGGCTCAGCGCGGGGCAGCCACCGCTAGTAATTGTTCTGATTACCGTGAAGGCACCGATTACCAAGCCACCGCTCGTATTTGTTCTAATTACCAATAAGGCACCGGTAAGAAACCACCGCTGGAATATGTTCTGATTTTTGAGAAGTTGATGATACGAAGATGAAAGGTGACTGAGGATTTTTCGAATTCAATTCGAAAAATGGACTCGAAGGCACCGATTGCGAAGTCACCGCTGGAATTTATTCTGATTTTTGAGAAGTCACCATGATTCGCAAGGATTACAACTACTTAAAAGCGGACTCCATGATGGAGGGGCTTAATTTGTTGGCCTTTTTGTTTTTTCTATAAACAAGGATATTGTAAATGATGGCCACAATAAAACAAATAGAGAATTGAAGTGCTGGTCGTTCTAGAAAAAAAACCTACAAAATTAAGCGCTAAATCGTCATTAGCACGTGTTTTACTGCTCCCTGCGGCTATAAACATAGGCCCAAAAAACATCAAAGCAAATGTGCCAACTATAGCAAATACGGTTTTCATGGCATGCTCCCAGAAAATGTGGGACTTGTCCTTTGGGAGCGGTATGGTGAGGAGGTGGAGCATTACCTATGTTTTCAACTGATTTTTAATAAGTTAGAACACTATTTCCTAACCGTTTACAGGGAGGTAAAAATACCAAAATTTGGGGAAAAAGTTGCTTTTGTTTTGGTTTAGATTTGGGTGATATAGATGATAACTAATCAAATATTCTAAAAAACATGAAACCAAAAATAATTTTAAATGCAGATGACTTTGGTGCAATGGATGGGATCGATCAAGGAATAATTGCGGGAATCAAAGCAGGCGTTGTAAATTCTGTATCCACGTTTGTTAATTTTCCTGATTCGTACCAACGCATAGCTAACTTATTAAGCAATGAAGAAATAAAGGGTAAATTTAAACTTGGACTTCATTTAAGTATTACAAGTGGATACGGCGACAATCCAGAACTTTACGAAACTTTAATGGTAGCAAATTCTAACAAATTCGCTACAAAAAGAGATGTAAATCTAAAAATTGTCGATTTGAATGAGTTAAAAATCTGTTTACAAGAACAAATAGACAAACTAGCAAATTGGCTAGGTGGATATCAATTTATTGACCATATAAACATGCATCATAATTTATGGAATTTACATCCTGATTTTTTTAATGTACAATTGGAATTACGACAAGAATTGATGACTAACAAATTTAACATTCCTACCCGCTCACCTTTTAGCTGGTCTAAATCCGGTTTAAAGTATTACAAATATGACGGGGCACGTCTTTTGCCCGCAGTTAAAGAAGGACTAGAAACATTGTCTGATTTTTTAACTCCATGGACAGGAAAAGCTAGCACAATGTTAAAAATTTTCAGAAATACTGGTCCAGACAACGCTTCATTTCAGAGGGATGCTTACGCTAAAATTGGAATTAAACATGCTTTTTGTTTTGTTGATCAATACTATGGACAACCTTTCAAAAAAAATTTAGAAAGAATTTTAGAACATCATAAAGAAGGGGAAGTAATTGAATTTATGTTACATCTTTTCCTGAGAGGTCACAAGCTTGAAAACAAAAATGGAATTAATATAAATTATTTAGAGACTAGAATGATAGAACTAGAAACGCTAATTGAACATTTTGATCAATATGCATACACTATTGTAAATCATTGCGACTTGTAAAGTATAAATTATCAGATTATGAAAAATTTAAAACTAATTATAATAGGAATTATAATATTCACTATTAGTTCACCATTAAACGCTCAATCTGCTTTTAGAAAAAAATATTTTGTAAAAGGATCGATAACATATTATGAATATAAAGATCAAAAGTTTATAGAAAACAAAACACGTAAAACATGTGATAACATAAAAATAAGCGATACCCTTCATTTAATGGTTGTAAATAATGCAACTCAAAAAAAAATAGATACTATTATAAAGATAGTTGAAAAGCAAAAATTTGATACTGAAGGAAACAAAATAAAATACGAGGACACAATAATTACAAAAAAGATAACTAGAATCAATAAAAAAGATACTGCATTTTTTTTTAGTGGTGAATTCAGAGCAAATGTAAAATTCGAGAACAATAAAGTGTGGATAAACCCTTGGCTTTATAAAACAAATTTTTCAACACCTACGGTTCTAACAAATCGAGAGTCTCAAATTTATTACCAATTAGTAAATCGTAGACAACTAAGAATTAGATATAGACAATGGACTGTTAGTCCTATAACAATACCTTTAAAGGTCCAGTTTGGAAATGATAACGTTACAAAATTTGCCGCAGGCATTTCACTGGGAGGTTTTGGTGGACATTCATGGGGATGGACCAAATTTACACATCGAAATAAAATAGAAAATTTTGAAAGAAGTCATGAAATAACCGTTGGAGGTTTATTTAGTTTTCAAGGAATTGAGATAGATTTAGGAAACGAAAACACGAGAGAAACAGTTGCCACTTCAATAGGGATAGGTATAACGTACTCTTACGACAAAATAAATTTCGGACTTACAGGAGGGTTAGATTATGCCCATGGTTTTGGAGCCGATAAATGGACTTTTCAAGGAAGACCATGGCTAGGTATTGTTTTTGGATATTCGTTGTTTGACTAACTAGACTCAAAAATTTAGTATTTCTTTTCTAATCACCAACAATCTCAGGCAATCTCACCCCTAATTTAAAAACTTGAACATAATTACGATCTTCAACTTTATCATTTTCAAATGCATTTACCATTTTAACATCTTCTGAAAGTGATTGATCAGGATAGATTATCAGGCAATCTATCAAACCATCTGAACCTGTTAAGCCCAACTCCTTATAAACAGACTTTAATCGTGAATAACCACTAACTTGTCTTGCATCATCAATGCCAATATTTCCATTTTGATACCGAATTTTATATTTAGCATCAACCACCATTTTAGTTAAACCATCCTTTGACTTAATGATATAATCTAGCTCCTGACGATTTGTTGTAAAATGATGAATCACTTCGTTATTCAAAGGAAAAACCTCCCTCATTTTTTTGAAAACATATAACTCAAATAACTTTGTCATGTCAATCCAAAAAGGTGGTGTTTTGATTTTGGTTTCAGTAGTTTTGGATATGTTGTAGCTATATTTTTTAAGAATAAGCTTTGCTAGTTTTAAAGCTTGGCCGTATTCTTTAAATAGAGGATTTGGTTTGATATGCTTTACTGTTCTAATATCTATATTTTCATCTACATGCTGAAATGCGGGCAATATATAATCCAAAACATGACTTAAATCCATTTGTTTAGATGATTTGAATGAACTCAGTGCCGATTTAACAAAAAGCAATGCTTTTTTTAGCAACCTGTTTTCAATTGAATTAAACCCGAATTCTTGATATTCACAAACATTGTAAAGCATTTTTTGCTTCGCATGATTTTGCTTTACTGTCGCATTGATCAAGATTTTTCCTTTTACTCTTGAATTTAAATTCTCGGTTACTTTGTAATAAGATTTCTTTAAACCTCTCCGAACAATCGTCTTTAGTAATTGTAGAAATTCAATGAAAATTAATGGAGTAAGTTTATCTTGTTTCTGCTCAATTTCAATTAATGGTGCATTAAAATCTATCGTATATAAAGCATTTAAATGATTGAAGTTTTCAGATTCTTGCAAAGCCTCAAACAACATACCTAAATAATCTACCTCGAGACTTTCTGAATTTAGCTTTGGTTGTACATTGATGGGAACACCGCTATCACCTATCCAATCAACCCCAATGAAATAACTTGTTTCAAACTGATATTCATCTTCATTTTTGTTAAATGTGAAACAAAAAGTATCTTCATTATTATTAAAATGCTTTACTACACGTTTTTGAGAACCTAGTGAATTACAAAAACCCCAATTAGAAGAAGCTAGGAAATACCTATTGGTTTTCTTTTCAAATCCGAAATGTTCTCCTAAAACAATCATTTATAATGATTCAATAATTTTAAGCGCTGGCTTTTTTAAAATGCCATCAGTAACATACTCTCTTAAAATTGGCTTGATTTCATATTCTAAATTAATTTCAAAATCGCCATCAATATCATAGATAAAATAACTGTGACCTAACCACACGTCTTTTGGTTCAAATTCTTCTGATAAATGATCTGAAGATTCTAGAAGAATTCCTTCACTTAAAAAGTCTATTTCATTTTTTACAAAAAGCTTGGACACTTTAGTAAATGATTCAGTCGCAAATTGTTTTTTATCTTCAATTAATTCTGAGTTTTCAAGCATCTTTGGTAAAACATCTACAAAGGCAAATCGTCTTCGAATGGCATAATCTATTTGACCAACACTTCTATCCGCAGTGTTCATTGTTCCTATGATGAATAAGTTTGGAGGCAATACCAAATCATTCCCATCTTCTTCGGTAGCATACATACTTTTTACTACCTCTCCTCGATACTCTAAAGCATAAATTAATTCACCCAAAACACTTGATAGATTTGCTCTATTGATTTCATCAATGACAAGAACATAGTTTTCTTTTGGATTTGCAACAGCTTTTTTTGCAAATACAGCCAATACTTTATTCTCAACTTTATACGCCACTGAATTCCCTGCAGATTCAACCTGAATACTTCTAACAAAATCTTCGTATGTGTAACTAGGATGAAATTGAACCACCTTATATTCTCCTATATGATTTACGGTTTCATCTTTAAAAATTGATTCTGGAAAACCTTTCTCCTTAAGATCAAACTTATTGTATAAATGCCGCATTAATACAATTGCCGTCATGTCGCTATTGTATTTATTCTTTATTGTCAGAAACGCACTATTTATTGCCTGATTTAGTTCAATTTCATTTTTATCCTTTGTATCGATTTTAAAAATTTGTGCAAAAATCCGTAAATGATCTTTAGACAAAACAGAGAAATACTTTTCAGGATAATATGAATGTAATATCTTCAATATAAGACTATACCAAAACTTAAGATCTCTCAGTGCTTGATATTTTTCTTTTTCAATGAGCTCTGTTAATGCAAATCGAAGTTTTAACATAAAATCTTCAGGGTCTTCGTTATTGTCTACTCGTAAATTACCTGAATCTTTAATATATGATATCCCATAAACTGTTGAACCAGCTGCTCCTGGTGAGAATCGACAAGTTGCTGCTAGCCTTTTCTCTAACCAGTAACAAAAGTTGTCAGTTTCACCAGTTCCTATAGCATATTCTTGAACCGTTATTTGTTTTATCTTGGTTACTGGAAACTCTCGCCTAAAACTAGTAAGCAGACTGTTTGCCTCTTCATTTAACTTATTACTAAAATCATCTATTTCAAACTGCTGTACAACTTGTTCTACATATTCAAAAATTGATATTTTTTCTTGAGGTTTGGTGATACTTTCGGCAATCTGTTTAGCTAACCTTGTTTTTCCAGTACCAGGAGGACCTTGAAGAATAATTTGTTTTTTATTTTTTAATAGCGTTTTAAGTTGATCCATACTAAATCCTGATTCTATTGCTTTTAACCAATTTTTTATAAACTGATATGTTTTTTTTGTTTGATCGCGTATTGGTGAAAACGTATTGGAAAAACCTATTTTATTTACCCCAAATTCATAATGTTCAAATTTATCAACTTCTTTAAATTGACTCAAAATTTTGACTCGATAATCAACACCAAATGTAATTTTACCACTATGCTCAATTTCCTTACTATTAAGCTTATTCATTATTTTAACTAAAGCAAAAGCTGCATTACCCTTATGTACCAATACTATATCGTTCAACTGTAAATTATCAAATATGCGACCGGCAAAATCTAAGTTAGAGGTAATTCTATTCTCTAATAACACTTCATCAACTCTGTTTATATTATTTTGATCATCCTTTATTTGAAGCTTATAAAAAACAGGTGTTTCTCCCTGATTAATAGATGATATACGCACTTCAAAACCTAATTTATTTAATAAACTATTCGCCGCTTGTGAAGTAAACTCGTCATGCCCTAAAAAACTATTATTAGCAAACTCATTCGCTAGAGAAATAATATATTTTGGTGGAAACTCTCTTCTCTCAAAAATTAAAACATACTTTTTTGACTGCCGTTTATCATTGGGTATACCTTCGGTTTTTACTTTTTCAATTGCTTGGACAATATGTTCTTTACCAATATTTTTAGGGATCATGTTCTAACTTAAATTTAATATTAACGCGGTAATTCCTGTTCTAACACAATCGCTTTATTTTTCTTATAACATGTGTAACAAACTGGTTTCGCAAAAGAACCATTATGATCCTTACCACAAATAAGACAATAAGATTCCTGATAATCAACATCTCCAAATTTATCCCACGATTTAAAACAACTCTTGCATAATGGTGCATTGATATTCAATTTAATATCATCACTACACCTAATACAAAATCCACTATTTGATTTCTTTACAATTTCTTTTCCTTTATCAACATCAAGTTTTCGATCTTCTTTAGGTACTTGTTGAACTGAAACTTGAATTTCATCGCTTATACGAATTAATCTTGAAGCTTCTTCATCTACATCATTGAACAAACCTGGATCATCTTCTCGCTTTATATAAATTCCCATTTCATTATTATTAGACTGGGAAAACTCATACAAGTTCATAGAAGTTATTAAAGCTTCTGACTCATTCATATAACACTTTGCATGTAAGTTTTCACAATAACTTGTCCTTATGCTTGTCATGCTTTTCAACCAATTATTTTCTTGTGGTTGGAGTTCATTTTTACCGTAAATTACTCTAATATCAATTTTAAGAATATTCTTATCTTCAAGTAATTGCTTTATGCGGTTATTTATCTTCAAAAAAGGACTTATTATAATCAATTGTTTATTCGCCTTCTTAATTATTTGCTCTAGATGATATGATATACCCGTCGTATCTAAAAATTCTGCCATTTTTTATTAATTTATATGTTTATCCCCTACCCAACAACTGGCCAAGTCGAATATTGACCTTCGGCTTGATCCATGATCTCGGCTAGGATTTTATTTAGTTCTGTTATTGTTACTTTGCCACGCAATTCTTTTTTGACGGCCAAACGAATGGCGGCTTTGGCGTTTTCTTTTTTGGTCCAATCTAATTGGAGATTGTTTTTAACGGCCTTTACTACTGCGTGGACTATGTCTTGTATTTTGCCTGATTCTTTAATGATGTCTTGCTTGGCAAATAGAATGTCGTAAAAGGCGAGTTCTTCGTCTGACAAGCCCAATTCTTTGGTTCTGACATCTGCCGTTTGCATTGCTTTTGCCCTTTCTACCAATTCTAAAATGGTGGTGTAAGAATCTATGGCGTTGCTGTGGTATTTGTCTATTACTTTTTCAATTTCTTCTTTTAATGAGGTGTAAAATTTAATGTTCTTGCGTAGACGTAATTTGATTTCGTCTTTTAAGATATTCCGCAACATTTCAATTTTAATAGCCTGACCAGATTTGTCTTCTTTGGCGCCCATTAAAAACTCATCATTTAAGATGGAAATATCTGGTTTGTCAATTCCTGCCATTGCAAATACATCTATAATATCTTCCGATTCTATACTGCGAGAAATAATGTCTTTGATTTGTTCGCGTTGTTGGTTTCGGGTTGACTTGACCGACTTTAATTTACGGACAGCACTGGCAATGTGTTGCGCAAACAAGACATCTACCACATAATCTGCTATGTTTTCTGGCTGATTCTTTACAATAGACAATAAACCTGTCATCTTTTTTTCTTCTATTAAAAAAGAATTGGCTGTATCGTCATCTTTTAAAATATGGTTGGATGCTCCTTTTACGAGCAACATTTTTTCCCCATCATTTAAAGCACGCCAATTGGCATAATCAATATCCTCCGTAAAATAGGTTTTACACAATTCTATTTGAGTATAAAACATTTCCAAGGCTTCGGCAATGTCTATGGTTGGTTTACCAGCTCCACCACTCCCCGTATATTTATTGGTGGCATCTTTTAACTGATCGCCAATGCCAATATAATCTACAATTAAGCCTGAATTTTTATCTTTAAACACCCGATTGGTACGGGTAATGGCTTGCATTAAATTATGACCTTTCATTACCTTATCTACATACATGGTATGAATACAAGGGGCATCAAAACCTGTTAACCACATGTCACGCACAATCACAATTTCTAAAGGATCGTCTGGTTTTTTAAAACGCTTTTTAACAGCTTCCATGGCATCTTTTGTGCGGATGTGTGGATTCCAAGCAATAGGGTCTTTTGAAATATTCCCAGTCATGATTACCGCCACTTCAGGACAACCTTCTAAAGCAGTTAAGGCATCATACATTTTAACGCAATTGCGACGAGACATGGCAACTACCATGGCTTTGCCTGGCAATGTTGCCGTTCGGTTTTTAAAGTGTCGTAAAATATCAGCTGCAATTTTATTTACACGATCTTGCGAACCTGCTGCATCTTCAATGGCCGCCCATTTTAAAAACTGGTCGCCTTCTCCGCCTTCATCTAATTCATCTACATCCTCATCAATATCTTCGTTGGCTAAATGCAGTTTGGCTAAACGGGGCTCATAAAATATTTCTACCGTAGCTTTATCTGAAACGGCTTGTTTTATATCATAGGTATGAATGACATTTCCAAATACCTCTACAGTATCTGAATCTTTTGAATCTACAGGCGTGCCTGTAAAACCAATAAATGAGGCATTGGGTAAAGCTGTTCTTAAATTGGCGGCATAGCCATCTAACAAACCATACTGGGTACGGTGCGCCTCATCTGCCATTACTATAATATTTTCTCTATCTGAAAGTATGGGGTGTTCTGTTTCTCCTAATCCCTCTTCTCCGCCTTTTAAGCGGAATTTTTCAATAGTGGTAAAAATTACACCACCTGAATCTGCCGACAATAACTGCCTTAATTCATCTGTTGATGTGGCATGTTGTACTTGGCCAACCAAATCTTTAGCCAATACAAAATTATCGTGCAATTGTTCGTCTAAATCTGACCTGTCTACTTGTACTACAATGGTTGGATTTTTCAGTTCTGGCAACTGACGCAATATACCAGCATACATGGCCATGGAAATACTTTTACCCGACCCTTGGGTATGCCAAATGACACCAATACGACCATCACCAATAGGTTTTATGGCTTTTTTAGCGGCTTCAACGGCAAAATTAACCCCAAAAAACTGGTGGTATTTTGCGCCTTTTTTAATGAGTTGACCGTTATGGTCTTCATGAAAAATAAAGTGTTTAATATAGTTGAGTAAGCGGTCTTTTGGAAACAAACCTTTGAGCATGGTGTCTAACTGAAAGTCTCCTTCTAAAGTGGTTTTTCCATCTATAGATTTCCAAGGGGCAAACCATTCCATATTTGAAGAAAACATACCATGTTGGGTAATGTCTCCGTCTGAAATAATGGTAATGGCATTGTACTCAAACAAAGCCGGAATATCTTTGATATAATGTTCTATTTGTTGGTGGGCATTGGCTATGGTAGCATCTTCTGAAAACCAATTTTTAAATTCAAATACCACCAATGGCAAACCATTTACGAAAATAATTAAATCTGGAATGCGTTTGTTTTTGCCCTCAATAACGAATTGGTTGACGGCTAAAAAATGGTTATTGCTAGGGTTTTCATAATCTATGGCATAAACATGGGTTGCTTTTTCGTTGCCTTGCGCATCTTTCCAAGACACCTCAATGCCCTTTGCTAATTTAAGGTGAAAATTATGGTTGCGGTAATAAACATCTGCCCCTTCGTTTGAAATGAATTCCGCCACCACTTCTTTTTGAGCCAATGCCGGTAATTCAGGATATGCTTTTGCAATATGGGCTGCCAATTGACTTTCAAGGACTACTTTTTTAATGTCACGCTCAATTTCGTTACCATGCAGGTATTCGTAATCCTGTTCTTTTAACCAATCAATGGCTGCATTTTCTATGTTGAGTTCTTTTAACATTTATATCGCATTGTGACGCAGGCTGAGCGGAGCCGAAGTCAAGTTATACTTTTAATTATTTCTTCCGCTTGTTTGACACGAACTTCTCCTGAAATGAGTTTTGGGAGAAGGGTGTCTCTTTTTTTTGAAAGAGTCAGGTTTTCTTCAGTGTTCATTTTAATTTTTTCAAACCAAGGAGTAATTATATTTGAGAATTCACTCTCAATTTCTATTGGAGGCAAATTGAACATTTGGCTTTTTAAAATATCAGTTTTTAAATTGGTAAATACACTCCCGTTACCCTGCTGAATTAAATGTGCTTTGATATCCAAAAATAGCAGATATAGAATATATCTATTAAGTCTTTTAATCTCAGGAAAATGTAACCATCCATCATGAATACAAGTCTCAAATTCTAGCAAACGTGGTAAGCCTGGTGTTGCACTATTTGATAGAATTATGCTTCCAGGTTTCATCAGAACAGTTTTTCTGAGTCCTTCCTTCTTAATAAATTCCTTCGTTGAATATAGAAAAGGAGAGATTGAAGCCGTTGCATCTGAAATTTTTAACCAAGGGTATCCCTCTTCTGCCATAAAATCTCTAATAGGTCTTGGTGAACCACCTCTTTTCACTGTTAAGAACTCATCTAGCCTCTTCACCTCCCAACCTTCAGGAATCATTCCCAATTCAGATTCCACGAATTTTCCATTTTGAAAAGGACCAAAATCAACAAACCAATGCTTGTAGAGGGTCATGGCCATTTCCTCTAATGTTTTATTCATTTGGAGGTTGAGTTCAATTTTATCGTCTAATGCGGTAAGGATGGATGCGATTGCGCGTTGTTCTGGGAGGGGGGGGAGATTGATTTCTAGTTCTCGAATTGTTTTTAAACTAATTGTCTTGTAACTGGACACCACAGCATTTCTCTCAATTTGATCTTTTGAGATTGGTGAATCTAAAAAGTAATAAAGAAATTTATTCTCGACATTTTTAGGCAAAATGAAGACGGTATTTTGACCTAAGCAAAAAGGAATATCAGTTTTAACATATGAAACTTTCCCACAATGTGCTCCAACTCTAGAATAAACTAGATCACCTGGTCCGGATTTATGATTTTTCGAAAAATCCAAATAAACTTTTTCTGATACTTTGGCAGTATCAGAAAGGCTTAACACACCACCAGTAATTTCTTGTGCTCTGACCATGGGGTAGCCATCTTCAGAATATTCAGGAGTTTTATGAAGTGAGTCAATAACTTGAGCAACTTCATTAAGCATATATGTTTTCCAGTTTTGTGGCATTTATTTTTTCAGTTTATTTAAAAAATCTTTCTTCCTATCATTCCAAGCATCCGTTTTGATTTTTTTAAGATTTTTACATTCCTCTACTTCATCTTTTAACCGATCTAGCGCTCCATTTTCATTAAGTATTTCAACTTGATACTTAGACAAAAAACCAATGGAATCATAAGCTAATTCATTATCCATTAAAATAAAGTAATTTCTTTTTTTACCCATTGTTAATCCGAACTCCCAATAACTTGCTTTAGATTCCATAAAACTAGATGTTAAAAGAAAAATAATTAAAGGAGCGTTATCAATTCCTTCTTCTATAAAACTTACCCAATCAGAAGCAGGCTCAATTTTTGAACCTTCAACGCTTGAACAAATGAAATCTTCAGGCCCTAAATTTGAAACACTAGTGAATAATTGGATTAATTCTTTCGCTAGCAGTTCATCTTTTTCAGAATGGCTAATGAATATTTTACCCTCAACAATTCCACTTTTTTCATTTTTATATTGTTTGCTCATAGCAGTATTCATTTCGGAAATGCGTTCTGAAGTTGATTTTTCGATAAAACCCTTGTCTTTTGCCATTTTTAGTATAGTTGATTTGTCCCAAATATAGAATTTACAATTTCCTCTGGATTTTATTTTACTTTCATAATATTGACGATCATTTGCTGTAAGTGTATAATTAAAAACAATATAGAAGCTATAAATTGTAACATTGCTACTTTTAACAATGCGCGCTTTATTGTTAAATGTTTTTGCCAGCGTTCCTCGGTCTTCAGGTCTTTTTTCTATAATATCAACAAAACAATTATCGGGTTGATCCATAAGTGTAAACCTATAACTTCCCCTATTTGTACTTGAATTACCGCTAGTAACTTTAAGGCTAACCAATTTGAAATCATTAATGACTTGTTTGGTTAGGTCAGTAAAGGATTCTATATTTTGTAAAGTGTTCATTTAATTAGTAGCTGCTAATAATTTTTTAAATATTGTTTTTGAAAAAAGAATCAAATTTGATTGTCAAAAGAAAACCTTTTAATGAATGGTATATGTTTTAGAAATTCACCTCCTTTAAAATCTAGCAATTCATCTATCAATTTAACACTTTTCACCTTATCGAATACCATTTTTAATAATTCATTTTCTGACGATTGAAGAATTTTACCTAAAGATTTTTCAGGATAATTACTTAGTGTTTCAAATAGTTCAGACGCAGATTCCTTATAGCTACCCAAATTGAGCCCTAAAACAAACATAACCATTAAAAAATCCCTGTTTTTTGACGCTTTGGAATATGTTAAATTCTCGTGACTTCGTACAATACGGTAGATATTTGTGAAACGTTTTATTGAGCGAGGTGAATTATCAATCAACCAAATCATTTCTTTTAAATAATTGAACTCTTCTTTCGATAATTTTAATTTTTGGAACTCTTCACTTTTATTTTTTCCTCGCTCTAACTCCTGATAATCATCTTGGTAACCAGCTTCCACCTCTCTTTTTTGATCTTGAATTTCAGCATCATATTCTGCTCGCATTGCATCTTCCTCACTAGTATTAAGCGTCATTTCAGCTATTTTATTAGAATAAACATTTGGTTTATCCTCAATTTCATCTTTAAAAATATGATCTATCATATTTTTTGCATCCTCATTTGTTGGCTTCTTTAATTGAAAAGGAATTTGGAATATTTTCTCAAGATAATCTGAAACTCCAATTTTTTGAAGTCTTGTTTTATATTGCTCATTTTCTGTATTTCCGTTGAAGTGCAATGCATGTTTTTTTAAAAGTGCGTTATTCACCCATCTAGGGTCAACACCAACGACCACAACAAATAAAGGAAAAGCCATAAGAAGATTTACCGCCTCCAAAACCTCAACTACTTTTTCATCTGAACAACGGTCAAGATCATCAATATAGAGTACAATTCTTTCAAGTTTACTCTGTTTTTCTTTTTCAAAAATATTTTCTATTTCTTTTCTGTCTTTTTCTATTGTATTTTCTTCGTTTGAAGACTGCATAGTCATTGTGGCAACATTTACATTCGTACGCAGAAATAATGAGCTTAATGTTTCAAAATCTTTTCGGATTGTAGAAATAATTCCTAAATGTTTTGAGTAGTCCTCATTTTCATTTACATTTTCTATCAAATTAGAAATAGCAATTTCATTTGCTTGCTCTATGTCGATAACGTTTTTTCTAATAGTCTTATTAACTTCAGCTATGAGCTCATCAATTTCTTTAAGTTCTTTGTTTAATGCTTTTAGTTTTTCATCAATTTTTTCAACTGAATCAGGTTTTTTTAAAGATTGGATTAATTCATCAAGTTTTTTAGTAGCCTTTATTCCTTTCTTCCAATATTTAAGTATAAAAAATAAAATGGGGCTTAAAGCTATTATTATACTTGTATAAATTGATTTTACCCAATTAAAAATCTTCCAATTAAAAGTATTGATTAATCCAGTAAAAACTCCTTGAAATACTATTCCTGCAACAATTAGTGATAATATTATTGCTGTAATTTGGTATGAATTTGAACGAATATAATTAGATATATTAATTCCTGAATTCACCGCTCGTTTCAGTTCTTGCGGTGTTTTTGTCTTAATTTTATCTTCAGTCCAGCCGTTTATTTTTAAAAAACCTTGAACGTCTTCATTATATTCATTCCTAAAATATCTTAGTATTTTATGCTTTTTTTCTTTTACAAGATCTTGTTTTAAATTCTTAAAATCTTTAGATCTTGTTTCAAAACCTGTAATTTTTGAGTTTAATAATTTAATATTATTATGAATTTTGACTTTAACTTTAAGTCTTGCTAAATCTCCTTTTGTATGGTTATTAATGTATTCATTTAGTTTCTCAAATAAACTGTCTGCAAATCCCGCCCATAAGTTGGAATCCATATAAGACCATGCATTGAATTTAATATGCGCGATACCCTTTACTTGTGAATCCCTAGCAACAGTATCGTTTTCTTTTGGAAAGGAATTTATTGATGCTTCGAGCTTGTTCATGAAAAAACTTTTACCACTTCCCCACTCTCCCAGCAGAGCAATTGCAATAGGAGGGTTGATTTCCTTGTGAGCAATTAAAGTGGCAAAAGATCGAATATCATTATTAATTCCTAAAAGATCTGCACCATTTGAATCATCCGCCCTATAGGAAGAGAGTTTGATTTGATTGTTTATGATTTCACTTTTATCAACTTCTTCTTCATTAGTTATAGTCAGTTTTCCAATGTTGCTAGGTGGAGATTTTTTTACGGATTGGTTAAAAATTTCACCAAGTTTAATCTGATCAAGGCCATTGAAAATTTCTGAATATTTGTCTAAATTAAGACTGGATATTCGGTACCTAAACTTACTTAATTCTCCTTCAAAATCGAGGTTATTAACTCTGTAAAACCAATCAACATCTAACTTTGAACCATTATTATAATTTTTTAAAACTCTACCTAATGCTTTCACTCTAAAAATTCCAACTCCATTTCTTTGAAAGGTTGATTTAATAATTAGGACATCATCAATTTCAACTTGATTTACGATATTCCCTCGCTTGGTATCATCTCCATTTTCCCAAATATTATTTTCTAGAAATCGTGCAGTTTGATCTTCCGAACCCCATGTTGAACCTACTGCATAAACCATTCTCCCTTCCGCATGAATTTGATCGGCAATGGTATTTAGTTCAGAAAGAGGCATGACCACTGTTCTATTTGACATTTCATCCCCTTCAATGAGCACATCTTGATTTATTTTTGCAACAATATCGGAATCATAGCGCTCTTCACTGTCATATTGCACAGTATCATCATATTCAATATTTTTACTCTCTTCATCTTCGGTGAGCAAATTATAAGTAATGCTAACTTTAGGCTGTTCATTAGTTTTATCTGCCCCCTTAGGCACTGTAATCAATGTATCATATGAAAAGTGTAAAGCATTAACATCTTTGATTTTCAAGTTCAAATCCTCAGTTAACTTTTGAATACCATTTATTGCTTCTTTAATTATTATTACTGGTCCATTTCTAATCTCTCCATTTTTATATGAAAGGAAATATTTGATTATGATAGAAATTCTTTTTGGATCTAGCTCATCTGAATGTATATTCACTGCGGTCACTCTGACTGTTTCGAATCCTTCTCCAATTTCTACTTTATGTAGTTCTTCCGGTTTTTCTAATTCTATAACTCTCTGCTCGAAACTCATATTTTATCAAAATTCTCAACAATAACTTTCTGCAATTCATTTGATTTTTCAAATTGTTGCACTAAAGTCTTTTTTAGGTCAGCCATTTTATCCTCAAATGGAATGCCGTCATCTTCTTCAGCTTCTGTACCTACATATATACCTGGGGTGAGTTTGTAATCTTGTTTTTGTACCTCAGCTAATGGAGCTGCATAGCAGAAACCTAGTTCGTTTTCATACTTGGGCATATCTCCTCCCTCACCCTTCGAGTCCACTCGACTGTCACCAGATCGAGTCCTCAGGGTCCGGTCGGGTGAGTTTCTCCAATTGTGGTAGGTGTCTGTAATTTTATTAATGGTATCGTCTTCAAACACTCTTAATTTACGGCTCGCCATTTCGCCTAATTTAGAGGCATCAATGAATAAAATTTCATCTAATCGTTTGCAGTGTTCGCCATCTTTTCCATCTCTGTTTTTACTTAAAAAGAAAATACAAGCGGGAATTCCTGTGGTTAAAAACAACTTATCAGGTAATCGGACAATACAGTCAATCATATTATTGTCCACCATGTATTGTCGCACATTTTTTTCTCCTTTATTATTGGAAGTCATGGCGCCATTGGCCATTACAATTCCAGCCGTTCCTTTGTCAGATAAATGACTCCAAAAAGTTTGCATCCACATATAATTGGCAGAACCATCAGTCGTAAATTCTTCTCTTGGTCCAAATAAACGGGGGTCGTGTTCTGGTAACTCTTCAGGATGCCAATTGCTCACATTAAAAGGCGGGTTGGCAATGATATAATCTGCTTTTAAATCAGGAAAACGATCATTCAGCAAGGAATCACCTATGCGCACATCAAAAGACAAATCTCTTAAAGCCAAATTCATTTTGCACAAACGCAAGGTGCCGTCATAGCGCTCTTGCCCATAAATTGAGATGTTCTTTTTGTCCCCTCCATGAGATTCTAAAAACTTTAAGGATTGGACAAACATTCCTCCAGAACCACAAGCGGCATCAAATATTTTACCTGAATAAGGTTCTAACATTTCTACCAATAACCTAACAATACTGCCAGGGGTAAAGAACTGTCCTGCACCCGAACCTTCGGCAATGGCAAATTTGCCAATATAGTATTCGTAAATTCTACCTAAAATATCACTTTCAGGGTTTTCGCGTGCCGAGAATTTTTTGTGTGAAAATAAATTAATAATTCCCCTTACCTGCACGGCAGACAATTGGCTTTTTACGAAAATTCTTGGTAAAATTCCTTTTAAATCATCTCTGTATTGAGAAATGGCTTGATCCATTAAATCAAAAGCATCATCTACTTTTACTTTAATATCATCTTGCTCGGCATTGTCTTTTAAATATTCCCAAGTCGCTTCCTTTGGCAGGATATAAGTATTCTGCGAAAGATATTCGTCTGGATCATCTAAAACATACTGCAATTCATCATCTGAGATACCGTAATAATCAGAACCTTTTTCTCTTACTAAACCTTTTAATTCATCACGTCTTGCTTCAAAACGCTCAGACATATGCTTTAAAAAAATTAGAGAAAGGACGTAGTCTTTGTATTGATTTTCAGCCACTGCTCCACGTAATTCGTTGGCAGCTTTCCACAATTCATTTTCAAAATCAATATCAGCTTTAGTTTTTGCCATGGGGTATTTTAGTTAGGAAAACCTAAATATAGCAAATACCTCTCAAGGTTTCTCATAGGAGAGTGAAAAACAGGGTTTTTCCTGTATGACAAAATGGATTTATCGAATTCGAGGGACAGTGTCCCACGATTTGTTTTTTCTAGAAATAAATAGTGCAGACAGTGTCTGCACTATTTATTAGTGGTTTATCCAAACATTATATAGATATCTGGGACCAAGGCACCGGAAACGAAGACCGCTTGTGGCTTCGAGTCCATTTGCTCGTCTATCGACTTGCAAATCCTCAGCCACCGCTAATAATTGTTCTAACTTTTAAGAAGGATTGAAATAGTAATTGTAGGTGAATGAGGATTGCGCTAACATTTTTTAGATTATTTAGAACAAAACATAGGTGACTGAGGCGTGCAAAGCACGGGACTCGAAGGCACCGGAAACGATGACCGCTTGTGGCTTCGAGTCCATTTGCTCGTCTATCGACTTGCAAATCCTCAGCCACCGCTAATAATTGTTCTAACTTTTAAGAAGGACTGAAATAGTAATTGTAGGTGACTGAGGCTTCCGCTAACATTTTTTAGATTATCCAGAACAAGACGTAGGTGACTGAGGCGTGCAAAACACGGGACTCGAAGGCACCGGAAACGAAGGCACCGCTAACATTTTTTAGATTATTTAGAACAAGACGTAGGTGACTGAGGCGTGCAAAGCACGGGACTCGAAGGCACCGGCTACGAAGACCGCTTGTGGCTTCGAGTCCATTTGCTCGTCTATCGACTTGCAAATCCTCAGCCACCGCTAATAATTGTTCTAACTTTTAAGAAGGATTGAAATAGTAATTGTAGGTGAATGAGGATTGCGCTAACATTTTTTAGATTATTTAGAACAAAACATAGGTGACTGAGGCGTGCAAAGCACGGGACTCGAAGGCACCGAAACAAAGCCACCGCTAATTTCTATTAATAATTTTGAGCATGCACTGATAGATAATGAAGATGTAAGGTGACTGAGGCGTGCAAAGCACGGGACTCGAAGGCACCGGATCGAAGGCACCGGAAACGAAGGCACCGAAACCCCACCCTACAAAGAATAAACAAACCCAGCGGAAACAGTTCCAAAATGCAACCAGTTTCTCACATAACCATCACCCGGGCCGACATTATCGTTTGAAGTTCCGACAGCTCCGCCGCCTAAATAACGCACATTAAAAAAGGCACTGATTGGGGTGGTTAATTGGTAGCCTGCTCTTAGGCTGGCATCTAAAATCGCACCGACAATTTCTGTGTCGCTGCCATTTAAATAACTCACTGGTGCATAAATTCCATCGGCTTCTAATTCGGTATAAAAGCGGTTGGTGATATTGTGGCGGGCACGAATTTTCAAGGCTGGAACGATACCTAAATCTCGGTTTGTTCTGAATTTATCACCGTCCAATGATTCGAATGAAATGGTGGCATTTCTAAACTGCACTGTTGGACCAATTGCGAATTTCAGCTTAGGGTTATTCGGCAATAATTCTCTTAAATAACTGAATCGATAAAAGGGGAAATTATACAACATCTTCACTCCCGATCCCGCAGGAAAAAGCAAATCATCTACAATCAAATCGTCTGTTAAAACAACTTTCGTTTCAATGGCCAATGGTTGATACAATAGAATAAATGTATTTCTTGGGTTGATATCCAATTCGAGTGACGGTCGAATGATAGGAAACAAAACATCTTGACCACCATCGCGTTTATAGTCGAAATAAGTACCGCTATTACTGAATTGCACTTTGTGATCGAGCACACCCAGAAAACCAATTTCTGCGACAGCTCTCAGTTTTATTTTGGGGTTAATATTTTCTTCTTCCGGTAAGTTTTGGGCACCTAAATTGAAAGATATACATGTAAAAAGTACTGCTAAAGTATTTTGAAAAGTCATGGCTTTGGTTTTTAATTAATAATAGTTCTGATTCAACTAAAACTATTCCAAAACTGGCTTTTTCAGACCAATAATGTTCAATTCACCTATTTTATTGCTGTTTTTGGATCTTTTTTCATGAAAAACCTAAAAACAACCGTATTAAAAAGATGTAAAAGAATTCTACATTATTGCGTAAAATAGGCACATGTTAGGCAGTGAGAACGAAAGTATTGCTAGACATCCCGCTTGTGACTTCTGGTTGGGTTGTCATTATTTAATCTCAAAAATGTCTTTATATTTTGACTCAATATCCTTAACTTCTTTTTCTTCAAGAACCGTAAATTCTTTTGTTATCGCGCATTTTGATAAAACACCTTGTCCTTGTCTCAAAAAACTTGCAAGTAAGGAAAGTTCTTTATCAGGCATTTCGTATACATCATCAATGTATCTTTTGAACGCTTCATATTTTTCCAAATAATTGACTTCATTCGGAATGATGTTTTCTATTGTATCTTGCACACAGTCATACAAGAACTCGGCTTGTACGGTTGCGTCAAAATAGCGATAGTAATCAATAGTATCGTTGAGGACTTCAACATTATTATCCGGAGTAGGCTTCCAATTAATGTGTTCCAATATTGGATGCGAATACTGTTCAAGTATTTCACCATAATCTTTAACATGGTCTAAAATTGAAGCTGAAACAGGAAAAATTACACCTTGCTGGGTATAATTCATTTTGGCCAATATATGATGTATGATATATCTGTGAAGACGACCATTGCCATCTACAAAAGGGTGAATAAATACAAACCCAAAAGCTATTTCTGCAGCGACTAATACAGGATCCATTTCTTTCTCCATCAATAAATTCTTGGTATCAATCCATCCTTCCAAAAGGGTGGAGAGATCTTCAAATTTGGCCGAAATATGATCTGGAATTGGTTCCTGACTTACTTCATCTCGTTCTCCAACAAATCCTTGCTGTTCGCGAATTCCCATTCTTGTGAAACGTGTGTTCTCTATCACAATTTGTTGTAAGCGATTGAGTTCGTTTACATCTAATTCATTTATGCCCGCTTGCCCGATCGCTTTTCCCCATCTGGCCGCTCGATTACTACGTGGCTTTTCGCCCTCAATAGTAAATGAAGCTTTTGAATCTTTCAATAAGAGATAAGCCGACGCTCTTTGTAATAAATCTTTACGAACGCTATTAAGGTAGGTGTTCTTTTGTTTTCGGATATCTGATAGGATATATTTCTCTAATTTTTCTGTTTTTCGAATTAATGGACAGAAGTTTCTTGTGCCTGGTAAATTATTGATGACTTTATGCCGTGGCGAACTTTCGCCTTTAATGGCATATTGTAATTTTTCGACTACAACAGGCACTAAGTTCCCTGTTTTCAAATCAGGAATATCTAATTTATCCGACATTAACCATTCGTATAAGAACCAGATTCTACGGCTGTATTGCCCGAGCATCTCCTGCTGGATCATTTGTTCTAATTCAATTGTGGAAACTTGTTCGAATAATTTTTTTAAAACTAGCAGATTCACACCTTCATATTTGAGTGCAAAAATGAGTTGTTTATATAAGTTTTCTTCTGGTAAATATCTTGCTTCAAACACTTGCCAATATTCAGTTTTAGCGCGTCTTTTTTTATGACTCACAAATGATAATTGCTTCGGAATTGGTACTTGCAATTGATACGCTTCAATGATTGCGCCATACCCCACAATAACACCTTCTGCAGGTACCTTTCTGCCGTGAAAAACACTTAATTCAGGTGAATAACATTTAATACTCATGCTTATTGATGAAATTTATTTAATACAAGATAGGTGAATTTTACTTAATTCGGGTGAAAAAAGCTTAATAAAATACAAGATAGGTGAAAATGACTTAATGTTTAGTGCTTGAAAAATGGGTAATTGCATGAGAAAACAGGTAATTATTTCAGCTGAATTGGAAAACTGGGTAAGTAATGAGATTAACTAAGAGACTTGCCACGTCATGAATGCGGACACGCTCACATCGTAAGCCAGCTAAAACTTGACGAGGTCATTTTCAATTCGTGGGACACTACCCCCTGTTTTTGGTTTTTTGATGATTTGAAAAGTGCATACAGTGTCTGCATAATCTGTTTAGAAGTTTATACAACTATGATGTGTTTAACTGCGATGTACTGAACCTGCAGAAGTGAAGGACCAACACATTCCTTTTTCATGTAAAGATTTTCGCTTTTTCTTTACACGTTATAAACAATACATATAGAAAAATGACTTTTCTTTACACGAAGGCACCGCTAGACATTCCGCTTGTGACTTCGAGTCCCGCGCAAAAGCGCGCCTCAGCCACCGCTAACATTTTTTTGACAATTTAGAACAAATCATAGGTGACTGAGGCGTGCAAAGCACGGGACTCGAAGGCACCGGATCGAAGCCACCGCTAACATTTTTTAGATTATTTAGAACAAAACATAGGTGACTGAGGCGTGCAAAGCACGGGACGCGAAGGCACCGGATCGAAGCCACCGCTAACATATTTTAGATTATTTAGAACAAAACATAGGTGACTGAGGCGTGCAAAGCACGGGACTCGAAGCCACCGACAACATTTTTTTGACAATTTAGAACAAAACATAGGTGACTGAGGCGTGCAAAGCACCGGATCGAAGCCACCGCTAACATTTTTTTGACAATCTAGAACAAAACATAGGTGACTGAGGCGTGCAAAGCACGGGACTCAAAGGCACCGGATCGAAGCTACCGCTAACATTTTTTTGACAATTTAGAACAAAACGTAGGTGACTGAGGCGTGCAAAGCACGGGACTCGAAGGCACCGGCAACGAAGCCACCGCTAACATTTTTTTGACAATTTAGAACAAAACATAGGTGACTGAGGCGTGCAAAGCACCGGATCGAAGCCACCGACAACATTTTTTTGACAATTTAGAACAAAACATAGGTGACTGAGGCGTGCAAAGCACGGGACTCAAAGGCACCGTCAACGAAGCCACCGACAACGCTACCCCAACCTGAAGCTAATTGGTAAAACAAACAATGTTGGTTTAACGCGGTTATGATCCGTTCCGGGCGTCCATTTAGGCATGGCTTTAATAATCCGAATTGTTTCGTCGTCTAAATCTTCAGTGACACTTCTTACGATATCGACATCATTGATATTTCCGTTAATTTCGACAGTGAACTTTATAAAAACCTTTCCACGTTCATCCGAATCAATTGAAACGGGTGGATAGACTAATTTTTTCTGAATGAATCTTATCATTGCATCTTGTCCTCCGGGAAACTGAGGATCGGCACTTATACTTGCATCAAAAGCCTTTGTCGTTCCATCTTCATTCCACCACAAGGTTGTAGGAATTTCCCCTTCTACATAAAGTTCTTGCGCTGCCAATTGACCAGACTTAAAATAGTAATTCCATTCCCCCACTTTATTACCGTTCTCATAGGTTCCTTTTTCGTCTACCTTACCATTTTCCCAATATCTTGTCCACTCACCATTCATTTCATCTGCTTTATATTGCCCAGATTGAATCAATTTTTTGTTTTTCCATTCCTTATACTCACCCTCTAAATTCCCAGCTACATAGAATTTTTCCTCATCTAGTTTTCCTTTTTCATCCCAACTTTGCCAAACCCCTTCCCTAACGCCGTTTTTATAACTGCCTTTAGCACTCGTTTCCCCATTGGCATGGAAATATTCCCATTCACCAATGCGCTCACCCTCTTCATACCGTCCTGTTAAATCAAGTTTCCCATTTCTACCAAAACGCTGATACAACCCATGTTTCACCTCTTGCTTTTTAGATTGATAGGAAATAGATTCCTTCATTCTATTCGGTCGTTTGAATTTTTCAACCTGAAATGATTCGTCCGCATTCGAATAAGATTGTATATAATAATTGGCAACATCTTCTTCCTGTGTTTCCCACAAACCATTACAAAAAACAATGGTCGTATCCTCACTAGAAAGTGCAGTATTCGATAAAAGTGAGATTAAAAAAAATAGGGAAACAAAGCGTAGTTTCATAAGTGTGAAAATTTAAAATTCAGAGTTCGAATATATAAAAACTTCGCTATCGCACCACAAAATCAATAAATTATACTTATCATTGTGATATCAAAATGATACTATTATGAAAAACGAAACAACAAGAAAGGCGAGCAATGGATATGTTTTTCTCCTTTTATTCTTCATCACTTTGGTGGTGATTATTGGTGGCATTGCCATTTTCGACAATCCTATATTTTTAGTCCTTATATTGGCATTGTTATTTTTAGCCAGGGGATTCTTTACAGTTAACCCTAACAGTTCTAAAGTCATGGTTTTATTCGGTGCTTATAAAGGCACAGTAAAAGAGAACGGTTTCTTTTGGGCGAATCCTTTTTTCTCACGGACAAAAATCTCATTGAGAGCAAGGAATTTTGACAGTGATCGTTTAAAAGTGAACGACAAAATCGGCAATCCGATAATGATTAATGTGATTTTGGTTTGGAAAGTGAGTGACACATTTAAAGCCGCTTTTGATGTGGACAATTACGAAGAATTTGTTCGTGTACAAACAGATGCAGCCGTTCGAAAATTAGCGGGTATTTATCCTTATGATAGTTTTGATGACGAGCAAGCAGACATCACATTGCGTTCGGGTATGGACGAGGTCAACACGGCATTAGAGCATGAAATCACGGAGCGATTATCGATGGCCGGGCTTGAGGTGATGGAAGCGCGAATAGGCTATTTGGCTTATGCTCCGGAGATTGCCAGTTCGATGTTAAAAAGACAACAAGCCGTTGCGATTGTTGCAGCGCGTAAAAAAATTGTAGAAGGAGCCGTTGGAATGGTTGAGGATGCATTAGCACAATTATCGAATGATGGAATTATTGATTTTGATGACGACAAAAAGGCATCGATGATTAGTAATTTAATGGTAGTTTTGTGCAGTGATAAAGAAGTAACACCTGTTGTAAATGCAGGAACGTTAAACGGATAGTATGAGTAAAAAGAAGTCGTTTGTATTGCGGATTGATCCAGACACATTTAAGCAAATTGAGAAATGGGCTGATGATGAATTCCGTAGTGTGAATGGACAATTGGAATGGATGATTACGCAGAGCCTCAAACAGAATAAGCGGCTAAAGTCGAGAACGAAGCGGAATGATGATGAGATTGAGGAATAGCACTAAAAATACTTTTTCATCATGATAAAACCATTAATATTTATAAAAAAGGTTATTTTTAAAACCTACAGCGCCAACCAATAGTAAATAACTAGCGTTGTAACTAAAAATATTATCCATAATGCAACGCCTAACACCACTATTGCTATTACTTATTTTTTCAGGTCAACTTTACGCACAACATCTCGAGTGGATAACCTCCCAGCAAGAAGGCTCTGCTTCGAGAGGAGATAGGATAGCCGTGGATGGTAATGGTGATGTTATTGTAATTGGAATTTTTTCCGGAACAAAAGATATCGAAGACGGACCTGGAGAAACGATAGTAACGTCTAATGGAGAAGATGATGTTTTTGTACAAAAAACAACAAATGAAGGAGATTTTGTATGGGGAATTTCATACGGAAACTCCGAACATGACTGGGTTTACGGAATTGAAACCGATACAGAAAACAATATTTACATCTGCGGATTTTTTACAGGAACGATTGATTTTGATCCGGGGGATGGCATTGAAAATAGGACAGCAGTCCATGATCGTGACGCTTATGTTCTCAAACTCAGTCCTGCCGGTGAATTTTTGTGGGTTTATACAGTGGGAGGATTTCGCAACGACATAGCGTACGATGTTAATATAGATGCTTTTGGCGTAGTAAATATGATTGGCACTTTATTAAGTGAAGTAGACATGGATATGGGACCAGACGAATTTATTTTGGACAATTCAAACGGTAATCTTTTTCTGCTTAAAATCACTTCGGACGCTGAATTTATTGATGCCCGAATCATCGCCAGTAGCGTTCCTTATCCAAAATTTACGTTTGATTCGGAAAATAACATCATACTAACAGGGTCCTTTAGTTGGACCTATGATTTTGATCCAGGAGTTGACGAACATCTATTAACAGTAGTAGGAGGTAAAGATATTTTTGTATCAAAACTCACCAATAGTGGTGATTTGATCTGGGCAAAATCTTTTGGTGGAGGTGGAGATGATATTGCAACAAATATTGCCGTAAATAATGATGGTGAAGTATTTGTAACGGGGTACTTTGATGGGTTTATCTTTTTTGACTATGGTATTTTTGATTATACATTGTTTCCTGCAGGAGAAAGAGACGCATTTATTTTCAAACTAGATGCAGACGGTATATTAGCATGGGCGCGCAGACTCGGTGGAGAAAGTAGGGATGTAGCGAACACCGTAGAAATTGACGATGCTGGCAATGTCTTTTTCGGGGGATATTTTAGAGGTTTAGCAGATGTCCATCCTAGTCCTATTATAGCAGATTATTATGACACTGGAAGGGAATCTATAAGCGGTGGGTATTTTGAAAAACTCGACACTTATGGAAATTTAATTTGGTCAAAAATATACAATTTCGCAGGCACAACTGTAAATGATACTTATAGAGATGATGACGGTAATATTTATTTTACAGGTACAACGAACGGTACGCACGATTACGATACCGGTCCCCGTGAACATTTTAATACGACAGCTGGTACCTCAAGTTTCATTTTAAAGTTATCCGATTGTGGAATTTCAGAATACACAAGAAGAGATACTGCTTGCTATTCATATACAGTGGATAGCGGAGATGAGACCTATTATGAAAGCGGTATTTATAATGACACCATTTTAGGTGACGGTGGTTGCGATCTATTCCTAACGATCGAACTAGAGATTAGATCAAATGAGTCTACCTCAATAGCTATCAATGAATGTATTTCATATACACCAGAAGGTGCAGACACGACCTATTTTGAATCAGGCGTACACGCAGACACTTTAACCAATATTTACGGTTGTGACAGCATTATCATCACCAATTTTGAAATTAACGATGCGTTAGGTACAGAAGTAAACCAAACAGACTTCACATTAACAGCCGTCGCTAGCGGACTAACCTACCAATGGGTGGATTGCAATGCAAGTTATGCCGAAGTTATAGACGAAACTGATCCAAACTATACGCCAACTACAAATGGTTCATATGCTGTTATCATATCTGATGGTGTTTGTACTGATACTTCGGCTTGTTTTGAGATCGCTGGACTTTCAACAGAAAGTATCCCAAACAGGCAATATCAAATTTACCCAAATCCATCGCAAGGCTTATTCCACATTAAGAGTCCACCCGGCGACTATGTTAACAGTACTATTTATATAAAAAACATTATGGGTAAAACCATTAAATCAACCATTATTGGTCCTGATCAAAACATCGAATTAGATATTGCGAGTGGCATTTACTTTATAGAGGTTGCTTTGGCTAACGAAATAATTTATACCCAAAAATTAATTGTACAATGAAGATTTTAAGCTATTTATTTATTCTCTATTTACTTTTCGTAAATGTACAAAATGTATTTGGACAATCATTTCGACAAGGCGCAAGTATGCATTCTAGTCAAAATGAAATTTTTAATTCGGTTGAAGCATTATCCAATGGCAATATAGTTACCACGTTTAATACGGAATGGGACAACATCGGAATTGAGCTGCCTGTTGGCTATGGTTCTCATGTAGATTATTCAGGAACTAAATCTATTATTTGTTTTAACAATAAACTTACTGATGTAGAATGGTTCGTCACCTTTAAAGGGAATGACAATATGGATATCTGCGAAGTCGTTGTGGATGAAGAAGATAATTCATACGTGCGTTTTACTGGTGCTAATCGCGATCCATTCGTACTCAATAACGATACATTATATGCTCCTAACTTAACAGCTAAAACATATATTATTAAAATCAACAAATTTGGTGAAATCGTCTGGAAACGTGTATTAGATGATACCATGATAAAAGACACAAGGCAAATGCAAATAGCCAATGGCGCACTTTACGTGATGATTGATTTTAGAGAAGATATTGAAAATCCTTTTGGTGGCATTTTGCCAACAATTGGTAGCAGCGATTATTATATCACAAAAATAAGTTACGACAATGAACTTCTAGATCTGTATCATATCTATTGTCATGTGGGCAGTTTACTAATTCAGGATTTTGATATATCATCAGATGGAAATATTTTATTGGCAGCTCAAACTCCCATGAACCTTGTGGTCAACGGCAATATATTATACTCTACATATCCAGGTTTAATTGATTATTCTGGAATATTTGAAATAAGCCCTGATGGTACGGTACTTTTAAATTCAATTCCCAATTCTTTATATACATTAATTGTAGAGTATAACAATGATAACAATGTTCTAGTTGCTGGAAAATCATCCGCTTTGGTTGAAGATGAACCAATTCTTGGTGATACCAGTTATGCAACTGACTGTGGTAAATTCATTTTTGCAGGCCTCACAGACGATTTTGAAATTGATTGGATAGCGTTTTATTATCGCGAATATGAACCTTGCCAATTTACAGAGCTTAGCATTGCTGATATAGCGGAAGATTGCAGAGGTAATTATTATTTAGTTGGCAGGACTGAGGACCGTACTAGATTTGGAGATTTCTTTTTTAGAGAGAGCTCGGCAGACGCAGGCAATAGAGGTGATGCATTTATTGTTAAAACAGATAGTGTTGGTACACCGACATGGTTAGGCCATGGAGGAGGAACCATTTTTTCAGATCAATTCATTGGTGTGACTGTTGACAATAATGGAGCCGCATATGCCGCTGGTTATTATTCTGGTAGTTGTAGCTTTGGCAGTATTAGATTTACCGGTATAGGAGGAGGTATGCATACCGAAGCAATGCTCATTCGTCTTCAAGATGCCATACCAGATTATCCAGTTGCTGAGCTTTCTGCAGAGATCTCAGATATATGTATTGGTGACACAGTTAGACTGGAATTTGACACAACGTTTGCAATCGATTATTCATGGCTACCTGTAGATATGACTGATAGTCTAACTTTCAGACCAGACACTATTGGATCGTATTCATATTCACTTATTGCTTATGACTCATTGGGATGTCAGGACGAGGTTTCAATTAACGTGGAAGTGCACAATTTTCCTGATGTAGCTATTCATGTTTTAAGCGAAGACATTTGTATTGGAGATTCATTAATATTGAACCCAACCGGTGCTACAACTTATTTGTGGGAACCAGAATACATCTCTGATACCTATCACCAACCTGATGAAGTTGGCGACGAAAGATTTATCTTAACAGGCATCGATGATTACGGGTGTAGCAATAGAGATACTATTTTTATCAATACACACGAATTGCCGCGAATAGTAGATCCTGTTATATCACATGAGTTAATGGGTGAAGATGGTTCAATAGATATCAGAGGTGAAGGAGGTAACCCACCGTATACATTCGATTGGGATAGAGACGAAATTGATGACTTTGATGACACAGAAGACTTAACCGACTTAACTGAAGGACTTTATACTGTTAGAATAAAGGATAATCTAGGTTGTATCAATTCAGATTCTTATGAAGTATTGAGTTTTCTATCCTTAACAGGCTCAGACGATCCTGAAATTTTAATTTATCCTAACCCAGCACAAGATTTGCTATATATAAATGCTGAAAATGAATTCACTTATAAAATTTTTAATGCAGCAGGTTCTGAAATAGTGCAGGGTAGGCACAGTAACAATACATCAATGATCAAAATTGACCAACTCAATTCTGGCACTTACCTAATTCAATTGTATCAAAAAGAGCAAATCTTTCATTTTAAATTTGTTAAACTTTAATCTTAACTATAACAATTCATTTGCCCGAGACGGAATTTAAAACCCAGAACAAGTAACCGCAACGCACGAAACCTACCAACGTGAGAATTACGATAGAAATCGGTACGATGACACTGCAACAAAAACCTAATCTTTCCCCTAATTTTGCAATATGAGTAAAAAGTTACGTGACGGAAAGAACAAAAAATTGCACAGCAAATTGATTGGTCAGAAGAAGCAAAAAATTGTAGATAAAGAGGTCGCTCGAAAACAGAAGTTAAAAGCGATGTATGCGAAGTTGAACGAAGACAAATCGGACGAGGAACCTAAGACAACTTAATTCCAATTACTGAAACATCATCAATCTGTTCTTGGCAACCTTTCCATTTATTAAACTCCTCAATTAAATGCGGCATTCGCTCCTCGAATTTTAAACTTGCATTTTTTTGCAACAATCGTTTAAAAGGTTTGAAACCAAACTTCTTCCCTCTTTCACCACCGAATTGATCGCGGTAGCCATCAGAGAATAAATAAATCGAATCCCCCTTTGCTACTTCCACATGCATATTTGAATAAGGATCTGTATGCCGACTATTTAAACCGATTGGTTTTTTATCCCCACGCAAAATAGTATACACATCCTCACTCACGGTCACCAAACAATTATTCGCTCCGCTAAAACTCCATTTCTTGGTAGCTGAATCAAACATCACAACAGACATGTCTATTCCATCATTCAAATTAGATTGAGACAATTTTAAACGGAATTCCTCATTCAATTCTTCTAAGAACATCGCCGGAGAATTGATTTTCTTCTTCGTGAAAAAATGATCAATACTTGCTAAACCCAAAATAGAAATCATCGCACCAGGAATGCCATGACCAGTACAATCGCCCAAGACGATAAATGTCCGTTCATCTTGCTCACCTACCCAATACATATCCCCTGAAACCTCTTCCTTAGGTTTAAATAAAATGAAATAATCTTTAATAATTGATGCTATTGTTTCCTCACTTGGCATTAAACTCGCCTGAATATTCTTTGCATAACGAATACTGGCTTCAATCTCACTCTGACGCTCCTCAATCTCCACTTTCTGATTCCTGACCATAGACAGAAACTTATAACTATTTCTTTTGAACATCACCATCACAATCATCACAACAAAGATGGAGGCGAGTACGATAAAGATCTGTAAACAATCAACAATAAATTCGTCCCCCGTAAACATGGGTACATGGAATTCTTGTATATAAAGATTCGCTACAAACACCGCAGAATTCAATACCTCAATAACAATAATGGACTTCAGTCGATTAAAAATGATGAACCAGAGAATCGCTGTTGTAAAAAGTGCAAACGCTGCCCCTGATCCCTTTCCGAAATAAATGGACAATCCCGTGAGCACAATCCAAGGGCTAACAGTCAGCGCAGCACGTGACAATATCATCCGATCTTTCGAGCAAAAATAAAAGCTGAGTAATCCCAAGCCAAAACTTACCGCAACAATAATAGATAGAAACGGAGAGCTAATAATTACGCCCATTATAAAGGTCAGTAAATAAGTCCCCAACAAAACCAAAGACACCCGGTTATAAGTTCTCTTTCGTTCCGCTTTAAATTCTTCCATTTCTGGTCGAACACCACAATCTATAAGTCGATTAATTATTTGCATAAAAGATTAAATGCACGGGATTATTTGTTGGAACACGTTTATTATGAGCACGTATGGGTTATACGTTTGATTCGACAAGATAATTTATTATTTTAAATTTTAGGGGATTTGGGGTTAAAATAGATTGGTTATAAATTAATTACCACCACCCATAGCCCCTCCTTTTAGGAGGGGATGGGGGTGATCCTGGGATATTACGCTTAATATAAATAAAACTAAAATTTTTTAATTTAATTTTCTTGAAACATGTTTGTATTTAATTGGTTTATTGTGGAGTAAGGTAAACGCCTACGGCTTTTGTGGATTGGAACACCTTCGGTGTTTTTTTGCCTTCGGCTGTTGGGATTGGAACGCCTTCGGCATTTTGCCTTCGGCTGTTGGGGTTGGAACGCCTTCGGCATTTTGCCTTCGGCTGTTGGGGTTGGAACGCCTTCGGCATTTTGCCTTCGGCTGTTGGGGTTGGAACGCCTTCGGCATTTTGCCTTCGGCTGTTGGGGTTGGAACGCCTTCGGCATTTTGCCTTCGGCTGTTGGGGTATTAAGGGGTATGTATTTTGTAGGTTGACCCCTCCGCCTGCGGCACCTCCCCTGGGAGGGGAGGGTGTTTTATTTGGGTGTTTTTATGTTTGGGGGGAGGGTTTTGAAATTGTTTTTTATTTCTTGTAGGACGTGTGAAAGGTTTTGAAAAACTAATTTGTTTTCAAATCTGATTATTTTGATGCCTTCGGCTTCAATTATTTCTGTTCGAATTTTATCGGCGGCTTGGCCTTCTGGCGTGAAATGAGCTTGACCATCTAATTCAACTCCTAATTTTTCGGAATGGCAATAGAAATCAATTATAAAATTATGAACGCTGAATTGGCGTCTAAACTTTCGCCCTTCCAATTGTTTACCTTTTAAGAATTGCCATAAATGAACCTCTGCTGGTGTTGCACCATTGCGCAGATCTTTACGATACTGCTTGAGTCCGGGCTTATTGTTTACTTGTCTAATTTTTCTCAAAACACATTATTTGGGTTAAGTGCTTAATTAACAGTCTAATTTATGAAAATTTTCCCAAACCAAAAAAAGCGCTCACCAAATGAATGATGAACGCTTTTTTCTGTATAAATCTAAACTACTTTAGAATGCTAATGCGCTTTGAAATTGGTCGCAAATTATTATCGGTATGAATATTCAAATGATAAATACCTGTCGCTAAACCAGCAGGCAAATCAACCGTTAGTTTTTGGTTACCTGGCATCATTTCAATTGACAATTCATGGCAGACTTTGCCGGTGAAATCTAATAATTGAATAGATACATTCTCAACTTGATTTAAAGACATACCGATTGTCAAATAATCTGAAGTTGGATTCGGGTAAACACCACTGATGAATAAGTTATTATTTTCATTGATGACACCTGTATGATCTTCTTCCTCAACATAAACCCTTGGGTTGATTGGAGCAGGAATGGCTTGCAAATTTTTTCCAATAGACGGACTGAGTGCTTGTTGCAAAAAACCTTGATCTTTTAAAGTAAACCAACCTTGTGCAATGCTGTCTCTATCCGATCTGAATTTCGTGTCGACATAATGATAATCCGCTTGTACTTTTAGCTGTGTGATGTCCATGATAAAATAACCGTGGTTGTCCAAATCAGAATATCTTAAATGAGGATTCTCGACTAACAATTCAGCTTGAAAAGGCAAAGGTGATGTTCCAGGGCTGCTTTCATTTCTATTTGGAGACGCTAAACTCGGTGCTGCCAATTCAACCCCATAAGTTCCACGACCAGTTAGTGGTTGATAATAAGCCGTATCAAAAGGATGTTTTGTTAAATCAAAAGCCCAAGAACGGTGTGTATCACCAGTAAGAACAACATGGTTTTTATCACCCGTATCAATCAATTTATCAATCACTTTTTCTCTTTCAAAAGGATAACCTGTCCAAGCATCAACATCAGGACTATCTTCTCCCTCTTCCGACATCATCACTTGATTGCCATATATTTTCCAAGTAGCGTTAGACGCATCAATCTTATCGAATAACCACTCACGTTGTTCTTCTCCTAAAATCTCTCTTGTAGTATCAGCAAATAAAGGATCAATTGCACTGTATGCTTGCTTATCACGATCTTCAACTCTCGTATCCACCATAATGATATCTGCCAGATCACCAATCTCAAACGAACGGTAAATTTGAGGCTTTCCACCGACATATTCTGGCATTCGAATCGGCATCCACTCCATATAAGCACGAATCGCACTTTCTTTACGGGTGATGAAGTCACCTTCTGTTTCTTCAGAATGATTTGCTGCGCCAGTTTCGTATGTATTGTTCGCGATCTCATGATCATCCCAAACACAAATGAAAGGATGTTGTTGATGTGCCGCCATCAAATCCTGATCTAACTTGTAAAAACTATGGCGAATACGGTAATCATCCAAACTAATAATCTCATCGTTTGGACGGTGTTGACGATCAACCTCAACAGAATAACCATAGTCATAAGTTGGATATTCGTATAAGTAATCACCCAAATGTAAAACAGCATCCAAATCGTTGTGTTTTGAAATCTGCTTATAAGAATTAAAATAACCCATTTGATAATTACTACAAGAACCCACTGCAAATCGTAAATGTGAAGCCGTAGCACCTTGCAAAGTATGCGTTCGACCAACAATACTATTCTTCTCTAAAGCGGTGAAATAATAGTAATAGGTTACATTCGGTTCCAAATCAGTAACATCAACTTTTACGGTATAATCTTTCGTATAATCCGTTGTTAATTCGCCTTCTGCAACAATATAAGTAAAAGCAGTATCCTTTGCCATTACCCATTTTACAGGGACAATCGTATCAGAAACTGGTGTGACACGCGTCCAAATAATTACGCGGTCTTGTAATGGATCCCCAGAAGCAACACCGTGGTAAAACGGCGCCAGCTCTGGGTTAAAATATTCTGGTTCTATCTCCTCACCCGGTCCATGTGTAAACGACAGTTGGGCAAAAGAAATATTCACTTGCACGAAAAGTATCGCCAATAAAATTGTCTTGATTATTTCTCTCATTTTTTAATGATTTTAACTGTTTGTACAGTACCTGCTTTTGTGATAGAAACAAAGTAAATTCCAGGTACTAAATCAGCTACATTCAATTTCACCATATTATTGGTTAAGTTGTTAACTGTACTGATTGTTTGCCCTGTGATGCTCATTAATTTTAAAGATCCACCTTCAATATCACCAGTTACCGTTAATTGATTCGATACTGGATTAGGGAAGACATTAAAACCATTGTCTTCATCGACATTAATGCTAGCAAAACTTTGATTCTCTGTTGACAATCCCATTATTCTATACCCATCGTTGAACGGTGCAAAAGTAAATTCACTTTTTTGAGATCCTAAACCATATAATCTAAATGGTCCAGTTGGTGCTAATTCGCCTGACAAAGTACCATTCGATGAAATATAAATGGCGATCGTGTCTTCCGTTGCAATATTCACTGCTTGTACCGCAATATTAGATGGCCAATAAGTAATTGCAGGATATAATTTTAAAGAATCTAAAACGATATAAGCCGCTTCATTCTCCTCTTCAACTGTATTCAATTCGATGGCAGTTGCTAAGTCGTTATCAGCAGATACAAATTCAATTGCATCTAAATTTTCCAATCTTGTTAGCCCTCTAAATTGACCTACTTTACCCCAAACTTTTACGGCATCACCTTCTTGTACATCGTATCCCATTGTTCCTTCAGCATTGTAAACATCCATACCGAATTCGCCGTCGATTACATAAAAATCAACACCACCAGTATAGTTAAAATTCACACCATGAACAATACCTTCAATTAGTACATTTGCACCAATTTCATCAGCAATTCCATCTGCATCTACACCACGTAAATCTTCGATAGGCGTTGAAGGATAGATATAGTTAGCGATATGAATCGTATCATAAACAATCTCTCCTAAAAATGCATTCGCAGGATTCGTTAATTTCAATACAAAATACTCATCACCCTCTAAAGGTTCACTATTGATAATTTCGAAATAGAAATAACTCGTTTCATCCGCAAGACCTTCAGCAAAAGAAACTACTGCTGGAACAACATTTACATCAACCCCTAATTCAACCGTTCCTAAAGATTCGATTTGCACCTCAACTTGCGTTAAGAACTCGTTTCCATTAGCCAAAACAATTGGCAAAGCAACAATACCGTCATCTTCGTTAAAGTAAGTATGCTCATCTTGAAAAGAAACAGTTAAGATATCCGCAGTACTCAAAGGCGCGATACTAAAATCATCAATTGCCAAACCATCATCAAAACTATTCGAGTTGTGATCCGTCCAACGAATCCAAAGTGTATCACCAGGCGCTAAATTAAGTGCACCAATTACTGCAGATTTTTCTGTACGATACATTTCATCATTTCCATCAGTTGGAATTCCTAATGTACCTTCCTCAACGGGAGAATAAAAATCCAATAAACCAAATCCATTATAATCACCTTCACCAATGTTCTCAGCATTTTTTGCATAGCTAAAGAATAAAGTATCTGGTCCAGTCGCTCTTAACGGTCGACCTTGACGCCACATTTCACCAGTAAAATTCACTTCAACATTCTCAACAGTTTCGGCTGTATTATTGATCCAAGCAGAACCATAAATAGCGGTTGATAATCCACCAGAACCGATAGAACCTAAAGCTCTTTCATCACTTAAAGTTTCACCGAAACTATAAATATTACCGTTGGCATTGTCACCAGGCAGCGCATGATAAGTTTCGTTTGCATTTACGCCATATTCTTTAGCAAACCAAGCGATAGGAAGCGAAGAGAATCCGTAAAATTCGTTGTATTCATTTCCAAGTAAATTAAAATCCTCATAATTATAAACATCCATCATTGAGAATACACCAAAATGAGAAACCTCTGCCGGTTCAGGATGGAAAGTCATTGAAAGATCATCAATACCTAAAGCATCGTCAAAACTAGAAGAGTTAACATCGAACCATTTTAACCAAAGTGTATCATTTGGAGCGATAGTAACATCAAAAGTATATTCAATAATCACAGTATTTTCTTCAGCATTACCATCAACCATTATTTGATTCCGTGGATCACCAGGAGTTGCCGGACTGATAAAATTAAGATCAGTTAAAGCAGTAAATTCAGGATTATCAATACTGTCAGCATTCACACTATAAAAGAAATGCAAAGTATCAGGGCCTGTAGCGCGCTCTGCATTCCCTACTCTCCACAATTCACCGCTATATGACAAAGTCACTGCGTTGATTGTTTCATCAGAAGTATTAACAAAAGAGGCACCATAATGGATATTGTGTAACGAACCAGTACCGATACTTCCCAAAGCACGTTCAGTACTGTCAGCACCTAAGGCATCACCAAAACTATATAAATCACCACCAGCAAACTCACCTTCAGCTGCACGATACTCATCATTAGCATTGGTACCATACTCGGTACATTCCCAACCCAATGGTAAAGTTTCATGACTATTTTCTAAAGTAACAGGAGATAACAAATTAAAGTTTTGGGTATAAATTTCGGCAGGATCCGTTATCAAGACCTGTGCGAAAATTTGGAATGAACTCAATAAAATGAGTGCGAGTAAAGTTTTTTTCATTTTGCTTTTTTTAAATTTTCTGCAAAGCTACGGAGAGAAAAAAGCGAAATCAGGCGAATTGAATTAAGAAAAACCAAAGCGATTGTCAAGATAACGTTAGCTATATTTTAACAAACACGTCATTTTAATAATATAGCGTTCATATAGCACGACAAGAAATTAAGCAGCAAATAATTAGAAAATAAAAAGCGATTAATTTAGGCTACACCTTTAACAACATCTCCCAAAGGATGATAAGTATAATAACGAAAAACTGCTTCGATCGCCATTTTTAAAGCCGTATTAATTGGTACAATTGTACTACCCATTTGATAATCAATTTGTGAAAGACGCATATAATAATGGGTAAAAACAGGCACAGGTAAATTGGCATCAATCATCTTCTGAGCATTAATAAATGCCAAAGGCTGATCGGCTTTAATAAGACTGCAAGTTGCCAAACGCAACTGACCATATTTATCTGTATTGGCACCATAACCAAAAAGTCGACAGATTAAACCGCGATGGATATAACTGCTGCAAGACCCTTTCCCCTCTTCTAACAATCCAATTGGGCGATAAATATGACAGGTTTTATCCGATTTATCTGAGAGCTGTTCCAACATCGCTTCACATTCTCCATTGAGGTAAAGATGAAAAGCCCAAGGCAAGAATTCGAGCGGTGAAGCATCAATTTGATTATGAGTACAACATTTTCCGCATCCTGGCGCACAACTCAATCCTGTTTTCACTTGAAAAACCCCTATTTCACTATCTAAATCGCGAAATAACTGCTCCACTTCCCGCACTTTCAACTCAATTGACATTTGCTTTTTTAGTAAGGTACGCTATTCTATGTTGCGAAACACATAAATAAAAAATTTCACAAAAAAAATGCACCCCATTAAGTGATGCATTCTTTCCTCTACGCCATAAGCTACTATTCTATCATTACGGTGTCACTCACAATTTTCCAATTGCCTTTAGCGTCTTGAAGCAGTATAAAAATGGACGTTGCGGTCATTTTTTCTCCCACTAATTTTACCGTTGCACTCACCGAATTCCCGTTCGAACTTAGATTTAGGATAGTAATTTTACGTGTGTCACCACCATATTCTTTACTTCTAATTTTCTCCACATAAGTCGCCTTGTCCATTGTAGAAACTGATTCACTTCCAAAAAGCCGGTTCATTACAATACGGTAATTATCATCCAAATAATTACCTATTTCATCTGCCTTATTTTTATCGCCTGCCAGCACAAAGGCTTTAATTGTTGCTTCAACTTTTTGCATATCTCCATTTTGTGCATTTGCTCCTATCGATAGGAAAACCGTAAAAACCAATGCAATAATTTTTGAATATTTCATATTTGTTTGTTTTAATTAATTTTTAACTGATTTATGAGTGATTCACACTTTATTAATAAAATTCTAGTTCTTTCATCTTGCCAACTTAAAGTGTGATTTTTTCTTGTGTTCGCATTATTGAGTGGTGTTGAAAATCATCAGATTGACTGTAGGCAATTGTGAGATAATATTGCTTGCCATTCTCTAAGGATTTTTGATATTTATTTCTTATTTCTACAGGCAATGAAAATTGAATTCTTGTTCCGGCAGCATCTTCGGTTCCACTTATGTTCAAAACATTATCGGAGACACCTATTTTTTTAAACGATTTATAATTTCCGGGTGATAAAGTTGAATGTTCTACGACCTCTGCTACCCCATTTTTAACGCGCCCCATTAATAAATAGGTTCCTGTAATACCTTGTTTGTTATTTAAACCAATGGCTACCCAACCATCAGCAGGTGCAGATATTGTGAAATGGATTAGTTTGTCAGCATGCGACCAATCTACTTTCATTTTATTCTTTTCAATATGACCGAACCCTAACAGGGTAAAAAAAATCAAATACTTCATAACATCAATTGTTGATATATCAATTTATAATTCAAAAAAATATTATGACATATTTTCTCTCATTTTTGCGAGCATTTTGCTCATCATCTCTAATTCTTCTTTACTTAATCCTTTAACACTATTCTTCCTTTGTGCTTTTACCATTGGCAGATGCTTAGCAATAAAATCCTGCCCAGTTTGTGTCAATTCAATATGATAAGTCCGTCGACTATCTGGCACGTCCACTCTTGTCAGCAGGTTCTTCTTTTCTAATAAATCAATTGTGCGCGTAATTGAAGCAGGATCGCGACGAGATTTTTTAGCGAGTTCACGTTGCGTGAGATCCGTCGATTCTTGCACAATTTTCATGATCACCCATTGATCAACTGTAATCCCCAATTTCTTTTCATCAAACTCTCTTTGCGAATATTGTTTAGACAATTTACTCGTTTGCTCAATTTGGAATAAAATGACCTCTTCAATTTTTTGCATTGCACAAATATATATTAATTTATTGATATATCAATCATTGTTGTTTAACAATAATTTAACTCACCTTATTTTTCGCGACTTTCAATTCGAGCTGCACGATTGACAAAACGACCAATATTTCAGCAAAAATGTATAAATACCCCCAAATAGTAATCGATTTGTAATGAAACATTGCAAAACCTATCGAAATACAGCAATATATCATATTCATAATAGCGATGATAGTGAGCAATGATTTTGTATTGCCGGAGTTATTTCTATAGGCCCAAAAATCAAACAATGTAAAAAGAATAGGTAGAAAAGCGAGGAAATACAAGCTCGATTTAGGTATACCGAACACCGCTTCGAACGGCACCAAAACGACACCTAATAAAAAAGCGGATAACAAAGCTCCTACACCATCTAAAACGAATAGTTTTTCAGGATGTTGATGCAAATACTTGAGAAGGCTAACCATTAATTATTCAACACTATTAATTCCATTCGAATATAAGTATTACCGACCTAAATGCAACAATTAGACTACTATAAAAAATAAATTAATTGAAAAAGAAGCACTTTTCAAGAGAAGTTTAATTCCCTACATTACAAACTATTACAAACAGTCTAAAACCTTTTATTATGAAATATGCCATACTTTTTATTAGCATTACATTATCTATAGGCACAATATTAGGACAAACTACATTCGTGCCAGATGACAATTTTGAACAAGCGTTAATTGATCTTGGTTTAGATGATGAACTTGACGATTATGTTTTAACCTCAAACATTGATACGCTCACCGCCTTATTCATTTCACGAAAAGCAATCACTTCTTTGGAAGGAATTGAAGATTTTATATACTTGGAAATCTTAGATTGTAGCGAAAACAATTTGAATTTAATCGACCTTTCTGCCAACCTAAATCTTATCAATTTTTCGTGTTCAAATAATACGATTAATCGTATAGAAATTGGTATCAATGAAAACTTAAAAATCATGAACTGTTCAGCCAATGAATTAACCACATTCGATATTACAGGTTGTCCAGAATTACAGGTGCTAATTTGTGATAATAATTTAATAACCAGCCTTGATTTAACGATTAACACCGAATTAATTATCCTAAAATGCAATAACAACAACCTGACTAACCTTATTCTAGACAGACAACTCAATATTAGATTTTTAGAATGTGAACTCAACCCCATTCGCGAACTAAATGTTACGAACAATACAAATTTGCGGGAATTAAAATGCGGGCAAACTGACATCAAAAATTTAAACCTTGACGACAATACATCTCTAATGTTATTCAACGCATACAATGGTAAATTAGAAACACTTAGCATTCGCAACAGCAACAATTACCGCATTGAAACGTCAGAAAATTTTAACATCCGCGAAAACCCCAATTTATTTTGTGTTTCCGTAGACAATGTTGATTATGCGACTTCCACTTGGACGGAAATAGATGAGTCCATAAGTTTTAGTGAAAATTGTCATCCATTAAACATATTGCCTTCGATATTTATTGACTTTACCATTTATCCCAATCCAGCGAAAAGTTATTTGACAATAGCAACTGATCAAGCAGCGGACCAATATAACTTTTACGACTTAAGCGGAAAACAAATTCGAACAGGAAAACTAAACCAAGGTTCAAATACAATAGAACTTGATGAATTTTCGCCAGGTATTTACATGTTAAATATCGTTGCGGGTGATTTAGCCATAACTGAAAAAATTATAATTGAATGACCGCTAATAAAATTGCCGATTACCCTTGTTTTATAATTTAAAATTCGGATGACTTTTTTAAAGTTGTCCGTTTTTTTTGATTCACTATAAACTATGAATAGTGAAATGATACGTAGTTTTTAGAATAATTCAACACCAAAATAAACACGTTCTCAAACAATTCATTTGACGAAGAAACGTTTAGACTGCTATAATTTAGTGATTATTTCACTGATAACCACCTGATAGAAAAGGATAAAAACGATAACTTTATTATCAAAGCTCCTCCATATGATTGATAAAATATGTTTTTTTGTTCTCACGTTTATATCGGGATCATTGTACTGTCAATACACAAGTATTCCAGACAATAATTTTGAGCAAGCATTAATCTATCTTGATTTAGACGACGAAATTGATGGGTTGGTATTGACTGAAAATATAGACACATTAAAAACTTTGCATGTTCCGAGAATGGCGATTGCTTCATTAAGTGGCATTGAAGATTTTACAGCTTTAGAAAACCTCAATTGCGAGATCAATTATTTGGACTATTTGAACCTCACAAGCAATACAAATCTAATCTACCTCACTTGTTCGTTTAATTATATAGACAGAATTGATCTTGGGCATAACCCAAATCTGCTTAAATTAATTTGTTCAGACAATCAACTATCCTTTATAGATCTTTCTGGTTGTGAAAACTTATACTATCTACAATGTTCCTCTAATTTATTTACGAGTATAGATATAAGCGCTAACCCTAATTTGCACAAATTAAAATGTGGTAAAAATTATTTACGAGGACTTGATGTAAGTTCGCAATCTCATTTACTCCTTTTATCCTGCAGATTTAATGAAATATCCGCGCTAGACTTATCCAATAATGCACTTTTAACCAGTTTAGAATGCGAAAACAATTATATCAACGAACTCGACCTTACGATCACGCCAAACCTTGAGTTTTTAAACTGTTCGCACAACCCATTATCAAGTTTAGATTTAAGCCAAAATTTAGCCTTGAGATTTATCAACTGCTCACACTCAGATATCACGACCTTAAATCTCGATCACAACTCGAAACTTGACGTTGTTAAGTCGGTCGGCACAGAGTTAAACTCACTGAGCATTCGCAATGGAAACAACGAAAATATTGAATCCGAATTCGATTTTTTCATTCGAGACAATCCTAATCTTTATTGCATCGCTGTTGACAACCCAACTTATTCGGAAAATGCCTGGACAGAGGTAGACGAAATTGTATCGTTTAGAGAGAATTGCAATACTTTAACAGCAACAAGCTCAACGGTAATTAATTATCAAATCTATCCCAATCCAGCAAAGGAATTTTTAACGATAGAGATTGAGCAAAAAGCAGATCAATTTAGCTTACATGATCTGAGCGGAAAAGAAATTCGTTCGGGCCATTTAAACCAAGGCTCCAATTCAATTAACCTTGAAGAAATGGCTCCAGGCTTATACATCTTGCATATTGCCGGTGAAGATATCTCATTAAATGAAAGAATTGTGATTGAATAATTATCCAGAACCTTCCTCATTTTCCCAACTCAAATCAGCTTTAATATTTGATTTACGGATGACTTTTTTTAAAAAGTTGTCCGTTTTTTTTGGGTAAAACAATGATCTTAAGTAGAAAAGACAGAAATAAAATGAATTACCAAACAAAATAACACCGACACAACCACCTGACAAACCGTTAATTAACATTATTTAATATGCTGTTTTAAAAAATATTTGGAGCAAAACAAACATATATGATAGTAAAACTACTATATTTGCATTCAATTATTTTTATATGGACAATCTACTATCAAATATTAAAATTAAGGTCAACGATAAAGTTTTTATAAAAGATCCAGAATCTTCAGAATTAGGCAAAAGAATTGTTCAAGGAACAATCGGCTTAATTGACGAGATCGGTTTTGAGCAGTTTACGTTCAAAAAATTAGCAAAAGAAATAAAAACGAGTGAAGCCTCAATTTACCGGTACTTTGACAGCAAACATCATTTATTGGTTTATATCACATTATGGTATTGGGGATGGATGGAATACCGTATTGTTTTTAAATTAATGAATATTGAATCGGCAGAAGAGCGGTTAACAATAGCCGTTAAAACTTTGACCGAAGTCATTGAGGAAGACAAAGATTTCAACCATATCAACAAAGTAAAATTGCACCGCATTGTCATTCGCGAATCCTCAAAAATATATTTGAATAAAAGTGTTGATAACGAGAATTCAGAAGGATTCTTCTTAGCCTACAAACGCCTGGTAGAAAGAGTCGTTAAAATAATTTTAGAAATCAATCCAACTTATAAATACCCGCATATGTTGGTATCAACCATCATTGAAGGCGCACATCATCAGCGCTATTTCGCCAAACATTTACCGCGATTAACAGATATAGTAAATGGTGAGGACGCAGTGACCACATTTTATCAAAAGATGGCCCTTACCCAATTAAAAGATTAAAATGGAAAAAATTGACATCAACAAACCCCTAAAAAGGTTTTGGCTGCTACTTAAACCAGACAAACTAGAAATTAGAAACGTATATTTTTACGCGCTTTTTAACGGAATGGTTTACCTGTCATTACCAATTGGCGTTCAAGCGATCATTAACCTAATTCAGGGAGGATTGGTCAGTACATCCTGGGTTATTCTTGTTGTATTTGTACTGCTAGGCCTTATCATAAACGGGGTTTTGACAATCAGTCAAATGCATATTGTAGAGAATTTACAAAAGAAGATATTTACCCGTGCTGCTTTCGAATTTGCCTATCGTATTCCACGCATTAAGCTAGAAGCTCTATACAAATATTACGCACCTGAATTGATGAATCGTTTTTTCGATATTATTTCCGTTCAAAAAGGGCTTTCAAAAATATTATTAGAATTTACCTCAGCAAGTATTCAAGTCATTTTTGGATTGATTTTACTTTCATTGTACCATCCTTTTTTCATCATCTTTAGTTTTATTTTAGTACTACTAATTTTCTTTATTTTCAAGATCACAGCACGCCGTGGTTTAACCACAAGTCTTTTAGAATCGAAAAGCAAATACAAAGTCGCACAATGGCTTGAAGAAATTGCAAGAAACAACGTCACTTTTAAATTAGCTGGAGACACCAACCTCCCATTAGAAAGAGTTGACGAAGAGGTTGCAGATTATATCACATTTAGAGAAAAACATTTTAAAGTCCTCATTCAACAATTCAGTTTAATGGTTGGATTTAAAGTCATAGTTGCTGCCGGTTTACTCATAATCGGAAGTCTACTTGTCATTCAACAACAAATGAATATTGGCCAATTTGTTGCCGCTGAAATCATCATTCTAATGGTACTTGGCGCGATTGAAAAATTGGTAATTAGTTTAGAAACGATTTATGATGTATTGACATCACTCGAAAAACTTGCTCAAGTAACTGATCTCGAATTAGAATCGGAAGAAGGTGCTTTAATTTCAAACTTTTGCACAACTCCTGGTCTTTCAGTAGAATTGACGAATGTATCATTTAGTTATCCTACTACAAATAAATTAGTGATTGATGGATTGAACTTAAAAATCAATGAAGGCGAACGTATTTTATTGACAGGACATAACGGTTCAGGCAAGTCGACTTTACTCAACTTATTGGCGAGTGTTTATTTGCCTAATCGTGGCAATATTTCATATAACGAATTCCCACACAGGAATCTTCAACCGCAAAATTTAAGATCAGTTATTGGCGATTGTTTAATGGACGGGCAATTATTTGTAGGTTCTGTTTTAGAAAACATTGCAATTGGAAGAAAAAACGCAACATTTCAAAACGTACAGTGGGCGATTGAAAGCTTAGGCTTGTCCAATTTTATAAAATCATTACCCAATGGCTATAAGACCATCATCGATCCTGAGGGGATAAAATTCTCAAAAGGAATTACTGACAAATTAATTCTGGCCAGATGTATTGCCGAACGACCAAAATTATTGTTGATCAATGATATTTTTCAATCAATTCAACCTGCTGAAAAGAAAAGAATCATCGATTTCTTATTGCATAAAGACCAAAAATGGACAGTTGTTTTTATCTCCTCCGATAACTATATCGCACAAAGTGTTGACCGTATTGCACTACTCGAAAAAGGGGCAATTTTGGAGACAGGTAATTATCAAAAAATGAAAGATAAACTCGTTTAATATGCTAAATATATCTGATTATAGCGTTAGTGATCAAATTCGAGTGAAGGATTTGAAGACACTCAGTTCAGTAGAAAGTAAAAAGTCAAGTCGTGTGCTCTTAAGGTTAATGACGGGAACTTTTGTGATTGGTGTATTAATCCTATTACTTCCATGGACTCAAAACATACGGTCGAATGGGACGACTACGACTTTAAACCCTGATCAACGCCCACAAAGCATTCATTCCGTCATTCCAGGTAGAATAGAAAAATGGTATGTAAAAGAGGGCGATTTTGTACAGAAAGGTGACACCATTGCATTTATGTCAGAAGTGAAAGCCGAATATTTTGATAGCCAACTTTTAAACAGAACAACCGATCAAACCGAGTTTAAAAAACTTAGCGTAACATCGTACGAAGAGAAGATCAATAACCTCGACAAACAGATTACAGCTTTAACAACACAAAAAAAATTAAAGCTCGATCAAGGTCAAATTAAATTACAACAAGCCAAACTTAAAGTAACCAATGACAGCATTGTTTTTTATGCCGCTGATGTGACTTACCAAACTGCGCGTAAGCAATATGATCGACTTCAAGAATTATTTGATCAAGGATTAAAATCTAGAACGGATCTTGAAAACAGAAACATCAAATTACAAGACAGTTATTCCTACCTCATCAAAGCAGAAAACGATTTACTTGCTTCAAAATCTGATTTAATTGCGGCTAAAATTGAACTGTCTAATATTCAAATGAATTACGAAACTAGCGTTGCAAAAGCGCGGTCAGACAAATTCTCTGCCGTATCAAGCAAACTACAATCACAAGGAGATGTATCAAAATTAGAAAATCAATTTTCGAATTATGAAAAGCGGAATTCGTTCTATTATATTCTTGCCCCACAAGATTGTTATGTCACCAAATTAATCGCAAATGGAATTGGAGAGACAGTGAAAGAAGGAGCAGCAATTGTGAATATCATGCCAACGCAATATCAAATGGCCGCAGAAATTTATGTAGACCCTATCGATCTTCCACTCGTTAAAATTGGCAGTCCACTTCGTTTACAATTCGATGGTTGGCCTGCAGTCGTTTTTTCAGGCTGGCCGAATATCAGTCAAGGCACATATGGCGCTAAAGTTTATGCCATCGATCAATACATTTCTCCGAATGGAAAATACCGCTTATTGGTGGAGCAAGATCCTGATGATTATCCTTGGCCAGATGCTTTGCGATTCGGTGGTGGCGTGCATACCATGATTTTATTAGAAGACGTACCAATCTGGTACGAATTATGGCGAAAAATTAACGGATTCCCACCGAATTATTATATGGATAAGGCAGCAGCCAAAACAGCCGAAAACAAATAAAAATGAAGCAGATCTTATTTATTACCACCTTCTTTTTATCCTTTGGCAGCGCTTTGTCTCAAAATGATAATTTGCAGATGACCTATGACCAGTTCATGCAAATTGTGAAAGAACATCATCCGATTGCTAAACAAGCGCAGAACCAAATGGAATTAGGTGAAGTGTACTACCTAAAATCCAAAGGAGCGTTTGATCCCAACCTATTTGGAGGACTAAATCAAAAATATTTTAAAGACAAAGAATACTATAATATTCTAGGCGCTGGCTTAAAAATCCCGACCTGGTACGGCGTTTCGTTTCAAGGTGGATATGACTTAAATACTGGTTCACAACTCAATCCTCAGAACCTAACACCAGACGAAGGATTATGGTATGCTGGTGTAAATATTGCATTGGGTAAAGGTTTGATTATCGATCAACGAAGAGCAGAATACCGCAAAGCCAAGATTTTTATTGAAAGCAGTCTTCAGGAACAACACAAGATGTTGAACGAACTCTATCTGCAATCATCATTGGCCTATTGGGAATGGTTTAAAGCCTACAATAAAATGATTATTTATCAAGATGCTGTGAACAATGCTTTAGATCGACTTGACGCCGTTAAACAAAGTGTTACATTCGGCGATAAACCAACCATCGACACATTAGAAGCAAATATTCAATTGCAAAGTAGACTATTTAATTATTTAGATGCAGAACTAGCATACCTAAACAGCACTACGCTACTTGAAATATATTTATGGGACAATGGTATGGCACCAATGGAACTTGATACAAATTTAACACCACCACTTTCCCCCGAAGTTGAATTCAGGCAAATTGATCCCCTATTGATTTTTAAAATCGACTCGATAAAAACACAACATCCCGAATTGATGCAAACCAGCTATAAAATCGACCAACTTAAAATTGATCTACAACTGAGTAAAGAAAATTTGAAGCCCGATTTAAACTTCAAATACAATGCTTTATCCTATACTGACAACAACGATATTTTGACCAATTACAGTCCCAACAATTACGTTTGGGGCGTTGATTTAAAGTTCCCATTATTCTTGAGAAAAGAACGGGGTGACTTAAAAATCAATCAACTAAAAATTGAAAATATGCAAGCCGATTTGGCTTTTAAAACCGAGCAGATCAATTATAAAGTAGATTTAACAATTAATGAATGGGCGACAACCTATAAACAAATCGTTATTTGGGAACAAACAACCAAGAGTTATCTCACTTTGCTTGAAAGCGAACAACTGCTCTATCAAACCGGAGAAAGCTCACTCTTCATGGTGAATAATCGCGAAAAATCCTTTATTGAAGCCCAATTAAAGCTCGTCGATCGCATTACAGCGAATAGAAAATCAGAGATTAAAACCAAATACGCCTTAGGTACAATTTATAATAGTATTTAAGATCTTTGCAGAACTGTAACCAATGTTACTGTATACTCGTTAATCTATACCTACCTTACGATTAAATAAAAACAGCAGATATGAAAAAGATAGCAATAGCAGCAGCAATGATTTTATTAGCGGTTAGCGCATGTAAAAAGGAAGAAAAAGAAGTTGTACTTGAAGAATTATCGGTTGAAGAACAGGATGATTTAACCTTTTTAATTCAAGAAGAAAAATTGGCTAGAGATGTCTATATCTATGCTTTTGACAAACATGGAGATGCCATATTTAATAATATATCATCGAGCGAACAAAAGCACATGGATAAGGTGGAAGAATTATTAATTAAATACAGTATCCCCAACCCTAATGAGGGCAATGATGAAGGTGTTTTTGAGAATATAGAATTGCAAACTTTGTATGATAATTTGATTGTATTAGTTGATAGTTCTTTAGTAGAAGCATTGAAAGTTGGCGCAACAATTGAGGACTTAGACATTCATGACATCAATACCTTAATGACGCATACAAGTATATACGATTTAACTTTTGTTTACGAGAATTTGAGCTGTGGATCAAGAAACCATATGCGATCATTTGTTTCAAAACTTGATGAACTTGAGGCATTATATACACCTCAGTATATATCAGCAGAAGATTACGAAGCTATTCTTGCTAGCGAAACTGAAAAGTGTGGGAAGTAAAGTAAAATATTCTTGCAAAAAAAATCCTGCCGAACTATTGTAAAATAATTCGGCAGGACATTATAAAAATCTAATCTACTAGTCGATTTTCAATACCGACTTCGTAAATACATTACCTTCCGTATCTGTGATAACCAATTGGTATAAACCGCTTGCTAAATCTTGAATTGAGTATTGATTGTTACCCATAGTTTTGATTCCAGAAATTTGTCCAAATGTATTGATCACTTGTACATTTTCAATTGGCGCATTATTTTCAGCAACAATATAGACTAAATCACGCGTTGGATTTGGATAAACCTCCCAAGGATTAACAACAATATCATCAACGCTATTTGTTTCAGCATCATTTATTTTCTCAATTGTTCCTTCAGATTCTCTTGACAAAACGAACTCAATTAAACCGTCTTCTCTATGAAAAAGGGCCAATCCATTTAAATCTGAAATACCCGAACAATAAGAAATCTCAGTATATCCACGACCGATATGAGAAAGACCGATAATCTCATCATCAGAAGATAATAAAAGCACATCAGAACCATTTAACGAAGTATGTTCCCACGTTTGAGGATTTGTTGGCAAACCAGTGCGCAATGTAATTGGATCATATCTCCAACCTTCATCTAATAAATCAATTCCATATGCTTTTAAAACACCTTCATAATCAAGTACAATCAATTCTGCATCATCATCACCATCATAATCATGAATTGCAATATGACCAAAATCACCAGAACCAGAACTAATTACTTTAGCTTCAGTAAATGCGCCGATACCTGTATTTCTGAACCAAAAATTATTGTATCCACCCATTGCAATGTCAGGTCTTCTATTCCCCGTTATATCACCCACAGCTAAATCAGAAATTTCACCGACTACAGATTCAAAAATATTCTCTAAAGAAAGGTCACCATCATCACTCACTATAACATCTGCATAAGCTCTCAATGTAGAAGGTCTTGAATACGCAAAAACCATCCCTTCACTTCCATCTACATTAAAATCACCAATGGCAATTGCATCGATATTATGTAGAACAGGAACAGTGTATAATTCTGCAAAATCAATAGTTGTTGGTCCTGTATAAACGATATAATAGATAGTTGAAGAAGTTGCAATAATGATTTCATCATAACCATCACCATTCATATCAGCCGCTTTTAAGAACTTCATTTCAGCACCACCAATTAATGGTACTGCAGCAGCAAAATTATCACTCCCCGTATTTCTTTTCCAAAAAACGTTAAAGCTTACAGAATCTAAAAATACAATATCCTCAGATCCATCACCGTTAAAATCACATGTCATGATTAAAGAAGGACTATAAAGATCTTCCTCAATTGCAGTCATTTCACAAGATTGTCCGAAAGCATTTCCTGATAAAAGCAAAGTCAATGCTATACCAATGTTTTGTAGTGTTCTTTTCATATTCAATATTTTTTAGTTTACTAGTCGTACAGAGATTTTGACCAATTAAATGCAAAGATAAGGTTAATAAAACATAGGATTTGTTAAAGAGGTGTTAAAAGCAGTCACTTACTGACATTGAGACATTTGCAATACTAAAAAAATCAACTTAATCTTTCACCCATTTAAAATCTTATTGATTCGTTTTTAATATTTTTTTATTTTCTACAATCTCATCATTCACTTTGAGTACTGCAAAGTACAATCCAGCGGACAATTCATCTACCTTAAAATCGATAACATATTCACCTTCTGAATAATAGGTCTCATCAATTAAACTTTTAACTTTTACACCATTCACATCATACAGCATTAAAGAAACACTTCCTTGCTTCTCTAATGAAAAACTACAATACAATTTATTTATAAAAGGATTGGGATAAACGTTTAAAGTTGCCAATTGATTGTCATGACACAATGTATCATCAAGCCATTCTAACCTATCCAATGTCCAATTTTTAAGATAATTTATTTCATCCTCATAAGTATCACCAATATAAAAATTGGGCCAAATATCTTCTCCAAGAATATCCCATCTTTCAAAATTTCTAATTTGAGATTCATTTAATAAATGTGCTAATGAGTCTACCATTCCCATTATAGATTCATCACTAAACTGATCTTGTCTTATTTCACTCCAACGCTTACATATTTGGATTTTAAATAATCGATCTTCAAGTAATCTGCCCCACCACCAGGGTATAGGCTCACTATTCATATGCAAATCGTCTGATTTAAATCCAGCCCTATAATGGGCCATACCAAACGTCAGATTAAAATCCCAAACTGGCCCCATTTTAAGTTTACCACCGTTGCTGTCCTTATCCTTATGTAAAAAGGTACTTAAGAAATAACCATCAATATTTTTAGAAACTTCGTTAATTATAAAAAAATCGATGAAGGAATTGACGTCAATATATTTTCGATACCCGTCTTCTAAATCAGTAAAACTATCTGAACTTAAAGCGGCTTCAAAACTATTGATATAATCATTAATATAAACAATTTGCTCAGCACCAATAGAATCAAACTTAGGATAAACAAATTGAAATGGAATATCTCCGACATTCGACCGAAAAATCGTATCAAAACTTCCCGTATTTTTATCTATCTTAAGGATATATCCGCCAGTTAAATCATCACCATTTAATTCGTCAGAATTTAGACCAGAAACATCTACTCTATTTTCATCTTTCTTTATCTTCTCAATCAAAACAAAAACTCCACGGTAGGAACCGTCAATTACCAATTCACATAACTTTGTTCGCGGAGCATAATGGCCTAACCTCCTTGAAAGTTCGTAGGAAAGCACATTTCTTATCAACGTTTTATCAGAATAAGGAGCATATAATACCCAATCATTTTCAGCAGGCAACCCCAATAAAGAAACATCCAACGCATTCCCCTGCTCATCTTGCGTTTCAAATCCGTATGATTTTTTCGGAAACGATTGCGACATTGAACCTCGAAATTCTATATTTATTTGGCCAGCATAATCGGTAAAAGGATCAGTAATATAATTTCTATCCCCCTTAAGATTATTGATAATACCCATATCAACCACAGAACGAACTTTATCAAAAATAATTCGAGGACCAGTTTCTATTACAATGATTGGAAGGTTAGATGATGTAAATTCCACTTGCGAAAACAAGCTTAAAGGGAACTGCAAAAAGAACACAAACAGTAGGAGAAAGTTTCTAATATTTTTTTTCATTCACATAATAAGTTAGGCACTCAAATGCAAACACGTAAATAAACCCCAATAGGTTAGCCGATTATATACTTTTTTTCACCTCAGAAACTATCTTATTGCCGATTTTAATTTAATTCAACTGCCCAATTTCTGCTTCAACTCGATCACGATGTAACCATATATCAACACCCAAAACAATTTTAACTGTTTTAAAATTAGTTGTCAATATCCGCATCATACTTTTCAGATCCTGGTTGTCATTTTTATCCAAGCATGGATCAACCAAAATTATCGTGCGACTTTGATGTAAAATAAAACAAGAAATTGCAATGCCGTTTTTAGATGAATAATAAGTATTTACTGTGTCATTTTTAGATAATATATCCGCAACAATTTGATGCGCCTTTGGCAGCTCGACTGGCAAATACTCATTCTTTATGATCTCTTCAGTAAACTGTAAAAAGCTACTCAAAACTTGCACACCTTGGTTGTCTGATAATTTAAAATCTTTAGCTGTAACAGAACTGAATACAACCATTTTTTGAATCGCTCGCGTGAACATCACATTCAATCTATTCGCACCATTAATTTGGTTAACTGGCCCAAAATTCATTCGGAAATCACCGGCAGAATTATACCCATAGCCAATAGATATTAGAATGATATCCTTTTCAATACCTTGTGCATTCTCCAAATTCTTTATCACAATTTGATCCATCGAATCAACCTTATGATTTGCTAATTGTTTTGCAATCTCTTTTTCTTGCTCTTTAGAAAATGTGATAATGCCAATAGTCCCTTTAAATGAAGCTGTAATGGCTGCGCAATACATTGCAATTCGCTCCGCCTCAATACAGTTTTTACCATCATCGAATTTACCATCTACTAAGACAAATTCGATTGGTATTTCTTCCGTTTCGGGCGGCAAACAAACCAATTCATTTTGGTAGAATTCCTGATTTGAAAAACGAATTAAATCAGGATGACTACTGCGATAATGCCATTTTAACATCGCTTGAGGAAAACTAATTTCCCCTTGGTCTAAAAGCGTTTTATTACTCAAATTCGATGTGAAAAACTGACTCGGCGGCATTTGTTTGCTATCACCCACAATAACCACTTGTTTTGCCCTATAAATTGCAGGAATAGCATCCTCTAAAGGAATCTGACTCGACTCATCAAAGATAATAAGATCAAAAAGATCGGGGGTATTCGGCAAGTATTCCGATACAGCTAATGGATTCATCATCCAAACAGGTTGAAGCGCCATTAGGTACTCTCCCGTTTGAGCAACCAAATCTTTAACTGGTAAATGCTGTTGCTTTTTATTGATTTCGTGTAATAAAACCCTTTTTTGAATTTTGTAATTCTTTTTCTCTAGCTTTTCTGCTTCATTCAGTTTATGCTGAGGCGTTGCCAATAAATTTTCTTTGTATTGATAAACCGTTCTTTGCGCTTGCTTAATCGTTTCAATATTCGATTTGAAGATCCATTTATCTGCTTGTAATTCCTCTTTTAACGCAGTTGAAAGGGCCCAACCACTGAGATCCTTAAAAGCAGACTCGAATCGCGTCTCTTTTAATAAATTCTCATAAGCAACAATATATTTTAACTCCCTTATTGGCAACGGATTATTACCAATAAATTCTTGTAAATCATTCGGTAATTTATAGAAATGTTTGATTTCTGGTAACCAATGATTAATAGCAGGAATCATCTTTTTAATATTGGCAATCTGTTCCTGAACATCAATGATTTTCAATTGTTTATCTCCCCTAAACACAAATCGATAAATAGCATTAAACCGATCAATTGCAGGATGAAGATTTGCCAAATCTACGATCAGTTTTTCATGATCTTCTCTGCCTAAAATCTCCAAATACTCATCCGTCGAATGATCATCGAGTTTTGCACGAATGCTAAAGATTAAATCGATCTCATTCTCTGGATCGTTGATATTGAGATTGTGTTTCAATTTGATTTTAATCTCTTCTAATTCACTCCTTAATTGCCATTCTAACTTGAGTTTTTCTAACAATAAAATTTTAGCTTCGTCACTTATGTTCGGGTCGAAATCGGTAAAAGCTGTGCGCAATTGTTCCGGATTCCTTTTTAGTAAATAAAAGATGCCTTTCCGGTTTTTATGTTTCTGTTTATTCTGAATGAGGTCTAGCAAAACAGTAATAGTAGTCTGACTCGGTTTATTTTTCCAGTCTTTATTCGCCTGTTCCGCTCGCTTCAATTGTTGCGCAGTGAGCTGATATTTTTTGGCCCAATTTTTAAAACTTTTGTAAGATTTATGGTCCTTATTCAATAAATCGAGCTGCAATTTATTTACCATATTCAAAACACTTGCAGTAATTGAAACCCTTGTCAGACTTAATATCGTATGATTTAAATTATAGGACTTTTGTACTATAATTATTTTTTCTAAAACCTCTTCCAGTTGCAATAAAAAGGATTCCAATTTTTGAATCGGTTCGTCTTCATTAAACACAGCTTTATTGAGGTTATAAAAGGGGGTTTGACTCAAAGTATTTACAGCAAAAACTGGCAATACTTTTGTTTCAAAATCTTCTAAAAAAATCGATGCATTAAACCAAGTAGAATAGTCTGGAAATTTGCCTTTTGCCTTTAAATTCTCTAGGGACAATGAGCTATCTAGAAGTAATGTGATTAGTTTGTTTAATGTGACATGCTTTGCACGTTCATTCAGCAATAAAGCCGGATAATATTGAACTAAAGGACGATCAGCTGAAATAGCTCTATCTATCTGACTGAAAGCGTCAGCATTCTTGACAGTCTCATACGTTTTTCCCAATTGACTGTAGAATGTTTTTTTCTCATCCTTTTCTGCGTTGAAAAAGGCTATAGATTTATCAATCCCAATTTTCTTTAGTCTTGTATGTACCACGTCAAGCGCCGCTCTTTTTTCAGAGACCAACAAGATTCGTTTCCCTGCTAATAAATGATGACCGATGATATTACTTATTGTATGTGATTTTCCTGTTCCAGGTGGACCCTGAATTACGAGGTTCTGCGTTTTTATTTTTACTAAGATGCTACTTTGCGAATCATCTGCAGGCGCAATTAAATCAATATGATTATCATCAGTATTTTCTTTAGTTATTTGCCCACTTAGAAGATGCTCTATAGTTGCATTTGGTGCTTTAATTATCGCTTCATAATCGGTACCGAGAAGACTTTTTTTATAATTAAAGTTCCCGATTGCTTCTTGCTGATAAATGGCCCAACCCTCAACATCTTCCGAAAATTGATTTTTGATTGTGATGCCTTTGTCTGAGGATTTAAAAAAATTGATCAATAATGTGGCTACTTCACCGATATCATTGGTCAATTCAGGCAAAATAAAATCGAAATATTGTGCAAAATAATGGCGAAGTATAGGATTGACAGCATAGACATCTTCATCGTTCTCTACCACCTTAAAATCGATTTCAATATTCCTTTTTTTTACAATTTTACAAGGTTTGTATATGAGGGGAGAGCAATAAGATTTAATTTCTTTGCTCTCCTCGTTTTCAAATTCCCATTGCAAAAAAAGGTAAACATGCAAACTTGTCTCTAAGCCATATTCTTTCCGATAAAAGTCTGCTTTTTTCGTAAGTTTAGACAAGGTATTTCGATCGAATTTATTGTCTTCAAGCAATGCTAATTTATCTGTATTTACATTGATAAAAGGATTCCTTCGCGAAAAATCGTAAAGTGTTTTTTGTAAATCAACTAATTCTTCTCGAATCCTCATTTTGGTATTAACTTAAGTAAGAAGTTACAGCATCTTCTACCTCTTGATCAACCAAATGTATAACATTTAATCCAATCGATTGAGCACCTTCAATATGTTGAATGCTATCATCGATAAACAATGTTTTACTTGCAGTTAAATTTTGTTCGTCCAAAATATGCTGAAAAGAATCACCGTGCGGTTTTCGTTTCCCTAAAATATGCGAATAATACGTCTGCTCAAACAGCTCCTCAAGCAAATTGATATTTTGAAAGTCTTTTTCTATTTGGTTGCGGAACGCCTCATAATGAATAGCATTGGTATTACTATACAAGAAAATCCGATATTTTTTTCCTATGGATTCTAAAAATTCAATTCGGTGATTGGGCACTTTTAAAAGCATTTTATTCCAAGCTTCATCAATTATTTGATCAGAATAATTCTCCTTCAGTAATTCATTTAAACCTACGCGAAAAACTTCGGGTGTGATTGCACCAATTTCAAGATCATTAAAAAGTCCAACCTGTTGCGCTTGCGAATAAAGGTGTTCGAAATCTTTTTTACCTATTGATTTAAAAGCGTTTATAGTTTTATTATAGTCAAGATCTATAATTACACCACCAAGATCGAATATAATTGCTTCAAGCTTATTTTCCATGTTGGAAAGGTACTTATTTTTTAAAATCTTCAGCTGAGTTAATCAATAGACTTAATTTATTGCAGGTCTACATAAAAAAACAGGTGATTTATTTTGTTAACTTAAAATAATAAAATACATTTGCACCCCTGTTTTGGATAGTTATTATTCGTACAGATAAAATTGGTAAAGCGTTTGTTTCGACAAGCGAACCAAAAAAGGATTTATTGTTATTGAGTACCGACTCATAATCAGAAAGTCCCTGGTTCGATCCGCCTAAGGCGGACCACAGCCTAAAGAAAGAAATTACAAGTTGATGAACTTATAATCATCGGGCCTATCCGCCTGAGGCGGACAAGTAGAATCATCAAAGGATGAAAAGGCTAATTAAAAGGATTTATTGTGATTGGGTTCCGACTCATTATCAGAAAGTCCCTGGTTCGATCCGCCTAAGGCGGACCACAGCCTAAAGAAAGAAATTACAAGTTGATGAACTTATAATCATCGGGCCTATAACTCAGCTGGTTAGAGTATCTGACTCATAATCAGAAAGTCCCTGGTTCGAGCCCAGGTGGGCCCACAATGAAAAAAAGAGTGGAGCATTTCTGCTCCACTCTTTTTTATTTACATTTAATGGCCCCGTAGTTCAATCTCATTTGTGAGATTTAGTTGAACTACGGCACCAAAAAATAATGGCTCCGTAGTTCAACCTCATTTGTGAGATTTAGTTGAACTACAGCACCAAAAAATAATGGCTCCGTAGTTCAACCTCATCCGTGAGATTTAGTTGAACTACAGCACCAAAAAATAATGGCTCCGTAGTTCAACTGAATAGAATATCAGATTTCGGCTCTGAGGGTTGCAGGTTTGAATCCTGCCGGGGTCACAAGAACAAAAGCTTTCCGCGCAGCGGCGAGCTTTTGTTGTTTTGAGCAAGAGTCCAAGCCCCAGCTAGCTGGGATTGAGCGAGAGCGCATAACAACAAAAGATCAAAAAAATCGCAGATTTTTAAAGCTTTTATTCGACCGGAGCCCAAAGGATCACGAGCAAAGTGAGTAATCCGTTAAAAGTCGAAAACACCTATTTTAATTCCTTCATTGGAAACAAATACAACAAGAACATCTAAACCACTTTCGTGTTCTGATTGAGATACTACGCTCCATTCTCTTCTAACCAATTCTCCGATTAGTAAATTTAATATTTATGACTTACCAATCCCCCCCTAACAAATAGCACTATAACTCGTCTATTGATAATTTCATATTACTTTTTAATTCATATTTGTTAATCCTCCCACCCACATAAAGTCCTTTCGTACTTTCCCTTGGCATCTTGTAATGTAACAATCTTAATATCATGTGTGCATGCACTCAATCCTCTACAGTTTTTTGTAAAATGATATTTAGTAGCCGTGGTACTATAACAAATATAAACTGTGGCACCTTCAATTATCACTGGTAAAGATTCATTAGAACTGCTACTATGGCTAATTACACTAAAGAAAAGAAGACTGGTAGATAGGATTTTTATCATTTGAAAGGAGTTCAGGTTTTTAATTGTGTGAATTTAAACATTGCAAAAATTTAAACCTAACTTTTAGCACCAGAAAAACCATGTTTTTCATTTAGGAAATAACACTAATTTATTTAAAAAATGAGTCCCATAAATTCTATTTCAAATATCAAAAACGGATTGCAAAATACTAGGTCATTTCTGTTGAAGACTCAAATAGAGGTTATGGAAATAAGAAGAGATAATAAATTTCTAACATAGCGGATTGACACCAACGGGAAACCCAACTTTGCAATTGGGAAATTTGAGTTTTTTTATTGAAGAAGTGGGTTTAAATTTGAACCAGTATTGAAAATCTTAACTTTCAACATAGATAAAGGGTGTTATTTTAAAATAACACCCTTTTTTATTAATGCTGTAAAATATAACTCATAATTTACCTAAGTAGTATTATTTTTTCTATTTCATGCCAATTTAGAATCATGAACCATAAAATAATGTTCAATTTGTTGAAGTTAGAGTTGACTTTTTGGATTATATTAAAATTCTAATAGTTAACTTGAACAATATTTATTTATCGAATTAAAGTGAGAGGACCATTTAATCTTTGTAATTTTTGAAAAGAATCCGTTGCATATATTGACCAATAATATACACCATCAACACAAAGCGTACCTTCAATCTTACCGTCCCATGGTTCATAAGGATCAATAGATTCAAAAAGCACAACTCCCCATCGATTTTTAATAATGAGATGCCACTCTTGAATTTCGTTAATTTTTATTGGCTTAAATAAATCATTCACACCATCCCCGTTTGGTGTAAAAACATTTGGCATTTCAATAATCACGGGACAATCAATTGTTGAAATTAGGACAGAATCAGTCATTATTCTACATCCGTTATCAACTTTAACAATATAATTACCTGGCTCACCAATTGCCCGTATAGGATCATTGTTTCCATCGTTCCATAAGTAAGTACCGTTTGTTACTTTCACGTCTAACCTTACCTTATGACCATAACAAATTGTCGTATCTTCTCGTAATTCAGGAATTGGACATCTTAAGTGAATATTGTCAATTCCCATTCTAATCTTCTTCGGTTTTTCCCAAGTTCCTGGTATAAATTTAAATGTATGGCTGTAATCTGTTGCCTCAAATTTCATTGATCGATTTTGCCATTCAACATTGACGTCTTGCCACCAAACCTTACTAACAGTTTCTTCTGTTATGTGTATTAAATCATTGTCTAGATAAACAAACCAAAAGCCTGTATCGGATTCGACATCCTTTTGTTTGATTACTGCTTGATAAAATGAAATTTCATATTCTGTTCCAGGGTTAAGTCCAGAAACTGTTTGTTGAATACCTTCGTGCCAAGTGGTATAGGTCTCAACAAAAACCGCATACGAACCTATTAAACAATTCTCACCTATTTGGGGTTTCGCAGCAACACCGATACTCAATCGCGGCCCTTCTATATTCGCCAAATCTGGAGTATCTGTTACACCTTCTGAAGTTGCTTTAGAAATAGGATCAGAAGCAGGAATCCTTTCCCAGCCATCAGGTAATGATCCAGTTCCAGAAATTATGCCATCCAAATGAGGATTCACGAAATCTTGAGCAATTAATTGGTTTGAAAAACCTAGGATAAAGATAACATTAATAAATAAAAAAAATCTACTCAGTTTCATTGAACGCTTCTTAAAAGTTTAGGTTTACTTAGCAACAAATATAATTAAATTCCAATTTTACAGTGAGTAAAGATTTTTTTTACAGATATAAACTTGCCTGATAAAATTTAAAATATTAATTCTGGCATATTTAAAATAACCTCATTTCTAAACTTAAATTTTACCCTACCGAATCCAAAAACTTGATCGTTGAAAATTAATTCTAAATCTGAATTAGACTTTTTTGGAAAAGTCAAAAAAACAGTTTCATAAGGAGTATTACCATAAGTTCTTTCGTGATGTAACAATACACATTTTATTGTATCAGCTCCCGCAACCAATCGAAAATCATCTTGCATATCGTATGATAGATAAAGTGATCTTGTATTAAACTCTTCTGCTGTCGTATAATTATTTTTTATGAAATTGTTCTTTGATTTATTTTCGAATTTTAATTTAAATTGGACTAAATCAGCCAATGATTCAATAGAACTTTGAATTTCAGAAATATTCAAATCGTTAGGATTACTTTGCTTTAAAACTGAATATTCAGAAGTCATATATTGACAAGTCAATGACAAATCTTTCTGTGTATAATTTTTAATTAATTTATTTTCGGCATCATCACACCAATAAACATATTCCTTTGGTGCTAGTTTTGATTTACCACAGGCATATAACCCAATAAGAGCAAATACGCATAAAACTTTAATTTTATTCATGAAATACGAATTAAGAATGCTTTTTTAAATTCTAAAGTTAGTATCATTATTGAAATTTACATACAGTATATCCACTTAATCAATTTTGGATTCTAAAGTTTAAGAAGTTATTAAAAATATTTATTAAATCCTAGAACAAGATGGAGCATTTGTAATCAATTTAACATGGGCATTAAATTTCTTTATCTTTTTGAATATTTATTTTCTTTGACTTAACTAATAAAAAAACTGGAAATACAAATACTAACCCTCCCAACCACACTATCGGCTGAGCCGATACAAAGCTAAGTTACATAACGTCCTGTTATGTGCCCAAAATGGATCACATAACAACATTATATAAAATAGCCCACACCCCATCACACCAGAGTAAATCAAACGTAGTTTGCGCGTTCAGACGGCACGCGAACTGCCTTAGCCAGTATTTTGACAAAGTCTTCGCTTTGCACAAAATAATGGCATTAAATCTTTATGCGCTGGGCAGGTAATGGATTTATCGATATTTTTTAGCTGTGGCTTTTGCCGCAGACAAAAAATATCATAGCCAGAGCCGCGGCGATTGAGCGGCAAAGTGCAACTTGTACACTTCTATCTCTTTTTTAGGCCGTATTTCACGGGCGCGAAGCCTTTTAAGCGTTGTAGCAAACAACTGGCTTGCTGCAACGCTGCGAGAGGGAGACAAGGTGGCAGACAAAGTAGCGATCTCGGCTCAGCCGAGAGAGTGGTGACTGCCTACCCCGAACCTTCGGGGCTGGGGATTATTTTAGCGTGGGGTTTGTGTGCCCCAGCCTTGCCGACCCAAGCGGCGAGCAAAACACATGGAGCGGTTTATTTTTTGGGTATAGGATGTTTTTAATTTTTTGCATCTGCTAAAAATTAAAAATCTGGTGAAAGGGAAAGAAAAATAAAGTTAGCTACTACTGAGGGCGAACCAAGGAAGGGCAAGAAAAAACTAAAAAGCCAACCCTTTTTTAGGTTGGCGTTTAGTTTTTTATTCTAGCGGGGAGAGTCCGAAGACCTTTCTTAGAGGACGGGGTTAATGTGAAGTAGTCCTGTTACTCACTTTTCAGAAGAATTACCTAATCTTCAATAAAAACAATTTGATCAAACAGTTTATCCACCTCATAAATTGTGTCTCCATTTTTATATAATAATTCCGCGTTTCTGCCGATGTCAATCATTTTATTATAATATGTTACTTTAGATTCAGGTAAAAAAAAATCCAATCCAACAAAATGAATTAATTTTGTTTCATGTGCATTTAATTTTACATAACTATTACCTCGAGTTTTTGGTAATAACAAAGAATCATTATTATAAATGAATATAAACGCACCTTGATTCTCAATGTAAAAAGTATCAATATCAGCTGTATTATTAACAATTTCAATAACGAACCGTTCATAAGGTCTATTATGGATAAATTTTTCACTATCCCTTAAATGAACCTCTAAACTTTTCCACCTTATTTGAATCAGCTCACTATTTAAACTGTTTCTTTTATGAAAGGTACAGCTGGACAACAGCAATAGTAATGACAATATTACAATATTAATATTTAGGTAAATATTTTTCATTTTTACTTTTACTTTTACTTTTATTAATTCTAATGGGTTTTGTTTTCGGTAAAAGTTTAACCTCATTATAAACCCAACGACCTTTCATATCTGTATTGCCACCTGCGATAGATATTGTTATGTCGAAAAATTCTTGCATCTTTTTTCTCCAAACATCTAATAATACTTTATCATCAATTGCTCCAAGATAAGATATCATATTATTTATTACATGTTCTTTGTAACCTCTTGTTACATCATCCCATGAATCGTGATGAATCTGATACCAATATGTGTCCAAATGTCTTACAGCACTTTTTTGACTATCCCATTCGGTTCTCAATATTTTTTTTTCACCAGAGCGATTAATATATAAATGATTCTTTGCATGATGAGACTCATGAACCATAACATTTATTAAATTACCGTAATCATTAAGAAAATCTGAAAAATTTAAATCTTCGTCATATGTTAAAAAGATTTTCTTCTTTCCTCCACTCCAATTTGTGTGCATTACTGCGTTATTATTTTTTGTCACGCCAATGTCATAAGTTATTTTATTATTCTTCGCATAATAATCACCAATACCTTGGGCTGCATTTACTTTAATTATTCCATTTGAGATATTATTGAACAAGATTGCACCACCAGCGCCATGGGCAACATTTCTATCAATTAAACCATTACTTTTTTTGAGGTTGGCAACATCAGCATTTGTTAGAATATAAATTTTCCTTGTAGACTTATTATCACTACCAATAAATTTACCCGCAGAATTAAAATAATCATCATCTCCATTTGGATCAATTCTATTTGTCGGGTTATTAGACATAGATATGAATGGACTTTTGGAAGCATATTTCCACGCCAACGGATCCAACGACTTCCATCTCCCCAGCCTCGGATCATACTGCCTAAACTGCGTAGTATAACTATTCCCACTACCAGAAACTTCTTTATCAGTTTCCATCCCATTAAACGCATAACGGTACTTTTCACTAATTGATCCGTTTCTACCAGGCATTGTCATCCCGTAAGGGTAATAATCTGAATACTGCACAACATCAGCTTCAAAATAATCTATTACCCCCGCAGTTAAATCGTCTTCCACCGCAATCTTCCTATCCGACACCACTTCCATGACATTGCCTAAATGATTGATAAGTTCATAATACTTTAAACCAAGTTCTCTTTGTGTATAACAATCACCTGCAGTGAACGCTTGAGTTTCAGTAATTGTAACTAAAGGGTCAGATGAATAAGTAGTTATTGTTCCTTCAGGAAAAGCTCCAACACTTGTTTCTATCACTTCTATCGTTGCATAATAATATTCACCCACTATACTTTCACTTATTAATGAGGCGTGTATATCTAAACCACTACTATTAATATCTGTAATCACAGCCATCGCACCAATATCTGGAGAACGCCAAAGAGCCTCATCCGCAATCGTTGTGCCATCAAATGTTATAATAACACTACCCGCTTCCCAAAACAATTCGTCTGACGGCCCCTTTATCTCAAAAACAAAACTACCCAAACCTCCATTATTACAAGGCTTAGAGGCTTCTGAACCTGAAACGGTAATATTTTCTACATCAATCCCTAAACGAGAACCACCATAGATCATACTTTCCGTTTTTTGTAAAGTTTTATCTTGATCGTTTTTATCTAGTTCATAAATTGCCATAGTTGTCCCATTTGCATCACTTGCATAATAGGTATACTTCCATAGGTTGGATGTGTTTAACGTCGTACCTGTTCTAGTCATTTCAACTTTTAAGGTACGCATGCCCATAGGGTCATACTCAAAATATAAATCGGATTGTTCAGAAGAACCTGTTCTATAAATTCTCTTTATTTTCCCGCTCGGATACCAATCAATATAATCTATTTCTTCATCCTTATCTGACTTTAGGGATCCATCATCATGATATTCATAATTATCTTCTACTTGATCAGACTTTATATCACCAAAGTCAACTGGAATTCCTCCAACCAATAAAACTTCACTATCATTAAAGTCTTCTACTCTTGTCAATTTATTCGTTAATTCGTCGCCATAATCATACTTAAATTTATCCATTCCATTGTCACTATGGTCATCTCCGACAACGTAATCATTCATTCTAATTAAGTCAGTAATATTTCCATTAGCATCGTAATCTACATGTACTTCGTAGTTTCCTAAATTCCCTGAAAATTGATCCGTTGTAAAAGTTTCAAAATCATCCCTAATAGCAGAAGCAAGACTATTGGTTGAAGTAATATTATCATGCGTGTAAACATGCATATCTTTGAACCTATGCAATTGGTCATATCTATAAGCATTGGCATGAACATTTAATTTATCCCCTTCAAAATCAGTTAAATTTGTGATTAAAGAGGTGATATTTCCATTGTATAAATTTTGCCGAGTGGCATCTGTTAAGAATGTACCAGCTAATTCTATTTGCATATTATCAAAATCCGTTTCTCCATCTGATATTGCAATATAATCATTTTTATAATATCCAATAGTATATGCGAGCGCATCTTTAGCAACCAGTCCATGAATTTCATCCTCATTAGCTGAGTATTCTGTTGGACCATCTCGTCTCCCATCTCTTCCCATATCATTTTCAGCATTTAAAACACCGGAATTTAAAGTTTTTAACCATCCGTGTAACGTATATGCATAATCCATACCTTGCACTTTCATTTCACCTATTTCTGTCCGGGCTAAATAACCATCTTCTCGGTATTCATAATTTACATCACGATCCCAAATAATTCCTTTAGAGGAGGTAAAGACTTCTTTCAATCGATTATCCCCGTCATATACATATTTATGAATGTATTGATCTGGCTTGCCTTTTTGATAATAAATATAATTTGGGTTTCCGCTAATTAAATCATATTCATAATCTACCTTTCTAAATCTATTACTGTATTGTGCCAAGGCATTAATCTCTTGTAAGTATGATTGTACATTTCCATGAACATCATATTTATAATGGTTTACATAATCTGGATCTGGATAAATCCATTCGCCAGCTGTTGGTGTAACATAACCACTAATAACAGATGTTGCTACAATACGATTTCTTGTATGTCCATAACCACCAGCTAAAAATTCCAATGAAGCAGCAGCACTATATTCTGTATCATAATGCATTAATGTAATGTTATTTTTAATAATTGGAGTACCACTATAAATTGTTTCATCTAACCAGCCAGGTAATAAATATATATTTTTTGCACGTTCTCTTGTCATAGTCTGAGGATGGCTAATTTCACCCACTTCATAAACTCTACCTAACTCATCATAACGCGTATATGAGTAAGCTTCAACAGCCAATCCAGTATCATAAGCATCAGTTATTATTCCGCGTTGAAAATCTTCTTGTTTGGCATTTTGCGAAACGACTAAACGACCAACATGATCATAAAAATATTTACTTGTACCACCATCTGGTGTATTCACTTCAACAACTTGATTTAAACTATTGTGTTTATATGTAGTTTCAAATGTATGCTCAGGGTAAACTGGAGGATTACTGCCAGGATCTGCTAAATGATCTATTAATTCTTCTATTTTATCTTCATCTAATTTATGAACGCCTTTTGGCGATACTGTTTTTACTAAATTACCAGATTGATCATAATAAAGCAAGGTGTAATGATACCTATTAGCAACATATTCTACATTAAATTCTTCGTCTACTTGAGTACAACTTGATATATAATCACGAATAAAGGCTGCTTTTTTCTCGGCAATATATTCTTCATAATTTTCTTTCCCAGCTAGTTCTGCCTCTTTAATCATAAGATCCAAGCAGTCATCCTCATCATAAATTGCCTCTCCTGAGCAAATTTTAAAACTAGGGTTGCCTGAACGAGTTGTGTAATGATCTGTAATAAAATCATAACAAGGCATATTTATTCTGATTTGTACAATTTCAATTGAACCATCAGGCAACTCTATAGAAGCATCAATATAAAACCTATCTAATTCTCCAAGGTTGATTGCCGTTAGAAAATAAATCTCACCAAATTCAAGAATATTATTAAATGCGTCTGTTGCATTGGCAAATTCACCTACACCAGAAGGGTATCCATCCGTAAAAGTGGCAGTTAATGTACAATTCCCATCACAAGTTGAATTTGAAATATTAAAACTTAAACTTGAACCAGTTACACTTGGTGTATAATCATAAGTAGCTACATCTTCATCACCGCACAAGTAAAAACTAGCATTTAAATACTCAGGTAAAGTGTAAAGGTTAAAATCTGATTGATCCGATGCTAACCCAGCTGTCGTTAACTTATTCAATAAATCTCTAATTTCTTTGGTTTTTGGATCAAGTAAGTGGTAAACTTCAGTTCCTGAAACATTTTCTAGTGCATTACAATTAGCTATTAATTCTAATAAATTTTCATAAGTGAAATCACTTCCATTTATTTCATTCACATAGGCCACAAACAGTTCGGGATGTGTAACATAGGTAACATCATCTTCTCCAAGCGCTGTAAAATCTGTAGTAAAGCCAGATAATAATGCAGTACCACCATCAAACAAACTTGCACAATCAATACAATGAATATCGCAAGGATAAGTATTAGGGGTGAAAATTTCTGCAGCATTCAATGCATCGATTTCAGCTCCTTCAAGAATGTCGTTATTTGTTCCTGCATTGTCAAATGCATCACACTGGCATTTTTCAGCTTCATAATCAATTGGTAAAAATCCATTTTCATCTTCAAATTCTTCTGCAGATGCCGATGCTAACAATAAATTACATGCACAATCGTCTAGATTTGTAATAAGTGACTCTGAGCCATCTGTCGACCTTGGATTGGTTATTAATAAATGTGAACATTCTAATGTTTCAGCTCCAACTAAATCAATAATTACATCTTTAAATGAATTATAAACCCTATTTGCCTTAATGGGATCAGAGTCATCTGTTACTGTTCCATTATCAACCTGAGTAGGAAAAGGCCATTCATTATCACAACCGCCAGCACATACTTCAATTAATTTTAATTTCACTAAATCATATGTCTCTTGTCCTGTTGCCCACGTTTCTTCTTCTCCATCTAGAAGTACTTCACAACCTTCCAACTGCCTCATCCATTCATCAGCCAAACCTTCACATTGTGATAAACATGCGTCATCAATAGCATCTTCCGCCACCTCTACCCCATCATAGGCATCAAAGTCAAATTCTTCAAAATCGAAAAATGCACTTTCATAGTCAAAATAACGTGGAAATTTATCTTGAAATGGATAATAGGGCATCCCATCAACAACAACTTCACAAGGTAATTCATTTAATTTTCCAATACAATCAACATAGGGTGAACAACCCGAACCTGTCACAAAAACAGCCTGATCTTTAAGTAATTCTATAATTCTAAATCGTTTAGAAAAGTACAAAGAACGGAAAGCTCTCCAGTGCTTGTCTTTATTGCAACCTGTACCAAAAGTCACTAAAGAAGGGTCATCACCACATATATATATTGCATATTCGTAAATATCATACTCTAATGGATCAGCATACACATAGGATTCGTTTAAAATAACTTTAATCGCTGCTAGTAAAACAGGATCAGTAGGTAAGCTCAATAATGCCTCATCAAAATCAGCAGAACATCCACCAATTTCAAAAATTTGATCACCGTCACCTGATAAAATTGGTAAAGGATTTAACAAACCTAGTGAACATGCTTCTGCATAAGTATCAACTGAATTCAATAAATATTCATAATCATAGATTCCTGAATTATCTCCACAAAATTCAAAATAACAATATTCAGGGTGAAGATGAGTAAATTGTTTAGCCCAACTATCTTTCCAACTATCAGCAAATTGGGCCAGGGTGATTCCTGTATAAGGAGGCCCTACTTCTTCACCTGCACCATTTGTCATTGTAGAAACTGTTACCCCATCTATTTCTAAAAAAGGTGCATAGTCGCGCCAATCCGTAATGTCGTCATCTATAAATAAAGCATTCAATAAGGCTGTTGCTTCATCATCACCATCCAGATGTGCCAGAATATAATCTTTAATGCTATATTGACCTCCTTCTTTAAAGTCTGCCTCCATTAATGGCTCTAAATAATCACACGGATTAGTTATTTCACAGTCAGCCACATATACCTCTCGAGCAGCATTATAATCCTCTTCATCTAGACTTGGATTTTCTTCTAAATAAGTTGCCAAAGTTCCATTTTCAGTAATAAAAGCATACTCACATGGGTCAATATCATCGCAATCAGTAGGATCAATATATGTTAACGCCTCATTAATAAAGAAATTTTCTGAAAGTAAGCATGTTGAATTTTCTTTATATAAATCCCAGTAATAATCAATCGGATCACGCGAAACTATTAACTTTTTTCTTATTTGATAATCGCCCATTTTCGGGAATTTGATTTGAAATTCACTCGCTGCTATACCATTTACCCCGCTAAAAGTTAATGGTGTTTCATTGCAACTACTTGGATCAAACTCTACGATGCTACCAACAGTATATGAAAGATTTACCATTCCTCCTACACTTATTGCTTCACCTTCTCCATTTTTTATCACACAATTCGGATCATCTGATTTAATTGTAATTACCATATCGTAAATGCAATCAAAACAAAGATCAACCTCAGGCACTAGACATTCTGCAAAATTTGCTGCTTCAAATTCATATTTAAAATCATATGTAACCCGCTCATCTTCTACAAAATGTGTGTGATTGGTTTCTATAACCCCTTCAATATCATCGGGTACATTATACCGTGATAAGTCTTTAGTTACTGTCGGATATTCTTCAGGGTCACCCCCAAGATTTCCTTTAATTTGGTCTAATCCATTTGGAGCTTCTCCTGCCATATATGTTGCAATAGTCCTACCCATAGGATCAACTATTGCCATACTTAATTGCCCATGAACATCTTTAGTTATTACTTTCGTATAGTTTTCGGACGATGCCGCATCGTTTCCAAACAACTCGTAAACCTCTAAACCATCAGGTGTTGTGTAATAGTATTCTGTATAGTGTGGAGCCCTATCCTCCGCATCTACTGTTACATCACCTAGCTGGTGGTCGGGACCAAGCCCTCCTACTCTTTTTATCCGACCTGTTGGATCATCCGCATATTGCACTTGAACAAAAGGATACCCTTCTGCATCTGGTAGATAAGCATTTGCACCTTCTTTGTCAGGATTATCGGCACTATAATAATTAGCAGCTCCAGCGGAATAAAAAGAATTCATTGGTGGTGCAGCTAAAAATTCTCCACATAATATTTCTGGATCTACAACATCTACGTCAAAATGCTCTTTTCCATAAGGGACACCATCTGCAAACATATTTAGATTATCTACATACCCAAGTGTACTTTGATCTACGGGTGCACTCATTACCCCAATAGCTGGTCTTCCATAGTGATCATAAATAGTGGAACCCACTATAATTTTATCCTGACTATTTAATTTTGCTTGAGACTGCCTTGGTTTAAGTACTCCATCCATATATGTTACACCAACACTTCTTACTCCCCCTTCAATAAAAGACATTCCAGCACCATAATTAATTTCATTTCCTTCATGTGCTGTTATCGCAAAATAATTAGAAGCGTTACTACCAAAATCTGTAACTATCCCTGAACTACCATATAAACTTGCATTATCTGAATTCCATCTTCCCTCTAATGGAATTTTAAAATCATCACCTCCACGACCAACGCCTCTATACCTGACTAATATAAACCCTTCTCCATAAACTAAAGGTATGTTATAGGTGTTTTGACCACTAATCCTAACACGCGTTGCGTTTAAATCAAAATCGTATTCAACTTCGGATGATAAAAGTAATTCTGGGTCACCTGAACCGTCCACTGTTCCCTTATATCTATTTACCCAAGTCCACTCCAAATCATAATCTTCTGCGCCCTCCATAAATGGCCAAACTATTTTAAGCTCATCGTCAACTACTTCAATTGAAGTCCCTTCTGAAGGATATTCTAATTGATTAAAAGGGTAATATCGTTCGGTTATTATCTCTGATTCTAAGAATAAACAACTTGGAAGTGAACTTGGGGACGACGTTCTAATAATTTCTACCCAAACTTCACCAACTAACTTTTCAATCGAGACTACTTTAATTTTCACCTCTAAACCATTGCTGAATGGATATACTGATCGATCTTGATAAGTTGTGCCATTTGCTGGGTCATAATTTACTTCAAGTACTATACCATCAACCGAATTAGAGTGAATTTCAGAACCTACCAATTCTTTATAATCAACATCAATTGTTATACGATAAGCATAAGATGTACCCCAATAGACCATATCAGACTCATCAATTCCAAATGTGATAGAATTGCTAACCGATGCGACTGAGAATTCTGATTCCCAAACCTCGTCAATCATCATCCAATATTTATTATCAGCAATATCTAAACTTAATTCGCTATCTATTAATTGATACAAATCATCTTCTTGAGCACGAACATTAACTGGCTCAATACCGGCAATAGCTGCGTCGTTTATGACTAACAAAAGTACCGTTAAAATAATTTTGGCTATGTTTCTCATCTTGGTTATTCTTTTTTTAATAAACCACAATTGTTTAAATTGAAATTATTGCTAAGACCAATAAGTCAGGTATTAACTATTTTTTTCATTCCTATATATTGTCATTAATACTTTATTTTAAGTTTTGATCAGTTATAATATGATAATGACTATAATCCCCACGGCCTTTAAATCGTCCATTTTGATCGACATTCAGATACTTCTCAATTGAAAACACAATAGGATCAATTTCTGGGTTCATTTTAAAATTTTCGTATTTTAATTGTGTTACTACTTTTACTTCACCTTCTCCAAAATCCATTGGATGTCTATAATAATTACGCATTATTTTTAGATAACCGTTTAAATCATAAATCACATCAATTTGAGAAATAGTAGGGAGATCTAAATAATAACTATACCCATCCTTAATTTTTTTTACTTGACTAACATTGGCTGATAAACTATCCAGATTAACGGCTGATGGTATATTCTCAGTATTGAGATTACTTTGAACAATAATTACTTCTGAAAGTTGATCTACTCTCAGCTGGTATTTGCGATTAATCAGGGTAATATTGTCGAATTCTTTCTTATAAAAATTTTGATCCTTGCGGATTAATACACCATTATCAGAATCGTCAGGATTTTCAAAATTTATCGGATCATAATAAATACTGTATTCAACATCAATCTTAAATTTTTTTAAATCAATATACAATTGGGTACAATGTTTAAGTGCTGAAATTGCTATATCCTTATCATTTTCTTTAATAGATGTTCGACTAAATGAAAATAGGAAAAAGAATAGGACTGAAAAAAATATGTATCTCATTGTTTTATTTATTAATTCTGTATTCTAATTCCTGCTCTATTTTCTTGAACAGTTACTCTTCCTCGCTCTGTTTCTTGAATAATTCTGACTAAACTTCCCTCTTCATCATACTGATAAAATGTTGCAAAATTTCGACTATCAAGTGTCGCCCAAAGTCTTAGCGTTAAGGGATCGATTACATATGAAACCATCTCACTATTATAAGGTTGAACACGTACATCATCAAAATAAACATCGTTTAAACCTGTGTTTTTAAGTAAAATATTCGCCGCAACTCCGGCAGGATCCAAATCTCCTCCTGGCACGGTGAATTCAACCTCTATTCTTTGCCAACCATCAATAATGTTTGATCTGTTTTCAACAATATCAGATGGAGTAAAACCTAAGAAATCAATTGCTGCACCATCGTATGAAGTCACTTGAGTCTCATTTTTAGTTTCTTTTGCCCAAGCTGTTAATACATAACGTTTACCTTCATCTGTACCAACAATAAAATGATGTCCTGGTATCAATTCTTCCTTTTGAACTACATATGGTATACCATGATCAGTTGCTCCATTAGTAATTGTATTAATTCGATGTCCTGAATAAGCACTTTGAGACATTGAAGGGATTTTAAGTGACTTCCTTCCAGAATGAGCGAATTTTGGATTCGTAACGATTTCACTTGTCTCCGTATCGAATCTAAAATGTGGATTAGTACAATCTCCATCGACATCATAATCCCGATCTTCAAAACCATCGAATCCGATCTCATAATATCGCGAATTTACAGCTTCTGCAACCTTTAAAGTTTTGTTATAACCTAAAAGAATTGAGCTATAAATCCCTATAGCATCTTTAGATTCTAGGTTGTATCCTTCACGATCAAAAATTGTGGCTTGAGCTGCTAATAGCCATTTATTAAAAATTTCTTGATTAGAGTTAATACCCCATGTTCCATCGGTATTTTTCCAAAAAGGAATATAATCTATTAGCGTCCCATCTTCTCTTATCCTACCTAGGGTTTGATCTCTCTCGCCGTCAAAAACAAAGGTTTCCAATAAATTCCAATTCGCTAATAATCCCTGAACATATGGATTTGTTTTTTGTAAAATTGCTAATCCACAAAGATCATGTCCATCATACGGCCCAGGTCCATTATCAATTGATAAAGTTGATTTATAGCCAAATGCTCTTTCAGTATATTTCACTGCGCTCGCATTCAAAATTTCAGTATGTTCATAGGTCGAATTATAAGGGTCTAATTTTGGTGTTTCATCATCATTCAAACCTAAATGCATAGAAGTTACACTTGCTGCTGTTGATCCTAATAAATTTCGCTTACCAGAGCGTATCACTTTATATTCGTAACTATGTCCTGATTCTAAAATGTTTTCCGTCGCTACATCCCCAAACCTGTCAATTAAATAATAATCTCCTGTACCTTCATTCTTTAATATCCAACATTTACTTTTGTACCCTTCTGCTAAATCGTAAACAGCAATTTCATCCCCAGGATTCAAAAAATCTTCAAAACTCGCTAAAGTTACTCTAGATGTGCTGAGATCAATAATATCTTGAAATTTTGCACCCCAGTTTTCAGATGCCATACCCATCCCTTTATACATCCAATAAGCTGGATAATCGTATTGATAAATTGGTTTACTTTGCTTTCCAGCTTCATGTCTTATTTCAGTTACTACTGGTACACCTGTTTTTTCATCAAACAAGAGGTTTTTAGTTGATTTGAGACGTCCATTATCATTTAAAACTATCTCTTTTAATATCCCATTAGAATAAATAACTTTTGTTGTAACAGAAGACCTAAAACGGTTGTCTTGAGTTGGGCCTGACATCCAAAAAGATGGTATAGGAACTGGGCCGTTAACTTCCAAACCAAATTGAGTTGCAATGGAACTATGGTATGATCTAGTTTGATGCAAATCAACGACCATATCAATATCCTTTCCAATAAATTTTTCAGAAATAGCACCTTCCTCATTTACCACAGGCATTTTGTTTAATAAAACGTTTGATTGGTGATCCTCTGTGTAATATTTGTGTATTAGAGAATATAGTTGATTAGAAGTGCTGTATATTCCAGGAAGATCTATCTCACCTACTAAAGGTGCCGAATAAACTTTTTTACTCTTAAATTTCCCATGCATATCATTTATTTGAACCGAATAACCTTGCGACATACTTAAATGATAAAATGAATCCCCAGTGAACAATGCTGCTAAAGGATTGTTTTTAGTTTTAACTTTTGTATTATTCGCTCGATTGGTATGATCAACAAAACTCGGAAAATCCTTGGCAGTATAAAACTCATGGACAGTTTTTCCACTAGCATTCTGATTTACACCATCATAAGTAATGTTTTCAACTTCCACGAGAGCATAAACAACTCGTGATGTTCCAAAAATCTTTTCTCCAAGCGGTTTCTCCTGATACTCATTATCATTTGCTCTAAATTTTACATCAATTGTATATTTAGTTGGATTCCGATATGAATTCTCGTCAGCACCTGCTGAGATTGGTTCATACGATGCTACTCCACTACTAATTATACGATAACCTTCATCTAAATCCTCAACAAGGTTATAACTGTATTTTGTACCATATTGGGATGAGTTTTCAATAGCTTTAACATCCGCCCAATTATCATTAACTTTAATTGATGCTACTCTATGTCCACCTCCCAGCTTTTCACCAACTTGTCCTTGATATAATCGAACCCATGACTTCGCTGGTTTGAGTTTTGAAGCAAACCCCATAGATTTAAGCATCGAATTATAGCCTCCAAGAGAAATTATATTTTGAAATTGAGACTTTCCAACATTAAAAATATCTCTCAATCCGTCACCTTCTTCTTCTGATTCTTCTGAAGGCTTTGGATCATCTTTATCAAAATCTGGTATCTCTGGTAAATCACCACAGTTATAACCATATGGTATCCCATCTTTATTAGTAAAAATATCTCCTACAATTGGATTTATTGCATTTGGCAAATATTTTCGCATAAATTGCCACGATGCCTTTGTAATTGGATTTGTGCTTTTTCCCCCTTCAGGGGTCTTTTCTTCATCCTTAATATGCACAGCTCTCAAGGGAACTACTGCTATTTCGTATTCCAAATCATCATCATCATCACGAACACTTATGGAACTCACATCAATTTCAGCATAACCCATCACATATTCATACTTATCCTCAGCGCCTACCTTAGGTGAAACAGAAACAAGACATTTAAAATAAATTTCTTTTAAATCGCCAATAAAGTCCCTTTTAAATATTTTTAAAGCATCTGTTTCGGTGGCTATAATTGGGTCATCTAAGGCTACATGCATAAACCTGTTTTCTCCAATATCGTCATATAAAACATTTGTACCTTCAAAACCACTAGATTTAGAGAACCCTTTAAGTTTATACATTTTTGAAGCTTTTTTTTCCATCACATAGCTATAATCGTCAGCTTCAATTTCAATTTCAATTTTACTACCTGATGGAAGATTTATTGATTTTAATGTCCATGCCGAAGAGTTTGTATTTGCAACATCCTTATCTTGTTTTGCATATGGATATTCGAAATTAGATAATGGATCGTCTACATCACAACCTGCAGTTGAGTTTTCAAGATACGACCCCCATCGATCGGCTTCTCCTAGTTTATAATTTGGATTAAGCAGATCATATTCGAAAGTATATTTATGTAATTTCCCTCTTTCAGCATTGCCATAAGTAAAATATATACTTTTAAGTGTTAATTTACCTCCTTGATTGGCATAAACTCCAGTTTCATCACCTAGAGATAATCCATCATTGTTGGGTACATTTTGGCACAACAAATAATCGTATTCAAAATGTACTGTTTTTATAGGAGCTTCATCATTCGCAAGGCCATGGCGCGTATATAAACTGATTGAAATTAAACGTTTTGCATTGTTAATGGCTGCTCTACCACCATTTTCATCCGCAACTCCATAACCATCATGGCGATCACCATAATTAAATACTGCCACAAAATTCTTCGATTCAATAGAATGTGTGTACCATTGCTCTCTTTCGCCGTATACATAAGTTCCCATATCGTCATACTCGTTTGCCTTTAAACCTTCATTAAATGCAGCTTTATTTTCCTCAAATGGAAACCTCCACTTAGTCGGCTCACTCATTTTAGAATAATTAAATTTGGTATAACCTCCAAAATCATCTGGAGAAGGTCCGTCACCGGTTCTATCAATATAATTAGACGATAGAAAAGCAGTTAATAAATGTGAATTTGCACTTGCGGGTAAACGTTTCTTTACGTATAAATTATTATCACCTCTTCTATTATTGGTGCTATTGTCGGCGTAAGCATTATCTTCTTCAACTGCTTGATAGGATATTACTCCTTCTTCACAATTAGGCGTTAAATCATCTACATTGAAGTTAACACCATATTCATCATCTTGTGTAGAAATAGAATTCAAATTACCTTTTTCAGACTCTAGTTCAGCATTTCTAAATGGATATTTGTTAGATACATTAAATAACACTTCATCTGTGAAATGATTTACTACTGGGATGCCATATACATACCGAGATCCATCTCCTTTAAGAACATTCATTTCACTCATATGATGTTGTTTTGCTTCAGTTTGTAGTGAACCATAACGTGTTAATGCAACAGATGAAAATTGGCCTCCAGTATAAGTAAAGTTGTTGAGTGTGTGATTATCAATTGAATTCAATCCATGATTGGTAGCTTCTCGAGCGGTTAAATATTCAATATTAGTATTCCTAAAATCTCTAATTTCGCGATAATGTCCAGCTCCAGTAAATGCTTTTTCAGCGTGTACAGCTGATTCTTCAATTGACAAATCTGTATCAACATCTGAAATGAAACTTGCCAACCCAATATGATCCCTTCCTCTTTCAAGAATCTTTTGACGAAGTGGAAACTTACCTACTAAACTATTATAAAAACTTGTACTTGAACCGGAACGATTTCCTAATTTTTTAAAATAGGTATTTTCATATAGTAAACCTGGAGAAGGTTTTGCAATAAACTCATTTACAATTTCATTATCTTCTTTCCATTTTCCTGATTCAGTAAACCCCGTTGAAAAATTAAGATTTACCCCAAATTCAAATGACAAAGGATACATGTAACCAAATTCTCCAGAAAAACCGAACCCGTCGATTTTATCAGCTTTTTGAGCTTCAGAAACTATTAAAACGTCACTTCTAAAGGGGCGAGAACTGAAGCCAACACCTTGGGCGCTAGCGCTGTACACATCGAATGTATGATTTACAATTGGTAAATAAGCAATATTTTCATTAGGAATAATAAAACCATCTCGATTGAAATCCAAAAGATAATTTTCTGTTTCACTTTTATTTTGCTCATATAAATACCCATAACCGTCAGAAGTTTGTACGTTCGATTTAATACATGTACTTGTTTTAAAAAATTTACCAACTGCATGTGGGTATACAGTTGCTAATTCAAGTCCAAGATCGAAATCAAAATTATTTATCGTGACATTTTTTTCAAAACTTACACTGGGAGTATAGGTCACTGTTGATATTGGAAGGCTTGTAGAACTAGACATACCCATCCCTGCTCCATCGGCATCTGAAACACCGATACCTGCATTCAAATTAACGTTTTGAAGACCTTGAGCAGTATTCATTGTAAAACCTATGCCAATACTTGCATTCATATTTGACTCACCTGGTTTCCCTATACTTAAATTTGCACTTGGTGAAACTGACATCCCATTTTCTGTACTTGATTCTAAGCCAATTCCCAGTCCTAGTGTTGTTAGGCTTTCTTTTTTTCCAATTGACAACCCAGCTCCCATGCCTACATTAAGACTATAACCTGTGTAATTATTAAAGCTTACCCCAATGTCATGGGAAAAACTTGGTACAACTGCCTTATCTTTATCCTTTACATTTTCAAATCCGACTAATTCGACACTCGCACCAATGCTACCTCCCGTGTTGGTCTTTGGCCTGAGATTCATTTCTGTAACGATATCATCGCCGTTGAAATCATCTGGTAATCCCCGCTTCATTCTATTCATCGCTCCAACATTTAAGGTCCATCCCAAGCCAACAATAGATGCTTCCTGTTCCATTGAAACACCTCCATGGTATGCAATATTAATAGGATACCCATCTACATCCATTAATGGTATATTGTAGGTAAAATCGCCAGTAGCCAGATTAACCATTTCTGAGGTGGAAGCTGGTTCAAAACTTGCTTGATTTATATCTATTGGCCCACTGGTTAACCCAAAAACTATTGTAGGAAATATTATTTCACCAATTAGGTTGAATGCCATTAAAACAGATACACCTTTGGTGATATAAGAATTTCTAATACGTTGTAGCATAATTACTTTCATTCCCCGTTATATTTTAAATTACAGTATGCAGTTAATTCTTCTGTGATATTTTTTTTTTGTTCAGCATACATGATATTACCATCTCCACCTGCTCCCAAAATAATTTCATAATTATTCTCTTCTCCAAATTGAGAAACTAATGAATTTAACTTATCCCAAACTTTAAGTCTGTATTGTCCACTTGTTTCTGCCAATTCATTATTTATTTCTGATTCCATCTGAAGAAATTGATTGTATGATTGTTGATATTTGGAAATATCTTCTTCAGTCGCATTTTTCATTCGTGCATTTTTTTCTAGTTTCAATACATTCAATTTTGACAATTCAATATTTTTCATTCTACTTTTATGCAAATCTTTATACTCCTGATCTAGCTCCTTTTGATAATCAAATTGATCAAACAACTCTCCCGTGACAATATATGCATCCTTCTTTTCATGTTTGGGATCAACACTATTAACAATAACATAGGTTAGAATGGCAACTAACAGGAGCGTATTTACAATAGGTAATTTCATTTTCATAGGGATTAGAGTTTAATTCGAAGAAAATGTTCTTCTCCTTCGGCATTAATTATTTTTAATAAATAAAATCCTGAACTCAATGATTCAAAATCAATTATATATCGATTGTCAGCATTCTTTTTTTCTTCGGAGCTAGGAACTTCGACCTTTTCTAATGCAAAATCAGTTTCTAAGACCTCGATACCTTCCGCATCAGTTAGAATATAATCTAAATCTGAAATATTGTACTCTCCCGTATACTGAAATTTGACCTTTTTATCAATTGCTAGATAATACCCTCCGTCAGTAGTGATTTTTGTTTTTGCGATATATTCATTTTGAGACGCCGTGCAAAACGATGCTATAGTCCTCACATATCTTGCCGTTGAACTAAGACTTAAATTAATGTCAAAGAGTTCATCTCTACCCGAAGGAGTAATTTGTAAGACATTTTCCTTATATAAACTGAAATCATTTCCGTCTTGGTTAATTCGCCATTTCGCACTTGGACTTCCAAGGATTGGACCAAAACTGACACCTAATCCCAAATCAAAACAAAGGTATCTGCTACCTGTAAGCAATGAAGAACTAAGACTAAAAAGATTTGTACCAGATGAATTTTTGAGTTTTAAAGTTTGATTCATCGTTGGATACCCAAAGAATCCTGGTGCTAATCTTGTTTCAAATTGCAACCAATTTGATTCTCCAGTAACACTTATATTTGTTGAATTGCAACTACCACTATAACTTAATGGTATTGCTCCAGGTCCTAAAGCAATAGTATTTAATTCACTTTTATATGTATTAACTAATTCTTCCCATTCAACAACATAACCAATTGCCACATCTTCTAAAAAAGAATGAACAACAGGGAAACCTCCGAGAGGTCCAGGTTCAATATAATTTACTACTAATTTATATATTCCAATCGGTACATCAGAAAAAATATAGGGCTCACCTACTAACGTCCTAGGATCCCCTCCTTCTATATTTGTGAGTGAGCAAAACCCAATTGTTGAAGCCCGATCTCTTTTAACAGTTATATCTCCAAAAACATCACCACATTCTGGATAACTAATATTCACTTGAGGTCTTGGTCTATAAAACGAACCAATATAATACCTCGGTTTCAATGTTACAGTGGCACTTATAATAATCGCATCAAAGGCCAATTCTTCCCCATACAATGAACTATTATGTGTTCTATAATTTTCTATTCCATTGATTGCTATAACAAATTCGTCTTTGTCACGAAATATTGCAATTTGGTCATCACTAATTAAACTTCCTAAAATTGTAGTTTCTAAATAATTATTCTTTATAGCTCGATAGTTTCCTGCTGCATCCACTGAAATTCCAAATTCAATGTCTGTTGTCGACGATGCTGTTGGATCTATAAACTTGTTAAATCCTAATGAAAACTCCCCTACTGAGACAACATCAAAAACAAGTCCTCCGTAAATTTCAGCGTCGCTTAATGAACGATAAAATCCTAGTTTCCCATCTGAAAATGAGCCCACGCTTTTCAATATTTCATTTGACGAATTGACGCTAATATCACTTGAATCCCGAAAGAAAAAATTAGGTGAAATCACAATACTATCATCAAATATTTTATTGCTATTATTGTCGAAAATAGATACGTAATACTTGCCTTGATATAGTTCGGAGAAAACAATTTTCTTTCCCAATGTGTCCCCACTAAAAAATGATGTGCTATCATAACTTGATTTATCCTCAATACTATTCCAAATTTCCATTAAGCTGCCAATCGGTGAAGCATCAATGAAATATTTATATGGTCCGCTTGCTGATTCTAAATTGTTAACTGTTATAGAACCTAAATTTGTGGTGTCATTAAATGCATATTCCAACGGGACAATTACTTTAAATTCAAATTCAATAAAATTTAAATTGTTTGCTTCTCCTTTATATGACCGATCTGCAAAACTCCCATTACCATAAGAATCAAGCTCTAATTCAAATCCGTAATTCTCAGACGGATTTTCAACCCAATA
>NZ_JHXV01000026.1 GCF_000621625.1 Crocinitomix catalasitica ATCC 23190
CCGTCACCAAAACGCCATTCCCATTCAGTGATCACGCCAGGGGGATCAATATTGGTTAGGTCGTTAAATTGGACAGGGTTAATAATACATCCTCCAGTACTGCCATCTTCAGAAGAAACGCCATCAGCAATAAATTCGAAATTTATTAAGGGCAACGGTGATACGATCAAATCAACAGTCGCAGTATTTGAACAGCCAAAGGCGTCTGTTCCTGTTACTGTATAAGTTATTGTTCCAGCTGATAATGGTTCAAACACAACACCATCTGTGACTCCCATATCCCAGACATAAGTATCAGCACCACCGCCAGTAAAAATTGCGGTTTCACCTAAGCAAATAACATCTTCATTAACCGATGCCGTTACATCAGGATCATGCACATTAATAATAACAGAAAACTCACAATCATCTTCATTATCACTTGTAGCAGTGTAAGTAGTTGCCCCAACAGGCGGTACAAAAGCAACTCCGTCAATCACTCCTCCATCCCAAATTATAATTCCTCCATTTTCTGAGCTAGCTTCCAGTGTCACCTCATCTCCTATACAAACATCAGTGCTTGAAACTGTTGTTGTAAGTGCGTCACATTCTTCATCCACAACATCATCACTAAACGAAATGTTCCAAAAATTACCATTAGATATCGCCGTTTCATATTCAAATTTCATTGGCATACTTACCGCCGTTGCAACAAAAGATAATGATTCTAATGACCAACTATTATCGAGACCACCAGAGAAAGGAAATAAAAACTCATCCACGCCTACAGTAACTTTCAATGTACCATCGTATAGCGCTGGGGGACCACCAGCATTAGACCTCATTTCTGCCATATAAAAACTCATTGAATACGGAACACCAACTGTTAAATCTGTAATTGTAGTTCCAACAACTTCGCTATAAAACCCTGTTACCCATACCAGATGCCCATTTGGAGGATCAACTGGTGAATCCTCCCAAGGATATGCAGCCCATCCGGCCCAAAAATCTTTATTAGAAATATCTGTCGATCCGACTAAAACTGTCCATCCTAAAGGAGCTACGGCATCATCAACTGGTGATGAATTAGTTGGTAATACAGTCTGACTAAACGATTCATAATTCCCTATAAGGAACATAAAAGCGATGAGTAGAATAAAATTTAATCGAAATAATTTATTAGAGAATAAATCCATAATCTGGTCTATTTATTTATAAAACGCATGTTTTTGCGCAATAGTTGCGTAAGACCTCAACTATAATGTATAATAATAATGGTTAAGGGAAGTCAATTTTTTCAATAGGTAAATAACCGTCGTAAAGTTCAAACTAAAAAAATCCCCCACTTCTATTTTACAAGAAATGAGGGACTACCATTTAACTTAAATTCATATCAGAAAATCAATAAATGTTCGAAATTTTATATTGCAAGATATTAGTTCCGTTACCAAACATTGTTTAAAATTTAAGTCGTTTTAGAGGATTATTTTAAGACTGTTAGATGTCCTTCGGCATAATGTCTTTTATCACTCATCGTTTCACCGAATTCCATTTTCCAAATATAAACGCCGTCATCTACAAGACCTTTATGTCCATAAGTACCATCCCAACCAAATTCAGCATCATGCGTTTCAAAAACGATTTCTCCCCAACGGTTGTAGATATATAGACTATAATCAAAAACATCTAATCCGGATACAAACACTGGGTAAAATTGATCGTTATAACTACTACCGTCCGGCGTAAAAGCATTCGGAACAAAGTATAGAATACGCTCTTTAATATTTAGAATTTGTTCAGATGAATCTCTACAACCATTATCAGATTTTGCAATTAAACGAATTCTAAAATTCGAGTTTCCATATTCAGGATACTGATGTTCTGGTTCTGCTTCAGTGTTCATTGCAGTACCGTCACCAAAACTCCATTCGTAAGAAGTTGCTCTAGCAGATGTATTTATAAATTGAACTTTTGTATCACCTGACACTACTTCATCTGGCGTATAATAGAATCCTGCGACTGGTGTCGCGTCAACACTAATAAATCCGTCGTAAGTTTCAGAATTAGAACAACCATCTTCAGAGATAACAGTGATGTCAAGATCAAACAAACCTGAATTAATAAAAGTATGAGATCCAGATGCGCCTGAACCAGACGCTCCATCACCATAATGCCATTCATAACTTGCAGCATCAGTCAAGGCTATAAAATTAACCGTTAATGGTGCACAACCAATTGGATTATCTGCAATGATCTCAATTTCGGGAAGTGCTAAAACAGTCACCGTAACACTATCAGTGCTTGAGCAACCTTCAGCATTCGTTCCAGTCACGATATAAGTATTGGTCATTGAAGGATTAAACGAAACACCATCTACAATACCCGATGTCCAATCATAACGTCCTCCAGCAGCAATTCCTGCACCACTAAGACGCAACGCATCTCCTAAACAGATTTCCTTATCAGAAGGTGCTGAAACAAATGGCAATGGATTTACAATTACCGTTACCTCATCTGTATTTGAACAACCAAAGACATCTGTAGCAGACAATACGTAGTTAGCTGTTGAGATTGGAGCAAATTCTACTCTATCTTCAACAAAACCAGACCATTCATAAACACCATCTACACCAGCTCCATAACCACTTAAAGTTACAAGTTCTCCATAACAAATTGTTCGATCTGGACCTGCTACAACCATTGGTAAATCTCTCACCATAACCTCTAAATTATCGGAGTTTACACAGCCATTAATGTCCGTTCCAATCACTGTATATAAATTAGAATATTCAGGTCTAAAAGTAATTCCATCCGCTATTCCGCCATCCCATTCATAAGTTCCTCCAACACCAACACCTGATGCTGACAAAATGATATCATCAGCATAACATATCGCTGTATCTTCTCCGGCATTAATTATAGGTAAAGGATTCACAATAATATGTACACTGTCACTAGCATAACATTCGTTTTCATCCATACCAGTTAAATAATACCATGCGGTTTCCGCAGGAACGAAAGTGTCGCCATCAATAAAACCATCTTCCCATTCGTAAACACCATCCACACCAGCACCCTCTCCGGCTAATGTAACCTCATCTCCATCACAAATTTCAGTATCTACACCAGCAATAATTACTGGATTTTCATAGATATAGATTAAAAGCTCATCAGAGTTTTCACAGCCATTTATATCGGTTCCAATTACAGTCAAAACATCTGTCTCTATTGGGAAATGCATTTCACCATCTATTAGACCACCTTCCCATGAATAAAATCCACCAACACCAGCACCAGAAGCTTCTAATAATGTTGAATCTCCATAACAAATAGCGCGATCGTCACCTGCAGAAATAACTGGAAGATAATTTACAATCACTGAAACACTGTCAATTGATGAACACCCATTTGCATCAGTACCAACCATATGATACATTCCTGTTATAATAGGTGTAAAAGGAATTCCATCAACGCCTCCACGATCCCAATCATAAACTGCTCCAATTCCTGCTCCATCACCAGCCAAAGTTACTAGATCACCAACACAAATTTCTCTATCAGGACCTGCTTCAACAACAGGTAAAGTATTTACGACAACCTCAACTTCATCTGTCGACTTACAGCCATTCATATCCGTACCTGTAACAACATACATTGCAGTTTCAATTGGCGAGAATGGTTCCGAATCAACGACATCTAGATCCCAAATATATTCAGCTCCTGGACCGGCACCTGAACCTGAAAGGACTAATTCATCTCCGATACAAATAGCATCGTCTTCACCTGCATAGACTATTGGCAAATCAACCATTGAAATAACCACCTCATCGACATCAGAACATCCATTAATATCAGTACCTCTTACAGTATAAGTATCCGTAATTACTGGATAAAACGGTACCGCATCAACGATACCTCTATCCCAAGTATATACACCTCCAACCCCTGCTCCTGAACCTGCTAATGTTGCAGCTCCATCAACGCAAGCAATATCATCTTCGCCTGCAAATATTATTGGTAACGGATTAACAATTACAGACATCACATCCGTATTTTCACAACCTGCAGCATCTGTTCCAATAACGGCATATTCTGTTGTTTCAATTGGACTAACTGGTAACCCATCAATTGCTCCACCATCCCATTCATAAAAACCACCGATTCCTGCACCTGTTCCTGCTAATACAACGTCGTCTCCAGTACAAATTGGCAAATCTGGTCCAGCATCAATTATTGGCAGTGCCAAAGCTGTTACTAAAACCTCATCAACATTCTCACAACCATGCTCATCTCTACCAGTTAAGGTATAAATATTAGTTTCTGTCACTTCAAATGGCACGCCATCTATTACACCTCTGTCCCAAAAATATACGCCTTCAGCTCCTGCTCCATCACCTTCTAACGAAACTGTTTCTCCAGTACAAACTTCAAGATCATCACCGGCATTTATAATGGGGTTATCACGAATTAGAATAGTTATAGTTGCTTCATCTGGTGGACATAGCGCAAATAATAAGCTGCCTACTTGATATGTAAAAGTGTAAGTTCCAGCATCCCATGCATCTATTGTTGCAATACCTGTTAATAAATCAACTTCTGGCATGTCCATATCATTTATCCAAACTCCACCAGCATCTCCGGCAAGAACATAATCATTCAAATCAATTGATGTTCCTGGAGAATTACACAATTGCACATTATTATCATCGCCTGCATTAGGAGAATCCAAAACAGTAATTAAGAAAGTTGCAACATCTGGTAAACAAGGGGATAAACCAACGACTGTATACTCAAATGTATAAACACCCGTAGGCAAATCGCTTGCGTCAAATTCACCCGTTGCATCATCAAACTGACCACTGGCTGTTGTTTCAACCCAAGTACCTGTAGCATTGTTGCCAAATAATAAGTCGTCTAAATCAATAATACTGCCGGCAGTATTACATAATGTTTCTGCTCCGTCTGCACCTGCAATCGGTTCTAAATTAACCGTGATGACCATTAAAGCAGAGTCATTCGAACATTCTCCTATACCTTCAACTAAGTATTTAAAATCATAAATTCCAGGTTCGACACCTTCTGCATTAAAGATGCCAGTTAGCGGATTCAATGCTCCAGATAAAACGTCTGAAGTTTCAGTCCAAATACCACCTAAAACACCACCTTCTATAAGCGTATTAACATCACATAAAGATCCTAAACTATTACATAAAGTTAAAGCACTATCCAAACCTGCATTTGCACCTCCACCAAAATCTATTATAATTGGCTCAACATCGTAACAAAACGTAATTGTATCATACATCAAAATATAGACGTCATCATCAAAACCAATCGAATCTTCCATCCAAATTCCTTCAACCTGATCAACTGAATCAGGAATTACACCGTAAAATTGAATTTTTATATCATCGGATCCTTCAAGGTTAGAGATATCTAAATCATCGAGACTAAATTTATCACAAATCAAACCCACGTCTTCCACAGCTATTTCTGGTGCAGGAGTTACTTCAACAATTATCGTTTTTTCAATTGGAGAAGATAAACAAAGCGCCAGTGGCGTTCCTACAACTGTATATTCTGTTGTAACAAGAGGATTAGCTTCCGTTAATGGTCCGTCTATTAAAGTTAAACCATCAGCAGGTCCCCAAACCCAAGCATAAGCATCAACATCAGGACCTGAAATTGATAATTCTACAGATTCACCAGGACATATATAAGCAGTATCTACGACAGGATCACAAGCGTTAATTTCGCCAACTGTACCGTCATATTCAAATAAATATAAACTTGACAACGCTGCATCAATTTGATCAGCATCTAAAATTATAGTAAACATAAATGTTTCTTCAGCACCAACTGGTAGATCATCTATTTTATAAGCTAAAGAAATTGCCCTATCTGCGAAAATAGAAGCACCTACTGTTCCTACCAAGCCACCAACACCATTCCAAATATTAGAGGCATCACGATTAGCAAAACCACCATAAGAAACACGAAAATTAGCACCTAACGCACCGAATCCAATATACGAATCCCAAGGTGCAGTTTGCGTTGCTGTTACTAGCGCTGTTTCACATCCAGGTTCAGGCTGAGAAACAACAGTATTTGTTGTACCATATCCTGCTCCTAAAGTAATGTTATTGTCGGGATCTACATTTCTATAATAATAAACATCTGTCAAATCATCTTCACCATTATTCGTCAACGTAATCTCTGTAGTATAATACAATTCTGTTGTCACTAGGCGATAAACAATTTTCATATCTACACCGTCAACCCTACCGTCCCATTGAACCGTAATACAATCACCTGTTCGATCGTAATCAGTTATAGAACCAGGGATTTGCTCTAGTACTCCTGAAGCATTATTAGAATAATTGCTACCACCGAACTCTAGACCAAATCCATTTTCTGGGGTGCCAGGAGTAAAAAAATCTCCATCATAATTAATCCACCCGTCCAATTGTGGATTGGCAACAAAACCAAAATATACCGGAGAACCTGCTCCAATATTTGATCTGTTATTAGAGCCAAGTAATCTAGGAGCTCCTTCGTGACCTGCGTCATTTATTCCTATTTCGACATTGTCGCCGATAAGGTATGCACTTGCTCCAATTAACTGAGCATTTACATGACAATTAAAGAGTACTATGGCCGAGAGCAATAGAAATCTTTTGAGTTGTGTAATTTTCATGATTATAAGTTTTGGGTTAAGGAAAATCATTTTTTAATTAAAATCCACATAAGGTGGCGAGATAGGCGTTCCACCAAACCACATCATAACGTGCCGGTGTGCGATCACTATGTACTTGTAGAATCACAATTTCTTCGTTTAGATTCACATTGTACGTTAGAAAGTTATTAGCGATGAATCCAAAATGATCATTCGCTAATTTTTCACTTTCAAAAGCAAAAGCTGCAATATCAATTTTATAAAAATTGACTAAATCATGATCTGTGTCAAGGGTTACACAATCATCTAATGTAATTGTTGCATTCAATGTATCTGGTAGATCTTGGGCTTCAATAAAATTCGGAATTATCAGAACGAATCCGAATAAGAGGATTTTAATATTTTTCATTGGGTTAGTTTTTTGTTGGTTTCTTTAGTAATCTACCCAAATTCAATCTTCAAAATAATGCAGTCTATCTCCTACTCTCGTGTTTTCATTACACACAAGTCATTTAAATAAATTGACTGCAAACACTACATTTATTTGAAGGTTTGTTTATCAAAATTGAAAAATAAAAGTGTTAGAATTAGGGGGTATAATTCCCATTCGTTCTCTGACGATTTTTTTTCAATACAATAATTTCTTTTGAATTTTGGTATTAACTTTTACAGTTAAAATTGATCTTTCACAGTGTCGTTTTTCTTCATAAGTCTATAATTTATTTTTAGAAAATTAAATCATTGTTTTTGGGTTAATGATATGACTTCTTACGGTCATTTTTTCTTATTGTTACGTTCTAATTTAGTCATTTATTTTTAAACACCAAAGTCCAAGATTAGTTACCCCCCTCTCAAAAGGCATATAACAGTCGTAATAAAAAAATCTAACTTGTATAAAATAAAGCACTTATGATTCGTAATATCGCTTTTAAAAAGAAATAAAAAAATCTGAAAATTAATCTAAAAAACACGGTTTTTTAACATTGAATTGTTGAAAACCTACCCGTTCAACGAAGTATTTAATTCCTTTTTTAGGAAATTAATTGCGGAATCTGTAGGTTGATTTTTTAGCTGTGCAGTCAATTCAAAAATGGCTTGACACAAATCATTTCCTACTGCATCTGGCTCTAATTTAGTTGCTGCAATATTGATAATTTTTAAAACCTCTTCTTTACTATTTTGAACCATTGACCACGCTTCTGCAGAGATAAAAATCTGTTGCGCTAAATTATGCTCATATTCTTGACGCACATTTTGTAGAAACTCTTGTTGCAATGCTCTTGCAGGCAAACCTGGTTTATTTAAACGCATTACTAGATTATTTGGAGCGATCCTTTCTAAAAACAATACCATTCGCTGATAAGCGTCTACCTGCAATGGAAAAAAGTGATGTTTTATTTTATTTTCAGCAGGTTGCTTAGATTTGGCCTGTATCATAGCGATATTGTTTCGTTCATGTTGAATTTGGCCCCACTTATTAACGAAATAATATACCGCTGCAAATATTATTAATGCCGGTAATATGACAGTAGCGAGTTGAAATAGATAGATTAACATATATAAATAAGATTATTTTCTTTTAATTAGAATTCAATAGTAGATAAAAGTAACAATTGCGTTTTAAGATTTAACAAATAAATTGATTTAATATAATTTGTATTGCCAAATTCCTCTTCCGAAATATCCGACTGTCAACACCTCATGTTCTTTATTATAAATTAGACCTCCGACTTTACAATGAGGAAGATTATCGCCTAATTTAGTCCATGACCTTTTACCTGATAACATTTTTTTTTCAGCGAAATAAACACCTCTTCTTGTGGCAAAGAAAATTTGACCTCCATTTTTATCCGAAACGATTAAATTATACCCTCCTGTATTTGAATTAGGGATGTTTTTAGTGATGTCTTTACTTGATTTTAATTTATCCCCCTTATACTTAAGCAAATAAATCATTCTCTTATCATTCCAACCAACTACTTCTCCATTATACCCCGCTCCATAGGCTATAAAATTGACATTATCCTTTTTAGGATGGCGATCAACATCTGCGACCCAATTATTCTCTGGATGCTCTATTTCGATCCAAGAGTTTAAAATCTCTTCTTTAGAAACATTTACATTGGGACATTTAAATAAGCGGTGTTTGGTCAGTGCATTTCCTGCTTCGTCTTTTGTAAAATGTAAAACGTATGCAATCAATTCGTCAGGATAATATTCTGAAAAAAAGATGCGATATACTTTATATGACTCTAACTTGTGCGACGATTTAAAATCTGATAAAACATCAACTGACTCAGCGTTATGCGGTGATAAAGATCTACAAATATTTATATTTCCTTTATTAAAGTCATTCGTTTCTTTAAAATTAAAGTATACAATATCATTGTTTTGAGGATCTAATGCCGCATCTAATTCCCACCCTGAATTTTGGACTTTATATAAGCGATGCAAGTTTATTTTGGTTCTTCCCGAATCGACAGAAAAGTGCAACCCTCCTGAAGTGTATTGATTTGAGGTATAAAGAATTGCAGGATTCTCAGGATGAATCAAGTTCTTTAAGCCATCACCACCATTAACAGTTCGCCAAAAGTAATTTCCATCTTTATTAAAATCTGCACGCAGTGAACTACCGTCATGATAAGTTCCTATAGCGATGTGCTCAGGGTCCATAGCAGAAACGGACATCCCACAAATTTCAGCGATCCCAATACCTTTACTTTTACTTTCCCATGATTCACCTTGGTCTTCCGAAATATATACTCCGCCGTGCGTACATAGATATACCTTAGATGTGTCAAATGGATCAAATTCGATATACTCAATATCTACGTGATGATCGCGACTTAGCGTCATCATACGTTTAGTCTCGAAATTATACTTTTTCATATAGATTCCGTTTCCAACATAAATATAATTTGGATTATGCCTGGGTACATTAAAATTATTGCCGTCACCAAAAGTATTTCTTTGCCCTCTTACAAAAAGTTTAAGACTATCTTCTTTTATGACATATTCATGAATTTCACCGGATCTTTCTTTATAGCTAAATAATAACAAAAGATTATCTCCACGCAGTGTCATTGTCATTTTTGAAATTGTCCATTCAAGTTCATCAATATGCTTTAAAGAAGTTTGATCCAAATAATTTTCTTGATCAATTTTAGTTAAATACCACTTACCTTTAAATTCATTGGAAATATACATATACCCAAAAATAAAATCCATATCAAAAACATTTCCTTGAACATTTGGTAACTTTTCCCAGTAAATATTTCGCGCATTACAATTCTTAGTATAAAAAACACCGCTTGAGGTTAAAATGTACAATTTGTCAGGATCAGTAGGATGGAATCTCGTGCTATAAATTTTTAAGTAGGGATCATATTCGCCTGTTCGATTTGAGAATACTCTATTCCATGTTGCGCCTTTATCAAAGGTTCGAAATAGACCTCCATGATCTTTTGAATAACCAGGAGAACTTCCATGCGGATCATGATGAGATACAGCAAACCAAGTATCGCCATTTACGGGGTGAAAATCAGCCCAAACACACCCAGAATAATTCCATTTATCACTACCTGAATTCTTCCAGTTTTCTCCACCATCAGTCGAATAAAAAAGTCCTCCTGAAAGTGATCCAGCCAAAAGGTATCCTTCTACATGTTTATTCACTCTAATGAATTCAACCGGCCCAATACCTGCTGCACTAGACTCGTATTTGGTATCTGGCTTTTTATAAGGACCAAGCTCTTCCCAAGACTTATTAAGATTATAGGATTGTCCTATGGACAAACAAGGTATTAAAATGAATAAAAGAGAGCATACGAAGCCTTTGAAATTGAAGATATTCATGGAATAAAAATAGATAATTTAAATCGAAGTTACACTACTTCAGTAATGTAAAATGTCCTATTTTTTGATGTTTTTTATCCGTTTTATTCTCACGAAAAGTAATTTCCCAAATGTACACGTCATCTTGCGCTATTACACCATCATAAGTTCCATTCCATCCATAATTATAATCGTATGATACGAATAATAACTCTCCCCATCTATTAAATATTTGTAATTTATAATCATTCGGATAGAACCCTGGTAAAACAACAGGTTTAAATTCTGAATTAAAACCATTCCCGTCAGGTGTAAAAGCATTAGGAATATAGAATTGTAATACTTCTTCAAGGAGAATTGGTTTCGTGATCGTATCTTCACAACCAAAATCACTTATTGCGATTAGTCTTATATTATAATTCGCGTTACCAACTTCAAGATATTCATGACTTGGATTTTCGAGCAGGCTACCAGCTCTATCTCCAAAAGTCCAGATATAAGACGTAGCACCTTCTGATAAATTTTCAAATTCAACTTCACGATTAAACAAATTAGGTTCCTCTGGATTAAAGTCAAAATCAGCTTTTGGCATCTCCCAAACACAAACCAGATCCGTATAACTTGCATCAAGCTTACAACCATTAACTGTAGTAATATCCACCGCAACATCATAGCAATCGGGTTCTGTAAAAGTTGTCGTAAAATTAGTGCCAATTCCTGTTGTGCCATCACCAATAGTCCATGCCGTATTTGCCATAAGTGCTGGCTCTGTTAAATTACTAAAAGTAACCGTTAAGTCTTCACAACCTTCGTACTTATCGGCCACGATTGAAACAACAGGTATTGGATACATCGTGAATTTTGTTGTACTTGACGCCGTATTCTCACAACCAGTACTTACTTCTAAAGTATAAGTAATAGTTAACATAGGATTTAGTGTGTGAACAGGACCAATTAGTGTAGTTGCATCTAAGTTATTCGACCATGAATACGTAATAGGATTTGGACCGCCTCCAACAGCTTCGCCAAACAAATTCACTTCATCCCCTGGACAAATTGACCTGTCAGGCCCCGTAATAACCGACAAAGGCGTATACTGAGCAACGTCAACTTCTTCAATAGATGAAACACAGGTATTCGCATCAATCACCTGTAATCTGTGCACACCAATCACATCAGTAATTAAACATGCATCTACCGCAACTCTTCCATCCCATTCATAACTATACGGCATCGTACCTCCAGTAACCGTTGGACATAAGTTAGCCATTCCTCCTAAACAAATAGTTGTATCAAGACCCAAAGTCATATTTAATAATGTTGGTTCCATTATTTCAACCTCCATCGTTGCTTCACAATCATTTTCATCTTTCACGACTATTGTATAATTGTCACTTGTTAAACCGTCAAAAACTGGAGATAATTGGAATGGCCCACCTTCAAGACTATAAGTATAAGTACCTGTTCCGCCTATTGCTTCAATTTCAATTTCACCATCTGAAAAACCATTACAAGAAACATCTGTAATAACAACATTATCTATTTCCAATAAATCAGGTTCAACAACGATTAGTGCTAGTTCTTCAATACATAAATTATCATCTCGAATTTGCGTTGGGTACAGTCCTGGAGACAAATCTGTAAACACCCCTGATAGCTGAAAATCCATTCCCGCATTAACACTATATTCGATTGTGCCAACACCACCTGAACCTGTCAATTCTATTTGTCCGTCCAAATCACCAAAACACGTCACTTGTGTTACACTAAAAGGATCGATAACAAGCGGCGTAGGCTCTGTTAAAACCACCGTACTATCGGCTGAGCAGCCGTCAGCATCAAAAATCACAATATCATAAGTACCACTAGCCAAGTCAGGGAACGAATTCGTCGGTCCAAAAGCAGCACCTCCATCAATACTATACGAATATGGTGCTAATCCACCAGAAGCGAATACCTCTATCGCTCCACTTGCATCATTAAAACAAGATAAATCAGTTGCAGTTATCGCATCAATTTCAACATCACTAAGGTCTTCAACTTCTACCTCAGCAAAAATTCGACAACCAACATCATCCGTTACGACAATATCATAAACATCACCAGGTAAAAAATCAAAGAAATTACTCGCTTGAGTCGTCACCCCCCCATCAATACTATATTCAAAAGGCCCAACTCCATCCCTTATTCGAATTAAAATTGAACCATCGTTGGCAGGAACACAACTTTCAGCCGTAACCACAACTCCAATAAAACGAAATGGAGAATCTAATCTTACTATTCCATCAGTTCTAACTTCACACCCGTTTCCATCAGTTACCACTATACGGTAGGTCCCATTTAATAAATCTGTAAATTCATTATCCGCTTGAAAAGTCACGCCATTATCAATACTATATGAATACGGCAAGGTACCACCTGAAACTGTTATAGTCATGCTTCCATTGCTCATTCCACAACTTGCATTAGTAGTTGTTACATCTGTAATTTCAAGTAAGTCTGGCTCAACTATTGTAACAGTTGCAGATCCTGGACACCCAGTAGCGTCTAATACTTCGACAGTGTATGTATTAGGGGGTAAATCAGTTATATCTGCAGTTATATCTGCCAATGGTGTATCCCAAACATAAGAATAAGGTCCAAGTCCTGTAAGTGGATCAGCAAGAGCGGTTCCATCGTCATCGCCAAAACAAGTCACATCTGTTTTCGTTATATCGATATCTAAAGGATCAAGCACTTCAATATCTAGCGTTGCTGTCGATTCACATCCTGAAATATCCGTTACAGTTAATTCGACCGTATAAATCCCAACCGCATCAAAAACATGTATTGGGTTTTGTTCGATCGATGTAGTTAAATCGTCAAAATCCCAACTATAACTAATTATTTCAATATCATCATAATTTAATTCACTCGATGATAAATCCGTAAATTCAACTGGCTGACCGACACAGACCGTTTCCAAGTCCGCAGAAAAATCAGCTGTACGATACATACAAACAGTTTGGGTATTAAAAACACCACCTGTTCCACCTGTCATTCCGAAAAACACATCCGGAACGCCTCCAAAATGAGCTGCTACTAAATCTTCAGTATGCGTAAAAATAATCGTACCATCCAACGAAACAACAAAGTCTAAAGTAACTGGATCCCAGGTGATATTTAATAAATGATAAGTGTCATCTTCGATATTTGCGATAGCAAAAGGTCCCTCAAGGTTATGCTCTACATCCCCACCAGAACTCATTCCTATATGATCATCTGAGATATCAGAAGCAACTGTTGGAGAACTATTCCACGTATCAATTTCTACCGCGATTGAATTTAAAATTCCTTCGTAACCTAAGCCATACCCTAAAGTTCCAGTACCTGTTCCGGCTTGTCGCATTGAGAACGTCATTCCATCTGCACCCCAAACATCATCCGCTCCTAGGTTCACCTCAAAAGTAAAATCAAAAGGATTGGAAAGATCTATTGTAGTTGGACTCCAAACAGAACCTCCCTGAGCAGCTGCATCAGTTAATTCAAAACAATCACAGTCACCAGTTGTACTTCCGCTAGTCACCATTTGCGCGGACAAAACCTGACAAATAAATAAAAACACGAATGTTATTCTAAGATACATGTATTTGTTTGACGTTTAGACAACTCTAACGTTGCTTATAAAAAATAAATTTATAGCTTACAAATATAAGAATTCGCGCAATAAACCAATCAGGAAAAACCCTTAAAGTACTGCTTTAGAATTTGATCACTTGGAATTTCAGCCGTTTTAATCTCTAAGACCGAAGGACGATTATTTTTTTCAATATAAAAGGAGTCTATCACGTCCAATAAGACTTCTTTAGAATCAGCTTTAAAATAGTTGATATTAAAAGTATTACATATACCTTGAATATTTGTCTCAATAGGTGCTACAAATAATTCTCGCTGATCTGATTTTGAAGGACCGTCTATAATTTTAAATATTCCACCACCATTATTATTTATCACGACAATCTTAATGTTCTTATCTAAATAATTATTCCACAACGCATTAGAATCATACATAAAAGATAAGTCGCCTGAAATAATCACATTTAATCTCTCTTTATCTGCATGTGCAAAACCAACCGCCGTACTAGTTGAACCATCAATTCCACTTACCCCTCTATTGCAATAATAATTAACACCCAATAAAGGGTTAAATAATTGACAATAACGAACAACAGAACTATTAGACATGTGTAAATTAACATTTACAGGCAGCGTTTCTAGGACATCAGCAATTGCTGTCAGATCTGAAAAAGGAGCAGTTGATATAAAATCATCATGTTTCTCATTCGATAATAAATCGGCTTGTTTCCATTTATTCCCAAAATTAGACATTGGTACAGTCTCTAATCCATTTACAAAACGCAAAAATTTATTCGGACTACATTTGAATGAATGTTTCAATGATTGATAGGTATCCTCTTCAAAATTAAAGATACCAACACGCCAATTGATTTTAGGTTTATGCATTCTAAAGAATGCTTTAATTCGTTTAGAAACTATTGCTCCTCCCATCGAAATCAATAAGTCAGGTGCAAAAGCGGGTATATCTTCAGGACTAATGATGGCTAAAGCCCTATCAATTGAATGACAAAATTTCTGAAAATTTTGAATATTCGATGTATTCTCTACCAAAATTGCAACTGATGGATCGTTTGCTGTTGCAATTAAAAGGTCTTTTAAATCTGACCCAGAAGTGAGTTGACCAATTAAAATTAACTTTCGTTCACTTTTTAACCAGCCCGATTCTATTAAAAGTTTTTCTTCATCAGTTAAACCAATAGCATTATCATTCTCATTGGATGTGAATACAGGTAAAGTTTCCAATGTTGTTGTTTCATACAATGGTTCAGCCAACGGAATATTGATGTGTACAGGGCCCTTTGGGAAATTTGAAGCTTCCAAAATGGCTTTATTTACAATATTATCAGCACTACTTACGTCTTCCTTTTTAGGTTGATTGGGCAATTCGTATTGTGCCTTGATATAATTGGCATAGAGATTCTTTTGACGAATTGTTTGTCCATCACCTTGATCAACCAATTCTGCAGGCCGATCAGCCGTTAAAATAAGTAAGGGTATATTTCTATAATAAGCCTCTACAATACCTGGCGCATAATTCAAGGGAGCACTTCCAGAGGTACATGTTAAAGCAACGGTTTTACCGCTTGCTTCAGCAAGACCTAATGCAAAAAATGCTGCAGATCTTTCGTCGTGAATTAAGATAATTTCAATAGAGGGGTGTGCATCAAACGCGATAATTAAAGGTGCGTTTCTTGATCCAGGTGAAACTACAACTTGTGTAATTCCGTGCTGAACACAAATCTCTACTAAATGGGCAATGTGACTTATTTTTGTTGTTTGCATAAATTCAGGTACAAAAGTAGTCTGAATCACTATTTAAACAAAGAATGTTACTCATTTTTAATTAATAATTTAAACCCTTTGCCGTGAACATTAATAATTTCAACTAAGTCAGAAACTCCTACGTACTTTCTTAATTTTGTGATATAAACATCCATACTTCGACCATTAAAGTAATTATCATCACCCCAAACCTGTCTTAAAGCTTCATTTCTATCCAAAACATCCTCTTGACTTTTTACCAGTAAATAAAATAAATCATTTTCTTTCGTAGTCAATTTTTTTGTTTCACCATCCTTTGTGATCGTTTGCTGAAGGAAATCATAAGTTAGGTCTCCAACTTCAAAAGTGGTGGCTTTTTTACCCTCCTTATAAGATCTTTTAAGAATTGCATTAAGGCGAGCAAGAAGCTCTTCCATTGCAAATGGCTTTGTAAGATAGTCATCTCCACCAGCTTTAAACCCTTGCAATTTATCTTCTTTCATTGACTTCGCAGTTAAGAAGAGAATCGGAATCTCATCATCAGTTTCTCTGATTTCTTTAGCAACAGTAAAGCCATCTTTATTCGGCATCATGACATCTAAAATCACAAAGTCGAACATACTCTCCTTAAAACGTTTAAGTGCAATTTCACCATCAACACATAAAGTGACATCAAATGACTTTGCTTTTAAATAATTAGATAATAATGTACCAAGATTGGTATCATCTTCTGCTAATAAAATTTTTATTTTCTCACTCATTTCCAATGTTAATTTTAAATGTTGAACCTTTGCCTAACGCACTTTTTACATATATTTTTCCGTGATGTAATTTTACAATTCCATCGACATAATTTAACCCTAAACCAAAACCTTTCACGTCATGCACATCTCCTGTTGGAACACGGTATAATTTTTCAAATATTTTCTTTTGATCTTCTTTCTTAATACCAATACCATTATCAACAATCTCGATAACAAAGCCTTTCTTTAACGCCACAAGTTTGATATTGACCTTAGGTTTATTCGTACAGTACTTTAAGGCATTATCTAATAAATTATAAAGAATATTAGAAAAATGTATTCGATCAACATCCCATACAATTTCATCTAATTGGTCAATAACTATTGAACCTGATTTGTTTTTAAACCTAATTTGAAAAGCATCGACAACTTCTTTGAGAATTTCGTGGACTTTAGTTTCCGTTAGACTCAAACGCATTTTACCTTTATCGAATAATGAAGATTGTAAGACTTTTTCTACCAATTTAGCCAACCTCTTATTTTCTTGATCAATCATCCCAATATATGACCCGATTGTTTCTTTATCGCTATAAACATCAGGATCATTAATCGCTTCGCAAGCCAAAGAAATAGTTGAAATTGGTGTTTTCAATTCGTGGGTCATATTCCCAATAAAGTCATTCTTGATCTCTGAGAGTTGTTTTTGTTTATAGATTGTTGATACTGATAAATAGAAAGCAATTACAATAATCAATGCCAATAAGAAAGAAGCTAATAATGTACCTGCCATTTCTCTCCATATATAAAATTTCTTAGATGGAAATTCTATCCTAATTTGATAATTAGAAGGCACGATATCATTCGGATAAAGATAACTACTATAAACAGCCCCTTGCAGTGTCTTATTATAATGATCACTATGTGTTAAGAAATCAACCTTAACATCTTTTTGATCAACGACATTATAAGCAAAACTCGTGTCTAAACCAAACCTAAATAAATTTTTGTACAATAACGAATCTAATACCTTTAAGTTTAGACGCAATTTAATATCGTCATAATAATTATTGGTGAACATATTCAATGTAAGCTCATTTAAGAAACGTGCTTTTTTCACAATTTGTCTTTCATACGAATTGCTTAATTGAATGGCGATTGAATTGGTATCTTGTAATGACAAAACACTTCCTTCGATACCCGTATTCACCAAATCATTGAAGTTTTTCGCAAAAATTCTTTGCTCAGTCAAAACTCCTGTTGCAGAATCCAAAGACATCCCTGTCACGACAAGGAATCGATACGTTTCTCCATCTTTTACGATTGCCGTATCTCGAATTTGGATTGATTCATCAACATGCATAACATCTCCGAATTCAGTATTCAAAAAGTCGGCATAAGAACCTTGCAAACCCTGATCATATAAATCAGGATGCATAAACCGGGTAGCTTCAACCTTTTCAAGATCTTTAGCCGTCGATTCTAACGCATTCATTACCTTCTCACTTAATTGAGCTTGTGTAATATCGTATACATTCTTAATCCAATAAGACTGTATCAACAGTAAGCCAGACAAGGCCACTGACATCAATATTAATATTATTTTGAATCTGTTTTTGTTCAATTTAGGATAGGATTTAAACCTCAAATGTAACGGAACTGGGAGAATTCTATTTTAGGCTTAACTTTTTTTAACAGAAAATGCTAATTTTACGACCATTCTATGAGACCTTTATATTTTATTCTACGGATTCTTTTGCCTCATGCTATGTCTATTTTCATACGCAAACGGCTTACACTGAACGCACAAAAAACATTTAAAGCGCAAACCATTTTTGTTTGTAATCATCCCAGTGCATTTTTAGACCCTTTAGTCGCTGCTAATTATCAATGGCCTATCTTTTTCTTCATGACAAGAGGAGATATTTTTAAAAAATGGCTTCAACCTGTTACCTGGGCATCACATATGGTTCCGATTTATAGAACGGAACAAGATGGTAATGATTCTGCAGAAAAAAACAAAGATGTATTTGTTAAAGTAAGACAAGTTCTAAAAAATAAAAAATCATTGATTCTTTTTGCTGAAGGATATACTGACAATACATTTATTAGAAGTTTAAAAACAATAAAAAAAGGTCCAGCCCGAATTGGTTTTGGAACAATGGAGTCATCTAATTGGGAGCTCGACATTAAAGTTCAAGCAATAGGATTAAACTATACTGATCCTTCGGCTTTTCGATCAGATGTCGTTGTTTCGATGGGGGAATTAATTTACTTAAAAGATTATAAAGCGCTTTACCAAGAGAATCCAAATAAGGCAATAACTGAATTGACGAAAACTATCGCGAAATCAATGCAAGATCAATTAACTTACATTGAAGACAAAACATTAGCAGACTTCTTAGAGCACATCCTCATTCTTTCGAGAAAAGGAATGAATAATGATCACTTTGATAAAAAAGAACTGCTTTTGAATCGCTATGAATATTCTAAAAAAACGGCAACGTACATCAACGAAAACTATGATGAATCAGATTCAAAATGGGCAACCTTAAAAGCCGATTGTTTATCCTATTTTAATGCGCAAAAAAAGCAAAAAATAAACGAAGAGTGGGTCTATCAATATGCTACAAGTTCTCGCCCAAACTTTGCTCTATCGTTATTATTAATTATACTTACCTTACCCATTACATTATTAGGTATAATACATGCTGCTATTCCGTATTTGGTTGTCAAAAAATTTATTGACAATACTTTTAAAAGAGCTGTATTTAGAAGCGGAGTAAAACTTATGCTGGGACCAGTAATTACATTAATTTATAATATTCCTTTTATCTTTTTATTCTATGACTATATCTATCCAAGTTATTGGTTAGGCATTTTATACATCGTCATAGTACCAGCTTATGCAGGACTATTCGCGTATATAATTTTTAGAAGAATAAAAGAGCATTATGCATATAGACTAGCGAATAAAAATAGCCTTGCTGAATTCGCTAAAACACGTGCCAAATTGATCGAAAAAATTAAAGATTTAAAGCTTATTTAAAATCTGAATACAGCAAGTACTTTTGTCGAATGTCTCTAAACTTGGCAATACCATCCTGCCAAGTTGCTTCAATCTCTGCAATTGTTTTATTGGCTTCAATCTGCTTTTTAAGTTGATCTGAACCTGCTAATAAATTAATGAACCCATTATTTAAAAAGAAGGCTTCTTTATTGGGCATCGAATTATAAACATCTAATAAAAAAGACAGATCTAACCCTCCTTGTCTTAGTGACACAATATCACGCTCATGTAAATCGATACCGAAACATTCTTTACCATTTAATTTTGGGTTTTTAGCCCCGAAATTTGGCGCTGGAATAAAGTTAAATTTATTCCATTCGTCAACTGATTTTAAATCCGGATGACCGATAACCTGAAAAGGCCAATCTGTCCCTCTGCCAATACTAACCTCTGTTCCTTCAAAAAAGCATAAACTAGGATATAGATATATTGATTCCATATTCGGCAAATTAGGAGAAGGCGCTATCGGCAATTCGTAAAATTTATTATGATCCCAGCCAGAACAAGCCACTACTGTTAATTCACACTGCATTTTGTTTGGTAACCAAGACTCTCCATTAATCATTTGCGCATATTCACCTACCGTCATTCCGTGCACAACAGGAACAGTGTGTTTACCTATAAAAGATTCGAATTTTAAATCTAAAACAGGTCCAGCAACATAATGACCATTTGGATTTGGACGATCCAACACAATCACTTTTATTCCATTTTCGGCTGCAGCCTCCATCACCAAATGCAAAGTACTTATATAGGTATAGAATCTCACCCCAACATCTTGAATATCGAAAAGGATAATATCAACATCAGTCAATTGACTCTTATAAGGTTTTTTATTCTTTCCATACAAAGAAACAATCGGTAAACCAGTCTTACTATCAACATCATTATCCACTTTCTCTCCAGCATCAGCATCTCCTCTAAAACCATGTTCCGGTGAAAAAATACGTTTTATCTTAACGTTTAAGGCAAATAATGTATCTACTAAATGAACGCCATTAACAATACTCGATTGATTCCCAACAATTGCAATCCGTTTATTCTCCAACATTGGTAAATAATCCGATATCTTTTCTGCCCCAACCTGAATGCTTAAATTTGCATATAAAGGAATGTCATTCTTTAAGACACTATCTTTCTGCTCTATTGGTACCGAATCGGTTTGAATTGCTTTATCAGAACCAGATTTTGCTGAACAACCTACAAATACTATTATTAAAATGAGTGAACCAACCTTAATCATATATATAAATCTTACTTTTGTTGGTAAATGTAATCATTTTGAAAACTGAATTTTTTATAGCGAGCCGAATTATTCAAGGCAATCAATCTAAAAACAAGTTATCTAAACCAATTATAATTATTTCTTTAGCAAGTATAATTATAGGTATAGCTGTAATGATTGTTGCTGTTTCTGTTGTGACAGGCTTTCAAGAAGGCATCCGTGATAAAGTGATTGGTTTTGGTTCACATATTCAAATCACTAAAGATGGACTGAGCAATTCTATGGAATCTGATCCATTATTAATTAAGCAGCCTTTTTATGCTGAGTTAAATCAAAAGAAAGAAGTTCAAAACGTTCAAATATTTGCATATAAGCCTGCCATACTTCAAGCCAAACGAGATGATGTTGTTTTTACTCACAACAATAAAGACACCATTCATTCAACACAAGATATTTTAGGCGTTCTATTCAAAGGCATTGGCAAAGATTATGACACTACCTTTTTCGCAGACAAACTAATTGACGGTAAGCTAATTGACTTCAATAACCCTAATAATCAAACTTTAGTCTCAGCTTATATTTGTGATAAAATGGGTTATAAAGTTGGCGATGAAATCGAAGCTTTTTTCATTCGAGATACACAAGGTCCAAAAAAAGAAAAATTTGTAATCAGTGGGATCTATCGTTCGGGCTTCGAAGAGTTCGATAAAAAACTAATTTTTACACGTATAGGACATATACAAAAGCTAAACAATTGGGGAGTTCAAACATTTATCACTGTATTGGACACATGTATTGACAAACAATTTGTTCTAAAAGCAATCACCAAAGGAGGGACTGGCAAATACCAATACGACTGGGGGAATGGATTCCAGGACTCGCCTTATCACAAGTTTTCAGGAAAAGTCACCGAACGTATTCAACTTATTTCCTCAGACATAGCAGCGGTGGATTTTGGCGCTAGAAATGAAATCTCATCCATTCCAGATACTGCTTTCGCCAATATTACAATCAATTCACCGTGCTCATGTGATGAATTAATAAGTAATGAATCATTTGAATATAAAACTACGAATCAGATCATTACACCATTTGGAGAAGTGAATACCACGAATGGATTTGGCACACAAAATCTATACACAAGTGGATTTGAAGTTATCCTTAGAGAATGGGATGATTTAACAAAGTTGAATGAAATTGTTTATGAAACGATTCCATACGACATGAAAACAACAGAAATAACAGAAACACATAGAGATATATTTGCATGGTTAGATCTACTTGACATGAATATCTTAATCATCATCGCATTAATACTATTGGTTTCATTGATTAATATGGTTACCTCTCTTTTAGTATTAATTCTTGAGAAAACAAATATGATTGGTATCCTTAAATCGGTTGGTGTTAAAAACAGGAGTATACGAACAATCTTTATATTCCATGCTATATTTTTATTGACGCGCGGTATATTCTTTGGGAATCTGTTGGGCATTGGCATAATTGCCTTTCAATATTTTACAGGCTTCTTCACTTTGGATGCAGAGGTATACTCTTTAGATGTTGTTCCAGTGAGCATAAATTTCATGCATATCATTTACATTAATCTTTTAACACTAGTCACTTGCCTGATCATTCTTATCATACCAAGTTATTTAGTAACAAAAATTGACCCCGTCAAAGCAATTCGTTTTGACTAACAAATTAAGTTTATATTTCAATTAAATTCTTCTTCAACAAGGAATAAACGGAAAATTTCAACTAAATTTGTCACTCTAAATTTAATAAAACAAAATGGCTGAAATTGAAATCAGACTCCCTAAAATGGGAGAAAGTGTAACAGAAGCAACCATTACTAATTGGTTAAAAGAAGTTGGTGATACAGTAGAGATGGATGAACCTTTGGTAGAAGTTGCTACAGATAAAGTAGACAATGAATTGCCATCTGAAGCTGCAGGTATATTGGTAAAAAAATTATTTGAAAAAGATGACGTGGCTCAAGTTGGTGATGTTATTGCGATAATTTCAACTGATGGCGAAGCGAGTGCTCCTCAATCGAATGAAACAACCTCGGCAGCAGCTGCACCAGCAGTTCAAGAAAATGTAGCCGTAGCGACTCCTCAAAATACGGAATCAACAGGTTCAATTTCAAAGACAGGTCCAAGTGGTAAATTCTATTCTCCTCTTGTACGCAGTATAGCGAAAGAAGAAGGAATCTCAATGGAATCTTTAGAAACCATTGTAGGAACTGGAGACAATAATAGAGTTACAAAAAAAGACATCTTAAACTTCATTGAAAACGGAGGCGCTAAAACTATTGCTCAACCAGCAGCAGTTGCAGCAACACCTACTCAATCATCGACACCGAGTGCACCAGCTAAAGCTGTTAAAGTACACGATGTACCAGTTTATGAAGGAGACGAGGTAATTGAGATGGACCGTATGCGAAAAATAATCGCACAGCACATGGTGATGTCCGTTCAAACTTCTCCGCATGTAACATCTTATGTTGAAGCAGACGTTACGAATATTGTAATGTGGCGTAACAAGATTAAAGATAGCTTTTATAAAAATGAAGGTGAGAAAATTACTTTCACACCAATATTTATGGAAGCAATTGTAAAAGCAATTAAAGATTTTCCAATGATCAATATCGCCGTTAGTGGTGACAACATCATTAAGAGAAAAAATATAAATATTGGAATGGCTGCTGCTTTGCCTTCTGGTAATTTAATTGTTCCTGTTATCAAAAATGCAGACACTTTAAACTTGGTTGGTTTAACTAAGCAAGTAAATTCTCTAGCAAATAAGGCAAGAAATAATAAGTTAAGTGCTGACGATATCCAAGGAGGTACTTATACATTGACAAATGTTGGAACTTTTGGAAATGTTTTAGGTACACCAATTATTAACCAACCACAAGTTGCGATTATGGCTGTTGGAGCAATTAGAAAAATTCCAGCGGTTATTGAAACACCTCAAGGAGATGCAATCGCAATACGTCACATGATGTATTTATCTCATTCATATGACCACAGAGTAGTTGACGGAGCACTAGGCGGACAATTCGTTCGACGCGTAGCAGATTACCTCGAACAATTCGACATTAATCGAGAGTTATAAACAATCAACCGTAAAAAAGTTTAAAAGCCGCACCCTAAAACGTGCGGCTTTTATTTTTTCCTTTGATGTTGATATGCAAAATGCTGTGAAAACACAAATATTAACATTAATTCTCGTAATTGTCTGCGGAAACTTGTTTGCCCAAGCAAGTAAAGAGGAAATAAGAGCCAATCTTGAAAGCGCAAGTTTTACAGACAAATTTGATGTTGGTACAAATCTCATGTTTGATAAACTTTATCAGGATGCTTTGTATGTTTGGGAAATTCTAATTGAAGAAGATCAGAAAAATGCGAATCTTTTATATAAAAAAGGGTTAACATTAATTCGATTAAATAGAGACAATGAAGCTTTCGAATCATTTGACAAAGCGCAATACGCAGTTAATAAAAAATACAATCCTACTTCGGCCTCTGAAAGAAACGCCCCTGTTGATGTTTGGTATTACCTAGCAAAATCAAATCACTTAAAAGGAGATGTTGATGAAGCATTCACACAATACAAATACTTTATTGACAATGTCAATAGTAAACACAATATGGTTGACGCTGCTGAGCTGGGCTTGGCACAATGTAAAGTAGCAAAGGAATTATTAGCGACTCCTAAAAATTATCAGATAGACAATGTTGGTGATGCGATTAATGGGGCTGGACCAGACTATAGCCCCGTAATCACAATAGACGGCACAACTCTTTTCTATACAACGAAACGTATGCGAAAAGATAGTATGAACTACAACATTCTAAATAAAGAGAATGGTCAGTACTATGAAGATATTTATGTGAGCTACAAAGATCGTGAAGGGAATTGGTCGTCTCCAAATTATTTAGACTTCTGTTTACCTCGTTCTAATGATGCGTCCATCTCTTCTTCTGCGGATGGCCAAACCGTTTTTGTTTATAAAGATGTTAATGGTGGAGATATCTACTTTTCTGAAATTGCTGACACAACATTCATTAATCTAAAACCTTTTGATGCTTTAGAAATTAATACAGAGTATTGGGAAAGTCACGCAACTATAAGTAACGATGGAAATGCAATTTATTTTGTTTCTGACAGACCAGGAGGTCTTGGTGGTCGAGACATTTATAGATTAATTAAATTACCAAACGGCGAATGGAGTAAAGCCTTGAATATTGGCGCACCAATTAACACTCCTTATGATGAAGACGCTCCGTTTTTAGGGGTTGACAGTAAAACAATGTATTACAGTTCTAACGGTGCTACAAGTATGGGAGGCTTTGATATTTTTGTAACTCAATTAGGGGATGATGATGTATGGACTGATCCACGTAACATGGGCGCACCACTTAACACGACTGGTGATGACATCTTTTATACAACTACCGCTGATGGTAGAACTGGTTATTATAGCTCAGAGAGAGATGATGCTATAGGTGATAAGGATATATATTCCGTTTCAAATAATACTGATTACATTCAAAATATCGCTGTACTTACAGGATTTATCAGAAACTCACAAGGATCAAAAATCCCAAGTGGAATTAGTATAATGGTTTCAGATTTAACAGAAGGCACACCAGCAAAAAAATTCACACCCCGTATGCGCGACGGCGGTTATGTATTAACATTAATACCGTGTCACACTTATCAACTTGATTATTTCTTCGGTGAAAAACAAATTCATGAGCGCGAACTTTATGTTCCATGTAACTCCTCTTATCAAGATCTTAAACACGATTTATTGTTAGACCCTATCTCTTTAGAAACAAGAGAAATTCTTTCTGACGATGATGAATTAATTAAAAAATCTCGTGAAGAAGGTATGACCTGTGATTTAGTTTACAAAGTACAAGTAGGAGCTTTCAAAAATCCATTGCCGGTTAAGTATTACAAAAACTTCAACCCTATTACCACAGAACCTTTAGGATTAAATATTACACGATACATGGTTGGTAATTACAAACAATACATAAAAGCTGAAGAGATAAGACGAAGTGTATTAAATGATTTTCCTGGCGCCTTTGTAGTTGCTTATTTAAATGGAATTCGAATTGAAACAACTGTTGCTAGAGATTTAGAGTACGGCGTTAGAAAATGTGATGAAAGTCTTTATCCAAAAGAATTAATTCGAACAGATTCAATCGCTAACTATACAGATTTGATTGAAAAACCAGAATTCGTTTACTTCTTAGATTATAACAAAGATAAATTTGACTATAAAATCCCTGAATTTAGAGTTTTCATGCAAGGTGTAAAAGACATCGTTGACCAAAACTTAAATGTAACGATCTACATTACTGCAAGTGCATCACGTGTACCAACAAGAAGCTATAAAGACAACCAAGACTTAGCTGTTCACAGATTGAATAATGGCAATAAAGCTTTAATTAAATTATTAAAAGAGTTTGACATTGATGTGTCAAAAGTAAATACAGTGTTAAAAGAGGCTTCTGTAAATGGTCCATCTTATAAATCTGACCCAGTTAAAAATGAGACTGCATACAAGGCGTATCAGTATATCAAATTTGAAATTAAATTTTGATGAAAACAACCCTACTTAAAATATCACTTGTGTTTTTTAGTTTGATGCTTGCGAGCATTAACGTCAATGGACAAGAACTAAGCAATGGAAAAGTAAAAAAATTCGTTAAAAAAGGACGAAAAGCATACCGAAAGGAAGAATTTTGGAAAGCAAAATCCTATTACGAAAAAGTAACGGAAGCAAACACTGACAAAGCCATATATTGGTTTGAAGCTGGCTTAAATCAGTTTGATTCTAAAGTCAAACGAGAAAATGCATTACCTTACTTTAAAAAGGCACTTGAATTATCTGTAAAAGATACGATTCCTGAATTGCTTTATTACACTGCTAAAACAATGCACTTTGTTGGCGATTTTGAAGATGCAATTGAATTCTACAATTTATTTCTAGATAATTTATCGGATAATAAAGCGGGCAGATTAACAAGAAATGACGTTATAAGAGAAATTGAGATCTGTAATAACGGTATTGACTTACGTGACGTGCATCTTTACCAAGTAGAAGAATTAGTGAACCTTGGTCCTGAAATCAATTCTGAATACATGGATTATTCACCTGTTGCGGTTGAACAAAACAATCTAATTCTATTCTGTTCTCGTCGTCCATCTGACAATAAAAAGAACATGGACGGGGACTACTATGAGGACATATTCTATTCGAATAAAACAGATGACAAATGGAGTCAATCAAAACTAATTGATAAATCTTCAGGCTATATATCGAAAGAAGTAAATGAAGGAAAAGAACATTCAGCTCCAGTAAGTTTATCGGCTGACGGTAAAACTTTATATATCTATAAAAGAAATGGTATTTGGAAAAGCACCAAAGATGCTGAAGGCAAATGGTCTATTCCAATTCGAATGAACCAGAATGTAAATATTGGTGATGCTAACCCAAGTATCTTCATTACACCAGATGCAACTGAAATGTTTATTGTATCAACTGGCGTTGTAGATGGATATGGAGATAGAGATTTGTATTACTCTAAAAAAGACGACAATGGTAACTGGAAAAAACCAGTTAATATGGGACCTAAAATCAATACTAAATACAAGGAAGATGCACCGTATTTATCAAAAGATGGTACTGCACTTTATTTTGCATCAGAGGGTCACAATTCAATGGGTGGTTTTGATATTTACCGTAGTTTAAGGGACCAAAATGGTAATTGGGGAGAACCTATGAATATTGGCACACCTGTTAACTCTTCAGGTGACGATATCTATTATATAGAAAATGGAGACGGAACATTGGCATATTATGCGTCTATGCGTCCAGGTTCATACGGACATTTGGATATATATACTGCAAAATATGAGTGCCAAAATATTCCAACAACAGAAGTCAAAGGTTATGCTATTTACGCTGAAAATCACTTACCTGTTTCAGGAATTGTAAAAGTGACGAATAAAGCAACCGGTGAGGAAATGGGGACTTTTACTATTGATAGAAATACGGGTAAATACCAAATGTTATTACCTCCTGAAAACACTTATATCGTTGAATTGGTAGCTGCACAGACTAAATATAGTCTTGAAAGACCATTTACAGACGAATTTTTCTTACCAAAACAATGTGTTGCTTACAACTTATTTCAACAAGTAGAATTAGAAGATGTTAAAAATGAAGAAGGAGATACCGAAGGTTTAAAAGCAACGTTTACGCATGCATATTTTGATATTGACAAAAGAGTGCAAGAAGTCTTTAAAATCGACAACTTTACATATAACACTCCCGAACTGATTTTAGAGACAGGTATCACTGGAAATATTGCGCATGACGAATTACACAATGCAAAAGATGTTGAAGTTGTGTTACTTGATGAGAATGATAAAATTGTTCGGATTGATAAAACTAATGAAAATGGAGATTTTGCTTTTGAACGTGTGAATACTGACAAAGAGTATAAAATCATGATTAACGAAGAAGATGCAAAACAGTCATTCGAAGAGCAAACTAATCAATCAGGAGAGGATTTAACTTTACAAGGAATTACAAACAAAACTATAAAAGATACTAAAATTCCGAATGAAGAAGTTACCGTATATTTAGGAAACGATGAAAAAGAAGTCGTAAATGTGATTAATACTGATGAAAATGGTGAGTTTAAATTCGATTTTGAAAACGAAGAAAAAACACTAGCCGAAGTTGAGAAAATAAACGACGAAACTAATATCGAAATGGAATTAGATGTCACTGACGCTGAAATTGTTTATTCTGCTTTAATCACAACAATTGAAGAAAACGGTGATGAGAAAAATGTTTATACTGAGAACGTAGACATCGTTGAATTGCAAGAAATTATTGCTATGGAGCAAGAAGGACTGCCAATTCCAGAAGACAATAATGCCACAACGAACAATATTGCTGACAACAATACAACAAACCAAAATAAAGAAACAACCAAGGAAGAGAATACAGTTACAACTAAAGAATATCCTATTGTAAAAGAACAAACCGGAAAAGAAGAAAATATTACTTCGACTAAAGAAGAACCCGGTGTTAAGGATCAAAATGGAAAAGAAGAGAACATCGTTTCTACCAAAGAAGATCCTATTGTTAAAGAACAAACAGGGAAAGAAGAAAATATAACGACGAATCAAAAGGATCCCGTAGTTAAAGAAACGACAACGTCTCAGGAAAACAAACCTAAAACAGTTGAAACTAAAACGGATGTTGTTAAAACTGAAGCGCAACAATTACAGGAGTTCGCTAATATTTTATTCGATTTCGATAAATACTTCTTACGTGATAAAAGTATCAATGTTTTAAAGTCACTCCAAGCCTTTTTAGATGACAATCCAAGTGTTCAAATACGCTTAGATGGTCACGCAGATTGGATTGGTACAGTAGACTATAACGAAGCACTATCAGAAAAAAGAGCTTTAGCTGCACATAAATTTTTAATTGACAACGGAATCTCTCCGGACAGAATTGAAAATGCATGGTTTGGAGAATCAAAACCTGTTGCGGCTAACGCCAATAATGATGGTTCTGATAATCCACAAAATCGTCAACTTAACCGTCGTGTAGAAATAAAGGTAGAAATTCCAGAAATGGCTGCATTATATTTATCTTTGTAGAAATCAGAAATTATATTTAATGAAGCTTAACCTGCAAAAGCCTTTGGCTTTCTTTGACCTTGAAACGACTGGACTAAATATTTCAAAAGATAAAATAGTTGAAATTTCAATTCTAAAAATTAGACCTGACGAAAGTGAGGAGACCTATACAAGAAGAATTAACCCGGGAATTCAAATATCAGAAGAGTCAATAGCAATTCATGGCATAACAAATGCAGCTGTTAAAAATGAGCCAACTTTTGGTGAATTAGCGAACGAAATTAAAGACTTTATCGGTGATGCTGATTTGGCAGGGTATAATTCCAACAGGTTTGATATTCCTTTTTTATTAGAAGAGTTATTGAATCACAACGTTGAAATTTCTATGGAAAACAGAAGATGCATTGATGTGCAAACCGTTTTTCATAAAATGGAACAAAGAACATTGTCTGCTGCATATAAGTTCTATTGCGATCAAACAATTGAAAATGCACACAGTGCTGAAGCGGATACCCGTGCTACTTTTGAAATATTAAAAGCTCAAATTGACAGGTACCCAGAAGTAGAAAACGATATTGACTTTTTAGAAGAATTCACGCAACAAGGTGCCAATAAAAAAATTGATTTTGTTGGCCGTTTGGCGATGAATGAAAAAGGTGACGTCTTATATAATTTTGGAAAACACAATGGTAAAACCTTACAAGAGGTTTATAAAAAAGAACCAGGTTATCATAGGTGGATAATGGATAACGATTTCCCTTTAATTACCAAGAAAATATTAGATCAACATATTTCTAAAATTATCTTGACTGAAAAAGAGAATCGAACGAATCTTAAAATGAAAGCCCAAGAGAATTTGGTTAATAAGATCGATCAATTAAAAAATAAATTCAATCAATAAGGCATGAAAATTATTTGCATTGGCAGAAATTATTCAGACCATGCGAAGGAAATGAATGCCAGTTTACCAACTTCGCCTCTTTTCTTCTTTAAACCTGATACTGCAATACTTAAAACGAGAGATTTTTACTATCCTGAATTTACAAATGATCTACATTACGAAATTGAGTTGGTTGTTAAAATATCAAAAGTAGGTAAACATATTACAGTAGAAAATGCTCCTAATTATTACAATGAAATTGGTTTAGGTATCGATTTTACAGCACGTGATATTCAACAAGAATGCAAAGAAAAGGGTTTGCCTTGGGAAAAGGCTAAAGCTTTTGACAATAGCGCTGTTCTGAGTGCAACTTTCTTGAATAAAAAGAATATTGATCTGAATAATATAAATTTTGGGCTTGCACTCAATGGAGAAACTGTTCAATCAGGAAATAGCTGCGATATGATTTTTTCAATAGATTATATCATTTCATATATTTCCCAATTCGTTACACTTAAAACTGGTGATTTAATTTATACAGGCACGCCTAAAGGAGTCGGTCCTGTTAAAATTGGAGACAAACTTGTAGGCCATTTAGAAAATAAAGTTTGTATAGAATTAAAAATCAAATAAATTTCCACAAAAGTTTAGCTAAACACCTCAGTTTTATTGCTTTTTTTTAGCAAAAAAACACAGCAAATACACATAAATAGTAGGAAAGTAAAAAAAAATAATTATTTTTGACTCGTGTGAAGAAATTCAACATGAATCAATATTAAAAAATAAAAAATCAAATTATGAAAAAGACCGTTCTAAACTTAAGAAAAATCGGATTTGTATTAGTTGCTGCAACAGCAATGTTCGCATTTAGTTGTGATGAAGCTGCTGATGCTGCTAACGACGCTACTGAAGCTACTGGTGATGCTATTGAAAATGCAGGTGATGCTGTAGAAGATGCTGCTGATGATGTACAAGAAGCTGTAGAAGATCATGCATGTGAAGGTGGAGACGCTGAACACGCTTGTGAAGCTGGTGCTTGCGAAGGTGGTGCTTGTGAAGGTGGTGAGTAATCAACTCCTCTAAGATATTAAAACCCGATTATGTTTATAATCGGGTTTTTTTATGCCCTTATTCTAAGTCTATTTCTTTAACTTTACAGTAATTCATTTATTTATGATTGACGATAAAGAAATAGCACCCGATTTACTTGATTCAATTTCAACATGGCAAGTAAATAGGCGTAAATTGCTAAAAGCAGGTCTGCTTGCTGGAGCAATGACTCAAATAAACCTTTTTACATCCTGCTCAACCGAACTAAAGTCGAATAATGATGTGCTTAATGCACAACAATCATTAGTCCTTGAAACGACCTTAAATGTGCTTTTTCCGGATGATGGAAATGGGCCCAGCGCAGATGATATCAATGCATTTGGTTATTTCATTTGGGCTATTCAAGATGATTTGAATAGAAAACAAGAAGCCAATACATTTATTATTGATGGCTTAGATTGGGTCAACAAAAAAGCTATTCAACTAAAACAAACGAATTTTTATAGTATTCCCGCTAACCATAGAACGGCATTTATTGACGAAATGGTTAAAACCAAATATGGCAAAAAATGGGTTTCAGCCATGGTGACTTTGCTTTTTGAAGCTTTGCTTTTAGATCCTCTTTATGGTGGAAATAAAGAAGAGAAAGGTTGGAAATGGTTGAATCATACACCTGGTTTTCCAAGACCTACTGAAGAATTGAGATATGAAGTTTTGATGAAAAAACAATTGAAAATAAAGCAATAAAAATTTATGTCGAACGCTAAATACGATATTTGCATTGTTGGAAGTGGTGCCGGTGCAGGCCCAATAATATATGAACTCTCTAAAGCTGGTTTCAAAGTACTTGTACTTGAAAAAGGACCTTGGTTAAAAACCAAAGACTTTACCAAAGATGAAATGACCGCTACAAGAAGAGATGCTTATACACCGCATCTAAAAGACGAACGTCATGTTGTAGAGAAGAAGGATAGTAAAGGTAAATGGTATGCGCAATCTACAGAAGATACAGGTTCTGACCTTTGGAATGGCAGTTGTGTTGGAGGATCATCGAACTTTATGAGTGCATATTTCCATCGATTGAAACCAAAAGATTTTCGTTTAAAATCAGAATATGGTCCAATTGAAGGTGCTAATATTGTTGATTGGCCGATTACATACGACGAATTAGAACCTTATTATACAAAAGTTGAAGAGATTATTGGTGTATCTGGCAAAGTTTTGCCACACAAGAACCTCGAACCAAGATCAACGCCTGATTACCCCTACCCGCCTCTTAAAACTAATATTGTTGCAGACTGGTTTGTTGAAGGTGGAAAAAAAGAAGGATTTAATATCGTGCCAGCAGCACGCGGAATAATTTCAGAACCTAAAGATAAAAGACAACCTTGCTATCATTCGAATTATTGTGGGAGTTTCGGTTGCTCATCAGATGCCAAAGCGAGTTCAAGAGCTGCCTTAATCAATATTGCTTTAGATACAGGTAATTGCGAAATACGTCCTGATTCGAAGGTGTTCAAATTAGAAAACGACTCAACAGGGAATATCTCTAAGGTTTGGTATTACGATTTTAACGATATGAAACAAAGTGTTGAAGCAGATATTTTTGTTGTTGCATGCCAAGCAATTGAAACCGCCCGATTATTATTAATGAGTAAATCAGATGAATTTCCAAATGGAATTGGAAATAATAATGGACAAGTTGGGAAGAATTTAATCTTTGCAGGCGGTGGTGCTGGCTCTGGCAGTATTCGTTTCGATCAACTTTCAACAGAAGATCGTGCTAAATTTGACGCACCATTAACCTTTGTGAATCAAACCTTATTAGATTTTTACGAAATAGACAATGCACCTGAATTAGGAGAAAGGCTAAAAGGTGGAACGATAGACTTTCTAATAGAACATGCCAATCCAATGCCGAAAGCATTCAGATCTAAATATAAAGGCAATACGCTATTATATGGCTCTGCTTTAAAGGAGAATTTAAAAGACTATTTTACCGAACAAAAACGCGTGAGATATGAAATCTTTTGTGATTGGCTACCTACTGACAATTGTAATGTCAGTCTTGACGAAACGGTTAAAGACAAATGGAATGATCCTGTAGGCAAGGTTAAACTAGGTTACCACGAACACGATTTGATTGTCGGGAATTATTTGGCGGAACAAGCTGAAAAAGTGATGAAAAACGTTGGTGCAATAGATATTAATCGCTCTATTAATGGCAATCCACCAACTAATTTAATTGCGGGTGGTTGTAGATTTGGAAATGATCCTGAAACGACTGTACTAGACAAGAACTGTAAAGCGCACGAAGTTAACAATCTATATGTCACTGATGGAAGTTTTATGCCAACAGGTGGCAGTGTTCCACATACTTTCACAATTTACGCCAACTCGTTTAGAGTCGCTGATAAATTAATCGAACGACTTAGGATGACAAGTGATTTAGAATCAATTGGGTAAAAAATATTCAACTTTTCACGGAGAATTAAAGAGCATTTTTACTGAATTTTGCCGCCTTTTAAATATAAAACGGTAGTTTAGCGAAAAAAACACTAATTAATGCTATGAAAGTATTCAAAACAATTGCCTTAGGCTTATTATTATTACCTACAATTACCCAAGCTCAAAATTCAAAAATCTCTTCCGATTATACGGTAACTTCAGGCGATCCTTATCGCGTTGTTGATGCCCCAAGCAAAGAATATATATCCCACGAAAACGGATATGTATATATGGCAAAAATGAAAACTGAATTCGTGATTATTCAAAAATACGATGTCAACGGAATGAAAGAAGTAACGAGAAACGAATATGATGATTTACCTAAATACGCTAAATTTCAAGAATTTATTCAGTTAAATAAACGTATCTTTTTAATTTACGAAGCGTTTAACAAGCCTGAAGATACATTTACACTTTACGCTAGAGAAATTAATACCGAAGACGGAACGCTTAACGAAGAACAAGCTTTGCTAACATCAAGTAGACCCGTAAAGAACTCAAACATACCTGTTGACATGTCTAATGTCAAAAGTCACAATGCTTTTACTGGGCAAGGTTATAAATTTTTAGTCGAAAAATCTCAAGACGAATCTAAAATACTTGTTCATTATACGTTACAGCAAATTTCAAAAAGAGATGCGCAAAATTATGATGAAATTGGTTTTTATGCATTTGATGCTTCATTGAATAAATTATGGGGAACTGAAATTAAAATGCCATATACTGAAGCTGAAATGGATAATGTTTGTTACGCTATAACAAATAGTGGTGAGGCTAAAATGATTATAAATAATAAAATTTCAAATAATTATGAATTGTTTTCAGTCAATAAATCAGAAGAATTAAATATAGTCGACTTAAATTTATCAACTGATCGCTTGGTAAGAGAATTTAGACTAAGAGAAGATCCTAATGGAAATCTAATTGGTGCTGGATTCTATGCGAATGGAATTGAATATAAAGCGAATGCTTTCGCGAGAGGGACAATTTCATTTAATATTAATGGTTTACTATATTTTTCTATTTCAAATGAAGGAGAATTACTAGAAAATAAAACATTCGATTTTACAGAAGAATTTATCCAACAAAACCTAAGTAAAGGTCAGAAAAAAGCTGTCGCAAAAAGAGAAGAAAAAGGCAAAGCAGGTATTTCAGATTTAAATTTAACGGATTACATCATTAAGGATGATGGTTCGGTATATTGTATAGGCGAGGTTCAATTTATTGAAATCAATTCAACATATAGCTCTACAGGTAGTTCTAGAAATAGTAAAACGTATCGCTACCGAAACATAGTAACAATGAAAATCAATTCAGATGGTGAATTGGTATGGATTAAAAAATTGCCAAAAAATCAATCTGGTAGTGTTCGATTGGGGCAAATGAGTTTCTCGTACATGGAAACAAAAAATGCTGATTATGTAGCCTTTGTTGATAATCTTAAAAATATCGATTTAGATTCTGAAGGAGGCGTTCCTGCACAACATAAAAACGGAGCTGGTGGTTTCTTAACAACATATAAAATTGATCATGAAACGGGAGCCTTAGAAAAGCATACTTTATTAGATTTGAAGGATGTTCCTGGTGGGCACAATGCATATCAGTTTAAAACTTCAAGAATTATAAACTGTGGTAACAATGATTTTTTATTAGAAATCTATATTAAAGGTAAAGAAGATACAATGGTTAAGTTCCACGTGAATTAACATAAACTTTTTAAATATTAAAGCCGTGCTATTCAATATAGCACGGCTTTTTTTGTTCAATAATTCCAGTAATCTAGCATTAAATAGCCTCCTATTTGACCTGTTATTAACACTTATTAAAATATACCCCAAATTAATTCGGCTTATAAATAAATTAAAAAAACCACCTTACAGAACTAACAATCAACCAGTTTAACAAGAAGAATAGTCTTTCATTGATACGGAAAACAATTATTACATAGTACTTTGTATTGCATAGTACTATATAATTACATATATTTGCCCCGTCGATCATAAAAGTTAACAAATGAAAGTAAGCAATACACAGGCTCAAATGAGAAAAGGAATTTTGGAATATTGTATTCTAAACATTCTTTCTCAAAAAGAAGCCTATCCTTCCGAAATAATTGAAACGCTTAAAAGTGCCAAATTAATAGTTGTTGAAGGCACACTCTATCCACTTTTAACACGACTTAAAAATGCCAATCTATTAGGTTATAAATGGGTTGAATCTACTTCTGGACCTCCTCGAAAATATTACGAAATAACCGAAGAAGGCAAAACATTCTTAGAAGAACTCAAGCATACTTGGGTCGAATTACAAACTGCAGTGAATATCATTTCTAAAAACAAATAAGATGAATAAGACTTTAAATATTAACATCGCCGGATTGATCTTTAACATTGAAGAAAAGGCATACGAATCTTTAAAAAAATACTTGAACGCAATTCGAGACAAATTTTTAAATGAAGCTGAAAGAGATGAAATTCTAGCAGATATAGAGGCTCGTATTGCCGAATTATTTACAGAGAAAATATCTCCTAGTAAACAAGTAATCAATCCTTCTGATATAGATGAAATTATTTCCATTCTAGGGAGGCCAGAAGATTTTATTGACGAAGAAGAAGATGAGTCAACTTCTTCGAAACGAGAAGAGAATTTCACAAAAGAAAACAAATCACGACGCTTATACCGCGACAAAGACAATTCGACCGTTGCTGGTGTTTGTGAAGGACTAGGTTACTATTTTGGAATTGACCCTATCCTGTTTAAAATATTATTTGTCTTTCTTGCCATTGCAGGCGGATCAGGTGTTCTCTTATATATAATATTAATTATAGTAGTCCCTGAAGCTAAAACAACTTCTGAAAAGTTAGAAATGCGCGGAGAACCCGTTAATCTAGAGAATATTAAATCACACATAACCAATATTAAAGACAACATTACGAATACAGCTAAAAAGGCCGACTTAAAAAACAATATCCATAGATCTGTTTCTAATGTTGCTCATTCAGGTAGTAAAGTGGTCCATATTATCTCCCAAATTATTGGATTCGGTTTAACTGTTGGTAGCCTTTTCGCTTTAGCAATCCTCTCAATCATTTATTTGGGCAATAGTAACCTTATTCCATTTTTTGACAGTGATTTCATCCCGAATATTTATACATTAATTGATACCATTAGTGTTGGTTCTACACATACAATGATAATCTACATTGCACTTATCATTTGTACCATCTTACCATTGGTTGGTTTACTCATGGCTGGTATAAAATTATTATTCACGTTAAGAGGTAAATATCAAGTGATTAGTAGAAGCGGTTTAATAATATGGGTGCTCGCTGTAATTACGTTATTCTTTTGTGGAAGCCAAGTTGGTATTCAATTAACAAGTCACAGTTCTGTTGAAAAAAACTATTTAGTTAGCGCTGACAGCATTGATGTTCTGCAAATTAATGTTATGGACGATCCTTATTTTTCTAATTATTTGAATTTCGATGAAGTTTTTGATCCCAGTCAATTAATGAAAATAGAAGACGATAATATCAAATTAGGTATGGCAAAAATTGTCTTACGTCAAAGTAATGATTCTTCAAACTTTAGAATTAATTTGATAAAAGAAAGCAACGGAAAATCTTTAAAGACAGCAACACAAAATGCTGAAAATTTTAGCTATAATATGCATGTACAAGGAAACGAATTATCAATCGCTCCTTACTATTCCATTCCTAGAGCAGACAAAATTAGATTGCAACATCCCGTTATCGAAGTGTATGTACCTGTTGGAAAAAAAATAAAACTAGGCAAAAACATCAATCGAATGCATATCAAAATGTCGAATATTTATAGTAAGAATGATAAAGATTTAGCAAATACTATTTGGCTTTCAACAGTTGACGGTTTTTACCCGCAATAAGTCTAAACATTTTCACTCATTATCACACCAAATTGGTCAACCAAAACGTCATCATAATAATCTGCTTTTTTAAATAGGGTGTCAAAAACCTCACGCGCTATTTCTACATTAAAATCTTGGCTGTGAATGATAGACCCAAGAATAATATTTTGTCTACTTACAGAAAATGAAATCCCTTGCAGGCTATTATTTTCAGAAAGTAAAAAAGTATAAAGCTCTTTAATTTGACGCTTTGGTAGACCTCCTAAAGTAGCATCAGCATAGATAAAACCATTCTTTTTATTTATGCTGATTTTAATGAGTGCACTTCCTTCTTTTATATCCCACATGGTCTGCCCTACCCTTGCTAGCTTTACATCTTTCCCAAGATCTTGTAGAACTTGCTCGATTTTATCAGCAATACCTTCAGGAGCATATGGCACAGGCTTAAATTCTTTTATATCAAACTTATTACCGCAATGAGAACAGTAATTATCTTGCAGGGTGTCTTCTGTTACAATATTCGTGCATGAAGTACATTTAGCAGCTCTTTTTCCATCGGCGGTGGATTTATACTCTTTAATCAGTTCATCCATTTTTCCTGCTGGTAAAGCGAAACCTAAACTCTCACCTTCTTTATAAATAAATGTATTAATCCCTGCCAATTCACCATTTTCATTCACCAATGGCCCTCCACTATTCCCTGGATTTATTGCCGCATCAACTTGAATATAGTCAACGTCATTAAAATCTCTTAATGCTTTTGAAACAATTCCTCTGGTTGCTGTAAAACTTAAACCTAAAGGATGCCCAATTGCTAAAATTTCATCTCCAGCCTCAACTGGCAATTTATTGATTTCAATATTTGTTGAACTCTGAACAGCTGCGGGTATTTTCAAAAATGCAATATCATTTTTTGCATCTGTATATAAGACTTCAGTAAGGGTCTTATTAAAGTTTTCACCTCTAATTACAACCTCACTATTCCCTTGTACAACATGTCGGTTGGTAACAATGATTTCATGTCCTCTCATAATAAATCCACTACCCGAAGCAAATGGAGTATGTATTTGTACAACTACGTCTTTATATCTGTTTATAATCTCTTTCATGGGGTTAGAATTATTTAACATTTAAATCAACAATCTCTAAAGCTGCCGCTAAGCTGTCTAAAAATTGAATTTTGTTGGTAAATTTTAAACTTGCAGGATGAATACTAAACTTTGGGTGCGTTATTCGGGCCTCCATTTCTATTGCATTTATTATATTGATAATAGTTTGCGCTTTTAATTTACCACTTTCATCTATAAGAGCTACTTCACTACCCATCGCTATATAATAATCATGATTAAGTACCATCATTGCCAAATTGAACGTCTCCTCAAGTGGTTTGATCATTCGATAATTAAAAAGCGTATAAGCAAATATATAACCATACATTTCTTCAATTCCGGTTGTGTGCTGCTTATCAAGATAACCATGAATTTTTTTTCGCTCGTTATGAATCATATCTCGTACAACCTTGTAGTCAACAATATTATTTAGACTAAATGTCGCATGAACATCATAAAACCCAGCTTTAATCCTCTCTGTTGATGTTTTTAAAATTTCTTCAAAAAGTGCGATTACACCTTTATTTCTGGCTTGGGTAGAGTCATTATTTTTCGCGAAATACAATTGCTGTAATCGCTCTAATTTATTTGTTGTCGTTCCATGAGGAGTCAATAAATAATCAATTTTATAAGCCAAATACAATAATTGAAAAGAAATTTTACCCGCATCTTTCTCAAAATCTAATGCCTTTATTTTCTCTTTTTCAGCATTAATCCAGTTGATTAAAAATGAATACTTTTTATCCTGTAATTCTCTTGAAATTGGAATTTGATGGTCAATATCTATCGCTTCTAACGAAGAGAATTCATCCAATAATAAGTCGTCATATAAATCGGCTTTCTTCGCTAATTCCTGAAAAGCATAATAAAATTTATTCGGCGTTCCATCAATCGCCTTCGAACTGCACTTCATTACTACAATATTATCTTCATCCACAGCAAACTTACTATAGAAAAGTGCATAATTAATTGACATGAGCTTACTCATAACAGCGATATTCGGCTCGTTCATTCTAACCATTTTAACTTCACCTGTAAAACCGTTAGGTCCTGCCGTACCATTTATTTTTTTCGATCCTTGAATCAATTCGAAATTTAACTCACCATTATTACTCTCCACTTTAATACTGTCAGAAGCTTCATCCTTCAGATATGCTAATAAATCTTTATACGATTCGTAATAATTTTTTGTATTGTATTTGGCAACAGAGCTGGTCCAATATTTTAGCTGTTCTTTAGAACGACTGCTTTCGGAGAACCTGCCAAAACTGATAGGTAACTGTGTAATATTCACCTTTTGATTAATAGTAGAACCTGTAACTTCAGCTGCAGATGATCCACCAAATAGTTTTTTAAAAAAAGACATAGACTTGATATTTAGATGATTCTAATATACATAAATTACCTAATTCCAAACCTTTACATGAATTAAATAACAGTTATTAAAATATTTACCTTAAATTTTTAAGCTGTCAAAGCACTTAAAAAATCGTCTATTAATTTTGGATTATTATGCACAAATCGTTGCGCATCCTTTCTTAAATTTAAAATGTTTTTTGCCGTCGCATTCTGCATTGCGGCATTCGCAAAGATTAATTCAGGGTTCATTCGAAAATGTTTAATACTCCCTGCTTTATGCAATTCATTTAAGTGATTTAAATCTTGATTTGCAATTATTTCTGCCGGATCATTTATTGGTAAGACACCTGTACCTAAACTCAAAATAATTAGGTCATCACTCTCTTGATATTTACTCAAACTGAGTCGAGAAGGATTTTTTGCTTTATAGAAACCATCAACATAAAAATCATCTTTAATTTTAACTGCTGGAAATAGACCAGGAAAAGCACAACTTGCTTTAACTGCTTCAGCCAAAATTGTAGGATTACTTTGATTAAAGATTACGGGATTCAGAGACTCTTTTTCCGAAGCAATTATATTTAGATTGTCTAAGTTCTCCAGGTTGACCGTACCAAAATTTGCATCAATTAAATGTTGAAACGCTTTTGAAGGTGAATGATCAGCACCTTGTTGCACAGCAAATTTCGCTCTGAATTCGTATAAATCCAATATGTTTTGAACCGCATCATTAAAATCAGGCTCGTCTTGGACAACAATCCCACTAGAAATTAAAGCCCCTGTTGAAGTCCCCCACCAATCAGGATTAAAAGATCTTAAATCAGTAATAATTTTATTTTGAATAGCTCTTAAAAGAACCAAAGGAATTATACCTCTAATGCCGCCGCCATCTATCGATATAATAAACTTTTTAGTCCTCATTATCTCAACTTTAAAACCTGTCCTATTTTAAGAACATCAGTCTCTTTTAAATTATTTAGTCTACACAATTTAGAAACGGTTGTACCATGACGTCGAGATATCGTCCAAAGACTTTCACCATAACGTACGCGATGCGATGATGCATTTGAAGTTGATCCGCCGCCATGATCATGCCCACTTGTTGAAATTGAGGATACGCCACCAGGTGCAAATACTCCTGAATGTACAAACAAATTATCCTTCACATCCTTCTTATCAAAATCAAAAATAAATTCTGGATCAATAGGATTGTCATAAAACCTAACTTCAAAATGCAAATGCGAACCTGTTGAACGACCAGTATTTCCTCCCAATGCAATTGGCTCACCTGCTTTTACAAACTGATTTGGTACAACTAATAATTTAGAACAATGGCCATAATAAGTTTCAAGACCATTATAATGTCTTAGAATTACTAAATTTCCAAAACCATGGTCATGATATTGAGAATATCGAACTTTTCCATTAAAAGCAGCATAAATTGTATCTCCCGTCTCCAGGTCAATATCTATACCATTATGTCTTCTTCCTCTACGGTAACCATATCTCGATGTTGTTAAACCATTAATTGGAATAGAGAAATCATTGTGTAAACTATCTAAAACACATAGCCAAATGGTATCTTTCAAATTGCTAAAATCATTCGTATTACAAGTAATCACATCATCACACGTCCAATGTGATTTATAATTATAATTGGTATCTAAAGCTACCTGCTCATGAATTGAAACATTCATTACACCATCAAAATTAAGATCAGAAAGATAACCCCATGTATGATTACTATAAATTAACATTGGACCATTTGGCGAATCAACGGTATCTATTACTGTATGGTAACTTTGTTGTGCCACAGCCGTGACTAACAGCTGAATAAAAACTACGCACAATCCTAATTTCTTCATAAACTCAAAATTCTGCTAGCAAAAATAACCTTTTTATCATAATAACTTAACAATTCCGTCCGCTTAAAGGTTGAATATATCCGCTAAACCACTGGATGTAGCGCATAGAATTAACATACATTAGGCTAATAACAAAAAATGACGTACCTTTGCGCAAAATTTCTTGTACTTAACAAGAGTAACGAATAAGCTTAGCAAAGATTCATTGTCGGTTAAATGGTGGATTTAGAAATTCGAATCAAAGCTAAGCCACGTATTAACTAAATAAAAACGAATGAAATTCAACGAATTAGGATTGAAAGACAACATTCTTTCAGCAATTAGCGAGATGGGTTATGAAGCACCTACTCCAATTCAACAAAAAGCAATCCCTTACTTATTAGAGAATGATTCAGACCTTATCGGTCTTGCATCAACAGGGACTGGTAAAACTGCAGCATTTGGATTGCCATTGATTAACAAGATCGATTCAAGCTCAAAAAACACACAAGGTTTAATAATTTGCCCAACTAGAGAGTTATGTATTCAAATCGCTAGAGATTTAGATGCTTACTCAAGTAAATTAAGAGATGTTAAAGTAACTGCTGTTTACGGTGGAACTGACATTAGTAAGCAAATCAGACAAATTGAGAGAGGAACACAAATTATTGTGGCTACTCCTGGTCGTTTAGTCGATCTTATCAATAGAAAAAAAGTTAAGCTTTGGGAAGTTGAAACAGTAGTACTTGATGAGGCTGATGAAATGCTTAACATGGGGTTCAAGGAAGATATTGATTCTATCCTCCAACAAACTCCAGATCATAAAAATGTATGGTTATTCTCTGCAACGATGTCAAAAGAAGTGGCACGTATCGCAAAGAACTACATGACTGAGCCATTTGAAATCACTGTTGGTGGTAAGAATGAAACAAATAAGAATATCGAGCACCATTATTATGTGGTAAACGAAAGAGATAGATATACTGCTTTAAAAGGTATTATTGATTTCTCTCCAAATATTTATGGATTGATCTTTTGTCGTACACGTCGTGACACTGCTGCAGTGGCTGACAAATTAATGGCAAACGGATACAATGCAGAACCTTTACACGGTGATTTATCACAAGCACAACGTGATCGTGTAATGGATAAATTTAGATCTAAAACTTTACAAATACTAGTTGCGACAGACGTTGCTGCAAGAGGTATTGATGTAGATGATATTACACACGTAATTCATTATCAATTACCAGAAGATGTAGAAAACTATACCCATAGAAGTGGTAGAACAGCTAGAGCTGGTAAAAAAGGAACTTCAATTGCTTTAATTAATACTAGAGAAAGTAGAAAAATTAAAAGTATTGAAAGAATAATCAATTCGGATTTCCAATTGAAAAAAGTTCCTTCTCCAGATGAAATTTGTATGATTCAATTACAAAATACTGTTGCATCTATTACGGATACGGAAATAGATACGACTAGAATTGAAAAATATATGCCAGCTATTCTGGAACAATTCGAAGACGTTTCGAAAGAAGATGTCTTGAAAAAATTCCTTTCAGTTGAATTCAACAAATTTTTAAGTTACTACGAGAACGTAAAAGATGTTAATGCTAAATCGTCTAAAGGCGGTAGAGAAGAAGGATTCAAATCAAGAAGAGGCGGAAAAAGTGATAGTCGTGATGACGAAAATAGACAACGTTTCTTCGTTGCTTTAGGTCGTAAAGACGGATTCAATCACGGTGCATTATTGCGTTTATTACTTGATAATACAGGAATGAACAAAGGAGCAATTGGTAAGATTGATATTTTAGAGAAATTCTCATTCTTTGATGCTGATAAATCAGAAACTGAAAAAATCTTAAGCAAGATGCAAACAGTTGACTTTGAAGGTCAAACGATGAATATCGAAAAAACTAAAGGCGGCGGCGATTCTGATAAAGGTGGTAGAAAAACTTCATCAAGAAGAAACAGCGGTGGAGACCGTTCAAGCAGAGATCGCGGTAATAGCGGTAATAGCGGAAACAGAAGCCGTAGAAGATCATACAATAACTAGATTCAATAGATACAAATGGAAATAAGAAATATTGCAATTATTGCACACGTCGATCACGGAAAGACAACCTTGGTAGACAAAATGATCGAAGCTGGTAAAAACCCAATTAAAGGTAATGCTGGTGGTGATTTAATTATGGATAGCAACGATCTTGAAAGAGAACGTGGAATTACCATTACTTCAAAAAACGTATCTGTTTTTTACAAAGACACAAAAATTAATGTAATTGATACTCCTGGTCACTCCGATTTTGGAGGAGAGGTTGAGCGTGTATTAAACATGGCTGACGGTGTTTGTTTATTGGTTGATGCTTTTGAAGGACCAATGCCTCAAACGCGTTTCGTTTTGCAAAAAGCTTTAGAACTAGGATTGAAACCTTTATTGGTTATCAATAAAGTAGATAAAGACAATTGTACTCCTGATGAAGTACATGAAAAAGTATTCGAATTAATGTTCGAATTGGATGCAACTGAAGATCAATTAGATTTCCAAACTGTTTATGGTTCTGCCAAAAATGGTTGGATGAGTAGAGATTGGAAAAAACCAACTGATAGCATCAATACTATTTTAGATGTTATTTTGGAATATTATCCACCAGTTGTAATTCCTGAAGGAAATACACAAATGTTAATTACTTCTTTAGATTATTCTTCTTTCATCGGACGAATAGCTATTGGTAGATTAAATAGAGGAACTTTAGCTCCTAATCAAAATATCATGCTTGCAAAAAGAGATGGTACTTTGCAAAAACACAAAATTAGCGAAGTATTTGTCTTTGATGGCATTGAAAAACGTAAGGTTGAATCAGTTCAAGCTGGTGATATCTGTGCTGTAACAGGAATTGAAGGATTCGAAATTGGTGATTCAATTTGTGACTTTGAAAACCCTGAGCCTTTAAAATCAATTGCGATTGACGAACCGACAATGAGTATGTTATTTACCATTAACGATTCTCCATTCTTTGGTAAAGAAGGTAAATTCGTGACATCTCGTCATATTCATGACAGATTGCAAAAAGAACTAGAAAAAAACTTGGCACTAAAAGTTGGACAAACTTCAACAGCTGATAAATGGATGGTTTTTGGTAGAGGTGTAATGCACTTGTCTGTTTTATTAGAGACAATGCGAAGAGAAGGATATGAAGTTCAAGTAGGACAACCACAAGTTATCTTCAAAGAAATTGACGGTAAAAAATGTGAGCCTATTGAGGATTTAACAATCGATTTACCTGAATCTTTTTCTGGAACTGCAATTGATGTCGTTACAAAAAGAAAAGGTGAAATGGTAAGTATGGAGCCTAAAGGTGAACGTATGATTTGTAAATTCAAAATTCCTTCTAGAGGTATTATTGGATTGAGAAGTTACATGTTAACATCTACAGGTGGTGAAGCTGTTGTTACACATAGATATATTGGATATGAACCGTTTAAAGGTGAAATTCCAGGTAGAATCAATGGCTCTTTAATTTCAATGGAAAACGGTAACAGTATCCCGTTCTCTTTAAATAACCTACAAGATAGAGGTCGTTTCTTTATTGAGCCGAATGTACCTATCTATGAAGGTCAAGTAATTGGAGAAAACAGTAAAGCAAATGATTTAGTTGTGAATGTTACTAAAACAAAACAACTTACAAACATGAGAAAGTCTGGTACGGATGCTAAAGTTAGAATTGTACCACCAAAATTGTTTTCTTTGGAAGAAGCTTTAGAATATATTCAAGAAGATGAATATGTTGAGTTGACGCCTGAAAGCATCAGACTTAGAAAAATTTATCTGAAAGAAAACGAAAGAAAAAGAGCTGGAAAATAATATATTGTTCAAAAGCTTGTTAATAACATTCAGTTTGGCACGAAATTTTACGTTAGGATAATTATATTTTTGTTTAAGACGTAAAACAGATATTATGTTTGAAGAAGAGGATGACAATGGATTTTTTGACGATAGTTTTGACAAAGAGTTGAAACGATACGAAGAAATGATCAATGCGAAAAATGTTTATTACTTTGATCCTGAGATATTGGAGCAAATAATTGAGCATTTTATAATAAAGAATCAATTAAAGAAAGGGCTGAAGGCTATTGCTATTGCAAAAGACCTTCACCCTTCTTATATCATTTACGATTTACGTAAAGCACAGATCTATTCAACCAACGGACAACTTAAAGAAAGTTTACAAATTCTAATGTCCCTTGAGAAAATAGATCCTTTTAATGCTGAAATATTCATTACCAAGGCAAGCGTTTTTAGTCAATTACGCGATCATGTCAAAGCTATTAAATATTACGAGAAAGCCATTGAGGTGTCTAATGATGACGAATTTCTAGACGAATTAGAAGATATTCGTTTTGATTTAGCAATGGAATACGAAAATATGCACAACTATCAAAGTGCAATTAAAGTATTGTCTGAAATTCTAGAGAATAATCCTCAAAATGAAGCAGCCATATACGAGATTGCATACTGTTACGAACGTATCGGTAATTTTGACAAGTGTATAACTTTCTACAATAAGTACATTGATAATAACCCTTACTCTTTCACAGCTTGGTATAATTTAGGAAATATCTATTTCTTGAAAAACAATATCGAGAAAGCTTTATGGGCTTATGACTACGCCATTGTAATTAATGAAGAATTTGCATCAGCTCATTTTAATATGGGTAATACTTATATGCAAATTCAAGAGTTTGACAAAGCTTTAGAAGCATATCAGAAATGCGTCGAAATTGACGGTGATGATGCCTTAACAATAAGTTATTTGGCTGAAGCTTACGAACGATTAGAACGTTACGACGAAGCTTTAAAATATTACGAAAAGAGTAAAGATCTCAATCCAAGCTTAGCTGAACCTTGGTTAGGAATTGGAATTATTCACGATTTAAAGGACGATACGCATCAAGCGATTAGCTACCTGCAACAAGCAGTTACACTTCAGCCCGAAAACGCCAATTTTAGAGTGGTTCTAGGAGAAGCACTATTCAAACTAGAACGGTTAACCGAAGCTGAAACACAATTAGAGCGGGCCTTACAATTAGACCCTACTTATAGTGAAGCAATTGTACTTCTAGGACAAATAAAAGCTGAATTTAGCCTGAGTGAAGCTCTCGACTTTATTCTTAATTTTGAAAACATTAAGAGCCTTGATAGCAGCGTACGACTGTTCTTATCTTCCATTCTATGGAAAACAGGAAAGAAAATGGAAAGCCTATTACTCTTTAAAAAAGAGTTTTTAATTGATCCAAACTCAGCAAAAACATTACTTTTATACCTGCCAGAAGCAGAAAATATTGCTGATTTCGCGCAGATAATTGAAAACCAATGAGTAAAAATTTTAATTTAACATATGTCCCTAAAAGAGGGACCAAACCTCGAGAGTCTGGCCTAACCATGATGATGGATAAAGGGCTTAGTTTACGAGAAGTTGAAAACTTTATTGAAGCGAACGGTGAGTTTACTGACATCGCTAAATTTGGTTTTGGAACGGCTTATGTAACAAATAACCTTGAGGAAAAGATAAAACTGTACAAAAGTGCTGGCATTCGTCCGTATTTTGGAGGTACACTTTTCGAATTATTTATAGCGCGTAAAAAATTCAACGATTTTAGACGGTTATTAGATAAATACGACCTAGATCTTTGTGAGGTTTCTGATGGATCAATAATCATTGATCACGATGAAAAACTAAAATATATTTCAAAACTTGCCAAGGACAGAACCGTAATGTCTGAAGTTGGATCGAAAGATGCAGGAATTATCATTAGTCCAAATAAATGGATTAAGATGATGAGTACTGAGCTTGAAGCAGGGTCATGGAAAGTAATTGCTGAAGGTCGTGAAAGTGGTAATGTTGGCGTATTTAGACCAAACGGAACTGCTCATACTTATTTGATCAATAAAATCATTTCAAAAATAGATCCTAATAGTATTCTTTGGGAAGCGCCTATAAAAAAACAACAAGTTTGGTTTATTCGCCTTTTCGGAGCCAATGTAAACCTCGGAAACATTGCACCTAACGAAGTAATTCCTTTGGAATGTTTAAGATTAGGACTAAGAGGTGATACTTTCTTCGACTTCTTACCTGAAGAAATTGGTAAATCCCTAAAACAACAAGCATCTGACGATGACGAAGAAGAATAGTCTTTTTGGAGTTGGTCTTCGTGGAATTGCGATGGGTGCTGCTGATGTTGTACCCGGAGTTTCAGGAGGAACGATTGCTTTTATTACAGGTATTTACGAAGAATTACTAGAAACAATTAGTAATTTGAATTTCGGCTTAATTCGAACTTGGCGTAAAGACGGATTTAAAGCCATGTGGAAAATTGGAAATTTTAATTTCCTTTTCTCCCTCTTTGCTGGTATTCTTATCAGTATAGCTTCGCTTGCTATTTTTATTGAATTCCTTTTAGAAACCTATCCTATACAACTTTGGTCATTCTTTTTTGGTTTAATACTCGCTTCTGTTTGGCTGGTTGGAAAAACTGTGGAAAAATGGAATCCAAAAACCATCTTAGGTCTAATAGGTGGAACTTTAGTCGCTTATTTAATTACTGGAATTACTCCTTCTGCAGAAAGTACTAATCTGCTTTATATATTTATTTCAGGTTCTATCGCTATTTGTGCAATGATCCTACCCGGTATTTCTGGGAGTTTTATCTTACTCCTTTTAGGAGCGTATACTACTGTACTTGGTGCAGTAAGTGGAGCAATATCTGCTCTTAAAGAATCTGCTTGGCCGCTAGTTGTCGACAATGGTATTATAATTGCCGTTTTTGCTTTAGGCTGTTTAATTGGACTTATAACCTTTGCTAAAGGACTAAATTGGCTTTTCAAAAAAGCATTAAACCTCACCATTGCAATTTTGACAGGATTTCTTATTGGTTCTTTAAATAAAATTTGGCCTTGGAAAGAAACAATTACTTCTTTTATTAAACACCCCGGTGAAGCCAACGAAGAGATTGTTCCTTTAGTTCAACAGAATATTTCGCCAGCACATTTCGCCACGCTTAATAATACAGAATCTCTATTAATTTATGCAATTCTATTTGCAATTGTTGGTTTTGCTTTAATTATTACCATTGAGTGGTTTGGCAAAAAGAAAATGCCAAAAAACGAAACGATTTAATACTAAAAAACAATTTGCGCTTTTCGCAATAAGTAAATTTTCTTTGCGGTTTTCAATTTATTGAAGGGGTACCCATTATGTACTTTTGTTTAAAACTTAAACATTATGTACTTGATTTACTTATTAATACCGTTTCAATTTATAATGACCAATAAAAATGATTTCAGTTTACACGGATCCTGGGAACTCAAATCAATTGAAATGTACAAGAATAACTCCCTTAGCGGTGCGAATGAAATCCATAGTCAAATTACTTATAATTTTATCCCAAATTCTTTGGATACCGAAATTTCTACAGGTAGTTTGCAAATAACAGAAGACGGCCAGACTACATCAAATGAATTTGTCTTTGAATCAGCAAATGAAAAATTATCGATCAATGCAACGGAGTCGTATACTATCGAAATGAATTCAGTAAACGAATTCATGATGGTTAACAATTTTGATGATTATAAAATGGTTTATAAATTTATTCGCATCAAAAATGAGCTATCTGAAATAGATTAAGCTTACTTTTAGGGGATAAGAAAAACAAACATGAAGTACCTTTTATCCTTATTTATTTTCATTGCTTTTAATGGAATAACTCAAACTCACACCAACTATAAAGAAAACAAGACTTATACATACGAGGAGACGGCCAGCATATATACAAACTTTGCCAATCAAAGTCCTGAATACTGTAAATTGATTAATGCAGGTCCTTCAGACTATGGAAAGGATATTCAACTTTTCTTATTAAATCGAGCAGGTAATTTTACTCCTAAATACATCACCAATCAAAATGTAATTTTAATAAACAATGCCATCCACCCTGGTGAACCATGTGGTGTAGATGCTTGTATAAAACTAATTGAGGAATTATTGGCGCACCCTAAATCCATCCCATCTAATTTAACCTTAGCAATCATTCCAATGTACAATGTAGGTGGTGCACACAATAGAGGTTGCTGCAGTCGTGCCAATCAAAATGGACCAAACGAATATGGCTTTAGAGGGAATGCACAAAATTTAGATTTAAACAGAGACTTTATTAAAGCTGATAGCAAAAACACGAAAACTTTTTATCGAATTTTTCATTCTTTGGCGCCTGCCGTTTTTATAGACACACATACTTCAAACGGAGCAGATTATCAATATATAATGACTTTAATCACAAGTCAAAAAGATAAAATGAATCCGCATATTTCTGACCTCACAATGAATAGTCTAAATCCATACTTATATAAAAAAATGGAATTGGCAGGTTACCCAATGACACCATACGTAAACACAATAAAAAGTATTCCTGATGAAGGATTAGTTGGATTTTTAGAAACTCCGAGATACTCTACTGGATATACCAATCTATTTAACACCATAAGTTATGTTACTGAAGCGCATATGTTAAAACCATACCATAAGCGCGTCGAGTCTACCTATCAATTCATTAAAATAATGCTTGATTATATGTCGAACAATGAGAAGCTCTTGAAAGACACTAAAATTAAAGCCAATAACAGCATTAAAAATCAAAAAGTCTTTCCTTTAAATTGGACATTAGATCAAACAAAATCAGACTCTATACTATTCGCCGGATACAAAGCAATCTACAAAAAAAGTGAAGTCACACATCTCGATCGTTTATTTTATGATCAAAATCAACCCTTTAAAAAATATATACGGTTCTGTAATGAATACAATAGTTCTCATCAAATAGAAAAGTCAAATTATTATATCATTCCTCAAGCCTATTCAAAAATAGTGCAGCTTTTACAGGCAAATAATGTCAATGTTTATCAGCTAACAGAAGACGTTTTACTCAATGTCAGTGTAGCCTATATAAAGACTTTCGAAACCGTATCATTCCCATACGAAGGACATTATTTACATTACAACCAAACTGTTAGAAACAGCTCTAAATCAAAGACCTATATAAAAGGTGACTATGTCATTCCCCTTACTGATAACAAATCTCGATTCATCATTGAGACATTAGAACCCCAGGCGGTCGACAGTTATTTTTCTTGGAATTATTTCGATGGTGTTTTACAAAGAAAAGAAGGGTTTTCAGCTTATGTTTTTGAAGACGAAGCGGAGACCATGTTAATTGAAAATCCAGCCCTTTTGGATTCGTTAAATGAAAAACGTAAAAATGATGAGGCATTTGCACAAAATAGTCATGCGCAATTGTACTATTTATATACCCAATCCGAACATTTCGAACCGACTATCAATCAATATCCGATTACAAGAACGAATGATTTAATCAATCCTCAAAACCTGATTCAACTGCCCCCTCTTTCTTCTGTGTACTAAGCGGAAATAAAAGCAATAATGCAGGCAAAATAAGCAGGTCTGCCAATAACGCGAAAAACAAGGTTAAACTGATTAAAAGGCCTACATAAAAAGTTCCTAAAAAATCAGAAAAGATCAACATTAAAAAGCCCGAACAAAGAATAAGTGTTGTAATAATAATTGCTCTACCAGTGGATAAATAGGTTCGTTTTAAAGCATAAACAAAGCTTTTACCTTTATTTAATTCTAATTTCAACTTACTCATAAAATGAATCGTATCATCGACCGCTATACCAAATGAAATGGTAAAGATGATAGCCGTTGATACTTTTAAATCAATTCCATAATATCCCATAATTGCACCTAAAAATAATAAGGGTAAAATATTGGGAATTATAGCAATCAAAACCATTTTAATTGAACGGTACAAGAAGCCCATAATTAATGAGACAATAAGTACTGCAATCAATAATCCCTGCGCTAATTTATTGGATAAATTATTCATATTCTTATCCAATAAATGACCTGTACCTGTAAGCTGCACATCTATTAAATCAGTATTTATCTCTGCTGAAATAAATTGATTTAATCGCGTATTTTTTTCTCGAATTTCATACATCCCTACATCGCCAATAGTACTTGAAATTCGTGCATACTTTCCAGATGAATCGATCATCAAATTGTATTGCCCAGTTCTATCATACTTTTTAAACTGAGTTAAATACGACTGGGTAGACTGTTCATCTGGAAATTTATAATATTTCAGCTGTCCACCATACTCAATACGGTTCGCAATTTTTAAAGCTTGAATGATGGAAAATGTTTGTCTTAAACCATAATCCTCTTGCAAAAAATCACTGAGTTTATTTATTTCAGTTAGTAACTTATAATTTGTTATACTGTCTGATGGATTCTTGACATGAATTGAGACTTCAACAGGACGTAAGCCCATGAATTCTTTATCAAAATAGTTATAGTCTTTTCGCAACTGATGCTCCGGTCGCAAATCTTCCAATAGAAAATAGTTATTCTCCATTTTAGAAACCCCAACAATTGCCATACCTATTAATCCAATGAATACAATGACAATTAGCTTATATTTCACCAATACAAACCTGTACATACGATGTAAAATAGGATACCAAATATTCTCTTTAAAGTCTTTCATTGATATCATAGGAGCCTTTGTAAGCACCAATAATGCCGGTAGTAATGTATATGCCAATACAAAAGCTACCACCACTCCTATCGATGTATAAATACCAAAAGCTTGAATGGGTTTCATATTCACAGTTAAAAGTGAGAGAAAGCCAATTACTGTTGTTGCTGAAGTCAATAAAGTCGCAAAACCTATTTCTTTATATGCAATTTTAATGGCGTTCGTTTTACTTGTTCCTAGGCGCAATTCATCTATATATTTAGTAACAAGATGAATTACATCAGACATGGCAACAACGAAAATAATTGAGGGAAGAACGGTTAACACCAAATTAAAAGGTTGCCCTAAAGCAGCCATGATACCAACTGTCCAGAACATTGAAAACAACACGATTGTAAGCGGTACTATAATTCCCCAAAGCGATCGAAAACTAAATGCTAAAACGAATAACACCAATAAAATCGAAAGTCCAACGAAAAGTAGCGTTTCATTCATCATCAGATCGATATAAATACCCAAGCCTACCGCTCTACCAGCTAACTTATAATCATCAAATCCATACGAATTAATTGCAGTAAAAAGACTTTCTTTTAATTGATCACATTTATTTTTTGACAAATAAGGAGCATGCTTAACAAAAATAAGTACAGCCTTTGCATCTTTACGCAAAAAAATACTTGCTTCTGGGTGCGAAATTATTCTCAACGAATCGTCACTATACGTTGAAGGTGAATCAATATCAATATAAGGCTGTTTAAATAAGGCTTTAGAGAAAGGTGTTTTTCTGAATTCAATCATTTTTGTGATTGATTGAATTCCCGTTATTAAACTGTCTTTTTCTAACTCATCTGAGAGTTGGTCTACCCGCTCCAAAAAATCTTGATCAAAAACCCCACTACTATTATCTAAAGAGATCAAAACGAAATCGTTATCTGTTTCAAAACGTTTTCTATGATCATTAAAATACTGCGTGCCTGCATCGTTTGGATCAAAAAATGCCTCGAAATCATAGTCAAATCTTAGATGTGTGATTTTAAACGCAAAAAAGATTGACAATAGAACAACGCTGATACATACTAATATTGCCTTTTTTTTCATCTAAACCCAACCAAAAATTGAAATTATTCGTTGTAAAAGTTGTATCTTCGTGATACTCAAAAATATTGATTTAACAAAAATAATACGAAAATTATGAAAACACCTTTACTTTTGCTTGGAATTTGTTTTGGCTTGAGCAGTATGGCTCAGTCTTATGATATTGATGACACTCTTTCAACTGGTGACATGAACACTTATTATGTTTTAGATAGTAATGCCGTAAATCTTGCTGCAGTTGTTGGAACTGGTGTTACTTGGGATTACAGCACTATTGGAGCTGTGGATACTGAGGCTAATGATAATAATATTATAGACAGATCGGCAAGTGATTTCGACACGTATTATCCAGATGCTAATTATTGTGAATTATTTGAAAATAGTGTTTATACATTTTTCTCAAATGATGACGTTGAAGAAGAAGTAATTGTATACGGTTTCGTTTTTCAAGAAATTGAAAATGATTTTATCATTGCCTATGATGTAGATCCACTTGTTTCAGCAAAATTCCCAATGGATTTTGGTGTTTCTTATACTGACGATTTAGAAGGTAGAGCTATTCTTCCTTTAGCTGGTGAAGTTGATATAACTGGAGATGCAAGTGTAAACGTAGATGGAACAGGAACATTAATTGTTGGTGACGTAACTTATACTGATGTTGTTAGAGTTCATACAGTTGAAGAATCAGAAGGGTTTGTAGTTGTTTTTGGTGTTACTATTACAATTACACGTGATTCTTATGTTTATTATGCTGAAGGTTCTGACATGCCTGTATTCATATATGCAAAAGTAGATGCTGCTTTAGGTGTTGCTGGAGACTTTGGATTTACTGCCGTTTATAGTAATAATGAAATTACTGAAGGTGCTGGAATAGCTGAATATGCTGAACAAGGTGTTGCGCTTTCTATCTATCCTAACCCTTCTAACACAGGTAACTTAACTGTAAATACTGAATTTGGTACTGAGCAATTAATCGTTCGCAACAGTGTTGGTCAAATCGTTAATACATTAAATAACCCTACAGAAATTGTTAAACTAAATTTGAATTCTTATGAAAATGGAATTTATTTTATCGAAGCAATAAAAGAAGGAAAGACTTCAACAATGAAGTTTGTAAAGAACTAAATAGTTTTAATATTGATTCATAAAGACCATTCTAATTAAATTTAGAGTGGTCTTTTTTTTATTAAAATTCGGTAACTACACCTCAAAATCTTTACCTTATCAAAGAAAATTAGAAGCAGCTGTAAGCATTTGATCTAATTCAATACAGGTTATTGCTATAAATTTTAATTTTCTATCCTTAAATTAATGACGAATAGCTATTTTTGCTGAGTGAAAGAAGTCATTGAAAAAGCCGCAGAGATCATTCAATCAGGAGGTGTTATCCTATATCCAACAGATACAATTTGGGGATTGGGTTGCGACCCTAGAAATGAAAAAGCCGTTCAAAAAATTTGTGAGATTAAAAAGAGAACGGCTGATAAAAGCCTTATTGTACTCGTTCCAAACGAAGCACTCTTGCAGCGATACGTAAAAGAAATTCCTGAAGTTTGTTATGACTTGATTGATTTTGCAACTGAGCCGCTAACAATTGTATACCCTAAAGGTCAATTTGTAGCCCCACAAGTATTGGGTCCGGATGGTAGTATTGCTATTCGATTAACCAAAAATGACTTTTGCAAAAAGCTTATGTTTAAAACTAAGTCCGGTTTAATCTCCACTTCAGCTAATATTTCTAATGTAAGATACCCAGGTGATTTTGAAAATTTAAGCGATGATATTAAAAATAATGTTGATTATATAGTAAATTTACCTCTCGAAAACAAAAATTTTAAACCATCGCAAATTATTAAAATTGGCAGCAACGGTGAAGTTGCCATAATCCGAAAATAAATTGAATTTAAAAACGCATCTTTCCCACACTATTTTTTCGACAGTTTCTGAAGTATCGAAATCAAAAGGTATATCGTCTTTTGTTATTGGTGGCTTCGTACGTGATCTAATTCTTAAACGGCCTTCAAATGATATTGATATTGTTGTTTTAGGAGATGGTTTGGAAATGGCTGAATTAGTTGCAAAAAAATTAGGAGTAAGAAATGTTGCGTATTATAAAAATTACGGAACCGCTGCTTTCACTTATAACGATTTAGAAATCGAATTTGTTGGGGCTCGTAAAGAATCTTATCAGACCGAATCGCGTAAGCCTATTGTTGAAAATGGTCGTTTACAAGATGATCAAAACAGAAGAGATTTCACAATTAATGCACTTGCAATTAGCCTAAATACAAGTAGCTTTGGAGAATTACTTGATCCGTTTAACGGAATAGATGATTTGAAGAATAAAATTATTCGAACACCTCTCGATCCTGATCAAACTTATTCTGATGATCCACTTAGAATGTTGAGAGCAATTAGATTTGCAAGTCAACTGAATTTCAGAATAGAAAAAAATTCATTTGAATCGATAACAAATAATGTAAAGCGCTTAAGAATTATTTCTCAAGAACGTATCACTACTGAACTCAATAAAATTATCGCTTCCAAAGTCCCTTCTAAAGGATTTAAATTACTGTTTGATTCTAAACTTTTACATGAATTTTTCCCGGAAATGGTTGATTTGCATGGAGTAGAAATCATCAATAATATGGGACATAAAGATAATTTTTATCATACCCTTGAAGTGCTTGACAATATCTCTGAAAATACAGATGATTTATGGCTGAGATGGGCCGCAATTATGCATGATATTGCCAAACCTCGAACAAAAAGGTTTACGCCAAAAATTGGATGGAGTTTTCATGGGCATGAAGATGTTGGTGCTAGAATGACGGCCGGTATTTTCAAACGAATGAAATTGCCACTTGATCATAAAATGAAATATGTTCAAAAACTCGTTCGCTTGCACCTAAGGCCAATTGCACTTGTCAACGGTAATGTAACAGATACCGCTATCCGTAGATTGCTTTTTGAGGCCGGTGATGATGTGGACGACTTAATGACGCTTTGCAACGCTGACATCACTTCAAAGAATGAATTTAAAGTACAAAAGTTTAGAAAAAATTTCCAAAAGGTCAGAACTAAACTTAAAGAAGTTGAAGAGAAAGACAATATTCGTAATTTTCAACCTCCTATTTCAGGTGAAGAAATTATGTCGACTTTTAAACTTGAGCCTTGTAAAACTGTGGGTATCATAAAAAACGAAATAAAAGAAGCCATTCTTGATGGTAAAATTCGAAATAATTATGATGAGGCCTATACGTATATGTTCGAACAAGCTAAGATTCTAGGCATAGAATAAGCGGTAGTCTCAACTTTCATTTGTGGAAAACTAAAATGAACACGGGGTTATCCAAGCCAATTTATCGGCTACTTTCGTAGTCAGAAAAGACACCCTCTTATGCTTGGACGACTTATAAAAAGAAAACTCAATTCAAATACATTAGCCAATGTCTTTGTCAATGCAATTATAGAGGCTACGGATCAAGGCTACGAAGAAGTTACGCAACTCATTTTAACAGATGCAGCTTTTATAACCGAACCGACAATTAAACCAGGGTCAAATGATCAGTTTTTATTTATCGTTCTAGTTGGTAATTTGCGATTTTTAGATCAACACTTCAATCCTGTTGAAGCGAAAGAGATACGCCAACATATCATTCAGAAATTTGCCAATATTTACGAAATGAATGAATATGATTTTGAGAAAATGATCGGTGAATTAGATCAATTCGTTTCTCGCGTAAATCATCCATCAAAAAACACTCTTTACGGCATGTCTAAAGCCGTATTCCATAAGTTTAATTTGAACGATCACCAAGAAGATTATTTCAAATCACTCACGACTCCTAACCCTCTATTTCTTAAAAGAATGGATGAAATTTTGAATAATTTTATTTGGGATTGGGACGTATTCTTTAAAAAATACCGTTTAAATATTGACTAATCCGTCAATTAAAGATTTCTGTCCATCAAATAAAGCATTGCTCCCATAGCTGCTGCACCTAATGCTAATTCCCTTTGGTGAACGGTTTCAAATACATCTGCAGCTGAATGATGAAAATCAAAATATGCTTGTGAATTAACATTCAACCCTAACTGAATCATCGTTGGGAAATATTGTCTTAATGGACCTATATCAACCCCACCGTATCCATGGTTAAACTTCAATAAATCATAAGGCTTTAGATCCCCAGTGATCTCTCTAATAAATTCCAATTGCTCATCAGAGCCTACAACATCAAATCCCATCGGCAAAAAACCTCCTCTATCCGTTTCAATCGCACAAATATGTTCTTCACTATTCTCAACCGCGATTTCAGCATAGCTTTTTCCACCAAAATTACCATTCTCCTCGTTCATAAATAAAACGCATCTCAATGTGTGATTCGGACGATAACCTAATTTTTTCAAGATTCTAAAAGCTTCAATACATTGCACAACGCCTGCGCCATCATCATGCGCTCCCTCTCCAACATCCCAAGAATCTAAATGCGCTCCGATAGTTATAATTTTATCGTCTTCGCTTCCTTTAAATTCTGCAATTACATTATAAGATGTCACATCAGCAAAGGTTTTACAATCCATCTCCATACGTAAGGTAACTTTTCCTTTAGTCAACCATTCCACTAAATCATCAGCATCATTAGGACTAATTGCTGCGCCTGGAATTTGAATTACACCATCTTCATAATGCATAGATCCTGTATGAGGATGACCATCTGTATTACTCGCTAAAGATCGGATTACGACAGCTTTTGCGTTTTTCTTTGATGCTTCACTTGTTCCTGCCCATCTTTGATCAACACATGCGCCATAGGCTTTAAACATATTGATCATCTTCTGATCGAATGGCCGATTAAAAAAGACTATTTTTCCGTCTACTTCCTGATCAGATAATTGATTTAATTCTTCTATTGATTCAACTTTAATTACTTCTCCTTCTATTAAACCTCCTGTCCCAACAGACCCTCCTAAAGCCAACATGTCAAGCTTTGATATTTTCTGCTCCGCATTGATTATCCAACCCGCCTCTTTTGTTCCTCGCTCCCAATGTGGTACCTTTATTTCTTGAAGGTAAACATTGTCAAAAGCATAAGATTCGAGTAGATTTTCAGCCCACTCAATTGCCATGGCTGCCTCAGCCGAACCCGTTAATCGCGCACCAATATCTTTACATAAAACACGTAAATTATTATAAGCTTCTCCTTTTACTAAGGCCTCATTATAAATCTTTTTTACAAAAGTCGAATCTTCATTTGCATAACCAATATTGAGAATAAGTAACAGTAAAAAGAAAACATTCAACTTCATATTTTTATATTTAATTCCAATTATTCTTGACAAGATAGACTTTAATATTTTCTATTTCAACATTTAAACCATTCCTATTCCACAAACTCAATTTAAGTTCATCGGTTTGTTTAAAAATTGGTTCAACCATAAATACAAAAATACCTTGCTTAGATTTATTAGTTAATAAGGCCGGCTCTAAATCAAATCCTTTCCAATAATTCTCTCCATTAAATTGGACAACTGCACCTCCTCTATTAGCAGAAAATGCCGCAGTCAACTGCCCTTCAGATTCTATATCCGCTTCAACAACCACCTTTATATAATAATCCGAAATTGAAGGTATATCTGTTAACTTAAAAACATACTCAGGCCCATAAATTACATCATCAGCTAAAAGATAAACCAATGCTCCTTCTTGATTTGTTTTTACATTCCCTTTATCAAAAACCCAATTCCCTCTTAAATCTCCACTTAATGAAAATTCTGCCAATAAATTTTGTTCCGTATTTGACGCACCCTTACCCAGCAAGAAGATGGCCGAATTATTAAATACATAACCCGCAATGATATTTGGATAAAACTCCTTCACAGTTTCATACAATTGCGGCAAAGTATGCCTTGCTGAATAACCTACAACACAATAATCTTCGTCTATATTTAATAACGCTTTTCGTATGGCCGGAACATCACCATAATCCAAAGCCGTCCAATCAAAATCGATATGTTCACCTCTTTGTTCTGCATAAAAATTCAAATAACTACCGTTACTTGTATTTACAATTTTATAAATATTGTCACTCCCATAGGTTTTCTCCCAATCAATAATAATATCTGAAGTCTCTTTAAAAAGACCAAAATGGTTATTGCCGTATAATTGTTTTTCGAAAACAGTGGATAAAATTATACCGGTAAATAATACAACTAACACAATATTAAAAGATGGAATTCGTCTAATAAACTTTGCTATCACCAAGAATAAAAAGGGCAAGACAAATAGCATTACTGGAAATTTTAGGACCGGCGTTACAATATAAGAAAGCAGAAATCCAATTAGAAAGGTGAGCATAAATATTGCAATTGGAATAAATTCTTGCCTGTTTTGAATTGATTCGACTGCTTTTTTATTGTATAATCCTATAATTAGCAATACAATCACTAAACCTAAAACCCACCAAGAGGAATTGAAAACGTGAAAAATAAATTCGAAGAACCAACTGTATCCCGGAGGAGCGAGCCATTGTAATCCACCTACATTTAAATGGTAAATTGTAATTGGAATGTGCGGAATAAACAAAATTATTCCGATAACAGAACCGAGTATATAATACTTATAATTCGTCCTATTGATATAAAACAAACCAATCACTCCAATTGAAGCAACAACTATAAATTGAAAATAATGGACATACATACTCGCCACAAAACACAATCCTAAAACTATTGCATTTAACAACTTCTTCTCTTGATTAAAAAGTACCTTCTGCCAGAAATAAACAGTAAGTAATGTCAATAATAGTCCTATACTATACGGCCTGGCAAATTCTGAATTTAGAATGGGAAAATAAAGAAAAGCTAAAAAGCCCGAAGCTATTATTGCTGTTCTTTTATCGAACCATCGATTGCCCAATAAATAAAGTAACCAAATTGATAATGAGCCGAACACTACAAATGGAAATCGCAAAAATCCTTCACTGGTTCCAAAAACACTCGACCATCCTTTAAGAAAAACTTGCACACCTGCCGGATGCATATCTCCAACTTTGACGCCTTGCTCAAAAAAATCTTCTCCTGAAAAAAGTTCTAATCGAGTAATGGCACTTAACTCATCACTCGAATAAGAATGTATAATTGAAATAGAAAAACGCAATATAAATCCTATCGCGATAATTAAAATAATGGCTATATTCTTTCGAACAAAATCCACTATTCAAGATTCCTTTGACGGGTAACTTCGTATAACATAATTCCAGCCGAAACAGATACATTTAAAGAATCAATAGTTCCAACCATTGGAATTTTTGCCTTGATATCAGAATCTGCTAAAATTTTCATACTTACACCATTCTCCTCAGAACCCATAACTACAGCTAAAGGAACGGTTAAGTCAGCTTCATAAACTAATTTATCAGTTTTTTCCGTACTCGATAAAATCTGAACACCACTTTCTCGTAGATAATGAATAGTAGAATTAAGGTCAGCAACTTTACATACCGGTATTTTATTCAACGCTCCTGCTGAAGTTTTTATAGCATCCCCTGTTACAGAAACACTGTCCTTATCGGGAATAATTATTGCATGAACACCTGTACATTCCGCTGATCTTGCAATCGCTCCAAAATTCCTTACATCTGTAATTCTATCAAGAATTAAAAACAAAGGAACTTCACCTAATTCGTACAATTGATCCAATATTGGTGCAATTTCTTGATAATGAATAGGAGATACATGCGCGATCACGCCTTGGTGATTTTTTCGCGTCATACGATTCAATTTGTGAATCGGTACAAATTGTAAATTATATTTCTTATCAGCCAACTCTTCTTTTAATTCTTTGAAAAGATCTTTTTGCATCCCTCGCTGAATCAATATCTTATTAATTGGTCGTTCTGCTCTAATTGCCTCAATAACTGCACGAACACCAAAGATTATATCTTCTTCTTCGTTACTATAATTTCTATCCATACTACAAAAATACTTAATTCAACAGATTTGTTTTCACATTTCGGGTAACATATAAATAAAAAATACCCAAAACACACATTATTGACATAAAAATAAATAAACTTAACACCATATTATGGTCATTATTATAAATGATTTGGGTGCATAAAGCTCCAAATGCTATTCCTAATTCTAAGGCGATAAACATTGTCGCCATACCTCTTCCTTTGAATTCCTTTAATGCTAAATCAGCTGTCCAAGCAAACAAGGCAGGCGAACAAATACTGGCAGCAATACCAAAAATAATTGAACTTAATAGAAATTGAAAAACAGTGGTAGACGTTCCTGTAACAATCGCACCAACAATCATCAATGAAAGCCCTAAGTATAAATTTTTCCTTGCACCAAATAAATCATAAAATCTACCTGAAAGAATTCGCGTAATAATCATAAAAACGACATTCACTAAATAGAACAACCCTTTATTCTGCATACCCAAATTTTCACTAATATCTGGAACAATCATCATGTAAATACCCGAACACATCGCTGTCACAAACATTATTAATGATGGTTGAATGACCTCAGGAGCGATAATTTCGTTTAATCTTGGAATAATACGCTTGTAAACGGGAACGCGAACAGGCCCTACATTAATCTTCTCTTCCTTTGCTTTTAATAAAAACAATAAGGATAAAATCCCCATAATACCTGAGGCATAAAACAATCCATCCGTTCCGAAAGCTATTTTAATAGGACTGCCAATTGCTTGACCAAGACTGAATCCAATACTAACGGTCACGCCAAAAATACCCATTGCTTCTCCCCTTTTCCCTTTTGGCACAACATCCGCAATTAATGCCGTTGCTCCTGTTGGATGAAACCCCGTACTGAAACCATGCAAAAATCTTAGGATTAAAAATCCTCCTACTGTAATAAAAAAAGGATATAGAAATGAGATAATAACACTTACAAAAACGCCAAAATACATTACAGACTTTCGACTAATACTGTCGGCAATTTTACCGCTAAATGGTCTTGCTATTGCAGCTGCAATGGTCCATAACCCAAGAATCATCCATTTTTTATCCGCGCCCCCAAGATCTGTTAAGTAGGCATTCATCTCGGGCAAGAGCAAATTAAAACTCATGATAAACAAAAGTACATTCAAACACATTAGCCAAAAGGACTTGGAATAAGATTTGAGAGATTGAAAATACGTTTTAGCAAATTGCATCCGCAAAAGTAGTTGATTTTTTCAACGGATTAATTTTTAATCTCAAAAGTTAAAAGCAACTCCTAATTAAGGTGTAATTCATTATGCAGAACAAAAAAACTCCATAAAATCAAGTTTATGGAGTTTCTGTTTTACTGTAAAAGGCTTATTTTTTATGTCCTCCTTTTTTGTCTGCCATTTTCTTCTTGTGCATTTCTTCCTTTTCAGCTAAAAGTGTTTTTTGCTCGGCCGTAAGCACACTATTGATTGCCGCTCTATTTGCATCTCTTTCTGCTTTTGATTTTTCTTTAAGTGTTTTCATTTCTGAACGTATTTGTTCCATCTCTCTAAAATGAGCCAAATTTGCCTCACGTACACTTGCTTCTTGCTTCGAATCAAGCCCTAAATCTGTAACTAATTTATCCGTCCGTTTGTTCGCTTTCTCTTCTGCACTTAATTTTTTATGTTGCTCTGCTTGCTTTGCTTTCACATTCTCCTGTGATCCTTGTGCATATGAAGTATTAAACGCAAACATTATTGCCATTATTCCGAATCCTAAAATTGATTTTTTCATGTTCTTTATTTTTTTAGTTATACTTATTAGACAGTGTTTTTAAAAAAAGGATTAATTGGTTAGCAGCTTTTTAAACATTTAAACACTAGCTATAACGAATTCTATGGCCCTATTAAATTAATTAACAATAAAGAATAACATCTTGAATGGCTATGCACTTTATGCTCAATGTCATTATTCTTGCTACCATGTCCTATGAGGGTTCAACAGGGTGAAAACAGCAAACGGTTGCTAACAATATTTCATGCTTTATTTGACACGTTTTATATAAAAATATACGATCCTTGAGATAAATGCAACATTTAAAATCAATCTTTCGTTTTAATAAAAAACGGCTTAACAAATAAGAATTATTCTTTTTATTGGTGAAAATCTTATCTTTGTTGTATCTCACCTAAATCGATTTAGGTGATTTTATTAAACGCATATGAATTGTATGAAAAATTTACTCATTTTACTGACAGTTTTCTGTTATTCACTTTCGGGAAATTCACAGATGATATTGGATGGCTCTGCTACCGGTGATTGTGACTGTTACGACATTACAACAACTACCTCACAAGCAGGAAGTATTTGGAGTCCTTCTACGATTGACTTAACCCTACCTTTCGATTTAAATTTCGTGGTTAACTTAGGTTCATTAGATGGCAGTGGTGCCGATGGAATGGTCTTCGCATTGCGTAAAACAGGCACCTTTTCGGGAGGAGTTGGATCATTATTAGGATATGGTGGTATTGACAATTCAATTGGTGTTGAAATTGACACATGGCAAAGTGGCGCAGAAGTAGCCGATGGTGAAATTGCCGACGATCATATAGGACTTCATTCTAATGGTGTCGTTGACCACAATTTGGTATCAGCAATTTCTATCGGAAATATCGAAGATGGACGTGACCATGATTTTAGAGTGACTTGGGATCCAGGTACAAATGAATTGGTAGTTTACCTTGACGGAACTTTGATATTCACTTATACTGATGACTTGGTTGCCTCAATTTTTGGAGGTGATCCTGATGTATATTTTGGGTGGACTGGCGCAACAGGTGGTTCATGGAATTTACAAACAGTTTGTATGATTAGAGACATAGAAGTCAATCTTGATCCAGTACACCCTTGTGCTGGCGTACCAATTGATTTTAACAATTCTTCGACTGGTAGTATTACCATTGACGGTGTCCCGTACACTGATTATTTTTGGGAATTTGATGATGGTTTTACCTCTACTGACGAAAATGTTTCGCGTACCTACCCTACTAATGGTTCATACTCGTTCGATTTAACCGTGACTGACTTTACGGGATGTTCGTATACAGAAACGATTGATTTTGAAGTTGCCGATTTAGATCCATTTATGGATGGCTCTGGTGTTTCATGTTTCGGCGGCAATGACGGTATAGCTTATGCATTTATTCCTGGTGGTGACGATTACACATATTTATGGGATGATGAGGATGCACAAACTACATGGACAGCTGTTGATTTATCGGCAGGAACTTATACTGTTATTGTTGAAGATGAATTTGGTTGTTCTGGTACAGGTGAAATTACCATCGAAGAAGAAGACGAAATTATTTTTGAAGAATTAACTGTAATAGACGCAAGTTGTAATGAAAGCGATGGATCAATTAGAATTCGTGTGAGCGGTGGAGATTCTCCTTATAGTTATAGTATCAACGGCGGTGGTACATTTTCAGGTGTAACTTTTTACGAAGACCTTGCAGGTGGTGAATATGAAATTGTTATTGTAGATGACAACGATTGTGAAATAAGAAGAACTGTTGAAGTGAATTCTTCAGGACTTACATCTGAATTAATATTTAATACACCCACTTGTCATGGTTTCTCTGATGGATCCATTATTGTTGATATCGAAGCGACAGAAGTAGACTTAATTTTCATCATTACGGATGCAGATGGAACGGTACTAAATATAGATAATAGTAATGCTGCTAATAGTTTAAAAGGAGGATGGTATTATTATACCGTAGATGATGGAACAGATTGTATCATCGAAGATTCCATATTCCTAACCCAACCTGAAGAACTTGATGTTGATCTTACTGTTGTAAACCCTTTGTGCTATGGAGACAAGACAGGTTATGCAGTTGCTGAAGAAGTCTATAATGCGACCGGAGATCCTGATTTAATTACTTATAATTGGAGTCCAATTGGATTAAGCGGATTAGGTGTCGATTCTGCATGGGCGCTTGGCGCTGGCGAACACATTCTTACAATCAATGATGAAAATGGATGTGATAAATCCTTTACATTTGAAGTAAAACAACCTGACTCGTTGAACTTTGTTGAATTAGCAGCAGACCCAGCATATTGTAGATTGTATAATTACCAAAACGGAAATGGTGTTGTTAAGGCTGCTGTTGCCGGTGGTGTTCCTGATTTTGATTATGCTTGGACGAATCTTGAAACTGGTGAAGGTGTTGGTAATTCTACCTGGGGAGGATTAAATCCAGGTCGTTATCAAATTGTAGCAACAGACAACAATGGTTGTACTATTACAGAAATCATTACTGTTGATTCATTGAATCCTAGAGCAAATTTTGAGATCACATCTGACCAATTTACAAGTAACTACGAAGGCACAGCAAATATTGATGCACACTTTGTTAATTTATCTGAAAACTTTGCCAATCCAAACAACCCTTTGGCAGACACGACTTTCTTTTGGAATTTTGATTTCGACAATATTACCCACGTAATTAGTCATGATTTATTTGAAACTTTTGATACTACTTATGAAGTTCGTGGACAATCTTACGACATCGAAGTTTGTTTAACAGCATTTAATAAAAACGGCTGCTCAAATACTTTATGTAAAACCATTAATGTTTACGAACCTATTTCACTTGAAAACGTCAATGTTTTCACACCAAATGGTGATGGTATCAATGACCTCTTTACGTTTAAAAATCATGCCACTTCAATTTCTGAATTCAACTGTGTTATTGTTGATCGATGGGGTGTAATTAAAACCGAGTTGAATGATATTTCAGAAAGTTGGGACGGAACGGATATGAACGGTTCAATTTGTACAAACGGAGTCTACTTCTATAAATATAATGCCGTATCAAATAACGGTACTGAAATTAACGGACAAGGCAATGTCACCATAATCGATATTAAATAATTAACGAATACTACAATAATCGTTAAATAATATCTGAGTAGAAATTTGTTTTATTACAAAATACTGACAATTCTATTTTATTTGTAAATTGTATCATGATATACCCTATTGAATTCAAATCAATCAATAGGGTATATCTTATAAACAATTTATTATGAAACAAAAGATATACTCTTTTTTAAGTCTGCTAGTACTGACTTTAATTACATTTTTTACCAATACCACTTATGCACAATGTACAATTGAAGGACTAGATCCTGTTTATTGTGAGGGTGATTTACCTGTTGAAATTTCTGGAGATCCTTTGGGTGGATTCTTCACTGGTCCAGGAATTGATGGTTCTACTTTCGACCCTTCAGCTGCTGGCGTTGGAACACACACCATCACTTATGAAATTCCTGAAGGTGGAACAGGTGATAAATATTACATCAAGTCCAATACAAGTGTTGGTCCTTGGGGAAATACGCAAAACAACGAAGCGATGGACTTGGCATTTGGCGTTGGTGAATGGACTTTAGAAAATTTTCAAACACTCGACTTTGCTTCAGTTTTTTCTCCGACCACTGGATTTATTTTCATGGATGGAAGTGATAGCCATGCGTCTGAATTACAAACTTTTCTTATCGCTAATTTACCTGCTATCGAGACATGGGTTTTTAACGGCGGTAGACTCCTGCTTAATTCAGCTCCGAACGAAGGTGGAAATATTGATTTCGGATTTGATGGATCTGAAATGGTTTATGTAGGTGGCGGTTTATCTGATACCGTTTTTGTTATTGACTTATCACACCCTGCCTATTTAGGCCCCAATTTACCAACAAGTCCTTGGATGCAAGGAAACTGGTATACGCATTCTAAAATTACAGGCACAGGCTTTACTGATATTTTAGAAGATCATGACGATCCAGCAATTCTTGGCTTAAGAGAAAAAGCTTGGGGAGCTGGTCAGGTTATGATGGGAGGTATGACTACTCACGGTTACCACAACCCAGATCCACATGCCGGTAATTGGCGTTCAAACCTATTTTTCTATTTATACAATATGGGAGGCGATGCAGAATGTGAAGTGACACAAGAAGTTGAAGTTGTCCCTTCTCCAGATGTAACAATCACGGTCTCTGAAGATGAAATTTGTGATGGAGAAAGTGTGATTTTTACCGCGAGTGGCGCTGATGATTATACATGGAATTTAGATGATATTGTAGAAGGCACACCTTATTTTCCAAGTGCGGGAACAACACAAGTTATTTTATCTGGATTTAGTGAAGATTTAGGATGTGGTAGTAGAGATACTGTTGATGTTATTGTTAATGTTCTTCCCGTAGCGAACGCAAGTACTGAAGAAGAATCTTATTGTGAAGGTGATGATGTAGTTTTTACTAATTTATCTACACTTGCTGACGTTTCAGGTATGACTTACCATTGGGATTTTGGTGATGGCGATGAGTCTACCGATATCACTCCTAGTCATGCATATGACGGACACGGAACATTTACGGTTACTTTGACGGTTACTTCTGGAAACGGTTGTGTAGATACCTATACTTTCGATGTTAATGTATACGACCTGCCAGAACCAGAAATCGAGTTTATTGTAGCAGGCGTTTCTTCAGAGGAAGGCGGCCTTGGTGGTTGTGTTGAGAACGAAGTACAATTCAATAGCATGACTTTTATTGCTGATCCTGAAACTATTCGTTCATATTCATGGTATTTTGACGACGGCGATATAAGCACCGAAGAAAATCCAACACATACTTATGACGAAGCAGGTACTTATACTGTTTTCTTAACAACAATTTCTGAAAATGGTTGTATTAGTACTACCTCAATAGATATTGTAATGATTGACGGATTATATCTCGATTTTGTAATTAATCCACCAAGTTGTTATGGATTTAGTGACGGCTCTATTATCGTTAATGTTGAAGACGAAACAGGGGATATTCTATTTGATATAACAGATGCCGACGGTGTAACGAAAAATATCGATAATTCTAATGCTGCCAATTCTTTAACCGGTGGTTGGTATTATATTAATGTAAGTGATGGAACAGCTTGTAGTGGTGAAGACTCTATCTTTTTGGCCCAACCAGAACAAATAGATGCGGATATCACTTATCAAAGTCCAAAATGTTATGGTGATGCATTAGGATGGGTTAAAGTAAATGAAGTATTTAATGCTACTGGTGATTTAGATAATATTTCTTATATCTGGGCACCAGACCCATCAGGCGTTGGTAATAGTGATTCGACTTATGCACTTGGAGCTGGTGAATACGTTTTAACAATTAATGATGACAATGGATGTTCAAACGACTTTCCTTTCGTAATCACGGAACCAGATTCACTTACTTTTGTCGAGTTTGGTTATACTCCTGCATATTGTCGATTATATAACTATCAAAACGGAAATGGTACTGTATATGGATCTGCTTCAGGTGGCATAGCTGATTATACTTATTTATGGACACATATTGAAACTGGAGAAACTGATAACCGTTCAACTTGGGGTAGTAGAAATCCAGGAACATATACTTTAACAGCGACTGATAATAATGGTTGTACGCTATCAAGAACAATTGTTGTAGATTCATTAAATCCTAGAGCAAATTTTGAAATGACATCTGAACAATTCACAACTAATTATAAAGGAACAGCTGACATTGATGTGCACTTCGTAAATAATTCCCTGAATTTTGCAAATCCTATAAACCCATTTGCTGATACTACTTTTTTCTGGAATTTTGATAGCCCACAAGGTGGATGGATATTAAGTGAAGACTACGATGAGACTTTTGATACATCTTATATGGCAAGAGGTGGTTCTTATGATATTGAAGTTTGTTTAGTTGCTTTAAATAAAAATGGCTGTACAGACACATTATGTAAAACCATCAACATATTTGAACCTTTACAATTAGATGCTGTCAATGTTTTCACACCGAATAATGACGGTGCTAACGATATTTTCACTTTTAAATACAAATCAAATTCTATCTCAGAGTTTTATTGTGTTATCATTGATAGATGGGGCATAAAAATTTCTGAAATACTTGATATTGATGAAGGTTGGGACGGGACAGATAGAAATGGATCTGAAAGTAAAGATGGAGTATACTTCTATCGATACGAAGCAAAAACAGACAATGGAACTGAAATCGTCGGACAAGGTAATGTGACATTATTACGGAACTAATAACCTTTAATCAAGTTTTTAAAAGGGGCGGAATTTTCGAATTTCGCCCCTTTTCTTTTATAAACTTAATTCATCCTTTAATCCTAAACCGAATATAAATCATATGACTAAAGTCACTTTTTCTGTCAAGGATTTTTACTTACCTTTGCATTGCAAAATTCATTAGAACTTAAATTATTTATAGCATGCAACTGTACAATAAATTGAGTGCTGACGAAAGAGCTGCTCTGATTGATCAGGCAGGTGAAGATCGTTTAACGATATCTTTTTATCAGTACCACCAAATTAAAAATGTAGAAATCTTTAGAAATCATCTCTTCATTCAATGGAATGATTTGGATGTTCTAGGTCGAATCTACGTCGCTCACGAAGGCATTAACGCCCAACTTTCTGTTCCAGCGAAAAAATTTACAGATTTTAAAAATCACTTAGACGGTATTTCATTTCTTAATAATGTCCGTTTAAACATCGCTATTGAACAAGACAATAAGTCTTTCTTAAAGTTGAAAGTCAAAATTCGAGAGAAAATTGTGGCTGACGGTTTAAATGACGATACTTTTGACGTTACTAATATTGGTGTTCATTTACGTGCAAACGAATTCAATGAAATAATCAATAAAGAGGATACGATATTAATCGATATGCGAAATCATTACGAGAGTGAAATTGGTCATTTTATAAATGCCCAAACGCCAGATGTTGATACTTTCCGTGATTCATTGCCGATTATTACTGAAAACATTAAAGGTCACGAAGAAGATAAAAATATTGTGATGTATTGTACAGGCGGAATTCGTTGCGAAAAAGCTAGCGCATACTTTAAACATAAAGGCTTTAAGAATGTTTACCAATTAGAAGGTGGAATCATTGAATATACGCGACAGGTTAATGCTGAGAATATTGAAAATAAATTCATTGGTAAAAACTTTGTCTTCGATCACCGAAAAAGTGAACGCATAAGTGACGATGTCATTTCTCAATGTCATCAATGCGGTGAACCATCCGATACACATGAAAACTGTGCAAACCAAGCTTGTCATTTACTTTTCATTCAATGTGAAAAATGCAAAGCTAAAATGGACAATTGCTGCTCTGATGAATGTAAAGAAATTTACCAATTGCCTTTAGAGGTGCAAAAAGAAATGCGGAAAGGTAAAATTGAAAGCAATAAAATCTTTAAAAAAGGCCGATCAGAAGTCCTTAAATTTAAAAAGTAATTGATTTTTTGATCACCAAACCAAAACAACCGTTTTTTTGAGGAATAATCCTCATTTAAAAAACGTATCTTTGTATCAAAGGTATAGCAAATTTTACTGCTGTATTTATGGAGAGGAAGTTTATTTTTTTACAAACCGAACATGGAAAAATTTGAAGCAGCATTCAACGCAATCATAGAGCAAGACTTAAAAGTTGAGCCGAGAGATTGGATGCCAGAAAAATATAGAAAACAATTAATCAGACAAGTATCTCAACATGCGCATTCTGAAATTATTGGAATGCAGCCTGAAGGAAACTGGTTATTACGTGCGCCTTCGCTTAGAGCGAAACAAGTACTCTTAGCTAAAATTCAAGATGAAGCAGGACACGGTTTATACCTTTATAGTGTTGCTGAAACTTTGGGTATTACACGCGCTGAAATGATTGAGCAATTGCATAAACAAGAAGCTAAATACTCTAGTATCTTTAACTACCCTACATTGACATGGGCAGATATGGGAGCTGTAGGTTGGCTTGTAGATGGCGCAGCTATTGTAAATCAAGTGTCATTACAACGTACATCTTACGGACCATACGCAAGAAGTATGGTAAGGATTTGTATGGAAGAAAGTTTTCACCAACGTCAAGGTTATGAGATAATGGTGCAAATGTCTTTTGGTACACCGGAACAAAAAGAAATGGCACAAGATGCATTGAATAGATTCTGGGAACCAGCATTAATGATGTTTGGTCCACATGATGCTGAATCTGCACATTCAAGCCAATCAATGGAATGGAAAATAAAACGTGAATCAAATGATCATTTAAGACAAAGATTCATCGACAGAACTGTTCCTCAAGCTGAATATTTAGGATTAACTATTCCAGATACCAAAATAAAACTGAATAAAGAAACCGGGCATTATGATCATGGTGAATTTAATTGGGACGAGTTTTGGAATGTAATTAATGGAAATGGACCTTGTAATCAAGAAAGATTAGATCATCATAAAAAAGCACATTACGACAATGAGTGGGTGCGCGAAGCAGCAAGTGCTTACGCAGCCAAAACAGAATCAAGTGTAGCTTAATAAAAATATAATACGAATGGAATCAGGAGATAAAGTGTGGGAAGTATTTATCCAAAAAAAACCAGGATTAGCTTTTAAACATGTAGGTAATTGCCATGCCTATGACAAGAAAATGGCAATACAAAATGCAAGAGAATTATATACAAGAAGAAGTGAAGGCAGAGCAATCTGGGTCGTTCCTTCTGATCAAATCGTTTCTGTACCTTTAGATGATGCAGATGCATTCTTTGATCCAGCAGATGACAAAGTTTACCGTCACTCTACTTTTTATAAAATCCCAAGCGGGGTGAAACATTTATAAATCTATTGCATGAATTTTACATTTGAATCTAATGAATCAAAATTCTTATTGAGAATTGCTGATACTTCGCTTATTTTAGCACAAAGACTTGCTGAAATGTGTAGCAAAGGGCCTTTCTTAGAAGAAGATATTGCACTTTCAAATACTTCACTCGATCTTTTTGGTCGTGCTGAAGAATTATACAAAATTATCTGTCGCATCGAAAACGATAAATTCGAACCAGATGAATTAGTATATAAAAGAAACGAACGTCAGTTTTATAATCTGAAATTAGTTGAACAACCGAATGAAGATTTTGCTTGGGTTATTGTACGTCAGTTTTTACACGATGTATACGCTAAGGAAGTTTTTACAGAATTACTTAAGTCTGAAAATTCAGAAGTAGTAGGACTGTCTCAAAAGGTTTTAAAAGAAATTAAATACAGCCATCTTCATGCTAAGGACTGGATCGAAAGACTAGGCTTAGGTACAGAAGAGAGTAATTCTCGTACGCAAAGTGCGGTGAATCACATCTTAAAATACATTGAAGAAATCTTTAATTTTGATGATATTGATAAAACATATTTATCAAATACAGCCGAAATTGAAAGTAAATGGAACGCTGAAATAAATGCAGTTTTCGCAGCTTATAACATCACTCGAATTGAAGTTCCGCCATTATCTATGAGAGATTATAGAGATGGATTTCACAGTGAGTATATGGGTCCACTTTTAAGTGTGATGCAATACTTGCCACGTGCCTACCCTGATGCGAAATGGTAGGCTGCATTTTTTAATGCTTTGACACAATATTATTATGGTTTTGGATCGAGATACAAATATTCACCCTGAAATTTGGGAGCTTTTGAATGAGGTTCCCGATCCAGAAATACCTGCTATAAACTTAGTTGAACTAGGTGTAATTAGAACAGTAGAAAGAACTGACGACGGAACCATTTATATCGTTATCACTCCTACCTATACTGGCTGTCCAGCAAAACAGTTATTTAAGGATTTAATCCTCGAAAAGCTAGCTGAATATGGACACCATAAAGTAGAAATAACCTCTCGTCTTAATCCTGCTTGGACGACTGACTGGATGAGTGATGCAACGAAAGAGAAGTTATTGAAAATAGGCATCTCCCCTCCTTCTGTTGGAGATAGAGTTATTGTTTGCCCGCAATGTAAATCGACTGACACTAAATTATTGAGCCCATTTGGGTCTGTTGCTTGTCAATCTATGTATTCATGTAATACCTGTAAAGAGCCTTTCAGTTATTTTAAATGTCATTAAGCAACAAGAATTGATGACTTGATTGAGGTTTGTTTTTTACAATAGATTTTAGCGAATCCCCTCAAATTAAATCTGCGCTAATCTGAGTTGTATCTTTCTTCACCACGCATGCTCACGGATTTCCTCAATTTAAATCTGTGCTAATCTGCGCTATCTGTGGTGTATCTTTTTTATCACCTCGAACTTCCTCAGAAAGCTAAAAATAATAAAACATAACAAGTTGTAAAACAAGCCTTTTATTGTATTGAAATACGATGATATCATTTTCTGTAATTTATCAATGAGCAACAATATTAGATGACTTGTTCAACGTTTTAATCTTAATAAAAACCATTCTACTACAATTTTTAACTTGAAGAAGTTTATACTTTTGTAAGCATAGATAAATGGTATTTATTACCGCAACAATTAAGTCTTTTCATGATTCAAGAAAATATTGACCTACAACCATATAACACATTCGGATTGGCCGTTAAAGCAAAATATTTTGCAGCGTTCAAAACGATTGAGGCCCTCAAATTATTAATTGATACAACCGAATTCAAATCGAATGATTCACTTGTATTAGGTGGTGGAAGTAATATGCTTTTAACACAAGATTTTGATGGCCTAGTACTTAAAAATGAATTACACGGAATTGATATTGTTAAGGAGGATAAGGAATTTGTTTGGGTAAAAGCGAATGCTGGTGAAACTTGGCACAATTTCGTAATGTATGCCATTGCCAATAATTATGGTGGAATTGAAAACTTATCGCTAATTCCAGGAAGTGTTGGTGCTGCTCCTATGCAAAACATTGGTGCATATGGCGTAGAAATTAAGGATGTTTTTGAAGAATTAGAAGCACTGGAGATTTCTAGCAAGTCTATCAAGACTTTTAAGCATAGCGATTGTGATTTCGGTTACCGTGAAAGCGTTTTTAAGCGCGATTTAAAGGGGCAATTCATTATTCTGAACATAAGCCTGAAATTGACCAAAAATCATGTACTCAACACAAGTTATGGCGCAATAGAAAATAAGTTGAAAGAATGCAGTATTGCTATTCCTACAATTAAGGACGTGAGTGATGCCGTTATTTCCATTCGACAAGAAAAATTACCCAATCCAGCGGAAATTGGAAATTCAGGTAGTTTCTTTAAAAACCCCGTGATTGAAAAGGTTCAATTTGATGCATTATTCGAAAAGTATCCCAATATTGCTTCATATAAATTGAATGATAACGCATTTAAGCTAGCCGCAGGTTGGCTCATTGAACAAGCCGGTTGGAAAGGTAAAACTATTGACAATTACGGTGTGCATAAAAATCAAGCCTTGGTACTGGTCAATTATGGTGGCGCTAATGGATCAGATATTTTCCAACTATCAGAAGACATATTGGAATCAGTTCATGAAAAATTCGGTGTTCAACTGGAGCGTGAGGTGAATATTATTTAGTCAGAGCAAAGATTATAGAGTAAAGAAAAAAGAAGGACTGGAATTTAGAGTTATGTTGAAAAAAACGAAACAAATTTTAACCGTTTTAACATTGGCTTGCAACTTCGGATGTAATTGTTCATCGAATAGCTTAAGTGGATTATCTAGTAATAACATTCAAGTCGATAGAGAATATGCCTCTATAATTTTATCAAATGGTGAGGATAGATTAAAGATGATCACATATGATTCAAATCCTAAGTTTGGTTCTAAGTGTGGATTTGTAAATTCTTTCGGTGACACTGTTATTAATTTTGGAAAGTACGAAGTATTTGACACCGTCAATTTTCAATCATATGCAATTGTTAAAGGAGAGAATGGAATTCATGGAATTAATAGAAACGGTCAAATAATGTTTGACGCATACCTTTACGGTGATTTCCAATTGGATGAATTTAGTGATGGACTGTTAAGAGTAGAAAGAAATGGCAAAATTGGATTTATTAATAAAAAAGGAGAAATTGTAATTCAGTGCCAATTTGAATGTGCTGAAAATTTCGAAAATGGACAAGCCAAAGTTGCACTTGAATGCAACTATAATTCTACTATCATGAATCAAGTTGAAATGAAAAGTAACAATTGGTATTTCATTAATAAAAAAGGAAACAAAATAAAGACACCAAAACACAGTCTTTGAATAACAATGTTAGCTTACAGATGAATATCCTCCGCAGCGGATTTTGTGAATACCTTATTAATTAGCCAGATAATTGTCCAAATTAGTAACCCCAAAAATACATTAGTCAAAATAAGTCCTAGATATTGAGTTTCAATGTAAATAATCCAATCATTTTTTCCAGTTATGATAAAGAAAAAAACTGACAAAAAAGATGTAAGAATGGCGTAGATAATTTTTGCATTTACTTGCCTGTTTTTAATAAAAAAAAACGAAAATAAAGAATGAGAAAGAAATATACCAAATATAAAACCATATTTAGCAGCGTCCTTAAAATCAAGTAACTTTTCAGAAAAAACAATACCGGAAACAGCAGGTATTAAGAATAATAAAACCAATAAAATTATAATTCTTAAATATCTATTAAATTTAATTTTTTTAATCATTTTTCATTCCTTAGAGTGTAAATTAAACTCTCACCTCATCTTTCCTAACAACTATTATCTATTTCCATAACAACTAACAACTCCCTAAAAATCCATTGCTTCTGCGAAATAATCCATTAAAGGTTTATTGACTAGATATACCTCAACAGTTTTTTCTAATAAATCATCGCCTAGAACAAGATTCACATCTAATTCGGTGTACCAATAGAATTGTTTTTTGAAAAGGATGGGTGTAGTTTTTGCCGCATCTTTGAATGGTGGTTTTAGGATCTTATTTTCCTCTCCCCTAATCTCACCGAAGATCTTTTCAAAAGCTTTATTTTCTGTTAATTCCTTAAGTTTCTCTGGATCTTCAAAAATTCGTTCTCGAATTGAAAGCAACTGTTCTTTATCCGGCATATAAACACCTCCATAAATTCTAAAACTCTCCGGACCGATTTCATAATATAAACCTGGAAATGCTTTATCCTTCCTCCCATTTGGTGAAATGATTGCAGAGCGATTTAATTTATAGGGCGTTTTATCCTTTGAAAAACGAATATCGCGATTGATTCTAAATATCGCATCCTTATAAGTGATATCTATTTTCGGGTCAATTTTATGAACCTCACTAATGAGATCTGTAGTAAAAACCTCGAATGCTTTTTTAATATTTTGCTCATATCGCTTCCGATTGATATCAAACCAATCCTTATTATTATTCGCTGCTAACTCCTTAAAAAAATCCAAATAGTCCTTCGAAAAATACTTCATGCTTTGCTGATACTTAATACTTATTAAAAATCTTAACCTAAAGCTAGGTATTTTATTGCGGCATTATTAGATTGAAAGGAAAATAATTTATCAAAAAAAAGGATAGATTAAAGTCAAAGAAGTGCATAACATAAATTTTATGAAGTTGAATTTTAAATTCTTACCCTGGTTCATCCTACGGCACTGTAGTAACAACTATTCGCTAAAAAACTATTTCCTCTAAACTATTATCTATTATCTATACTTTTTCCTTTCTTCTTTTGTCTTTTCTCTTTTCTTATCCTAACTTTGGCAAAACACGAAATAAATAAAAATGAGTCAAGTTAGTATTGAGAGTATAGAAGCGGCAATAAAAAAAATTGATGGATTGAATGAAGATGGACTGGATAAATTAATTGAAGCCTTTACCTTAACCCAACAAGATCTTGTCAACTACATTCTTCAAGCGGGGTTAGAGTATGAGAATGAAGACTTGAATGTCTTTGCTATCTATTACTTCGCAATAATTATGGAAGCTTTCACACAAGAAGGTGTAGCATTAAAAGTAATTGACGAAGATGCAATTGAAGCGTTCCAAGAACCATTTTTATTGGCTTTAGATGCCATTCATCAAGATGAAGAGTACGAAGCAATGCGAGATTTGGTACAACAACATAATTTAATGCAATTTATGTTAGCTGAAATCGAATCAGAAGATGAAGACGGTGAAATGTTATCTGAGGAAACACAAACACAATTATTTATTGTTAGTGCTGGAATGATTGGTCTTTTGCACGAAGCATCAAAATAATCGAAATGCTCGAGCCGCAAGAAATTGTTGATAAAATGATGTTGACAGACCGCATGAGTCAATGGCTCGGTCTGGAAATAAAATCTTATACACCCGGCAATGTAATTGTAGAAATGACCGTTCGCCAAGAAATGGTGAATGGTTTTGAAATTGCACATGGCGGCATCACTTATTCTCTTGCCGATAGTGTTTTGGCTTTTTCTTCGAATGCACATGGCTTGCAGGCCGTCTCAATTGAGACTTCAATTTCTCACTTAAAACCTGTTCATGTTGGCGACCGCCTTACATCAAATTCTACCGAAATTTCTCTCACCAAACGCATTGGTGTTTACCATATTGAAATTTTTAACCAAGAGAAATTAATGGTTGCCACTTTTAAGGGAACTATTTATCGGTCTGGTAAAGAATGGGAATAGGTTCCAAATCAAGTCCTTTAGACTTATCCTTTTTTCAGTTATACAATACGCTTCGCAACAGAATCCTGCCTATTGCATTTGTGTTCGATATTACAGGGTGGATATGTGACCCATACAGGGTCATGACATCACTTGAGCAGTCATGTTTTTAGGGATTTACGACCCCTACAGGGTCGCTCATAACTAACCTCAAATGTGGAACA
>NZ_JHXV01000027.1 GCF_000621625.1 Crocinitomix catalasitica ATCC 23190
AAATACCCCACCAAACACAACTTAAAAAATACAACGGGATCAATACTTTTTTGCCCACTTTCACCATAAAAAGGCTTGGTTAACTTATACAAGTAATTTAAGTCTAAAACCGACTTCAATTGTCTATAAAAGTTATGTTCAGGTACACGTTCACTCAGCAAAAACTGAGTAAATAACTTCTCTTGATATGTTTTTTTACCCTGCATACCTAAAAATACGAAATTCAGGCTTTTACTTAAAATCTAATTAATTATATTTATCAACAGATTAGTTGTGCAACAGGCACAAAATCTAAATTTCATTCCTGTTTCGTACCTTACAGCAACGCAAATTTGCACAACCGTTGTTCTTCATTTCAAAAAGCTCAACACTAGATATATTTTAACTTCAAGAAGTTTCGTTAGCATAAGGAAGCATGTATGTTATGGTAATATTCATTGAGTAATTCTATGCTTGAGAGAAGAATTCATTTCTATGTCCTAATCCCCATTCAAGGATTTTATCCAATACTCCATTTAAAGACATACCAGAGTCTGTTAATTGGTAGGTTATCGTAACTGGAGTAGTGTCATCCACAACTCTTTTGACAACTCCATTCAATTCAAGTTCCTTTAGCTCTTTTGATAACATTCTTGAAGTAATTTTCGGAATAGTCTTTTTCATTTCCGAGAATCTCATTGATTTAAATAAAAGAGCTCCAATAATGGGCAATTTCCATTTCCCCGTTAAGACATTTAAAGCATCATTTACAGCTAATACAAATTGAACAGGACAGGATTTTATATCCTTTAAATTAATTTGTTCATCCTTAATCGCTTGCTCTATTGATATATCTTTCATAAGCCTTTATTTTCTGCAAGTATACAAAAGTATACTGATATATTTTGTATACTTAGTATATTTATTCAACCTGATTTACGACCTTTGTGTTTCATACTCAATAAACCTACTTTAAAATACAATATGAAAACATTAATCATAGGAGCAACAGGAATGGTTGCACAAGAGACTATAATTGAGCTTGCCAATGCAGGTCACCAACTTCGACTTTTTTCTAGATCGATAGAAGCTAGTAATTATCCTAATCATGAAGTGCTTAAAGGAGATGTTATGAATGATAAGGAGTTGAGCGCAGCAGTTAAAGATTGTGAAGCTATTCACATAACCATTACTGGAGTGGATGAAGCTGTTGTAGTTAAAAGAGTTATCGAATTTGCAAAGACAAATAATGTAAAATTAATCAGCTTTGTAAGTGGAGCATCAGTTTGCGAAAAGAACAGCTGGTTTAGTCCCATAAAGGGTAAGTATGATGCAGAACAAATTTTAAAGAATAGCGGTATACCCTATATGATTTTTCGTCCAACCTGGTTTATGGAAACCTTGAGTATGTTTGTTAGAGATGGAAGAGCCGATATAATGGGTAAACAACCTAATAACCTTCATTGGATTTCATCAAAAGATTTTGGAAAAATGTTAGCGACAGCATATAACATACCGGAAGCTCTTAATCAAGAATTTTATGCTTACGGACCAGAGGCGTTCCAAATGAGGCAAGCCTTAGAAAAATACATCAAAGTAAAGCATCCAAAGATAAAAAAGGTAAGTGCCGCTCCATTTGGAATTTTAAATGTGATAGCTTTCCTTACAAGAAACAAGGAATTAAAAGAGGTCATTCCAATGTTTCAATATTTTGAAAAAGCAGGGGAAGAAGGTGATTCGAAGTTTACAGATAAGCTTTTAGGTAAGCCTACTACAAAACTTAGTAATTGGATTATAAGTTAATTTTTTGGATTTTTATTTTCTAATGAAAAACAATTCCAACTTAAAAATGATTACTTTGAAGAGCTAACGAAAACACAACAATGTTTATGATGCATAGCACCCTTCGGGATGCTACGACAACAAACAAGCGAAGTTGTGGTACATTAAAAGAAACATTGAAAAATTACGAAAACATACTGAATAATATTAAGCGCTACGTCCCGTTAAATGAGGAAGACGAACAACAATTTATTTCAATAGTAAGAACAACAAAAATCAAACGCAGACAATTTATTGTGCAACCGAATTTTACTTGTTCGCATCAAACTTATGTATTAAAAGGAGCTTTTAGGAGTTATTTTGTAAATGATGAAGGAATGGAATATACCATTCAGTTTGCCATAGAGGATTGGTTTATAAGCGATTTTAATAGTTATGTAAATCAAAGTCCTGCGTCTTTATTTGTTGAAGCATTGGAAGATTCAACTGTTCAGCAAATTGCTTACGAAGATGTTGAGAGTCTTTGTGATAAAAACCCAAAATTCGAACGTTTTTTTAGATTGGTTGCTCAAAAGTCATTTACCTTTTCTCAACGAAGAGTTCTATCTAATCTAGGTAAGTCAGCCGAAGAACGGTATTTGGAATTCTTTAATCTATATCCCTCAATCATACAAAGAGTACCTCAATATGCATTAGCTTCCTATCTTGGAATGTCACCAGAGTTTTTAAGTAAAGTAAGAAAACGTCTGACTACAAAATCTTGAACTAGTTCAAGATAATTTCCTAATCCAGTTCATTTTCATTTAAGAGCAACTGAAAGATCTTTGTAGAGTTAATTTAAAACTTTATAAAAATGAAAAAAGTCGTTTCGGTGCTCACAATTATTTGTGCACTATTTATCAATCAAAATGTAAAAGCACAAACTATGGAAAAAGATGTAACAATTATCGAACTAATACAAACAGAGGGGAAATTTGAGACCCAAGAACTTAACTTGACCGCTGGAAAGTATCAATTTCGAGTAGTAAACAAAAATGTAGACAAAGATTTAGGTTTTGCAATTCAAAAAGAAGAGGATAAAGATGTTGATGTAATGAAAACGGCAATACCAAATTCGTTCACAACTGCCTATGTAAAAAAGGGAGAAGTCCAATATACTGGAGTTGTTGAACTTGAAGATGGTGAATACGTTTATTCTTGCCCTTTGAATCCAACACCGCATTATAAATTATTTGTAAAGTAAGTATATGAAGAATTGGTTTATAACGGGAATTTCAAGCGGATTAGGCAAAGCACTTGCAGAGTCTGTGATTGAAAGTGGAGATTTTGTGATCGGAACATTTAGACATCAATCACAAGTAAATGAATTTAATACTAAATATACTGGTAAAGCACATTCTATACTTTTAGATATTACCAACGAACAAGACATCGAAAAAAGTGTTTCAAAAATCATTTCGGAATTCGGAAAAATTGATGTTTTAGTCAACAACGCAGGTATTGGTTTTGCAGGAGCAGTAGAGGAAACCTCTATGAAAGAAGTTAAAGACGTTTTTGAGGCTAATTTTTTTGGTACTTTAAAAATCACACAAACAGTTTTACCTTTTATGCGTAACACAAAAAGTGGAAATATTGTACAAATTTCATCACACGGAGGAATTAAAGCGTTTGCTGGATTTGGAATTTATAATGCGAGTAAGTTTGCCGTTGAGGGATTTAGTGAAGCATTGGCACAAGAAGTTGCACCACTCGGAATTATGGTTTCAATAGTTGAACCAGGACCATTCCGAACAAAATTCGCAGGAAATGGATTTGGACTTGCCAAAAACGAAATTGAAGACTATTCTGAAACCGCGGGAGCTTTTAGAACCAAATTAAAAAGCGTGGACGGAAAACAAGAAGGCGACCCAATAAAAGCATCTAAAGCTATTATTGATTTGGTTAATTCAGAAAATCCTACACTTCGTTTACCACTTGGAAAAGTTGCACTTATGACAATCGGAATGAAATTGGAAAGTGTAAAATCGGACTTGGAAACCAACAGAAAAGTGGCCGAAAATGCTGTGTACGAATAGAAAACGTGCCACTACAACATATATAAAAAAAATAGCGGTTCAGTTACAATCCTGAACCGCTTTTGCGTTTAATTAAGTATATTGCTTTCCGAAAGGTTAGTACTTATAAATCCGCTACGTTTCTTATACTAACGGTTGTAATGTATTAAAAAAATCACTTTCCCTTGAAGGGTAAGGATAGAAATATAACTGGAATTTTACCGACAATAGGAATTTTAATGTTTGTCGGACTTTATGTTTATTCTGCAAATTTATATCCCGGTGGATCGCAAGCGAATCCAAACTCAGTAGGATTTGACTGGATTAATAACTACTGGTGTAATTTAATGAACGAAAATGGAATGAACGGACAAATAAATCCTGCAAGAACTTATGCAATTACTGCAATGGTTATTCTGTGTACTAGTTTGGCATTGTTTTTTGTTCAATTCGCTCAAAAATTCGCAAAAAACCGATTTTGGAAACCTGCAATCAAAATATTCGGAATTTTGACTATGGCTTTTGCCATTTTAATCTTCACTAAATATCACGATTTAATGACAATAATTTCGAGCATATTTGGTGTTTTTGTGGGAATCGGAATCATCTGGGAAGTGTATACGAGCCACTTAAATGTCTTTAAAATTGGTGGAATAGTTTGCGTAATACTTTTAGGACTAAATAACTATATCTATTACAGTGGAAATGGAATTGATTATTTGCCATTTATTCAAAAAATTACGTTCACTACTGTTCTGATTTGGATAAGCGGACTAAATTACACACTGACCAAACAAGACGGGTTACAATAACTAAGGAGTATTCGGCGAACCGATCTGCAAGGCCGCTGAAGATATAGGAGAGACGCTAGGTCAGTACCTCGATAAACTTAGTGGTCCACTGAATATTGTGTTGGCGGATCCGTTTACTTCGACAAATGCTCAGCACAGGTGGGAGCCATTTTCAGTCACTATGGGTAAAACGATATGTTTGTTGTTGATTTGGGATTGATTGAGGCTTTACCATTAATAGCAAAACTTTCCTTAAGTGCTTAACTAACAATGTCAAATCCTTACTCATCACTTATGTCAACATCAAGAATGGTTTTAAACATAATCAAAATTTTTAGTTCTTTTAAAAGTAAGAATTGTATTATTTTAGCATCAAAAGCTTCCGACCGTAAGGGAGGATTCGTTCAAGATAAAATAAATATCACCTTGTCTCGACTTAGACTTCAGCCAAGTTTTCGGTTAACGAAAAAAAGACTAATTTTATTTTAACGGTAGTAGTAATCGGTTTCTAAATTAACAATGAGAAAATATACTTTAATTCTTATCTTAATCACGCTGTTCACAAGTGGATTAAGGGCAAATAAAATAGATACGCTTAGTATCAGAAAGCATTTAAATAATATAGTTAATACAGAAAAACCGCGAAATCATAGAAATATCGAATCACTCAATTATGTTGCGGACTACATATTTAAAGATTTTACAAAATATGCTGATAGCGTATATTACCAATCTTATATAATAAACAATATAGAATATAAAAATGTAGTGTGTGTATTTGGAATTCAGAATACTAAAACAATTGTGGTTGGTGCTCATTATGATGTTTGTGGTAATCAAGATGGAGCTGATGATAACGCTAGTGGAGTTGTTGGATTATTAGAATTAGCAAAACTTCTAAAAGACAAACCTCTAAAACATAGAATAGAAATGGTTGCATACACCTTAGAGGAGCCTCCTTATTTTAGAACAAAAAGTATGGGGAGTTATATTCACGCAAAATCACTATACGAAAATAAAACTGACGTTTACGGAATGTTCTGTTTAGAAATGATAGGCTATTTTGATGATACAAAAAAATCTCAAGATTACCCCATTGGTTTTCTATCGCTTATTTATGGTAATAAAGGCAACTACATTACCCTTGTTAATAAATTTTCAAAAGGGAAATTCTCAAGGAAATTCAGCAAAAAATTTAAAAGAAATAAGTTAATAAAGACCAAAAAGTTTGTTGCCCCTGCTAAACTTCCAGGTATTGATTTTTCTGACCATTTAAATTATTGGAAGTTTGGATTTAGTGGGCTAATGATTACTGATACCGCGTTTTACCGAAATAAAAACTATCACGAAGACACTGACACAATAGAGACATTAGACTTATTAAGAATGAGTAAAGTAATAGAATCAGTATATAACACATTAATTGTATTGAAATAAAACGGCCAACATCATTTATATTTTATAAGGCAGTTCGCATCAAACTGAAACAGAAAGGCATTTAATAAACTCCGCCAAAACTTTGTTTTGACGTTTATCAGCAGAAAAAGTTAAACCCCAAGCTTTGGCTAAATAGTTAAACGAAAATAAGTACTTTTAAATCGTCCTTAAAAACATACATAAAAGTTACTTGCAAGCACAACAAAACAAATATCGTGAAGAAGAAAGTAAAAAATATTATAAACGGAATTTTTCCAATATCTGAAAAATCATTTCAGGAAATAGAGACTTTGCTGGAATTTGAAACTTTCGAAAACGGAGAAATATTTATACAAAGAAACAAACGAAATGAAAAGGAATATTTTATCCTAAGTGGGGTTTGTAAAAGCTATTTAGTAAATCCAGATGGAGATGATATTACTATATCGTTATTCACGGAGAACAGTATCTTATCACCTCATCAAACAAGAACCCCTAACAATATTTCAAATCTATATTTCAAGGCATTGACTAATTTAGAATTAGCTTGGATGAATGCCAAAGAATTTGAAAATTTAATGATCGAGAATATCGAAATTAGAAATTTTGCAAATACTGTTCTACAAAATGAACTTATCTCAAAAGTTGATAAAGAAATAGGATTAGCATCTCTTACTGCCAAGGAAAGATTAATTGAATTTCGAAATAAATACCGCCTTTTAGAAAATCTTATTCCACACACCGATATTGCCTCATATTTAGGAATTACAAATATTTCATTAAGTAGATTACGAAAAGATTTGATGAGCTAATTGCTTTTTATCAAATGTTAATGGAGAACATTTTTAATCAATCTAATTTTGTTAAAAATTTAAACGATTAAAAATAAAAGAAATGAATTTATCTATTAAAAATTTGAAACCATTTTGGTTTTTACTCATTGGAATAGCAACTATTTCAATGACACATATGTCATTTGGTGTTGACTTTTTTGCGTGGTTTTCTGTGGTACCATTTATATTATATCTAAGTAATACAAAAGGTTGGAAATCAAGGTTACTTTTTGTTTTTGCTTTAATTATTGGGTGGTCAGTTGTGATTCTGAAAATTATTACCCCTCCAATACCCTATTTAATGGTTTTCCTTTTTTCTATTCCAATAAGTCTGTTCCATTTACCTGCTTATTTGATTTGGGATAAATTTAAAAATCATAAATGGTCAATACTGCTATTTCCAACAACTCTGATAATAATGGAATGGGTACAATATACCTTTACACCTTTTGCAAGTTGGGGTATTATGGCATATTCACAATCTAATAGTATAAATATTATGCAATTTGTTTCTGTGTTTGGAATGGCAGGATTAAGTTTCTTAATCTATTGGGTAAATGTTTCAATTGCTCAATTAATTTCAAGTAAAAAAGCAAATTTGTTATCATTATATATGCCACTGTCAATTCTAATTATTGTAATTATTTTTGGTGCACTTCGTATTAACATAGAAAAATCAAAAGGAGTTAAAACAATGACTGTTGCAACAGTAGGAACAAGTTCAACAGTTAGTGGTTTGCCTTTACCAACCAAAGACAGCAACGATAAAGTAATATCTGAGTTATTCAAAAAAACGGAAAAAGCAGGTGATTTTGGTGCTAAAATAGTGGTTTGGAATGAAGCTTCATTTTTCACAAATACAAGTAATGAAAAAGATATACAAAACTCAATAAAAGCAATTGCAAAAAACAAAAATATTTCAATAGTTGCATCTTATGTATTACCTATCTCTAAAAAGCCTTTTAAATATGAAAATAAGTTTGTATTAATTAACGAAAAAGGAGAAATTGTATATTCGTATCTAAAACATCAACCTGTTCCTGGAGAACCTGCCATTCAAGGAACAAAGCCTTTTCAGACAGTTCAGGTATCTGAAAGTAAAATTGGCGGAGCAATTTGCTACGATTATGATTTTCCATATATCGCTCAAGAATTTGGAAAATTAAAAGCTGATATTGTTGCAGTACCATCATCGGATTGGCGTGGAATAGACCCATACATACAAGAATGTCAGCTTTTAGAGCAATAGAGCAAGGGCACTCAATAATCCGCTCAACCAGATTTGGACTTTCTGCAATCATTTCACCATATGGAGAAATGATAAGTCAATCGAGCAGTTTTGACCACAACAATAAAGTAATGATAGCCAATATACAAGCAAAAGGAATTAACACGTTATATTCAATAATTGGAGATTTATTTATTTATCTATGTTTTAGTTTTTTGATACTATTTATAATAGTAATCTTAGTGTGCCAAGAATCAACTAAGGCAATAAAAGGTTGAATGCTGTAAATAAGATGATGGTAGGTACATCCATTTTGTCCAAAAAGAAAAAACAAAAGAGACAATTCAAGAAATTGAAATGTTTATGAAGAACAGTAATTAAAACGTTCTACTACAGTGTATAAAATAATAGCGGTTTAATGCAAAGTTCAAAGTTTTTATCTTTACGTAAAGTTTGGTGGAAAACTGAAATGTAAGAACTTTAGAATCCGCTATTATTTTTATACTAATCGTCGTATCTTAACAAACAACGTACCTTAGAAACAGGATAATTATGCGTTTGTTATAAAACGAATTGCAAATCATTAATATTGAGTGAACTCCCTTCGTTATTTACAAATGTCATTTTTACTGGCGCTCCGTTTTTATCAACTATTTTGAGAAATGGTTCTTTTTTATCTACCAAATTTGAGTTGCCCCAAGCTAAAACAGCGCCCATTACGTTCATTAAGTCTACTCCTTTGTCTGTCAGAAAATATTCATTTCGAGCCCGCTTATTGTCTTCCTGATATTCCTTTTTCTCGATCAAATTCGAATGCTCCATTATTTTTAATTTACTGGTCAAAACTGACTTAGAAATTTTTAGATTTTCCTGAAATTCACTGAATTTGGAATGGCCTAAAAAAAGCTCTCTAATAATTAATAACACCCATCTTTCACCTAATAAGTCAGCTGTTAATTGGATTGGACAATTGAATCTATTTGTTTCAGTTTTTGGAAATTTTTTCATTTTTTTTATCGTCTAGGTTCTGTTTTAGAACTTATATATGTACATTTGGGTTCTAATATAGAACTAAGGTATGAATTAATCATGAATTAGTTACAAAAAAAATAAAAATGAATACAAGTAATTCAATAAAAAGAGTAGCTATTATTGGATATAGTAGAACTCCGTTTAGTAAGGCGAACACCTATTTAAAAGGCCATTCGGCAGACGAACTCTTAACTACAACTCTTCAATCGTTAAGTAGTAAGTATAAGCTAAAAGATAAAATTTTAGGAGAAGTTGTAGGTGGAGCTGTTATCAAGCACAGTAATCAGGGAAATTTAGTAAGAGAATCTTTACTTAAAACGGACATCCATCCCTTAACTCCTGCATTTGATATTCAAAAAGCATGTGCTACTTCAGCAGAAGCAGCTATAATTATTGCAAATAAAATAGCATTAGGTCAAATAGAAAATGGTATAGCATGTGGAGTAGATAGTGCAAGTGACTCACCAATTGTATCAAATGAATTGTTTCGGAAAGCGTTTTTAAATCAACAGTTGAGCTTATCGGATTACACTAAAGAAAATGCAAATAATTGGAAATTGATGTTGCCTGAAATTCCTAATAATAATGAACCAGAAACGGGACTTTCAATGGGAGAACATGCAGAGATTATGGCTAAATACTATCATATAAATCGTGAAGAACAAGACAATTTTGCTTATGAAAGTCACAAAAAACTTGCAAGGGCATATCAAAGTGGATTTATAGCAGATATGATCATTCCTATGGAGCACATTCAGGAAGATTCAATATTAAGAAAGAATCCTTCTTTAGATAAAATGAAATCCTTAAATCCTGCTTTTGATCTGACTTCTGGCAGTTTAACTGCGGCCAATTCAACTCCTTTTTCAGACGGAGCTGCAGGTATCTTTCTGGCTTCAGAAGAATGGGCAAAAGAACACAATTATCCAATTTTAGCTTTCTTAAGTTTTGCTGCAACGGCTGGTATTGAGTATGTCAACAATAAACAAAACCTGCTTTTAGCCCCTGTTCTTGCGATTCAAAAAGTATTGAAACAGAGCAATAGAGATTTGGATTCGTTTTCCTTTATTGAAATTCACGAAGCATTTGCAGCTCAGGCTTTAACAACTGTAAAAATTTTAAACAACAAAGGAGCAGACGATTCTTTTTGGAGCAAGTACAATTTGGATTCCATCAAAGGGTCAGTAGATTCTTCAAAACTTAACGTAGTTGGCAGTAGTTTGGCTACAGGTCACCCATTTGCAGCAACAGGTGCAAGAATAATTGCAACTCTTGCAAAACTTTTGAGTCAAGAAGGCAAAGGTTCCGGATTAATTTCAATTTGCGCGGCAAGAGGAAATGGGGTTGCGCTAATATTAGATAAATAGTTAAATCAAAAAAAGAAATATGAACGAAGTAATAAATAGTGAAATAAAATTCGCCAACATTAAAAATGAGAATATAGCTCACCGAATTATTGGAGACGGAAAACCACTGGTTCTTTTTAATCGCTTTCGTGGAACAATAAATGATTGGGATCCTGCATTTATAGCAAGGCTTGCCAAAAAAAACAAAGTTATTGTGTTTGATAATTTAGGTGTCGGAAACTCTTCAGGTACAAGTCCAAATTCTATAGAAGGCATGGCTGAAATCGCTTCCGATTTAATTACTCATTTGGGATTTGACAAAGTAAATGTACTTGGTTGGAGTATGGGAGGATTGGTCGTCCAAGCTTTTGTTTTAAATTACCCAGAAATTGTAGAGAAAGCAGTTCTAGTGGGAACTGGTTTAGGTGCTAGTGAAAATACTGAATATCCAACTGAACGCTTTTTAGATGTTGCAACTAAAGTTTATGACATGAAACCTGAACATCATCAAACCGTCTTTTTTACAGATGATCAAAAAGGTTTAAATGCGGCTAATGAATCCCTTTCACGCATTAGTAAGTATGTTTCTAAGGTTATACCAACACAACCGGAAACATGGATAGCCCAAGGAACAGCTACTAAAAATTACTTTTTTAGTGAAAAAAATTATTACGAAAAAATAAAATCTATTGCTCATCCAGTACTAATTGCTGGGGCCAAAGAAGATATCGCTTTCTCTGGTAAAAATTCTTTTTTACTTTACCAACAAATACCGAATAGTCAATTGATTTTGTATTCAAATGCTGCCCATGGTTTTCATCATCAACTACCAGATGACTTTGGCGGATTGGTTGAAAGATTTTTAGCTAAGCTTTAAGATATTGATTCATTGGATTAAAAAGCGGCATACAACGCAGCGGTTTATCAATAGCGGTTTGAGTTCTAACTTGAACCGCTATTTAATCAAATAAAGTATCGTATAAATCGAAAAGCAGTTCAATAAGAACTCTGTTGAACATCCACAGAGTATTGTAGTTAATTTTGCTATAATAATTTGCGTAACCGAATGATTACATTTATATTTGTAACCGAATAGTTACACTTATTATGAGAAGAGATGTTTTTCAAGCAATTGCGGATCCGGTTAGGCGAGACATTATTGAATTGCTTGCTACTGAAACTTTAAGCGTAAATGAAGTTGCAGAAAAGTTTGAAATCAGTAGACCTGCAATTTCCAAACATTTAAAAATTTTACACGAATGCGGAATAATCGATTTTAACCAAATTGGCAGAGAGCGTTTATGTTTAATTCAACCACAGAATCTAATCCCTGCTTTTTTGTGGATAAAACAGTACAATAAATTATGGGAAGATAGAATTGACTCCTTTGAAAACTACATTAATCAAATACAAACAAAAAACGATAAAAAATGAGCGATTTAGCAAGCAGAACGTTAACAATAAAGAAAACACTTAATGCACCTGTACAATTAGTTTGGGATGCTTGGACACAAGCTGAACACATTCTAAAATGGTGGGCTCCAAGTGGAATGGAAATTAAAGTAATTCAGCACGATTTTAAAGTCGGAGGAAAATGGAAATATTCAATGCCAATGCCTGACGGAAACGAATTTATATCGGAAGGAACATATAAAGAAATTGAAGAATTTAAGAAAATAATTACTTCTGCGGACTTTAAACCTATGACCGAAAACGTAGAACTACAAACCTACTTTGAAGCAGATGGAGATTCAACCAAGTTTACTTTTAGTGTTGTTCACGCAACACCTGAATATTGCAAACAACAAGAAGAAATGGGATTCTATAACGGTTGGGGTTCAGCTTTAGAAAGATTAGTAAAGCTTTTAGAAACATTCAATTAACTTAAATGAAATCAAGGACAAAAAAAAACGTTTACTACGTTTCAACCAGTTTGCTTACATTAATGATGTTGGCAACAATTGGCAACAGTTTATTCAATACTGAATTTGCAAAAAGATTTTCAGAAATAGGATTTCCTGTTTATTTGATAATTCCATTAATGACGGCAAAAACTTTAGGGTTAATCGCCATATGGACAAATAAAACTGAAGTTTTGAAAGAATGGGCATATAGCGGTTTTTTCTTTCTTTTTTTATTGGCTTTTTTAGCAGAAATAAATGCTCCAGTTCCTGACTATATTTCTCCACTGTTGGCTTTGGTATTAATAACAACTTCTTACATTTTTTGGAAAAAGAAGTAAATAATTGTTGCTAATATTTAAGCACTAATGAATTGTGATAAGGCGGCATTTCTGTGGAAAGTGTGTTGTACTCTTCCTATTCGACATGCTATTACACATAAACTAGAACAGTATTTATAGATGAGAGTTTTAATAACTATATTTTTATTTCAGGTTGTAATTGTTTTTGGACAAACAGATGAAGGATTGGCAATTATTTCTCAGTCAAGGACAAATGTTTTGCTTTGGAATATTGAAAATCATGTAGAATTTCGAGGATCTCAAGATTTTGATTCGACGTGGTTGTATTCCGAGAATTGTGATTTTAAAGGAACGAATGTGTATTCAGGTTATTTAATTCCAAGAATATTAGATGGGCACTGTAGAGTCACTGTTATGGGACTAATCGGTACCGATACGATAATTGATGCCTCATTCATATTTCATATAATTAGATTACCCACTCCGGAAATCAGGTTGGGTTCAAATTTTAATTTATTGGAAGATTTAAATAATTTACAGGATAGTTCACTTTTCTTCTTTCGCTTTTTGAAAGTTACATATCCTCATTGGCTTCAAACTCTCCTTAATAACCATTGTCTCCGTCACATGAAAGTAATACATTGGGAAATTAAAGTAGGTAATGAATTATACATTGGAAAGAACGCAATATTAACGGAGGAGTTGATTTCGGAAATAATAAAATCGAAAATTGGTACGCCAATCCTGTTCGAAAAGTTTATTGTTTTAATGCCAGATGGTAGAGAAATAAAAATAGAAAGTAATTCTGAATACCTTAAAAAAACTTCTTCTGGCGTCAGCTTACCAAAGTATAAGCCAACTATTATAGAAAATTAAATCAAATGCTAATAACAAATAAAATTTGTCCAGCTTGGACCGGACTGATGCGGGATTAACCTTCAGTCAACCTCTCAATTAAAGAAGAAAGGAGTCAATTTATCTCTGCCTCTCCTGGAGAAAGATACTTGAATCTAATTGCTATAAAGTCTGATCTTTTTGATAGTATCCTCATCAACAAATTTCCAGTTATTTAGGTATGAAACCGTAATGTTTGAGTAGGATGCGTAAAAGGTGAGTTAACCAGAAAAAAATAATGCTTACATTAACTTTAGTGAATGATAAAAAATCTTGAAGTAATTACTTTTGTACATTTTAAAGCAAAATGCAACTCAAAAAAATATGCGAATTTTTATTTCATCACTCATCATTTTAACAATGGGTATAAGCTCATATTCTCAGATCAGATCACAACAAATCAGCGATTCTTCTCAAATCTACATTCATTCTAAAAAAGTAAGCCTCAAGTCTCAGTTTATTCAAAAAGCAGCAGCCATTTTTGGTGCTAAAAACCTTATCGAGAAAAAAATCAATAAAAATGAGGTAGATCAAAAGCCTGCTGAGCTACCTAAGTCCATAAAAACAAACTTTGATGTAATTGAGACTACAAAAAAAGGGAGAAAGATTTGGACCGTAAAGCCAAGAAATAAAGTATCTGAAAAGGTTATTCTTTATTTGCATGGCGGAGCATATTATTGGAATATTTCCAAATACAATTGGTCGTTTGCTGAAAGATTAATCCAGGAAACGAATGCAACTGTGGTAATGCCCGATTATCCCTTAGCGCCTGATGCTAATTGCGATCAGGTGTATGAATTCGTAGCTGAAATCTATGAAGAACTAATCACAAGACATCGTCCGGAAAATATAATTCTGATGGGAGAATCAGCAGGTGGAGGCTTGGCACTAGGGTTTTCAATGTTTCTGCGCAATGAGAACAAAAATCAACCTTCGCAATTAATATTACTCGCTCCATGGTTAGATGTATCCATGAACAATCCTGATATTTTAGCCGTTGATAAAAAGGATAAAATACTAGGAATAAAAGGGCTTCAAATGGCTGGCATAGGATATGCAGGTCAAACTAAACTAGATAATTATAAAGTAAGCCCCATCTATGGTGACCTAGCAGACTTACCACAAATTTCGATTTTTGTCGGAACGCATGACTTACTTTTAGCGGATGCTAGGAAATTAAAAGAGAATGCTGATAAATCTGGTGTTTCTATAAATTACTTTGAGTATCCTAAGATGTTTCATGTCTGGATTCTATTAAATAAATTAAAAGAAGCACAAGTCGCAACCTCACAAATCATATCACTCATTAACGATTGACAATAAAATAGATGCTAATAATTCAAAAGCAGCATTAAAACAACTGGTTAGACTAAATTAAAAATGATAGAAAGCATGAATAAATCGAAGAAGTTCTGGGATAATGCTTCAAAAAACTATGATAAAACCGAAGAGCGTTTTGAATATATTCATAGCAAGTCTAGAGAAAACACTAAAAAATTTCTCAAGAGCAGTAATATTGTTTTGGATTATGGATGTGGAACTGGTACAACATCCTGTGAAATTGCCAATCACGTGAAAGAAATTCATGCAATAGATATCTCATCCAAAATGATTGAAATTGCAAAAGAGAAAGCCATTTCTAATCAAGTGAAAAATATAAATTTCGAAGAAACAGATATTTTTGATAAACGATTCAGCAAGGAGTCTTTTGATACTGTTTTAGCATTCAATATGTTGCATACAGTTTCTTCCCCTCAGATTGTTATGCAAAGAATACATGAATTATTAAAACCTGAGGGCTTATTTATATCTATAACACCGTGCTTACGCGACAAAATGTCCTTTTTAATAAGAATTCAAATTCTGCTTGTTCAGGTATTGTGTAAAATTGGCATAATTCCTATTCCTATCAGAAGACTTAAAAAATCTGAATTAGAAAATTTAATGGCAAATGGAAACTTTCAGACCATTCATACAGAAAATATATTTAAAGGAGCTTCCAGCTATTATATGGTGGTCAAGAAGATGGTTGAGATATGAAAAACATGTCAAAACATCAGTCACCGAACAGGGACTAGGTTTACCAATCTAAATATGAAATGAAATAACTTTGGATACATCAAAGCGAAACACTTCCAACGAATAAAATTGATCTGCCTGGCCTGATCTGATACGGGATTCGTTATTAATTTTCTGCCAAGCTTTCTGTTAAGGAAGAAATGCCTAATTTTATTCAGCCGCTAGCAGAATTTAGTATGACCAAAAAAAGTATGATCATTCATTCAAAAAGTAGAAGGAGTTTTAAAATTACTTTTGTCTTGACTTTAGCAATCATTTTCTCTATTATATGGCTGTTAAATAACAATTCAACTTACATGATTCTTGCTGGTGCTTGCTGTTTTTTAGCACTGCTAGAATACGTTGTTTACGGACAAACTATACTTGAATTAACTACAACCCAATTAAAGGTTCAGCGGAAAGCGTTATTGAATACAGTTAATAACGAATATGTAATTGAATTAAAAAATATTCAATCATCTTTTTATGACAAGAAGATATATGATTCATGGGAACTCAGCCAGAGACTATTTTGGGAGTTGCTTTTTCCATCTGAACAAAGTTATTTAATCATCAATATACTAGATGGGAAAAAACAAGAGATTCCTTTTAACGGAAATGAAAGTGAATTATTGAAATTACAACAAAAATTGCCCGATAGAGTACCTAATTCAAAATGAATAAATACCAGAAATAAGCGAAACACATGGTTAGCCAAATTTACCGCTAACTTGCAATCGGGCTTTGGGTTAACAAATAACGAATATGTTTTTAGAAAAAAAAGAGCTAAAAAGAATTATTTCAGAAGAAAGAGGGGGAGGGAAAGATGACCAAGAAATTTATAATATACTTATTAAAAAACATATAGATAAGGACGAAATAGCCCTTTTGTTATCAGAGCGTTTAAAAAAAGTAGCCCGAAATAAAATTCGTATTTGGAATACAATACTCTTAATATTAATTGGGTTAACGATTGTATTAAAAGTAATAGCTACAATTAACTTGTCAATTAATAGCGGGAATTTATGGCCGTTTTTATTCGTTTTGATAACCCCCATCTTAAATATTGTATTCTTTTTAATCGTTTTGAAGTTTCGGATTCAGTTGTATAAGTTTATTGCGGTATTTACCATGTTAAGTTTTGTAAATTCAATTGGAAAAATGGACGAAGGTCCTGATCTATTCTTAACCATCTTTTTTTCAGTATCAATTATGGTCCTTTCTTTTGCTTTATATTTTAATAATAAGCCTGATGAATTAAATAAAGATGAAAATGGAAATCACATTTTCGTTTAAATCTTATCGTGCGAACAATTTCCCTTTTTGGTTTAAGAAGATAAGCGTCAATCGGGCTTTAGGTTAACAAATAAAATCGTTATTTTTAGGAGCAAAAAAGTTAACCTAAGCAATGAATGAAGATCAAGAAAGACCTCTAACTGTTCCAAAAGAAGCCATTTGGAATGCATCACAGAATGAATGGGAACTTGGCAAAAAAAATGATCAAGGCAAGTATATTGGAGAATGGAAGTGGTGGTTAGCGCCAAAGGGCCATTTATGTTGTCATACTATTTTTGATGATAACGGGAGGATGTTGAGCTTCAAAAGATTTCATCCAAATGGTGAGGTTTCTCGATACGGAACTTTTGAAAATGGTGTACAAATAGAAGATGTTTATTTAAAATCATCAGCACCTACCTCTGAGGTATTCGCTTTTGGCAGTTCGGATGATAAAGTATATAAGGCTGTTAAAAAAACGGGTTCACCTGTCAGTTTTGACTATTACGATAAAGATGATAATCATTTAAATCCTCCTATCATACAAAAAGAATTGATTTCAAAAGAAGATATGGCCATTACTGAATCGGAAATTGCTGCCATCAAAGCAAACATTCTTGAAAACGGAAAAAGTTATTTGCTCGAGCAATTTGATAAGGTATTCATCAATGAAACCATTATACCAATATTGGCAAAAAAGACGGAGGAAAAAGCAATAAAGATTACAGATGTCGGCGGTATATTTATGCATTTAGTTAAAAAGGCCATAGATAACGAAATGGATATTATTTATCATGATGGCGATCTTCATTTAAGTAATTTACATTGCCTGGCAGAATTGGAGATTGGTGTACTTATAGTACACGGAAATTTAACCGTTGATGGCAGCATTTCTATATCGGATGATTTAATGCAATTACTCTTTGTTACGGACAGTGTAACAGCAAACAATGTTATTACTAGTGGTATGCTTTTCGTTTTTGAAAACTTAAATGTGACAAATTGTCTTCTTGGTGATTATAATGATGGGTCAGCTTTTATTGGGAATAATTTAAAGGCCAATTTTTTCTTTCCTGAAGAATACTTTTTTGAAGTTTTAGGCGATGCTAAATTCACGTACGCATTTGGTAATTCATGGCGATTAAACCAAGACGAATCTCCTGAAGTATTCAACTATAATGAGAAAAAAATGTCTGACTTTATTCCTTTATTACATGAGAATATACATGCTGCAGCTACATTCAAAGAAAACAAACATTTATTAGATGATAATTGTTCAGAATGCGGCTTGTTTGAATTCATAGACTATCATGAATTTAAAAGTTACGTAATAGCAAATAAACCTGTCTTTAAGGATTAATACGAATGAAATTTCTTTTCTTCTTATTGGCTTATTGTTTTGGGCTAAGTATACTTGGACAAGTCCAACCTGTTGTTAAGAAAATTTCAGTAGAATTTACTTCTAAGAAGCCAAAGAAGAATAAATACAATTTTGATTGGAGCAAAGAATTTGATGAAATTGGAATTCTTATCAACTATTCTGCTAATAATTCTGGGAACATAATAAAGAATGTAGATTATAAGTATGACTCAATTGATCGGATAATATATTATAAGTCATACCAAGAAAAGAAGACTGGGGATAAAATAGTAAGAACTTTTAACTTCTATTATCCGCAGGATTCAATAATAAAATTTGAGCAATCCATCACAAACGATACGATCAATGATTTTGAGAAAACCATTTTTAAATATGATAATTACGGTAATCTTGTTCTAAGGAGACAGATTAACCACACTAATTCTAGTTCATCATACGAAAAGCACAATTATACTTATGATTCCTTGGGACGGATTAAAATAGATTCAAATTGTTCTTTTTATCCTAATTGTCAAATATCATGGCATTACTGGAAAGACAATAAATTGACGGTTAAAATGGCTCATACTATTTCAAGATACACCCGTCTCAACATGTCGATTGACACGTTGTTTTACATAAAAGATTATACTTTTCACTCCAATGACTCGATTTCGTCCTTAGAAACTCATTGGTATTCAAGTTTGAATGGTGCGCTGGACAATGATCAACAATTTTTTAGATATGATTCATTAGGAAACATTCTTGAGTTTTATCTTTTAATTCGGGAAAATCCGGGCGTAAAACATAACCATCAAATTTACACTTATACATACGATAATCAGAATAAATTAACGTGGATAAAAATGCAATATTTTTCTCCTAAAATGAAGAGAAAAATTTACCACTATAGATACACTTATGAATATTGGTAGAAAAATAATTGCTGATTTTCAGTTAACGTGAAAATGGCTACTTTTAAGCTAGCGTTGCAACCGATTAAAGAGGATGATAAACAGATATTTAAGCTATTATCAAATAATTGGAATCATTGGTTCAATGATAGCTATTTCGGTTTGGGCTATTAATGAAGGAGGTATGATGCTGTACTACATTCTGTTTGCAGGTCTTCTTTTCGCTCCATTCGCCATTGTTTCAATTTTCTCTTTATTAGATTTAAAAAAGCACAGGAAAACTATTCAAGGTGGAATTTGGTTAGGAACATTTCTTCTACTTGCTCCATCCTATGCATTACCATTTTTCTATGATCTTGTAACAGGTAAAGTTGTCAAATTTTCTATAGTACCTAAATTTCAAAAAGTTGCTATTGAGAAGATACTAGCTTTAGAATTTATTGTAATTGGTGATAACAAAAGAGCCCACGAAGAAGGTATTCTAAATTCTATTATACGACCATTATACAGATAGTCAGTTAGATTGTATTAAGTCACATGTTTACCGTCTTTCTATATACGCTTTTTTTAGCAAAAAAGTAATGACGGTCTTATCTTAAGAAACTTTTTACCAATGCGACCTATCAGAGGAAAATCACAACTTATTTAAGTTATAGACCAATTAAAGTGAATTAACTTATCTAACTAATGGCTTATACAAGAGGGGACAGGTATGTGAAAAAAGAATACTGTTAAGATAAATGAGAGGTTATTTACAATCACGGTTATTCAGGTAATAATGTATAATGTTTTAATAGTAATAGGCAGAATATTATTACTATTAATTCAAAATATAGGAATAATTACATTAAAGATATAAATCAGAGCTACTTACCTTCTGAATTAATTTTTAGGATAATTTTAATCGCTTGGACTTAAAAGAGAAAGATTATATTTGGTTCAGACTTAATTATACTCAAAAAATAATTGGATTATCTCACATAAGTTTGATAATCGGTATCCTGTTAGTGAGATTGGAGTATCAACAACATAGACAGGCATAGAGCTCAAGCAAAAAGCTCTTAAATATATAAGATAGTGAATTCATAAATAGAAATATTGAATTATCCTAAGATTCAATGAATTCGATTATCAGGAATTAGCCGCAATTTAGATACTATAAAATTGTTGAAATTGAATACGATTATAATATTATTGAGGACTTAGTCAAGATTGGAAGAAACTGTAAAATAGATAATAACACATTTTACCAAACCTTTAGAGCAAATTAAAATGAAGAAAGTGATAATAGCATTTAAATACTCTTTCCCCATTCTACTTATGGTGGCCTGTAATCGAAAACAAAAAGTAGATTATGTCCCTGCTTCTATTTATCCACAAGTTAAAAGTATAAAATCTAACATTGAAGGGGGGTATGGTGTGAATGTAACTACAGGTGATCTCATAACGCCAATAATCAATTCACTTGGAGACACTCTTAAAACTGGTGTTTCCATTCCCGTAAAAGCCAAAGTCATTCATCATGATAGCGTTTTACAACCTAAATCTTTTCCTGTTCCTCCGGAGGATCAACTTACTCGGATCAATAACTATCCTAAAATATTTAAGGCTCCCGACGGCCATACCGTGACTATTGTTATTGATGATTCCTTGACAATAGTACCAATAATCCCTATAGAAAAGGGTGATAAAAGTCACTTCATTTTAAACTCAGAAAGAGATAAAGTGCCAACAGGTATACCTATTCAAGTTAATGAAAAAAAAGCAAAAACCAATTATCCTCGATCCTCCCTGGCTTTGCCCTTGAGGATTAAAGAAGTTGCTACTAGTAATGTGCAATATTTAGATGTAGACCAGGGTATGAATTCTTCGTATGTTTTATCTATGCTAGAAGATAGAAGCGGAAATATTTGGTTCGGAACCCATGGTGGCGGAGTTAGCAGATTCAATGGAGAGTCCTTTAGCCATTTTACGAAAAAAGAGGGCTTATCCAGCAATACAGTCTTATCTATCCTAGAAGATATGAGCGGGAACTTATGGTTCGGAACTCATGGCGGCGGAGTAAGTAAATATGATGGCGAATCCTTTACTCAATTTACAGAAAAAGAAGGATTAACTAATAATACTGTAATGACTATTTTTGAAGATAAAAGCGGAAACCTATGGTTCGGAACAGAAAGCGGAGGGGTAATTAGGTACGATGGCGAATTTTTTACACATTTTACAGAAAAAGAAGGCTTATCAAACAATTCAGTCGAGTCAATCATCGAAGATAAAAACGGAAGCCTTTGGTTCGGTACGAATGGAGGAGGGGTGAGTAAGTATGATGGCGAATTCTTTACACATTTTACAGAAAAAGCAGGCTTATCAAATAATACAGTTTTATCTATTCTAGAAGATAAAAGCGGAAGCCTTTGGTTCGGCACGAATGGTGGAGGGGTGAGTAAGTATGATGGAGAAACCTTCAGCCATTTTACAGTGAAAGAGGGCTTGTCAAACAATATAGTGGCTGCGATACTTGAAGATAAAAGCGGAAATATTTGGTTTGGTACTCATGGTGGAGGAGTGAATAAATACGACGGTGAATATTTTTGTCATTTTACCGAAAAAGAGGGTTTGTCCAATAATACAGTCTTGTCTATACTAGAAGATAGTGACGGAAATATTTGGTTCAGTACGTTTGGGCGAGGAGTAAGCAAGTATAATGGCGAATCCTTTAGCCATTATACTGTAAAAGATGGCTTGTCCAACAATACTGTTGTGTCAATTTTAGAAGGAGAAAGTGGAAATTTGTGGTTCGGAACTTATGGTGGTGGGGTGAATAGGTATGATGGTGAATACTTCACACATTTTGATGAAAAAGAGGGCCTATCAAATAATAGTGTTGTATCTATTTTAAAGGATAAAAGTGGAAGTCTTTGGTTTGGTACGAATGGTGGAGGGGTGAGTAAGTACGACGGCGAATTCTTTACACATTTTACAGAAAAGGAGGGCTTGTCAAATAATTTCGTTAAATCCATGCTTGAAGATGAGAATGGAAATATTTGGTTCGGAACAAGTGGTGGCGGGGTAAGTATGTACGATGGTAAATCGTTTAGCCATTTTACAGAGAAAGAGGGCTTGTCTAATAACAGAGTCAATTCCATAATAGAGGATAAAAATGGAAATATTTGGTTTGGTACTTTTGGTGGAGGTGTGAGTAAATATGATGGTAAAACTTTTAGTCATTATACAGAAAAAGAGGGTTTATCCAATAACATAGTCTTGTCCATATTAGAAGATAAAAGAGGAAACCTATGGTTCGGAACAATTGGTGGTGGGGTGACAAAATACGATGGAGAATCCTTTAAGCATTTTACGGAACAAGGGGGATTATCAAATAATAATATTAGGTCCATTCTAGAAGATAAAAGTGGAAATATTTGGTTAAGTACTGATAATGGTCTTATCCAATTTGCGTATGAATCATTTAATGTTGGAGAAACACAAAGCATGGAAAATCCTCTTAAAATTCACCATTTTGAAAAGAATGACGGTTTAATGGGGTTGGATTTTTATACGAATAGTGCGGTTTTAGATAGTGAAAATAGAATGTGGTGGGGGAGTGGTCAAGCTTTGACAATGTTGGATATGAATAATTTCAACAAAGCTGAAAATCCTCCTGAATTGTATTTAAAAGGATTAGATATCAATGAAGAATTCATTGATTATAGAAATGTATCGGAAAACTTAATGGAAAGCATAAAGTTTGAAACCGTTAAGAAATTTGAGAATTACCCCTTAAATTTGGAACTTGATTATGACCAGAACCACCTCACTTTTCGTTTTTATTCAATTGATTGGTCAGCTCCGCACAAAATACAATACAGTTTTCGCTTATTGGGTCAAAATGATATTTGGTCTAATCCTAGCCCTGAGCCAAAAGCAGATTTTCGAAACTTAGGTTTTGGAGACTATAATTTTCAGATAAGAACCATTGGTGAAAGTGGAGAATGGAGTGAAGCTTTTGAATATGAATTCTTAATTTATCCGCCATGGTGGCATACTTGGTGGGCTCGTTTTTTATATGTAATATTAAGTCTTGTCCTCATTGGTATGATTATTCACTTTCGCACGGCTCAACTAAAAGCACTTCAGAAAGAATTAGAAGAAGAAGTTGAAATTGCTACTGAAGAAATCAGAACACAAAAGGAAGAAATTCAACAATCCCATAAAGAGATTACTGATAGTATAACATGTGCCAAACGTATTCAAAACGCCATACTTCCGCCCTATACGCTGGTGAAAGAATACCTGAACGATAGCTTCATTTTATATAAACCAAAAGATGTGGTCGCAGGCGATTTTTATTGGATGGAAATCAGAGAAGATTTGGTTTATTTTGCGGCTGCGGATTGCACAGGGCATGGTGTTCCAGGTGCCATGATGTCTGTCATTTGTGTGAATAGCCTAAACAGATCAGTAAGGGAATTTGGGTTGACAGCCCCTGCTAAAATATTGGACAACACACGGGAATTGGTCATTAAAGAGTTTGAAAAGAGTGAGGAAGATGTGTTTGATGGCATGGACATATCTTTGTGCTCGTTGAACACCAAAACAAACACCTTAAACTGGGCAGGAGCCAATAATCCATTATGGATAGTAAGAAAAGGTGCAGTAGAAATTGAGGAAATTAAAGCTGACAAGCAACCTATTGGAAAATTTCCTCAGGAGAAACCTTTTACAAACCATAGTATTCAGCTCGATGCAGGCGACACAATCTACCTATTTAGCGATGGGTATCAGGATCAGTTTGGAGGAGAAAGAGGTAAAAAATATAAAAGTGCTAATTTTAAGAAAATCTTGTTTGAGCTGGCTCAAAAACCAATTGAAGATCAAAAAGCTTCACTGGATGACGAGTTCGAATCATGGCGAGGGCAATTAGATCAAATTGATGATGTTTGCGTCATCGGCGTTAGGATATAAAAACTTAATTAACAAACTACAATTATAACCTTTTTGATTTAGTGAATAGTAAGACATCTTAACTCAAAAAATATGAAAAAGTATTATTTATTAATGATCAAGAAATGCGTTATGGATCTGGGGCAATAAAGGTATTGGTAAATCCTCATAAATTGGACACAATTTTATATAAGGGATACAATAGAAATGATTTTGATACCATTATTTGTAATATTTCGCAAGCTAAAAGATACAAATTCTATTATAATGATTGTTTCGGAGCATTCAATATTCATGATGAAACTACAGGCAAATTTATTCAAGGAAAAATAATGTATCAATTAAAAAATGCAGCGAATAAAACTTATTTAGGCACACTTGGAGAATCAGGGGTATTAATAGATAAAAACTTAAGCGATACACTACATCCACATTGTATTAGTGCCATGAGTCCTATTGTATATCAAATAACATTTAGTGAAATTGAATGTTGTGAAGTTAGTATGAATTATACGGAGGTAATTTGCTTAGTAGATAACGAAAACGTTGATTGGGAATTTAAGTTTAATATAGTTTCTAATAAATTAGACTTGTTATTCATGCCGTTAAGTGCAGAACCAGTTCTGATTAGTTACGACGGACATACAGGGTTAATTGAAATGAAATAAGTGATTAGAACCAACAGTTAAAATTCATCACTTAATGATTTATTAATAAGTTGCGAAAAAAATAATGAAAAGAATTCTAACCTTATTGATATTACTCACTATTTGCTTAAATGTCAAAGCACAGACTAAAAACTGCGCCGTGGTACTCAATCACTTTTTATTGGTTGTAGATTCAAATACCTATCAAGCCATCCTAGGTTCTGAAATAGTAAATTCTGATTTTGCCTATGCGTATGAAAGGACTAAAAATTGGGAAGGTATATACATAATTGGTCAAGATAATTACATTGAAATATTTCATCCCAATAGCCTTTCGGATGAATACATTCCAGCTGGTTTTACTTGGGTATGTCAGGCATCGTTAGTGGCCAACTGTACGGATAAATATGATTTACCAGATAATGATTTGATAGATTATTCTTCAGATGATTATTTTGACGAATTAACAGTTTATACACAAGACGCGGTAAATGCGCCTGGTTCATCTGGTCTAATGACAACCAGGGAGATGAATAAGAAACAATATGAGAGTTGGACGAAAAAGAAATTTAATGATACGGTTATTTTTCAAACAACTGACTATAATAGTCTTGCCGAATCAGATTCTGCTAAAAATTATTTATTTAATAATGTAACAGGAATCGAAATCAACGTAAATATCAGAGATTCTTTAAGCATAACGCAGTATTTAAATCTTATAGGATATACTGTTGAGTCTAAAGTTCAAAATAAATTGAAATTCTCGAATACGATTGATTTTATAGAACTGAATTTTTCTAAGAATGTTGAATTTTCGTCAATTGCTGTGATTTATTTTAAGTTGAATCAACCAACAGCTTTGAAAAATTTAAAACTTGGGAATTCTACAATTGTATTGTCGGGAAATAATGGGAAATGGGATTTCAATAAAAATTAGTCGAATTCCTCAATTAATCGCCCCCTTTGTTTAGATTTAACGTATTGGTCCAATTTTAAGGATACTAATCAACATGCTAAAAAGAACTTTTCTAATATTTTTAATTGCCTTATCGCAAATTTTAAATGCTCAAATACACGTGGACAAATTTGATCTCACAATTGAATCGGAACTAGCAGATACTCTTCAAAATATTTATGCAAATTTTTTAAATAATGACGTGGATAAAGTATCTATAGTTGAACTAAAGAAAAAGTATAATCGAGTTGAATATGCTCAATTTTTAAAGGGTAAAAAACTTTACCAAAGTCGAAAGAAATGGATTGAAAAGAATGCATACGCTGAATCAATAATCATAGAAGACGAAACCTACGAAATGCTTCATTTTGATTCCATTGTTTTTGATTTTAAGTATAAAGGAATAGATAAAGAGTTTATTCAGTCAGAAATATTTTTGGATAGTACTGCGACAAGAATGGCATTGACAGAAATGTTCACCTGTTCACAAAATGAAATTATTGATTTATGTTATAATCCAGAGTATGCAGTGATTTTCTATAATTCAAAAGGAGAAGTTTCGGGGATTTATGAAATCTGCTTCGAATGTTCAAATGTCAAAATTGGAATAATAGGTACCGCCATGTTTGCCGTTAATTTGCCATACTTAAACAGTTTATTCGAAACCTATATGCGGAATTAAAATTCGTTTAGGATAAATCGATAAGAGATTCTTCGTTATCTTTAAGTCATTCTGGCAAAGCAATGGTATTTAATAAGATTTATTCAACCAAAACCGTCAGCTAAAAAACGCAATAATGAGAAAATTAATTTACCTATTCATAGTTTTTGGAATAACAAGTTGTGGGGGATCGACAGCTGAACAGGCCATGTCGGAATTATCAACTGCGAGTGAAACGAAAAATATTGAGCAGACAGAAATAGGGCAAGTAGATACTATAATAACAGACGTGGAGAAAGATTCAGCAGATATAGAAAGCAAAATAGACCTTAAAAATTATTGGCAAGAATCTTTAAATATGAGTTTTAAAATGGCAACTTTATATGATATTAAGGATACAATACACGCCGATTTTAACGGTGATGGAATAATCGATGAAGCTGTTTATTTGGATGACAGTGAAACATCCGGAATAATTATCATGCATGGTAATTCACATGAAGTAATTAGAATTGGTTTTGGGGTGCAATTCGCACATATGACAGAATTTGATTGGGTTGACTATTGGGGACTTGTAAAAGACAAGGAAACGAGTGAGACAACCTTCGAAAAAGGAGGAGATGTCTCCGGAAGCCATGATGTTACGCTTCAGAATCTATCTATAGCTTTAATTGCAGATGAAGTTGGCGGAGGATTAATAGCATACTTAAATGGAAAATATGTGTGGATACATCAGACTTGTTAAAAATAAAATTCGTTAAGAATTAAAGGAAATGAAGCTAAGTTTAATTGCCATATTATTGAGTTTAATTTGCCTTGCAATTGTAATTAAAATTAACTATGACATGTCTCTTGAATATTATACCGTTCATGGAAAGAGTAGGGCCTTTTTCGGACTGAGACATCTAAGCAGGTTATACTATGCTGTAATAGGAGTACTAGGACTGATCATTGGTTTATTTGCCATTAAAAAGAAGGAGAAAACGGGGATGATTGCAGTAGCCATTTCTTTATCTATTATTGCAATTGTATGCACAATTATGGATTTATGGATGTGGATGATTTAAAACCAAATATACATTGAGAACAAAGAAAATTAGAGGACATAGAAGAAGGTGGGAAGCGATTAAATATTGGGTTGAATCTCAAAAGAATTTAGATTTGGAATATGTAAAAAAATACCGAAGGGATTATTCCAAAATTCGCATTCATCCGTGGAGTGGTATTTCTTTTAGCAATAGCCAAATACCTGAGCCTGCAGGTCAAACAAAAGTTAAAATTCTTAGTGGACTCATCGATATTTATGATTCATGGAAAAAGGAACTAGACAAACTGGGCGAAACTTATTATTTAAAAATTTGGTTGTTCGAACCAAGGTTTTCAAATTCACAAGTCGTTTGTGCAATTGGAGATTCAATTACTTTTTATGAAGATACTTTTTCTATATCTGACGATGCCAAAGCACTAATTCTAAAGAATTATGGACAATTAGCAGATGACGTCGCTAAATTCAATTGGGAACATCGGCTTGACGAAGATCATATAGACAATAGTGAGCCGGGTGAGCCTGAATTATATGCAACTATAGCCGATTATGAGGAAGCTAAAAAGTGCGTTGAAAAAATGCTAAAGAAGCCACATAAAACAATAAAATTTAAAGAACCGATTGGAGAGACAACAGAATCATATGCTTTTTTAAAAGGAAATATTTGGCTTGGAGGAAAATAAAACCAACCCTATAATACTTAACCGTTGTATTAAACAAATCGCTTAATAATTTTTTAGACTACATTTAAGGCAACACAATAATCATTTAAGCCCCATTACTTTGCTTAATGTGTCTTTAGCTATGAAAGAAATAATGAAAAACATCCTCATATATGTCCTGCTTTTATCGACATCGCTTCATGCACAGGTTGATACCAGTCTTGTAGCAATTAAAAATTACACGATTGATTCAAAAAATCTTGACACTAAACGGAATTATTGGGTCAGTTTACCTGTAGATTATGACACTACGCATACATATCCTGTATTATATATCTTAGATGCCGAATCGAGGTTTAGTTTGACCAATACTTTAGAAAAAGAGCTGTCCAGTAATGGTAAAATTCCCCAACATATCGTCGTTGGCATCACCCATCCAAATAGAAGAGCGGATATGCCATTTAGCACTTCTAAAGTGAACTATTCGGGTGAGATAGATACGACTTCTTTTAATGCTAAAGACGGAACCAATGGTGCTAAATTCCTCGCTTTTATAGAAGAAGAACTAATCGAAGAAATTAATCGGGAATATTCGACCAGTGGTTTTAAGGTATTGATTGGGCATTCATTAGGCGGATATTTCTGCGCATATATTTTGCCTCGTCAAAAATCATTTCAATCCTTACAAATCTACGATCCGAGTATATGGTATAGCGCAGGTGAAGCGATTCATGAAATTGACAGCAAACTATCGCAAAATACACAATGCGCTATCTTCCTTGCATCAAGCGGGAATTTTGAAAATCAATTTGCCTATCATCACAAGAAAATTGAAGAATTATATCAAACATTAAATCAGTTCTCAAACATTCGAATCGAATATAAAAGTTATGAGAACGAACATCATAATGCAATGTATTTATTCAGTTTTTTAGACGGGATGGCTATGCTCTATGATGGTTATGAGCTGAAAAAGGGAGGATGGAAAACAAAGATAGATGTATCAACACTTGAGGAACATTATGAACAGTTTTCAGAAAAGATCCAATTTGAATTTGTACCTCCAACCGCATTGTATCGCGAAATAGGTGAAATAAATTTTCATCAAAAAAACTATGAGAATTGTATTGAAGCGCTGGAAATTTATGTCAATAAGCATGCTGACGATCCCTATGCGTTAGAATTGATCGGTGATGCTTATGCGATAATTGGCAATAGAAAACAAAGTCTCAAATCTTATACTAAAGCATATGTACTTTCCCCTGATAATAATCGTTTAAAGGGAAAAATAAAGAAGGCTTCTTGATCTAAATCGAATTAATAAAACGAACATGAATATTGAATATAATATAGATCCAAAATTTAAGAAATTAGAAATTATCAAAATAATATTATTCTTCCCAATCTTCGGACTTATAATATACTATCTGTCAGCAAAAGGTTTTGTTAATGCGACATTTACCTTGTTACTGTTAATTCTTGTCGGTGGTTTTGGTATTTGGCAGGTGCTAAAAAGCAGTCAAAAGGGCCCAAGTCTTCTAATTAACGATGATGGTATTACCATTTATAAACCTTTAGCGTTAGGGGTAGTTGAATGGGCCGAAATAGCAGGCGTTCGAGTTGAAAAAATATTAAATAAACAAATTTTATGTATTGATTTAAAAGTCCCGACTGAACATAAAAATCGATTGAATAAATTGGTCAGAAAACAAACCGAAACGAGTGAGGCAAAATTTAAAACCCATGTCATAATAATGGAAAAGTATGTTTCGCAAATGACTGATGAAATAAAAACTAAAATAGAAAATAAGTTAAACGCATAATATTACAATCATCGAAAATAAATTAAGCATAAAGGATGTTTTAGTGAAAGCATTATTTGTAATTATGGGCTTATTATATGCTTATAGTTTTATGCTACCTGCCGTTCAGTTTTATGGAGGACCAATTTACGGTTATGAATTATTTATTTCACCATTGATTCCATTTGCAATTATTCCTAACCTCATTACAATACTAACTTTATTCCGGTATAAAAAGTTTAGTTTGAGAAAAAAGACAGGCCATTTGGTTGCTGTTATTATTACTACATGTTGTTATTTACCTTTATACGAAGGTCTTTTAATCGGTTATTGGTGGTGGTTATTGGCTTGTTTTTTTATTGTGTTTATCTCTTTGAAGGAGTCCATAATAAGAGAATATACATAGATTAAAAAAGAGTCTCAGACGGAATCAATATGACAAAAAAATGACAAGATTACTTATATTAATAATTATCCTGAGTGTAGGATTGGGGTGCGCGTCAATCAAGGGGCCATATACTTATGAAATTTGCGTTCCACATGAAGCAGCAATAAGTAGATTCTTAAGCAATAATATGATTGGAATTGCAGATACTACAGTCGCTTTTTTATCTGGTCAAACAATTGACCTAAAATCTAATCAAGCCATTCGCAACGTCATTATTAGTTTAGATGAAACAACAACAAGGGAGGTTTATCATCAATCAACCGACTCATTGGGTAAATTTTCAATGATTGTTCCCGCTGGTGAGTACATTTTCGATATAAACCACATTGGTTATTCCTCAATAAAGACAGTTATAAAAATTGGAACAGGAGAAATGAGAGATATTATTGTAGAACTTGCTGACGGTCCTGCTTTTGTGACTTATGAAATAAAAAGTGATAAAAAATTAAGTCAGAAACAGTTGAATAATAAAGCGGAAGAGTTGAAAATAAGAGATTAAAAACATGCAACATTATATGATTACAATATTGGCCTTTATCATTTTATCATGTACTACAACACCTGAAAATGGAGCAAGTCAGCCAATAAGTTCTGCTGATTCATTCATTGATTCAGACGCATTATTGAAAGATAAGATTGTTTCATTCCACACAAATTTTAAAACTGAATTCATAAGTATTGATTATGATAGCCTAAGTCAATGTCAGGACTGGTGGGAGCGTGCAAACTACCGCGGACTGAGAAATCTGATTTATGATGGTGAAGCAATTCGTTATGATGAATTTTCATTATATGAGCATACTGAATGTTTCGTCAGTGGTGTTTTGACACAAGCGGGTGAAGAATTTAAATTTGAAATCAATAGTGGAAATTGGTTTAAGCTCGTTCATGAGGACACAATCATGTATTTTCATACCGAAAACAGTAACCTTAATGCGCTAGAACTAGATCCAATTATTGATGAAAGTAAAATTCAGCTCACCGCCATTACGAAATCCAAATTCAATGCATTAAAAAGTGGTGTAAATCGTAAAGATCATATCAGCAGTAATTATTTCGAAGATATTCCTGAAAAAAATGTAGTTGCAGCCGATGGCGAAAATTTGATACCAGGTCATTTGAAGGTATACTGCAGTGACGATACATTGATTTTTAAGGATTATATAGATATGAATGATGATTGGGGCAATTATACCTTTTCGTTTACGTCGAAAATTGATATTCTTAACCTATTCGTCATTCATTATAACGGATATGAATGGAGCCACTATTTACTATTTGATAATGAAACATGTGATTCTGCTAAAATTATTCGAGATATTGAAACGGGGGAATTATCCAACAAACTTGATGGCTTGCCCTATTTTTCAAATAACCTGAATAAAATGCTGTCAGTTTGCGAAAATTTTGAATACTCAGAAGAGCACGGATACCATACCCGTTTAGATCTTTATGAGCAAGAAGGTGGCAAATACAATCTTAAGATGCAAACTTCAATAGTAGGCAATTTGGGGAATATTTCTGACGTAATCTGGTTGAATGAAAAGGAGCTTTTATTTTTTACAGAAAAGAGTTGGAATGATGGCGATGGAAGAGGGATGCAAGAAGAACTGAAGTATTTTATTTTGACGATTACAGCATAAAATAGAGCTGAGGAAAGAATGGCGAATCAGTCATGTAAAAAAGGTGCTAAATCAATTTAAATAATTAGTAAACTTGACCTAAATATCAGAAATCTTGGTATATTTGATCTAAATTAGTGGAAATGAAAAAGGTGAAGGAAGAGCGTACGCAAATGACTGATAAGATGAATCAATTACTAAAGAAGATTGATTTTAACGACACTTTTTCAACAATCAATCATCAAAATTCGATAGAGGAGATCACAAATTTTATTTTTAATACAACACCGGTTTGGATTGAATCATTGTTTCAATTAAGAAATAAAATGGCTGGATTAATTGGTCTAAAAACAGAAAAACCAGCCGACTATAATGAGGATTTTAAAGTAGGCGGCTACGTGAAATTCTTTAAGATTTATTCGATTGCGAAAAATGAGGTTGTTTTAGGAGCCGACGATAAGCATTTAAATTTTAGAGTTATCCTGACCAATGAAGATAAGGAGCTTTATAATTGTAAGGTGATAACACTTGTCAAATACAATAATAGGAAAGGGAAAATTTATATGGGAATAATAAAACCATTCCATCGAATTATTGTAAAAAGAATGGTGAGGAACGCTTATCGGGAAGAGAAAAGTTAAGCGAATAGCAGCACCTTTCTACTGAATTTTAAATTAGATAAGAACGAATATTAGCGTAACCTTCTAAGTTTTTTATTCGAATTTGCGCGTACAATTATTAGAATTCCAACATTCAGAGAATAAAAGCATGTCAATAAATATAGTGAAGAGAATTTTCTACCTGAAATGTTTAACTTTAAACGTGCACTTGAAAATGGACTGATTGGATATTTTTTCACAGCCATTCCAAGTGGAAACCATAGCGGTTAATTAATTAAATGGACATCATTTCACATACACTAACAGGCATAGCAGTTGGAACTGTCTGTGCAACTATTTCTAATGGTTCGTGGAAAAGAAAATCGTTAATTATTCTTGTCGGAGGATTGGGAGGAGCTTTACCCGATTTTGATGCAATTTCATTGTGGTCTAAATTTGATACTACTATTGGCGCATTCTTAGGATTAGAACATACAGGAAAGGAAATTTATTTTGGTAAATTTTGGTATTCTCATCATGCAGCACTGCATTCTATATTTGCACCAATACTTTTAATGCTTATAGCAATCCTAATGCATGGTATTAAAAAGAAAAGTTTCAATCGGGACAAGGTTCTGGGATTTGTGAAAAGTAAAAAATTCTCATTTTTGGCCTTCTTTTTCGGTTTCTTATGCCATTTATTAGAAGATATGCCAACACCCGCAAGTGTTTGGGGAGGTGTTAATCTATTTTATCCCAGTTCGACTTATATTGGTGGTTTTGGTAATATTTGGTGGTGGAATAATTACGATTTAGTTTTAATTATTTTCAGTGTAATCGTTTTAAACCTGCTCATAAATGGTATTCCAAAGCAGTATTATCACCTGAAAATGAAGACTAGTATCGGTATTTTTTTAATTGGATTATCATTGTTTTTATATCAAGTAAATACACGACCAATTGATTTTGCTTATACTGGTCATACGGTTGATTATGATAAGTTAGAAGAACAATCAAAACAGCTTCAAAAAGAAATACTAGGTCCCCAATTATTTAATGTGATGACCGCGATAGACAATAAGATACCATTGAATTTTTAATCAAACTACGAATGAAAAAAATATTGATAATTACTTTATTAACGATCTCAATAATTGCATGTAAGCATTCGAATGATGAGACTATCGCACAAGAATTCTTCTTGCCGCCAAGTACTACCTATAATTATGCGACGATTGATGGCGTAAAAATATTTTATAGAGAATCAGGAAGTCGAGAGCATCCAACACTTGTTTTATTGCACGGTTATCCTTCTTCTTCCCATTCGTACCGTAATTTAATACCGATGTTATCGACTCATTATCATGTGATAGCGCCAGATAATTTAGGTTCGGGCTACAGTGATCACCTCGATCCTGATTCGACCGATTATACATTTGATTTATTAGCCGATTACACTTCTCAGCTTTTAGATAAGTTGGACATTTCAAACTTTATAATGTATATGCAAGATTTTGGAGCTCCTGTAGGATATAGAATGATGATGAACGACCCCAAACGAATTGATGCATTGATCGTGCAAAATGCCAATGCTTATCTTGATGGTTTAACGCCCAATAGGCAAGATTTTTTCAGAACAGCACAATCAGATAATTCAAAAGAAAAGTATGATTTTTTATACAGTATTACAGGCGCGGATGCCGTCATCAATAAACAGTATCTATTCGATATTGATTCTGCAAATACAAACATTCAAAGTCCTGATGCTTGGACCCACGATTTGGCTTTTTTAAATTCAGAAAAAGATAGAAAAATTCAGGTTGAACTTTTTCAAGATTATAATAACAATTTAATTCAATACCCTGAATGGCAAAAAATGCTAAAGGATAATCAGCCTAAAACATTGATTGTTTGGGGTGAAAAAGATATGAAATTTAATGCTGACGGTGCCAAGGCATATTTGCGTGATTTGCCGAATGCCGAATTACACCTGCTGGATGCAGGTCATTTTGCAGCAGAAGAAAAAACAAGGGAAATTGCTGAATTGATTTTAACCTTTCTAGATAAAAACGGATTAAAATAAAAGGGAATCATGAAATCTCTCCTAATATCATTCCTTATACTATTCAATTATGGTTCAACTTTTGGCCAGGTTGATACTATTTATACTGATATACATGGAACATTCAAGTTTTATAAAAACTCAATTATTTTTGATAATAATGCGGATACCTACAGAAAATTTGAAGGAATTGCTGAGGTGGGCAAATATTATGGTCATGTCATTCCGTTCCAAGATACTTTGGGCAATATTAAAATGCTTTCAACAATTAACTTGCGCATCTTAAATTCGAATGATTTACAAGACGAAAACGATTATACATTAATGCGTCTTGATTGGGACATGCGGAACGGCGTAAAATATTTGCCAGGTATAAATAACTGTAATGAGAATATTTATGTTGATACGCTCGGTATGATTAATGGCTTTCAATCCAATTCAGACGATTGCCATGATCATTATAATTCGTATAAAAATTCGTGTTGTCATCTTTTAGATTCCGCTAAAGGACTGTTCTACAATTGCCAATACCAAGAAGCGAATTTACTTTTCTCAAAAATTAAACGCTGTAATTCTTCCAATTTCGATTTTGTAGACCTTTTTCTATCCTTCAATGATGCTATAACAACAGTGAAAGTGCTGAAGGTTAAAAAGCGCGGTCGATATAAGATAAAAGCAATCATTTCAGCACCGACTTATAATCACGGCCTTTGGCTGATAGATGAGCATCTAATTTTAGATAGGGTTTTAGGAGATGCCTATAACGATCCAAATTATAAGCAAGATGAAAATATGGCATATTGGGGAAGAACATTATTGTATCAACAGCTTAAGAATGGTGATTATAAAGTTGTACTGAATCATCGGCCAAAACGAGGAAAAAGAAGAATGATTGGAGAGGATGGTAAAAAGACGAAAGTCAGCTCCTTTTCTTTGAATCAGTATGCTAAAAAAGAAGGTCAAAATATAAGAGAAGCAAACTATCTTTATTTGTTAGCGCAACCTTGAAGCAGGAACTAAAAAATATCGCAACCGTTTTCTCCATTTTTCACGATGGTGGGATTGTGTCTTGCAAACTAGATAATAATTTATTGTCAATCACCGTATCTTGCAAATATCTGGCTGAATTGATCTCTCCTCAATTCGAAAACTTTTATTTAGAATTGAACGGAACAAATCTATTCGAATATATACCTTGGACAAATCAGGAGGAAGAAAGTCTTATAGTAAAAGCTTTACCCGTAATATCTAAATGTGAATTTGAATTAATTAGAGCCAAAGTTGTTGATAATCATGTTGAGGTGAACTGTCACGAGCACAACAGCATATTTTTAACACCCGGTGGACATTTTTGCATAAAAGCAGCAGGTATAAAAATCAAGGACGAAAATGGCAAAACAATTACCATTGACCAATTAAAGTCGATCAATAAAGCTTATTGGAGCAATTTTTAAAGAATAACTTCTTTTAATTTCTAGAATAGAAGTCCAACCCCCGCAAATTATTTCAATACAGCACGATTCCCTTTAATGTTCAATTAATTACCAAAGTCAAATAGGAAAACTTATATTTGAGTCATACAATTTGTTAACCTAATTTGAATTCTTTTTAGCTATTTACAAATACTTATTCGTGATAACGCACTGATATTTTGATGTGAATTGATTTAAAAGGAGAAAGTAATATAAAAATCAGTCAAGAAATATGTCAGATAAAAAAGCAATAGAACGTCTAGAGAATGCAAATTTCAAAGAGAACTCACCTTACAATAATAGTTTTCGCCTCAATGATAAAGGACAGATTGTCTATCTGAATATTTCAGGCGAAGACCTTTCAGAATTTGATTTCATCAACGAATTATCAAATTTGCAGACTTTAAGTTTAAATCGCATAAAAACAAGTGATTTAAAAACTTTAGCAAATTTACCGAATTTAACAAGCATTGATTTTTCGTATTGTAAGATTCAAGATTTTAAGGTTTTGGCAAGTCTACCAAATCTTTCCGTTTTGAAGTTCAAAGAAAATAAAATCACAAGTTTCACATTTTTGGAGCAACTCTCCAAATTGAAATCGCTGTCCATTCGTTATGAAGATAGGCTGAAGGATTTTGACTTTTTAGAAAAACTTAACCTTGAATCGTTAACACTTGAAGGAGCATATAATAATGATTTTGGTTTTTTAGCACATCTAAAGGAGTTACAGCACCTCGAATTGCCGATGAACAAAATAACGGAGGTAAATTTTTTAGATGGCTTAACCCAGCTAAGGCACTTAGATTTATCGAGGAACTACATCACTGAGGTGAAGATTTCGGAAAGCTTACCCCATCTAAAAGCGCTTAATTTGTCGATGAATAGTTTCGAGAATTTGAGCTTTTTAGATCATTTGCCGCAGCTAACGACACTTGATCTATCTTACACTGCAATCAATGATTCAAAGCCTTTCGAAGCTTTAACAAAATTGACAACTTTAAACTTGGGCATAACTAAAATTTCTGATTTTAATTTTTTAGGAAAAATGCAACTTGAATCCTTAAGCCTTAGCGATGCTAATATTGTGACTTTTGAAATTTTTGAAAGTTTGAAGGAGCTTAAACACCTCAATTTGTCTAGGAATCAAATAGAGGATGTGGCGTTTTTAGAATCTTTACCCGAGCTAACAACACTTGATCTATCTCGAACTAAAATCACTGATTCATCACCTTTAGCAGCCTTAACAAAGCTCACCTCTTTGAATTTAGAAAGAACACGAATTTCCGACTTTAGTTTTTTGAGCCAACTTCAACTTGAATCCTTAATACTAAAAAATACAAAAATTAAGACCTTTGAATTCTTTGATCCTCTAAAAGGACTAAAACACTTAGACTTATCGAATAATAAAATCACAGATATCGCTTTTTTAGAGGGCTTTTCTGAACTGACTACACTCGATCTTTCTTCGAATTCATTGGACGATTCAGCACCATTATCAGGTTTAACAAGTCTTACTTCTTTGATTTTAGAATCAACAGATATAGAAGATTTTAGTTTTATCAAGAACTTATCAAGTCTCAGAAAATTAGATCTATCTGACAATGAATTGGAGGATATCAGCTTTTTAGAGCCTTTACACGATTTGCAGTTCTTAAATTTAAGCGAGAATGAAATTTCCGACTTGGAACCATTGGCGAAGCTCACTTTATTGAACAATCTAAATCTTGAAACCAATGAAATAACAAGCGTAAAAGCCTTAAAAGATCTAAGTCGACTGACTGAATTGGATTTATCATCGAATGAGATCTCGGATGGTACAGGATTAGAAGATAAAACGCATTTAATTGATTTAAATTTGAGTGATAATGAGATTGAGGATATTTCCTTTCTTCAACATTCTATAGATCTAACTTATCTAAAATTAAATGAAAATAGAATCTCAAATTTAAAGCCGATCGAAAATATGGCTGGGCTCTATTCACTTCGTCTAAATGACAATGAAATTAAAACGATTGATGCTTTAAAGAATTTGGAGGGACTAGAAATTCTTATGCTTGATAATAATCAAATCGTAGACATTAAGCCACTTGAAAACCTTCCGAAATTGCGTGATTTAAAGCACGAAGGGAATAATATTCCAATTGAAGAAGAAGTAATATCCGATGCAGATCTTGCTAGATACAAGGAATGTTATCTGAAATTTCAAGCATTAGAAGAAAAACCACAAGGGATGACTTGTGAAATTGGAGATCCTTTAGAATTTGGCGACATGACTTTTCGTTTAGATGAATTTGATTCCTTTTACGATATGTTAGAGATGCTCGAAATGAAGAGTTTTGATGAAGAATTATTGGTGAGATTCCCCCAATATGTTGCTTTAGCTGCGGTTGATTTAGAAAGGGTTCAATTATTTGATTCTTTCTGTGAATATGTATTGTTTGTAGATACAAGTTCCCCTAAATATCCTGTTGTAATTTTTGATTATACCACCCAATTTGATGTTGTTTATGAAACCTTTGAAGCGTTTTATAATGAGTTAAGCGTTTACGAAGGGAATTGATTTATTCTCGTTGCATCGGCTGAGGTTGAAAAAGCTCCAAAGCTAAAATAGAGAAAACTCTACCAATGTCAAGTGTTTTTAAACCTGTTGACATAGGGTTGTCATATGTCACGCATAATTTTGTCTCAATTAATAATTAAAAAAGTAAAAATGACAAAAGAATTGAATGTGATGTATAATCCAAATGATTTTCCTAAGCCCAGTTTAATCTCTGTAAATGGCATAACATTAGAAGTTTTTGAAGCAGGGCAAGAAAATGAAGGTAATCCTATTGTACTATGCCACGGTTGGCCAGAGCATGCCTTTTCATGGCGGCATCAAATACCTGCACTTGTTGCCGCAGGTTATCATGTCATCATCCCAAATCAAAGAGGGTATGGAAATTCATCTCGCCCAACAGAAGTTACGGCCTATGATATTGAACATTTAACAGGTGATCTTGTTGGACTACTCGATCATTTTGGATATGATTCGGCTACTTTTATTGGACATGATTGGGGGGCAATGGTCGTTTGGTGGTTGACAATATTACATCCAAAACGGGTGAATAAATTGATAAACTTAAGCGTTCCTTACCAAGAGCGTTGGGATAAACCTTGGATTGAATTAATGGAAGCAATGCTCGGCGGGGATTTCTATTTCGTTCATTTCAATAGACAACCAGGTTTAGCAGACGCTATATTTGAAGAGAATACTCACCAATTTCTACGCAATATGTACAGAAAGAACCTGCCTCTTGTAGCACCAGAACCTGGCATGATGATGATCAATATTGCACAAGCTGAGCAACCAATTGGCGAACCAATAATGAGTGAAATCGAATTGGAAGTTTTTGTTTCCGCCTTTAAAGCATCAGGATTCACCGGTGGTGTAAATTGGTATAGAAACCTCGATAGAAATTGGCATTTATTAGCTAACGTAGATCCAATTATTCAACAACCGGCACTCATGATATACGGAGAGAAGGATTCAATAGTAAAAGCTGAAAATTTAGCAGATTTTGTGCCAAATGTAGAAGTGGTCAATTTGGATTGTGGTCATTGGATTCAGCAAGAAAAACCTGAAGAAACAAACCAGATTATTCTAAAATGGTTGGAGAAGCAAGCAGTCAAATAATTGTAAAATGTTTCGAGGATAAAGAAATCAACTGATTTGCCCCTTGAATATTATTTACAATAACATATACTTACGCATTCAGAATCGCATACCAATTTTTACTTCGGTAAAAGGTCTGCGATTTTTTGTTTAAAACCAAGAATACAATCTTAAAATCTTCGTATTTTGTCTAATGTAGAATACTTCAAATTTCATATGTTGATATAAACGGTGTTATATGGGGGTAAAAGCTAATCAATAATTGAATGGCAAACTTTCTTTTCACAAAAAAAAATCGATAATCTACGAAATAGACTGTTTCAATTTACCGTTATTTGTAATTGATGTCAAAACTTATAAATTTTCTATTAATACTTGTTGTATTTAATTCCTGTAATAATCCTGCAGATAAACTTCAAGGTATATGGATCGCGTCCTATGGATTTCAAGATGAATCGGATATTATACGCACTGTTCAAAGCGTCCGACTAAAAGTAATTGAATTTGAAAATAATAAAATCCATATTAAAACATTCCACGAATTTAATGGTGAATCTAGGGACACTGCAGTTACTTATGAGTTTAGTTTTTCGAATAATACGGTTCATTATGGAGAAGAGTCCTGGAGAATAGAATCAATCGAAAAAGATAGTTTTGTTGTGTTTAGACCCAATAATACTTTTATCGTTTATAAAAAAGTAGAAATTCGCGAATCACCTATGCCAGAATTCGATAAAGACCTTTATGAATTTACTTTTAATGAATGGAAAGACACTATACAGTTTGTTGATGGTGGATTATTAATGAGAATTAATGAGTATCATACCGGAAATGGATGGATGCATCGTTGGTATATTAGTAATTATAAAAAGTTGAAATTTCTTGTGATTATAGGTCAATTTGAAATACCTTATCTAATTACAAAAGTGGACTCCTTTAAAACAGAGATTCAGTTATATAAAGAGTCAACCTTTAAAGGATCGATTAAAAAGGTTGATTTAAGTCAATTTAAACATGTTTTAGAAGGCAAATGGCAAATGTCAAATGGGGGCGATGTTTTAGCGTTACTTCCTTGTTTCGACCGAAGCGGCACTTTAGTAATTCAAGATTCCATCGGTAGTGTAACGTTTAAGAAAGATGAACTGATAATAAACCAGTTTGGGAGAACGGAGAATATTAAATATTGGAAAGACATGATGAATCGATTTTTAGTAATTGAAGTACCAAATGACTCCAGTGAGTGCAGCTGTATTGACCTTTCGTGGTTAAATGATTCGACAATCTCCATGGAAATTCCAATGAATTACAGGAAAATAATATTGACCAAGCAATCAAAATGACAAAAAAAGAATTAGAAACATATTGTCCTAAAAGCCCTGAGGAATGGCGGGAATGGTTAGAAAAACATCATGAAATAAAACAGTCTATCTGGCTTATTTATTATCGGTCGTCAACGAATATGGATACACTGACTTGGAGTGAAGCAGTGGATGAAGCCCTTTGTTTTGGATGGATTGATAGCACCAAAAAGACGATTGACGATGAAAAGTATATGCAATATTTCAGTAAACGAAAAAAGCAGAGCAATTGGTCGAGAATTAATAAAGAAAAAATTGAGCAATTAACCGAAAAAGGATTGATGTTCGAGGCAGGTGAGGAAAGTGTTAAAATTGCCAAAGAAAACGGTTCGTGGAATATTTTGGATGATATTGAAAATTTGGTCATGCCTGAGGATCTCAAAATTGCACTGAATGTAAATCCCGCAGCGATGGAATTTTATGAAAACCATTCGAATTCAATTAAAAAAGGCATGTTGTATTGGGTGAAAAGTGCCAAAAGAACAGAAACGAGAGAGAAAAGAATCTCGGAGATCGTAAGCGCAGCGCTCATGGGCAAAAAACCAAAACACTTTGGGTAAAAACCATTTTTTAAAAACTTCCTGCGTCAATCAATTCCTTTATTTTTGTAAGAATCAAATTTGTATTAAATTAATAGACCAACCTTTTTATATGAAGTATTTACTCTTTATAATCATGTTCCTTAATCTAAATGCATTTGCGCAAGATGAACGGATGTCGATGAGTGCGCATATTGGATATTGTATGAGTAATACGCTTTTTTCAGAGACTGCTCAATCGAATTTTTGTTATAATGCAGGCATAGAATTAAGACATCGATTAGGTGTTTCCAATTTTTTCCTACAATCAGGCATTCGGTGGAATGAATATGGGTTTCAAGATATGCGGAATGAATATATCGTTGACGGTTCCAATACTATTGTGAACAGTTATATGCACGAATCGACTATATTTTTACTTTCAATTCCTATTATCACTACATATAAATTAAAATCATTTATTCCTGGACTAACAATTAGTGCAGGACCTCAATTATCCTTCTACATGTTTAGTAAATCGGAGGGCTTTGACGATGTTATTTTCAGTTCAGGGAATTATGCACCTACAAGTCTTAGTTTTCATACTGCCGTAGGTTACGAGTATGCGATAAGTGAAAAATGGATCCTTGGCGCTGAGGTCAATTCAAATTTTAATTTTCCAATTGGCTGGTTTTTTGGCTCAGAAGGGGAGTATAATTGCGGACTCGCTTTAACAGGGAGGTATATTTTAAAATAAAAACAGCTTTACTCAAGAAATAAGAACATAACCTTTTAAAATAGGTATTCAATTATAAAAGTCCTTTACAATAACGAAGATTGATTAGCTTCTTCACGATCAAATTTATGCCAAGCAAAACAGTATTAACTATCGGAATTCTTGCACATGTCGATGCGGGTAAGACATCAATTACAGAATCACTGCTTCATCATTCAGGTGCAACGTCATCATTGGGTAGTGTAGATAAAGGTTCTGCTATTACGGATGATTTATCGATGGAAAAAAGTCGAGGCATTTCTATCAAAGCATCAGCCGTTAGTTTTGTTTGGGAGGATATTGAATTCCAGCTGGTCGACACTCCTGGACATATTGATTTTTCGGCAGAAGTTGATCGTTCGCTTTCAATATTAGATGGCGTGATTCTGGTCGTTTCAGCGAAAGAGGGTGTTCAGGCACATACCCTTAATTTATGGGAGAGTTTGGTCGAACGAGGCTTGCCAGTGATTATTTTCTTTAATAAAATCGATCGAGCAGGGGTTGATGTTGAACGCGTTTTTATGGAGTTTCAGAAAGATTTAGGCGCAAAACTTTTTGCTTTGAATTATCCTGATTTAAGTCTTCCAGGTCAGCCTAAATTAATCGATTTTGTGGATTGCGCTCAATATAAAGAAACAACCATTCTAGATACTTCAATGGAGAATTTGGCAGAATGTGACGAAGCTTTTCTTGCACAATATCTCGAAGGAGAAACAGCTGATTTAGGTCAGGTTTTAAAGCGAGGAAAGGATAAAATAAAATCCGGAGCGCTTTATGGAGCCTTATTCGGAAGTGCAAAATTAGGGTTAGGTATAAACGAATTATTAAATAGTATATCGAACTTAATTCCTCGACCAAAAAATTACCATACAACGCAGGCGTCGAAAGTTTTCAAGGTGACTTTCGATGAGAAAAAAGGGAAGTTGGCTTATATAAAGTCGTATGGAGAACAACTAAAAAGCAAGGACGTCATTCGTTCGCAATCGCTAGACAAAGACATTAAAATTAACCAGATTTATAAACCGCATCTTGGCGATTTAATTCAAATATCAACATTAGAGCAAGGTGAGATAGGGGTGATTACCACTTCAGATATTATCTATTCTGGCGATGTTTTAGGGATAGAAAATCTCGATGATGAATTTTCAAAAATCAGTAAAGCCGTACTTGGTGTACAAGTCATTGCTGTAGATGAAAAAGATTATCAAAAACTAGGAGAAGCTTTAGATATCTTGAATATTGAAGACCCGATTTTGGACTTTAAGTGGTTTAAAGAAGATAAAGAATTCCACATAAAAATATTAGGCCCCATTCAAACAGAGGTATTAAAAGAGAACCTCATTCAAAGATGGGGAATTGAGGCCGAATTCCACCAACCAAAAGTCATTTACAAAGAAACACCGGCAACTTCAGCAGAAGGTTATGTTCGGTATTGGATGCCAAAACCATGTTGGGCCATTATGACCTTTTTAATAGAGCCGGCACCCTTAGGAAGTGGTGTTTCATTTGATTCGAAAGTTAGAACGAGTGACATCAGCAATAAGTATTTAAACGAAGTCAAGCGCGCCATTCCTTGGTCGTTAAAACAAGGCATTCATGGTTATGAGGTAACAGATTTGTCCATAACGTTGATTGAAGGGAGTGAGCACAATGTGCATTCCAATCCTGGTGATTTTTTATTGGCTACACCAATGGGCGTACTCAGAGGATTAGAAAATGCGGGCTCAGATTTAATAGAGCCGATGTATGCTTTTGAAATCAAGGCCAATCAAGATTTATTAGGACCAATTGCAAGTGACTTAAACCAAATGAAGGCGATGATTGATGCGCCAGTTTTCGAACATGACTTTTTTACCTTATCAGGACGTGTTTCAGTTGCAGAAGCCATGAATTATTCGATAAAATTTAATGCGACCACTTCAGGTAAAGGTCGATTAAAATTGATTTTGGATGGTTATGAAAAAACAACCACAACACCAGATAAAATTCGAGGTTATAAAGGCGTTTCACCGCTAGATGAATCGCGATGGATTCTGCATATGCGCGGCGCTTTTAAAGCAGACGAACGGTAATTTTGAGGGATTGAATGTTGAATTTATGTACCGAATAGCAGTTTTATCCCGCTACCATGAATCTCGATTCTAATCCGGAGCATTTCTTAGTTTGACAATTTAACCTCAAATATTAACCATTTCCTCGCCCTTCTAATATATTTTTATTATTAATGCTCAGCGACTTACCGATATTGAATTGAAAAACTTATATTTGATAAAACAACCTGACTTGATTTTTTTTTATCGTTTTACAAATATTTACAAGCGTTTACAAATGAATACTGAAGGGAGTTCATATAAAAGGAATATCACACATAATTTTGATATTGGTACGTTGTACTTCATTATAACCAACCACTAACTAATGATAAAATTCTTTAGAAAAATTAGACAAAAACTACTCGCTGAAAATAAATTCAGCAAGTATCTGATTTATGCAATCGGAGAAATTTTTCTTGTGGTAATTGGAATTTTGATTGCATTGCAGATTAATAATTGGAATGAAGTTCAAAAGGGCAAAATGAAAGCAACCACTATTTTGAAAGAAATTCGTTCAGATATGTTTAAAGATTTAGAGTTAATCGAAGAATTAAAACCTTATTGGGGAAGAGAGATTATGTATTTTAAAAAGGTTTTACCTTCATTTAATCCTCGAAAAGAAATAACTTCCTTTGTAGGCTTTGATACTATTAGCAAAATATCTTATTCGGAGTTATTTGGATATGATATGCCCTTTCGGTCAAGTACAAGTGCCTACGATGCAATGATTGCTGATGGCAATTCTGACCTTATAATAAATGACACCTTATATTCAAATATTCAAAGGTTTTATACTTTTAATGCACCTACCAATGAAAATCTATTTGAAATCTTGAGACAGGAATCATCTGATTTAAATTATAAATATGCTCATATAATAGCTTATAAACCATATAAAAACATTAGAGATTTAACGGATGAGTATTTAATTGCTGATCTTAATATTTATTTTCAATCAAAGAATTTTTATTATTGGAGAACATTTGTAATAAACCAGGAAAGCCTTAAGGGGATTATTTCTCAAATTGACAAAGAATTAGAACAATAGCTAAAAATAACGAAAGCACAATAACGTGTATAAAATATAGCTAGTAAGTGCTAAATCGATAGGTTTGTGTTTATTTGCAAAGACCGCCAAATTTTTAAATTTGGCTTTTAAAAATGATAAGTTAAAAACAAAATCTAAAAATTCGGCTCTGTGTTTATCCGAAAAATTAGCGTTTTTTTTATACGCTACGTTCCGTACACAAGACCGTTATCAATAATAAAAATGAAATTTTTAAACTCATTCATATTAATACTTTTAACGTGCTTGACCTCTTGTAAAAGTGAGGTCCAAGAAAAAGAACCTACCCAAAGCTCTGAAGCAATAAAAATTGCGATAGATCAAAACAATACTGAAACGAAAATCCATGCGGATAGTCTAGTGAAAATTAAAACAATTAATCAATTACGAAGTGAGTTAAAGTTTAAAAGGGATTATTCATGCAGTAGAATTCTTGCATCTCCCTACGAAAAACGAAATTTGGAAAAGAAAACCACCTATGACTTTTATCCCTTTTCAATTAATTCAATAATTGACATAAATGTAGAAGGCTTCAATCAACTTTTGTCAAAAGGAGAAAAAACTGGATATTGTTGCTGCCCTGAAAGAAATATCCTACTCCATTTCCTTGACAAAACTTATAATTACAAAACCTATTATGTAGATACTATCTCTAACAAGGATAATGTGAGAATATATCAAAGTAGTTACCAATACTCATACATCATAGATAAGTCGGAATGGAACAAATTTTTGAACGAGCAAAACGAGTTATCATTTATTAAATATTTTGTCACTGATCATAAAAAGGCCAAAGAGATTCATTCATACACAATAGAAAACAACATTCCTATTATTACAAGCAATAGCACCTCTAACATGTGGATGAACTACGAGGGGGATTTTGAGTTTACAGTTTCAGCAGTTGGTGAAAAAATTACTGAGCAAGAAATTTATAAAAACATCTATATGCAATACCCAACTGATGACTACAAAGTCGAAACTATTGGCAGATATCAAATGTGCGGTTCTTATGATGGAAATGATTGTTATGAAGAGTATGTCATAAGGATATTCTCGAATAAAGATTTTCATAACAAGTTTAAAACCTACCTCCCTAGATCCTATTTTGATAAAGCAATTGGAACATTCATAGCCGTAGGAAATGTAGAAGAATTGAACAAAATGGAAAACATTTACCCAAACGATGATTAAAAATATTGCTAACACTATATAAGAAAACATAGCTAGATTGCGGGTTAAGAAAGTTTCGAGTTCCATTAAGAGTACGCCAATTCTGCGAATTGAATCGAGGCGGAAAATATACGAGCCAATTCACAGAATTGGCTTGGTGGAAGCTTGAAACTTCACTACTTTAAATCCGCTAATATTCTTATACTAACCGCTAACTGCACCACAAGTACTTATAACAGTTTAAAATGCAAAATAATAGCGGTATGAACTCGGTTGATTTCACCTAAAATTCGCGAAGTGAAAAGCGGGGTTTAGTAAAAAAATGACAAACAAAATGAGCAAATATTCTAGTACGTTTATCACAATATTGATAAATATTTTAGCATTAACTGTTATTTACTTTATTCATAATGATTATCTTATACTTGGGTATTTTTTCTTAATGTTAATTTTAGGAATAGTTTTAATTTTCAATCGAAAGTACAACAAGATTGGAATTGGGTTTCTATTGACGACAGGATTAATGCTAGCATTAGCTATTATTGTGTTTAAATACTTAAGTCATATGCATTGATTCGACAATTAGACTTTCGGTTGTTCTCCGCTCCGCAATAGCCGCTGCTTCACCCAAATACCTTAAGGTTACCTAAATTATCTCGTATTTAACTTTGCTGTTTCCTAAAATAGAAACATTATATTTGGTTAAAACCTAACGATCTAAGATTTTTTAAAGAAATGGAGTATCCGATAGTTGTGAGTTATGTACAATATGCGTAGTTATCCAAAAGTAACAAACTGTGAAACTATCTCAAATGAGAATGTTTGTTTCAAATATTAAATTGATAAGATTGCGATTGAAAAAAGTGTTCGATAAAATGGAAAGAATGAATGCAAATAATATATTAAAAATTGCTTTGACATTACTTGTATTCGGCTATTGTTTTGCAATTTATTGGTACGAAGGAAATGATGATTATATTGCTCTACCGTTCCAAATTGCTCTTATTATACTATTTGTTATAGTAAATAAAATTCACTGGAAGGTATCTAATAGATTTCCCACAATCAATATGAATTACCCTCAAATCTATTTATTTGGAATCCTTTCAACTATATATCTGATTATGGGATTAGTAGATTTATATCAAGGAGACTATATTTTTACCGCTTACAATTCTAACATCGGGTTTTCTTTATTATGGCTCTTTTTTGCATATGTGGCAAGGAAAAAAGTATTGATAATTACAAAAAAGGGTGAATTGCGTTATGGGAATAAAAATATAATAATTGAAAATGATGATTTTTTTCAGATTTTTCCTGAAAAACTGCTTATTTCGACTCGAAATGAAACTCTAGAGATAGAAATCAATCATTTGAGTGACTTACAAAAACGATCACTAGAAAACCAACTAAAACAGGGTAAAAAAGTACATAACACAAAATAAATATCAGCCCGCCAAAGGCTGGCCGACAGCATAAATGCTTATATTTATTCAAACGGTATTAGGTTGTTAGGCACAAGCTGAACACTTTCAATTCAAAATATGAATCCAAAGCAAAAATTAGAATCTATTTTAAATAACGAATACAAATCCGGAGATGGAGATTCATATAAAGTAGAATTGTTGGATGGAATGACCAGCTTAGAAATTACTGAATATAAAAAACAGTTACCAAACAATTTTCTTCCTACTGAAATAGAAGAACTTTTAAAGTTCAGTAAAGGTTTTGAATTTTTCGGATTAGAAGAAGTTAGATTTGACTCATTTGGACATTTTGGTTTTGAAGAAATGTTTCCTAATTCAATCCAACTTGCTGGAGATGGATTTGGAAATTTTTGGATTCTTGACATTGACGCAAACGGAAATTGGAATTCAGTTTATTATGTTTGTCACGACCCAGCAGTTATTGTAAAACATTCCGAAAATTTAAGTCAATTTATTGAACAGATTGACGAATATGGAAAAAAAGGAAATGAATCTATTCTTGACGTAATTCACGAACAAACCGTGATGGAAATTTGGACTGATAAAGTCGGAATTATGGAAAAGAACCAAAAAAAATATGATTTTGAAAATGGGCAAATTCAACTTCCTGAAATTTTCCTAGTTGCTGACTTGACAAACGAACCAATAAAAGCTGGGTTTCCTTGGGGAAAATCTGGTGCTAATACTAAAATATTAAGACCGACAGATAAACCGATTTGGATTGTAGAGAAAAAAGTAAAACAAGGATTTCTATCAAGATTATTCGGAAGAAAAAAATAAAACCAGAGACCTAACTTCTCCGCTCCGCAATAGCCGCTGCTTCACCCAAATACCTTAAGGTTACCTAAATTATCTCGTATTTAACTTTGCTGTTTCCTAAAATAGAAACATTATATTTGGTTAAAAACTAACGATCTAAGTCCTAAATAAGATCCATTTATAAAAAAGGAATAACATACATATATTTGATCTTAGGTTTTTAACAGTAATAACATGAAATTATTTGGAACTATAGCGATACTAGCAATTTTCTTATCTCCACATGAGAGAGAATGCACAATTACCAATAAAGGATTAAATAATATTATCGTTGATTCATCTTTGCTTAAAGATGTAAAGGACGATTTCGGGGCAATGAGTTCAGCTAAGGAATGGCAAAACTCTGTGGAGCTGGAAATATTTGGAAATTATCGGTTTAGTAAAACTTCTGAAAATCAAGGGATAATATTTTATGCAGAAAGGAAAAAGGGAAAGAAAATAATTAATGATATTGTACTAACCGAAGGATGTCCATGTAAAACTAAAGATGGGATAAGAATAGGTAGCACATATGGCGACCTTAGCAAAGTGTTAGGTCAACCATACTTCAATAATGACAAAAGAAAACCGTCAAGATCATATGAACCAAATATGTATTTTAAACAAGAAAAAGGAGGCCTTAGTCTTCAAATAACATACAACAACTTTTATTTTACCATGAGTAGTACTGATACAACTGAAGCTAAAATTAATAGAATTAGAATATTCTAACAACTGCAATCAAAACCTAAACCTTAATACCACTTCGTACCTTACAGCGCGGAAATTTAGCCAAGCCGCAAATCTTAAAAAAATAAAATTTGAAATTTAGAATAACAATAGTTTTCGTTTTGAGTGTCTTTGCATTATTTGCACAAAAAGAACACAATCTGAGTCAATTCTATGGTGTAGAATTAGGTTTCAAAAAAGGTTCATATGGTAGTGATACAATACAAATTACTCCGCTTGAAGAAATAGATACGATTGGAATGAGATATTCCATAGAAAAAATAGAGAAGTATTCTGAATACCGTGAGACAGAACGTTTCGTACTTGATAGTACAGGAGCTGTTACGAATTATATTTTTTTTATAAACTGCCCTGTAGGTGAATGGTTACCAACCTTACTTGAATTCGAAATAAGAGAAGATAAACTCTTTATGTTAGTGGAATATAATTATTTTCATGGAGGGGAAGAACCGATACTCAAGGAATATTTTTGGAATATAGATTTTTTTTCGGACCACGAAATTCGACTTAGTAGAAATAAAAAATGAAACAGATACTAATAATTTTCATCGTATTTATTTGGGGTAAAATTGGATTTGGACAAGAGAATGATGATACTTGGAAATATCTAGACTCAGTTTTAACTGAAACAAAATTGGTTCAAGAAATAAATAATGACAGTATTACTGCTCTAATGATTTTCTATAATGTTTATGAAACTGGAGGTGGAGAAGCAAAAGGGTTTCTAGTTGATAATAATATTCCGGGTGGAAAAATCGATAACGACCTTTCAATTCCTAATTGTACTGACAGTTGTGATATTAGAATGGAAACATATGCATATTCGGATAGTTTATTCATAATCAAATACAAATGGAAAGGATCAGAAAACTTCATCACCGATACTTGCTACCTTTTTCATTACAATGGAAGTTATATGGCATATTCTAAAGGAATCTATAATAATAAAACCTTAAAGTTGACTCAATATCAATGGTATCTTGGCCCAGCTTCTACTGACCAAAGAGAAGTAATTCTAATTTGCTCGCGTGAAAGGAAGAAAACCATCTTTTATTTAAATTAAAAAACACAATCTTTTGAAAAAAGAGAAAATGGATAATAATGAGATCTTAGACGAGGAATTAACAGGAAATATTGACGAGAAACTTAAAACGGACGCAAAAAGATATCTCGTAAGGATTTTGGTGTTAATCGTTATTAATACCATACTTTTTGGACTTCTAATAAAAGGCCCAAGAAGTACTGCTGATAATTTTCTAGCAGCTTTAAATGCGAACTTATTAGGCTTTAATATTTTAGGATTTTTACTGGGAGCTTTAGTGGCTTTATTCCCATTTAAAAATCTTCCCTATAAAAAGAAGTATTTAAGAGCTTCTCTTTTGACAATTCTAACTATTCAAATAATTTTCGCTGTTGTATTTATCCCAATTGGTTTAATGACATTAATGGGCTGGTACTAAAAAAGAAATTCTAGGTTTAAGTAGATGTTCACCATCAACTTTCAGTCAACCTCTCGGATAACGAAGAAAAATGTATAATTTTATTCGACCGTATAGCCAATTAGAAAATTAAAGAAATCAATAACTTGCAAGTAGAAATAAAAAAAACAAAAATTCAATGTTACAAATGCATGAGGCCTTCAAGTACATGTATTTGCCAATTCATCAGTCCTGCCCAGACCAAGACGCGTTTTATTATTTTGATGCACCCAATGGAGTACAAAAAAGAAAAAAACGGAACCGGGCATATGACGAGGCTTCAACTTGAAAACTCGGAAATTATAGTGGGTGTCGATTTCACGGATAATGATCGTGTTAATGAAATATTGAATCAAGAAAATGCGGCTTCATTTTTACTCTATCCAGGAAAATGTAGTTTCAACTTATCAGTTAGAAAAGGTGCAGAAATTAATTCGTTTATGGGTGAAAACCCACACATTTTCATTCTTGATGGAACGTGGCCCTGTGCCCGAAAAATGTTGAAGCTAAGTACGAATTTACAGGATCTAAAACGAGTGAGTTTTGACAATGAAATCAAATCGAAATTCATTATCAAGCAGCAGCCAGAACCGCTCTGTTTGAGTACAATTGAATCCGTTTATACTGTCTTGAATTTATTGAACGAAGGTGGCGTTGAAAACTGTGAAACGAAAGATTTCCTGATGCCTTTTGAAAAAATGATTGCATATCAACTCGCATATATGCTAAATGCCAATAATTCAAACGATCCTACAATAGTGAACAAAGAGATACTGCCTAAGACGTCTTATAGGAAAAGGCAGGAAAGAAATATTATTTTAGAATAGGAGGGGTGGATGATTTTTTTGATGTTGATTAGATCATAAATTGAAGTAACGAACTTCTAATTACCAACTTTTGCGAACTTATGTAATCACTGATAAGTATTATAGCTTATTGTCGGAAAACGAAACCATTTCCCCATCAAAATTCAAATTTCTTTTTTCAGTATTAATAATCAGTTACTTAATAGTATTTAATTAGAAAACTTATATTTGATAAAACAACTTAATTGCATTTTCTTAACTGAGGAAAAGGTTTATATCGCCGAAAAACAATACTTCAAAGCGGGAACATGCACTAGGGAAAGGAATTGATATGAATAAAGAAATAATCGAAAGGTTTAAAGCATATTTCATCGAATTGGATTTAGGTGATGTTTCAATGCTGAATGAGTTTTACGCAGATGAGATCATTTTTAAAGATCCTATTCACGCTATAAATGGAATTGATAATCTCCGTGAATATTTTAAAAAATTGAATGATAATTTAAATGCAGGCTCATTTCAATTTATGGATGAATCTGTCGTAGATAATAAGGTTTATTTAAGTTGGGAGTTAAATCTTCAATTAAAGCGCCCTAAAAATAATGTTAAAGCTTCCGGAATATCGGTATTGGTAATTGATGACAAGATAATTAGTCATAGAGATTATTTTGATGCGGGAGAGTTATTCTATGAAAACATTCCTGTTTTGGGAAGTATAATTCGTTCCCTGAAAAAGAAAATCGCGAAATAGATCGAATGATGTAATCTATAATAGGAAAGTGTTATGGAGAATCAAAATGAGATAGTAAGTACGCTTGATGTGTCATAGAGCAACTCAAAAAAAATAACGAAACAGAATCCTTAGATATGAATAATAGACTTACCAAACTCAAGAAGAAACAGCAGTTCGTAAAAATCTACATCTCAGATGCTGATGATGTTGCCATTACACACTTTAGTGGAATTGTGCTAGATCATAATAAAGATTTTGTAATGATGCTTGATTTTCATGACTTCCGAAGTGATGGTTATGTAGTTATTCGTAAAAAAGATATCTATGAAATTAAACGAACTAAAAATGAAAAATTTTTGCAAGAAATAATGGAAAAAGAAGGCATTCTCAAAGAATCATTTAAACATCTAAAAACGATAAGTCTAAGTACAATGGAGAGAATGTTTAAACAACTTAAAGAAAAAGGGTTACCAATAATTATTGAACGGAGGTATAAAGATGAGGACATATTTCAAATAGGACCGATTGACTCTATAGAAAAAAAAGTAGTACGCATTCGTTATTTTAATGCGCGTGGGGAGTATGATCATAAACCAGTTCGGTCCAATTTTAAAACCATAACATTTTTCCGAGTTGGGGATTTATATTCAGAATTATCCCACAAGTACGCTAGAATAGTTAAGTAACGTTATCTTCTACAATTCACTGAAGGAATATGGGGCTGTGTTCAATAAGAATTTAGTGTCTTATAATCCACTAATTGACAAGTAAAAAAAACTATAAACATAATAAATGAAACTGATCTACCTTTGTTTAATCTTTGCATTTTATGCTTGTAATCAATCAGACACTTCAAAAATAAATGAATTAGAAAATTTGGATAGTTTGATAACGAATACTGATACTCTGAATAAAGCTGTCATAGTCGAAGATTCAATCATTATCAACAATTATTGGTCTGAGCAAAATATAGCATCTGCTACTTTATATTGTTATTATCCTGAAGCAGATCGTAGAGTTAAAAATTTAATTTTAGATAAAGATTTTAAATTGAACGCAACAGTTATCGATTCGTTAACCTATGAGTTGCCCCAATCAACTTTTGATGATTTCAAAAAGAATTTATTAAATCAAACTAACTTTATGGAAGAATTGGTTTCTGGATGTTTTGATCCGCATCATGGTTTAGTATTAAAAAATGATGAAGAAGAAATAGTTGGACATTTCTCAATTTGTTTTGATTGTAACCATTACCGATTAATACCAGAGCATGTTAGCTATATTCCTATGGATGTTTTTAGAAAACTATGTCACCAAGCCGATATTCCAATCGCACAGCACGTAATTGGGAAACGCTATCAAGAATCAATAAAGAAATAATTACTAAATGGTGTTAAATCAGTGAACAACTCAAAAATAAAGAGCCGATTGAATAATTTTACACGCACAATATTGATAATATTTTTTTCATTTGCAATCTATGCGCAAGATGTGGATGAAGATTTTCTAAATGAAATAATTTCAATAGAAAAAGTCCAAAATTATGACTCAATTCTTCTGCTGGTAGAGAAGAGTGATCTATTATTAAGAGCTGAGATCGTAAAAGAATTGAAGTCTATAATGCCAAACAAGATCGTTGATGAGTTATCAATTAAAAACAAAGCTGTTCGAATAAAAAAGAAGCTTTGGGATGTTTCAAAAGTCGACCGAGCGAAACGTGTAATATCAAAAGATTCTCTAGGAATTCTAATCTACAAAGACTACCATACTTCGGATAGTTTATTCAAAATAACCTACCATTTAGATTCGATTAGTGATTTGGAAATACTTGATAAAAAAATTGACAGTCTAGATAAAATAGGAATTAATGCAATTGGGTTTAGAAGTTTATCAAGTTGTCATAAGTATACTTCAATTTATAGCTATCCTTTATTTTCTAAAAATGGAAAATGGGCAATAATTGAACAGGTGAGATATATTGGCGCTTTGAATGCAAGTGGTGCAATTTATATTTACAAAAAAAAACGTAAGAAATGGAAACTTATCGATACTGCTGGTGGTTGGATCAGCTAAGTTTTGAATGGATTCGTTATTTTAGAGCAATGATATAGCGCGGGAATATGTTTAACGGAATAAATTTATTGGTCGCTTATCATTTTGAAAACCATTCATGAATATAAATTCAGTAGTAAATATAATCAGTGATCAGTATTCATTTTTGAGTGATGAATGCAAATTGGAGTTATCAAATAATGCTAAAATTCTGGAGTTAGAAAAGAATTCAACCTTGGTGAGGGAAGGGCAGTTTTCAGATAAAACATATTTTATAATTCAGGGTTGTGCAAGAGCGTATTATTTAAAAGATGGAAAGGATGTTTCGGATTGGTTTGCGTTTGAAAATGACTTTATAAGTTCGATAAATAGTTTTTTTTTAAATGTTCCTAGTCCACATTTTATTGAACTTCTTGAAGATTCCGTATTATTAGAAATTTCAAGATCGAATATTGAGAAATTAGAGCATTTGCATCCTGATTTTGAGCGATTAACTAAAGTTGTTGTTGTGAAAACAATGCTCAGTCAACAAGAAAGGATTGTTTCAATGCAATTCCATTCTGCAGAACAGAAATATGAAAATATTTTAGCCAGTCATCCCAATATCAATAAGAGAGTTCCATTGACACATATCGCTTCATTTATTGGGATTACACTTGAAACATTAAGTAGGATAAGAAAAAAGCTAAACTACATTTGATTAATATCAAATGGCAATTCATTTTTTAATATCAAATTTGTAAAAAAAGATGAAACGCATCCATTATATCTCAGGAATAACGATCACGACATTTGTCGTAATGCACTTGTTCAATCATTTGTTCAGCCTATTTGGTGCGAATGCACATATTGAGTTGATGCACGATTTAAGAATTATTTATAGGAATGTAATAGCTGAAACCATATTACTTTTTGCCATTGCAATACAAATTATTTCAGGGATTAAATTGTTTTTAAAGAAACGGAAGACAAAAACTGTTTTTTTTGATAAAATCCAAATGTGGTCAGGTCTTTATCTAGCCATTTTCCTTTTATTTCATTTAAGTGCCGTTTTCATTGGTCGATTGATTTTGAACTTAGATACCAACTATTATTTTGGTGTTGCTGGACTAAATACTTTCCCTTTGAATTTATTTTTTATTCCTTATTACGGACTTGCAATTATTTCTTTTTATGGACATATCGCAGCGGTACATTCTAAAAAAATGAAAAGTAAAATTTTTGGAATAAGTCCAGTCAATCAGTCGTATGGAATTTTGATTTCAGGTATCGTTTTAACCTTGGTTATATTTTACGGACTAACCAATGGTTTTAATGGAGTAGATATTCCCATAGAATACAATATAATGATTGGAGAATAAATGAGGACTTTAACGATTTAAAACATCCTGAGAAAGTTGAATTATTGCTACACGAAGACTGTGAAACGTTGAGTTTTTAATTCATGAAGAATACATCGGTGTGAATCAAATGATTTGTTCCGATTTTTTAAGTGTTTTGTGAGGTCTACTAAATCAATATAAAATGGACATAAAAGAAAATTGGCAACTGATTAAAAATCATTTTAATTTAAGTTTTAAATCAAGTTTGGGCGTTTCAATTGCCTCGGTCGACATAGACAATAATCCAACTGTAACGCCAATAGGAACACTATTTTTAAATAAAGATCAAACAGGATTTTATTTCGAGAAATTCCCCAAAAAAATCCCGAAAAACGCAAAAATAAATAAAAACATCTGCGTTTTAGGCGTCAATAGCAATAAATGGTTCTGGATTAAAGCGCTTTATAAACTTAAATTTAGTGCTTATCCGGCAATTAGACTTTATGGTGAATTAGGGGCGAAAAGGAAAGCGACAGAAATAGAAATTTCAAGACTGAATAGACGAATGCGAACAACGAAAGGTTTAAAAGGCAACACATACCTTTGGGGAGATATGGACTTCGTTCGTGAGGTTGTTTTCACAAAAGCAGAAGGCGTAAAAATTGGAAAAATGACAGATTTTTAACGAGTAAATAAAAAATATTTACTTTAGCGCTAAGTCTTTAACCTTGTGAGAGCTCAACTTTATTCAATCTAAATTAAAACCTAATCTATGAAATATACCTTAATAATTGTTTGTCTGATTTTTGCCGTAAACTTGAATGCACAAAAACTCAAAAATATATCTCAAAAGGTTGATGATGGTTATACTGAAAAATACACCGTTTTAAAATCTGATAAGTCTGTCAGGCACGGAGAATTTGCGTTATATGATTCCAATAAAAATCTTTTTATGAAAGGTTATTATCAGCAGAATGAGAAGGACAGTGTTTGGACTTCTTATACATGGAATGGAGAGGTCATTCAAAAATATAACTATACGACAAATAAGTTAGAATATTTTAATTCGGGAGATGAAGCAGATAGTCAATATGTGCATATTGATAGTGTTAGAATAAATGCCAAAGTTGATTCTCCACCGGCATTTATTAGTGGTGAAAGAGCAATGGCATTGGTCATACAGCGAAACGTAGTATACCCGCCTTCAGCGGTTGAAAATGGCGAGGTGGGAATGGTTTATGTATATTTTGAAATAACAGTTGACGGCAAAGCAGTGAATCATAAAGTAGTGAAAGGCGCATCAGAAGTTTTAGATAAAGAAGCAATTCGGGTGATTAAAAAAATACCTGACGAATGGGTACCAAGTTATATCGATGGCAAGCCAGTGCATACAGAATTTGTGATGCCCGTTAATTTTAGATTAGGGTAGGCAATTTAACGGTCCCTCATTTCAAAAAGCCCATACATATTTTGAATGAATTCGGGTTTGTTGGACTTGAATTTATTTACAAATAGTTTGGCTCCATCCTCCAAATGATCATTCAAATTAGTATCACTCCATTGTGCAATTTCTAGTAGGATGGGCAACAATTCTCTGCCTTTCTGAGTCAGTGTGTATATATTAGTTTTTTTATTCCCCGGAATTTTGCCTTTCGTAATGATGTCTAACTCATTCAGTTTTACCAAACGACTGGAAAGGATGTCTGTTGATATTTTTTCACTTGAATTATTGAATTCCGTATAGGTTCGCTTTCCTGAAAACATCATATCTCGTATGATAAGTAGCGACCATTTATCGCCAATTATATCTAATGCTGAACTGATTGGACAAGTCGATCTGAATTTTTGAGGCATATTTATTTAATTATTACTTGGAAAATCAAAGTTATTATATAGTTTTGCTTGGAAAACAAAAGTAATAATAAATAAAGTCAAGTTCAAAATGATTGATAAAAATGCGCAAATAGCAATACTAGGAGCGGGGATAGGTGGATTAACCACAGCGATAGCCCTGCACCAAAAAGGCTTTAAAAATATCTCCATTTACGAACGAAGGGATACAGCTTCTGCATTAGGGGCTGGGGTTGTTCTATGGGCCAATGCTAGTAAAATTCTTGACCGCATAAACCTTTTGTCTGCAATTGAAAAATGCGGAGGAAAAATAAAAGAGATGCAACGATGGACAGAAAAAGGGGCGTTTTTAGGTGCTATAGATGTCAAAAATATTAATGCAGATATAGGTTCCACGAGTTATGCGATTAGCAGGGTTGATCTACAAAATATACTGACCACAAAAGTTGAAGAGTTGCAGCTCCTAATTCATTATAACCATCACGTTTTGCAATTGATAGATCATGGAAAAGAAATAGGCATATCGTTCCAAAACCAAGATGAAATTCATGCAGAAATTGTCATTGGAGCAGACGGGCGAATGAATTCGATCGCGCGAAAATATGTGAATGAAATCAATACGCCGGTCTATCAAAACTTTGTGAATTGGATTGGTATAATTGAGAGTGACCAACCGCTATTCTCGGCAAATAATGTGATGGACTTCTGGGGTTGTGGCGAACGTTTTGGAATTGTGCCGATCAATAAATACAAAGGTTATTGGGCCGGCGGTAAATCATTGCCTTTAAATGCTGCGCTAAAAGAAGAAGACAATAAGGAACAATTATTAGAAATATTTGGGCATTGGTCGCCAAAAATTAAAGAAGTAATCAGCTTGACGGCTGATGAAAATATCAAATACATCGAGGTCTACGATCAGCATCCTATTTCCAAATGGTATAAAAACAATGTCTGCTTAATTGGAGACGCTGCTCATGCTGCTTTGCCAACATCAGAACAAGGTGCGTGTCAAGCCATCGAGGATGCTTGGCATTTTACTTCGATCTTATCGACATCAAAAACGACAGCAGATGCATTTGAAACATTCCAAAAAATAAGATTCCAAAAAACAACAACCATTGCAATGGCCGGGAGAGAATTGGCCCAATCATTATTTAATACGAATGAACAATTCTGCAAGCAAAGAAATGAGAACGCGATGCATACAAATTATACAACAGCGGCTCAAAATATTGCAAAACTATGGGCTAAAGACTTACCTAATTAAAAAATATAAATGATGAAAACACAAAAATATATCAATAGAATAGGGAGAGTGCTATTCAGTTTAATATTTATTGCAAGTGGATTGAGTAAAATCGGAGATTGGGATAAAACCATTTCATATATGGAAAATCACAATATGGTATTTACCTCTTTTTTCTTAGTTATTGCAATTTTATTCCAAGTTATAGGAGGATTATCAATAATAACGGGCTTTAAAACTAAAATTGGCACAGTTTTGCTGTTAATATTTATGATACCGGTAACATTTATTTTTCATGACTTTTGGAATTATCCAATCGAAACAGAATTAGAAATGATGGCCCAGCAAGTTGAAATGGTTTCGTTCATGAAAAATATTACAATCATTGGTGCCTTATTATTGATTTTTAACGGCGAAAAGGTCATTGCGAATTAGAGTTAATCTCAATGTAGAAGGAGTGGATTTTATCATCCCTTTAATCAATACATTTCAATTTTTCTTGACTTAAAGTAACTTATAAGTTACCTTTACACTGTATGGAAAAGAAAGTCCGAGAAGTTATTCCATATAATGGTCATTTTGAAAAGTTTTTGTTGAAGTAGCCTGAGAAAGGTCAAGACAAAATCTTCAAAGTAATTGAGATTATAGAAACTTACGAACGTATTCCAACCAATTACTTAAAAGCTTTAACCGGAACCAACGGACTTTACGAAGCCAGAATTAAACTTGGTTCAAATATTTGGAGGGTATTTTGTTTTTTTGACAAAGGTAAACTCGTAATTCTTTTGAATGGATTCGCGAAAAAAACTCAAAAAACACCGAAGAAGGAATTGAATAAAGCAATAAGTTTAATGGCAGAATACTTCGCTGAAAAAGACAAGAAAAAATGACAAGAAAAAACTGGAAAAATATCAAAGATGAAGTGTACGGAAAAAAAGGTACACCTAGACGGGATCAACTTGAACGTGATACGCAGTCGTTTAAAATTGGGCTTATTTTACGTGAAGCAAGAGAAAAAAAACATTTAACTCAGCAAGAACTCGGTGATATAATAGACAAGAAAAGAACCTACATTTCTCGTGTTGAAAACAACGGAAGTAATTTAACCTTAAAAACCCTCTATGACATTGTAGAAAAAGGATTAGGCGGAAAGGTAAGGATTGAAATTGATATTTAAAACACATTAAAACACCAAATTAATATCAGCCCGCCCAAGGCGAGCCGACAACATAAATGCTAATTTTGCTCAACCGTTAACGCTAACTCCCCTAAACACTCCCCCAACCACCCATTGCATTTTCTCCATTTTTAACCTTGCAATTCTATCAATCAATAGAGAAATAGTATATTTAGATCACATCCAACAAAATCCCATCTAAGAATGCGTCAAATAAAAGCAATACTAATCCTTACTTCGCTCCTATTTTTTTATGCTTGTGCTGAAGAAATCAATCCGCCGACAATCGTTGAAACAAAAGAAATTATTCCTGAGCCAGCGCCAATACTTGTTCCGGAAAATGATGATTGTGATTTTGCTGTAGAAAACATTGGAATGAACGGTGATGATGATTCTCCAGTTGAATTAATAGGACTCTTTGAAAATTTAAAACAAACCGAAGAGCATACTTATGGTTATGCATTAATGATGTGGGAGGTTGAAAATGAAATGATAGGTTTCTTAAATGTTTATGAAGGGGATCTAGAACCAAATAGAAGTGGTCCAATAATGTTAGGTTCATCAATCAATGACAGTTTATATTTTAAAGTTTGGACCAAACAAAATAAATCCTATAAATATTGGGAACAATCCGTCGTACATATCTTCACTTTCGAAGGTTTGCTCACCGCGAATAAAATAAGCGGTACTATTACAAATCTCAGTTGTGCTGAAGACGATGCCGTTTCTATTGAAAAGTTTGAATTATCAAGCTCGAATATTTGGGATTTGGAAAGTTTTAATAATATAGCAGAATGGAAATCGTTTTATGATTATCAATTGACTTATTAGAACCAGGTACAAGCACAGTGATAGATAAATACATGTTTAAAATTCTTTCAATTTTCTTTTTATTGGCCATCCATTTATCCGCTTTCAGTCAAATGTCTGAAAAAGACAATAACCTATTGCGTGAAGAATTGGCCAGTCACGTCAATCAACTTCGGATTTCATTGGGATTAACACCTCTCTTATTGAGTGATACTTTAGCTAAGGCTGCACAAAATCAAAGTGATTATATGGCAAGCATAGATGAAATTACCCATGACCAAAAAAAATCGAATGTCGCGACACCTGATAAAAGAGTAGAGAAATACGGAGGAAATGATTTTGAAATTGTGGGAGAAAATGTTTTGCATTCGGCGGAACAAGCGTTCCCTTTGAATAATAAACAGATTAAAGAACTTGCAGCATCGATGTTCTTATTATGGAAAAAGTCGCCTTTACATTATGCGAATATGATAAACGCAGCGTATAAATATGGTGATTTCGGATTTTCAATTGGCAAGAAGAGAGATGTCGTATTTGCGACTCAAGTTTTTGGGAGTAGGGGAGCGAAAATAACTGGTCAAATTACGTCAAATTCATTCGGTATTGAGGAATATATTGGCGATTGTAGTGCTGTATATGGAGCATTTTCAAATATCGTTGCCAATATGGGCAATAGTTTAAAAATTGAAGGCAATGAGGTTGTTTTATACTATCATAATCAAAGTTATTTTGATGAGATTTTTCCGGGACCAAATGACGGTATTGCTGTTGATATTGTAAGCAGGGACCAATTTTTATGTGGTCAACCTAATCGATTAGATATTTCGGAGGTCCATGATGGAATTCTACTCAAGCCTGTTTATAGAAAAGAATTACTCGCTAAAAATAGCGCAGAAAACGTACATAGATTAATAACAACAATTGGTGTCATACCTGAAAATATTCCGTACAATACTTATGTTGCTTCAATTGTATTAATCAGAGATGGCAAAAAATGTAAATACCTTGTCCCTTCTTATATTCCTTCAAAAAAGTACGAATTGCGTCCAATAGAACCAGTTCTTGTTAATCCACAAGATGCGATTTTGCAGCAGTCTGGAATTGTTAAATCTCAGGAAATAATTTACAACTTCAATCGAGGTAAACAAACACCAATCGATTATCCTATTATAATTGATCAGCCCTTTGATGTACATTCCGTCCATATCACTTGTCACACTTCTGTTGAAGGCGATAGTGAGAAGAATGCAATTTTACATGATGTGCGGGGTGAAAAAATCAAAAACAATATTCAAAGTTCGGTACGCATAAATGATTCATTGATTCATGTTTTAGCAAGTGAAAACTGGAAAGAAATGCGTTTTCAATTTAAATATCTATTCGCTGATGACCTATTGAATTTGTCTAATGATTCTGTAAAGGCGCTAATTATTAATCAAAATGAATTGTTACCGTGGGACTCGCTACTATTCGAGCAAAGAAAATCTTTTGCGACGATAAATTATAAGGGTGAACTATCCGATTCGGCTTCAGATTTTCAAAAAGGTGCATTAAATTTAAGAACGGCAATTACAATGCAAGATTTTGATCTAGCAAACAGGGCGCTTTACGAAATTTATCAAACAACCATAGATGAACCGGCAATATTTTTTGAAGGATTCATTTTTGAAGCACTAAAAAAGGAAGCGCAACTTGTACAAAATGCTGCCGCAATTTATGCCAGAATATATGAGGAAAATCTTTTTAAGACAACAGCATTTATAAACAATTGGATAGTAAGGGAGGATGAGATTTCGCTTGAGGCACTTGCAAACATTTTACATTTGTATACACTTATAGGTAAAGAACTCTTGTCAATATGGGACCTGCCTTCAGAAAGGTTGTCAAATGTAATTCACCCAGCTAGAATCAATAAATTTATAATTAAAGATATAAGTCCTGAGTTGGCTTTAAACCTTCATTTGACAGCTATACAGTATTTCGGTCAAATAAATGATGGCGTAAATATTACAAAGTCTTTTGATTATATCGTAAATTATTTTGAGAATCATAATCTTACCCTTGAAGATGAGGTTGATCTATGTCTGTTTTTCAATAGTTGGAGTCGTTATGATTTAACAACTCAAGTATTAATGAAAAGATTTAAGGCCAATGAATTCAACGAGGATGGATTATTCATTTTAGCGCAAACCATGTACTTTTACAATGTGCATAAGGATGATCGTGACTACAGACGTGTCCACGAAAAGGCAATGTCAATGAATCAGCAACGCTGGTGTAATTGGGTCAATCAAGATTTTCAAATACTCAGAGATCCTGTCCTCAAAACCTTGTATTGTTCGAAATGTGAATAAACGGAAAGTACATTAGTACGTGATTATGCTATACATCGCTTTTATCCTTCAACCATTCAGCATTTAAAAAACAATCACTTACCTTTAGGTCATCAATTCCGTTTACTGAATTACAAGGCCCATTATGAAAAGAACGATCACCATCCTAAGCATTTTAATTTTTAGCAGTGTCTATGCACAACAGACAAAAACTGTAGAAAATTTTAATTGTCTAATCAGACACTCGCTAGGGGATGTCAATAATGACGGTATACTTGATCTGGCAATTATTTCCACGGATACCGTAAACGATACAAGACCTTTGAAATTGCAAATCTTTTTTGGTCAACCTAATGGTGATTATGAATTGTTTTTTTCATCTGTAGAGATGATAACGCCTATGTATCCTGCCGAATTGAACGGAGAGCATAATGGGAGTCAAATACCAGATGTTTATTTAGAGGACGGAAATTTATTATTGGATTTTTATATTGAGGGCAATTCTAGGTATACTTTTGTCTTAAAAGATGGTGTTTTTGAATTGGTTGACTTTTCTTATGTGAATTGGGATGGCAAACATATTACAGAGGTAGAATTCGACCTGTTGACGGGACGATATACCAAACAAAAAGAGATTCTCAATTCCCACGAGATTATCTTACAAATTGAGCAAGAGGTTTTGATTAGACCATTGCCACAATTAGAAGGTTTTAAACCCTTTACCCATGATTTGTATTAAATTCGATAAGGGTAATGTTTAAACTAATAATATTGATACTTGCACTTGGTCATTGCACGATTCATTCTTGGTCACAAACCAATGCAAAAAACGAATTAATTGCAAGTAGTATTGCAGAGATACCAAAAATTTTCGGGAAAACATGTGATGATAATTGTTCGACATTGTTGAAGGAAAAAATTGAGTTGGCCGATATGTTTTTATCAACTGAATTAAAACAAATGGTACTCGTTGATTCGTCTTCGTTTTATGAAATTAAGGCTAAGGAATTGAAGAATATTGAGGATCTTCAGAAGATTCATGGAGATGAGTCTGCCGGATTGAAAAAGAAGCTTGAAGAAACCTATTTGCTTTTGTCTATTTTAAAGCCAAGGCTTTCAGACGGTTTAATGATTAAGCTATTTGCTATTTATTTGGATGAAGATCCTTTAGCTGTAAACACCAATGATTTAGCGTCTGTATTAAATTATAAAGTTTGGCTTTATGATTTATTAGATGATCGCTTTCACAATGAAACGAATGTATTCAGTAATTCTAAATCAAATCTATTCTATAATAAAATGGTTTTGAACCTTTATCAACCGTTTATATCAATTGATTCAGAAGAAAAACTCCTGATTAAATTAACCGATTGGGTAACATTGGCAAAAGCGGCAAATAATCAATATCGTTTTGAAGAGCTAATGGCGCAAGTATATCAAAATCGAATTGAGCAGGTAGAAAAAGTTCGAAAAGGAGATCATTCAAATGAGTTGTTTTATTTTACCGAAGAGCTTTATGAGCGCGCATTAATTATCGTTCCAGACGATAGCACTTTAAATTATAATTTTGGTATATTCTACTATAATGAATTAGTCTACCTATACAATCAAGAAGATACCGGGTTAGGTAGAAAAGCCTTAAAGGAAAAAGAAGAGCGAATTGAGCAATTGCTAGTAAAATCGGAGGCATTATTAAAAACGAAATAGTCAATAGTATATCTGCTATCATTTAAGTTCAACATTATCATTAATTTTAAAGAATGCCCTCAATAAGACAAATTGAGGAAGAGGTTTTGATTAGACCATTGCCACAATTGGAAGGTTTTAAACCCTTTACCCATGATTTGTATTAAATTCAGATTAATATCTCCGTTCCGATTTTAGTTCATTATATTCTATCAAATTAAAAATTTATTTTTAGGAGATTCGTAGTCTTATGTACACGATAAGTAACATTCAGCATGTGGTTCGTTATATTTTGACAAAACGAAAACCACCAACCATGAAAACCATAACAATAAAGCATCTTTCAACCACTTTATTCGCTTTAATTCTCTGTCTTCAGTTGAATGCTCATCCCATACTTGATTATTATAAAGCACATAAAAACGATCATAAAATGGAGGCTAAAATAGTACCTCCAAAAGCTGCTGCTCAATTGGTTGATGAAGACTATCCTGAGGCAATAGAAGTCTTGAAATCTATGACCAGCCTACGGTATTTGAATTTTTATGGTGATCAAAATAAAATCAAACGGTATGCACAGCAAGCTATTTCTTCAAAAGGAGACTATCAATTATTACTGGATAAAGTTGAAGGAACAAGAAGCATTTCTGTATATGGCGTAAAAGAAAACGGCTTGGTCCGCAGATTATTTGTTGTTGTACAAACAAAAACTCAATTTATTTTAATGATTGGTAGGGGAAAATTAACCCAAAAACATTTAGAATGGTTACCGTCATTGTCCGAGGAAATTCGCTAATATGTCTGAATTGGTCTGGTAAACATATTCCTCATGTTATGAATTAAAAGATGCAACTTTAATTTAAACGTATTGTAAATAATACCAGGAATTGGTATATTTGTTTAAATCGTTTGTTATGGCAAAAAACACTTCAATATTATTAGGGGATTATTTCAATGATTTTATCAGAAAGCAAATCACAACAGGAAGATATTCATCTGCAAGTGAGGTAGTGAGAGCGGCTCTTAGAATGTTCGAAGAAGAAGAGAACAAGAAAAAAGAATTGATTGCAGCATTAAAAAAAGGAGAAAATTCAGGATTTATAGAAAATTTTGATCAAGAAGAATTTTTAAATTCATTGCACAATAAGCATACTAGTGGGGAGGTATAAGATATCTTTTGAGGTAAGAAAAGATCTAGAGAAAATTTGGGTTTACACTGTTAAAAGTTGGTCTGTTGAACAAGCCGACAGGTATCTAAATCAAATTTTTGAAGAAATTGAACTTATAGCTTGTAAACCTGAAAATGGAACTGATTATGGAGGGATTAGAAAAGGCTACTTTAGAACAAAAATTAAACTTCATTTCATTTTTTATAAGATTGAAAAAACGACTAAAACGGTAGAAGTTATTCGTGTACTTCATGAAAAGATGGATATTGAAAATAAGTTGAAGTAGTTGTTAATGGAAAAAAGAATTCGAAAATATGTTTCTTGTATTTGGGCAAAGAAGATACCACAACAAAAACTTATGATTTGATCTTAAAAGAATGCCAACTAAGCTGAAAATGTTATTTTTAGTCAATCATCAACGACTAAAATGAATTATCAAACCTTTCAACCAAGCGCCGATTTAGCGGCCCTTATCAGTTGCTATTGGACTTTAGAGGTTCCCGCTGACGCCGATGCCCAAAAACAAAGAATTATTCCGGACGGTACAATTGAAATGGCTTTTATACTCGGTGATGACATCAAACGATACACTACAAACGAGGATTATATCATTCAACCGCGAGCAATGGTTTTGGGCCAAACAATTGAGCCGTTTTATATTGAGCCGACAGGTTATGTCAATACATTTGCCATTCGTTTTTACCCTTATGGTTTTGCGAACTTCGTCAATACGCCGTTAAAAGACTTAGCGAATAAAGAAACACCCATTCACAACTTATTCGATCGTGAGGTAGCTAATGAATTGGAGCAAAAAATAATTCGAGCAACAAACAGCGCAGAGCGGATCAGGATTATAGAAGATTTTCTCTTAGATAAAATGAATGAAGAAGCAACGATGAACAAGATTGTAAAGTCGACCATTGATGCGCTTTTAGCATCAAATGGAAGTGCGTCAATCAGTTCAATTCTGCAAGCCGATTTATCCAAACGGCGGCAATTAGAAAGGAACTTTGTGAAGCAAATCGGCGTGAGTCCAAAACAAATGGGAAAAGTCATTCGATTGCAAACTGCATTGAAAATGTTATTGAATAAAAAGGAGGAAAAATTGACGGAAATCGCTTATGAAAGTGGCTATTTCGATCAAGCTCATTTTATCAAAGACTTTAAGGAGTTTACAGGCATCAATCCAAAGGAATTTTTAGGGAATGAAAACATGACACTTTCTTCGCTTTTCTATAAATAGGCGACTTGTCGCATTTGTACAATTTTACGGTAAAAAGGTCAGGTATATTTGTATTGTTAAACTAAACTGAATAAAATGAAGAAGACAATTTCTTTCGCAATCGTATTACTAGCCGTGATTAATTTGAGTTGTAACAATCAAAACAGGGGAGCTGATCGCGAAGAGGCTGTTCATTCTGATGTCAAACAAAACAAAAACGATATGAAAAGCCATGTTTCTCTTTTTGAAATTCCAGCAACAGATATTTCAAGAGCCATTAAATTTTACCAAAGCATTTTGAATATTAATATCGAACAGATGGAAATGCCAGATATGAAAATGGGCATTTTTCCATATGAAGATCAAGTTGTGACAGGTGTTATCATGCAAGCAGAAGGGTATCAACCAACAGCCGATGGAGTGACCGTTTATTTAAACGGGGGAGACGACCTTCAATCCATACTTGATAAAGTTGAAGCCAGCGGAGGGCAAATCATTCTTCCTAAAACCGCACATGCAGACGAAAGTGGATTCTTTGCTTTGTTTTTAGATACCGAAGGCAATAAGTTGGGGTTAAATTCTCCGAATTAGAAATAAGGGAGATTTAAAGTAGTTGGAATTGTTTGATATAGAACCTAAACATGTTGAAAAATATGGTCGTCATATCATCTAGCAACACCGGTATGAACAGTATGTATGATAGGAGATATTGTTTTCATTGACCGCTTTATTAATCGCTAAAAAAAATAATTTCCGGCCTTGCTTAAATTGATTTCTGCAAAATGTTTAACTAGAAATGAGCTCAGAATCATCACAAATGCCTCCAATTCTTCAATAAAGAATAGACTTAGTGTTAAATAGATATACTTATGCGGTTTTTTTATGAATGATAACGACCTATATTGTCGCTTAAATATTATGTTTTAAGCTAAAGTGCTGGGCTATCGTATTACTTTAGCGTTGAGGTATGAAATAACTGTATGCTTTTAATTTAAACTTGATATGTCGCAGCAATGCATAACTTCATGAATGAGAATTAGGTGATTTTTTATATATCAATTTAGCGATAAACATGACAAAATTTAATCATTTACAAAAAGCGGATGTTAACTTTGGGTGAATAGATGAAATGAATAAGTGCAAGAATCTTACTATTTGTCTACAATAAATCAACCCTATTAAAACACGATAAAGATGATTACATTCATTTCCGCTATTGTATTATTGATACTTGGTTATCTTATTTACGGCAAATTTGTAGATCGCACATTTAAATCCGATGCTAATAAGGAAACACCTGCACATACCCTAGAAGACGGTGTCGATTTTGTTCCGATGAAAAGTAATAGAAATGCTTTTATTCAAATCTTAAATATTGCAGGAGTCGGTCCAATATTTGGTCCGATTTTAGGCGCTTTATATGGTCCTTCTGCTTTTTTATGGATTGTATTCGGCGCTATATTCGCTGGCGGAGTACATGATTATTTAACGGGCATGATCTCTACCCGAAATGGTGGAGCACATTTGCCCGCATTGGCCTCTAAATTCCTAGGGAAATCATTCAGTCACATTGTCAATTTTTTCACATTATTACTCCTCGTATTAGTCGGAACAGTATTCGTTACCGCTCCAGCAAAAATGATCAATGAATTAATCACACCAGATGGCAGTTTTATCACCATCATCGTCTTCTGTATTTTCGCTTATTATATCATCGCAACCGTTCTGCCAATAGATAAAGTCATTGGTAAGGTATATCCGATTTTAGGTTTTTTATTGATTCTTAGTGCGATTGGTATTTGCATTGGTATGTTTTTATACGGGAATCCCATTCCAGAATTAACCTTAGAAAATTTACATCCCAAAGGCATTCCTTATTATCCCGTCATCTTCCTAACCATTTCCTGTGGTGCATTGTCCGGTTTCCATGCCACACAATCACCAATTATTTCACGTACCATCGACAATGAAAAAGATGGTAGAAAAGTATTTTATGGAATGATGATTCTTGAAGCTATTATTGCCATGATTTGGGCAGCTGCAGCAATGAGTTTAATGAATGGAGAAAGTTTGAGTGTGCTATTAGAAAGTGGAGGTCCAGCAGCTGTTGTCAATAAAATAGCGATTACATTTTTAGGAACTGTTGGTGGAACGATCGCTGTTTTAGGTGTAATTGTGCTACCAATTACTTCAGGCGATACTTCTTTTAGAGCAGCAAGAATGATCATTGCAGATTATCTTAAAATAGATCAAAAACGATTGGCAAATAGATTCAAAGTTGCGATACCTTTATTTATCGTCTCTTATATTTTAACGAATATGGATTTTCAATTATTGTGGCGCTATTTCTCTTGGGCAAATCAAGTCACTGCATCTATTGCTTTGTGGATAGGGGCTGTATATCTTTATTCGAAAAATACGCATTATTTAATCGCGATGATTCCTGCATTTTTTATCACTTCGGTCATCTGTACTTATATCTTTTTCGATCCAAATATCGGCTTTGGTTTAGGTCTTTCAACTGCAACATGGATTGGGCTTTGTTTTGCCTTATTAATCACTGCGTTGTTTTTTGTTGTGATGAAAAAAAGAAAAAAATTAGTGGAGGCATAATGCTCCAAAATGGCTAGAATTATAGATATTTAGTACTGATTTTAATCGTTCAAATAAATTAAAGGCCTAAATGGAGTTCAAAAAGATTGTGATTACAAAATTTGGTGGACCAGAAGTCCTTAAAATGATTACTGAACCATCTTTGCCAGAACCAAAACCTGGGGAAGTGCGCGTGAAAGTATTATGCACAAGTGCCGCTTTTACTGATACTTTAATTCGAAGAGGGAATTACCTGGGTATTAAAGTGAAACCACCATTCTCTCCAGGATACGATTTAATTGGAATCGTTGACAAGGTTGGGGCAGGTGTCACGCATATCAAGAAAGGCCAGAAAATTGCTGAACTTACTGTAATTGGAGCGTATTCCCAATATATCTGTTTAAATGCAAAAACAGTTGTTCCTGTTCCCGACGGATTAAAAAACGAAGAAGCCGTAAGTTTGATTTTAACTTATTTGACGGCTTACCAAATGCTACACCGCTCGGCAAAAGTTAAAGAAGGGCAAACAATATTGATTCATGCTTGTTCAGGAGCTGTGGGAACAGCAATGTTACAATTAGGAAAATTAATGAACCTTAAAATGTACGGAACGGCGTCAAAAGGGAAACATGATTTTATTCAGGCAGAAGGCGGCATTCCGATCGATTATCAGCACGAAGATTTTTTAGAAAGATTAAAAAAAGATGAGCCGAATGGAATTGATGCTGTTTTCGATCCAATTGGCGGAGACTATTTTCCACGCTCTTTAAAAGTGCTTAAAAAAAGAGGAACACTGGTTGGTTTTGGCTATCAAAGTGCGGCAAGTGGGAACGGGGGGAATGTAATTCTAGATTTTATGAAGGTTAAATTTTGGAATTTATTGCCGACCAAACCAAATGCAAATTTCTATATCATCAGTGATTGGCATCAAAAACAAAACGATTGGTTTAAAGCGGATATGCAGGCATTATTTAACTTATTGGCCACACATAAAATTCGACCGGAAATTGGAAAAATAATGGATTTCAGTCAAGCTGCCGAAGCACATAAATTAGTTGAATCTGCAGCGATTATAGGAAAAATTGTACTCACAGTTAATAAAGAAGCATAAGTTTCGTTTACCATTCCAAAGGAGGCAAATCAACTTAGGCAAGGTTATTGATTACCTTAAAACAATACAAAAACGACAAACATGAACAAAGCAATTTATCTTACCATAGCAACAGTTCTTTTAGGAACTTTCACATCAATGGCACAATTTGACAAACTTAAAAAGACTGTTGGTGAAAAATTAGAATCAAATACATCAACTGGCTTAAGTCAAGAAGAGATTGGTGCAGGGTTAAAAGAAGCATTGACCAAAGGTGTTGAAAAAGGAGTTGATCAACTTTCAAAACCCGATGGATTCTATAAGGATTTGTCTGTTAAAATTCCATTGCCAGAAGAAGCAAGTGTTGTAGAGTCGAAACTGCGTAGTATCGGTCAAGGGGATAAAGTAGATGAAACGATTGAATCAATTAATAGAGCTGCAGAAGATGCAACAACAGCGGCAAAAGATATTTTTGTAGCTGCTATAAAAGGTATGAATATAGCGGATGCGATGAGTATATTAAAGGGTGAAGATGATGCCGCAACAAAATATTTAAATGAGTCAACGCGTGCTAGTTTAGCAGCTAAATTCGAACCAATCATTAAGGCGTCGTTAGATAAAGTAGGGGCAACGAAAAACTGGAATACTATTTTCACGACTTATAATAAAATACCAATGGTTCAAAAAATTAATCCTGATTTAGTAGATTATGCTACACAAAAGGCTATTGATGGTTTATTTGTCCAAATCGCAAAAGAAGAATTAAAAATAAGACAAGATCCTGCTGCACGTGTATCAGATCTTTTGAAAAAAGTATTTGGTTAAGATTGGCATTGGTCAATTGAAAATCAATACCATATACTAAAAGTATTAAAAGCGCATTTCCTGTATTGGATTTGCGCTTCTTTTTTTGGTGAAACGTATGTTGTACTTTACCTATTCAAAAAGGTTGCTGATTTTTTTGCAATAACAACATCTTTTTTGAGCTCATTATTAGCGTGAAAATAGTATTTTTGCAAACATTAAATCAAGTATAGAAATTAATGAATTTATCGATTGAAAACATTCTGTTAATTGGCTCCTTATTGCTTTTTATAAGTATTGTTGTTGGTAAAACTTCGTATAGATTTGGTGTCCCAACTTTATTGCTTTTCTTAGCAATAGGTATGTTAGCAGGTTCGGATGGACTTGTAGGAATTCGTTTTGACGATCCAAAATTGGCTCAATTTATTGGCGTCGTCTCACTCAACTTTATACTATTCTCAGGAGGTCTCGACACGCATTGGCCCTCCGTCAAACCCATTCTGAGGGAAGGTTTAATGCTTTCTACCTTAGGCGTATTGCTCACAGCTACTATTCTGGGAACCTTTGTTTGGTATGTGACTGATTTTACGATATACGAGAGTATGTTATTAGGTTCTATCGTCTCCTCAACGGATGCGGCAGCTGTATTTTCAATTTTACGGTCTAAAAATTTGGCATTAAGAACGAATTTACGACCGACTTTAGAGTTGGAGAGTGGAAGTAACGATCCAATGGCATACGTGCTTACCCTTGCTTTTTTAACCTTAGTGATCAATCAAGATCAAGGATTATTGTCTATCATTCCAATGTTATTGCAACAGATGATTTTGGGAGCAATTGCTGGTCTTGCCTTCGGTAGATTGAGCAAATTAATTATCAATAATATTAAACTCGGGTTTGAGGGATTGTATCCCGTTCTGGTGATTGCTTTAATGTTCATTACATTTTCAGCAACTGGTTTTATTGGCGGGAATGGTTTCTTATCGATTTATATCTGTGCTGTGTACTTAGGGAATCAAGATTTAATTCATAAATCGACGATATTAAAGATGTTTGATGGATTGGCTTGGTTAATGCAAATTGTACTCTTCTTAACGCTTGGTTTACTTGTTTTCCCTTCAGAAATTATTCCGTACATGGGCATAGGATTATTGATATCAGTATTCCTAATTCTAATTGCACGACCGTTGAGTGTCTTTATCAGCTTAGCCTTCTTTAAAATGAAGTTAAGAAGACGGGTTTATATTTCTTGGGTAGGTTTAAGAGGAGCTGTTCCGATAGTGTTTGCGACTTATCCTTTATTAGCTGGAATTGAAAAGGCAAGTATGATATTTAATATCGTTTTCTTTATTTCAGTTACTTCGGTATTAATTCAAGGAACAACCTTATCCCTTTTTGCGAAATGGTTGAATGTAGGATTGCCTGAAAAAATTGAACCACTTCCCGAATTTGAACAGTTTGTATCGGATTTTCCGAAAACTGAAATGGAGGAACTTACAATTCTACCCGATAGTTTTGCAGTGAACAAACGAATTGTAGATTTACATTTCCCTAAATCGGCATTTATTGTAATGATCAAACGAGAAGGGAAATACGTTCGCCCTGGTGGTTCCACGATCATAGAAGCAAATGATACCTTGGTGATTCTATTAGATGATAAGGAATGTTTAAAAGAGGTTTGTCGTGCTTTGGCCAATCAGTATCCTATAGCTGTAAAGTTTCACAAGGTTGTTAACGGAAGTTGATTAATCTTGTCTTGTAAATTTAGTAGTTTATTTTCAAACTTTTTTGGTTCTACAATAAATATTTCAGGTTCTAATTGATACCATTTATAAATTGCTTGAATTGGTGTTTTAACATCAAGTTCTTTTCTCAGTGAGCCATGTCTTCTGTATAAATTGTAGTTACACATAAAATTAAAGAGATCTTTATGCATCTGGTCGTATGAATTATAAGAGTGTTTTAAAATTGTATTAGACTTAATGGTTCTATTTACTCTT
>NZ_JHXV01000028.1 GCF_000621625.1 Crocinitomix catalasitica ATCC 23190
CCATAGGCTAACGAAACCTGCGTCCCCTCAGACGAATGGCATGGTAGAAAGAGTAAATAGAACCATTAAGTCTAATACAATTTTAAAACACTCTTATAATTCATACGACCAGATGCATAAAGATCTCTTTAATTTTATGTGTAACTACAATTTATACAGAAGACATGGCTCACTGAGAAAAGAACTTGATGTTAAAACACCAATTCAAGCAATTTATAAATGGTATCAATTAGAACCTGAAATATTTATTGTAGAACCAAAAAAGTTTGAAAATAAACTACTAAATTTACAAGACAAGATTAATCAACTTCCGTTAACAACCTTGTGAAACTTTACATATATTAACTAAATTCAGGGTTGTCAAATCTACTGAGGTGAAGCAATATTCACCTTGATTATTTTTCTGTTTCTTCCAGATTCACCCAATAAATAAATGGATTCTGAATTTATTTGGTTACTGCGTTTTGCACGCAACATAAAGTTATTGTTTCCCTGTAGAAGAAATTCATTCCGATCAACAACTTCATATCTGTTCAAATGAACCTGTGTAATTTGAAATTTGCGGTTGTTATAAATTCCGTTATAATTAAAATAATCATCTAATTCTAATTCGTTGTTTTTTTGCGAATCATTGAAAAAGATATAAATGTCATTTTTGTTATGCAAGTATGAGAATGATGAGAAATATCCAAAGTCGTTAATGGAATGTTGGAATTTAGGAATGCGATCACTCCAGATATGCTTTCCTGTTTTGTCAAAATAGGACACCATGATTGAATTGTAATTATAATGCTCTGTAGTAGTTGTTATATTTGTTCTAGGGTCATAATTACGTTCTGTATATTGATTGTAGTGTTCGCTGAGTAAAAAGTAAGAGCCGTCTGATAAAAGAACCAAATCACGTAAAATCATATCCTCTAATTCCTTTTGTCGATCAAGTTCTTTAGCGGTTAAGAATTTTGATAAAAAAGCTTTTGTAAATTTATAAGTATGATTTTGTTTAATTGTGAAATCCTTATTAATAATTAACGAAAACACACCGTTAACGGTCTTCTTCCGTGTCTCATTTGTAAAACCTGAAATCAATAATTCTCCCTTGCCATCATAATGCATTTTAACACCATTTATCCAACGGTTATTCAAACGCAATTCGAACTCTTTAAGGAATTTGTTTTCTGGTTTATAAGCCCATAAAGCATAGGTATTATTTACCAATTCGTTATCGATAGATTTGTTATCTAAATTCAATCCGTAATTACATAAAAGATAAACGGGCGACTCACTCGAGTAATAAATTTCTTCAATCGTTAAGCTTTGCAAAGCATAAGGAGATTTTAAAGTATTCTTCCATTTCGTTTTTCCTGAATTGTCTAATGCTAAAAGATAAATTTCTTGTTCTGCTAAGTTGCGGAATTTGTTATGTCGAGCAATTAAGAAACCTTTTTTGTCTTCAGCTTCTTTGATATGATAATGCTCGTCAAATCGAACGGAATCAACAATCGAATATTGCAATCTCTCACCGTATTGGTTGAATAATTCAAGGCTTATTAATGGTGTTAAATCCTTATCTCCTGTTAATATCGAAAATAAAAAGATAGTGTCATTGGAATAAAAGACTTCTTTCGGTTCGTTATAATATTCTTCTTCTAAAACTGAATAGATATTAACCTCGTCAACAAAAGCCATATTGCTTTGTGCAAAACGTCTTACATTTAATTCTTGCTTTTTACGATTGCTAAATGCATAATCTAAAGTGAATAAATGTTGATCGTTCTCGCCAATGAAGCCGTTGAAGTTTTCTTTTTTAGTTATTTCATAAACTGGTCCACTTATGGGCGTGTTTAATTGCCCAAATACAAATTGGTAACCGAAAAATAATATGACAATTAAACTAAGTTTCATTTTAATACCCGTTCTTTTAACGCTATAGATCCGTTTTTATTGGCTAGTTGTCCGCAAGCCGCATCAATATCTTTGCCTCTGCTGCGTCGAACATTAACCACTAAATTTAGTGATTCTAAAAATTCCGCAAATGCATCCACTTTGTTTTTGTCAGCTTGTTGAAATTCTCCCTGATCAATCGGGTTATATTCAATGATATTAATTTTTACGGGTACATTTTTACAGAAATCAGCCAATTCCCTTGCATCCGCTAAGGTATCGTTGAAGTCTTTAAATATGATATATTCAAATGTGATACGAGATCCTGTTTTTTGATGGAAATATATGAGCGATTCAGCTAAAGCATCTAAATTGTTCGAATCATTAATCTCCATGATCTCACTACGTTTTTTGTCGTTCGCAGCATGTAATGATAAGGCTAAATTGAATTTAACTTCATCATCCCCCATTTTTTTAATCATTTTAGCAATTCCCGCAGTCGAAACAGTGATTCGTTTAGGAGAAATTCCCAACCCTTCTTCGCTAGTTATTTTTTCAATACCAGCCAACATGTTCTTATAGTTCAATAATGGTTCACCCATTCCCATAAAAACAATATTGCTTAAAGCTTGATCGTAGTGCTCATGTGACAGTCTTGTCAATAGTAATACTTGATCGTAAATTTCTCCTGCAGTTAAATTCCGCATTAGTTTTAAACGACCGGTTGCACAGAATTTACAAGCTAAACTACAACCTACTTGTGACGAGATACAAGCTGTTATTCTAGAGGTTGTAGGAATCAATACACCTTCAGTAATATGATTGTCAAAACTTGTGAAAGCACATTTTATAGTCTCATCATTACTTTTTTGTTGATCGGATATTTTAATATTGTCAATAAAAAATTCAGTATCTAATAAGTCAATAACTTTTTTAGATATGTTTTTCATGTCATCAAAAGAATGGGCACCCTTCTTCCATATCCACTCATACACCTGCTTGGCTCTGAATTTCTTTTCTCCCGCCGCTTCCATTATTGCAATTATTTGCTCCAATGTCAATTCCCTAATATTCTTTTTTGTACTCGCCATATAACTTTTCCTGTTACAAAGGTAATGAAAGTGAACTTAAGTCTTGCAAATTCAATGTTAAATGGATATTTTCATACACTTATGAAAACTGTTGTTAATCGAACGGGGAAGGTGTTTTATTATTTCATTGAACTCGTTTTCGCATTTGTCGCTTTTTACTTTATTGTCTTTTTTGGCGGTGGTTTATTCGGTTTTGGTGAGCTGCAGGAAGATGGGGTGAAGATTTATGTGAAATCGAATGGGGTACATACAGATATCTGTTTGCCTGTTAAAACTCCTTTTTATGATTGGACAGCTTTGATTCCATCAGAAGATTTTGGCAATGTTAAACAGTTGAAATATGTTTCTATTGGATGGGGAGATAAAGGTTTCTTTCTAGATACGCCCGAATGGAGTGATTTAACTTTTTCTACTGCTGTAAATGCAGCTTTTTTGAATAGTGGTACTGCCATGCATGTCGCTTATTTTTCAAATGATTTATTGCATTCTGAATCTTGTAAAACATTATTCATTAGTGAAGAACAATATTCAAAACTGATTAAATACATCGAGGGAAGTTTTACGCTGAAAGATAATAAAGCGGTTTTAATTCCAGGCAGAGGTTATTGGTCGAATGATAATTTTTATGAAGCCAATGGTAATTATCATTTATTTGAGACGTGCAATCGCTGGACCAATAAAGCGCTTAAACTTGTTAATGTAAAAACAGGGTTATTTGCTTTGTCTGCTGATGGGATCATGATGCACCTATCCAAATAATTTTTTTCAACTTTTTTTATGGAATGTTAATGATGCCTGCATCTTAATAGAGAACATAAAAAATAGGATTATGAAAAAGAGCATTTTAATTATAGCAGTTTTATTGTTTACAGCGATAAGCAGTTCTGCGCAGGTAGGTTTAGGAACAATTAAAGGAACAGTTTATGAAGCAGAGAATCCAACGATAGTAATTCCTTATACAAAGGTTTGGGTTGAGACGGAGTCGGGTACAAGAAGGGTTAAAGCTGATATAAATGGAAAGTATTCTATTGAAGCTTTGCGACCGGGTACATATAATGTAATCTCTAAAGGATATGGTTTTGATACGATGCAAATTGCTTCAGTTAAGGTATCAGCTGATGGATTTACAACGGTAAATATAATGTCTACCAATCATAACGTTATGACTACCGTTACTGTTGTTTATAATTCGGTGAAAATTGAACATGATATAGTAAAGATCAAATTTTTAACAGAGGATATCGAAAATTCAGTTTTCTTAAGAAGCCCGGTTGATTTATTGGTGGGTTCATCTTCGGATATTACAATGATTGAAGGTACAAATGATATTATTATTAGAGGTTCACGACCTGGTGATGCAATTTATTATATCGATGGTGTTAAGATGGATGATATGGGCTCTATTCCAGGAATTGCAATTAGTGGTCTTGAAGCATATACTGGTGGTATTCCGGCCAAATATGGCGATACAACAGGTGGTGTAATTTCTCTTGAAACAAAAGGTTATTTTGATTTGTATTATGCGTGGAAAGCACGCCAATAAATTCTAAAAAACTGATTATTAATCTGTCCAGTTAAAATAAATTAATTGGACAGATTTTTTTATATTTTACTGTAACAATTCGCATTTACTACCGTATGAATTCGTCTGTTTTGAGCTTATTGAAAGATTAATTTGTTTTAGTCCAATCGGTAATCAAATAACAATCCTTATCTTTGAGAGTATATTATGGAATTATCTGCATTTATAACCGCTTTACTGAAACAACACAATTGTGTTATTGTTCCTAATTTTGGGGGATTTATAGCCAATTATAAATCTGCGGTTATTGATGAAGTCAGACAGCAAATTCATCCGCCTTCTAAAAGCATCTTATTCAATGCAAAGTTGACCAATAACGATGGTTTATTGGCAAATTATGTTGCCAAGCAAAATACATCGACTTATGACGGAGCATTGTCTTATATTCGAGAGAATGTAGTGAGTTGGCAAGAGCAACTTAATTTGGGTGAACGCATTGAGATCGGAGATATGGGTTTTCTATATCTTGAAGAGCAAAACTTAGTTTTTGAGCAAAGCAGAGATGCAAATTTATTGTTGAATGCTTACGGTTTAACAAGTGTGAATTTCGTTCCATATGTTGCTCAACAGGCCGAAAAGAAACCTGTAATTGTTGCAGAGAAAATAGAAGAGAAGGAAGCGGTTGTGATTCCGTTAAAAGTCGAAACGCCGCAATTTGAGCAGACAGCAAATAGTACTGTTGAACCTGAAGTTCTAATTCATGAGTCTGTTGAAGAAGAAGTTGAAGTTATTGCGATTGATTCGAAAAGAAAATGGCGACCAAAATTCAAGTATATCGCTGCTGCTGTTGCATTACCATTCTTGTTTTATTCGTATTGGATACCAATGCAAACTGATTTTTTAAATACTGGAAATATTCAAGTAGCTGATTTTAATCCTTTGCACAAAAACGATCAGCGGACGTACAATTCAAGATTAAATATTGATGAGTTGGTTGTTTCAACTGTTGAAAATAAATCTTGGAATGAATTGACTACAGGTCTAAATGAATCTGTTGAAATTTATAATTTCCAATTTGATGATCAAATTTTCATTCCTGTTCGTTTAGATAAAAATGAAATTGAAAAGGTTGTTGAAATTGCTGCTGAATCTGTGGTTCCAGCAACAAAAACAATCGAATATCCATACCATGTAATTCGTGGTTGTTTTTCTGTTGAAGAGAATGCTGAAAATTTAGCAGCTCAATTAAAATTAGAAGGAGAGAATGCTTTTATAGTTGATAAAAACAAAGGACTTTATCGCGTAAGTGGAGGTGGTTTTGATAATGCTGAAACTGCAGCAACAAAACTTGAAGCATTAAAAGCTAAAGGCATTTCTGGTTGGATTCTTAGAAAATAACTGCCGTCTATCAATTCTTTTCTTCTTTTATCCTTTTAATCCACATCTTAGCATTAAACCATTTTGTAGCTTCAAATTAGATTTGTAAATTTACCCGCTTACGCATTAAGTTAAAATTTATGAAAAAAATAGCGGGATTTCTTATTTTTACAATGGCATTTGGTTGTGTCTTTGCACAAGAAAAATTAACGAATCAAGAAGATAGTAAATATGAATTTAAAAAAATAGCACATTTAGATGCAACACCAGTTCAGTCGCAAGGTCGAACAGGAACTTGTTGGAGTTTTTCAGCACTTTCATTTTTTGAGTCTGAAGTAACTAGAATGGGTAAGCCAGAAACGACATTGTCTGAAATGTATATCGTTTACAATACTTATTTAGGTAAAGCAGATAAATTTATTCGAACTGACGGGCATACCAATTTTTCAGAAGGTGGTGCATTTCACGATATTCCTTGGGTGATTAAAAGAAAAGGAATTGTTCCAGCATCTGTCTATTCAGGTTTAAATTACGGAACAGAAACACATACGCATGCTGAATTATACGAAGTGTTAAATGGAGCGACAGAAGGTGTTTTAAAATCAACTAAAAATTTACGTGGTAGTGCTGCACTTTCATCTTCATGGCAAAATGCTTTACGTGGAATTTTAAATGCTTATTTAGGACCAATTCCTGAAAAAGTTGAGGAATTTGAGTTTACTGCTGATGGAGCAAAATATAATCCAATCACTTACCGTGATCATTTAGGTTTAAATATGGATGACTATGTTTCTATTACATCATTTAGCAATCACCCTTATAACGAAAAATGTTTTTTAGCAATTGCTGACAACTGGGCATGGGGAGAAAGTTATAATGTAACATTAGAAGATTTATGGGCAGTCGCTGAAAATTCACTAAAAACGGGTTATACTTTTGCATGGGCATCAGATGTATCAGAAGATTATTTTGATTTTAGATCTGGTTTAGCTGTCGTTCCTGAAGACAAATCAACAATTCAAGTTCGTGGTCAAAACAATAAAAATTTCTCTGATGCAGGAGCAGAAAAAATAGCATCTTGTTTTATGGAGCCAGTGAAAGAACAAGTAATTACGCAAGAAATTCGTCAAGCTGGTTATGATAATAAACAAACAACTGATGATCACGGCATGCATGCAGTTGGTCTTTATCAAGATCAAAATAAAACAGATTATTTATTAATTAAAAACTCATGGGGAACAGGTAACCATTGTGATGGTTATTTATATGTTTCTAAAGCGTTTTTTGATTATAAAACAATCAATATTTATGTGCATAAAGATGCTTTACCAAAAGAATTAAGAAAGAAGTTAGGATTGTAAAAAATCCCTATTGATTTTATAAAACAGCCAGCAATTTTTTTTGTTGGCTGTTTTTGGTTAAACCCGTCCTGTTCATTACGCTAAGGTTGTTGTAAAAGGATTCGAGGAGATATGGTTGGCGTGACTTTCTGATCTGACTATCTATTTTTAATGGTTTGAATTTCGGGTTATATGTGGCCCCTACACTTCGTCTGGCGCTCAGTGCGGGGTAGGGTTAAGAAATACGAATTTCTAAATTCTAAATTTATATCACTTAGCTATCAAAACGGATTTAGAGGTGGAAACCTATACGTACTAAACGCGAATGTAACTCAATTCATGGCAGACCCTAAAGGGGTCACATGTTCTACTTATGTTTTTATGCTAAAAGAAATGTCTCAACAAGAAATTGACCTGCTTGCATGCACAAAATTTTATATCACCCCTGCGGGGTTTTAAACTTTCTTATGGCAAACTAATTATCGAAGGAATTCTTCCTCCGCTATTTTATGTCGTCCCTTCGGGACTTGGTTTTTCTTATCACTATACAACTCTGCGTCGTTTTTTAGGAACTATTTGAAAGGAACAAGTCCCAAATTAAAGAAGAATACAGAAATAAACGCTTTGTGAACTTCGTGCCTTTTTTAACCATTGTAGCTTCTGCGAAGTTGGTCTCCGAGAGCTTTGCGGTTAACTTCGTCAAATCGCTATTCGTTTTTTACTGGGACATCAAATGTCTTAACCACAAAGGCCGCTAAGCAGAGTCAAAAGACACAAAGAAAAAGGAAGACAATTTTTAAATGTACATTCCTGAATAGAGTTGACCGTTTTCATGAACGTACAGAAAGACAAAAGACTTTTTGGATGGTTACCTGTGACTTCGTACTGATAGCTACCCCCAACCGGTTATGTTTTGATTATACATGATCCCATTCTCGTCCCTTTCAAATAAATTATGTCACCCCTGCGGGGTTTTAAACTTTCTTATGGCAACCTAATTATCGAAGGAATTCTTCCTCCGCTATTTTATGTCGTCCCTTCAGGACTTAGCTTTGCTTTATCGTTTAATCAGGAATTATTATTGGCTTCCCCATCAAATCGGAAGATATGCAGGAAACTTTTGAAAGAAACAAGTCCAAAATTAATAAGCATTATAGAATTATTCGCTTTGTGAACTTTGTGCCTATTTAACCAACGTAGCCTTGGCGAAGTTGGACTCCGTGTGCTTTGCGGTTAACTTCGTCAAATCGCTATTCGTTTTTTACTGGGACATTAAATGTCTTAACCACAAAGGCCGCTAAGCAAACCCATAGGACGCATATAAAAATAAAGACAATTTTTAAACTCTAAAGACTAGCGACTCAAGACTAGTGACTATTTAACTATTTAAACTGTTCCATTTATCCTGCATAGCGAAAAACACGAAATTTATGCTTAGGACTCAGGTCAACTTAAATGTACCATTATAACCTTTCCTCAACCATTACGTATAGTTTACCGTTAGTTTAGTTACTAACCAAAACTAATTTTATGAAAAAACTGTACGTATGTCTAACGTTACTTGCCGGACTATTGCCTATTGGCAATACAATTAATGCGCAAGTGGCAGTTAGTAGCCCAATGGTATCAACGACAATTAGCAATCCATCAGTATTAACTTATGATGCGCGGGTGTCTCCTGATTTATCACATATCCATGATCCAGAACAATGTTTAACGGATCATATTACAAAAGATTGGATTACGCAAGCTGGAATTGCCGATGCATATGCGGAATCGATTACGCGTCAAAACAATTTAGTTCGTCGTGGCGGCGGTGGTGGCGATAGGTCTTCATATACCGTTCCTGTTATTTTTCACGTGATTTATAATACGGACGAAGAGAATGTGTCTGCTATTGATATTGAAGCATTATTGGATGCGGTAAATGAAGATTTTGCTGCTGATAATGCTGATATAGATGATGCAAGAGATGGATTCGGATTTGTTGGGGCAAATGCTGATATTGAATTCTGTTTAGCAACTACTGATGAAGATGGTGAAGCACTTTTAGAGCCAGGAATTCATCGTGTAGAAACGGAAGAAGTTTGGTATGAATACGGTGATGAAACCAATAAAATGAAAAGTTCTATTGATGGAGGTAGTGGTACTGAACCATGGGATAGAGATCAATATTTAAATGTATGGATTTGTGATATTACAAACGGTGCCTTGGCAGGTGTTGCTGGATATGCTTATCTTCCAACAGTCGAATTCTTACCGCCGTCAAATATAGATGGGATTGTAATTGATTATAATTTAGGTCTTGAGCCTTCTAATCGTGTTTTAACACATGAGATTGGGCATTTTTTAGGTTTACCACATACATGGGGTAATGATGGCGGTTGTGATGATGATGATGGTTTAGATGATACACCAAGTACTGCTGGTCCATCTTTTGATTATGCTGGAACTTGTTCTGGTTCTCAAACTACTTGCCCTGGCATTCAAACACAATATGAAAACTATATGGATTATTCGAACTGTACAGTAATGTTCAGTGACGATCAAGTTGATTTAATGCATTTAGTTCTTGAAGATTCTCGATTAGAATTAACTGAATCAACAAAATGTGTTCCGCTTGTAGAAACGGCACCTGTTGCAGATTTTGAAGGTGATCCAACGATTATCGGAACAGGTGGGGCAGTAGGCTTTGACGATTTAAGTGATAATTTCCCAACAACTTGGACTTGGACTGTTGCACCGATGACTGGTGTCAGTTATATATTAGGAACTGATGCTGCAAGTGAAGACCCAATTATTCAATTTGACGAAGAAGGATTTTATACTATAACATTGAATGTCTCTAATGGAGCTGGATCTGATTCAGAATCTAAAGTTGATTATATTCAGGTTATAGAAGGTGGCGGAGATGTGAGCTGTGATACTTTGAGAAATTATACGGATGAAGAATTGGCTGGGTCAGTATATTATGGCGTAACAGGAGAAGCTGGTTATTATCCTGCACAATTTACGCTAGACGAAGGAGGGTTCAGAGCGGAGTTTATAGCAGAAGGTTATACTTCGTTAGCACCAATTCAAATAGCAGGAATTAATATTCCAATTATTCAGGTTGATGATATTCTTGGAGCAAGTGTGATTACTTTCCATGTTTGGGATGATGCTGGTGGAGAACCAGGAACAATATTGGGTTCAACTGAGGTGCCTTTAGCCGATTTAAATGCAGGTTTTTATAATAATATTGAATTTACGCCGGCAATTTCTGTAGTAGGTGATTTTTGGGTTGGGTTTGAATTTGATTATTCTGCTGGATTTGATACCATCATATTTACTACAACGGCTTTCGATGATCGGCCAAGTGGGGAGAGTTCAACTATTTTAAAATTCGATCCTGAAACGGATTGGTTAAGAACTTCTGAAATATTCGGATCTGCACCTGATTGTTCGTTAATTATGGATGTGCTTGTTGGCGGTGATGGTGGTCCTCCAATTTCATTGGTTAATATTCCAGTTGGAATTGCTTGTGAAGGAGTAGATGTTGAGTTGGATGGTTCAACTTCAATTAATGCAACTGATTATTTGTGGGAAATTACAGATGGTGACGATACTTATTTCTTTGCTGGAGATATTATCAATGAAGCTTTTGATGTTGGAACATGGGATGTTTCTTTAACTGTAGAAGGTGCCTGTATCAGTGATGTTTCAGCTGGTCATTCATTTACAATCAATGATGAGTTAGATTTAGAGGTTGTGGTGAGTAATGAGAATTGTATTAATGAAGATGGACGTATTACCTTTATCGCTTCTGGTGGTGATGGTGGTCCTTACAATTATTCAATTGATGATGGATTGTTCTTTGTAGCAACAAATGTTTTTGAAGATTTAGCTTCTGGAACTTATAATTATGTTGTAACGGACGATAATTTATGTGAGATAAGTGGGGTTGCTACAATAGGTGTTGATAGTGATTTTACACCAGGTATTTCTGACGATGTAACTATTGACCTTGGCATGTCAACTGAATTGACTGTAGCTGGTGGTATTTCTTGGAGTTGGTATGAAGATGGTGACTTAATTGGTAGTGATGCGTCTATTACAGTCTCTCCTGTTGTGACTACGACTTATACTTGTATCGTTACGAATGATGATGGATGTGTAGCAGAAGTGGATGTTGTTGTAACTGTAGACAATGGTGCTGGTATCAATGATTTTGAATTAACGAACTTTGTTCAGATTTATCCAAATCCGACGAATGGTGAATTGAACTTAAGTTTTGATTTGTCTGAAAAGGAAGATCTAAATATAACGTTCGTCAATGTTATCGGAGAAAATGTAATAGCTGTTCAATTATCACAGGTTCAACAAGATATTATACACATAGACTTAAGTAAATTGTCTAATGGCATTTATTTCGTGAATATTAAAGCGAAGAATGGTGTTTCAAGTCAGAAAATTATTCTGAATAGATAGACCGGATAAATAGGATATTAAAAAGGGGAACAATTAATTTTGTTTCCCTTTTTTTATTTTCATTAAAGATTAATCTTCCATCAAGGTTTCAAGGACAGGCAAACTTTTCAATGCCTTAAAATCATCCAAAACAATATGTAGATAATTGACCAAAGCTAATAGGATAGATTTACGAATTTCTCTGTTGATTGCTGGATCATTTTTACCGTCAAAATCTGCATTTACAATTGATAAGAGTGTTGATGTTAAAGGGGCAGATAAATAATTAGGATGCTGTGGTTGAGTTGAAGTGAATGAACAATTTTTCATGTCAAAATACCGCGGATTTTCGACCATATTAGGGAAGAAACCTATAAGCTTTGTATAGTGAAATAAGAATTTAATAGGCAAGTTAGCATAAGTTTCAGTCAAGTCGAGTACTTGTAGTATTTGGCTTATAAAATCGTATAGTTCTTCGTTTTTGTCATGCGATTTTAATGTGTTTAATAAGATTTCGTTGATGAAAAATACAATGCTCGATTTAAAAGGATCAAAAGGAATTGACTTGTAAATAATGGCCGCTTCAATGCCTGAAACCTTCGCCAATTCACTGTCGTTTCTTTGGTAAAATTCAATAGATAATTGATTTAACGGTTGAATTAAGTTGCCTTTTTTATTCTTGCGTTTGGCGCCTTGAAAAATAAAACTTTTTACACCCTCTTCTTTCGTTAAAACTTTAAGAATAATACTCGTTTCTGAATAGTCAGTTTTACTTAAAACTATTCCATCAAGGGTGAATTTTGCCATTAATTAATAAACAGAATTTTTGCGACATTCTTTCCTTTACCAGTAACCGATCCCGTCCACACTAAATAAACACCAGATTGGGCTCTATCTCCATATAAAGTTTTACCATTCCAAATTACAGTTCCACCATTGGACACCGTTTGATATAAAACATTACCAGAAATATCAGTGATTTTAACATCCGATTCATATCCTAAACCTTGAATAGTAATAGGTCCTGAAAATTCTGGCCTCACTGGATTTGGGAATACCGTTACTTCACTAAATTCCGGATCTGCTAAAGTAGCATCTGAACGGAATGATACGAGTCCATTGGTTGTCGCAAAATAAACCTCACCAGATAATTGATCGACCTGAATATCTGAGATGCTATTACTGATAAGCGGACTATTTTCTGCGGTGAAGTTATAAATCTCTTCTTTGCCGTCTTCACTAATACAGAAAACACCTGCAGAAGCGGTGCCAATCCATTTTCTATTTCCTCCATCAATGGCAATTGCTGTGATAGATGAGGTTCCGAATAATCTTTCGTTTTCAGAATCAACGCGAATTAAAATTGGGTTGGCATCCACAGCGCCATATTCATTACTAAATAAATTAGCTGTTGAATATAATATAACAAGCCCCTCTGCAGTACCAATCCATATTTCACCGTCAGCATCCGCTGCAACGCTTAAAATATTAGCGTTGGGCAAATTGCCGAAGCCTTCAGCAGTTGTTAGTGTATGAATTTGGTCGTCAGACTGGTCGGCTAAAGTTCCTCCGTCATCAAAGGCTATTAATCCACCACCTGCAAAGCCAGCCCATTTAACATTGTTTTGATCAATTATTAATCTAATTGGAGGTCTATTTCTTGCGCTAGCACCTAAACTAAATGAATAATTATTGCCGTCTGGTGTAAATACTTTCAATGGTTCTATTCCTGCATTGAGGATCCATAAATTACCATCTTGATCATATTTCATATCACCTATTGATATTTGACCACCGTTAATTTCAATATTCGAGTTTTCCGGATCATAAGCTTCGACTATATCTTTACCATCTTTAACTATTTTCAATCCTCCTAATGAAAAGCTTCCGAAAGCAAACTCGTTCGTGTTATTAGGATTAACAGCAACAGAAATAAAATCCCAATCAACGTCAAAATCCATTTCTTCTTGGTTGCGAAAATTGAGATTTGTCCAATTTTCATCTTCAAAAACATAAATACCACTTCTGTCAAATATATTTGCTCTATTAGGTGTCAATCCTCCACCTGCAATAACAGCTTTTCCGTATTGTATATCTAATTTAAATGCTGCGTCAGTTGCTGGTCCATTCGAATAAATTGTCTGAGCCGACCACGAATTTAAAGCTTTTACTAAACCAGACTCTGAGTCAGCAATCCAGAATTGGCCATCTCTCAAAACGCTTCCAACAGGTGCTACAGATTTAAATGGGTATTGAAAAATTAGCTCTAAATACGTTCCTTCTATATTTAAACTTTGCACGGAAGCATATTTGTTGACGAGCATAACATTGTCGTCTTTGTCAACATAAAAATCCTTAACATCAATATCATATTCAAAGTAATTAGTAATATTATCTTTAATGTAAATGATGGTGTCTAAATTGAATGTGTCTGAGTCTAATAGGAAATATAATCGATCACCAAAAGATTCAATTATAGGTATTTTTTTATCGACCATTGATTCTGGTAAATTGGTTTTTTTACGCCAATTGTTAAAATCATTTAAATAAGGCTGATCTTTGTGTGCGCAATAAATGCCATTTGGTGTGCCTACAAAAATCGTGTCTTGATGAATTGTAGCATCATATATTAAGGGATTATTGTAAGGGTAATAAGTATCCTTTATTTCATTTTTTTCGATGTCATATACGATCAACCCTAATCCTGTTGATACATAAGCCAAGTTTCCGTCAAAACAGAAATTGAAAATCGTTTTGTCCCCACCAACATCGGCAGCTTTTATCCAGGGAATATTCGTAACGGTATTGTTCTTCAAAACATCTAAATTACCATTGGCATATCCTATAAAAACAATGTTATTATGACTTGCGATTTTTGAAATACTCAATTCTGAAAGGCCATTGATGGGAGTGATATCTTGTAATGAATTGTCCTCAGTATCGTACTTAATTATTCCATTTGCACATGCCATGTAAACTGCATCAGACGTTTCGCAAATTCCCTTCGCTGTGAAAGCTGAGAAGTGGACGCGCCATTGATTCATTCCTATTTGGGCAAAACTGTATGCGTTAGACAATAAAAGTGCAAAAAACAAAAATTTTCTCATCGTATTCAAAGTTACATACAAATAACCGTTTTCTAATAAAAATATTGTTTTGAGAATACAATTTAAATGCGGAAATTAACCGAATATAATTCGAATGGCATCTTCAATTTTTCCAACTTGATGCACTTTTATATTATAGTTATCCTGTTTTACGCCTTTGTTATATTTGGAAATAATGATACTTTCAAAACCCATTTTTTCTGCTTCAGAAATCCGTTGATCGATTCTACTCACCGGTCGAATTTCACCGGAAAGACTCAATTCTGCCGAAAAAGCAATGCCATTTGTAATGGGAATATTGGCGTTTGAGGACATGATTGCACAAACAACCGCCAAATCTAAAGCAGGATCATTGACTTTAATTCCACCGGCAATATTTAGAAAGACATCTTTGGCGCCTAAATTAAATCCGCAACGTTTTTCCAAAACAGCAAGTAGCATATTTAATCGTCTTAAATCAAAACCAGTTGTTGAGCGCTGAGGTGTTCCGTATGCAGCCGTACTGACCAAAGCTTGCACTTCAATCAACATTGGTCGAACGCCTTCAATTGTCGATGCGATGGAGATTCCACTTAATTGCTCGTCATTATTCGTGATTAAAATTTCTGAAGGATTATCAACTTGTCGCAAGCCTGCACTCACCATTTCATATATGCCTAATTCGTTGGTTGAACCGAATCTGTTTTTAACCGATCTAACCAAACGATAAACGTGATTGCGGTCCCCTTCGAAGACCAAAACGGCGTCAACCATGTGTTCTAAAACTTTCGGTCCTGCTAATGATCCTTCTTTTGTGATATGTCCAATTAAGAATACCGGTGTGCCCGATTCTTTGGCGTATTTCAAAAACTCTGCCGTACAAGCTTTTACTTGTGATACACTTCCTGGTGAAGAATCAATCATAGAGGTATGGACGGTTTGTATGGAGTCGATTACCAATAAATCAGGTTTAACAGCTTCTAATTGAATGAAAATATTTTCTATTGAAGTCTCCGTTAAAACGTAACAGTTTTCATTTTTAGAACCAATTCTATCAGCTCTCATACTCACCTGTTGCTCACTCTCTTCTCCTGATATATAAAGGATGGTTTTGTCGACCTCACTCACACTCAATTGTAATAATAAAGTTGATTTTCCAATGCCTGGTTCCCCACCAAATAAGATTAAAGAGCCCGGAACAATTCCTCCGCCTAAAACACGGTTCATTTCCTCATCTTTTAACATGATTCGACGCTCTTCTAACCTTTCAATGTCGTTTAATTTATGCGGTTTAGCAGCACGTTGACTTGATGATGATGAAAATGGGGTTGCACTTTTAGGTGCTTTCTGAATTATTTCTTCGATATAAGTATTCCATTCGTTACACGAACTGCATTTACCTACCCATTTTGGCGATTCTGTTCCACAATTTTGACAGAAAAAAGAAGTTTTAGTTTTAGACATGGTTTTAACTTTGCACAAAGGTGTCAATTATCATCGTAAATTTTTTACGTTTAAATTTAAATATCATTTTAAGGCTGTACTTATTTCCAATTTAGGCATTTTAAAACGAATTTTTGCCGGATGGAATTACAAGATGCCATATCGTTCTAATAAAATTGTGCCTATTCATTTATAAAGTATTAATTTTAGTTTTTTAATTAGAACAATGGCCAAATTTATATCGTATAATGTTAACGGAATTCGTGCAGCTTTGAAAAAAGATTGGATGGATTGGTTAAAAAGTGAGAATCCGGATGTCGTATGTCTTCAAGAGACAAAGGCACATAAGGATCAATTAGACCTTGAAATTTTTACAGAGGCGGGATATCATACTTATTGGTATTCAGCTGAAAAAAAAGGATATAGTGGTGTTGCAATTTTTTCTAAAAAAGAACCAGATCATATTGAATATGGTTGTGGTATTGAAAAATATGATGCTGAAGGTCGAATTATAAGAGCGGATTTTGGTGATTTTTCTGTGTTGAGTTGTTATTTTCCGAGTGGAAGTAGTGGGGATGCGCGGCAAGATTTTAAAATGGAGTATTTAAGAGATTTTCGTGTTTATATAGACGAGCTTAAAAAAACAAGACCCAATTTATTGATATCTGGTGATGTAAATATTTGTCATGAAGCGATAGATATTCATAATCCTGTTTCGAATAAAAAATCTTCTGGATTTTTACCTGAAGAAAGAGAATGGGTGACTGAATTTTTAAAATCAGGGTTTATAGATAGTTTCCGAACGTTGAATAAGGAACCTGATAATTATACATGGTGGACTTATAGATTTGGAGCAAGAGGTAAAAATTTAGGATGGCGAATTGATTATCATTTTATAAGTGAGTCTTTAGGTGATAAATTACAGAAGGCTGCAATTTTATCAGAGGCAGTGCATTCAGACCATTGTCCAATTGTGATAGAAATGAATGACGTTCTGAATTAAAAGAAAGTAGATTAGGACGAATTAATTGATTCGGTTATATTTAATATTTTGAAAGTTTCAGATTCTAATTAGTAATTTGTGGTAGAAATAATAATTGGCGGTATTGGATATGGTTTACTATTGAGTCTAATGGTGGGGCCAGCTTTTTTTATGCTGATAGAAACAAGTATTGTTAAGGGCGTTAAATCTGCTTTATACATGGATTTAGGGGTGCTATTAAGTGACCTGATATATGTTACTGTTGCATTCTTGTTTTTTCAAGAGGTACAAGCTTTAATGGAGAGTGATCATCGTTATGCAATGCGTATAATAGGAGGTGTGTTTTTTATACTTTTTGGTTTGTCAAACATTCTTGGTAAAAAGATACCTGTCAAAAAGCAAGCAGATAGTCCAGGTGTTATGGATGCGGCCGATCTAAAGGCTAATAATTATTTTATGATAGCAGCCAAAGGTTTTATGATTAATGCGATTAATCCTGGGGTCTTATTTTATTGGTTAACATTGTTATCGATAATACCTGATTCGCCTGATAGCCTTGATATTAACAAGTTCTACACTCAGTTAATTTACATTTCAATCATTTTAATCACATTTTTTGGAATTGATATCTTAAAAATACTCGGTGCTAAAAAATTAAAAGACTTTTTAACCCCAGCTTGGATTCGTATAGTGAATCGTGTACTTGGTTTTATCTTAGTAACATTTGGTACGCTATTTTTAATTCAAGGAATCATAGCGCTGCTAAAATAAACCGTAACATATTACCCATTTTTACTTATTAAAGAAACGACTTAACATAAAATGAAATTCCTTCTATTTATTACTTTTATTTTTGCCTCATTTACACTGTCTTATAGTCAAACAAAACCAAAAATGGTCAAAAATTTTTGGGACTTTAATAATTCAGTTCTACAAAGCCAAGGTTATTATTATGCCGATGAATTTACTGGTGCTACAACAGATGAGCATGGTTTATGGCGTTATTATGACGAACAAGGCAGGCTAGAGGAGGAACGCAATTATTTTAAAGGACAATTACATGGAAAAGTAGTTACCTTTTATCCGAATGGAAAAGCAAAAGAACAAGGTTTTTTCAAAATGGGGCATCAAGATAGTACAGTTGCAAAATGGTATCCTTCAGGTAAACTAATGGAGACCGGTACTTATAAAATGGATCAACCCATTGGAGAATGGAAACATTATTATTCTAACGGGTTTTTAATGATGGAAGAAGAGATTATCGATACCATTACTTATGTCAAAAATTTCTGGAAACAAGACAGTACACAGACCTTAAAAGATGGTGATGGAAAAACATTTCTTTATTATGCAAGTACAGGATATTTGGACGAATATTATACGTATAAAGATGGTTTAAAAAATGGTCCTTTTGAGGAGTTTACTGTTGCAGGAAATATCTTTGTTAAGGGTAACTATGTTAATAATAAAAAAGAAGGAACGTGGAAATACTTTTATTACACTGGGACTTTAGATCGAATCGTAAATTATTCAGGGAATAAATTGACGGGACCTTATTCGAAATATTATGACAACCAAAAATTGAACGTCACTGGGGATTTTAACAATGGTCAAAAAAATGGGCATTGGACTTGGTATACGACAGTTGGAACTGTTGATATGGAAGGTGATTTTAAGGACGATTTACAAGAAGGATTGTGGACCTATTGGTTTCCTGGTGATTCTATTCACGTAGAAAGTGAAGGCACATTTAAAGCTGGAAAAAGAGATGGGAACTGGAAATTTTATTATAAAAACGGACAAGATTGGAAAACGGGGAATTATTTAAATGATTTAGAAGAGGGAACATGGAAAACTTGGTTTGAAAACGGGCAATTATTGAAAGAAGGAAATTTCGTTCAAGGCAAAGAGAATGGTCATTGGATTCAGTATTTTGACAATGGAGATGTGAAGAATGAGGCCCATTTTAATATGGGCAAATTAAACGGAGAGTGGTTGTCTTATTACAAAAAGAATGTGCTGCATGTAAAAGGTGTTTACGAAGAAGATTTAAAAACGGGAGAATGGCAACGGTATACTGAGAAAGGGAAATTACAGGAAATTGGATCGTATAAAATTATAAGTTATAAGAAACACGTCAAATACGGGCCGTTTTCTAAGCGTTCAATGAAGGAAAGTGTGAAGGATGGTCATTGGATATGGTTTTCGGATAAGGATGGAAAAATGACGCACGAAGGAGATTATAAGAATGGAAAGGAAGAGGGTGCTTGGATCTATTATTATCCTGGTGGTGCTAAGGCCAATCGCGTAATTCATTATAAAGATGGAAGATTAGATGGCAAGATGCTAATCTATCAATGGAGACCACATCGTGTCACACAAGAAATATCTTATAAAGACGGCTTAAAACATGGTGATATGTTTATTTTCGATAAACGAGGAAAACCTGTTGTAAAGAAAACTTTTGAAGAGGGTAGTGAAGTTCGACCAGATGGAAAAGGAAAAACTTTTAAACCATAATTAACTCAGTATTTCTTTAACGTTTGCTGCTATTTTAAGCGTTAGATCATCAGTCGGTAAATCATTGTCATCTGTTCCGAATGGATCCTCAATTTCTTCTGCCAATATTTCTATACTGACTAGTACATAAAAGATAAATATACTTACTAGTACTGAGTAATATCCAAACGATCCCACAAAAGCCAAAGGGATTGTAATCACATATATAAAGATGAATTTTTTGAGAAAATTACTATAAGAATAGGGAATTGGTGTGTTTTTAATTCGTTCGCAAACCCCTAAAACATCAATGAAACTATTCAAGTTTGTATCAAGAATCATATAGTCGATTTCACTTAAATTACCTCTTTTTTGAATGCTTTTTAGTTTTTGGTACATCAGGTTTGAGATGAAATTTGGTTCGTGATCAATGCTTTTAATTTTGTCCAACTCTTCTGGAGTAAGATCTAATAATTGAAAGGATTTATTATCTCTTAAATGTTCTTTTAAAGCAATAGCATAATTGGTAATCATTCGCTTGAAAAATGTTTTGTCTTCAGTTGAATCTATGGCAGCATTAATTTTTATTGCAAAACTTCTTGAATTGTTCAAAAGCTCTCCCCATTTTTTTCTGCCTTCCCACCATCTATCATAAGCTGTATTCGTTCTGAAAACTAATAGTAATGACAAAACAAATCCTATTAATGAGTAAACTGCAATCAGTTCACTCCATTTTTTCATGTTTTCAAAATAATTAATTTCAATATAACTTAACCCAAATACAAAAACGGTAAGCATTACCAATTCTTTCCAAAGAATGAAAAGTGTGTCACTTTTGCGAATTGTGATAATGTGTGAGAACCAAATTTTGGGATTGTATTTAATCATTTTTGAATTTTTTGGTAAAAGTAAGGATTTCTAATTATTCTAATTGTCAAATCCAGTCTGTAGATATACTATTGTGAAATACTACTAACCTCAGCTTGACTATTTTTTAGCCGAAGTCTCAACATTTTCTGGTCCGCTATGAAAATTTGTTGTAATCGAGCTGAGGTTACTATATTTGTTTTGTGAAATGGATAAAAGAAAAAATATTTTGGCTGATTCGTTGGTTCAAAGTAATCGTTGTAAGACGCATTATTCATTTTTCGCGGCGTATAATTTTACCGGGATTTGAAGGGGTTTCGCTTTGGGAAATTCTATTCTTTTTTGTTTGGTCAATTAGAAGAGGGTTATTGTCTACAAGAGCTTCATCCCTTGCCTTTCATTTCTTTTTAGCCATGATTCCTTTTGGATTGATTCTGGTCGTTTTAAGTGCTTATATTCCGTTTTTTGATCTAGAAAGGGATGTTGCGCCAGTTTTGGGGAGTTTTATTCCCGAATCATTGTTCAATAACTTTACTTCTAATTTGGACGAGTTTCATAATTCAACTGTGAATTCTTTAATTTCTTTTGGATTTATTCTAGCGCTATATTTCAGCTCGAATGGATTTACGGAACTCATTCAAGCCTTTAATAGTTCTAAAGCAAACTTTGACAAGAGGTCCTGGTTGTCTACAAAAATCACTTCTTTTTTATTCGTTGTTGGAATTATAATCGGAATTTTAGCTTTGTTTTTAGGCGTTTTAATTGTTCGAAAGATGCTGCATTTTGCAGGAGAGAACAGCGATTTTATAGCCAATAATGTGAGCTGGATATTTTCTACGATAACATTCGTTGTTGTTATTGCAACACTTTATTTCACGATAGCCTTTATATATTACTTCGGACCATCGAACAGAAAACAGTTTAAATTTTTCTCTGCAGGTGCAACTTTGGCTACTGTTTTGATTATTCTAAGTTCACAATTATACTCTTTTTATATTCAACAATTCGCTACTTATAATCAACTATACGGATCCTTAGGAACGATAATGATTTTGCTGTTGTGGATTTATTTGATTTCGTTTGTGCTATTACTTGGTTTTGAGTTGAATGCAAGTATTCATGGCGCAATGCAGAAGAAAAAATTAGATAATTTAGGTGAAATTAAAGAGCGATATAAGAAAGAACCAGTTATTTAAAATTTATTTTACGTAGATAACTTCCTTGTATCTCTTTATATATATTAATTTTATAGGTTCAAAAGAAAAATTTTATGAAAAAGAGTTATTTAGTATTCGGTTTTATTAGTGTTTTTTTAATTTCATGCGGTGGTACGGAAACTGTTGAAGAAACGGTAGTTGAAGAAGTTGCAGTAGAGGAAGTTTGTACTTATAACTACGATCCTGGCAATACAGTTTTAACTTGGACAGCATATAAGCATACAGCAAAAGCTGCGGTAAATGGAACTTTTGCTGAGATAAATGTTGAGGCGAATGCTGATGCTAGTGATATGTACGGTGTTTTAGAAGGAGCTAATTTTAGTATTCCAATTAATAGTTTGAATTCTCAAGATGAAATTAGAGATCCAAAAATTAAAGCGAGTTTCTTCGGTGAAATGGATTCTACTAATTTTATTACTGGAAAAATAAATTCAATTAATGCGAGTGGAGCAAATGTTGACATTACAATGAATAATGTGACAAAAGCTTATGATGGTGAAATCACAGTTGATGGTGAGTCAATCACGTTTGTAACGCAAATTGATATTTTAGATTTTGAAGCGCAAAATGCATTCGATGTTTTAGGTGAGGCTTGTGCTGAAAAACATACTGGAACAGATGGTGTAAAGAAATTCTGGACAGAAGTAAATATTGCAATTAAAACGCAATTAACTAAGACTTGTAAATAGATTGAAGCTTAATTTACCCTTGTTTTTGAAATGAATAAAAAAGTTATTGTTACGGGTGGAGCAGGATACATTGGTTCACATACTGTCATTGAATTAATTCATGCTGGTTTTGAGCCAATTATAATTGATGATTTTAGGAATTCTAAACCTTGGATCATTGATCGTATTCAAGAAGTTTCGGATGCCAAGGTACTTTTTTATGAAGTAGATTGTCAAGACAAAGATGCGGTGGAGACCGTTTTTAAAGCGCATCCTGATGCCGCTGGTGTAATTCATTTTGCTGCCTACAAAGCAGTCGGAGAATCGGTTGATAAGCCTATTGCGTATTATCAAAATAATGTAGGTTCTTTATGCGTTATTTTGGAATTGATGGAGACTTATAAAATTCAACATTTTGTATTCTCGTCGTCATGTACAGTTTATGGCGAACCAAAATCACCGATTGTTGATGAGTTAACGCCTATTCAAAAAGCGACTTCTCCATATGGTGATACTAAAATTACTTGTGAGAAAATAACAGAATTTGAACAAGCGTCTAAAGGAACACTAAAAGCCATTTTATTGCGTTATTTTAATCCAATAGGGGCGCATGAATCCGCAAAATTAGGTGAGTTGCCCCAAGGGATACCAAATAATTTGGTGCCTTATATTACTCAAACGGCAAAAGGTATTCGAAAGGAACTGACCGTTTTTGGTTCAGATTACAATACAATTGATGGCACAAATGTGCGTGATTATATTCATGTTGTTGATTTAGCAAAGGCGCATGTTGCGGCATTGAATTATGCAATTAATAAAAGTGGTTCGTTTTGCGAACCGTTCAATTTGGGTACTGGCAAAGGGACTTCCGTTTTAGAAATTATTCAAACGTTTGAAACGGTTAATAATTTAAAGCTGAATTATAAAATTGGACCGAGAAGAGCAGGCGATGTAGAACAAATCTATGCCAATGCGAATAAGGCGAATAAGGTTTTAAATTGGACTTGCCAATATGGAATAGCAGAAGCTTTAGAGCATGCTTGGAATTGGGAAAAAACTTTAAATTAACGTGAGATTTAGTTTAGCAATATTATTTTTATTCGTTGTTCAATTTTCATTTGGGCAAGATAGTGCTGGCGATCATCCTTACTTAGATCGCAAGCCTGGATTGTTCCGGTTATATTCGGGTTTAACGCCATACGATGAAAAGAAAGCAACTAAATTTGACAGATTCAATACTGACTTCTTTTATAATGATTGGCTAGGAGATCTAGGTCAGGTGTCCACCAAGTTCTATTCAATAGGGCATAATATCAACTTAATGTTTGATATTCCTTTCTCTAAAACGTCTAGAATGGGTATTGCTATAGGTCTAGGTTATGGACATTTTAGCGTTCGTCATAATGGCGAGCTTTCTTTTAAAAGTGAAGCGGGAATGGCAGCCTATTCAACTCATTTAAAACCCTATTTGGGGGCTGAAAGATGGATCAATAGAACTGTTTTTAACTTTGTTGAAGTGCCATTCGAATTGCGATTTCGTTCGTTAAAAGAAAGAGGTAAATGGAAGTTTTATCCAGGGTTTAAAGCTGGATTTATGGTAGAGAATTACTCTAAATGGCGAATTGGGAGCAATGAGTTTAAAAACTTTAATTTCCCAGATTTGAATCGCTTACATTATGGTCCAACTTTAAGAATCGGTCGTGATAATATTTTCCTTTTCGGTTATTACGATATGACAACGCTATTTACACACCCAAATAGTAGCCAATTGCAGTTAATAAGCTTGGGTGTGAGTATAGGTTGGTTTTAAGATCTATTTGTTGTAGTTTAAAGACTGAGAAGAATGGCTAAAATTATATAATTAAGGCCTAAGCCTAAAAAGATGATCCAAGCAATTTTTTCGGCTCTAACTAGTTTTGTAAGTTCACTTCTATTATTCGTTAAATCAGTTTTCATAATTGTTATTTTGAAACAAATTTAAGTCGAAAGTACGGGATGACTTTATTTATTAACGCTGGTACGAATGAGGGTTTGCGGAAATCGCAATTAAGAGATTAATTAAAACCTCTTGTTGTTTTGATTAAATCGTAAGCATCAGATATCTTTTGGAACTTAATTTTAGCGCTTTTTTGCATTTCAGGTCCTAAATGACTCACTTTATCAGGGTGGTGAACCATTGCCAACTTTCTATAAGCCTTTTTGATTTCTGCATCAGTCGTGTCTTTATTGACTTCTAATATTTTATAAGCTTTATCAATTGAGCTTGTATTGTACGAATTAGAGCCACCTGTTCTGCCGTTTCTGCTGTATTGTTGATCTGACTCTCGTCGGTACTCAAACATTGCTAAAATCGACTGAAAACTAGAAGCGGGAATAGAAATTGATTTTGCAATTCGAACCAACCAATTGTACTCATTTTCGGTGAGCATTTTATTGGATACAGCAACACCGGTTAAAAAGTGCATTAATTGAATCTTTGCCGCAAAATTGTAATTCTCATTAATCACTTCGAAAATAGCATCAACATTGATGTTTTTCTTCAATAATTGATTCAAGTTATTCATGTGTTGAATCACTTCTTGGGAAGAGAAATCACGAGAAAGTCTGTATCTAACTAGGTCTAATTCCTTTTGCTCAACACGACCATCCGCTTTAATGATAATTGAACTTAATGCCAATAAGAGCTCTATAAATTGATTTTGGTCACCAAGAATATTGGCATTTTTACCTTGGTCTTGATTGGCACGTGAAGACACTGAAACAATGTATGTCACTGCCGCCATTAATAAGCCGCCGAAGACGTTTTTAGACAAATAAGCACCTATGAAAAATGCAATAAATGGATAAAGAAAGTTAGGTGCGTTCATTTAATAAACTAGCTTAATTTAGGATGACAAATTTACAATTTATATTTGTTGAAACGTCTATTTTTAACAAAAAGCCGTATATTACTTAGGCTAAAAAGAAAAGAGTATGTTAGAAAAGTTGAATCCTAATGGTTTTACCAATTGGGAGAAGAAAAAAAATCAGAAAGAAAAAAGAAATATTCTTGCTGAAAATGAAAAACTAATAACAGAAATTGAAGGACTTCAAAAGAAGTTGTTTGCGAATAAAAAGCACAGTATTTTAGTCGTTTTACAAGGTATTGATGCATCAGGAAAAAATGGTGCTATGCGTTCAGTTTTTAGCAATATCAATCCTTTGGGATGCCGTGTTTACAGCTATGGTAAGCCTACTAAAGAGGAATATTCACATGACTTTTTGTGGCGTATCCATCAAAATACACCTGGGAAAGGTATGATTCATGTTTTTAACCGATCGCATTATGAAGATATTCTTGTACCAACCGTAGAAAATTTGTTTTCCAATGATATCATTAGTCGTCGTTATGATCATATCAACAATTTTGAAAGGATGTTGACGGATAGTGGTGTAATCATTTTAAAGTTTTATTTACACATTAGTAAGGAAGAACAATTAGAAAGATTGATAGAACGGGTTGAAAAGAAACGCAAACATTGGAAACATCAGGATGACGATTGGGAAACACGTAAAAAATGGGATAGATATATGGAGGTTTATGAACAAATCTTTTCCCGTTGTAATGAAGTGCCTTGGCATATCGTTCCGTCAAATAGAAATTGGATAAAAGTGAATACAATTGCTAAAGTTTTGCATAAAACCTTAAAAGATTTGAAATTAGATTGGCCTGCACTTGAAACAGAAAAGTTCAACAATAAGGTGAATTCTTAGTCTGCTAAAAGCAATAAATCTGTACGATTTGTTTCTGTAAGATGTGCTTTTTTTATAACACTTTTAGTCGTTTATTTAAATAACTTTAATTCAGCTCTTCTGTTCAAGGCATCGTTCGACTCATCAACTAAGAAAGCTTCACCGTAAGCATTAATTGCAAATCTCGATTTGTCAATTTCATATTTAGAAAGATACTCCGCAATCCATGTTGCTCTTTTTTCTGACAATATCATATTGTAATCACTCGAAGCAGTTGCATCAGCATAAGCAGAAATAGATAGTTTCAAAGTCGGATAATCTCGCATTAATTCCAATATCGTTCGCAACTTACCTAAATCATTTTTCATAACTTTAGTTTGATCCGAATCGAAATAAACGGTAATGATTTCATATCGATTACTCATATCAAGGTTGAATTCCTCTTCATTATTTAATAAAGAAACTGTATTTTCTGACTTGTCACCTTCAGGTTTAAAGACAAAGAATTTATCCTCTGTTGATTGAATTTTGGCGATCACCATACCATATCTATTGACGATATATAGTTCTAAAACGTCATCACTCTCTGCTAAGAACATGTATGCTTCGTCTTCAGGTAATCCGGTAAATGAGAATCGACCTTCTTCATCAGATAATTCCATCCCAATCTCCTTACCAGCACTTGTATAAGCTCTAACTTCAAGTTCTCCGGTCTTTTTATTTGAGTCCTTCACTTTAAATTGACCAGAAATATTGATGTTATCAATTTCAAAAATGTCACTTCTTTCTTGAATGAAACTTAAGTTGTTTTCCGTATTTGCTTTAATCAATCGGTAGACGAATTTGGCATTATTGTTAAACTTCAACTCTGTAAATATTTTTTCGCGAGAATCATATATATAGAATAGGAAGTCGTTTGTTTTATTTGGAATGTGAACGAAATACTTTTGTTTCATATCCAGATCGATAAAGTTAAAGTTACCGAATTGATCTGTTTTAGATGTTCCGACCACTTTGCCACTCGAATCGAGCAATTGGATTGGGTAATTACTCAACGGACGTTCATTTTCTTCGTCGTAAAATAACTGGCCAAAAAGTTTCGCACGATTTAACGTGAAATCTTTCATATCTTCAGGAATGAAGCTGATGATTCCACTGTTTTCGTAAAATAGTTTTTTGTATTTAAAAGCACCTTTTTCATCTAGAAGTAGGTTGGCAATTGTATTTCCTTCGTCATCAAAAAGTTCTAGAATTAATTCTTCTGATAAATCTCCACCTAGAATGATTGCTAAGTTATTTGGATTTTTGATGTCGTCAAAAGAAAATTCTCCATCACTGTTTGTCTCTCCCTGATAAACAAAGTCACCTTGTTCGTCCACTAATTTTACAGCAAGATTTTCAGCTCTTGCATTCAGTTTCCTAAATGTAAATGAACCAGATATTTTGTTTTTCACAGTAACTTTTCTCTCTAATGTAAAATAGAATATGTCATCATTTCCATTCTTATTAGATGTATAGTAACCCGCTTTCATGTCGGGTGTGATACAAATACCAAAATCTTCAAATTCAGTATTTAATCCGTTCAACTTGATCGGGAAAGATTCCTGATCGAGTGAGTCAAGTATGGCAACGTAAATGTCTAATTTGCCCTTTCCTTTTTCTTTGTCACTTGAGTAGAAAAGGTTGTCATTTATGTAATACGGGAACTTTTCATTGCTTGCAGTGTTGATACTCGTAACATTAACAGCTGGTTGCCATACTCCATTCACCAAGTCTGAATAATAGATGTCATTCTCTCCCTTGCCTCCAACTATGTCAGAAACAAAGTATAGACGTTTTCTTTTAGAATCGTAAGCAGGATGGGCGAATGTATTGGTTGGGGAACTGAAAGGTAATTTTCTTATTTGTGTCCAATTATTATTCTTCTTGACAGCCATAAATAATTGTGGCAAATATTTTTTCTCTCCTGAAAGAGTTTTTCCAAGTTCGACTTGCGTAAAGAATAAAGTATCACCTGTTACTGAGAAGCTAATTGGTCCAGTATGCGTTTTAGATTTAATTTTATTTGACATCAAAACAATTCGATTGACGTTGACAGAATAATCGTCATAAATTTTAATGTCACCTTGGAAAACGTTTAAATAACCATTTTTTTCCCAGTTATTTTCCCCTTCGTTATTCTTATTGTATTCTCTTGAGGAGGTAAAATATAAAGTACCATCATGAATAATCGGACTAAAGTCATCTGACGGTAAATTCAGTCCTTTAATTGGTTGGACGTTTGCAACCAGTTCAATTTTTTCAATCTCATATGTTTGGGCATATGAATTGAAAAGGGCTAATATGAAAGTAAAAAGTAAAGCTAATCTCATTTTATAAATATCTAGGTGAAGTAACGACACCTTTTTTTAAGTTAAAATCAAACCCTATTAAAATCTCGTGCGAACCGTATGAGTAACTACTCAATTTGGTAAGCGATAAATCGTACGAATATCCAATTCTTAAATAATCTGTAATGTTAATATCCGTCAATAGAATTATACTATTGAAATTTCTTAATCCAATACCGAGCCAAAAACGTTTATAAAACATTGCTTGTAGATTAAAATCTATACTTAACGGAGCTTGTTCCGTGTACTTCATTAGTATTGAGGGTTTTAGAATCGTGTTGTAATTTACATCAAAAACATATCCTGAAGTAAAATAATAGTGTCTTCTTAAATAATAACTGTCATGATTGGTTAACCCATTCAATTTGTATTGGTGTTTTGTAATGTGAGTTGACGAAATACCTGCGTAGAATTTTGGTGTATAATAATAAAGGCCAAAATCAAAAGTAGGTGCAATAGCGCTTGTTTTCAATTTTGTATCCACTGCGTCATTTTCTTCTCTAAACTGTAATTCGTTAAAATTTAGTTGGGTGTTTAAAATTCCTCCCCTTAGACCAAATGATAGAATACCATCTTCTAAAACTAAATGGTATGCTGCTGTTGCTTGAGCAGTTATATTTCTAGTGGGTCCAAATTTGTCATGTGAAAAATTGGCGCCCCATGCTAATTTGTTTTTATTTGTCGGTACATGGATTGACAATGATTGTGTATTGGGTGCTCCTTCAAGTCCTACCCATTGATTTCTATTGATCAAAACCGCTGAAACCGCGTCTCTTGATCCCGCATATGCAGGATTAACGATGTATGGATTAAATAAATATTGGCTATATATCGATTCTTGTTGCCCGAATGCGGACAATTGAACTAATAATAATATGATGACACAATATCTCATTGATTTAATATACTATTTGAACCCAACCGGCTTCACTTAATTCATTATTTACTTCAACTACATAGTAATACGTGTTAGGTGGTAATAATGTTCCTTTTTTATCTGTACCGTCCCAAATTGTATTGATATTATCGTAATTGTCGAATTCTAATATTTTATCTCCCCAACGATTAAAGATCATCACAGTATTGGGTAAGTAGTTGATAAGATTTTCGATGTACCATGTGTCATTTGTCCCATCTCCATTCGGTGAAAATGCGTTGACAACATAAATAGTACATTCGTTTTGCGGACTAAAACCTAAGTGCAGTGTATCGTATACAACACAATTATCTTCATTGGTAATTTCAACCATATAATCATGTTCTTGTAAAGTAAAAACTGAAGGCCTATCGCTTACAATATTGTAAATTCCTCCACTGTTTTCCCATGAATAACTAACACCACCATAGGCAGCCAATTCTGCTGACTTGCCTAGGCAAACTTGAATATCGTCACCTGCACGCATACCTGCTGTATCAGATAATAATATGGTTATATCACTAAATGTACTTTGACAACCGTTGATGTCTTTAACTTGAATAAAGTAATTGTTTTCACCAACGTCTAGGAGTGTCGGAATGTAAAAGATACCTGAATCAAGAATAGGGTCGAGTTCACTGTATTTTCTCCAGTATACTGTTGCATCATCGGCGGTAATATCCGCTTCCATTGTCAAAAGTTCATCTTGAGGACAATATAAATATTGCGTTGATTTAACTTCGTTAATAATTGGAAGTGCAAACGCTGTAACAATTTTACTGATGGTGTCTTTACACGTCAATTCTGTTCCAGGGGTAATGTATCTTACTGTATAAGCGTTCCCGTTTGTATTGGTAATCGTTCCTGTTAATTCATCAATAATTGCATCGTCTAAAGGGGTAGGGTTGAATTCAAATATTCCTCCAGCTGTTCCTGTTACTTCAGCATTGTTTTCATCACCAGCGCAGAAGTTGTCAAAATCAAAATCGGCGATTTCTGAAATCATTGCAAGGGTATTCATCGTATCTCTTTCTGAACAAATACCAACAGTATACTCTATTGTGTAAGATGTTCCCGGAACTGCATCAGAAATATAGCCAGTGATTGGATCAATTAATGCACCGTCCATTAAGTCCGGAGCAAAACTAAAGCTACCGCCTTCAGTTCCAATATCAGTTGGTATGCCAATAAATTCTGCACAAAAATTTTCAAAGTTAAATGACTCATCTGTACTGATTACTGAAACCAAAATCGTGTCTTGTTCGGCACAAACACCAACCGTATATTCGATAGGATAAATCGTACCCTCCTTACCGTCAAATATTTGTCCAGTTAATGCATCAATACTTGCTCCGTCTAATAAGTCTGGTGCAAAAGCAAATGTTCCACCCGGACTTGCAGTCACAGCTATTTCACTATCTGTATTCGGACAAAACTCGGGAATGCTAAAGCTTTCGTCTGTTTCAATGATATGGACAAGAACTGTGTCCTCTTCTAAACATGCACCAACCATATAAGCAATTGCATAAGTTGTTCCTTCTACAGTGTTTGACAATTCCCCTGTTTCGTCGTCTATTGAGGCTCCATCAAGAAGATCCGGTGCTAAATAAAATAGGCCATCTGGAGTCATAACATCAAAGGGAGCTCCAACTGTATTTGGACAAAAGTCTTCAAAAGTAAATGATTCGTCTGTTGGAATTACTATTGCAGTCATGGTATCTCTGTCGTCACAAACACCTACGTGGTATATTATAGAATATGACGTGCCTTCTACACCGTCACTCACAACACCTGATATAGGGTCAATACTTGCACCGTCACCTGGTAAAGGGGGTAAAAAACTAAAATCTCCGCCTAAATCACCTGTTAAGACAGGAACACCATCTGTTCCAGGGCAAAAATCGTCAAAAATAAAGCTTTCGTCAGTCTCAATCACATTAACCAATACAGTATCAACTTCGTTACATATTCCTACTTCATATTCTACTGCGTATGCTGTTCCTTCAATACCATTTGTAATAAGACCACTAGTTGGATCGATTAAAGCGCCATCTAATAGGTCTGGAGCGAAAGTAAATGTACCTCCAGGAGAAGCTGCTGTAGCAGGAAGACTAGTACTTGCGCAGAAATCATCTAAGCTAAAACTTTCGTCAATCGTTATAACAAATACATCTTGTGTACTCGACTCCGAACATAGACCTACTACGTATTCAATATTGTAAGTACTTCCTTCAACAGTATTGGTTAGTTCACCTGTTAATAAATCTATTTCAACGCCATCTAAAGGATCTGGAGATAAGTAGAATGCCCCGCCAGGCGTTACAATGTCGGAAGGAGTGCCGATAGTTCCGGGACAGATATCCTCAAAATTAAATGATTCGTCAATATTGATTACCAGTGCAGAATTGGTGTCTGCATCTCCACAAACGCCAACGGTATAGATTATTGTATATGTCGTACTTTCAACACCATCACTTACGATTCCAGTTGTTGGGTCAATTGATGCACCATCTATTGGAGCTGGAAGTAGGAATGAGAAAACTCCTCCTTCATCTCCCGTTATAACAGGGATTCCGTCAGTTCCTGGGCAAAAATCATCAAATTCAAAAGACTCATCCGTTTCAATAACATTTACAAAAACGGTATCAACCTCTCCACATGAACCAACGGCATATTCTACTTGATAAGCAGCGCCTTCAATTGCATTCGTAATAACACCTGTACTTGGATCGATTAAAGAGCCATCAAATAAATCAGGGGCAAAACGATAAGTTCCACCTGGTGTATTCGGTACGGCAGCATCACTTGTTTCTGCACAAAAATCAGCTAAACTAAAAGCTTCATCGGTTGCTTCAACTGTTATAGAGACACTATCTATTTCGTAACAAGCTCCAACTAAATATTGTATGGTATAAGTTGATCCTTCAACACCTTCGGTAAATTCACCAGTAATTGGATCTAACAATGCACCATCACCTAAATCTGGCGCCAGTGAAAAGATTCCACCTGGTGAAGCAATATCATAAGGTAGACCTGTATCACCTGGACAAAGATCATCAAACGAAAAGGATTCGTCAGTTGGCAATACATGAACTTCAACCGTGTCCTTATCATTACAAGCACCAACAGTATAAATAATGGTGTAAGTTTCACCTTCTATTGCATCAGAAAGCAAACCTGTTGTTGGATTTAGAGTAGCACCATCTAGTGGATCAGGAGGTAAAAAACTAAATGTTCCACCTGCATCACCTTCAATAACCGCAATCCCATTTGTGCCTGGGCAAAAATCACTCATGCTAAAGCTTTCGTCTGTTTCAATAATAGATACAGTAACAGAGTCTCTTTCGCTACACACGCCAACTGTATATTCAATTGTATAACTAGATCCTTCAGTTGTTCCGCTTAATTCACCCGTAGCCATGTCTAATATTGCACCATCAACTGGATCAGGAGCGAAGTTAAATACGCCACCAGGTGTTGCTATTACTGTAGGGAAACCAGAATCAGCCTCACAAAAATCGTCAAATGTAAAAGATTCGTCGGTTGGTATAACTTGAACAGCAACGGTGTCTTTATCGTCACAGGTACCAACAGTATAGATTACGTTGTAAATAGTACCTTCAACACCATCGCTTATTGTCCCTGTTGCGTCATCAATACTTGCACCGTCTAATGGAACTGGACTTTGAAAGCTGAATACACCACCTGCTTCACCGATTATCGTTGGCGTTCCATCAGTCTCAGGACAGAAATCAGCAAATGAGAAACGTTCATCCGTTTCAATAATACTAAATGTAACCGTGTCTTTATCGTCACATACACCTACAGTATAAATAATTGTATAATCTGTTCCTTCAATTGCACCAGTAAGTTCTCCTGAATCTGGAACGAGTACTTCACCATCAGCAGGAGCGGGAGGTAAGAACGAGAAAATTCCGCCAGCATCACCAATTATAACAGGTGTTCCGGTTGTGCCTTCACAAAAATCTGCGTATGAAAAGCGTTCGTCTGCTTCAATTGCAAAAGCGGTAACTGAATCTCTTTCGCTACATGTACCAACTGTATATTGGATCGTATATGAAGTTCCTTCAACGGCATTTGTCAATTCTCCTGAACTAATATCAATACTTGCACCGTCACCTATATCAGGAGCGAGTTCAAATTCTCCACCAGGAGTTGCAATAACTGAAGGATAACCATTTGTAGCGATACAAAAATCATCAAATTCAAAAGATTCATCAGTTGGGGTAATTGTTACAGTAACTGTATCTTTGTCGTCACAAACACCAACGGTATAAATTATATCATAAGAATTCCCTTCAACACCATCTGTTAATTCGCCTGTACTGGCATCAATAGCTGCACCATCTAAAGGATCCGTTTCAAAACTGAAAACACCTCCTGCCTCTCCAATTATAACAGGTGTGCCTGATAGACCAGGGCAGATATCATCAAAAGAGAATCGTTCGTCTGTGAAAATTGTTGCTACTTCAACAGTATCAACTTCAGCACAAACACCAACTTCATATTCAATATAGTATGTATTGCCTTCAACAGCGTTCGTAATTTGCCCGGTTGCGGCATCAATTGAAGCGCCATCCGCTGGGTCAGGTGCAAATTGAAAACTACCACCAAGTGTTTCTGTGACTGGCACTTCGCTGTCTGGAATACAGAAGTCGCTAACTGTAAAACGTTCATCAGTTGGGATTACTGTAACTGCAACCGTATCACGGAAAGCACACTGAAGTAAATCGTAAATTACATAATATGTGGTTCCTTCAACACCATCTGTAATTGCACCAGTACTTGCATTCAACGTTGCTCCATCAGCAGGGTCATCCCTAAAAGTGAATGTTCCGCCAGGTTCAGTAATACTTGAAGGTAAACCGATTGTTCCAGGACAGAAATCAGGATAAACAAAACTTGGATCTAAATCAATAACTGTGACAATTAATGTGTCATTATTATTACACTCATTAACATTTCTAAATATCTCATATGAGTTTCCTTGAACACCTCCGGTTAAAACACCAGTTAAACTATCTAATGTTGCACCATCAGCAGGGAAAGGACTTGTAAAACTGAAATATCCATCGTCACCAAGAATTACTGCACGTCCTAAAGAATCAGGGCAAAAATCGTCCATACTAAACGAAGGGTCACCACTTCCTTCAACCAATAAATTATTTCCGAATTCGGATGTATTACCAGAATTAATACGGGTCACTGTCGCGGTGATGCTTGTACTGACAGGAATGACTTCACCATGATCAAATTCGAATTGTTCGGGTGTTGAAACAAGTGTAACATTTTGAAAGCCGATAAAAGTTTTTCCTTCTCCGTTTGTTGCATCTGGAGAATCAATTGTGAAGAATTCGACCCGACAATCAGAACCAACAGGAAGGTTTAATTGATATCCTGTTTTTGTGTCTTCAGCGTCACATGATACTGAATAGATAAGTTGAGGAAAGTCAATTTCATGATTTTGCCCAGTAATATTTAAACTAGAATCGTTTGGTAATACAAGTCCATCTCCTTTAAGATCTATTCCTTGCGCATTATTATTGTAAATTGAATTGCGATAAAATGAATTGTATTGAGACAGTCCTCCTTCTGCACCGACATTTATTCCGCTTCCATTATTGGCTATATGATTACCATATCCATTTTCAATATTTCCTATTATATTTCGATTGGCATCTTCTAAAAGAATACCTGCATTGGTATTGTCAATTTCTCCGATAAGATCAAGTGCGACACCAATACAATTATTGTAAATTTTTGATGAATCTGAATCTTGTAAATAAATACCGTAGTCATTTTTACCAATAATATTTCCGCCATTGGTTAAATGAGATCCAATACTATTGGCATCAGACTTTACCAAAAGTCCATAAGGGGTTAAACTACCCCCAGAAATCTCATTGATACCGTCATTCGCAACCCCAATAATATTACCGTAAACCTCTATGGCGCGACCAGATTTTAAGAAAATATTAGACTTATCGCGTAGGTCGTCTGATCCATTTCCTGAAATTACATTTCTTTGGTAATGTTCCATTCCTCCTATTATAACACCGTCGGCATTTTGCGAAGTTATACCAGAAGAAGCGTTTCCATTTGCTACATTTAAGCTGGAGATACCAATTTCATTTCCAAATATTTTTGTGTTATTACCGTCATTATAAATGGCAGAATTATCAAATTTCATAATTCTGAATCCTTGAATAATTGATCCTTCTGAGTCCGCTGTAATTTCGAAACAATTTGTAACGCCACTGCCGTTTTCTAAATTTATTGCAATAATAGCTGGCGTTAACTCAAAATCGCCTGGAAGTGGAGGTCCTGGGATACTACTAGAATATTGACTATATCCATCAATAATATATCCGTCCGAATCTAAAATTGCAGTTTCTGACAAATCTATATCGCTAATTAAGTCAGGTAAATCAAATTCAATATAATGCATTTCATCCTTTCGCTCAGCATCGGATAATGCCCATAATAATGAATTTGCCGTGGCTTCATCACCACCATCGTTTGTTACACGCAAGTGAGTATATTCGACAGCGCCAGCATCAGGATAAACTAAGAATGCACTAGGACCTTTTAAAGCACGCGGTGCACGTCTACAGTCGAAATCAGGCGTACGAACATTTGGAGCCTTTGTATTGATTAATGCTGAAGCTGGGTCAATTATCGGCCAATATTTTAATCCAAATCCATCTTCTAAGATTTGATCTCTAAAACCTAAATTAAGACCGAGACTGAAGTTGTCTCCTGCTAAAATTGGAAAAGTTAAGAACTCTAGTGCATAGTTGGCTCTAAATCGATTGCCTCCATATGAAATTGTTGTACCTGAAAATGACACTTGGTTGTTTGTACCGTTATCGCCAAACGCGTTGTTTTCAAAATAAACAGCAGTTCCACCACTTGAACCCATTACTTCAGGGAAATTATTGGCATTGTTTTGAAAAAAGGTATTGTTATAAAAACGGACTGAAGCATTTCCTTGTAGTTGAACAGCAGCCGAATAATCTGAGGCATAGTTGTTAGAGAAAGTACAGTTAATTACTTCTGAACTCCTAGAGCCAGTGAAGTATATTCCTCCAGCTATTAATGCTCTGTTGTTTATAAATGAGCAGCTATAAAAATAACAATTCGAACTTTGGACTAGGGCTGCCGCACCCGTTTTTGAGGTACTCGTTAAATCATTGTCTTCGAATAAGCAATGCTCTATTACAATATTTGTAGGGCAATTTACAAGAGATAACAATCTTGTGGCACCATCAGCACCAACGAAACCAACACCTGATAATTTTAAATTGGTACAGTTTTGTATTCGTAATAAATCACCATCATAAGATGAGTTAGGTGCAATTGTTAAATGTTTTGGATAAGGACCAATAATGGTTACATTGTCTAAGTTGTCAATGTTAATAGTACTTGTCAGTCGAATTGTTCCTTTGACGTTAAAAATTATCGAATCGTTATCGGCTAACATGCTAACGGCTTCACGTAAAGTATTTGGTCCAGTATCAGCAACACTGGTAATCACAAACGTTCTTCCAAACAACGACCATGAACTACTAATGATCAATAAAAAACTAAATAATATTTGTTTTGTTCTGTGCATTAATTTGCTCCACTAACTTTATTTATCAATTTTTCTTAAAACGACTTTCTATTACAAAAATACAATTCATTTCAAACGCCTTTAAAAATGGGCGTTTTAAGCGATGAATTGTCTTTTTTTACAGACGATTTACACCTAGTCATGCAATTTCTATACGCTTTAATTGTTAAAAGGTTATCATAAATAAAAAAAGTGATTTTAGCATAGGGGTAAACAGATTTTAAGTTGTCTTACTTATGAAAACAAAAAAATAAGATATGAAAAATTTAAAGTTTAGCGGTTTAATTGTGCTAATAGCATTAGCTGCTGGAAGTTGTAAAAAAGGTGGTTTAGTTTGTTATAAAGGGAACGATACGATAGTCAAAGAAACAAGAAGTGTTAAAGATTTCAATTGCATTAATTTGTCGAGTAATGCAGATATTTATATCACCCAAGCAGAAACTTTTTCGGTTGAAGTAGAGGCTAGTGAAAATCTTTTAGAAATTATAGAAACCGAAGTAAAAAATGAATGTTTAAAAATAGATACGAAAAGAAATAAGTGTATTAAGGGTAAAAACACGCCAGTTGTTTATATTTCCCTTCCTGATTTAACAGGTGTAACTATTTCAGGTAGCGGAAATATATATATTAATGAAACGCTAACTGCAGGAAGAATGGATTTTAAAATAAGCGGTAGCGGTGATGTGTATGCAAAAGATCTGGTATTGGACAATCTAACATTAAAAGTGTCAGGTTCGGGAACATTTGATCTTTCAAGTACTAAAATAGCAAACGATTTAAATATTGAGGTTAGTGGTAGTGGTGATTTTAATGGGTTGGACTTTCCTACAGTGAATGCAGATATTAAAGTTTCTGGTTCGGGTGACTGTAAAGTAAATGTTTCTGAATATTTAAAAGTAGTAATTTCTGGAAGTGGATCTGTTGAATATAAAGGCAATCCAAGTATTGATCAGAAAGTAACAGGTTCAGGTTCAATTCGACAATATTAATCGCCTTTTAGCTAAGGCTTATTCAAAATTTAGATAATATTGTATAAAATCAATAGTTTATCGATTTATAAAGCATGTTAAATTTAGTCGAATTCGAGTCACTTTTCAAGTTGCATTATGCAGAGCTTGTTCGCTTTGGGCAAAAGTATTTAGCGGATTATGACGCCGCCGAAGAAATTGTGCAGAACCTCTTTGTTAAGTTTTGGGAGAATAGAGGTACTCTGAAAATTGAACAATCGCATAGGGCTTATCTATTCTCCGCAACTAGAAACGCATGTTTGAATGAAATTAAACATCAAAAAGTCAAAAAGGAATATGCTGACACTGTAACTTATGCTGATGGGCAACATGATGATGTTGTAACCACAGTTGAGGTAGATGAATTAGATTCTAAAATTAAAAATGCAATTAATCAATTGCCTGAAGGTCGAAAAAAAATATTTTTAATGAGTCGATTTGAAGGATTGAAATATAAAGAAATAGCAACAGAATTAGAGTTGAGTATTAAAACTGTCGAAAATCAAATGGGAAGTGCAATAAAATATCTTCGGAGTGAATTGAAAGACTATGTGTTTTTTGCGATTTTCTTTTTTATAATTTAATACGCTAGAGGATGATAGAAAATGAAAATATAGAGATGAATGAAGAGGTGTTATTAAGCTATTATTTAGGTGAGCTGAAAACAGAAGAACGCCAGCGAACGAAGGAATGGATAAATGAATCTGCAGAAAATAAAGCGCAATATGAATCTATTGTTAAGACGTGGAGCGTATTGGATGTTTCTGGTCGTGAAACGGGAGAAGCAATTGACACGGATGCCGCTTGGAAAAAGGTTTTCGATAAGATTGATACAGAACCTAAAGTATTACCTTTAAATCCTTCCAAAAGTAAACGCAACATTTGGCTTTCGATAGCGGCAGTAGCTGTTTTATTAATCGGTGTGATTGGGGTTTTGAATTTCGAAAAAACATCACCAAATGAAATTTATGTAAATGCAGAGAATGCAGGTTTAGAAAATAAATTAGCAGATAATTCAACTGTGATTCTAAATGCAGATTCTAAAATTAATTATGCGAATGATTATAATGAAAAAGATAGAAAGGTAACTTTAAAAGGTGAGGCATTTTTCAAAGTTGAGAAGAATAAAGAAAAACCATTTATTGTAAGTTTAGATAATGCATTGCAGGTTAAAGTTCTTGGCACATCATTCAATATTAAGTCGAATGAAAGTGATTCAATAATTGATGTTTTTGTTGCGACAGGAAAAGTCGAGTTTGGTTCTGCATCTTCAAATTTAATTCTGTTGCCAGGTGAAAAAGGAAGGTATAATAAACATTCAAAAAGTTTACGAAAAGTGACGGTAAATTCAACCGTTGGTATTGAGACTTTTTGGATGGAAAATGAAATGCGTTTTGAGCATTTTGAATTGTATCAGGTTGTAGATATTTTGAATGAACTTTATCCAGAAACGGTTCGATTAAATTGCGAAGCCAAAAAGGATAAGCTAGTTGTTAGTACCTTGAAAAAGAACGAGCTTTCTTCTTTTTTGGAAGTGATTGCAAGTATTCATGATCTCGATTTAGAGATTCAAAAGAATAAAGGAAAAACAGTTTATATACTAAAATGTGAATAATAAATTAGTTTTATTTTTAATTGGGATTTCCCTCAATCTTATTGCCTATTCAGCTGAAAATTTGTTGGATAGGCAAATTTCTATTCATGCCGAACAGGTTTCTGTCAAATCAATTTTACGGATAATAGAACAAAAAGGGGATGTTCGTTTCTCTTATAATCCGTTGTTGATAGATGAAGATCGTGTGATTAATTTGACGCTCGATAATCAACCGATTAAAATGGGGTTAAAACGTATTTTCTCTCAAGATATTCGATTTAAAGAGGTTGGCGGGCATATTGTTTTGTTGGCGAATGAAGATTCGAAAGCCTTAAAACAAAGAAAAAGAGAGGATGAAATTGTGGTTTTTAAAGGGCGAATTACAGATAAGCGTACCGGTCTTCCTGTTGGTAGTGTAAGTATCTATGATATCGACGCGAGAAATGCAACATTGTCGAACCAAAACGGGTATTATTCGCTTGAAATTAATAAATTGGAGTTGATTAGAAGTCTTTATATTCGTAAAGAAGGTTACGAAGTTGAGGTTATCGTTGTGAGCACAGGAACCCAAAATGTCTCACATAACAATGTCGAATTAAACCCAATCTTAAAACCAGTAGTTAAGATATCACCTCAAGAAATATCAAAATTAAAATCACCTCTTGAAGAGCGAGCGTTGTCTGGTCGAATGATCTCTGAGGAAGCTTATTTGCATGGAATTAATTTGGGAGAAATAGAAGAAACACGAATTGCGCAAGTTTCGCTTGTTCCATCTTTAGGAATAGGATCGAATTTGTCTACCAATAGCTTATTTGTTAATAATTTTTCTTTAAATATTCTTTCCGGATTTTCGAATGGGGTTTATGGCGCTGAGGTTGGAGGCTTATTAAATTTAGTAAGGAATGATGTCTATGGATTTCAGGTTGCAGGTTTGTCAAATATTGTTGGAAGAAATGTTGAAGGTGCTCAATTTGCAGGTGTCTATAATTTAGTTTTAAGGAATGTAAAAGGGGCTCAGGTCTCAGGTGTATATTCTCATATCAGGAAGAATTTAACTGGGGTTCAAATTTCAGGCGTTTTTGGAGTAGTGGATGGTAGTTTTTGGGGTGCGCAAATATCGGGAATTAGTAATTTAACAAAGGATGGATTTGAGGGGGCTCAGATTGCAGGAATAAATAATATGTGCATCGGAAATTCAGAAGGGATACAATTGGCTGGAATTGCAAATTCGTCCTTCGATACACTTATTGGTGCTCAATTATCGGGTATTATTAATTTTTCTTATTGCGGACCGAATGACTTGCAGATAAGCGGAATTGGCAATATCGCAGACGACAATAAAAAATTACAGTTGACAGGAATCTATAATTTTGCTCGAATTAATAATGGAGTACAAATAGGTTTAATTAATCAAAGTTATTCAGGAGATGGTGCTGCTATTGGACTGTTCAATTATGTTAAGGATGGTTATCACAAAACTGAATTATTAACAAACGATGCCACTCAGGCTAAGTTGAAATTCAAAACAGGAACGCAACGCTTGTACAATGTCTATAGTTTCGGTGTGCGTTTTGCCACACAACCAATTTATGCAGTAGGATTTGGTTTTGGAACTTATTTCGAATTGTCAGATCGGTTTACGGTCTCTTGTGATTTAACAAGTGAGCTTGTATTTAAGGAGAATTTAAATACGTTAGAGGTCGGTCAATTGGCTAGTTTATCTCCAACATTAGATTTTAGAATTGCGAATTGGGTCACCATTTTTGCTGGACCAACTTTTAATTTTATGTATTCTAATTTTACCGATGAGGCTGGAAATTATAATGCGAAAATAACCAATAACACACTGCTTTCTGAACAAGACGCGAATGGCGAATTCTTGGTGTGGATTGGTGGTCAAGTTGGCTTTAGATTCTAAAATCTGCGGAGAATAAAAATTCCAAAAAATTAAAATATTGAAATCTTAATAGGGGTAAAATTTCATTCAGTTGTCTTAAAGATATAACTGAAACTACTGAAATGAAAAACTATAAGATTTTAACTTTATTTTTGTTTATAAGTCCTTTACTTTGGGGACAGACACTTACGCAAAATGTCCGGGGAACTTTAGTCGACGCTGATACTAAAATGCCAATTATTGGGGCGCGTATCATCTTGATGGATACGGATCCTTTAGTCGGGACAAAGTCTGATTTTAATGGAGATTTTCTCATTGAATCTATTCCTGTAGGCAGGGTTCATATCAAAATTACAAGTATTGGATACCGCGAGTTGGATTTGGCAAATTTGCTAATAGAGTCGGGTAAGGAGAAGATGCTTAATATGGAGATGGTGCCTGATGTTGAATTACTAAAAGGGGTAGAAGTTAGCGCTACACGAGATAAGTCTGAATCTATCAATAAAATGGCGACTGTAAGTACTAAAACCTTTACTGTAGAAGAGACCAATCGATACGCTGGTACGTTTAATGATCCTGCACGAATGGCATCCTCATTCGCAGGTGTTGTTGGTAATGCTGAGGGTGATAATGATATTGTTGTTCGAGGAAATTCACCGCGCGGAATTTTGTGGAGATTAGAAGGGATTGACATTCCAAATCCCAATCACTTTGCGGGAGAAGGAACAACGGGTGGACCAATTAGTGCTTTAAATGGTGCAATGTTGGCTAATTCTGATTTCTTTTCAGCAGCTTTTCCTGCAGATTACGGGAATGCATTATCTGGTGTTTTTGACGTGAATTATCGGCAAGGTAATGCCAATAAAAGGGAGTACTCATTTTCGTTAGGCGCTTTAGGTATTGATGGTACACTTGAAGGGCCTTTTAAAAAAGGTTACCGCGGTTCGTATTTAATCAATTACCGCTATTCTACCATTGCCTTAATTGATAAGCTTGAATTTGTGGATTTTGGTGGAATTCCTATTTATCAAGATGCATCATTTAAATTTTATTTGCCTACTGAAAAATTCGGTACCTTCTCCGTAATAGGATTGTTAGGTAAAAGTAATATCCTTCAAAAAGACATCGATGAAGTAACAGAGAAGGTATATGGGGAATATGATTTTAGAGCGAGTATTGGAGTAGTAGGTTTAAAGAATACTTATATAATTAATCCAAAATTATATGTTAAGTCATACGTAGCCGCAACATCTAGCTATAGTGGTGTTGAAGTATACGAATTAAACAAAGACAGTGCATTATATCATATAGCATCAGATGGTTTTCGAAATAATACACTAAAAGGGCAAACGGTATTAAATTATAAAGCAAATCAAAAGAATTTATTCCAATTGGGTGGTACTTATACCTTTTTGGATTATGATTTTGCTTTTGATTTGGATGAAGAAAATACAGGTGTTTTGGAAAACCTTTTAAAAGCGAATGGGAATTCAGGTATGTATCAAGCATTTGCGAATTGGAAATATAGAATCAGTAACGATTTTACCTTGGTTTCTGGTGTTCATTATACACAATTAGCGCTGAACAATAACTTTACAGTTGAACCGCGTGTTGGTTTGAATTGGAAATTCCGTCCACGTCATGATTTGAGTGCAGGCTTTGGTTTGCATAGTCGATTAGAGAGTCTTTCAACCTATATGTACAATGAATTGCAAGAAGATGGGTCGTATTATACACCGAATAAGAACCTTGATTTTTCTAAAAGTAGCCACTTTGTGGTTGGGTACGGATTTCAACTAACTGAACATTTAAGAATAAAGGTTGAAGGGTATTATCAATACTTGTACAATATTCCTGTTGTAAATGATTCGTCAAGCCAATTGTCATTAATTAATAGCAATGGAGGAATACCAAGTATTGCTTTAGTCAACGAAGGTAAAGGAAGGAATTATGGATTTGAATTGACCTTAGAAAGATACTTCAATAATAATTTTTATTACCTGGTGACAGGTTCCATTTATAAAGCAGAATATGCTGCTTTGGATGGCGTTTATCACGACTCAAGATATGATGCGAATTTTGCGGGGAATCTTGTTGTCGGAAAAGAATTTATTATCGGCGCTAAGAAAAATCAAACGATTGGTCTGAATACAAAAGTTAGTTTATTGGGAGGGAATAGATATATTCCTATTGATTTGGCAGCTTCGATTGATGCAGGTTATGAGATTGAACAAGAAAATCAACGCTACAGTGCTAAGGGTGAAAATGTATTCATTATGAATCTTGGTTTGACTTACCGAATTGATAAAAAACGTGCGAGCCATTCCTTTAAAATCGATATCCAAAATGTAACCAATCATCAGGCTGTTACATCACAGTTTTACAATGAACGAACACAAAAATTAGACAATTATTATCAATTGTCGCTCTTACCAAATGTTATTTACACAATCAAATTTTAAATTAATGAAAAAGCTATTTTTAAGTCTTATAATCATCCTTTTTGCGAACAGTAATTTTGCACAAGATTCGAGTAAGGTTAGTCCCGTACAATTTACTTTTTTCTATCCACTCGCGAGCAATGGAATTCATTCTCCAAAAATTGCGAATAACTTTTCATTCAATTGTATTTACGGTATAAATGGAGGTGTGCAAGGATTCGAATTGGGCAGTATTGCTAATATAAATACAGGTGATGTTTTAGCAGTTCAAATTGCTGGAATAGCCAATGTGAATAAGAAAAAAACGGACGGAATTATAATCGGTGGAATAGCCAATGTAATGCAGGATAGCATGCAGGGAATTGCAGTTGCTGGAATCTCAAATATTAATGGGGCGTCGGTTTTAGGGTTAAGTGTTGCCGGGATCAATAATACCGTTAATGGAAGCCTATTAGGTGCTCAATTTGCGGGCATTGCAAATACTGCGAATGGAGATGTTGTTGGCGCTCAGGTCGCTGGAATTTCGAATACAAATAATGGATCCTTATTGGGATTGCAATTAAGCGGTGTCTCTAATGTAACAATTGGTGATTTAACAGGAGCACAAATAGGTTTGGTGAATCGTGCGGCGAATGTTAAAGGTTTTCAATTGGGATTAATCAATATTTCAGATTCGTTCGAGCAAGGCGTCCCATTTGGATTGTTCTCTTATGTGAAGGATGGATATCATGCCATTGAGGTTGCAGGTGGAGAAATGATTCAAGCTAATTTGAGTTTTAAACTAGGTGTTGAAAAATTGTATTCAATTTATAAAGTAGGGTATAGCCGTGTGGGGAATCAGGATTATTTCTCTTATGGTCATGGTTTTGGTTCTATTTTACCGATTACCGAAAAAGTAAGTGTCTCAATTGATTTATCGGCGAATCATATCGTGAAGCCAAATGATATTCCTCGATTGAATATACTTGGGAAGGGAGATTTCTCAATCCGTTATCAGATCAATGATTTATTGGATGTATTTATCGGTCCTTCATTGAATGTATTTGTGTCTGAATTTTTAAATGATGGACAGAGTAATATCGAACCTCCATATACTTTTTACGAAGAGAATTGGTGGAATAATGATGGCAAGACAGCGTTATGGGTAGGTGGTAATGTTGGTCTAAATATTCACTTTTAGAATCGAACCAATTCGTCAAGTTGCACAACAGGCTTTAATTGGTATTCGCCAGATCCTTTTAGGATGATTGATTTTTCTACATCAAAATCAAGTAGAATTTCAATTGAATCTGCAGGATTTATGGTTGTATTGATATTAATTTTTAGACCTGTTTTGTCTTGGCTTGACAAATCTAAAACTGAAAGCTCACCATCTACTACAACGTAATTGACATCGCCTAACAATAATCTCATTTGGCTTATTTTACCAACAGGAATAATTCCGCCAGAAGTAATTGCTGCAGTTACCCCATTTTGCAAATCCAATAGATTATACATGCCAACATTTGTTTCTAAATCCATCCACCCACTTTCAACTTCATCACTTTCACTATAATGAACAGAAACTTGAAGTAGTTCAACATTAACAGAGTCAAAATCGATTGGTTGATCGCGCATATTTACCTTTAAATAGGCAGTTTTACTTTCTTTCTTACAGCTATAAAATATTGTAGCTGTACCTGCTGCGAAAATCAATAGGAATAGTATACGTTGCATAATGAATTTGTTTTAAAAAAGAATAGCCTGATCTTCTTTCAAAGATAGGCTATTCTTAATGCTTGACCAATGAATTGGTCTAATTTTATCGATTGTATATACTATAATGCTGTAACTGGGATGTTTACTTTTGCTTTTTCCCAAACAAGTGTAAATCCATTTTCATTTACTGAATAATCTAATGACTCAACTACATCATTTGTCCATTCTGGCGTAACTTCAGATCTTGTAACGTCTTTATCTTCTTTGTAGTTGTAAGTGCCCCAAATACCATGTGTCTTTTTATTCCACTCTTCGTTTAGTACTATTGTCCAAGGTTTATCTTCTTCTGGAATCATGAAGAAACCATATGTTCCTGGTTGAATTGTATCACCATTTATTAATGCTGTTTTATCAATTGTGATAGCAGTTGTTTCATTTGCTCCAGCTCTCCAAATTTTATTGAAAGGTACTAAGTCACCCCAAATTGTTCTGCTTTTTACATATGGCGAACAATAATCAATCGTAATATTTACGCCATCAATAGTTCCTGTAGCTTGTTGGTTAGGTGATTTACGAGGAGCCTCTTCTTTGGTTTTCGTAGTTTCAGTTGCAGTTTCTTCAGTAGCATCTGTAGTGACTTCTTCAGTCTTTTCTGGTGCATTGCATGCTACTAAAAATAGAGATGCTGCAAATACAGTAAATAAATGTTTCATAATTTTGAGAATTTTCTTTCCCAAAGATAATATTTTTTAAACTTTTACACAATCAAAAATAGCATTGTATTGAAAGGTTTACAAATGATACAGTGATTTATAGATAGACATCTGTTTACCTAATTTTTTAAGGAAGATTTTAACCTGTTTACTTCGTGACGATTACCCCGTCTTTACCGCCTTTTTGTTTGATCTGAACCAATATTTCGTGTAAATTTTCACTGGCCAAACCATGTAGTACTAATCTGTATGACGCGCCATAAGTAGAACTAGGAACCAAAGGGTGCTTATTGTTTAACAAACCTAAATGAGCTGGACTGCCTAAAATTTTAGCCGAATAAATGCCAATTGTTTCGTCTAATTGCAATGAATTACTTGCGCGATAAAAATCGTTTTTTGTTAAGAATAATTGATAAAATGGCGTAAAAACTTCAATTGCAGACCGTAAATCGAGGATATTTGTCCATTTTCGAGGAAAATCAATCATATTGAATTTGTCTTCCGTAATCATACTCAAATCCAATTCGTCTTTCTCTAAAATTTGAATGTTTTTCTCAGTCATTTCTCTATTCAAATTGATAATGAAATTGTATAAATTCAAATCATGATTGAGGAAAAGATCATCTTTAACGTCTTCAAAATCGTATGGTTTTAAAGGTGTTGGTCTTGTTTCAATGCCATCAATATTTTTAGAAATGAACTCCACAATCTCACTGCCACAATGAAAATGACGGAAGATTAATAAATTCGCTTCAGGACTTACCCATCTTCTCAATCCCCAAGACAACATGCGGTGCAGAATTTTAGATGAGTTGACCAGGTTGGGTAAAAAGTATTTGAAAATATGAAAAAAGAACATGGTAATCTTAGACCATACCAATATCATGGGCATTAAATATTTTCGCGAACGCGAATCATTGTCCAATACCAATGCCTTTTTGGATCCTGCATTCATTGGAATACTGGAATCAAGATACATTGCTAACCATGGGTTTGGATCTCTCAAGTCGTGATTTACCGGATCAAATACATCATTTCTATTATGCTTCATCTTAATATATTTTTTTAACGATTCCCAATCCTTTTAAGATTCTTAAAAATTGATAGGTAAGGTCGAATTGTTTTGCTTGTCCATGCTTTGCTTTTTTTGGATTCAAATGATGGTTCGCATGCCAACCATCCCCAAATGATAAAAGTCCTAAAATACGGTTATTCCTTGCACCCGATTTTCCTTTTTTTTCACCGAATAAATGTCCAAACGAATCAACGCTATCGCCTAAATTATAAATAATCACCAAACATATCCATAAAGCAATCAGTCCTGGAATCTGAAACCAATAGTAGGTTATAAAAAGGAGGGAACCTAAATAGATTAAAAGTAAAGAGGTATAGATTATCGGTCGACTGATAGCATGAAGAAAAGGATCTGCATCAATGTCTTTCGCTAAATGTACATACTGCTGATTGGTTCGCGGTCGCCAAAAAGAATCGAAAAACATACGAAAAGGTCCGCCTAAAGCATATAATAGACAAATAAATGGATTGGTTTGACCAATGTACCAACCACAATGTGCATACCAGAATCCACTAATAATTGGGGAGTGCGGATCGTCAATTGTATCCGCAGCATTGTGATGAGCACGATGATTGCCGACCCATTGAACAGGTGTGCCAAGCGGCAGACCAATCAGGGTTAAAAGGTATAAAAACCATTTCGGAACTTGGGCTGATTGATGGCACAATAAACGATGATAGCCCATAGAAGCACCCATTCCACCTAGAATGTAGAGCAGGAAACAAAATATGGCCAATTTAAACTCCATTAATAATCTCCCAGTGATAATAATTGCATCGCATATAAACGAGCCGTTACTTTGGCGGTTTTAACAATTCGTTTAGCAATTTCCATATTCATTTCAGGATGATTTAATGCATCTTCTAATCCTTTAAAATGATCGACATCGGCAACCCCATGATATAAGAAAAAATCCACTTGATTATTGTCTAGTTTTAATTGTTTTTGAATCAATTCTCCCCAATAACCAGCCATTCTATTGCCTAGACCTTCTATGATAAACATGGCGCCTAATAAATCTACAGGATTTGGTTTGCTTGCTTGATTAAACATCCATGCAGACAAAGCTTCTGATCCTATATTTTTAGTTCCAGAACGTAACTTTTCAAGGTCACCTCCCATATTGGCATAATTCTTCTCTAAAATCTGATAATCCTTATGTTCTGTTCCGGCATGTTTCAGGAATGCCGAACGCAATTCAAAAATTTCTATTGCAATATTCGATCCTGCTCGAGCAATCCACTGCGAACCATCAATCACTTGCTGACGAAGGTCTTCGAGCAGTAGCAAATAATCTGCCTTGGTTAAATCACCGTCATAAATTTTACGGACAATTGGCACTTGGTTCAATTGATTTTCGAAATCTATCCAAACTCTTGTCAATTGTCGAACTAAGAATTCTGAATAATCTGTTTTATCAATATTAATTTCAGGTGATGCAGGTTCGCGGATTTCAAATTTCTCTTTTATACCTTCATTTTCACCAACGACTGTTAATGACATAAATGAGGTTGAAAATCGACCGCTTTCAGGAACCATACAAAGTATTTGGTCACCCGCTTTCAATTTGCCGCTGTACAAAATCTCTTGCAGCATAATGTAAATTGATGCCGCACCAGTATTTCCTTTTGTGGTTAAATTGGAGAACCATTTTTCTTCCTCAATTTCCAATCCACCTTTGGTTAATAATTCCTTGATTTGCCCTTTAAAGAATTCGGACGAATAATGACAAACGAGCCAATCTATATTTTTAGGATTAATCTTTCCTTGATCTATTAATTCAAAGAATCGATCTACGCCCAATTTGACCATTTCATCCAATAATCTAACATCTTGTTTTAAATTGATTGCGCCTTCGGCCGCGGCCGTTTCAAAATCAGGATAATCCAACCACGAACGTTCGTCGTCGGGATTCTTGCCAGCATACATACAAAGTTCATGATTACCACTGTACGAATTCACCGAAATCCATTCAATTTTTAGCGAGAGTCCTTTCAAATTTGGCGCATCAGAAATCGTCATGGCACCAGCGCCATCTGATAACATAAAACGCAAGAATTCGGTATCAAAACTTAATTGTTCTTGGTTTTGCTTTTCGAATCGTGAAGCTTTAAATAATCTTGAAGGGAATTCACTTGCGCAAGAAATAGCGAGATTTTTCTCCCCACTTTTTACTTGTAAATAAGCACCTTTTAAGGCTTGCATTCCACTTATACAAACACCATTATAACTCGCCACTTCAATAGGTTGACATTTTAATTCGGCATGCACCATATTCGCGAATCCTGGAACGGGTAGATCGCCTTGCGTTGATGCCGCTGAAAGAAAATCAATATCACTTGTTGTTTTACCTATTTTAGCTAAGCTGTCTGCAATAGCACTGCTTGCCATCGCTGCATTGGAAAGTAATGAATTTTGGTTTTTATCAATCGCATAATACCTCGATTGAATGCCGTTATTTTTAAGGATTCGATTTTTAAGTCTTGAATCCTTGCCATGAATTCGACCTAAATAATCTTCAATTTCATGATTAGAAATAGGATTTCCAGGTAGAAAAGCGCCAATTGAGTTAATGTATATATCTTTTTTCATCATTTTTCTATCGTTGAGCTATTTATTCCGTTAGAATAAATCTGCGAAAATGGAGGATCGTAAATATATCGTAATAAATAAAAATACCAACCTATTTAGTGACTCCCAAAAGGAAGCGGCTAAGTAGATTGGTATAAATATAAAGTCTCCTGCATTCAAGTTGTTTCACTCAAAGATAAGGAGATAATCTAGTTTTAATTTACTGTATAACGCATGGTTTGATTTTCATTTGCGAATTCAGCAATTATGAAGCGTGAATTTATGGTTTAGCGAATCTGTCCATTGCCAAAAACATAATATTTATTGGTGACCAATTGTTTTAATCCTAATGGTCCACGATGGTGTAATTTATCAGTGCTAATTGCAAGTTCTGCGCCAACTCCCATTTGTCCGCCATCTGTAAAACGGGTTGATGCATTTTGATAAACTGCTGCACTGTCTACTTGCTCCATGAATTCCATGGCTGTTTCCGCGTTTTCAGTCATAATGCAGGCAGAGTGTCCGCCAGAATATTGGTTGATTTTTTCGATGGCTGTCTCTTTGTTCGGAACAGATCCAATGACCACTTTAAGGGCGAGGAATTCTTTATGCCAAATAGACTCATCTTTTATTTGCTCAGTTTCTAGAAGGGAAGCAATTTTTTGATCACCAAGAATTTGAACCTCTGCTTTTGTAAGGATATTTTTCAATTCAACAACCTTCTTGTCAAAATCAGCTAGTTTTTCGTCAATTAAAACTTTGTCAAGTGCATTACAAGCGGATATTTTTTGCGTTTTAGCATTCAAAATTACCTTTTTGGTTTTTTCCCAATCGGCCTCATCATTTACGTAAACAAAGTTATTCCCTCGTCCGCTAATTAAAACAGCGCATTTTGCATGTTCTTTAACAAACGCGATTAATTTTTCGCCACCTCTTGGCACAATCAAGTCGAGTTGCTGGGTGGGATTCTTCAGAAAAGCTTGCGTCTCTTCTCTGTTTAATTCTAACATTTCAATCCAATCTGTCGGTTCGAGTTGATTCGATTTTAAGGCTTCGTGCCAACAAGAAACTAATTTTTTATTGCTAAAAACAGCTTCCTTTCCACCTTTAAGAAGAATTTTATTGTTGGCTTTAAAGGCTAACATTGCGGCTTCAATCGTCACATCTGGACGCGATTCGTAAATGATCATAATCGTTCCAAATGGTGCTGTTTTATTGATGATTTTTAATCCGTTTTCTAAGTTCTCAGTGGAGATCACTTGGCTTACTGGATCAGGTTGACCTAATACTTCTCTAATCGATTGAATCATGCTGTCAACTTTAGCATCATCAACAATCAGTCGATCGTACATCGCTCGATCTGTTGGATCGAAATTATTTAAGTCTTTTTTGTTCTCTTTTATAATTGAATTTCGCTCTCTGTCTATGATTTGCATCATACTTTCAAGCACTTTGTTTTTTATATCTTTTGTCAATAATTTCATAATTCTTTTTAGTTTTTATCCTACAATTTTAGTCCCTATCTCTTTCCCTGCTACAATGTCGAGGATCACATTTGGCCTTTTACCATTGGCGATAAATGTTTCTATATTCATGGCTGCTGCTCCTTTTGCAATTTTTAATTTAGAGCCCATTCCTCCTCTTCCGGATGTTTCACCTTTATCCTTTTCTTCAATGTATTTTTCAACATTTTCATTGACTGATATTTCTGGAATTAATTCAGAGTCCTCGCTGTCAGGATGGCCAGTATAAAAGCCGTCAATATCCGTTAATATAATCAGCATATCAGCATCAATTAATTCAGCAATTAAACTAGCTAACTCGTCATTGTCAGAAAACATTGATCGGGTCACTGAAACAGCATCATCTTCATTGGCAATTGGAATGACACCTTCACTTAAAAGTCCCTCGTAGCAATTAATCATATTCTCTCTGTGCTCACCAGGATTAAAGTCTCTTTTTGTTGCCAAAACTTGGGCGCAACGCATACCATAATCGTGGAATAAGCTGTAATAATAGCGCATCATACGTGGTTGCCCGATACTCGAATAGACTTGTCTTCGAATAGACTTGTCTTTGATTTTACTTTTGCCTAAAATTTCTTTTCCTGCATTTGCAGAACCGGATGAAACAAGTACAGCAATTATATCCTGTTCGTACAGCGCTGCAATCTGATCGACAAGGTTTTTTAATATGGGTTGAACAATTCTTTTGTCTTTATTTATCATTACGTTCGTTCCAACTTTAATGACGACTCTTTTTTTGTGCATATTTGGTTTATTTGGCTTGTTTTTTTGCATAATCAACAGTCCTATTGAATGCTTTAAATGCAGCCACTTTTATTAGTTTTTCAATATTTTTCTCGTCCATCGAATCAATTGTATTCATTGTGGTTGATTCTTTTGATGGTAACTTCTTTAACCCTATTTTAGGTGTTAATTTGGACTGGCTAAATAACTCGACTGCATGCGCATAAGTTTTGTTCGCTAGTAATTTTGATTCATTCGTTGAGAATCCCATTTCTTTTCCTGTTTGCATCATCGACTGCATGAAATAAAACACATAGGCCGGGGTACTTCTATCAATAAGCTTTGCGATAATATCTTGATCGTACATTGATGTAACCTGATGAACAATTTTATCTATGTTTTGATTCGTCATATTGATGCTTTTTAAGATGAATTGATGGGAATGAATGCGTTTAAACGTTTCCTTCTCGCAATTGTCAGGCGTGCTCTTTCCCCAATTCAACTGCACGATCAAAAGCTGCAAAAGCTGCCTGTTTTATTAAATCTTCGACATTGTTTTTATCCATCGAATCAAGCGCTGCTCTGGTGGTACCTCCTTTTGAAGCGACTTTGTCCATCCAAGTTGACGGTGTTAAATCTGATTGATTAAACAACTCAATCGCTCCTTCGAATGTGGTGCTGACCAATAATTTTCCATCATTTGTTGAAAAGCCCATCTTCTTCGCCGCTTCCATCATTGATTGCATAAAGTAAAACACATAAGCTGGTCCACTTCCCGAAATACCAGTCGACTTATCAATGAAGCTTTCATCTATCACATGAATTGAAACTCCTGTTGTGTCAAGTAAATTTCGAACCATCAACATCTCTACCCGTGATACCGCTTTTGATTCGGTAAAAGATGTTACCCCTTTGCCTACTTTCGCTGGTAGATTTGGCATCGTTCGTATGATTTTATGAATGCCAAGCAATTCTTGCATATACGGAATTGTCACTCCCGCCATCAACGAAACAATCAGTTGGTCTTGGTTGACTTGTGGTTTCATTTCTTTCATTAATTCCTCACAGTGATATGGTTTTACCGCAAGAAAAATGATGTCGGCAGTTGGTAAACAATCTGCTAAATTCTCATAGACATCGAATAATGGGTTTTCTTTTAAACTGAGAATTGTTGCTTCACTTTTGTCATGAATCATTAATTTTTTTTTGTTCAATAATGGAGATTGCGACATTCCTTCTGAATAGGTTAATCCCATATTACCTCCACCAATTACTAATACCTTCATAGTTCTTCTTATTTGAACTTGTATCCTGCAAACAATGTGCATTTATTCACATTTGAAATATGATTTTAACAAAAGCTAAGCGCGTAAAGCTCTAATAAACTGTTATCTAGGAGTTAGGGATGGATTGATGATGGTATAAGAAATTTATATCTAATATCTAACTTATAGATGTTAGATGGAATGAGTCAAAGTTGGGTAAAAGCGCAACAATTGTGTATATAATTTACACACTTGTTCTTCGCGTTATTTAGGATTGCGTTTAAAAATTTTTTCAAGTTGGTGACTTATAAAACCAAAGTTGAAATTGAATTTCGTATGATGTGTATTGTGTTGCGTGCTAATGAGATTTTTTTGATTGATAAAGGCGATATTGGAATGACCAAGTGTATTAAAGAATAAGGAATAAATAGGCAATAAAATCAAGGCATAAATCTCGAAGGGGAAAAATAACATCGGAATGATCATAACAGAACCCATTAAAAATGATTCGACCGGATGAAAACTAAAAGTTGAAAAAGGGGTGACAACAACAGATTTATGGTGAATTCGGTGAAAAGGCAACAATAATTTTGTGTGCATAAGGCGATGGACTGCAAAAAAATGAACCTCATTCCAAATCGCAAAAATGAATAAGTCGACTAGAATTAACCAATTATTATCGAATGAAATTTCTAGTAGATTTTGGCGGTAAAGCCAAATTGTAAGAACGCCGTAGCATGCAAAAATTACAATCGATACAAAACTGTAAGTGATTTCCGTTCTAATTTGATGTTTGAATAGGGGAAGGGTACTCACTGGTTTTGTCCATCCTTTTTGATGTCCTAATTTTCCAAAAAAATAGAAGCTTGATGCCATTGATAAATACAATAAGCTAAATGCAAGTATCAACTTAACCAATACAAGGCTAAACGGATCTGAATAGAGTATATTGGTATATAAATCGATCAGCATTAAAATCTTTTTAATCAAATATACATTCTTTCTTCTTGTATTGTTTATTCATTTTAAGAACGCGGTTGATGAATCTGCGAATTACACAAAAAATAAAAGTTAATGAAAAGTTAAATACTATTGAGCTATTCAACTATATTTAAATTTGTAAAATTGAATTGATATTATGATCACTGATTATAAATTGAACTTAATAAAACTGCCATTAACAATTCTTGTAATGGTTGTGTTATTATTGGGTACAACTGTCAATCAGGCGTATGGTCTTGTTGATAATACCAATCATTCTTCTCAAAAAACTGAGCTTAAAACCCCTTCTCACGCTAATCAAGGTCCGTTTTTACAAGTGGAATTGTTAGAAATTGAAGAAAAAGACGATTCAGAAGTTACATCGATTGATTTTGGATTAGGATTCATATCTTTTCAATTCAATCACACATCTGTAGAGTACATTGCTTCTATACTATCGAATCAAACTGGTAGATCAGCGAAAGTGCCGACTTATTTGAAACTCTGTTCGCTCAGAATCCATCTATAAACTATTTGTTATTTCACTATTCGTTAGTGAAAATTATTGATCGGTTTAGTTCCGATCAGCCAGAAAGATTTTCTTAAAAACAAATAGAGCTTCACCAAATAAAGGAGTGAAGCAGGTTAATTCAACCAAAATTTAAAAGTTCAATTATGTATATATTAATGACGTTGGCATTTATAGCGGGGTATGCTGCAATTGCTTTAGAGCATCCATTAAAAATTGATAAAGCGGCTTCAGCTTTACTAACTGCTGTTGTTGTCTGGGTGTTATTGGTCGTAGGGCAAGATGCTTTATTGGGTAATATTGAAAATAGTGCGCATTATATTGATGAGAGTTTAATGCATCATTTAGGTGAAATTGCAGGTATTTTATTCTTTTTAATGGGTGCGATGACTATTGTCGAAATCATCGATACACATGGTGGCTTTACACTGATAACGAATAAGATTACAACCTTAAATAAAGGGCGTTTATTGATCATTTTATCCTTAATTACATTTGTGATGAGTGCCGCTTTAGACAACTTAACTACATCCATAATAATGGCTACCTTATTGCGAAAATTAATCAGTGATAAAAAAGAATTGTGGTTATTTGCAGGTATGGCAATTATTGCTGCCAATGCTGGTGGTGCATGGTCGCCAATTGGTGATGTAACAACGATTATGTTGTGGATTGGAGGACAAGTAACTGCTGCAAATATTGTTGTTGAAATTATTCTTCCAAGTTTAGTTTGTTTGCTCGTACCTTTGTTATTTGTTGCTTCTCGATTAAAAGGGAATTTACAACCTGTTCAGGTCAATTCATCAAATAATAAATTTGAGATTCCATTGAGAGAAAGTAAAATTGCTTTATATGTTGGTGTGGCCGCATTAATGTTTGTTCCTGTTTTTAAAACGCTTACTCATTTGCCACCATTTATGGGTGTATTATTGGGTTTAAGTGTTTTGTGGATTGTAACTGAGATAATGCACAAAAGAAAAGAGTCAGAAACGAAAAAAGCCTTTTCAATTGTAAAGATTTTACAGAAATTAGATACAGCTAGTATTTTATTCTTCCTAGGAATTTTATTGGCGGTTGCAGCATTACAAACTGCTGGTCATATGACAGATTTAGCGACCTTGTTGGAAGATAAAATTGGCAATATTTGGATCATTAACTTAATGATAGGGTTGCTTTCTGCAATTGTAGATAATGTTCCACTTGTAGCAGGAGCTATTGGTATGTACGATTTAAGTGTTTACCCAACCGATCATATTTTCTGGGAGTTATTGGCGTATTGTGCGGGAACAGGAGGATCAGTCTTGATTATTGGTTCGGCTGCAGGTGTTGCAATAATGGGTATCTTAAAAATTGATTTTGTCTGGTATCTTAAAAACATTTCACTCTTAGCATTGATTGGATACCTATCTGGAGCATTGACTTTTTGGTTACTGAATATGTTGTAATTGATAGTTGTTTTTAATGCGTGTGTTATGGTTTTTGTGATTTGGATATTCGAATTTATGATTTGGGTTTTTAGACAAGTATAATTTCACTTTAATTGATGTATTGGAATTTATCTGAATCCTCCTGTTTATATAATAAAATGCGTACTTTTGGTAGAGAAAAAAATCTATTTGTTTGAAGAAAATACGGGCATATCAGCAAGAGGCCGTCACCATATTTTTGGGTGTCTTCTTATTATTATGCATTGGTATAGGATTGTTTTATCAGTTTGAAAAACAGTTGATTCAACAAGAAGTGGTTAAAAATATAGAAACGGGTTTTGTTCCTGATGATTTATTGACCTTTCACGTTTCAAAAGCAGAAATTGATACAAAATTTAGATGGATCCATTCTCGAGAATTCGAATATAACGATGCTATGTACGATATTGTCGAACGACATGAGACGGCAGATTCGGTTGAATTAATTTGCTTTTTGGATGATAAAGAGACCAAGTTATTGCGTCGAATGGAAAAGATGAAACGCTATGTTTTGGGTTTAGATACAGATGATGAAGGTCCTGAGAATAGGCCAAGACTCAATGTTAAATTACCTTTCTTATTCCTTAATCAATTAGACGAGTTGTCTTTTAATCTCAATGTTTTCCACGATCGATTGGAAGCATTCAAAAAAATATCGTTGTATCAATCAATTTATTTCCCTCCGCTATCGCCTCCTCCCAATAATAGTTAAACCAAATTTCACGCTAATAAAAGCGAAAATTAATTGAGTTTAATTATTAATCTTTATAAATGAAAAAAATTCTAAGTACAATGGTGCTTTGTTGTGCTGTGGCAATTGGTCATGCACAAGTCTTAAATATTGTTGACAGTGAATCTGGAGACAAATTGGACCAAGTATCATTAATGAATAAAACGCCAAATACCTTTGCTACAACGAATGCAAAAGGAATGGTGGATATTACTCCATTTAAAGGTGCCGAAAGAATTGAGGTGATTTATTTAGGGTATGAAAAACAAGTGTTTTCTTATCAAGAATTAATTGGTTTGAATGATACTTTAAAATTATTGCGTTTATCCTTCTCAACAGATGCAATTGTTGTTTCTTCATCAAGGTGGAAGCAGAATGTTAGGGATATTCCCTTTAAAGTAACGGCTATTTCTCGTATTGATGTCGAACTTCAAAATCCACAATCGGCAGCTGATTTATTAGCGGGTTCGGGTGAGATCTTTGTTCAGAAAAGTCAATACGGAGGTGGTTCACCAATGATTCGAGGTTTTGCAACCAATCGGCTATTGTATAGTATTGACGGTGTGCGAATGAATACAGCGATTTTTCGTGGCGGGAACTTGCAAAATGTTATTTCTTTAGATCCTTTTGCCATTGAGAATACCGAAGTGTTATTCGGACCGGGTTCTGTGATTTACGGAAGTGATGCGATTGGTGGTGTAATGAGTTTTCAAACTTTAAAGCCTAGTTTGTCCTTAGACGGAGATCCTTATGTGGCAGGTAAAGCTATCAGTCGAATTTCATCGGCAAGCAACGAATTGTCTGCGCATTTTGATGTCAATGTCGGCTGGAAAAAATGGGCGATGATAACGAGTTTTACATCGAATGATTATGGCGATTTAAAAATGGGTTCGAATGGTCCAGATGAATATTTGCGTCCTTATTATGTGGGGCGTGTAGACAATGTTGATGTGGTTGTTAATAATGACGATCCTCGGATTCAAAGTCCTTCTGGTTACGATCAAATCAATTTCATGCAAAAAGTGAGGTTTCAACCGAATCAAAATTGGGACATCAATTATGGTTTCCATTATTCTGAAACTTCTCCTTATTCGAGATATGACAGGCATCTCCGTGTTAAAGATGGTTTGCCGCGTTATGGAGAATGGAATTATGGTCCTCAAAAATGGATGATGAACAATATTAGTATTGAACATGATGGTTCAACTGTGATGTATGACCAAATGAATATTCGTTTGGCGCATCAATACTTCGAAGAGAGCCGTATCAGTCGTGATTTTAACGATGCAACACGCGAAATTCGAATGGATAAAGTTGATGCCTATTCTGCCAATGTTGATTTTAATAAATCATTCGGAAAACGTGATCAACTGATTTATGGTTTTGAATTTGTACAGAACGATATTCGATCTTCTGGGATTGATGAAAATGTGTTAACCGGTGCTTCGCAGGTTGGACCAGCAAGATATCCTCAAGCAACTTGGGCGTCTTATGCAGTTTATATCAGTGATCAATATAAGATCAATGAAAAATTCTTAGTTCAAGGTGGGTTGCGTTATAATGTTTTCCAAATGGATGCACAATTCGACACCTCTTTCTATCCTTTTCCTTATACCGAAGCGAAATTGAATGAAGGTGCTTTGACAGGAAGTGTTGGGGCAGTTTATCGGCCGAATAATAGTTGGGTGATTAGTGCGAATGCCGCGACAGGTTATCGTTCTCCGAATGTGGATGATATGGGTAAAGTATTCGATTCTGAGCCGGGTGCTGTTGTTGTACCCAATCCTGACTTGAAAGCCGAATATGCTTATAATTTTGATCTTGGAATTACGAAAGTATTGGGTGGATTTGCAAAAGTTGATGCGACTGTATTTTATACTTATTTAGACAATGCATTGGTGCGGCGTGATTTTACTTTAAACGGAATGGATAGTATTGTTTATGCCGGAGATATGAGTAAAGTTCAAGCGATACAAAATGCAGCTGTTGCTAATGTTTATGGAATTCAGTTGGGGATAGAAATCATGTTCGGTGCTGGATTCGGCTTCTCATCTAAATTTAATTATCAAGTGGGAGAAGAAGAATTGGATGACGGTTCTGTTAGTCCTTCTCGACATGCGGCACCAATGTTTGGTGTATCTCGATTGTTTTATAAAAGAGGGAAATTGAACTTGCAATTCTATGCTGAATATAGTGGAGGACGCTCGTATGAAGAATTGCCAATCACTGAACAGGCAAAACCAGAAATCTATGCAATTGATGACAACGGGAATCCTTATTCTCCAGAATGGTATACGGTCAATTTTAAGGCGATGTACCAAATTTCAGATCATTTTACTGTAAATGCTGGATTGGAGAATATTACTGATCAATTGTATCGATCTTATAGCTCTGGAATATCTGCAGCGGGACGGAATTTTATTCTTTCGCTGAAAGCTACTTTTTAATAGCGTAAAAACATTTTGATATTCGTTTTTTGAATATCAACTTTCTGACAATGTGCTTGCTTTCTAGTCGAAATTGGAGGGAGACTAAAAACAAAAACTAAAATATTTAGATAGGTAAAATATTGCCCAAAACTGAATAAAAACAGACGGTTTATGGGAGTTTAATGTCTTAATTTTAGCTAGTAATCATTGTCTTAACAAAATAAATAAACAAAAATTATGAAAATAAATATAAACGTGAAAATTTTGCTTTTGCTGATTTTTACAAGTACATGGTCGCAAGCACAAGAAGAATTTTCGTGTGGAATTGCGGAAAAATTAAAATTAGTTTACGAAGCCTATCCAGGTTTAGAACAAGATCAGCAAGAATTGCTTGAAAGGAGCAAAACTGGTGGTTTGAGAAGTGGTGATAGAGATGGTGTTTATACCATTCCTGTTGTTTTTCATATCATTCATGAAAATGGCGTCGAGAATATTTCTGACGAACAGGTTTATGATCAAATGGCCATTCTAAATAGAGATTACCGTAAATTAAATGCTGATACAGTTGAAATAATGGAGGAGTTTAAAGCTATTGCTAGTGATGCTCGTATCGAATTCCGATTGGCAAATAAAGATTTGTATGGAGAATGTACTAATGGTATAGAGCATATTTATAGCTACGAGACGAATAATGGGGACAACTATTCTAAATTAAACCAATGGCCCCGAAGTCGTTATTTGAATATTTGGGTAGTGAATTCAATGGAAGACGGTGTTGCTGGATACGCATATTATCCTTCTGCAGTATCTGGTGCATTGGCTTATGCTGACGGTATAATCATTCGACATAACTTTATTGGGAGTATTGGAACATCAAGTGAATATTCTTCTCGTGCTTTAACACATGAAATTGGGCACTGGTTAGGTTTACCGCATACTTGGGGTAGTACAAATAGTCCTGAAGTATCATGTGGTGATGATGGTGTTGAAGATACGCCTGAAACTGCAGGTCATACATCTTGTGTTTTAGAAGATACCGATAATTGTAATACTGGAATTGAAGAAAATATTCAGAACTATATGGAGTATGCTTATTGCTCTCGTATGTTTACCGAAGGGCAAATAGCAGTGATGACAACCAGTTTAGAGAATGTCATATCTTCTAGAAATAATTTGTATACCGATTTGAATAAGGAGAATGGAGGAATAGATCGTGATCCTGTTTTATGTACCCCTTTGCCTTCGTTTTATTCAGATAAAAATTCGACTTGTAAAGGAGGAGATATTCAATTCTTCTCGTCGTCTTCAAGGGCTGAAGTCGATCGTTATGCATGGTCGTTCCCAGGCGGAATTCCTTCAAGTTCAACTGAGATGTCACCCGTTGTTAATTATGCGGAAGTGGGGAATTATGCGGTAACATTGACGGTAACAAATGCAGCCGGCACAGAAACTTTGGTGAAAGAGAGTTTTGTGAATATTCTACCTGATTATTGGCAACATGAAGGTCCATTTAATGAAGATTTTGAGACAACCGAATTAGGATACGATAGTTGGGTAATAGAAAACCCTAATGAGAATGAAAATGTTTGGGCAATAACTGAGAATGCAGCTTATTCAGGGGATAAAAGTATGGGGGTTCAGTATTATAAAGCAAGTCCAGATCCAATTCTTGAACCACATTATTATGAGCGTTTAGGCGGGCAAGTCGATGCATTTATTACACCTGCTTATAATTTAGAGCGGACTTCAGATGCATTTTTTAGCTTCAAATACAGTTATGCAACAACAAATGCTGGTGTTTACGAGCCTCAAGTCGAACTGAATATTTCTTACCAAACGAATTGTGATGGGGCTTGGCGTCGATTAACTGACCTAGAAGGAGATGAGGTTGAATGTTTAGGTTATATTGGAACATCATTTAAGCCAAATCGTGCCGATGATTGGACGACTTTTAGTATTGCACTGCCAGGAGCAGCTGATGGACCGAATACTCGGTTTAGATTCGAATTGGTAGCTGAAGATGGTATGAATAACTTTTATATTGATGATATTAATGTTAGCGGTGTCTTGTCTAACGGAGATTTAAATGAGAGCATACAAAACATGTCTGTTTATCCGAATCCAATTGCTGACAATAAAGCGTTGAATTTATCTTTCTATTCTGTAGATAATGAGTCTGCATCGGTGCGAATTACAAATGTGATGGGTCAAGAGGTTTTCCAAACGTCAATCGCAACTATTGCTGGTTTGAACACAAATGTTTTGCCTATTGGCGATGCCCGTATTGCCGCTGGCGTTTATAATATTACGATTCAAAAAGGGAGTTCTTTAAGAACCGCTCGATTAATAATTCAATAAATAGAGATAGGGGTAAATGAGATTTGAAATGTCTTAATTAAAAATCAAAGTACATGAAAAGGTTCGCTTATTTACTTTTATTCGTCTATTTTTTAATAGTCTTGATGGCATAATAAAACAAAAAAGACCTGTGTTTCATTGTGATACACAGGTCTTTTTCATTCTGAGATTAGGGTATTAAAATCTTAAGGAAGCGCGTCAATTAAATCGATTAATGCCTCCTCTGTTGTGGGTTCAAATCCACTGATGTCTTGAACGTGATCTGCTTCAATCGTTGCTGCTTGGATGACATAATTTAACGATCCGTCAATAATTGCAACAGCAATAAAGTGAACTTCTAAACCAATTGGAATAAGACCGTAATGTTCCGTAAATCTTCCGTCTACCCAACGATCAAAATTCGCTAAAGCAGGTCCTTCTCCATCATAAGAAATATAAACTTCCGTGTTTTCGTTGTCGAATCCTTCTGGAACTTCTGCAAATATTGTTGTTTTAGGGCGAGGATCAGAATACCATTTGTCGATATTTGTCCAACCCCATTCTCCTGGAAGAATGTCGTATCCTACCGAATATCCACCTTCACCGTCAAGAGTGTCTTCAAATTCCTCATCCAATAAACTGTCTTCAGCTATGCCCCATAATAAATCATCTTCAGATACATTAACGAATTTGCGCATGCCTCTGTCTAATTCATTCGAAACACGTAATTTCATTGGTTCTAATAGTACCAATTCCACACCGTCTTGTGAAACTGAAACATAAAATTCGCCACCTGAAATTAATGGAATATGTTGTCCCGAATTGTTAACAGCCATTGTTGGTTTATCTAATAAAACCATGTCCGATTTTTTGTAAATTTCAATTAAATCAACATCCACGTTGCCATTTACAAGATCTCCGTTTGCATGGGCCAATTTATTTGCATTGAGCATAAGTGTAACACCTCCCTCTCCTTCAATGTAAATAAATGCATTTGCGTTTACTGTGAAATTTTGTGTTTTTTCTTCAACGTTTTTATCAAAAAAATTGATAAGAGCTGCCGCATTTGGATGTGGAGGTGGAACAATTTCGTGTTTGTTACATGCCATTGTAATTAAGCCTAACCCAATGAGTAAATAATTTATTTTTTTCATATTAAGTATTTTAATTAATACTCTGAAGGTTAGCGGTTGGTTGCCTGAAAAAAATAATTGCTTTTTAGCAAGTGAGAAAAACAAGATGTTAAACTGTTTGAATTACAAGTATTTACGTGTTGTTAAAAAAGAGGATGGTTCGTGCTAGTTTGAATGGTTTAAAACGGCAAAGAACTTGTTAAATTATGAATAATAAGAAAGTTTTGATTGAAAAAATAATTAAATATCGTTCAATAATAGACACGTTTTAATAGATTATTGCTGTACGATTTTAGAAATTATTGATCCTGTAAATTGTTTAAAAAGGACATTATACTAATAATTAAATTGCATTGAAATAGTATCCCAAGCACCAACGGTTTTTTGATAGGTATTGTCCTCATTATTATTCTTATTGAAACGAATGCTATTCGGGTAGGTATCACGGCCAACTAATTTAAGATACATCACAGTGTCTTTACTGTAATTATTGATTACAATATCATCCACAACCGATGACGCTGATATAAAGTAGGGTGTATCGATAGGCTCAATATTTGTTAAGGTTATTTTCGCATAAGCACTCCTATGGCATGCTTGATTTAATATGTGAGTTCCGACGGCTGTTATTCTTTGATGACTATTGTTTACGGTATAGTCTGAACTAACGAATAAATCACTTTGTGGATCTGCACTCAGTTCAAATCCTACTGCTCCATCAGCAGCAATTGATATGGCGTAATTTCCGTTGATGTCAGAAGTATCAAACATGATAATTTCATCTATCATTGAAGTGTAACCAATAAAATTACGGATCTGCTTGAGCTTATAGAGTTTTACGATCGCGTTTGGAATAGGATCTCCAGAAACAATATCTGTAATTTGACCAGAGACGTTGACGTCTCCATATAATAAATCTTGCTTTTTATTGCATCCACTGAGGAGAATGATCAAGCAATAGAGCATTGTTTTTTTCATTTCAAAACTTTCTCTTATTACTACGAATTAGGCCTAATAGTTGCCTCTGAAAAAGATTTTTTCGAAAATTAAATGAATTAATGATTAACCTCCTAAAGTGGTTAAGGTAAAGTAAGAACTCAATTTAAAATTAAGTCAGTTTATTGATAATATCGATAAGAGATTTTGTTTCTATGACATTCTTAAGAAGTCAACTTCTTGAGACGATAAATGTCTCCAAGTGCCACGTGGTAAATCTTTCTTCGTTAGTCCAGCAAATTTTACTCTGTCCAATCTTGTTACAGTATAACCAACTGCTTCAAACATTCTTCGAACAACTCTGTTTTTCCCTGAATGAATTTCAACGCCAACTTCGCGACTTCTCGTGTCTTTTATGATCTCAACTTTATCTGCTTTAGCAAAATCAGCATCGTCTAATTCAACACCAGCCAATAATGCATCAACATGTGCAACTTGCATTGGTTTGTCTAATTCAACGTGGTATATTTTTTTAACTTCATAACGAGGATGCGTAAGCTTTTTAGCCATATCACCATCATTCGTGAACAATAAAACACCTGTTGTATTTCTATCTAAACGACCTACCGGATAGATACGTTCTTTACATGCATTTTTCACCAATTGTAAAACTGTTCTTCTGCCCATAGGGTCATCCATCGTTGTGATGAAATCTTTGGGTTTATTCAATAATACATATTGTTTTTTCTCCGTTTGAATGATGCTACCGTCATATTTAACCTCGTCAGTTGGCTTAACTTTATAACCCATTTCAACGATGATTTTACCGTTAACTTCAACGATTCCAGATTCGATTAAAACATCAGCTTCTCTTCTTGAACAAATTCCAGCGTTCGCAATAAATTTATTTAATCGAACTTCATCACTAAATGATGGCATAGGATCACCTTTTGCCTTCTTAAATTTATCTCCGGCATACGGACGTTTTCCTGCTGGTTTTTTACTACCAAAAGGTTTCTTTGTATCTTTTCCTCTTCCTGAACCACCACGACTTGATTTACCAGGTCCGCTTGATTTTTTTCCTCTTTCACTCATAATCTGAAATTTTTTGCAAAGATAGCTTTATTTTGTATCTAATGTGCGCTTTCGTGTTAATTCGAAATGTACCGCCTAATTGGATACGAGAATTTATAAAATTCGTTATGAATTATCTTTTTTTAATAATTCTAAAACGCGTTCAACATCTTCTGGAGCATCGATATTAGGCGTTTCTACTGTCGTTAAGGTCGTTCGAATTTTATACCCGTTGTACAACCAACGCAATTGCTCTAAGGATTCTAATTTTTCTAAATCACTCGCCGGTAAAGCCAATAATTCATTTAATGTACTTTTTCGCCATGCATAAATGCCAATATGTTTGAAAAAGTCTGTCTTTTTTAACCAATCTTCGTGTGGTGTATTCGCGATATGTGGAATAGGGCTTCGGCTGAAATAAATGCCGTTGTTATTGGCATCCAAAACAACTTTTATACGATTGGGATTTCTAACATCTGACTCGACCGCTATTTTTTTGACAATCGTTCCTATTTCAACAGTCGAATCTGAAAATAAATCAACCAATTCATTCAGCTGTTCTGGTCGAATTAAAGGTTCGTCACCTTGAATGTTGACAATGATATCAAAGTCGTTATACTTTTGAATGACCTCACCGCATCGTTCTGTTCCACTGTTGTGATCACTACTTGTCATCATTACTTCTCCTCCAAAAGCTAAAACATGTGCTTCAATTTCAGGATGATCAGTCGCAACGAGAACCGTATCAAAAGCTGAACATTTTTTTGCTTGTTCGTAAACCCTTTGAATCATGGATTTACCCATTAAATCGATGAGTGGTTTTCCAGGGAAACGACTCGAACCGTAACGTGATGGGATGATGCCTAGTACTTTCATTTAATATTTATTTAGTACAATCGAACTAAATTATATAGAATCGATTGATGTCAAAATCATTCTTAAACCTTCTAAAAAGAAGCAACACTTCATGCTTAAACACTTCGGTTATTTCGAACAGTAAAAGAAGTAACGCTACACACTTAAACCGTTCAGTCAAATCGGACAATAAAAGAAGCAACGCTTCTCAAATCGAACAGTAAAAGAAACAACGCTACACACTTAAACCGTTCAGTCAAATCGAACAGTAAAAGAAACAACGTTTCAAAAGAAGCAACGCTTCTCAAATCGAACAGTAAAAGAAACAACGTTTCAAAAGAAGCAACGCTTCCTAGTCTAATTTCAAAACAGCTAAGAATGCTTCTTGCGGAATTTCAACATTCCCTACTTGACGCATTCGTTTTTTACCTTTTTTCTGCTTCTCTAATAACTTACGTTTACGCGAGATATCACCACCGTAACATTTGGCGGTTACATCCTTTCTTAAAGCCTTAATCGTCTCTCTCGAAACAACCTTAGCACCAATTGCTGCTTGAATAGGAATTTCGAATTGTTGTCTTGGGATTAGCTCCTTCAATTTAACACAAATCTTTTTACCTAAATCGTGCGCATTACTTCTGTGAACAAGTGCTGACAAAGCATCAACTTGATCGCCGTTCAATAATATATCTAATTTAATAAGGTCAGATTTTTTATAGTCGATCGGCGTATAATCAAAAGAAGCATATCCTCTTGATACCGATTTTAGTTTATCATAGAAATCGAATACAACCTCACCCATTGGCATCTCGAAAGTTATTTCAACACGCGATTGCGTTAGGTAGACTTGATTTTTCAGTTCACCACGTTTTTCGATACACAAATTCATAATTTGACCGACATAATCGGCTTTAGTAATGATTTGAGCGCGAATGTATGGTTCTTCAATATAGTTGATCATTGAAGGATCGGGTAATTCGGAAGGGTTATTCACCACTAACATTTGATCACCTTTTCGTAAATAAGTTTTATACGATACATTGGGTACGGTAGTAATCACCGTCATGTTGAATTCTCGTTCGAGACGCTCTTGGATAATCTCCATGTGCAGCATTCCTAAGAATCCACAACGGAATCCGAAACCTAATGCCGCAGACGATTCAGGTTCGAAAACCAAAGAAGCATCATTCAATTGCAATTTCTCCATTGAGTAACGCAATTCTTCATATTCATCTGTATCAACTGGGTAAACACCGGCGAATACCATAGGTTTAACATCCTCGAAACCTTGTACAATTGCTTCACAAGGATTTTTAACCGTAGTAATCGTATCACCAACCTTTACTTCGTTCGCTTTCTTAATGCCAGAAATTATATAACCAACATCACCAGTTTTTACGACCTTTCTCGGCTCCATTTCCATTCTTAAAATACCAATTTCATCAGCATGATACTCACGACCAGTATTGACGAATTTCACCAAATCACCCTTGTGCATTTCACCGTTCAGAACTCGGAAGTAGGCGATAATGCCTCTAAACGAGTTGAACACAGAGTCAAAAATCATGGCTTGTAACGGCGCATCAGCATTTCCTTTTGGTGCTGGAATTCTAGAAATAATAGCTTCTAGTATTTTATCAACACCAAGTCCAGTTTTGCCACTTGCTGGAATGACATCCGAAGGATCGCAACCAATTAAGTCAACAATTTCATCTGTTACTTCCTCAGGTTGTGCACCTGGTAAATCCATTTTATTTAGAATTGGAATAATTTCCAAATCATTTTCTAAGGCTAAATATAAATTCGAAATTGTTTGCGCTTCAATTCCTTGGGCAGCATCAACAATTAATAAAGCACCTTCACAGGCGGCAATAGAACGAGAAACTTCGTACGAAAAATCGACGTGACCGGGTGTGTCAATAAGGTTTAACACATAGTCAACACCATCTTGGGTATAATCCATTTGTATGGCATGACTTTTAATCGTAATCCCACGCTCTCGCTCAATATCCATATCATCTAAAGCTTGATTCTGCATGTCTCTGTCCGATATCGTCCCCGTCATCTGCAGCATTCTATCAGCCAGGGTACTTTTCCCGTGGTCAATATGCGCTATGATACAAAAATTCCTGATGTTCTTCATGTTGCAAAAATAGATGAAATTTATTTATTTTAGCCCTTTCGTCATATCGAAAAATTATTGCGAATTTTTTCTGTAAAAAATCTAGCAAAAATAGGGTGTAACGAATTCAAAATTTGACGATTAATTTTCTTGATTTTAAGCACTACAGCTCGACTATTATAAAATTTCACAGAATCGAATAAAATGGTGAGATTTGTTCTAAGAAAATGCCGTTTACTGGTCTCAATATAGTCATAACATAGAAAGGCTAGGCTGTACGCCTTGAATAAGAAAGCTGAATTCCACTGTTAACTAGAACGGAGGTTGCTATGATATATCGCCTTAAACCTTATATTTGCAACCTATTTTATATACCATGAAAGTAATCGATCACATCAGTAATGCAAAAGGGAAAACATTGTTCTCATTTGAAATTTTACCTCCGTTAAAAGGGAAAAGTATTCAATCTATCTATGATGGAATTGAACCGTTGATGGAATTTGATCCGAAATTTGTGAATGTTACTTACCATCGTGAGGAATATGTTTACAAGACAAGAGAGAACGGTTTACTAGAGAAAATATCAATCAGAAAACGACCTGGGACAGTTGGTATTTGTGCTGCAATTATTAATAAATACAATGTTGATACCGTTCCACATTTAATTTGTGGAGGCTTTAGTAGAGAGGAGACGGAGAATGCACTTATAGATTTACATTTTTTAGGAATTGATAATGTTTTGACTTTAAGAGGTGATGCTGTTAAAACAGAACCTAATTTCCGTCCTGATCCTAGTGGCCATTCGTTCGCTAAAGAATTGGTTGGGCAAGTTGTTGAAATGAATAATGGACAATATTTAATGGATGATGTTAGTCTTGATCCTACTGATTTTTGTATTGGTGTAGCGGGATATCCCGAAAAACATTTTGAAGCCATGAATTTGACATCAGATTTAATGCATCTGAAAGCTAAGGTTGATGCAGGTGCTGATTATATTGTAACACAAATGTTTTTTGACAATAAAAAATTCTTCGAATTTGTGGATAAATGTCGTGCCATTGGAATCAATGTGCCGATTATTCCAGGAATGAAACCGATCAAGAATTTAAATCACATTTCGTTCTTGCCTAAGTTTTTTAATATTGATTTTCCTGAAGATTTTGCTGCTGAATTAATGAAATGTAAGACAAATGATGCTGTTGAAGCATTAGGTGTAGAGTGGGGTATTCAACAAGCGAAAGAATTAAAAGCTGCGGGTGTGCCATGTATCCATTTCTATACGATGTCCAAGTCTGATTCAGTTCGAGCGATTGCTAAACAAGTTTTTTAAGGCATTCTGCGCAAGTCGTCACCTGAAATTTTGGTGGTTTGATAATTTTCAAGATTGATCTCAATTCTTTGATCGATGTGTAAATAACCTATTAGTATTTCGTTTGATTTTATCATTTTCACTTGTAATTCAATTTCTTGTACCGTTCCAAAATAGATGTCTTTATATTTCATTTCTGAGTATCCCACAAATCGAGCAGAAAGGTCAACGAACTTGTTCGCAAATTCAGAGATTGGTAACTCGAACTTGAAATTGCCGTCAATATCCGAACGTGTTTTTCGTGTTAAAGAATCGTTTACCAGAATTAAATTAACAAAGGGAGTTGGTTGACCATTTTCATCTGTGACTTTTCCAAAAAGCGTATAATAACGTGTATTCACAATGTTGCTGTCTATTTCTAACGAAGGAATCGAATCTTGTGAAAATAGTACGTTACTACTAATTCCTAAAATAAATACAGCTACAAAAGCCAACTTAAATTTACTGAATATTAAAGCGCGTTTACGGTTCGTAATTTGAGCTTTCGTGAAGATGCCGCAAGTGTTTGGTGTGTTGCGCTTGGCGATTTCAGTATTGCTTAATCCTCTAAAATCTGTGATTGTTTTATTGCATGCTGAGCAATGAAGGCCATCTTTTTTTGATTGTAAAGAATCAACTGGAATCGGGCAATTGAATTTGAGTTGCATATCATTCGTTTCTTTAATGATGCAGTTGGAGGGTTTATTCCATAAATGGTTTGGCGTTTGATGGGATTGAGGGTTAAAGTAAGTCGTTCTTATTCGAATGAAATTATTAATAAAAAAAGCCCATCAGTAATGATGAGCTTTTGTGTTCGTTACTAAAGATGAATAAGACTTAATTCACTTTTATCCAGGTTTGTGTTTTATAAAACCATCCAATATAACCACGCACTTTTAAGTTTTCACCTTCTCTCCATATCGTACAAGTATAAACTTCTCCATCCTCTGGATTAGTAATCGTTCCACCACTATAATCAGTGCCATCTTTCTCTAAGCCTTCAATGATGTTCATTCCCATTAAAGGTTTATTCTTTTTTGATCCTTCACATTTTTCACAAACACCATTCTTTTTATCTGGATTCGTTATGTCTATTATTTTCCCATAATATTTTCCATTAGTCGCCTTGTAAATTTTAACAGTCGATTTTTCTTTGCCTGTTTCGTCGTCAATTGTTTTCCATGTTCCAACAACATCAGTTTGTGCATAAGTGAAAATTGAAAACATTATTACAATTAGACTTAATCCTATTCTTTTCATAGTTCAGTATTTTAAATTGTTTATGATAAAAGTGCTGTTTAGTAATGTGTCGCTTTAGAATGCTTTTATCTTTTCTTCGTTGATTACAAATATATTCATGAAATTTCAAAAAGCGTAATTGAATTCCGCGGATTGTTATGCATTTATGCGAATGTCGTAAAATGTAATTTTTGTTGGTTTGTTTAAGCTGGAATGAATTGTTAATATTCTGTTCGTGACAACCCCAATAAAACGGCGTTAATATTATTCTAATGTAAACTTCTTATGTTTATTTTGGAATAAACGACTGTAATTTTTATATTTGTCTTGTAAATTTGTAAAAGGTCAAGATGGATAAATTTAAAGTCATTGCATATACCAGAGTCTCAACGAAGGATCAGGACACAAATCGTCAATTGGCAGAACTTGAAGAGAGGTGTAATAACAAGGATTGGGAGTTGGCAGACATGTATTCTGAAGTCATTTCAGGAGCGAAACCTTATTCTATGCGACCAGAGTTTGTAAAAATCATTAATCAATTAGATAAAGACAAATCTATTAATTTAGTAATGGTACATGAAATTTCTAGATTGGGTAGAAGTACTCCAGATGTCATGAAATGCATTGAAGAACTTAAATCAAAGGGCGTAGGTGTGTATGTGAACAATGTTGACCTACTGCTTCATCCTACACGTAAAGATGCTACAGCTAATTTAATAATAGGTATCCTAACTAGTCTAGCTCAACATGAGAGGGAATTGATGGTTGAAAGAATAAAATCTGGTATCAATAAGAGTAATAAAAAGTCTGGTAGAAAGACGGGTACAAAATTCGGATTAGAATACTATAAGAAAAAATATCCAGAGGAAATTGAGCTACTTCAGCACGGTCTTCCAGTAGCGAAGGTTGCTAAGCTTCAAAAGACGCATTATGACACTGTAAAGAAAATTTACATATTACTATTTACTGAAGGAGTATCGTCTTATTAATGTTATACCTTAAAGATAAGGTATAGTGATCATTGAATTACGAGATTAAACGTAAATAAAAAATTATATCATAATCATTTTCACAGGCTGATTTAAACTCGAACAATTTGTTCAAGATTAATTATTCAAATTTTACACGTTTTATAAACTGACGAGCGATATTTTAGAGTTTTTCGAATTCCACTATAACAATTCTTCAGAACGATCTATAGATTAATTTTTATTAATAGTACTATTAAGTGTTTACACTGAATATTTTAATGTTGAAATTACGTAAACTTGCTTCAGTAATATACCCAAATTAATACCTAACCCAATTTAGCTATGAT
>NZ_JHXV01000029.1 GCF_000621625.1 Crocinitomix catalasitica ATCC 23190
TTCTTGCTCGTTAAGAGCATATTCTATTTTTTTAGGGGCACAAGAATTATCTTCAGGAGTTTCAGCTTTACGCCATTTAAATATGGTTTGACGAGAAACACCATAACGTAAGGCTAATTGCTCAATACTTAAGTTCAGATTATTTTTAATTTCTTGACGAATATGTATATTTGTCTTGGCATTGGAATGATAGATTTGTTGCATAATTATTTTTATTTGTCGTAAAACAAAAATAATCAACTATTTTATTTCCAGCCCTTTCAGCTTCGTTTCGGCTACGCCTTCACTTCGCTGAAAGGGCTTTATTGCTATCAACAATGTTGTGAAACTTTACAACTAACAACTATTATCTAATCACTACCAACTACTAAGCCTCAGTTACAGTAAAAGTATAACCTTCCATGATTTGATTCACCAATAATTTTTTACAAGCTTCATCAGCTTTAGCTTCCGCTTCTGCTTTCGAATTTGCTTCAATGAAAATACGGATGTGTTTACCAATTCTCACATTTGTGATTTCAGGTAATCCTAAATTAACCATTGATTGGCTAACAGCCTTTCCTTGTGGGTCTAACAAAGCCTCTAATGGCATTACATCAATTTCCGCTTTAAATTTCATTTGTTTTTGCTTTTACAAACTGGTTATTAATTATGGACAAAAGTAAGTATAAAATTATTATCAGAGGTATTGCCCAAAAGAATAAAGTTGCAAATAAAATTACAGCTATTCCTAAAAATGAAAATCTCAATTCATTCCCTTTCCATTTAAACGATTTGAACTTGAGTGCAAAGAGTGGAAGTTCGACGACCATTAGCACGGACATGATCACTGTTGCGCCAATTAAAAAAGCAGGACTTAATATTAATTTAGCAAATGTAATTTGCCACGAAACGAATAAAAAATCTCCCAAAGCCAAATCATTATAAGCTTGAATGATAAGTATTGGAAAAACGGCAAAAAACAAAGTCATGGCAGGTGTTGGAAGACCAATAAACGAGTCCGACTGTCTGGTGTCTAAATTAAATTTGGCTAATCTAAATAAGGCAAACACAGGGATAAGTAAAGCTAAAAAAGGAATCAATGAATAGTTTTGATTCACGTTTTCGAGTAATTGATTTTGCATTGACTCATTGTTCAATAAATTAAACTGAAACAAGGCATCATTTCTTATGCTGCCAAATTCAATTGCAGGATACGTTTCATTTAACAATACAAAAACAATAATTCCTGGCGCAACGCCAAAAGTCACCATGTCTGCTAAAGAATCTAATTGTTTTCCTAGTTCGCTAGGGACTTTTAATAGTCGAGCCATGAATCCATCCAAAAAATCAAAAAGGGCAGATACAAAAATGCAATAAGGCGCTAAATGAATTTTGCCCGTTAACGTAAATATTATGGCTAAAATTCCTCCGACTAAATTGCCTGCGGTGAATAAATTTGGGACCAATCTTTTTAATGCTTGCATGGTACAAAAATGAGGAATTATTTCCATTCTAATCTTTTACAATTATTTTTTTCGCGATTAATTAAACCAAAAGCAGCTTTTGCCCGTATATGATGTATATGAATACAATTTTTTCAAAATAGATGAGTTTATATGGCAATTCTTATAATTTACTATCTTTATGGCATCATTTGACATGAAAAAATTAGCTACACTCTCATTATTCGTTTTACTTTCATTCTTGGCAACCGCTCAAGAAACTACCTTGACTCCAAAATATTCTAACGAATTTTTAGCGATTGGTGTAGGTGCCAATGCGCTGGGGATGTCTAATGCTGTTGTCGCTGGCGTTGATGATGTGACTGCTGGATATTGGAATCCTGCAGGATTAACCGAAGTTGAAGATTTTTTACAAATTGGCGCAATGCATGCTGAGTATTTCGCTGGAATAGCAAAGTACGATTACATCGGTATCGCAAAACCTATCGATGAGCAAAGTGCTGCTGGATTTACATTCATCCGTTTTGGTGTAGATGATATTCCTAATACAACACAATTAATTGATAAAGATGGGAATGTGAACTACGATAATATTACGTCCTTCTCGGCTGGAGATTATGCATTTCTATTCTCTTATGCCCGAAAGTCTAAAATTGAAGGATTAAGTTTAGGTGGTAATTTTAAAGTTATTTATCGTCACGTAGGTGATTTTGCCAAAGCATGGGGATTCGGTTTAGATGCAGGTATAAAATATAAATTAGGTGATAAATGGAAATTCGGCGCTTTAGTTCGAGACGTTTCTACCACTTTTAATGCCTGGTCTTATTCGTTAGACGACCAAATGATTGAGACTTTTGAAATAACAGGGAATGTCATTCCTACCAATGGATTAGAAATTACTTTACCAAAAATAATTTTAGGCGCGCAATTTAAAACCAACGTCTACAAAGAATTTTATGTGAAATCGGAAATTAATTTCGACTTAAATACGGACGGAAGAAGAAATGTTTTGTTCAGAACTGATCCGATAAGTATTGATCCACATATGGGATTAGAATTAGGTTATGGTAAATGGGTAGCATTAAGATTTGGAGTTTTGAATTTCCAATGGATCAAAAATCCTGACCTATCAGAATCCTTGACCGTACAACCGAATATTGGTATTGGTGTTGGATTTAAAGGAATTAGTATTGATTACGCATTTACAGATATAGGTGACAAATCCGTTGCATTATATTCGCATATTTTTTCACTTCGTTTTAAACTAAATGACCCTAAGCAATCGGAAGAATAATATTGTTATAAATTTATTTTTTGTCTTTTCTTTTTTAGGATTGACAGGCAACAGTTTTGCTCAATATGGTAATGAGTGGATTGAATATGATCAACGTTATTACGCTTTCAAAATTGCTCACGATGGGGTTTATAAAGTCGATTATACTCTGCTAACTTCCGCTGGAATTCCAGTTGAAACAATCAATACTGCTAATTTTCAATTGATTGGATTTGATAAAGAACAACCGCTGTGGATTGAAGATGGTGGTGACGGTTCTATCGATCCAGGAGATTATATGCTGTTCTATGCACAAAAGAATACCTCTTGGCTAGACTCTATGTTGTACGATAGTCCTGATGACGTATCAAATAAGTATTATCCTCATTATAATGATACAATCAACTATTTTTTATCTTGGAATTCAGAATTAGATAATAAGCGATTTTCGAATGAAACGGATGTTGATTTTTTAGCATATACACCACGAGATTATTTTTTTAGAACGACCTTTAAAGAAGGGCATAATATGTATGCCGAAGGACATAAAGTTTCAGGAATGTCTCGTGCCAATTATATGCCTGCAGAAGGATGGTATGGCGGTCGAATTTTTATGGCTAACCCGGTGAATTACCAAGATGACCTTTTATCGACATCAAATGCTTTTACAGGAGGAGGTGCCCCGGTAGCAACAGGTGTAGCCGTATCTGGAGGTGGTTCGAATGCTGCTTTTGATGGTGCAGGCAATCATCATTTACGTTTGCAATATGGTCCGTCAAACATTACATTATTTGATACCATTTATTATGGGTTTCAAAAAAATAAATTAGAGTTTACAATTCCAGCAACAAGTTTAGGTGCATCAACAACCAAAATCAGGCATCAATTGGTAAACGATTTAGGTGTTGCTTCAGATTATCAGGCTGTCGCATTTACTGAAATAACTTATGCCCATACAGGTAATTTAGAGAGTCAATCATATTATGAAATGTCAATTCCTCACAATACTTTAGCTGCAAAATCGAGGTATGATTTCACAAATTTTTCAGGTACTAATCCTCTTGCGTTTACATTAGATGGCAAAGTAAGGAAAATTCCAGTTGTAATTTCTGGAGGAACTTACCAAGTATTAATTCCTAATCTTGAATCAGGAGCGAATCAAAAGTTTGTAATTGTTGATGAAACAGCTATACGAACACCAATAGATTTTAGGCCAGTAAACGGGACTAGTTATTTTACAAATTATGTTACGGCGAATTTTGAGGATGCCTATTTAATGGTGAGTAATCGTCTAATTTGGGCGGGAGCTAACGAGTATAAAGCATATAGAGAAACTGTCGCTGGTGGTGGTCACAATGTTTTATTGGTTGATGTTGATGAGCTTTATCTTCAATTCGGCGGTGGTGTCCAAAAGCATGTAATGGGGATTCGACGTTTTGCTCACTTTGCATATAATCATGCTACAACAAAACCTTCAAATTTATTTTTAATAGGTAAAGGTATCCGAGAAGCGAATGAGAATATTGGAGGTGCTGGAATAGGTTCTCGTCAAAATGCAGGTTCCTATGCTACTTCTTTGGTGCCGTCATTCGGTTACCCATCAAGTGATGTGCTTATTACTGCTAGGTTAGAGGATAATAGATGGGCGCCATTGTTGGCTACTGGCCGTATTGCAGCAAAATCAAGTGCTGAAGTGATTGATTATCTGAATAAGGTGAAAGATTTCGAACTGGCACAAGATCCTAATGGTTTTTATAGCAAAGAGGAAAAATTATGGCAAAAAGAGATTTTACATTTTGGTGGAGGTTCTAACGAATATGAACAGAATACCTTTAAGTTCTATTTGGAACGATATGAGGGGTATTTAGAAAGCCCTGAATTTGGGGGCAATGTAACATCATATTATAAATCAGTTTCTGATCCTGTTGATCCAGTAACATTATTTGAAGTGACAGATAAAATTAACGATGGGGTGTCATTTATGACTTTCTTCGGTCATGCTTCGGCGGATGGTTTCGATCAAAATATTGATGATCCCGAAAATTGGGACAATAAAGGGAAATATCCTATAGTTGTTGGAAATGCATGTCTAACTGGTGGTATTTTTGATCCTTATTCATATAGTGCATCAGAAAAATATTTGATCATTCCGGAAAAAGGGGCAGTAGCTTTTATTGCAAACGTAAAACAAGCCTTTTCAAATTCATTGAATACTTATTCTGACGAATTTTTTAAACTTGTTGGCAATACAAATTATGGAGGGTCGCTTGGTGAGCAAGTGAAGAAAACGATTGAGAATATACAATACGACGAAATGTCGTTTGGTTTACAAAATGTATGTAATCAAATGGTTTTACATGGCGATCCGGCGATAAAAAATAATGCACATGATAAACCTGAATTTGAAATTGACAATACAAGCCTATTTGTAAACCCGTCAGTTATTGATTTAACAGTAGATTCAATTGAAGTGAACGTTGTTCTTTATAACCTTGGACGGGCAAGTGTTGATACATTCTTTGTCGATATTAAAAGAACATTTCCAAATGGCGGAGGTGATTCAATTTATAAAAAAATGGTATATGGATTGAATTATATTGATACAGTTATTTTTACCATTCCGCTTTATAATAATGTAGGAGTAGGAATTAATACTTTTACGGCATCTGTTGATATTCCAAGCAGCGTTGAAGAACAATTTGATGAATTCAATAATAATGTATTCAGTAAACAGGTTCTTTTCGACGTTGATGGTATTTTTCCTGCATGGCCATATAATTATGCCGTTTTACCTTATGATACAATAACTGTGAAAGGCTCAACAGTCAATCCATTTGCCGGTTTGGCAACATATCGATTCGAATTAGATACCACCGATTTGTTTAATAGTCCATATAAAAAATATAAAACAATTTCTTCGCTTGGTGGAGTGATTGAAGTTAAATATGACGAATGGTTGAATGCAACAACAAATAGTCTCGAATCGCTTAATTTGGAAGATAGTACTGTTTGTTTTTGGCGAGTTGCTGTAGAGGATGAAACAGGGGATTATTTCTGGATAGAGAATTCTTTTCAATATATTGAAAATAAGTCAGGTTGGGGACAGGATCATTTTTTTCAATTTAAGAATAGTGATTATCAATTTATCGATTATGTGAGAGATGATCGTTTAAGAGAGTTTGGTCCTGCCTTTAAGACAGTTGAATGTACAGTTTATGGTAATGCAAACAATATATATGAGGCAGAATTAACGAGTTATATTATAGATAATAACGCGTCAGATGGCTATCATGCGAATAATTATTGTACAACTAATCCTCAGTTTTTGGTTGTTGTAATAGATCCGCTTGTCTTTAAAGCGTGGGGAACGAGGTTTGATAGGGGGGGGGCAATTCCAATGGAAAATCCAGATTACGATTTTGGAAATGCAAATGATAATGGAGGATGCCGTTGGCGTGTTGAGTGGAATTTTAGCTTTTATCAAAACAATCCTGAACAATTAGTCGCATTTGAGAATATGATACGTAACGAAATTCCAGATGATTATTATTATCTGATTTACACTACTAGGTTCGCGAATTATTCTGAATGGGATATTTTACATCCTGAATTGTATGATATGTTCACTGAAATAGGCGCTGATAGTATTTATGCGGGAAGAGATGAAGTACCATTTATTGTTTTTGGAAAGGCAGGGGATCCAGATTTTACCAAAGAAGTTTATGGTCAAAACATCGATGATATTATTAGTCTAAAAGATACATTATGGGGTAATGATTTTTACGGTGAAGAAAGTTCAACATTAATCGGTCCTGCAAAAAAATGGGATATCTTGTATTGGCAACAACATCCTCGAGAGGAAATGACCAATGATTCGTCAAGATTAAAGGTATATGGACGTGATTATTTTGGTACACAAACTTTATTGATTGATACTGTGTTGACACTTTTAGACTCTATACCTAATTTAGATCTAATCGTAGACGCTGATTTATATCCTTTTCTTCAATTGCGGGCACAACATTGGGATACAATAGGTTTTTCCCCTGCTCAAATTGATCGTTGGCACATTTTGTACGAACCAGTTCCAGAAGCTGCATTAAATGGATCAGGCGGCATAGTTTGGTTGCCAAATCAAGACACTTTGATTGAAGGACAAAAATTATCTGTATCATTTGATATTGATAATATTAGTGACTATCCTATGGATTCTCTACTGGTAAATTATTGGTTAGAAGATGCACAGCGTAATATTATTCCAATCAATTATCCTAGACAAGATTCTTTAAGAATTGGAGAAACCATTGGAGATACTTTAATAATTAATACTGTAGGAATTGCAGGATATAATTCCCTATGGGTTGAAGTGAATCCTTATAATGGAATTGGTGGAACGGATCAACCAGAGCAATATCATTTTAACAACCTTGGTCAAATACCTTTTCATGTATCTAGTGATGAAGAAAATCCTATTCTAGACGTTACTTTTGATGGCTTACATGTTTTAAACGGTGATATTGTCAGTCCTAAAACGCAAGTCGTTATCACATTAAAAGATGAGAATGAATATCTGATTATGAATGAAGAAGCTGATACAGCCAATTTTGGTATTTATTTAACGGATCCACAAGGACTTCAAAAAAGATTGAGCTTTAGAAATAGTTTGGGTGAGCAAATTTTAGAGTGGTTTCCTGCTGATGCATCAAATAAAAAATTTAAGATAATTTATAATGCAGATTTAAACGAATCAGGAGAGTATCGCTTATTGGTTCAAGGGGTAGATAAATCGAATAATATATCAGGTGATTTTGAATATGATATCACTTTTGAGGTTGATTTGCATTCGTCGATAACTCAATTAATGAACTATCCGAATCCTTTCAGTACGCAAACACAATTTGTATTTACACTTACTGGAGCAGTCATTCCAGACGAATTCACAATTCAAATTATGACGGTTACGGGTAAAGTTGTTCGTGAAATTACAATAGACGAATTGGGACCTATTAATATTGGAAGGAATATTACAGAATTCAGATGGAACGGAACAGATGAGTTTGGCGATATTTTAGCAAATGGAGTCTACCTCTACCATGTAATTACCAAAATCGATAATGAGGACATTGATCACCGCGATAGTGGCGCTGATGAATACTTTAAGAAGGATTTCGGGAAGATGTATATTATTAGATAAAAGACAAAGGATAAAAGCCTCTTAAATAGGGTACATTACATAGTCTATACTTGAGAGTCCGTAATTCTTTAAGATTAGGTGCTAATTCATTATTATCGGATTTATAAAAAAATAGGTTTGATTGATTTGGGGTAAGAATGCTTGTTACTACGAAGTAAATGGCACTGTTAACTGCCAATAATCCTTAAACCTATCCACTAACCACTAACCACTATCCACTATCCACTAACCACTAACCACTACTCCACAATCTCAAACATCGTCTTTGCTCTATCTCGGCTATAACGATTAAAATGCCACCATTCAGTTTCAATATTCCAAAAACCTCCAGCTTTCATAACCTCACGCAATAATTCGCGGTTCGCGATATGCTCTTTAGATAGCAGACCTGAATCTAGATAGGCTTTTTCATGCCTTGGATAAGCTATTTTTCTGATATCATCATAACCCGCACCCATGTCAAGAATATTGCCCTCAGCATCAGCAATAGTCAAATCGACTGCAGCGCCGTAATTATGCAAGGAGCCATTCTTTGGATTTGAAACAAACTTCGTTTTTTCGTGGATAGGCATCTCCAAAACATCCCACATATATTGTTGTACACTTCTTGGTCGAACGCCATCGTAGACCAACAAGGTTAAAGTCGAATCTATCGACTTAAGATACAGTTGTGATTTGCCAAGGTCTTCGGCTACGGTAGGTTGTAAATAAATTCTATTCAAATGCCCATAAACATCACGATGCATGAAATTGTTGGTGTCTGAATACCTGACATCAATTAAAATATCAGGACTAATTGATTGAATATCTACAAGGCCTGCATCAATTATTTTTTGCTCTAATGTGTCAATAATATATGCTGCGACTTGAGGAACTTCAACTTCTTCAAAGATTGTATCTTGAAGAATAATTGGTTGTTCTACAACTTCTTCAGTAATTTGATTATCGGTAACACAAGCATTTAAAATGAATACCGAGAATAAACTATTAGCAATATATCTTGCTGTCATATCGAATTAATTCAAGTGCCAAATTAAACCAAATTTTAAATATAATCGGGGTACCAAGAAAAAAGGCAATGGCATATTGGGATCGCCAATAAAATCATACATCACTAAAATTTGAGCATAAGTATCATTCGTGAAATAATTAGCGTATCCAATTCCTCCTAAAAGAGCAGGGGTGTTCGTTCTATCGCGAACAAAAGTGCTATAATCTTCGCCATTGTATAAATCAATTTCGGCTTGAATAATTAATTGTGGAATTGGCATGAAACGCGTGAAAATTCCGCCTCCATATGTATGGTATCTATAGTTTGCATAACTATTAAATTGATACATGGCTGATATACCAGTTGAAAATTTCTCTGTAATATCATAACCAACAATAGGGGCTAAAAATACATAAGAACCATAAGATCCAAAAGACAAGCCTGCTTCACCTCCAACAAATATTTTTTCTTTTATTTTGAATGGATTTAACCTTGATTCTTTTTCGGTTGAATCCTTTGATATTTTATCAATATCATACTGTGCTGATGCGTGCCAGCTAAATAAACTAAATAAAAAAACTACTAAATACTTCATGAAATTATTGATATTAAGGTTTCTGAATCTATATCGTGTTTACCACTAAATTTAATTAGCTCAAAATTCAAGCCAATCTCTTTCAGTTTATTCTTTTGCAAAAGCGCTTGTTCATCTGTGATGTAAATATCATCGTCTCCATACACAAAATAATTCTGATTGCTTTTAAATTTAGCATGCTGATGATCTTCCAAATCTGGCGGAAAGACAGCTGCCCAAAGTATAAAGGTATCAAATTTAATTGCAGTATTTGCTAACCATCTAGATGCTGTTGCTCCTCCTTGCGAAAAACCAATAAGAATATATTGATCGAATGTATATTTTCGATTAATATCATCACCAAGCGCATTTAAATAGGTGATATAATGTCTGATATCAACAAGTCGATCCTCTTTCGTCATCCACGAAGCACCAACTCTTCCGCTACTTGCTTTTAAGTAAAAACGATGAGGTGCTTCAGGGCAAATAATAAAATATTTGTCGGGATTTAGTGTATAGAACTTACGAATAAAATAAGTGGCCAATTGTCCATAACCATGCAATGCAATAATTAATGTGTCTGCTTTTTCAGGATTACCAAAGGTCGTATAACGTCCTTCTGTTTGATAATTGATTTGTTCAATTTTATGTTCCACTTAAAAAGTTTTTTACTGCTATTAACGTATCATTTTCAAATTCCTTATGTGGTGCATGTCCACAATTAGGAATAATTAAGGTTTTTGTTTCTACGGGGATATTAGCATTAATTAATTCAACTTGTTTTAGCGAGCCGTAAATATCGTCTTCACCTTGAATAATCAATGTTTTTGCTTTAATATTGGGTAATAAGTCAACAATATTCCAGTCTTTAAATTCTTTTGACAACCAGATATCATTCCATGCATTAAATACTTCTTTAAATCGTTTGCCATGGTATTTTTCTAAACCATCGAAATAACCTTTTTCAAAATCTAATTGCGCTGCTTTTACGCCATCAATTGTAATTTGTTCAACCAAAACATGCGCTGCTTCAGATACAATCTTAAATATTTTATCAGGATATAATGCGGCGTATATTAGTGCAATACTAGCGCCGTCAGAATGTCCATACAAGATTATTTTTCGGCTCGTCCCGATATGATTCGAAATAACGGCAGATAATTCGTCCGCAGCTTCATGTAAATATGCCGCTGTACGATCCTTTAAGTTACCTGGTGATTGGCCATATCCCACGCGATCATAAATATAACCGTACGCATTTATAGCTGCACAAACTGTCGTTGGAAAGTCTCTCCATTGACTGATAGAGCCTAAACCTTGGTGTAAAAAAATCACAATTGTATCAGCATTTTCATTGCCAATAAATTTATGATTTAACATGATGTAACGAGAATTTAGTCTTTTAGACGCTCAGAATACTCTCCAGAACGTGTATCAACTTTTATTTTATCACCGATATTGATAAAAAGTGGTACTTTAATTTCAGCTCCTGTATCAATTGTTGCTGGCTTTAAAGTATTTGTTGCTGTATCACCTTTAATACCAGGTTCAGTATAAGTTACTTCAGAGTCAATATAGTTTGGTAATTCAACTGTAAGTGGAATTTCTTCTTCAGCATGAAAAACAATCGTACAAATGATTCCTTCTTTTAAATATTGAGGTGTTTCTATCATTGTTTTTTGGATAAATACTTGCTCGTAATTCTCTGTATTCATAAAGTGGAAGCCATCACCTTCAGGGTATAGATATTGGTAGCTTCGTGTTTCAATTCGAACTACTTCAATTTTGTGACCTGCAGAAAAGGTGTTATCAACAACTTTGCCTGTTTCTACTTCTCTTAGTTTAGTTCGAACAAAAGCAGGACCTTTACCTGGCTTAACATGTTGGAATTCTATAACAGTAACTAATTTACCGTTATAATTCATACATAATCCATTTTTTATATCTGATGTAGTTGCCATAACTATTTTTGTTTTTATAAAGGGCCTTTAATGATGCCTTTTTTTGAGTCTTTAATAAATTCTAGTACTAATTTTTTTTCGTCACTATCTGGAATTTCACTTTCAATAGAGCTAACGCCGCTTGAAATAGAATTATTCAAAATATATAGATTGCGATAGATATCTTCAATCATTTTTAATTTTTCATTACTGATCCTTCTTCTTCTTAAGCCAATTGCATTAATACCTGCATAAGCTAAAGGTTCACGCGCAGCACGGATAAATGGCGGAACATTTTTTCTGACACTTGTCATTCCTGCGACAAAAGCATGCGTACCGATTCTAACGAATTGTTGAACACCACACATACCTTCAATAATCGCCCAATCTTCAATTGTAACGTGTCCAGAGATGCCGGAACTGTTGGCGATGATAACGTTGTTACCAATCAAACAATCGTGTCCGATATGTACATAACACATCAAAAGGCAATTGTCGCCGATAACGGTTTTCTTTCTGTCATTCGTTCCTCTGTGAATTGTCACACATTCTCGAATGATTGTACCGTCACCGATTTCCGTGGTCGTATATTCACCGCCGTATTTTAAATCTTGAGGTTCGGCTGAAATCACTGCACCGGGAAAAATTTTACAATTCTTTCCAATTCGTGCTCCCGAATAAATGGTAACATTCGCACCTATTTCAGTTCCATCGCCAATGATAACATCATCATAAATGGTTGTGAAGGATTGAATGCTTACATTCTTACCGATTGTTGCTCCTGGATTTATATTTGCTAAATGACTTATCATTCTGTTTTGTCTTTTACAACTTGTGCTAACATTTCTGCTTCCATTACTAATTTACCGTTAACATAAGCTTTTCCGCCCATATTTACCAATCCTCTTCTGATAGGAGAAAGTAAACTAAGATCAAAGACAACTGTATCACCTGGTCGAACCATTGCTTTAAATTTCACATTGTCGATCTTCATAAAATAAGTTGAATATAAATGAGGATCTTCAACTTTGTCTAAAGCAAATATTCCACCTACTTGCGCCATTGCTTCAATTTGCAATACACCTGGGAATATTGGGTTATTAGGGAAATGACCTGTAAATTGAGGCTCATTCATTGTTATGTTTTTCACACCTACAATTCCAGTCTCAGTGATTTCCATTACCTTGTCAACCAATAAGAAAGGGTAGCGATGAGGTAACATTTTTTCTATTGCTACAATATCGTAAAGCGGCTCTTTAGTTAAGTCAAAAAACTTACCTCTGCTCGCTTGATTTTTTGCAAATTCTTTTAATATTTTAGCAAACCTTACATTACCGTTATGTCCTGGTCTAGCAGCTAAGATATGTCCTTTAATCGGACGTCCTAATAATGCTAAGTCACCAACAATATCTAATAATTTATGTCTTGCTGGTTCGTTTTCAAAATGCATTTTGGTATGATTTAACGTACCAATTCCATTGAATGAAACCTTAAGTTTTTCTTTGCCTAATAATTTAGCCAATCTGTCTAATTCTTCTTGTTGAATGTTTTCTCTTTCAACTAAAACAATCGCATTATCCAAATCACCACCTTTAATCAAGTCGTTCATTGCTAAATATTCTAACTCACGTAAGAATACAAATGTTCTACATTTTGCAATTTCTTTTTCGAACTCACTCAATTTATAAATAGTGGCATGTTGTGTTCCTAATACTGGTGAATTATAATCAACCATTACCGTTAAACGATAATTATTATCAGGTACAGCTAAAAACTCGATACCTTTTTCAGCATCTTCCCATTTAATATTTTCGTCAAGAATCAAATAATTTTTAGGTTCATCTTGCTCAACTGTTCCTACTTTTTTAATCGCCTCAACAAATGCAAAAGAACTCCCATCCATAATTGGAATTTCGGGTGCGTCTAGTTGGATTAGTGCGTTATCAACCTCCATGGCGTATAGGGCAGCCAATAAATGTTCGGTTGTATAAACTTTAGCACCTTTTTCTTCTAATGTTGTTCCTCTAGCTGTAGAGACTACATTGTCAGGGTCAGCTGTAATTATCGGCTTAGATTCTATATCAATACGTTGAAATTTGTATCCGTGTTTAGCTGGCGCTGGGCAAATAGTAACATTTACTTTTTCACCTGTGTGTAAGCCAATTCCGCTTAATTTGATTTCTGATTTGAGGGTTTTCTGATTATCAGCCATTCGTCTTCTGGTTAGATTCTTTTATTTCCTTTAATTCATTTTCTAAATCTCTTAAGCGATTTAAAATTTGTGGGAGTCTTCTGAACCCCATATATGATTTTTTATAGTCTTCAGCATCATAGGCTGGCGAGCCTAGTAATGTTGTTCCTTTTTTCTTAATTGTTTTTGGTACGCCTGATTGTGCTCCAATAAGCACACCATCTGCTAGATCGATATGACCAACAATACCAACTTGTCCGCCGACCATCATGTTTTTACCCAATTTAGCTGAGCCTGCAACACCTGCTTGTGCAGCCATTACAGTATTGTCACCAATCACAACATTGTGACCGATTTGAACTAAGTTGTCTAATTTAACACCTTTTTTAATAATAGTAGAACCTAATGTAGCGCGATCAATACAAGTATTTGCACCAATTTCTACATGGTCTTCTAGAATTACATTTCCAATTTGAGGTACTTTTTGATAATTGTTTTCAGCATTCGGCGTAAATCCAAATCCGTCGGCTCCAATTACCGTTCCTGAATGAATGGTGCAATGTTTACCAACAACACAATCTCTATAGATATTAACACCCGCAAACACCTTCGTTCCTTCACCAATCTTGACATTATCACCTATAAAAGTGTTGGGATAAATATGTGCGTTGTCTTCAATTACAGCGCCATCTGAGATATAAGCAAAAGCACCTATGTAGACATTCTCTCCAATGGTGGCATTAGGTGAAATATGTGACATCTTTTCAACCTCAGGCTGTTTAGCCATTGCTTGATCGTACATACCCAATAATTTAGCGAAACAACCATAAGCATCTTCAACTTTAATTAAAGTGATATGATCTGCCAATTCCTTTTCAGCAACAAAAGTATTGTTGACAATAATTATGGAAGCTTGAGTAGTATATACGTACGGTTCGTATTTAGGATTCGCTAAAAAAGAAAGCGTTCCTGATTTTCCTTCTTCAATTTTAGAAAGTCCGTTTACCGTAGCTGAAGGATTACCTACAATCTCTCCTTCTAATAATTGCGCGATTTGTGTTGCTGAGAATTCCATTTGGTCAAAATTAATAATTAAAATTGGGGGTGTTCATTCAATAACACGAAGTTTTCAACAATAGGTTAGCAAAAAGGTTAAAAAATAATCAATCTACATTAGCGTGACACAAATAATATTTCTCAACAGGCTTTGATAGCGCCATAATATTTAAATTATCTGAGGCTTGAGCAATGTCAAGAATAATACCTGATTTATTAAGAATATTGATTTGTTGTTGCGTCTCATCATAAGCGTTATTGGTTAATTTTTCACTTGTGATAAAATAATCAACCTCATTTTCGGCCAAGCCAAATTTATTTATAATTCTTAATTGTAATTCCTTGATTTCAATACTTGAAAATGGATCTTTAGCAATTTTTGTTTTAAATAATTGTCTTGATGAGATCGATTTACATAGAATCGATAAAACTTTGTCTTCTGACGACTGCCAAACTTTAATTGAAGTACTAATATCGCTATCGTCAATCAATGCAAAATGCATTAACATTTCTCTATTGTTTCTAAATTCTTCTAATTGAACATCGTTCTTTAAGAAGACCTTTAAACTTGGACTGGCGAATAAATCGTGCCCATTTTTATAAAGGTATTTGGCACGTCTTAATATACTGATCAACATTAATTCTGATGAAACCACCGTTTTATGCATATAAACTTGCCAATACATAATTCGACGGGCACCAATAAAATTTTCAATTGAATAGATGCCTTTTGCTTCAATCACCAATTGATTATTAGCGACATTGAGCATCGTAATGATTCTGTCACTTCCTACAACTCCTTCAGAAACTCCTGTAAAATAACTGTCTCGTTGTAAATAATCCAAACGGTCCATGTCTAACTGACTTGAAACTAATTGGTGTAAGAATTTTTTAGGATGTTCATCTTTAAAAATTTGCAAAGCTAAATCTAAACGGTTGTCAAATTCCTCATTGAGTCTTTCCATGAATAGGATAGAGATATCCTCGTGGTGTACAGATTTCAATAAAGAATGTTCGAGTGTATGGGAAAATGGCCCATGACCAATATCGTGTAAGAGTATGGCGATGGTAACACCCAATTGCTCTTCTGCAGTGATTTCAACATCTTTAGAGCGCAAAACGGCGATGGCCTGTGTCATTAAATGCATCGCACCTAAAGCATGATGAAATCGGGTATGATTGGCACCTGGGTATACCAAATGTGATAAGCCCAATTGCTTAATTCTCCTCAACCGCTGAAAGTAAGGATGTTCGATCAAATCAAAAATTAATTCGTCCGGAATTGTAATAAAACCGTGTACCGGGTCGTTTATGATTTTTCTTTTGTTATGAGTATTCCTATGCAAATTCAAATGATTAATTTAACACATCAAAACTAATTAAAAATACAAAGATGGAAGCAAGAATTTTATGGGCGGATGACGAAATAGATCTACTCAAACCACATATTTTATTTTTAGAACAAAAAGGATACGAGATTGACACCGTTAATAATGGGTCTGAGGCAGTTGATATGGCTGCATCTAAGCATTATGATATAATATTTTTAGATGAGAATATGCCAGGTCTTAATGGCTTGGAAACTTTGGCACAAATTAAAGCAAATAATCAAAGTGTGCCGGTTATAATGATCACAAAAAGTGAAGAAGAGTATATTATGGAGGAAGCCATTGGTGGTCAAATCTCCGATTATTTGATTAAACCGGTAAATCCTAACCAGATTTTATTGTCTTTAAAGAAAAATTTAGATACTAAAGATTTGGTAAGCCAAAAGAATACGCACGATTATCAGGTCGAATTTAGACAAATTGGAATGCGTTTAAACGATCGACTGGACGTACATGAATGGTCGGATATTTACCGTAAGCTGGTGCAATGGGAAATCAAATTAGAAGCTTCATCTGACGAGGGTATGAAAGAGATTTTTACCATGCAGAAAAAAGAAGCCAATACGCAATTCTGTCGTTTCATTGACAATAACTATACCGATTGGATTCAAGGAAGTATGGATGGTCCTTTAATGTCGCACGAATTATTAAAAGCGAGAGTTTTTGATGCGGTGAAAAAGGAACCTGTTTATCTAATTGTTATTGATAATTTACGTTACGATCAGTGGGTGGTTTTACAACCGTTGGTAAGTGAGTTTTTTAATATCGAACAGGAAGAGATTTTTTATTCAATTCTGCCAACAGCAACGCAGTATGCAAGGAATGCAATTTTTGCTGGATTAATGCCGCTTGAAATCGAGAAGAAATATCCGCAGTTCTGGAAGAATGAAAGTGATGAAGGCGGTAAGAATATGTTTGAAGAAGACTTATTACGCGCGAATTTGAAACGTAATAATATCAATGTTAAAATGTCGTATAACAAGGTTGTTAAGTTAGATTTTGCTAAGCGTTTAGTTGATAAGTTTAACGAATTAGACAAGAATGATTTAAATGTAATTGTCTATAATTTTGTGGATATGTTGTCGCACGCTCGAACGGAGATGGAAGTGATTAAAGAGTTGGCAGATGATGAAGCAGCATACCGTTCGTTAACCAAGACGTGGTTTAACCATTCACCTTTGAAGGAAATCTTCAAAAAAATTGCAGAAAAAGGAATTAAAACATTTTTGACAACCGATCACGGAACTATTCGTGTAGAAAATGCCGTTAAGATTGTAGGTGACAAACATACCAATACGAATTTGAGGTATAAAGTCGGGAAGAATTTGAGCTTTAATGAAAAAGAAGTTTTTGTAGCTGAAAAGCCTTCAGATATTAAGTTGCCGCAAGAGAATGTGAGTTCGACTTTTGTATTTGCTAAGGATGCTGATTTCTTTGCTTACCCGAATAATTTCAATTATTATGTGAATTATTACAAGGATACTTTTCAGCATGGCGGTGTTTCGTTGGAGGAGGTCTTGATTCCTTTCGTGACGTTGAAGGCGAAGTAGCTGATCTGAAGATCAGCGAGTTTTTAGGTGATGATTTTTGGCATTTGGATTTAAAAGGAACGCGAAAAGTGCCGATTTCTATCAGTACGCGCACCAGCGTTTTTTGGTTTTCAAATTATAAATTAGATCAAACTACTAAGGGTTTAAATAAAAACCTTTTAGCTAAAGCAATTTTTTCAGTTAGAAAATACGCTCCACAGCAGAATCCTTTCTGCTGTGTTTGTGCTGGTTATTTGTTGTGTTATTGTTTGGGTTATTAATTAAGTAAAAAGGTTATTTTTTTTAGTTTAGAATTAAAAAGGAACGCGAAAGGATTCGCGCACCCAATGTCATTAAGTTAAGAGTTTAAATATTTGATTGTTAGTAATTTACACTTTTTTAAACGTATTTAATTTCGTATATTTACTTAGTAATCAAATAGTTAATATCATGAAAAAAAACTTCAGAATTTATTTTCAATTCTATCAAATGTGAGATTAATAATCCAGAACTTTCACTTCATTTTAAAGTATCAAAAACTGACTTTACGAGGAAGCGAAAACAAATTTTTTCCTCTACCTTGCTCTTTATGATGAATTTTTTAAGAAAAAGTCTTTCTTTAGAGATTGAAAATTTTGTGAAGCATGTAAGAAACTTTACTGGAAAATTGACCCTTACTAGCTACACCAAAAGTGCATTTATTCAAAGCAGAAATAAGATTAAGCCAGAAGTTTTTATTCACCTAAACAAAACACTTATCAATGAATTCTACACTGATAATGATTTATCAATTAAAATATGGAAAGGATTTAGATTATTAGCTGTAGATGGATCTAGGTTGACATTGCCAAATACCAATGAACTTTTAAATGAATTTGGGCAAACAAAGAACCAAAGCAACACTGGGGTTGTTCAAGCAAGAGTATCTGTTTTATATGATGTGTTAAATAAATTTGTTTTAGAAGGGATACTATCACCACTTTCGATAGGTGAGGTCGTGTCTGCTATTCAACACCTTGAACACACTAAAGAAAAGGACTTAGTAATTTATGATCGAGGTTATCCCTCATTTAGGTTGATATATGAGCATTGTCAGCGTAATGTTGATTTTGTGATTCGAGCGAAAAAAGACTTTAACAATGAAGTTATTGCGTTTTATAAGAGTGGCGAACAAAGTAGAATAATTCAAATAAAACCTGGTAAAAACACCAAAGTATCTGACAAACCATATAGTCAAAGTTCATTTGAAACAGTTAGATTAGTGAGAGTAAAATTACCTAATAGTGAAGACGAAATACTCATTACATCACTTTTAGATTTGAAAAAATATTCGTCTGATATCTTTAAAAAATTATACTTTCAAAGATGGGGTGTGGAACTGTTTTATGACGAGCTAAAAACTAAACTTAAAGCAGAGCATTTTTCTGGATATTCCAAGAGTAGCATCCTACAAGATTTCTATGCCGCTTTATTTGTATCAAATATTCAAAGTCTAATAGTTGGAGAAATAAACGATGAACTGAAAAAAAAATCAATTACAAAATATGAATATAAAGTCAATAACAATCTATCATATGGATTCTTGAAAGACAGAATTGTTAATTTATTTTTCTCTGGTACGGATACTCAAAATTATCTTAAAAGAATTGTTCAGAAAACATCCCATCCCGATAAGAACAAATAGAAGCTCCACTAGAGCTAAAGATAAGTATCGAAATAGACAAAAACCAAAAGTTCCTAAAAACATGAAAGATTCATTGTGATTTTGCTTAACTTAATGACTTTGTTCGCGCACCAGCGAGGGGATTAGTTGTACTGGCGCAGCAGCAGAGCTAACTTCGCAGTGGGCTACATTTATAAATTGGTTAAAGCTACTAAGGGTTTAAATAAATAAATTTTCAACTAAAGCAATTTTTTCAGTTAGAAAATCCGCTCCACAGCAGAATCTTTTCTGATGTGGTTTTGATGGTTGAGTGGGGTGTTGTTGTTTTGGGGCTTTTGAATTTACGTGAAAATTTTGAAGGCGTAGGCCCTCTAATTAAATGCGGGATGTAATTTTTTTACTTATGAAACCTAATTGCTTTTTTCTTATTAAAGATAAAACTAAAATATGTGGGCACAACGCTGGAAATTTTTCACTAACTAATGAAGGATAACCAAAAAAAACATTTTTTTTATCTTCAACCTCAATATGCCAATGTAAATTAGGGACTAATAATTTAATTGTTGATCCGATATATGAAGTAATTTGATCATAAATTAGTCCACCTTTCTCAGAACTTAAAAAATCTTCTGTAAAATTCTCGATTAGATGTTTCTCAATATTGTTCAATGACTCCAAACTTCTGTCTAAATTAAAATCTAATTCTTTTTGTAATTCAAGAACTTTATCAGGAATTGATGTAATCCACCACTCAAAGTCTTCCTTAATTTTTAGCTTTTCATCTATTGTCATTAATCAATTAGTTTTATTGTAATATTAGCATCTACTAAGGCAATATCTAATGGACGACTTGGTTGACATCCTTTGAAAACCCATTCTATAATCCAACCATCTTCAACTAAAAGTTTGTCTAATAACACTTCATTTCTTATATCAGTCGTATTATATACCTTTCCTGTTGAATATTCCTTAATTTCAATCCCTTTTTCAGAAATAACGTCAGCAATATCTAATCGTCTAGTTTTACCTCCAATGCTTATTGTTACTTCACGTTCGCCCCACCCTAATGCACTGTGATAATCATTTACTCCTTGATGTGACTTTAAAGTTCGAGTCATATTTAGATCATATAAATTACTCCATCTTGTAAATTCCCATGCATCTTCTCCTTTTTCTAACTTATATTGTTCCCATCGTTGCGCTTTATGAGTAGGAGTATTTGACTTTAGTTCAAACGGAGGATCATTTTTAATTAGATCAAAGTAATCTTCTAACTCTTTTCTACTAACAAGAGAAAGATTTTTCATCCAATCAGGATCGCCTCTTATTACCCCAACCCGCACTGAACCGTCGTCCAATTCTACAATTGCTAATTTACCATTTTTTATTTCAACATCGTCGGTTGTTTTATAAAAAATTGCGTCGTATTCAACAATAATTTGATCGGGGGTATAGTCTGTTGTGATGCGATCAGGATTTAACAACAGGGTGCCATAATCATCATCCAAAATTGTTGCAATCTCTGTACCAGAACTAACTTCGATAATTTTATTATTACTACCGAATGCTTGAAATTCTAATTTTGCGAGATTACCATATTTAATGTCTGTAGTAAATTTTTTTAATGAGGCGCTAAGATCACGAATAAGATTACCCGCTTTTTTGAATTTAGTTAGCCATTTTGCTTTGGTGATTGGAACTAAAATTGACATTATGGTTACTGTGTAACGTCCAAGCATTTCACTTTCTTGGTAAGGATTGAGTCCTTCGAAGTCGTTTTGGACCATTGTTGCAATGGAGTTAAAGTCGATATTAGATATGGCTTCAACTATGCCCTCAAAAACTTCAGGGTTACAAATAGCTTCAGCCATTAATGGAATTAATTTAGTAACCTCTGTTAGCTCATTTAATAAACCGTTATAAATACCGCATAGAAATGCAAAGTTTTTAAGAGACTGGTCATCTCCGATAAAAAAGGAGGACATATCTATAAAAGAGAATAAATCATAAAACCCTGAATAGTATGCGTCTCCCAATAATGGATTGTAATACTTTTCATGAATTTGAGTAGCTTTTTCTAGCGCATTAAGAGATGCTGCCAATTCCTCACCATATTCTGCAAGATCTATACAAAATAACTGAGAAAAGACAGCGGCGGATTCTACAAGTCCTAAGATTGCTGCATCACTGCCGTATTTTGCATAGAGTTGTTCGTGGTACTCTCCGATATCAATTGGTTCTGCGAGTCCAAGATTTTCAAGGTCTAAAATTCCTTTATAAAGAATACTATTCAGTTTTTTGGATGCATCTCTACGAATCAAATCGTTTAAACTATATTCGTAAGGAACAACGACTCCTTGAGATTTATACAAATAGCTATCGATAGAATTCGTATTGTAGGTTGATTTATCAATGCCTTCCCAAAGATTTTTTACACTGAATATAACCTCTGCATTTCTTGTAGAAGACATCAAATCCGAACCAAATATTTCTTCGAATTGAGCAACAGTAGTCACTTCTTTTTTAATTAAGAAAAGGGAGAGTAGGTTGGATTTAATTTCGAGATGATGAATCGATTTATAGACAGAATTCCCTACACCATCAGGTTCGTCTGCGAAGAAGGCAAATGTTTCGCTGGCGTCTATTTTTGTGTTTAAATATTGCGTCAATAACGTCAGATTTTCTAAGTCATCAGGATACTCATCGGCAAGATCGACAAATATTCGTTCGGCGGGACCAGCAATATCATACTGGTCATAATCAATACAAACGCCGGTGCAATTTTCGTATTCGATGTCAACTTCTCTGTTTAAACGCCCGTCAATTGAATTGGCATATGCCCAATGTGGATAACTATTATAAGTACTTGCACTTACACGATCATCCACTGTCCAGAATTGATCGCAATAACAATCGGAAGGAGTGCCAAATTGATTTTTTGGTGCTTTAGTGTAAATTGGGGTTGTACTACTTATGGAGGAAAAATCGTCAAAACGAATTTCAACCATTTTATTATGCTTTTCGTCAGAATTTTCGGGATAACTATTTAAAGTATCCATCTGTTCAGAAGTATAATAACCCGAATAATATAGAGATCCGTCGAGTGCTTTACCAAAGAATGGTTCGTACTCTATCCCATCCTTTTTAAATTTATAGACTTTGCCATGTATATCGAAAATGGAAGAATCAATGCCGTTGATGATTAACGTAGTTTTGTCTAATAGTGGAACTGCGTGACCCGCAGGAATGGCAACATATGTTTCTTGTTTCTGATAAAAGGTGAGCAATTCTGAAATATCCTCATAAGCCCCATCCTCATCATCATCCAAAATAGAAAAAACAGGACTAAAACTTTGAATCTCGTCCCATTGCGCATGGGTTAAATGAACTCCTTCTCCATAATCCATTAAATTGTTGGTGGTGCCTTGTGGGACTTCGTCGAAGGTGTGACGAAGACCAAATGCGCCGTGGCCCAATTCGTGGGCGTAGGTGCGGGCGGATTCTCCCTCGGCGATGAATCCAACTGCTTTGCCGCGCACCATATAACCTTTGGAATCGTCGTTAAAACTTGGAACAACAAAAATATAATAGGTGCGATTGGCTTGAGTGGAATCTTCGAAATAGGCGTCTCTTAAGACCCGCATTTCATTCGAATAACGACTCATCAATTCTCCTTCGGGTGCGTCTAAACCGTTGTCGTTGAGGTCAAATTCATAGTCGTAATTAGAGGCGATATCTACCTCGAATGCGCGATTGGTTTGACGGAAAATAGTATTGATTTGGCTTTGTATATCGACTGGCGGAGTGGCACCGTTAACTGGAACTATTTTTAATTTTCGAACATAGGATGCATAAATAGGAAGGTAAGCTTTACCAATTTTGGCGCCTTCAGAATCGAATGCATAAAGGTCTTTTGTAACTACATATTCGCCTAATTCAACGCGGTAGGCAGTGTCGTTAATTTGATGACTGGTCAACGCTTCTCCAAGGGAAGTTTCAAAATAAGGTGCCTCAATCGGATCGATAGATCGAATCTTGGCAATGATTTCATCACTATTTCTCGATCCCATTGCTTTATATGGTGGTCTGTAAATACTAGAATCCCGCAGCGTAATGAAGGGATAATTATCAGACCAATTGGCATAAGTGAATTCATCAAATCCATAGGTTTGATCTTCACTGGGCTCGAATATTATTTGATAATTGGCTGTAGCATCAAGTACATCATTGTCATGAGTACCGCCCATAACACGCGTATATGTGCCATCGCGGTTTAATGTATAGACATAGCCAGCTTCGTCATACACGGTGATCGGACCATCAAATTCGAATTCGAAAGTGCGTTCTTCGTCGCCAAAATAAAGAGTGAATGTACTGTCTTCATCATTGAATTCTACACGATCGACAATACCTTCAATATAGAATTCAGTTTCTTCAGGCAGCCAATCGTCCATTCCTTCTGAAATGATATCAACTCTTCCTGCACGCATCACCATGTCCTCATCGATTAGGATTCTATCGAATGTCGCATTCATACTCACTAGCATAAATGGAATTTCAATTCGACCAGCACCGGAAAATTCTCCTGGAATTCCTGTTTCCTCTGCAAAAATCACCCGCATTTCGAATTGTCCTAAGGCCACTATATTTCCTGGTATTAAACTTTTAAGTGGAACAATACTTGCTGCTCGACCAGGTAAAGCAGTCGTTCCACATGTATAATTCGGATTCGCTTGGGTGGTGAAAACAGAAGTGTTACTCCAAGGTGTTGAAGCTTCTCCCGCCATACCTTTAACGCGACATTCATATTCTGTTAGAGGCTCAAGACTATTGATTTTATATTGACCTGTTTCAATAGAATAGGGGAACCATTCGTAAGCTGGATTCCCTGTTTTTCGGACTTCTAAATGATAGGATGTAAATAAATCGCTAGCATTCCACCAAGCCAAACCTTGTCGAACACCAGTACCATTCGATTCAATTTCCATGGTATAATCTCCAATTATGGATCCCGCAATACTGCCATAAGTGAATGTGCATACGGCTGTATAACCATTGTTTCTATACAATTCCCTTCCCGAAGGATCACGGGCTTTAACGCGCCAAACATAGGTCATACCGACTTGTAAAGGCGGTTGCATGATGCCATAATTAATGAATGTAAAATTGGTTGACTCTGTATAAATTGGTAAACTCGAATTCACGACAAGGTTTGGATCACTGCCATCTGGTCGAATTTCAAACAATTCGAATAGATAAGTAGTCTCCCCAGCGAAAGGAGAAGCCATATGCAATGGTGTCCAAGAAAACAATACGCCTTGAGGATCTGTCGCATTAATTTCCGTTCCACAAAAAGGTAAGTTTAATAATGGCGGTTCGTATAAACTGAACCAAGTTTGTGCACAAGTCGAATTTGCTAGAAGAGCTTGATCAACACCTGAGAAGTTCACGATTTCTACACATATTGTTGCTGGACCTTCGGGTAAAATTTTATTCCGTTCGTAAGCACCAATGTCGAATCCTGTGATGGCTAGATTACTGGTATGCAAATAGGGTGCTAATAATGCGCCACTGATTTCTACAGGAATTCCAGGTGTTAAAGTAAAGCTTGGTAGACTGACTAAATCAGTATTCTGCATGGTATAACCGCTACCTTCAATTTTAAATCGCAGTTTAACTTGGTAACTAGGAACAGAGAAGTCTGTCAAAGTCAGTAAGACTTTCATTTGATTACTGAAAGGATCTGCATAATCAGGTAAATAAGAAGAGTAGGGTGGTGAGACCTGCAAAAATGCTTGCACAGGATAAGTCTGACTCTTTCCCGCTAAGGAAAAAAGTAGACTACATAAAAACACAATATGTAAAAGTCGTTTATACATTTACAAAATGCGCAATCAATAAAACTTGCTTAAAGTTAGGCTTGACTTAAATTGTCAGTTTTCAATATGGCTTGAAGGAATAGTCTATCGGCAATTTTTTACTTGATCACATTAATTTTGGGTTAATACTTGAGATCAATATAGAAAAAAAAAGTAAACAATCTACCTTGTGGGTTAATTATTAGTTGATTAAGTTGTGGGGTGGCGTTATAATGAATTGCGATGAAGTTTTGTGTATAGTGGCAAAAGTGGTGCAATAAATAATAAACAGGTGCATATTGAAGGATTCAATTATGTATCTTTGATTGAAAATTGGAAATATGCAAATCCGGGTACCTCAATTGGAAGACCTTCCTGAAGCAAGTCGAATATTCTTGGAACAAACTAAAGGTCATAAATCATTCGCGTTTTATGGATCTATGGGAGCTGGAAAGACAACTTTTATTACGGCTGTTCTAAAAGAAATGCAAATTGAGGACCATGTTTCGTCACCAACATTTTCAATTGTTAATGAGTATTTTTCACTATCTTACGGAAAGGTTTATCATTTCGATTTTTACAGAATAGAAGACGAAATGGAAGCATACGATATTGGGGTTGAAGAGATTTTTGAAGAAGACGCTTATTGTTTTATAGAATGGCCTGAGCGAATTGATAACCTTCTTCCCGAAAAATGCGTAAATGTGAATATTCACGAAGAGAATGGTTGTAGAATAATCGAAATAAATACATGATTACTGATCCAGAAACACTGAAAGCCTTAATGCAAGAGGGGAGTCTATTACCAAAAGCAGAAATGTTGGCAATAGGAAAGAAGAAAGGGAAATTACGCATTGGTATTCCTAAAGAGACAACCTATCAAGAGAATAGAGTCGCATTGAATCCGGAATCAGTACAGTTTTTAGTGAGCAATGGCCATCAAATTTTGGTGGAATCAGACGCAGGTAAAAAAAGTCGTTATCTGGATATTGATTATTCCGAAGCGGGAGCAGAAATTGTCTATGATCGATCTGAGGTCTTTAAATGCCACATAATATTAAAAGTAGCACCACCAACTGACGCTGAAATTGAAATGATGCCTGGTCATCAAACAATAATTTCAGCACTTCAATTGACATTACATCCCAAAAAAACACTCATGTCGCTGATGCAGAAAAAAATTACTGCAGTGGCTTGGGATTATATTCAAGACGATCAATCCATTTATCCTGTCGTTCGGGCAATGGGTGAGATTGCAGGGAATACTTCAATTTTAATCGCTGCAGAATTATTGTCTGATTATAAAACAGGTAAAGGGATAATGATGGGCGGTGTAGCGGGTGTTCAGCCTACAGAGGTTGTGATTCTAGGTGCTGGAACAGTAGGTGAATATGCCTGTCGAACTGCTTTAGGATTGGGAGCTTCAGTCAAAATATTTGACAATTCTATTTCAAAATTAAGACGATTACATAATGATATTGGAAGCAGGGTTTATACCTCTGTGATTCAACCAAAAATATTAATGAAGGCAATACAACGAGCTGATGTTGTAATAGGGGCTGTACGTGCTTCATTCGGTCGTACACCTTGTATTGTAACTGAGGAAATGGTGCAGAATATGAAAAAAGGTTCTGTCATTGTTGATGTGAGTATTGATCAAGGCGGATGTTTTGAGACTTCTCGTATCACAAATCACGAAGTGCCAACTTATATCAAGCACGATATTATTCATTATTGTGTGCCCAATATCGCATCGCGTGTCTCTAGGACAGCATCTATTGCCTTAAGTAATATCTTTTCACCCATTATGCTAGAAATTGGTGAGGTGGGGAGTTGTAAAGATTTAATAAGAAAAGATTATGGTTTTAGAAGTGGTGTTTATATCTACGAAGGCAATTTAACCAGTCAAATTCTAGGTAAAGTTTTCGACTTGCCGTATAAAAATATTGAGTGGTTGTTGGCGATGGGGAATGTTTAGGGTTCACCGGAGGTGGAAAGGCGGAAGATCCAACTACGCTGAGCTTTGTTGTACGAGGCAAAAGGCCCAACTTCGCTACTTCCTTCTCCAAAGGCTTCGGCCGTCAAAGAAAGCTAAATTGGACAAGGTAAAAGATCCAACAGCTCTGAATTTTAATATTTTAGTGGTTGTTGATTTCGACTCCGCTCAATCGACGTTAACATTTTCGCTGATTGAGCAGTGAAACAAAAAAAATAAGCATTATACCTTTGAAAGGATGAGAAAATCAAAAAAGTCCGAGGAACGATAACGGATATATTATGAAATCACCTTTATTTCAGAAGAAATACTTTATAATACCTTGTATCGAACTTATCAATTAAGCGTAATTTTTGATCATTGTATAAGACAGAGTCGCCGATTTTTTTATTAAAATTTTCCTGATCTATAGGCATAATTTTTAATGTGTAAAACACTTCATCGAAATTTGCATTTTCAATTTTTAATAAATAGTCTGAAAATCTGCTTGGAGCAAACTGTATATCGTAAGAATTACATAAAGGAATTGCATTACTGTAGAACGAATATGAATATGCAAATGTTGTAAAAAGTGGTTTGTTTGATATTTTTGGAGCAAACTTTTGGAGCCCTTCCTTAGTGGCAAACGAGGGTTTGTTAAAATATACAAAATAAATAGATGCAATAAAGGGTATAAAGATTATTGGGTAAAATCGTATTTTCTTTATTAGTAAAAAGGTCAAGAGAAGAATTAATGAAATTGTAAAAGCAACATAAAAATAAAAAGGTAGATTATCATAGTAGCCATAGTTAAGAGCTTCCCAATAAACGCTTGAATTATTAACTTTTACAGCATATAAATAAATTAATAAACAGGGAATGAATGTGCCAATTAGTTCTTTTTTATTTTTATGGTTAAGCATAATTTCAACTACTCCAACAATAGCAAACGGCATTAATACAATCCATTTTTTAAAAGGATAACTATTGACAAAGATTGATTGAAAAAAGGCCATTATTATAATACTAAGTATAATGAAATGGTATCGTTTTCCTTTTTTTGTTAGTATTAATTTACCATAGTGGAATATTATAAAAAGAAATCCCCAAAGTAAAACAGGGTTAAATCTAAAAAGGTTAGTTGTTAAAATACCAATTGGATTCAATAAATTCTTAAACCAACTATCCGTATTAATTGTTGGTCTAGCATTATCATATTCCGTAAAAGAGCCCAAATATTCTTGTATCGAATGACCTGTTAAATATAACCCAATTATGAAAATGAAAATACCTAATAAACCTCCTAAACTCACAAATAATAATTGTTTGTATTCTGAAATAGATTCTTTATTAAATACTAAATAAAGAAATGTGCCTAAAAAAAATCCAGTCGGGAGAAATGCATTATACGGGTAAATGTATAACACTGAAAGCGCACCTAAAACGCCGAGAATTAATGTTTTGTTTTTTTTTAAGTTGTTTTGAAATAGTATATACAGAAATAGTGTTATGGCTAGAATTGAATATATTAAGGGTTGATTATAGCGACTAAAAGTAAAAAAAGTAAAATCAGTTGAAACTAAAAAAAGAACAAAAAGGGGGAGGAAATAACCTTTTTCTTTAATGGAATAGTATTCTAATTGAATGTGTTGTGTGATTTTATACAGTAGAATAATAATAATAAGTGAAATTAAAACAGCAGGTGCTCTTTGGCCAATAAAAGTATTTCCGAAGCATTTATAAGATAAATAATGCAACGGGTAACTATGAAACATAAAAGGTTCATTTTCGAGATTTTTGAACCCTTCAATTAGTTTATCGTTACTGTTATAATAGTCTCTTAATGCTGAATTTGAATAGACAACTTCGTCTTCAAGACAGATACCCCCAATCATATATGAGGGAGAGTCTTGATCGAGGTACACGAATCGAAAAAAAAGCAGCGTCAAAATAATTAAAAAAAGAAAATTGACCTTGTTTGTGAAAATTTTGGACATACGAAAAATATCTGCTTATTAAGTTTAATCTTTAAGCCGACAATATAGAAATTTAGACTGAATAATTATTAATAGTTTTAAACTAGAAATACCTTTGTGTAAAATTGCATTACTTTTGAAGTTTACTTTGCACATTTATGAAGAGTATTTTTTTTAAAGGCCTAAATGAAATTAGAGCAATTGCGGCTGTTTTTGTTGTGTTTCACCATATTGAACTTTATAAACATAGAGATGGCTTAATTAGTTTGTACGATACCAATCTGAATTATTTTATTAGTCATTTAGGTAAAAATGGAGTGTATATTTTTTTTGTTTTAAGTGGTTTTTTAATTACGTATTTATTATTAAGTGAAAAATCCCAAAAAAATAAAATTGATATTCGTAAATTTTATTTTCGAAGAATATTAAGAATTTGGCCTCTTTATTACCTAATAGTTTTTTTTTCATTTGTAATCATACCATTCGGAGCAAATTATTTTGAAATATTTCAAAATGAAACGCATTATTTTAGTCGGGTTTTAATGCTGCAAGATGACCCATACTTAACGCTACTATTATTTGTGCTTTTTCTGCCTAACTTAGCTTTAATGTTAAAACCTGCTGTCGTAGGAGCATCTCAATCATGGTCAGTTGGAGTTGAAGAGCAATTTTATATCGTTTGGCCACATTTAGTGAATAAAAGTAAAAATAAATTTATTTTATTGGGTTTATTTTTTTTAATAGCAATAGCTCCAATTTATCCAATATTGTTACGATCCATTAATCTAAAAGCGAGCGAGTTTTTGATATTCATGATAAAATTAATACCAATTCATTTTATGGCAATTGGCGGTATCGGAGGTTTTCTACTTTTTTATTATAGAATTCAGATTGAGAGAGTATTAAATTTTCGTTTTGCCTTTCTATTAAATACGATGATTATAATTATTTTCTTTTGTGTAAACTTTAATTTCGCTTTGAAAAATTTATTTTTTGCAGGATTTATTATGATTGAAATTCTTTTTGTATCATCGGATCTCTTTAAAAGGAATTTAAGAAATTATACTTTAGATTATTTGGGTAAAATATCATATGGGATTTATATGTATCATCCACTTATAATGTATATCTGCTTTGCTTTATGTAACGAATATATTCCTAAAACGAATTTATTCTTATATAATATAGCTGTTTACGGTTCTATTTTTATTGGATCAATCCTAATAAGTAAAATATCTTTTATTTACTTTGAAAAATGGTTTATTGATTTAAAAAACAAGAATTTTACTGTCTTAAAAAGCGGTAGTGAAGATTAAATGAATGCACTTTCAAAGAACGGAAAATTTAGTAATTTTAAACGTATCGGATTATTCAAAAAAACTCTTAATACTATCAGAAATATAACTCACTTCCTGAATCGTTAGATCATAATATAAAGGTAACCTAATTAAACATTGACTAAAATTATCTGCATTTTCAAGGGCTTCACCTTTGTATTTATCTTGAAAAAACACACTTTTATGCAAACTAAGGTAATGGAATACTGCATGAATTTCTTTTGCTCTTAGATATTCAATTAGTTTTTGACGCTCTTCCGCTGAATTACACACCAAGTAGAACATGTGTGCATTATTAGTAGCGTATGAAGGAACTTTGGGGAGCTTAACAAATCCTTTTGCTTCAGTTTCACTTAATTGATCGTAATATTGATTCCATAGTGAAACACGCTTTGTTTGAATTTTTTCTTGATTTTCAATTTGCGCATATAAAAAAGCTGCGACAACTTCTGATGGCAAAAAAGAAGACCCTACATCTACCCAGCCATACTTATCAATTTCGCCACGAAAAAAAGCAGCACGATTTGTGCCCTTTTCCCATATAATCTCACTTCTACCAATTGAATCATCTTTATTTACAGATAATAGTCCTCCTTCTCCAGAAATAATATTTTTAGTTTCATGAAAAGAAAAGGCGCCAAAATCGCCAATTCCGCCTAAAGGTTTTCCTTTATAAAAACTATCAAAAGCCTGTGCTGCATCTTCGATAATTTTTATGTCATATTTTTTAGCCAACTCCAACATCGGATCCATATCACATGCCACACCGGCATAATGAACAGGAACAATTGCTTTTGTTTTAGGTGTAATCAGTCCTTCTAATTTATTGACATCAATATTGGGATGATCTTTTTCACTATCGGCAAATACGATAGTCGCTCCACGCAATACAAAAGCATTGGCTGTAGAAACAAATGTATAAGTAGGCATTATTACCTCATCTCCAGGTTGTATATCGGCTAATAAAGAAGCCATTTCTAGCGCATCTGTACAAGAAGATGTTAATAAGGCTTTTTTGAATTTATAATGATCTTCAAAAAATGATTGACATTTTTTAGTGTATTTACCATTTCCAGATAATTTTTTCGAATTTACAGCATCAACAATATATTCTGTTTCTTTTCCCGTTAAAAAGGGTTGGTTAAATGGAATCATGCAAAGGATTTAATGTGTGGTCAACGATTTTAAAATTCTAATTATATTTAGTGCGTGAATATAGCAATTTTTGGAATAAACCATATCATTTCTGTAAGTTTAGCGCAGATACATTACATGAATAATGACAAGATTTATGGTGTTTATCGATCTCATTTAAGTAAAAACGAATACTGTGATATTTATTTAAATAACAGCAATTTTTTTGCAAATGAAGAACGAATAAATTTTGACGTTATTTATTTTATTGCAGGGTTTGTCCCCAGAGGTGCATATAACGTAGCAGATGGGAGGTTAAACGAAATAAATGTTAATCTTCCTAAACGAATTATAGACCAATTTCCGAATGCTCGATTCGTTTATTTATCAAGTGTTGCAGTATATGATGGTCAACAGGATAAAATAGATGAGAATACAGTTTGTAAGCCAGCTAATTTATATGCAAAGAGTAAGTTGGATGGGGAGATGAATACAAAATCGGCTAAATCGTATGGCATTATGAGAATGACGTCATTATATGGTGAAGGAATTGGGGACAATAATTTTATCAATAGAGCGATAAGCCAAGCTATAAATAAAAATATTATTATTCTTTTTGGAAACGGTGAAAGAAAACAAAACTACATTCATTTTCAAGATGCTGCCCATTATTTATTTGCTATTGGGACAAGTCTAAACAACGGAATATTCTTAGCTTTGGGCGAAGGAAATTATAGTAATAAGGAAATTGCTTTGAAGATAAAGTCGTTTGTCCCAACTTTAAATATAAAATACGTTGGATCAGATGATACGCCTTCAATTTTATATTTTAATAACATTACAACTGAAAAATTGGAATATACCCCACAAGTTTCAGTGAACGAGGGGATTAAAAGGATATTAAATAATGTATAGAATATTAGTAACAGGAATTGGTGGAAATGTAGGGCAAGGAGTTTTAAAAAACTTGCGTAAGCTTAATGAAGATTTTTTTATCATAGGAATTAATATTCAGGCTGTAAGTGCAGGGAATTATTTATGTGATAAAGTAATTAAAGTTCCATATGCATATGAGGATGGCTATGTTGATGCAATAAAAGAAATTGTAAAAAATGAGCAAGTGGATCTTATTATCCCAACAACTGATTTTGAAACATTGTATCTGTCTCAAGCCAAAATTAGTAATTTGGTCACCTCTCCTTACGACACGAATGCAGTATTTGTAGATAAATATCAAACATATCTTAATTTTAAAAAATGTGATATTCCTTTTGCTTATTCTTTTTTACCATCAGAATTTCATAAAGAACCTAAAGGGGATTATATTTTTAAGCCTAAGCAAGGTCGTGGATCACGTGGTATAGTTATTAACCCTAGTGATCTTTCGAGTTTTTCCGATGATGATTATATGGGGCAAAAATATATTGAAGGAAAAGAGATTACTTCTGCCTTTTATGTTACAAAAAATGGTGATTTACACGGTGTGATTTCAATGTATCGAACGCTCGTTAATGGAACAACAGACTCTTGTTCGGTTACTAATGATCATGAAGATAAAATTATTGAAATTATAAAAAACATCATTAAAAACTTTAAAGTTAGAGGCTCTTGTAATGTGCAATCGCGAGTAGCTTCAAATGGCGAAATTATCCCTTTTGAGATCAATGGCCGCATTTCGGGTACAAATTCAATACGTTCTCATTTTGGATTTGATGATGTACGATATATTATTGAAGAGTATTTACACAATACGGAACCTTCGCCAACAAACATAATTAATGGTTCTGCAATGCGAATCTTAACAGATGTTATTTATCCAGGTGTTTTAGAAATAGAAGACGTAAAAGGACAAACGATTAAACCTATATTATTTTGAGTACTAAATACGATTTTATATTTTTTGATGTAGCAAATACATTGTTGCATAAACCTAGTTTGTTTGAAAAATTATCAGAAGCATTTGAGCGGCATAATTATAATTACGAATTGAGTGAAATTCGAAATAAACACAAATTGTTATCTGAAGTGATTAAGTTTCCAGATAAAACGAGTCTTGAATTTTATACTTTTTTTAATGCAGAACTTTGCATGAGTTTGGGGGCTATTCCTTCAGAAAGTTTATTGCATGATATGTTTAGTAATTGTTCTTATCTGCCATGGGAGCCTTTTGATGATGTCGTTGCTTTAAATAAGCTTGAAATACCCATTGGAATTATTTCAAATTGGGATGAAAAGTTAAAGTCCATGCTGTCTTCAAAAATTAATATTGAATTCGATCCAATTATCGGTTCTAATTACGAGGGTGTTTGCAAGCCTGATATTCGAATTTTTGAGAATGCTTGGAACAAATTAGGCAAGGATAAAAAGAAGATTCTTTATGTCGGCGATTCAATTAAGTTGGATATGCTACCCGCTTTAGAAATAGGCTGGGATGTATGCCTTATTGATAGAGATAATTTATTTAGTAACTTTCCTTTTCGTACAGATAGCCTTATGAATTTAAAGACTAAATTGTTATGACAAAAAATGAATTATTAAGTCTTGTCGTACCTGTTTATTATGAAGAAGAGTGCGTCTTAGAGTTTATCGCTCAAACAACTGCGGTACTGCATGAAATGGATGTTCGGTATGAAATAGTTTTTATAGATGATGGTAGCACGGATCAAACAGTTAATTTAATTAAAGGGAAAATCATAGAAAATCCTAATATTAAATTGATAGAGTTTTCGTATAATCATGGTAAACAAGCCGCTGTTTCGGCTGGTATTCGTTACGCAAAAGGAGATTATTTGATATATATGGATCCAGATTTACAAGATCCACCCCATGAAATACCTCGTTTTGTTGAAGAAATAGAGAAAGGTTATGATTTAGTCTTTGGTGTAAGAAAGGAGAAAAAGGACAGTTTTATCAATAAACTCTATTCAAAAGTATTTTGGGGAACTTTAGAAAAATTCACTGGACTAAATTTACCAAGAGGCTTGGCAGTAATGCGTATTTTTAACAGAAAGTTTGCAGATATTTTTAATCAGTATCCTGAAAGTAATCGATTTATTGAAGGGATCTTTATGCATATCGGTCTAAAACAAACAAATATAGAGGTTGAACAACAAGAGAGATTTGCAGGTAAAACTAAATTCAATTTTAAAAAGAAAATGCAGCTTGCTGTCAATGCAATAATAGATTACTCAAACTTACCGCTTAAAATAACAATGCGGGTTGGTATATTTATTACGCTGCTCGGTTTGTTGTCATTGCTATCAATATTTATTGTTAAATTTTTCTTTATTGATTTTCAAACAGGCTGGGCTTCGTTAGCAAGCATAATGATTTTTGGGTTTGGATTACAAACCTTTTTTTTAGGTATTGTCGCGAGATATATAGGAAGTATTTACAAAGAAGTCAAACGAAGACCTCATTATTCCATTAAAGAATTTAATAATTTTGAAGAATGAAAAAGCTTGCAATTATTGGAGCTGGCGATCTAGGTGCTTTAGTAAAGCATCATGCTTTAGATTCAAAATTTGAGGTCGTTGGTTTTTTTGATGATACTTTAGAAGAAGGAAGTGATATTCTAGGTGTTAGAGTTTTTGGAGGCGTTAACAAGATTAAACAAGTGTTTGATAAAGGAGAGTTTGATGTATTATTTGTAGCTATTGGGTATAAGCATTTTAAATTTAGAAACGCAATTTTCGATAAATATAAAGGCAAAATACCTTTTGCAAATATCATTCATTCCTCTGTTTATGTTGATAAATCTGTTGAATTAGGAGAGGGGATATTTATTTTACCCGGGGGAGTACTTGATGCTAATGTTAAGATTGATGATAATGTGTTACTCAATACCTGTGTAATTATTGCACATGATACACAAATAGGAGCCCATAGTTTTCTTGCGCCTGGCTGTAAACTTGCTGGATTTATAAGTGTTGGCGAGTGCTGCAATATAGGCATTGGTACAATTATCATCGATAATGTCACAATTTCAAATAATATACAAACAGGCGGAGGGGCTGTTGTGGTGAAAGATCTTAAAGAAGCAGGATTATATATTGGTTTACCTGCCAAACTGATTAAGCGTTAGTAGTATTTGGTAATCTCCTCTTCATTTATGATGAGCTTAGGAGTTTCATTAGACCAAGTAAAAGTACCAACGTCATTCCATGGTATTGCTTCTAATTTCTCGAGTTGATTCGGTACAAAATGATCAGGAGAATAGATGGGCTTATGTTTAATAATGAAAGTAGCTCCTTCCATTTGAATATTATTCTCTGCTAACCAAAATGCTGTATATAATTTTAATCCATTTGCTAATTTTTCGTGAGTGAATTTTGTTGTGTTTACGCGAAAGGTCCAATTTACCCAATTCGCACCTGTATTGTAATAACCAGGTTTCCCTTTTTTGTCAATAATCGGTAACCAAATCTTTTTGTTGCCTTGTATGTATTCTACAGCAAATAGGTCTTTGTAACTGACGTAATGGTTGTCGTTAAAAACAGGGTGATTAGTGATGCCTAAAAATAATCTGGAAAAATTTTTTATCTTGAAACTTGCTTTAAAAACGGCATTCTCAGGAAAATCACTCGTTTTCTGTGTTCTTAATTGATAAACTTTCAAATATGAGTGAAAGGAGGAATTCAATTGTATACAGCTCAATAAAATGAATATTATACATAGCTTAAAGATGCGAAATTGTTTAATAGTTAAAAATGAGGTTATTTTTTTTGTTTCATCTGTTTCTGTTAAAATATTAACAGTACAGCTGTCTTCATTACAGACTTCTATAATTCTATTTTTTGCAATTTTTTTATAAATGAATTGTCCAATATTTTTAATGCCTGGAATTAAAAGAAGCAAAGCAAGCGGGGCTGTGTATACCATCTTCAAAAGAACCTGTATGTATGTTTGATAACCAATAAAAATCTTCTGATCTTGCGATAAGGAATGGATGTTGTTAGCTAGTTCTTTAGGACTAGTTTTTTTTAAGGCATCTATTTTACCTTGAGCTTCAGATATTGAAACAAAACTAATAGCATTAAAAAGGTCTAAACTTTGAATAGCACCTTTCGTTTTGTTACATAAAGGACAGTCAGTGTCATAAATGAACGTTAATTGAGTTTTTTTAAATTGAAAAAAAATGGTGATTTTACGCCAAAATTTAGCAGGTATCATTAAGATGTAAAGGGAAATAGCTCCATAAGCAAATAAAGGTATAGGATAGTAAATAAAAATACCAATGTGCAAGCCAATTCCGATAATAACAAGACTTAATCTAATTTTTTTAAACCACATTAAGAAAATAAAAGAGGCTTCGAATAATATTGTTAGATAACCCAATACTAACATTAATAATTCCGAATTCAGAATAATGTTGAAATTAGAATTATTAAAATTAGACATCACGGATGGTCTCCACATTCCTAGTCCAGACATCCAAGTGGGTGATGTTAATTTGTAAATAACGGAGTCGGCGTAAACAAATCCAAGACCTACTAGTACAATAAGGTTGTAATATAAGACCGTTGTTTTGTGTTCAATATAATAAGTAGTACGAACACCACTATATTTTATTTTTCTAAAGAGATTATCTAATGAAAAAGAATCACTTATTGGTACGAAAATGAGTAAGAAATTGATGCCTAAATAAACATAGAACATATGGTACTCGAAGGTGGTAATCAAACCAAAAAACAAAATGGAATAAATATAATTGACAATAGTCGTTACCTTTGTTTTATAGCCGATAATTAAGAGAATCACAATCAATTGCCATACAAGTAAAAAAGGTCCGAAATTTAGTTCAAACGGTTCAACAAAAGGTATATAATCAAATCTCAATTCTTTGAAATGACGCATTTCTGCCACCTCTAAAAATAAAACAATACCCCAAAAAACTCTAAAAAGCGCTAAGCCGTTAGTACTAACTTTTTTATCGTATGCCTTTTGGAATAGATTAAATATGAATTTAAACATTTTTCAATTTTTTTAGATGCTAGTATGCAAACAAAGGCAAGTCACTCATTAAGCTATGGACCTCATTTTTAATAGTTGCAAGTACTGTTTCATCATCTTTATTCATCAATACACGATCGATTAAATCAACGATAGCACCGATTTTATCTTCTTTAATTCCTCTAGTTGTGATGGCAGCAGTTCCGATTCGAATACCAGATGTTACGAAAGGTGATTCAGTATCAAATGGCACCATGTTTTTATTGACAGTGATTTCAGCTTTTACTAAGGCGTCTTCGGCTTGTTTGCCGTTTAATCCTTTCGAACGTAAATCAATTAACATAGAATGATTGTCTGTCCCACCAGAAACGATATCATAACCTTTCTCCATGAACGCGGCAGCCATTGCTCTTGCATTGGTAACTACTTGTTGCATGTATACTTTATAAGAAGGATCTAAAGCTTCTTGAAACGCGATGGCTTTAGCAGCGATAATATGTTCTAATGGTCCACCTTGACTTCCTGGGAATACAGCTGAATCTAAAAGAGAACTCATTTTTCTAATCGTTCCTTTTTTCGTTGTAATTCCCCAAGGATTATCGAAATCATGTCTTAACATAATCACACCACCTCTTGGTCCTCTTAATGTTTTATGTGTAGTTGTGGTAACAATATGGCAATGATCGAATGGATCTTTCAATAATCCCGCAGCAATTAATCCTGCAGGGTGAGAAATATCAGCAAGAATAATAGCACCGATTTCATCAGCTACTTTTCTAATTCTTGCATAATCCCAATCTCTAGAATATGCAGATGCACCACAAATAATTAATTTTGGTTTTTCTTTTCTAGCGATTGCCTCTAATTGATCGTAATCAACTTGACCAGTTTCTTTAGAAACACCATAAAAGAAATTTGTAAAACGTTTACCAGAGAAGTTCACTGGTGATCCGTGTGTTAAATGACCACCGTGTGACAAATCAAAACCTAAAATGCGATCGCCTGGCTCTAAACAAGCTAATGTCACGGCATAATTGGCTTGAGATCCTGCATGTGGTTGAACATTTGCCCAAGTAACATTAAACAGTTTTTTTAAACGATCGATGGCTAAGTTTTCAACTTTGTCTACAACTTCACAACCGCCATAATAGCGTTTGCCTGGCAAGCCTTCAGCATATTTGTTCGTCAATACGGAACCCATGGCTTCCATAACTTGGTTACTTACAAAATTTTCTGAAGCAATTAATTCAATTCCTTCTATTTGTCTTTTGTTTTCGTCTTGTATCAGATCAAAAATTGCCGTATCTCTTGTCATAATAATTGTTTTGACAAATGTAGAAAATTAGGTTGATTTTGTAGTTGAAAATATAGATAAAAACTGTTTGTTGTGGTTGCGATTTGAAAGGTTGAACCACGGAGAGCACGAAGTAGGCACAAAGAACGCAAAGAAAAAGAATTTTACTCATTAAAAAAGAGATCATCAGACATTCTCTAAATAATTAAAGATTTACTCAAGTTCTCTATGTTCTCTGTGATGACCATGGCGATCTCTGTTGATAAGATCATTTTTAATAAATTCCAAAAAAATGGATCACGCAAACTGATTGCATTTTATTGATTTGATTATTAGTTATAAAAGTTGCAGGATTTTGTAGCGGTTTTGAATGTTCTAACCACGGTGAGCACCTAGTACAATTTCGTTTCTCAACCTCAGTAGTTTTAAGCGAAGGAGGTAACACTACATTGGTTAAATATTCACGAAGAGCACAAAGAAAAGATCGAAACTGTAAGATTTCTATGATCAACTATGTCTGAAATAAGCTTAATATTTTAAGTTAACTCGAGTCCTACATGACCTTTGTGAAAACCTTAGCGATCTCTGTGGTTAAATTTTTTAATATTAATTTCTTGAAATATTGCAGATTATGAAATGTTTTCAGTGCGTATTTAATTTATTTATTATTTTGTTATTCTCTAAACAGCTTAATTCTAGCTGTAATTTGAAAAGTGTTAAGATTATGAGTAATATTGAAAATCAGTTAGCGAATAAAATAATCGGTTGTGCTATTGACGTCCGTAGAGCCTTAGGTCCAGGATTACTCGAAAGTGCTTATAAAGCGTGTTTGTTTTATAAGCTGCAACAAGTTGGTTTAGTTGTTGAAAAAGAGAAAGCAATGCCCTTGGTTTATGAAGAAGTACACTTGGAGTTCGGGTATCGAATTGATCTATTAGTCGAAGGCAAAGTCGTGATTGAATTAAAAAGTGTTGAAGGCTTAACTGATGTTCACCTTGTACAGACTTTAACTTATTTGAAGTTAGGAGACTATAAACTTGGATTACTAATAAATTTTAATGTTTCATTACTGAAAAATGGAATTAAAAGAGTTATCAATGGGGATTTATCTTAATGTTTATAAGCAAGGTGAATAATCTGTGTTTAAAAGCAACCTATTACCTAATTTCGATTTGATCGAATTAAACTCGAACGACACAAAAATTTTTTATAAAAAATTAAGGTTAATAATAAATAAAGAACTTGATAAAGCACGAGTTCTCTGTGGACTTTGTGAAAACCTTGGTGAACTCTGTGGTTAATTTTTTTATTTGTTTTCAAGCAATATGGGAACAATTATCTACTAAATATTCAGGACTCATTTACCTCACCTGACCCCAAAAATCTAAAAAGCACGTAAAATACCATTAAAGGCAAAAAGGACTGAACAATTCCCATAATCGTTCTGATGACGCCATAGATGTCTTGTGAGAATCCAAATAAGTAACCAATTCCGTAAAAAATAGCAGAAATTAGAATTAAGACTCCATATGCGATAATGACTAGGCGGTTGTTTTCTCTTGACTTAAATGCTGTATTGATGATGAGTAAAGTCATGCCTAAAAAGAATAAAGAGAAAAGTATGGTCAAAATCCATTTTAGTGTAAGAATAGAAGACGGTGCCCATTCCAATAGAAAGTAAAATTCTTGACGTGCAGAATTTCTACGGCCTTCTGTTAGTGTTTTTAAGATCCAATTGATATTATAGAATACATAGAAACGTAAGAACCCCAAGAGGACAATACCTGCTGTAAGGATTGTTAATTTAACTTTTTTGCTCATGGCTAGGACTGTATTTTTTAGCCCACCAAAACCAAAGTAGGAATATAATGGCGTAAACAAAAATAGTGAAAGTGTAAAGGTGGTTAAAATCTAAATATTGTGGATAATAATTATTAATTAAAATCAATGCAATGATACGTAAGATGTTTGCCAAATGAATGATTATGAGCCCTAAAGGGATGAACCATAATTTCTTTCTAATTGGACCGGGAAAGGCTAAAAGAAAAATAGTAAAAATAGAGAATAATTTAAAACCATTACATTCACTTCCTACCCAAATACCGCGAAAGTTACCGCCATCTAATAATAAAATCACCATGCCTCCATCAAATTCAATATGTGTTTGTACACCAAACCAAGTAAAAATGGTTTGTGCCATGTCCACAATATTATAATTGATCCAAAAATCCCAATAGGTAAATTCTTTAATGACAAAATAATAGAGTAGGAGCCAGATGATATAACCTCCGGCAGCCAAGGTTAAAAAGCGTGCGGCTTTATTTGATGGAAGTTTGAACATAGATTATTTAAAAGAACAAATTTAAATAAAAAAAACGCAATCATAGATTGCGTTTTTTTTATTGTTTTAAAAATAATTTAGGCTTTTTTGCCATATAATTTTTTGACACCAATTGCTGCACCGGCCGCTATCAAGAAGCCAATTCCACCATCGATTGGAACACACTCAGGTGTCCAACAAGGCGGTGCATCACCTGTTGTTCCACCACCACCCGGAGGTGTTCCACCTGGAGGTTGTGCAAATAACATGACATTACTTGCCAAAAAGAAGACTGCCAAACACAATCTAAGTGTATAGTATCGAATTTCTACTTTCATTGTAATCGTATTATAAAATAATTTTTTTCGTAACAATATCATTTCCTGTTCTCAATGTCATGATATAGAAACCTTTTAGATGCGAAGGTAAGCTAATAATATTACTTCCATTCGTTATATCTATAGAAATTTCAAATTCTTCAGTTTGACCAATAGTGTTCACTAAATTAACTTGTGTTGAAACCTGGTAAGTTTCTTCACTCATTACTTCTACAATTGTCCCCATCTGCGTAATCTCTAGACCTGGAGCATCAACAATGACAGTTCCTGTTTTATCTTCAGGTGAACCTACTGTATATTCCATATCAGATGCCATATTGTTATTTAAGATCAATTTAAATCGTGTTGATTCAACCGTGTCCGCCATTCCAAAGAAAGTATAATCTGAAGTTTTTAAATCTGTAATTTCCCCATTTTCTAAATCAATCAATTGAATGTTTTTATAGAATCTAAAGTTGGCAAAGTTCTCTATTGAAACAGTATGATAACCATCATTCTTTACTTTTACGGCTAGATCAAAAGCTTTATTACGGCCATCTTTTTTGATATAGTTTTTTCGCACCATCAATGTGTCTGTAATCACCGCGAATGAAGGTGCTTTTACGAACGATGGCGCTAGATGTACGACATCAAATAAAGTGTCTGCGATATCGTTGGCGTCAGCATGTTCCGTTATATATACTGCACAATTATAAGTAGAACCGTTTTCTTTTAATCGAATAATTAAATCTTTACTGATTTCATCTTCGTCTCTAAAAAACGTAGCATCGGTAAGAATTTCTTTGTCTGCTTGGTGATATGTAACGGTTCTAGTTGCACCATTGTCATTAAAAACCCATACACCTTGACCAATTGCAATTAAACCATTGTTTGTGATTTCAGGAACACTAGAACTTCCGCCACCTGAACCATCATACCATTGAAAGCCTCCACTAGTAGCATCATAGACATAAAAATAATTGCTTATGCCTGTCCCTTTTGCAACAGTATTATAGTTAAGCGGGCAAGCATAAGGATTTCCAATTGTTGCCCAACCTCTACCTACAATCGGTTGGGTTAAATTTAGAGCTGAATTTAAAGGGCCTTTTGAAGAAATTGTAGCACCAGAGAAAACATCTAAGTCATCACCAATAAAAATTTCATATCCACGTCCATTTTCTATTGTTCTATCCACATTAGGAACATTTCGATGTTCATCTCTTTCAACATATTTTACCGAGGTAAAACAGCCATCAACTCCCCATGCACAGCCATCAGGAAAACCAGTTCCACTCATTGCGATATCCGTATCCCATTGTGCGAAAGTAGCTCCGATTACAGGTGACGCTAAAGTACGCCAATCGGCTACACCAGCAGGTAAATTCCTTCTTACAGTGAAATTACCATTAAAATAATTTGATGGACTATAATTAATACCAATACGTCCACCTTCCGTTGCGGAAATAGAATTAACAATGAAATTAGCAGCTGGATCAATTGTTACCTCACCTTTAGTAGGTGTTAAAATCCCGTTGAGAATAAAGTCACCACCTGAAAAAGTTACAATATCTAAATTTACATTATTAATATGGATATCATTGAAGCTCACTTCACTTGCAGGTGCAGACAATGTGATCTCTTGATCGGCAGGACCTGTTAAATTAAGTTCGCCTTCTGTAAAGTTCAAAGTGCCAGCAATTGTAAAGTTATTTTTAATTTCCAAATCAACATCAATTACATCCATTGTCAAAGTACCACCAGATTCTATTGATAAATAATTTGTTACAGCATTCGCATCAACAGTAACGTTATGCCCATCTAATACGAAAACAGAATCTATAACACTTGGTATACAATCACAATTCCAAGTAGAAATATCATTCCAGTCTCCCGTTGTTTCTGATTCAATTCGTTGTATATTTGAAATACCAGATACCGTGAAGAAATCACCATCAGTGATGTTTACAGTAAAACTTACAGTTTTATCAATAGCATTGTATATACCCTTAGTCGTATCAGCATTAATGAAAATACCATCGTCATCCGTTAATAAATAATAAGTGTTTGGATCGGCGAAATCATTCGCACCTTCTACGGTAAAAACTAAATCGATTGTACCCGCATCTGTACCGTTCTCATCATAACGCCATGTTCTTAACCATCGTCTATGATCAGGAAGACTTGGAGGTACATCAGATAAATTGTGATCATATAAAGGTAAGTCATCATGTCCAACGAGAGCGTATTCGTCTGTCCCTAAAGCTGATGGGTTTGATATGTTCAAAATTCCAGTCCCTTGCGATTCAGTATGAGTATTTGTACCATCGTTACCTATACCTATGATTCCGAATTTATGTACTCCTTCATGCGCGTAATAATCCTCGGGAATAGTAAGACCGTATTTATTACCTAAATAATTTTCTATTAAAATTCTTTCGAGACTGTTCAATAAAGTATTAAATACAATCACTTCAGAAATTTCTCCGTTTAATACGACACCGCCTGTTGGACGTTCTAATGTACCATTTTCATATCGTCCTAAAAAGGTCGCTTCATGAGCTGAAGTTGTATAACCTATGTCTCTTGTAACTCTATGTAATATACCATCATGATAAGATAGTAAATTACTAGAATTAAATGTGGTGAATATCATAGACGTTTCAGTAGCGTTATTAAAAGCTTTTTTTCTATAATTATCGATTGAACTAGTAAAAATAGGTGTTCCTAAATTTCGGTAGGTAATCCATTTTCTTATCTGATCAGTATGATTTGTGCTAATTAATACAGATTTTGATGTTCCTGGACTACTGAAAATAACAAAATATGATATTTCGTTACTGTTTAAACCCGGTATCGCAGAAGATGCCAAGACATCATCCGTACCGTCAAAATGCATTTGGGGCAATCCTCCAATTCCACTACTTTCAAAAACTGGTTGAAATCTAGAAAGGGGTTGCAAAAAATGATTGTCATTACCTGAAATATCTGACCACCTAGCGACACTACCACCATCAGGAAATCCTGTAGAATTGGCATCTAACCAAATTTGATTGTTGACACTGTTTCCAACGCCAGCGGGTCCGGTTTGCGCCACAATTGTATTGGAGGCTAATAAACCAAGCAAAAGTGCTGCACTTGATGAGATATATTTAAATAAAAATACTTTCATAATATTATAGGTATAATAGTTTCTATGCAATATTACGTATATTTTTTAAAATGAGTTGGTAATAAAATAGATATAGATAGATTAATTCGTTTAACATACGTCTTTTATAGATGAAATAGAAGACTTATCTTTTGAATGAGTTATTTTAAAAATAAGACTTACTTTTGTGGAAAGTAAATTTTTGTTAAAATGCAGAGTCAAGATATTAGTGCACATAATACTTCTAATAAGTTAATTGAATTAAAAGATTTGACTTTCATTAAGAATATTTTCCTTAAAAACTTATGGATTATACTCTTATTACCGCCTTTAGGCTATTTGGCAGGTTATGTTTATACCTATCGTTTAACCAATATTTATGGAGCGAAAACAGAATTACTTTTAAAATCCAATGAAACTTATGATTACCAAGATAAAATTTATCAGGGATTAGGGGCTTATGGGGTTTATATGGATGTGCAAAATCAGATTCGAATATTAAGGTCTCGGGATTTGGTTGGGGAAGTGATCGATAAATTAGATTTTACCACATCCTATTATATTGTCGGTCGTATCAAGAAAGTAGAGGTATTTGAAGGTTTGCCTTTCAAAGCTGAAATTAATGTATTGAACCAGCAATTGTATGAAAAGGAGATTGAGATTGAAATTTTAGATTTAGAATCATATAGAATTTCGTACGAATATGCCGGAGAAATTTACACGAAAGAACATTTGTTTAATAAAGTCGTTACAACAACTGACTATGAATTAAAACTTAGTCCACAATACGGATTTAGTGAAAAGAATATTGAAACTTTAAAAAGATCTAAATACGCTTTAGTGTTTCATTCAAGAGATCGATTGATTGGCCAATATCAGTCAAGGTTATCCATTAAGAATATTGAATATACCAGTGTTTTAGAATTATCAGTTCAAGATGAATTAAAAAAAAGAGCTAAAGTTTATTTGGATACTTTTGCCAATACATATGTGGATTATTCAAAACGAATCCAACTGGAAGTGAATGAAAATACATTGGATAATATTCAAAAACAATTGGATACGTTAAATGTGTTTATAAGAGCAACAGAAAATGAACTTTTGCATTTTAAAGATGAGAATGCCATATTAAATGTGGCGAAAGAAGAAATTGAATTTTTTGAAGAATACCTGTCTTATACAAGAACAAGTAGAGAATTAAAAGAGAAAAAATCTTCGGTGAATGCGCTTTTAGAATATCTTAAAACGGGCGATGATGGCCGATTTTTACCACCTGCTTTTTATATAGAATCTGAAGATCATTATATTCAAACGGCGGTAACAAATATTCGGGAAAAGCAAATCAAATATGATTTAAATAAAATTCAGGTATCTGAAGAACATACATCTATGATAAACCTTCAAAAGGAAATTGCTGGTTTGGTTAATGATGCGAAAAAGTATTTGGAAAACGTACTTGGAGGGCTGGATTTAAAAATTATTGAAACGAATAGTTTTATTGATGATTTTAAAGATCAGATCAGACGAATGCCAAAATCTGCACAGGCATTGAAGACTATTGAGAGAGAATTGGAGGTAAATAATAATATGTATTTATTCTTATTAGAGAAATTGACAAATACGCTAATTGCACGGGCAGGAATTATACCGCAAGTGAGAATCATTGAAAACACGGTAAGTACTGGTTTAATCTATCCGGATAAAACTAAAATGATGCGATTATTTGTTTTAGGTGGACTTTTACTGGCATTATTTATCGCCTTGATACGACAATTATTTTATGCAAGGATTGAAAATGTTGAAGAATTATCAGATATTGACGGAATGAATGTGATTGGAGGAGTGCCTTACTTAAAGAAAATTCTATCACCGATAATGGTGGTGAATCAGCCTAAAGCACAAGTCACAGAAAGTTTTAGAACAATACGATCCAATCTCTCTTATCTTGGAGGCGAAAGGCAAGATGGAATCGCAAAAAAAGTGATGTTATCTTCATTTTTTCCAGGAGAAGGTAAAACATTCAATTCATCAAATATTGCATCTTTAATTGCAATGGGAGATAAGAAAGTGTTGTTGATGGATTTTGATTTACACCGACCGAAAGTGCATAAGATGTTTGATATAGAAAACACGAAAGGTGTTTCTAACTATTTAATTGGAAAATTAGGTTTTGATGAAATTGTAAACTCTAATATATTACCCAATCTGGATGTAATTAGCGCTGGGCCTATTTCACCTAATCCTTCTGAACTGGTATTAAGAGATAAGGTGGATGAATTGTTTAAATATGCCGAAGACAAATATGATTATATCATTGTGGATACACCACCGTTTGGATTATTAAATGATACGATTGAATTAATCAAATATGTCGATGTCTTTTTGATCATCATGAATACGAAATTTGCCAAACGATCAGGTGTGAATAAAATGGTGAATATGCTCAACAAGTATGATGATGTGAGTAAGGGGTATATATTAAACGGAATCAAACAAAATAAATTCCAATATTATTATTCTAAATATACCTACAAATACAGTTATTCATATAATTATGGATATGGCTATGGTTACGGTGAAGAATATACAAGTGATAAGAATGAGGATTAAAAAGATCTGCTTTGAATTAAAAACATTGTGGTTTTAAATAAATGGATTTAAAATATAATTATTATAATCTTGAGCTAATTTGTAAGATCATTTTTAGGATCAATTTATCCCATAAAAACTGCGTTTTTATTTTTTTAAGTGAATTTAACTTTAATTGATTTAAAGTGTCATCATTTAATGCAATAGATGAAATTAAAGCGTTTTCTAATTCCTTTTTGTTATGTATAGGGATCAAAAATCCGTTATTTTTATCCACTAACATTTCAACAGCACCAGTATCAGTGGCAATGATAGCCAAGCCTCTCGCCATCCCTTCTAGTATCACGTTAGGCATCCCTTCAGCATGACTGGGGCATACCAATACATCCATTTCATCCAATACAGCGCAAATCGTTGCTGCCGTGCGCAATTCACCGTGATAGAAAAATTGTGCATCTTTAATTTGTTTTGCTTCGGGGATAGGTCCAATAAAATGAAATTCGTAGTTGACGTGTTCAGGTAATATTTTTAATACTTCATTTAAATCATTGATACCTTTGCGTTCTTCATCGCGCCCCATGAAAACGAATTTTCTTTTATGCTGTGTATTAAGTTCGTTTGCGGATCTCAACCATTCTTTGTTGAGACCGGAAGTGAAATCAAATACTTGTTTTTGAGATACCTTGAATTCCTTGAGTATTAAGTCCGTTATTTTTCCGCCATAAGAGAAAATATAATCGGCATTTTCATTGTTCCAACGGGTTGGGCCTTGCAATAATTTAGATTCTATTTTCTGCTTCAAAGAAGGCATGTTCTGGTACATTTCATACCCATGAAATTTTACGCTAATAGGCGGTAGTTTAATACCTTTCTTTTTCTGTTCCATCGCATACCAACCTGTAAAACCTTTGGTATAAATAAAATCAAATTGATTAAAGTCAATGGCGTTGAAAACGAGCTTGCTGTATTGATAGGATTCTCGTAAATAATGACCTGGTATTTTTCCAGGTTTAGGGAATTTTAAGCCAATTATTTTATGAAGTTGTGTATTTAGTTTACCAAAAAGTTGTTGGTTCACCATTTTGTCTGATGGCAATTCTTGATCAAAACCAACACAATGTACCAATGTAATATTGACACCAGCGAGGGTGAAATATTTGGCTAAGTTGGCGGAATGTCTTTGCATGCCTCCAGTAACATAAGGAGTAATGCCGTCAGTGATGAGCAATAGATTCATTTAATTCAACTTAAGTAGGTATTTAAATATAAATTTTAATCCTTTGGGATGGATAGGGGATAGCGTATTAATTCGGTTGTAGTTTTTTAATTTACTTAATTGTGTTTTGTCATTACATGTCTCAAAAATAAGTTGCGTGAGCTCTTCGAATTTCTTTTTCGAAAGATTTTGAACCCTGTATTGATATTGAATAGTCGACAGGGCTTCGAATAAGGTGCCTATTAGATCTTTCTTATCAAGAGAAGATTCGACTTTAGCATAGAAGTCTGCATAATAATTGCAGCAGGCTTTTACAAATTTTTCATAAAAAACATCAGTATTAAAATTTAATCGTTTTTCATCGATTCTATAAAATATTTCAATTGAACTTTCTGAAAATAGTTTACCTTTTAGATCAGCAATCAATGCTCTGGTATGCAATTCAACATCCTGTAAACGATTATAGTTTAAATTAAAACCGTTTAATTTTTCTATCGTTGTTTTTCTCCATAAAACTTGTGGAGTCCCCCATAATATTTGATGTTTTAGGAATTTTGACAATATGTTTGAATGTGAGAGGTTCGAGGGCAATATCCAATACTCTGTTTTAGGACGATCTTCAATTTGTTTTTCAAAAACTCCCATGTTAAAAACCCAGAAATCGAAAGCCGGAAAATTCGAAGCGGATTCAATTTGGTTCGAGAGACAATTTTCAGTCATTACGTCGTCAGCGTCAAAAAATAAAATATATTCCCCTTTAGCAAGTTTTAATCCTTCATTTCTGCAATAATTAGCCCCTTTATTTGTTGCGTTTGATTTTGATTTAATCTGATCGTGTTTTACAGCGAAATTATCAGCAATATTTTTAGTTCCATCCGTGGAGCAATCGTCTATAATTATGAGTTCCCAATTTTTATATGTTTGTTCAATAACGGAATTAATACAAGCCGTCAAAAATTCAGCTTTATTATATGAAGGAGTTACGATCGAGATTAAAGGATTCACAGTTTGATTTTAAATCTTTGGTATTTACTTGTCTAATTAGTGTGAATTTTTGGTTTAGGATAAATATACTGTTTTAAGTTATTTTTTTCGAAAAATAAATTATCACATTGGTTCATGGCTAAAATAATCATTTGTTCTAGTTCATTTTCAGTTTCTGCACAAATGTTTTTTATGGAACTATTTTTTATTGGGAAATTAAATTTATCCATACCTACTGGATACAAAATGGTTTTGAATCCCATAAAAAGCCTTTCATAAATTATGGAACTGTGAAAGGCTACCGCTAAGTCTACATCCTGAAAACAATGACTTGAAGCCAATTTTGTATCATTTATTTTGAAATTATGAGAATTAAGGATTAAGTTATAATGCTCACGTACTTGATCTAATCCTAGTTTTTTTTCTTTTGGGTGTAAAAAAATAGTTAATTTGAACGTTTTATTTTGGTCAACTACCTTTTGAAGTAATCGCAGGACAGTGTTTTCATTGTCAATTATATTTAACCCTTGATCCATGTGATCCTGTTTAGCCCTGATCCAACCACCCGTTGAGTAAAAGCCGATTTTATTTTTACCAATAGAAAGATCTTTATCTTCATACAAATCAATATATTCATGAGACCGTTCTGGTCCCCATTGGATTATGTTATTCGCTTGGATAGTATTCGCAAAATGTTCAGCTTCGTCTAATTGGTATGCAGTGTTTACAACTAGTGTATCTGTTAAAATATTAGAATTCCACATAGATATAGGAGCTAGTGATGTTATTTTTATGATTTTATGTTCTAGTTTTAAAAGTTTATCCGCAAGATAATTTGACGAGTTATCATAAATACAGTAATAATATATTTCAGTATTAACATTGTTTTTTAAAGCTTCCATTAAGTTTTTCCACTGTAACTTATGTTGAATCAATAGGGCGAAACTAGATTTATCTTTATAAAATAAACTTGTTAAAAATGACAATCCAACCAACGGTAGATTAAATAAAGTGAACCAAATTTTCTGTTTATTTGAAGTAAACCCAATAAAATCGTCAAGAACAATAAATTCATAACCTTTTGTACCATTATAATAGTTTAAATAGGCTATTCTAGTTTCTTTAGCATTTACGTTTATGTCAAAAATTAGATGTTTTCCTGAAATTGTTTTTTGATTTATGATTGGTTTTTTTAATAATCCGTAAAAATAAATCAGTGGCAATAAAATTTTTGAGGTGTCTTGTTTGCCAAAACGAAAAGACTTTCCAAAAGTATGGTTGAGTATAATTTGGTTGGTTTTATTCAATTTTAGATTGAATAATTTACAAAATATTAATTTATACATTAAGCATTTATATTATGCTCAAGAAATTTACATCCTTGAAAATATATTCAACAAATTCTCTAAAAGCTCCTTCTCCTCCATTTTTTTTAGTTACGTAATGTACCAAATCTTTAATATAGTCAGGAGAATTGTTCGGACAACAAGAGAAACCTACTTTTTGTAATAGTTTGACATCACCAATATCATCTCCAATGTACGCGATATCTTTCCATTCAATATTTAGTTCATTTTTTATTTTTTCAGCTACTGCAACTTTGTCAGAGATACCCTGAAAAAGATATTCTATATTTAGTTTTTCTGATCTGCGTCGAACAATCTCTGTATCTTCTCCAGTAATAATGCCAACAGGAATATTCATTTTTTTTGAGAAGAGTACACCTGCTGAATCGGAAGTGTTAAATTTTTTCCATTCATTGCCAGTTTGATCGTAAAACATTCCTCCATCAGTCCAAACCCCATCAATATCAGTTAAAATTAACTTAATCATATCATTTCGAATTATATATTTTTGAATTTGGTTTACAAGACTTATCAACAAAAGTGTTTGCTCCGATAATTGAATTTTCAGATATAACAATTGGTCCAACAATTACAGCTCCTGGATATACAATTACATTATCTTTAATTGTTGCTCGTCCTCCATTTTTCTCTCCAATCGTAACACCTTGATGTAATAATACGTTATTTCCTACTTTAGTTCTTGATCCAACAATAGTCCCAAAACCATGATTGATTTTAAAACTATGCCCGATCTCGGCGGAGTAATAAAGTTCAATCCCGGTTAGATACGATCCTATAGATGAATACTCTAATGCTTCTTTTTCACACCCCTCAATAAACAATTGTCTTGCTATCCGATAAAAAAATGTAACTAAAAGCCCCGGAAAATATTTAACTTTATTGTAGTCAAGTGGGGATGTGTAGTATTTTTTAAAATCACTTTTGAAAACATCCTCTATAATTATTATTGATTCAGTACTCAAATTGTCGTAATCTGGATTAAATATTGTTTTACTTATTATTTCTTTTAAAAAGAGCTTTAGTGTCATACAAATTTAATTTTTTAACCGATTAAAGCATTATAGATAATCTCATTTTGAGGTATATCATTAATAGCTTTTTTACCAATGATATTTGATCTTTCAGCCCATTTTAATCCATCTCCAGGAGATAACATATGGATGTCGTCTTCTGTAATGATTTCACCAGCTTTAATATTTCTTTTAGAAGCGATTGATCGTTCAAGTTTGTTTTTGGCAGCAGTAGTATCTTCAACGATGAAGATTTTCTCTTCTCCCATAGATTCATCGAGAATTCTAATATCTCTTACCATGCGATGTACGCCATCAGGACCTAATGAACCGGCCTGATCAGTACCTTTCATTCGTCGATCCAAAGTAATATGTTTTTCTATTATTTCTGCACCGCAAGCTACTGCTGCTACAGGCATAGAAATACCTATTGTATGATCTGAATAACCAATAGTATAATCACTGTAATTTTTAAGCAAGTAACTTATTGTTTTTAAATTGACATTTTTAGGGTGAGTAGGATATTGTGAAACGCAGTGCAAAATAGATAGGTCACTATGATGTTTTGTAATTACTTCTATCGCGTCATCCAGTTCTTTTTTACCTGCCATGCCGGTAGAAACGATGATTGGTATTTTTGTTTCAGCGAGAGCTGCTAACAAAGGTAAGTTTGTTAAGTCTCTACTAGCTACTTTCAATTTGTCAGGCGTAAAAAGTTTTAACATTGATAAACATCCGGTTGCACAAAGTGTTTCTACAAATTCCAAACCTTTTGACTTTGCATGTTTATATACTTCAAAATGTTCTTCATCGTTCAATTCTAGGTACTCTCTATGTTCGCCATAGGTAGTGCCGAATGAATTATCATTATCATATAAACGAGCCATTTGTGACTGCGAAAGTTCCTGATTTAAGTCGCGTTTTGTTAATTTAACGGCATCCATTCCTTTCAATATCCCACCAAAAACTTCGTCGTGAATAGGTCTTGAAATTAAGTCAATAATTAGTTTAGCAATTTCGACTGAACCATTATGGTTTTGTCCAATTTCTCCTATTAGGTATGTGTTATTATTTTGCATTTTTTTCAGTTTCTGTGATCATAGAGGAAATAAAGTTACTGTTTTTTACCATGTCTATCACATCATTATAATTAAATTCAATTTTATTATTTAAAAGCGCTTTATACACATTTGATGCGTTATCAAAATCAGCACTTGTATCTACAGTAAGTCTGATATAATTATTGTCAGAAATAACTTTATCTACCTCTAACCACGCAACTTTAAATTTATCATTGTTATCATAAATATAATTTGTGACATGTTCTAAAAAAAGGGGAGAGTCAGTTTGATTTAAGACTTCTTTAAGGGCGGCGAATTTAGTTATTTCAGCAAAGAAACCATAACTAGTTTTCATACAAGGTTTTCCATTAATTCTATGCGCTAAATAGTCAAAATCCTCATTCCAGTTTTGAATTAATTCATCAAGAAGTGAAATATCTAAAAAGGGATTGTCTGCGCAAACTCTTATTAATGTTTTATTAGGGTGTAATTTCTCGACATCAAGAAATCGTTGAACTAAATTATTCTCGCTTCCTCTGACAATAGTGCATGGATCGTTTCTTAATAAATCCACTAAACTATCGTCTTTGGTATTTGTTGTTGTCGCAACAATTATTGGGATATAATCAAATTTGGCGTTTAACTTTCTTATTATTATTTGTGGTATAGTGAGACCATTATTAAAAGGTAACAACATTTTATTGGCTAAACGGGTAGAACCGGTTCTTGCCTGTATTATAAATACAAATTCTGTCATTGTACAAATTTATTGAATTTCGGCTATTAAATTTTTAAAATTTTGAATTGAACGATCGTTACTAAAATTTTTACTCCAGGTCAATTTCGCTTTTTTTCTCAGTTCTATTTGATTTGAAAATAAAAAGTCAAAAGCGTTTAATATTTGCTCATTAGAAAAGTTTTCATCTAGTAATAGTTTTGAATCTACTATTTCACGGCAGCCACCAACATCTGTGCTAATTACGGGTATGCCAAACGAACTAGCTTCCATCATGGAAAATGGTAGGCCTTCTGTTTTACTGACACTAATAAATGCGGTAATTGGTTGAAAAGCATACATGGACATGATTTCCTCGTTAGATAATTTCCCTTTGAGTTTATATGTAATATTATGCTTAGTTTTTAGTTTGTCTATAGCAATACGTAAACCTTCATTCTTTGTAAAGTCGTAAGTACCGATGTGGTACCAAATAATTGATGTTTTATATTTTTCTGAAAGTGCAATCAAAATATTTGGAATAAGTTCAATGCGTTTTACATCTCTTCGCGCTGTATCCGCTACACTTACTATAGTTATTGGTTTGTCTGAATCCTTTAGTGGATTGTCAGTTAAATGTCTTTTATTGGTACCTAAATAGTAAACTTTAATTTTTGGATTAAATTCACTATATTTTTTATTTAGATAATGAACACCATTTTTAGAGACGCTTAGAATCAAATCTGCATTTTTAAAAATAAATTTTCTAAAACTTAATTTTTTAGTTTTTAGATAACGTTCTTCAAATAAATCTCCTCCATGCGTACAGGTAATGAATTTACAATTGTGTTTTTTTTTCAAGAAAGTCGGCAGCAGGGCATTGTTATAGGTGAAAAAAGAATACAGTACATCTGATTTGGAGAATGTGTACTTGTTATTAATAGTTTTCGATAGATCAATATATTTTAGTAAATAACTCTGTCTAAGTAAATATTCTTTTAAGTATGCAATAGAAGTGTTTTTAGAAAATAAGTCGGCAAGTAAAATAAATTGAATTGAAAAAAAATTGTTTAACAAGATTCTTTTTTTACTTGTTGAAGAATTGACAGGTAGGATATGTTTTTTAACATTTGTAGGAAAATTATATTGGTTTTTATCCTCTGTTAGTATTATTACCTCCTTAAAAATTGAAGACATTTTAATAATCTCACTTTGTGTGAAAGTAGAATTTAAACTCTCCATGAAAAAAAAACAACGGAAATTATTCATATAGATTCTTACTGTTTAAATTGAAATCACTTGAGGGATTATTCGGAAATATTTTTCCAAAATGATTCAATTTGGTCAATAAATGCTTTCGGGGTATGAATTTCATCCATACTTTTTTTACTATTTTCCATCATTTTTAATTGCTCGTTTTCGTCTAAAGTAATGACTCCTTCCATTTTAATACAAAGTGAAAGTGGGCTGTCCTCATCTAAAATAAAACCATTAGTATTATTCTTTACGAGTAGATCTGTTTGGCCAACATTTCTAGCTAAAATTATGTTGCGATGAAACATTGCTTCCATCATACTTAAAGAAGGAAAATTTTCAAAGTCCTGTGTTGAAATATAAACTTTCGTTTTTGGGAAAACATCGTGTAGCGTATTTGATTGTTTAAAGTTTATGATGTTATCTAAGCCCAGTTCAACTGTAAGTGTTTTTAATTCATCAAGTAAAGGTCCATGTCCGTATAGGTCAAAATTCCAATTTGTCCAATCAACTTTTTTTCTATCGACTAAATGCTTAACAGCATGGATATACCAATCCGGTTTTTTTTGATTATCTAATCTACTTGCAAAAATAAATGTATTGCTTTTTTCAATCTGACTTTCATTTTCTTTAAACAAAACGAAACGAGAAGTAATACACTCTATTTTTGTTTGTTCAGGCAATAAATTATTCTCTCGGAAATATTTTTTGTAATATTCATACCAACTATAAATTCCGTCAAATTTTATTTCATTGGGTTGTGAAACATATCTTTGATAATAACCTTTATCGCCGGCCAGTAATTTATATGGAATTTGACAATCTACTATGTTCTGGATCAACTTTGGCCGATTATTAATTTTACTTAGGAATAATAATCTTTCAAAATCCTGTCTCCCATAATTGGCACAATGAAAAACGTCAATTTTATATTTTTTAATTTTGTGGTATAAATCAATATTTTCGACTTGTCTCTTGAATCTGTTAGAAACATTTTTGAGCAACACTATATTTTTTGAGTCAGAAGTCAATTTATTGACTTCAAGTAAAGCATTATAGGTTGACTTGTCAAGAAAATAGAATAAATTGAATTGGCTGTTTAGCTGTCTTGAATAGATAGTGAAGAAGTCAGAAAAAAATCTTTCAACGCCGCCACCGCCCTTTAAACTGTGAGCTCCTGAGAGATAAATAGCAATATTCTTTTTCATCATTTAATTAATTTGGTAGGCATGTAAAACAATGCATCTTGTAAAGTAGACTCTAGACTTGATATCTTATTATTAAAGCCTGTTTCCATTAACCTGTATTGATGGTAAGATGAAATGGTTGTTTATATTAAATCAGCATATTGTTTTTCTCCTATAACCTTACCTTGATCCAATTCTACTATACGGGTTGTGTGTTTCAAGGTTGAATATCTATGAGCAATTATTATAATTGTTATATTTTTATCACTTAATTTGGATACTGTCTGGTTAATCTCATTTTCAGTTTGATTATCTAATGCTGAAGTTGCTTCGTCAAGAATCAATACTTCTGATTGATGATACAGTGCTCTGGCAATTATAACCCGTTGTTTCTGGCCTCCGCTTAAATTTTTTCCATTTTCTTTTATTAAAAAGTCTTGAGCTGATTTATCTTTGATTAACTCACTTAAAGATGCTAGTTCGATAGCTTGACTTAAGCGATTTTCATCAATTGAATCTTCTAAAAATGCAATATTACTAGCTAATGATCCATTTTCTATATAAGGTGATTGTTGTACATAGCTTATTTTTTGCATCCATGCAACCATATTACTTTCGTTTAGTGGTTTACCATCAATTAATATTTCTCCTTGAGTTGGTTTTATAAAACCTGCTAACATTTTAATTAATGTAGTTTTTCCAGATCCTGATTTCCCAATAATTCCTATTATTTCATTTTTATTCAACTCTAAATTTATAGAATCAAAAAAAAGAGGTTCAGACGTTTTGAATTTAAAATCAATGTTTGACATTTGAATCTTTGAGTTGAAATTTAAAGGTTCAGACGAAACTGATTTTGACTTTGATAATTCATGATTTAAAGGTTTCTCATAAGTACGGAAAAGGTAACTATATTGCTGAAGTTGCAAGAAAGAGGGAATCAATTTACTTAAAGATGGAATGATTCTGTAACCGGCAGCGGCATAAACAGCGATAAGGGGAAGGACAATAGCCGAATTGTCTGCTAAAAAGGCACCGTAAGAGAATATTAATAATAAACCTCCAACGGTTACCAATTCGAAAAGTTTAGCGGGTATTATAGCATACACACTGAGCTTTAAAGCTATACTGTTTAAAGCGGACATCGTTTTATCGTAATCCTTTATTATATTCTCTTCTTTTTGGCGAAGTTTTACATCAATATAGCCAAAAACACCTCTAATACTCTGACTATATAAAATTGGACTTAATGCATTTTGCTCTTCACCATATCGCTTCATTCTTTTTTTTACGGCGTAATTAAAAAGAACGGCAAATGGGAAGATTGTGAATACAATCAATAATAAAACCTTAAAGTCGTAAAGGGCAATACCCGAAATGATTAAGATGATTGCAATTAATTCTGAATTGATTAAAAGTAAAGATTTAACTAAGAATTGACTAAAATTCTTTGGATTACTATTCAATTCTCGAATTACTTGATTACTTTCAATTTTGTCAAATTCTTTATAATCTAAATTTAAGTAATAATTGTATGTTTTTGAGCCAATATATTCGCTTAAATCGAACGCGAATTTATTTTGAATCCAGTTACTCAGTAGTATAAAAAGGGATCTTAATATAAAAAATACGAAGGCTGCAATAAATAAATAGAGAATGAACATATTATTATCCTCAACTCCAGACCACGTTTTTAAATCAGCCAAAATACCATCTCCATATAATACTTCATTGTCAGCAATTGCTGATAAGATAGGTACAAATAATGCTAACCCTATTAAATCAACAAAACTAGTAATAATGATTAGAAATTGGACGCCGTAGAGTTTTTTCTTAAAGTTCTTCGGTAGTAACTTAAATACATTCTTATATGTACTAAAATATGTGCTTTTTAAACGGATAGCCATTGTTTGAATTACTAATTCGCAAGTAATTAATTTTTTCCACAAAAATAAAGAATAAAACAACGATAAAACGTTGAATACTATTTTTCTTTCTATGAATTCATAGATATCTCTGATAAAAATTTTTCATCCGCCAATAACTTTTGAATACCTTCTTTAATTGGAATTAGTTCCCTATTTAAAATCTTGAGCATTTTAGTATTGTCTGGTTGTCTTCTTGTCATATCGCCATCTTTAAGCGGAGGAAGGAAAATAATTTTAGATTCACTATTTGTAATCTTGATTATTTCTTGCGCCAACTCAAGAATCGTTATTACTTTTTCACCACCTATATTGATCACATCATTGATATATAGGTCTTGTTCTAAAGTGTTGATGGTTGCTTCTATATTATCATCAACATAACAAAACGTTCTGGTCTGAGATCCGTCGCCATAAATTGTAATGTCTTCATTTTTTAATGCTTGTCCAATAAATTTAGACATGACAAAATCTGTTGTTTGGTGTGGGCCATAAGTGTTAAAAAAACGGAAAATGGTATAGTTCAATCCGTATTCTTGATGGAATGATTTACAGAATGCTTCACCAACATTTTTTACTACTGCATAGGGTACGCGAGAGTTGAGTGGTGTGGTTTCTTCGTTTTGAGGAATTGAAACGGGTTCTCCATATACTTCAGAAGAGGATGAAAAGAAAAATCTCTTAACGCCAGAATTTTTCGAAAGGTTTAATAGGTGTTTTATTCCTTCAATATCTTGTAATACGCGCACTGGATTCTCTTGTGTCCTTGCTACACCAACAAAGGCTGCATAGTGAAAAACGCAATCAAACTGTGAAGAGAGCATTATTTCTGCAATTTCATCTCTTTTGTTGACGTCAGCCTTAATAAATTTTAATTGAGGAGATTCGATATTTAATTTACGAATGTCACCTGTCGACAAGTCGTCTACTACAGTGATTTTATATTCAGGATTCTTTAATAGAGTGTTCGTTAAACAACTACCTATATTTCCAGCTCCTCCAGTAATTAATATGTGTTTCATTTAAAGTATATAATAATAGATCAAGAAGTAAAAGTTATAAACAACCTTACTTATTTTGATTTAAACAGTTTTTTTTAAATTCAGTTGAAATATATTCAAAGCTGTATTTATCGATATTAAAATTAGTTTTTTTTAGCTTTTCCAAATCATTTAAATGGTTCAATGTATTTTTTTTATCAAAATTTTGAATCCACGCCCCTAAATTGTTTTCAACTATTAAATCGGAAATTGCACCTTTAGCGCCGATATAAATTATTTTTTTTTGCAAATATATAATCTCATAAAATTTAGCACTTAAAAAGTCTTTAAACTTCTCAGGATAAGCCATTAAATAATAGTCTGAAAGCAGTATTTTTTCAAACATCACAGTTTCGGGCACAAATCCTTGGTAATTAACCTCTTCAAACTGACTTAATTTTTGAGGACAACTTGAACGACTATAGATATTGAAAACAAATTTAATATTTAATGTTCTTAAAGTTTCTAGGAAATTAATGAATTGATTTTCTGTGTTTTCATATATTGTTCCAGCGTATATAAGTGTCAAGTTTTTATTTTTAGCGGGCTCGATTTTATTTAAAACTGTGTCAATTTTTTGTTTGTCAAAACCATGTGGCAAATGTGTTATTTTATCAGCATGTTTTGGGTAGTTTTTTTTTAAATAGTTTAACATTGCTTTTGATGGAACTGTAATTTTATTTGAAGTCTCAATCACATTTTTTTCCATCACAACTTCATGAGTTTTTCTCTTTTTGTCGAGTTGATTAAAACCATATCCTTGGCCCCATGTCCAAGGGTCCCTAAAGTCGCAAATAAGATTAATTTCTGGATATTTGGATTTTAATTGGGCGCCTGTATTTAACCAAGAAAATGGAGCGCCAGTTATGATTACATTATTAATATTTTCTTTTTCTACAATTAAAGACATTCTATCTAGGAGTTCTTTACTACAATTAACACCTCGGTCATAAAGACTTCCTTTAGTTATGCGTTTTTGTTTTCTCAAAGCAATTCTATACTCAATTTTATTCAGAATTGAATGCGGAAAAGAGTCTAATACTTTGGGGTACTTAGAATTTATATAGAATGATTTTGCAAAATTAGAGCCGTCAGCATTTTGCGTTGCGGAAATTAGGTACAGGCTGTTTTTGTCCTCAAGATAATCCGATATACTTGACCATCTTTTGCTTCCAATAGATTTGTCAGGTTTAAAATAATAGGATACGATTAGGGTTTTATTCATTTGAGCGTTGGATATTAGTTTATTATTATCCTAAACTTTTGATTTCTTGTCAATAAAAAAAGGAACCCATTTCCGAGTTCCTTTAGGTAAAATTCATTAGAGCGATTAAAACTTCGCTTTAGTTCCTCCCCAGCGTGTCTTACGACCGTACATCCAAGAGTAATTTTTTCTGTAAAATGAGTTCTTTGTTCTTAATAAATAACTATAAGAAACGGACATCGTCATAAAGTTATCTCTGTCCGATGCATCACCTCTAGGACTTCCTGGTCCGTATTGAACAGCATCAGGAATAAAGCTTCCACCTTTATAACGATTCGCTAAAACTGCAGCGTTAGGATCAGTTGACATTTGAGATGGATCAGCATAAACAGTTGAGATATCATCTAAATAATCAGTGAATGTCCAATTCCAAGCAAACTCGAATCCTATTCTGTGATGTTTTTTATATGTAAAGAAAAATCCTCCACCCAATGGCGCTGTTAATGCAATTGGTGAGTATTTTACACCTTCCGTCATTAAAGGTCTTAATGCAACTTTTTCTCCGTTTAATTCTGCTTTTGGATTATTGTAAACACCACCAATACCTACAAAGAAATACGTTTGATAATCTAATTGATAACGACCTCTATACCCAACATCAGATACACTTAATAATTGAGGATACCATTCAAATTTTGCGTTTAAGTGTAATAAATCGTTTGTAAAACTTAAGTTTCTTCCACGTCGTTCAACACTTTCTGAATTGGCATCATTTCCTTGAATTCTGGCATATTCAAAAGCAACCTGAACAGCGAAAATTGGATTTAATCTATATCTAGCAAAAACGCCAACATCCCATCTTGTATCCTGAATTTCCATATTGTATACAAAATCACGCGCAACATCCCCACTACCAATATCACCTAAAAAGTTACTTGCACCTAACTTAAGTCCGATACCTAAATTATATTGCTGAGCCTGCGAGAAACCAGCTGTTAATGCTAAGCATACAAGTAAAAATATTTTTTTCATTTCATAAAGATTTGGCACAAAATTAAACATTTATGCTTTTCAGTGCGCTAAAGTACAAAAAAAAGTTCGATTACTCAATAGTTAAATATTGGATAATCTTTTTGTTACTATATTTTAAGTGCAATTTTTTAAGTGCAATTAATATAGATACGTTTGTTTGATGCAAGGGGAGGCGTTCTAGATGCTAGATCGCTTACTTCGACTTCGCTCAGTACAAGTCGCTTCTCAACCACATTAGCTTTATGCGTCGCATCTTCGGCAAGCCTATGGCGACCGAAGGGAGGTGGTGCTAGATGTTAGATGCAAGATCGCTGCGTACAACAAAAAATACTATTAGTAAAATCAAAAACGTCTTCGGGTTCCCGCTGCCGCACGAATCTTTCGTGTGGTTTGCTAACTGCAACAAAAAATACTATTAGTAAAACCAAGTCAAATTCATAGGTCAGTAATGGGGTCAACTTATTGTATAAGTGATGTTAGCTCTTCTGTATATTTTAAGTCAAACCGTTCTGGAGCGGTCTAAAATGCTCAACAAGTGGCAATGATCGTTGATGCCATTCTTTTAGGCGCCATAAATAGAACTAAATTCTCGTTATTTAATTAGAGATAAAACATTTGAAAACGTTTTGAAATTCTTGAATGCGATGACTAAAAACGTCTCTGCTAGGCTTGGTAGATCGGCTTTATGAGTGATGTTATTTGACATTTCTGTTTCAGTAAAGATTCAATCAGTTCAATTCACTTTATTGTAAAATATTCGGTTACGATATCAGTAATAAGTATTTCTAACAAGAGATCAATAACTAAGCAGAATTTCCACAAACATTCACTTTAATTGTGTAAATTCGTAGGTCTAATATTGATCGAAAAAGAATGACAGAAAATAGAATCACAACACTATTTAACATAAAATATCCATTAATTCAAGCAGGAATGATTTGGTGCTCTGGTTGGGAGCTAGCATCGGCTGTTAGTAACGCCGGTGGATTGGGAATAATTGGTTCCGGATCAATGTATCCTGATGTTTTGCGATTGCATATTGAAAAATGTAAAAAAGCGACTGATCAACCATTCGCGGTAAACTTACCCATGTTATATCCTTCTATTGAAGAGCATATCGCTACCATAATCGAGTTAAAAGTGCCTATTGTTTTTACTTCGGCAGGGAATCCTAAAACATGGACGAGTAAGTTGAAAGAAGCTGGAATTACTGTTGTACATGTCGTTTCTAGTTTGAAATTTGCATTAAAATCGCAGGATGCAGGTGTTGATGCAGTTGTTGTTGAGGGATTTGAAGCAGGAGGACATAACGGTATTGACGAAACAACAACCTTAACCTTGGTTCCTGCAGTAGCGGAAAAGATAGACATTCCAGTTATAGCAGCCGGAGGAATAGGAAGTGGGAAGGCGATGTTGGCCACAATGATTTTAGGTGCCGACGGTGTTCAAGTTGGGAGTCGTTTTATTACAAGTGTCGAATCTTCTGCGCATATAAACTTTAAGAATAGAGTAGTGGAGACTGGCGATGGAGGAACAAGATTAACTTTAAAAGAGCTAACACCGGTAAGGTTGATACAAAACGAATTTTATCAAAAGGTTCAGGCAGCGTATGCTGAAGGAGCAGATAAAGAAAAGTTAGCAGATATTCTAGGTAGAGGCAGGGCCAAAAAAGGAATGTTTGAAGGTGATATGATTGAAGGTGAATTGGAAGTCGGTCAAGTAGCGAGTACAATTCATGAAATTAAACCTGCAGCGGAAATTGTAGCAGAAATGATGCAAGAATTTAATGCTGCTGTGGAAGAAATAAAGCGTGATAAATTTAATTTTTAATGATTCAATACGAAAAGTTTAAATTGGAGAATGGATTGACTGTCATTTTTCATCAAGATAAAACAACACCAATGGCAATGGTCAATATTATGTATAATGTTGGCGCGCGTGATGAAGAAGAAAATAGAACTGGATTTGCCCACCTTTTTGAACATTTAATGTTTGGTGGATCGAAGAATATTCCCAGCTATGACACTCCATTGCAGAATGCAGGTGGAGAATGTAATGCTTTTACCAGTAATGATATCACGAATTATTATAATCATTTACCTGTTCAGAATATTGAAACGGCTTTGTGGTTAGAAAGTGATAGAATGAAAGAACTGGCTTTCACACCAGAAAGTTTAGAAGTGCAAAGGAATGTGGTTATTGAAGAGTTTAAACAACGCTATTTGAATCAGCCTTATGGTGATGTTTGGTTGAAATTTAGACCGGTTATTTATACCAAACATCCTTATAAATGGGCAACTATTGGTAAGGATATTTCTCATATTGAGAAAGCGACTTTGGATGAAGTGAAAGCTTTTTTCTATAAGTTTTATGCGCCTGCAAATGCTGTTTTGGTCATTGCGGGGAATTTAGAATTAGAGGCGGTGCAAACGCTAGTACATAAATGGTTTGATGATATTCCGAATAGAGAAAAGTATATTCGAAATTTGCCGGTTGAACCAAAGCAAACGGAAACAAAAAGGTTAACACTAGAACGTCCCGTTCCTTCAAGTGCTATTTATATGGTGTTTAGAGTGGGGAATAGAATCTCAAGAGATCATTATATTGGAGATTTAGCTTCTGATATTATTGCAGGAAGTCATTCGTCTAGGTTATATAAAGAGTTGATTGTTAAAGAAAAGAAATTTACAAGTATTTCAGCTTATATATCTGGAGATATGGAAGAGAGTCTTTTCGTAATTTCCGGTCACGTTGCTGATGGGGTTAGTGTTGAAGAAGGTGAAGAATTGATTTGGAATAGTCTTAATGCTTTAAAAATCGAATCAATTAACGACCGAGAGCTAACCAAGGTAAAGAATAAACACAAAACAGGTAAGGTTTTTTCGGAACAAAGTATATTGAATAGGGTGATAAATATTGCATATTTTGAGACCTTAGGTTGTTTAGACCAAATTGATCTGGAATTGGATAAATATGACCGAATAAACGTGGAGGATGTGAAAGATTTTGTCGACAACAAACTCAAATTAGAGAATGCCTCAATTTTACATGTAATAGCAAAGAAATGAATCGTAAATTAATTCCACCTTTTAGTCAACCAAAAGAATTGCCAATTATAATTCCTGAACGAATTGAATTGCAAAATGGGGTTGAGTTGTTTTGGCTGAAAGATGTTAAAGACAATGCTGTTAAGTTAGATTTTGAATGGTCTGCAGGTACGAAATACCAGGATAAGAATTTAGTGTCTAGTTTTACCAATAAGCTTTTAATGAGTGGTTACGAGGGTAAAACTGCTGCTGACATTGCTGAGGATATAGATTTTTACGGAGGATTCGTGCAAAGGGAATTGGATAAGGATCACGCAGGTCTTACTATTTTTGGTCTGAGTGAGAATATGAGTGAGGTATTTAATATCGTTCAACATGCCTTATTGAATTGTACTTTTTCGGAGGATGAGTTTATTAAAGAACATGCAGTTACTTTATCACAATTTAATATTGACAGTGAAAAGGTAAAAACGATTTGTCGCCGAGAATTTAATGAGGGCGTATTTGGCAAAGATACACCTTATGGTAAGGTAGCAAGTGTTAAGGATTTTGACGATGTATCCCCTTCAGACTTATTGGCTTTTTATAAAAAACATTATTTAGGTACACAACCGACTATTTTTCTTGTCGGGCAAGTTGATGAAGACTTTATTGAACTTTTGAATCAGTTTTCGGGAGAATTTAAAGCTGATCCACTCAATTACGAGGTGGCTAAACATAATCAGACCAAAGGTTTAGTTCGATTGAAACAATCGGATAAATCGATGCAAGCAGCGATTCGAATGGGTAGGTTGGCCATGAAAAAAAATGAACCAGATTATTTTCAATTTCAAGTTTTGAATACCATTCTAGGAGGCTATTTTGGCAGTCGTTTAATGACCAATATTCGAGAAGATAAAGGTTATACTTATGGTATTGGTTCTAATGTTGCTGTTTTGTCTGATGCGGCTTATTTTTTCATTAGTACAGAGGTCGCAGCCGAATTTGAAACACAGACTTTACAGGAAATTGAGAATGAATTTGAACGATTGCGTACAGAATTAGTTAGTGAAGAGGAATTGGGGCGTGTGAAAAATTATATGTTAGGTAATTTTCTGCGTCAATCAGACGGATCGTTCGCTATGATGGAGAATTTTAAGAATATCTATTTTAACGAATTGGACAATGATTATTATTCTAGTTTCATTCAAGCTGTTCACAACACCAAGCCTGAAGATCTTCGTGATTTAGCAAATAAGTATTTAAATCAAGCTGATTTATTGACTATTGTTGTTTGTTAGGCTGCGCTAGTTGTTAGTCTTTAGTTGTTAATAATTAGCGTACTTTCGTTAAACTTTTTAAGTCAAACCGTTTTGGAGCGGTTTAAAATGCTCAACTATGAGTAATGTTCGTCGATGCCATTCTTTTAGGTGTCATAAATAGAACTACATTCTCGTTTTTTACTGAATAGATTGTTTTTCAACTAATACATTTTGAGAAATAGGTTTATGTGAATGCCTTGCGTAAAGGATTGTAGCGGATATCCTTTTTTTTGTTCTGCCCGGCCGAGGCGGTCGGATAAATAAAAAAGATTAGAGCGAAAAGCCTGACCCGATAGGGTAACGCCCAAAAAAAAGAGGCTATACTTATAATTTAAAACAAGGATGTTAATGCAGCATGGACTCGTTTAGGGTTTACCCTGAGGAAGCTGCGCGTGAAGATTTAAATGTCCGAATTTAATAGCGGTGACTGAGGAGAAAAGCGATCCAATCTAATAAATCAAATACACAATTAGAAGCAGAGAATATGTTGTTAAATATGCCCTAAA
>NZ_JHXV01000030.1 GCF_000621625.1 Crocinitomix catalasitica ATCC 23190
GTTCATGGGCTTAAGAAAAGTGAATACATAGGTATTAAACAAGCAAATAAAGTTATGCACCTCGCCGCCATGGCTTACAACCTCAAAAAATATCTGAAATTCACTCAAAAACTAGCTAAAAGTGAGGCAAAAGCACTTGCCAACTTTTTTCTTGAAATAAAGGGCCTGCTAAACGCGAAAAGCCTTGATATAATACCACTTATTTTAAACTAAAATTAGAAGTTCCCAAAAGTAAACTGCCCTTAAAACGGCTTAAATAAAGTCATTTTTTAATGAAGATATGGGGTTAGTGTAATGGTTACTAATTTTTTGTGTATAATCAATTCAATAGGATTATTTTTTTTGAAAATTGTCCATGCTATAGTAATAGATATCCATTACATAGTCCCTTAATCATTCTCAAATTTGCAGTGTAACAAAAACATAATAAAAGATGAAAACTAAAATTCCTTTAAAATTAATACTCCTAGTTGTAATTCTAGGCATAACAATTCTAACATTTTCAAAAACTAAAAACACAAACATTATGCAAAACACAAAAAAAGAAACTATCGGATTATTAGTAATTATGAAAGCAAAACCAGGAAAAGAACAAGACGTAAAAAACTTCTTGCTTGGTGGATTATCATTAGTAAATCAAGAACCTCAAACAATGTCTTGGTTTGCATTTCAGATAGATGATAGTACTTTTGGTATTTACGACACTTTTGTTCTAGAAGAAGGTAGACAAGCACATTTAAAAGGCGAAGTAGCCAAAGCATTACTAGCTAATGCAGGCGATTTGTTACAGGGTTTTGATCCCAAGACAAGCATCCAAGCTATAGATGTGCTAGCTTCTAACCATAAAATTGGTAAACAAAACAAAGGTTTGTTAGTTATTATGAAGGCTAAAGAAGGTAAAACAACAGATGTAGAGAATTTCTTAAAAGTAGGCAAGCAATTAGTTGGCAACGAACCTAATACGTTGTCTTGGTATGCGGTTAAATTAGATGCTAATACATATGCGATTTTTGATACTTTCGCAGATGATTCAGGTAGAGATGAACATCTAACAGGTAAAGTGGCAGCAGCACTTATGGAAAATGCTCCTATTATCTTAGAAGGTTTTGAAGCATCTGCAATTCAAAAAATAGATATCTTAGCATCCAAATAATTATTATCGGTCAAAAAGAAAGGAGTGTTTGTTGCACTCCTTACTTTTTTTTAATAATTATTAAAGAAAGATAGATTAGTATGGCTCAAATTATTATTGATAAGCGCAATGGTGAACTCGCTTTTAGATTAGAGCGATTAGAAAACCTCAGCCAATTTGATCATCTACAACGCAAAAACTATTATTCTCTTATTCTATTAAATAGTAGTAATTATACGTTAAATGTAGATGTGTCAAGTTATGAGTTGGAAGGAAATCAAATGATATGCTTATCACCTTACCAACCTTTTATGATTACTTCTGAAGAATCTTGTTCAGGATGGTTATTAAACTTTCACCCTGATTTCTTCTGTACGTATAGACATCAAAATGAAGTTGAAACTGAAGGTGTTCTGTTTAATAATTTTCATGGACTTCCACATTTTAAAATTTCTAAAGAAGTTTTGTTCTTTAATTTAATAGATCAAATTTCAAAAGAGATGGATAGAGATTCTATCGCCCAGCACGAAGTTCTTGTAGCTTTTTTAAAAGTATTTTTAATCGAAGCATTGAGACAAAAGAAAGAATTTGATGCCAATATTGTACCTCGAATTTCTGATGGTCAATCAGAAATTTTGCAAAACCTAGTTGATGCAATTGAAAAGAAATACTCTGAGTTGCATTCCCCAAGTGAATATGCGGATATTTTGTGTGTTAGTCCTAAAACATTGGCAGGTGTGGTAAAAAAATATTTGAATCAAACCCCTAGTATTTTAATTTCAAATAGAATAATTATTGAAGCTAAGCGGGAACTTTATTTAACCTCAAAGCCTTTAAAACAAATCGCTGCTAATTTGGGGTATGATGATGAATTTTATTTTAGTAGGTTTTTCAAGAAGAAAGTAGGTGTTTCGCCAGATGTTTATCGAAAAACGGTCGGGTTTGCTAAATTAGATCAGTTATAATAACTGTTTTGTATATATAAATCTAAAATTGATTTGCATAAAAATTATGCTGTGCACTGATCATTGCGCCACTGTAGGGGGCGCAGATCTCTAACCCGAACTACTAACAAAAGGTTTTGACCCTACAGGGGTCACATATAATCCCATGCTCATACAGTAAATATCATAAAATGAAAAACGAGATCTCAGAAGTAAACTAAGTTCGCACGCATAACAAATAAAAAAGTTTAAAAATTACATGAATTGTTCAGAATGACAGTCATAACCGATCTTAATTTTGGATAAAGATTCAAAATCCAACATAACTTCCCGAAAATCACTAACCTGACTACTAGAAGAGGTGAATTCATAGAATTGAATAATGCCATTTTGAAGAAGGTCATTTTCATATTCTTCTTTAAGCTTTTTGATAGATTTTGAATCAAAGCCATTTTCAAAATATTTTTCGTAAAACCAATATGTTATATCACTTAATTCGTGGAAAGTGATTTCTTCTATGTTGTTTCCTACTTTTTCAATTATTTCTTCCAAAGAGATATTTACTTCATCACTTATGGTGTAGGATTTAAGAGACTTCTTTTTATTAAGGTATTTTTCAAAAGACCCCTCCCCCTTAGCTAACAGTCTTTGCGGTAGCTTAGTTGAAGCTAATTCTGTGTTGAATCGGAAATTTAGTCTATAAAAAGCGTAAACGATGTCCCTTTATCGTACCCAATTACCGCTAACGGTTAGTATATGGCAAGTAGGGTAGTAGAAAGGGATAAACTTTCATCCCGATAGAAATCGGGATTGCACTGAGCCAAAGCGTTGTATTTTGTTTTTAATTTATTCATTTTAAAGCCAAACGCTAGTTCATGAGCACCATTGAAAAATAGACTCTTGGCGAACTAAATCAACGATTTGGCGGTGTTGGTGAATAGCACTGAACTTTCATAAACCACCAAACGCCCTATTGGCTATATAAAGTGTTAGCAAAATAATTTTATTCACTTTGAAGACATATAAAGACCTTCTCCGTATTGTCTTGAATAATTGTAGTTGCAACCATCCCAATGTTTTTTTTGAAGTATGCTCTATAAGTTGTTTGACCTTCAATAGTTTCTATCACCAAACAATTATTATAAGTAGAAACAGGTGTTGTAAAAGTGGCATTAAGGTCTGTTACTTTAGAGGTGCCTCCTCTTTGAGAGGGATAAGTATCACCAACCTTTGGAGTCTCTTTCATAGCAATTACTTCCTCTCCATTTTTACTACTTTTTGTTATTAAAGAACCATCTTTTCCGAATCTATAATATGAAAGAATAACAGTCCTATTATCTTTTGAATCACCAGTTGAGCTCTCAGAAACAAAATATTTTATACCGTTTATAGTTTCAGTATTATCTAGGACTTTAACTTCAGTTGTGTAGTTTTCGTAAGGTGTACCTTTGTAGAGTGCTTCTCCGTAAGTATAAACCAGAGTTGTTCCTTTTTCTAAAGGGAAGTAGCTTGATTGACCATTCGAATAATTGCAAATCAAGATTAAAGTAATAATTAGTGTTTTTCTCATAGTTTTTATTTTTTTGCTAACGGCAGTTTGTCTAATAACCCTAAAAATAAGTATTACATCAGACTTAATACACAACGTTTTAAGCCGTTTTAATTTTTAAGTGATAATAATTGGGTTGCTGAACAAACTGGTTTATTTCGCTTGAAATCAGTTTTACCGCCCTTGCAATTCGCTAGTAAAACAAGCTCAGTTCCCTCTCGCGCTCTTTCGACCAGTTTCGGGTTAGCCCGAGCGTAATAAGCGTGTTATTCAATCGCATTTGGAATGCGAATAATCTTGAATTTTAAAAAGTAGCACAATTGGAATACTTAGAACTTTGCAATTCTCTTCTTCAGATCCTAAATAACAAACGTTCACAAAACCTCTTTAATGAAACTAATAACTTATATGATTATTGGTAGTGGCATTACAAATGCCAAAATAAGAACACACTCATTACGCTCTGCTAAATGAGCGCGAGAGGTACATGGCGCACCCAAACCTTCTGTTGCGTATAACGGCAGTTTGTCTAACAACCCTAAAAATAAGTATTATATCAGACTTAATACACAACGTTTTAAGCCATTTTAATTTTTATGTGATAATAATTGAGTTGCTGAACAAACTAGGTTATTTCATGTGAAATCAGTTTTGCCGCCCTTGCAATTCGCTAATGCAAAAAGACAGTGAGGTGAACAAAGGCCTATTCGCAGAATTAAAATCACCAATGCCAAACGAGTCAAACTCCAGTCAATTATGGCTGGAGCCGTCTACTCGACTGTAACCAGTTTTATTAATTTTTCACTCCTTAAGAATCCATCTTTAAGAATTTCTAATCGACCTTCTGTGTCAACTTTTAATTTTGATTCGCTCAAATCAAGCCTGTCAAAATTAGAGTCCCTATTTGGAGTCCACTTACCATTGTTATAATCGAGTATGCCTTTAGGTTGAAGAGTAACGGTATTATTACTCAAGGACCAAGTCCCATAAAAGTCAACCATGTCAAATGCTTCAAACGTAGTATTGATTTCTTTGTAGGTGGAATCCTTCATGAGTATTAATTTTCTTTCATATCTCTTTGAGTAATTCCATCCTTTGGAATATTCCTCAATTACTTCAGTCTTGTAAACCCCATATTCACCAACTATCTCATCAAATTGAAATTTTGATTCTACTCTGTGATTCCCACTAATGAGAAAACTCGTCATTAAAAGAATAATTAATTTCATGATATAACTGTTTGGTAGTAGAACTGCATCTTATCAATTGGTTACGGATGGTGCTAGGAAAAGTATGGCTTTTCTCGGACATAATTGTAGCCCTATTTTTTTTAGCACGTGTTATACGCTTTCTTAAAGAGCATGAGCATTTCTTTTTCACACTCTCGCGCATTTAGCCCGAGCGTAATAAGCGTGTTATTCAGTCGCATTTGTAATGCGAATAATCTTGAATTTTAAAAATTAGCGCAATTGGCATATTTAGAACTTTACAATTCTCTTCTTCAAATCCTAAATAACAAACGTTCAGAAAACCTCGCACTCTCGCGCTCATTTAGCCTTAGCGTAATGAGTGTGTTATTCAGTCGCATTTGTAATGCGAATAATCTTGAATTTTAAAAATTAGCACAATTGGAATACTTAGAACTTTGCAATTTTCTACTTCAGATCCTAAATAACAAATGTTCAGAAAACCTCGCATTCTCGCGCTCATTTAGCGTTAGCGTAATGAGCGTTGCACTGAGCTTTTGCCGAACGTGTGTGTTATTCAGTCGCATTTGTAATGCGAATAATCTTGAATTTTAAAAATTAGCACAATTGGAATACTTAGAACTTTGCAATTCTCCTCTTCAGATCCTAAATAACAAACGTTCTCAAAACCTCTTTGGTGAAACTAATAACTTGAATGATTATTGGTAGTGGCATTACAAATGCCAAAATAAGAACACACTCATTACGCTCTACTAAATGAGCGCGAGAGGGACACGAATATAATTAAAATAACTTAAGCAAATATTAACTGTAAATATAACTGCTAGAGTTGATTATAATGAGAAAGAGCGCTTGATGAACTGTTTGTTTAAACGTATAAATGACGGGTTATTATTGTTTCGCGTTAGGGATTGAAGCGGATATCCTTTTTTATCTTCCGCCCGATGCGGAGAAAAAAAGATTAGAGCGGAAAGCCCGCCCGCTTCGGCTTCGCTCAGCGAGCCAGGTAGGGAACGCCCAAAAAAACTAATAATTCACGGTTCATTCTACTATGCGCTGCGCGTCGTTCAAGCGAACAGTGCTCGACTAAAAAGCTATTAAATGTGGAACCTTTTGATGCTTTGAACTGAGGACAAAATACTTTCGTAATTTCTAGATATTACCTGTTATTGAGTCAAAACGATTATTTTTAATGACATTCTAATTAATCATTTTCATGAAGGGTTTAACTTTTATCTGTTGTCTATTTGTTATTGCTCATTCTTTTGGTCAAATCACCGGAGCATCACAAAACAAAATGATAAATGCACATTCAACGTTCTTGGATTCGTTGTTTGAATTGAATCATATCAGATTAAATAATGAGATAAAAACGAATTTATTAACGTATGACAACTCTTCTTACCAAGGTGTAGAACCTGGAATAATTAAAAAGGCTGAAAATAAATTTTCGAATGATAATGGTGACAAGCATATTATATATTTTGTAACAACTGAGTTTACTTTTAGTCTTTATGATAGTTTGAATTATTCAACAGCGATAACATCTGTTTTCAATTCTGACTTTGTTGTGTTAGATGTTTTTTTTGACAGTTATTTTCATGTTTTTAATTATATAAACAAAAATGGAAGGTTGAATATTGCAACTTTAAAAAATCCGCTAGAGGCTTTTGATGAAGGATTGAGGATTATTCAATTCCCAACGGATTCTGCATTCGGTATTATTGAGGATAAATATCTTTCTAATTCAAATTATAATTTCAATATATCATTAGGTTGTTATGTTGATCATCAGTTGTACAAATATCACGTGTTTTCATTCGAGGAAATTGAAGACCTTTCTTACTTTGAGGTTTCCTTTTTAAACTGGAATGAATTCCCGTTGATTATTATAAATGGTGATGATTTGAATTCATTTAAGGACAACGAAAAGAAAACGGGCCTAATCACAAGGCGTCGAGAAATAATATTGGATATAAATAAATTACAAGTAAAAGCATCATCAATAATATCGGACATTCCTTTTTTGGACTAACATTTCCTTTCACTTTTATAATAATTCAAATGTCATGAGATAATTCCACGTCCATCAGCAGTATTAGAGCTGCGAAAATCATTAAGACATTTCTTTACTAAAGAATAGCTACTCACAACTGTTGACTATTATTATGTGAGTTTTACGTTTTGATTTAACAATTCGACATTGAAATTTATTTTTGCATTTAAAGCTTTAAAAACTTTTAAAATTGTTTCAAAACGTGCGTCGGTTAAATGATTTTCAAGTTTGGATATTTGTGCTTTTTGGACACCTACCAAGGCTCCTAATTGTGCTTGTGTTAAATTTCTTTCTTTTCTAGCACGTTTTATAGCTTCTCCAATTAAATCAAGTTGAAGCTCGTTTTCAAATTCGTCTCTTTTTGTTGTCCCTTTTTCACCAATATATTTATCAGTTACCTCCTCTAGGCTATATGTTTTAATCTTTTTAGTTTTCATTTTTTATCTCCAAAATATTGTTTCATAATTCGCTCTGTTTTTTCTATCTCTTTTTTTGGGGTTTTAGCTGTTTTCTTTTCAATTGCATGCGTGGAAATAACGATAGTATCTGTTTTGTCGGTTTTGTCCCAAAATGCGAAAAGTCTATATTTGGTATACCAATAAAGATATAAGTTTCTTTATTAGGAAACAAATATTTTAAAGAAACTAAACGCTCTAGGCTACATTTTCTCACTTTTGCATCGATCAACGTTGCCTTGATGAAGTTGGTTTCTTCCAATCCAAGTCCAACTGCCGTATTATTAGTTCTGCGAATATTATGAAAATTTATTTTTTCACGCACGACTCGAGACTTTTAATCAAAAACGTGCTATTTTTATGGTTTCTGAGGAAATTTATTATAGTCGAAATCAGGTTAGTAGAATAAAATCATGAAAATATTACACACCGCAGACTGGCATTTGGGACATCGTTTACACGAACAATCTCAACAAGAAGAACAAGCCGCTTTTTTAAATTGGTTGCATCAATATATAGATGCGGCGGGAATTGATATTTTAATGGTTTCGGGGGATGTTTTTGATACTGGCGTACCTTCTACACAAAGTCAGCGCTTGTATTATGATTTTTTAATTAACCTGCGGAATACGAATTGTAAACATATTGTAATTACCGGGGGGAATCACGATGCGCCTGGCACTTTAAATGCACCTAAAGATTTATTGGCGGCCTTATCCATTCATGTGGTTGGTAAGGCGCCAGAAGAGGTGGCGGATGAGGTTTTTGATTTTGAGGTGAACGGCGAAAAGGTTGTTATTGGCGCTGTGCCTTATTTACGTGATCAGGATATTAGAAAGGCGGTTGCTGGGGAGTCGTTCGAAGAAATAGGCGAGCGGTATAAACAGGCATTGGTCAATCATTATACGGATGTGGCCAATTATATCGAGCAAAATTATTCTGCTGAAATTCCAGCTATTGGAATGGGGCATTTATTTGCCATTGGCGGTTCAACCTCTGACAGTGAGCAAACCATTTATGTGGGGAATTTAGGGGATATTGGCGCGGATGATTTTCCTAAACGATTTGATTATTTGGCTTTGGGTCATTTACACCGTCCGCAGAGTATTGGTGGGAACGACATGATTCGTTATTCGGGTTCACCAAATATTTTAAGTTTTAGTGAGGTTGGGTACGAAAAGCAAGTCTTGGTTTTGCATATTAACGATCAAAAGATAACGGAAGTTGAAAAGGTTTTGATTCCTAAATTCCGGTCATTAATTCGTTTGAGTGGCCCTTTGGATGAGGTGATTGAACAATTGAATGAAATAGATAAAATAACACATCAATTCGTGCCCTGGGTGGAGGTGCAACTCACAGAAGATACAGTGGGATTAGGTTTTTCATCCATCAATAAAGCGGCAGAGGATTTGAATTTGGAGGTTTTAAAAGTTACCTTAAAACAGGCGGCTGAGCGCATTGGAATTGATACGAATGCCGAAGCGGTTGATTTAAAAGAATTGTCGCCAATGGCTGTTTTTAAAATGAAATGTGAAGAAGAGGAATTCGATTTGAACGAGAACCAAGAGATTTATGATGCTTTTTGTGAAGCTTTGGATTTAGCTAAAGGTGGAGGGGAAGCATGAAGATTTTAAAGATAGAATTACAAAATATAAATTCATTAAAATCAGCGCATCCCATTCTGATTGATTTTGAATCGTCTCATTTTCAAGATGTTGGATTGTATGCGATAACAGGATCGACTGGAGCGGGGAAAACAACTATTCTAGATGCGATTACGATTGGTTTATACCACAGTGTTGCACGATTTAATAAAACCAAAGCCAATTTACAAGACGTGGTGAGTTATGGTGCGGATGAGGCTTTTGTAAATATTACATTCTTGGCGAATGGTGAACGATACGAAGCCCATTGGAGCATGCGACTGGTTTCAAAACATGGAAAGGTATTGACCAACCCAAGTGAAACGGTTCGGTTGAAGAATTTAAGTACGGGTAAAATAATAGCAGAGAAAAAACGTGAGGTTCAATCGGCTATTGAGGAGGTTACCTTATTGACATATGACCAGTTTTTACGTTCTGTTCTGCTGGCGCAAGGAGAATTTGCAGCTTTTTTATCTGCCAGTCCTGCGCAAAAAGGAGAATTATTAGAGCAGATAACAGGCGAAGAGATTTATAAGAAGATTGGGGAGGTTGTCAATAATAAAATATATGACGAGTCGCGGTTATTGAAAGATATCAAGGCGAAAATAAATGATGTTGATTTATTACCAGAAGAACTTCGGTCGACTTTAAACCTTGAGCAAACAGAGATTCAAGACAACCTTAAAACGCATCAGGTTAAAGTTGATAGATACAAAGGAATACTTGACTGGTTTAAACAAGAAAAGGCACTCGCAGCCGATCAAATTCAAATCAATCAAAAAGAGGTTGCTTTAAAAGAAGCCGAATTAAAATTCGAAGGGAATATAAAAGCGTTGGCGACACATGAAAAAGCTTTGCCTTTCCAAAATTTATTAATTGAAGATGCGCGCTTACAGGAAGATTTGGCGAATAGGCAAGCGAAGGTTAATGTATTGAAGGACGAATTGGTCAAATTAACAGCTTCCCTAAAAGAGAAAGAAGCCATTCAATTAGCGACTAAAACCAATTTAGATAAAGCGGAGCAAGCGATAGAAAAGTGGGATCCAATGCTGACCAAAGTCGGTGAGTTGGATTTATTATTTGTCAATTTAGAGAAGGATAAATTAAAAGAACAAGAAGCGCTAAAAACGGTTGTTGACGGCATAAAAGTCAGTGAAGCCAAACGAATAACATTCGTTCAGAAAAAAGAGAATTTAAAAGAAGAGATCGCGCGATTAAGCAAGGCGATTCAATCGAATGAGAACTTGCCGAAAGTGGAAGGTGAACTCAGCAATTTAAATCGCGACTTATCAGCAAGAGACAATCGGGCTGAGCGAATGGCTTTGTTATTAAAGCAAGAAAAAGAGCGAGCAGCGCAATTAAATGCCTTAACAGAGCATATTGAGAAATTAAAAAAAGCGATTCAACCTAAAGTTGATGAAATAGCGAAACAAGAAGCCGCATTAGTGGTTTTAAATAAGAGAATAGAATCGTTAGGACTAAAACAATTATTGGTCTTAAATGATACATTGAATGCGCAAGGGCAAACCTTAGAAAAAGGGAAAGAACTTGCTACCAAGCGTAAAGAAAAGGCTGTAAAGGTTGAGACAATCAAGGACAGCATTCAAGTTTTAAAAGATCAAGTTAAACTAGGCACCGAAGAAAAAGAAGCTGCGGAACCACATTATAAGTCTGCCGAGACCGCTGTTGCGGATACAGAGCGCATTGTTCAGCTAGAGCGACAAGTCAAAAATCTAACAGAAGAGCGTAAAAAACTAGTTGAAGGAGAACCTTGTGCCTTGTGCGGATCAAAAGATCATCCTTTGGTTGAGCATTATAATGCTGTTGCAGTTGATCAATCTATTAAAGATTTAGCAACAAGAAAAAAGACCTTAGAAAGTTGGCGAAAAACTGTCGACGACATAAAAATTAAACTGAATAGTGTCAATACCCAATTGACTGAAAAGACGAAGGTTTTTAAAGAAGAACAGGCGCTTTTATTCGACTTAGAAAACCAATACAAACAATTAGGCTTAACCATCAACTGGACGGAGTTAGCGTTGTTAGAAAAGGAATTTAAGACGATTCAACTGGCGATTCAAACGAATAAAGAAAAAATTGCTGCCGTACAAGAATTGCAAATCGAGCAAAGTCAATTGTCCAAGTCAATTCAAGCTGAAAAAGAGAAACTGGCATTGTCGAACAATCAATTGACAGAATCGACGGCGACTTTTGCGAATCATACAACGGAACAAACAAAGACAATTGCTGAATTGAATAGTTTACAGCAAACGCATAAGGAGTTCGCTATTCAATTGGACGACCAGTTTAAAGCATTGCATGTGTCAATACCTGAAGTTGGTTTGAGTAAAGACTTCATCAACCAATTGGAAAAAGAAATTCAAGCTTTCAATGCCAATAAGAAAAAGGTGGATGGACTTTTAAATGACATAGAGGTCAACGAAAAGGACATTCAAACACTCGATCAACAAGGTAAAGAGAATGAAGCCTTGCGTATAAAATTAAAAGCAGCATTTGAAAAATTAGAGAAAGAATGTTTGGTCAATCGTGAAGAAAGGAAAACATTATTGCGACTTGACATAACTGTAGAATTCAAGAAAAACGCTTTAAAAAACGACTTGAATTCAGTGAAAAAAGCATTTGAGGAAGCGGTACAAACTTTGCAAAAAGTTCAAGCTGACGCACAAAAAATGCAGAATGAAAAAGCGATTCATGCCAATGAAATAGAAAAAGCAAAGGCATCGTTTGATAAAATTCAATTGACCTTACAAGAGAAGTTAGCTGCAAGCGAATTCGATTTAATCACACAAGTAAAAGCGGCCTTATTAAGTGAAGAAGATTTTAAACGATTCGATAATTTAAAAGATCAATTAAGTGCACAGAAAGTACAGTTAGAGACTTTAAAAGAAAAACACAAGATTGGCGTTGGGGAATTGGATAAAACCAAAACCTTTGAAATCAGTCTTGAAGCAGCCGAAAAAGAATTTGCAACCCTCGATGAGGTCCGTGAGACGTGGCATACGCGACTAGGTGTGATTCATGAAATGTTTAGAAAAGATCTCGAGATTAAGGATCGGAATAAGGAAGTCGTGACAGAAATTGAGACACAAGAAAAGGTGTTAAAAAAGTGGAGTGACTTAATGCGTTTATTGGGAGGAGCTAAACATGCATTTAATACCTATGTTCAACGATTGACATTAAAGAATTTAATTCAATTGGCAAATGTTCATCTAGGAAAATTGAACCCAAGATATTCGTTGCGTTTGAACGATACCTATAAACCTGGAGAGGAATTAAATTTCATGTTGGTGGATCATTATCAAACCAACCAAATGCGATTGGTTGATACATCGAGTGGGGGAGAGAAATTCTTGATCAGTTTATCCTTAGCGCTTGGCTTATCTGATTTGGCAAGTCACAATGTTTCGATTGGTTCGCTATTTATTGATGAAGGTTTTGGTACCCTTGATAACAATACGTTAGAATTGGTGATTAGTACCTTAGAGACCTTAAAATCGCAAGGTAAAATGATTGGAATTATCAGTCATGTTGAGAACTTAAAAGAGCGCATTCCTACCCAAATAAAAGTGTTGAAAAAAAGCAATGGAATTAGTCAAATAGAAATTGTATAAATGATTTGGAATTTAAATTTTTTACTTAAATTTCGTCTCTATGAAAATAATAGTAATTTTACTTGTTGTCGTTGCAATTGGCGGATTGTTTGTGCGTTACGCGAAGAACAAAAATGCTAAAAAACGCAAGTTCTATAAAGATTTTGGCATACGTCATGGATTAGTATATTCTGAAGTCAAGGGATTTTTAACAGTAATGAGTACTTTAAAAGGACCTGTTAAAGGTGTTGATGTATTAATCAAGGAACAAATTTCGGGTAAAGGAAAGGGAAGTTATGTTGCTATTGAAATCATCATTGATATTCCTGAATCGGATTTTAACTTTACCATTTCAAGAGAAGATATATTGAGCAAGGTTGGCAGTGTTTTAGGGTATAAAGATATTCAAATTGGGGTTGAAGCAATTGACAAGAAATTTCATTTCATGAGTGATGATGAGGTAAAGTTTAAAGCCATATTGAATTATAATTTACAACAGGAACTGAAAAGTATCCTCAAAAATTTAAACGGAACCATTCAATTAAAAGACAAGCGGTTCATCTATAAAATGCGGTCTGAATGGTTTAATCAGAAAAAATGGGATGAATTGGATCGCGTTTTGAAGTTTATGATGATAATTGCAAGAGAAATAAAGCTTTAAGTGGCATATTAATACTGTAATAGATGACTTTAAGTGGGGAGTAAATATTAAAGAGGTGATCTTATTTTAGTATTTGCTCCCAATTTTTTATTAACGTTAATGTAATCTTTTCTTGATTTTTACTTTCTGTGTAATCGCTGATTCAGCTATACATTTGTATTGTTATATCTAAATGAAAAAAAGATGGCAATACGCGGTACGATGATTAAAAGTGCGACTAAATACGTCTCAATTTTAACAGAAAAAGCTCCTTCTGTAGGAGCATATGAACAAGAAAAGCAATTGAAAAAACTATTGCAAAAAGCAAAGTCAACAGAGTTTGGCAATAGATATAATTTTTCTAAAATTTTAAAGTCAGAGAATATATTAGACGCTTATCGTCAAGAAGTACCGGTATTCGATTATCATTTAATGTTCAATAAATATTGGCACAAGACCTTAAGTGGAGTCGCTGATGTTTCATGGCCAGGAAAAATAGAGAACTTTGCTTTAACTTCTGGAACAACAGGAGCCGCAAGTAAACGCATTCCTGTATCTAAACAAATGATACAGTCTATAAAAAAAGTAAGTGTTCGACAATTATTAGGATTGTCTAAGCTGAACCTTCCGAATGACTTCTACGAGAAAGACATTCTATTCTTAGGCGGAAGTACAACACTTACACAAATAAACGATCAATTTGAAGGTGATTTAAGCGGAATCGTAACAGGTAAAGTTCCCAATTGGATTGCGCCATTTTCCAAACCAGAAAAAGAAATTAGAGCACTTGAAAATTGGAATGATAAGATTGATGAAATCGTGAAGCGTGCGCCAGAATATGATTTAGGAATTATATGTGGCGTTCCATCTTGGATGCAGATTTTAATAGAACGAATTGTTGATCATTATGGATTAACATCAATCCATCAAATTTGGCCTAACTTAAAGATTTATGTTCATGGCGGTGTAAATTTCGAGCCATATATGTCTAAATTCAATCAATTATTCGATTCGAGGGTGATTTACTTGGACACTTACCTATGTTCTGAAGGTTTTTTCGCCTTCCAATCAGTTGAGTCAGATAGTTTACAACTCTTAACAAAATCGAATGTTTATTTCGAATTCATTCCTTTTAATGACGATCATTTTAACGCAGATGGCGAATTAATAAATCAAAATAGCTTAACCATTAATGAAGTAGTAGAAGGTGTCGATTATGCCCTACTTGTGTCCACTTCAGCAGGAGCATGGAGGTACTTAATTGGTGATACCATTAAATTTACAAACCTAGCGTCACTTAAAATTAAAATCACTGGTCGAACGAAGCACTTTTTGAATCTATGTGGCGAACATTTATCCATTGATAATATGACAGATGCCTTAACCAAAGTAGCATTCGATCAACATATGGATATTCGCGAATTTGCCGTAATTGGAGCAAAAACGAAGTCTGATAATTTTAAACATATTTGGTTTTTAGGATGTGATAATTCAGATATCAATAAAGAGCAGGTTCAAGAAGACTTGGATTATGCTTTATGTCAATTGAATATGGATTATATGATTGAGCGAAAATTTGCATTGGCTGAAGTTGAAATTAAAACAATACCGAACAAAGTCTTTTATGACTTCATGAAGATTAAAGATAAATACGGAGCTCAACATAAATTCCCACGTGTACTGAAAGGTAGATTAGCAGACGATTGGGTTTTGTATTTACAGCATTTGCAACTTATCTAGTTCAATCGGAGTAAATTAAGATTCAACTAATTGCATAGGGGGGATCATTTTTTTTACTATTTTTAGGACATTATAATATTTAAATGTTTTGGAATGAAAAGAATTGCATTTGTTGGATTTTTAGCGCTCGTATTGTTTTCTTGTAATAAAAATCAGAAAGCTTCTAAAAAATTGGATGGCACTTGGGATGCAAGCAAAATCACTTTGTCTATAGAAACAGGAGGAGGTGAGGTCTCATTTGATGCATTGGCTATTGATCCGGATGCTTACGGAATTCTTAGTTTTACGAATTGTAATCTGAAATCAGGAGATTTTTGTGAAGCTTCTGTTGATATAAAAATAGCGGACAATCATGTCAATTCAAATAGTGAATATCGTGTTATAGATGACGGGACAATTTTAGTTGTAAAAGATTCTACAGGACTGAATAATATTGAAATTCAAGAACTCAATGATGATTTTTGTAAATTGTATTGGATTAGAGATGAAGGAAAAATCACATTAGAGCTTGAAAAGAGGTAGTTAAAAAAAATTAGAAAGAATTGGATATTAAAGAATAATAGCCATCTTTACATTTAAAAAAATTACGAAAATGAAAAAAATATTAATGATTGCAGTATTAGGTTTAATTGCCTTTTCATGTAATAAAGATCAAAAGGCTGTAAAACAATTAGACGGTCAATGGGATGCACAGTTTTTTTATACAATTTTGGATGATGTAAAATCTGATAATTTAGTAGACCCTACAACGACTGAAGGATCTTTTAGTATGAGTTTTACAACTTGTAAATTGAAGAAAGACGAATTTTGTTCATTAACGATTACAGACAATGTTAGTGAAGAAGAAGAATCATTAACAGGGAGTTGGTTGTACAGAACTTCAGGAGATGGTGCGTATTTAGAATTGAAAAAAGCAGATAAACCTTTTATTCACAAACTTGAAATAGTAGAAAGAACGAAGGTTAATTTGAAAGTTATATGGGATATAACGGATGATTTAACGTTAGACATTCAATTAAAGAAACAATAGATTTCACTTGAAATTAATGAAAAGCCAGTATGAAAATACTGGCTTTTTTTATGTCTTCTTCAGCATAGATTTTAATTCGGTAAGTCGCTTTTCTTTCCCCGGTTGTCTTAAGTTTATTGCTGAAGTCGTATAATATTGATGATGATTTTCTAAGTAGTCTATTTGCTCAATTAGTCTTGTTCTTTCATCTTTAACATGGCCATGCAAAGCCATTTCGTCGAATAGATTTTTCGCTGTGATATGATAATCCATTCGACCTAGATAATCTAAATCTGCATCACACATAATCGCTTCCAAAATATTTTTAGGTTTTGAATTATATGCTGTTGATAGTATGATCGCTTCTATGGCAGCCATATCCTGTTCTTGATACCCAAACATAGGTGCATAATAACGTAAAGTATCAACTCCTAATGTTTCATTGTTATCGTAGCGATATAGATACCCAGCATCGTGGAATAGTGCAGCTGTATTCAATAAAAACAAATCGTGGTCATTCAACTTTTCAAGTTGCGCGTATTTAATCACTGCCTTTTCAACGTGCTCTGTATGCTCTACCGAATGATATGTTAAGTTTTCATTCAACTCACTCTTTAACTTATTGAGAATAAATGTGCGTAAACCATCGAAATCAGTCTCTGGTAATCCTATTTTTTTCCGGAGAGCAATATTTGGAATGCGACCTTCACCATTCTGAGAATGCTCCAGTTTTATTCCTTTAATATAAAACATGTTGATTAAGCCACCATGCTTCACTTCAACTTCTCCTCTAGCTTCGAAATTAAAATATGGGGCAATTATCTCTTTGAAATCGTTTGAGATATTTATCTGGTTGGCAGTAGAATGCTGTTCGCATCTCGCCGCAATATTTACGGTGTCGCCCCAAACATCAAAACTGAATTTATGTTTGCCTACAACCCCTGCTACTAAATCACCGACATGAATACCAATTCTGATTTGCCAAAAGTCTTTTCCTAAAGCACGTTTGGTTTGATCATCATTTATAACAAAATTCCGAATTTCTACGGCGGCTAAAGCCATTCTGATTGATGGGTGCACAGTTTGTTCCGTCACTCCGCCAACAACCATATAGGCATCACCTATCGTCTTTATTTTTTCAAGGTTGTATTTTAATGTTATTTCATCAAACTTGCTGAAATAATAATCTAAAGTTTTAACCAGTTCTTGAGGGTCTGTGTTTTTCGTTTTTTCTGTGAAATTCACAAAGTCAGTAAACATAACAGCACAATCCGTCTTTTTTTTAGGACTAGACTTTCCGAATTCACCAAACTCGCTCAAGGTAGCAGTTGGCAGAATACTTTCTAATAATTTATTAATGCGAAGGTGTCTAAAATGAAACTTTTTAAAGACTTCAACCTTTGCTAAAACCAAATTCGCTTTATATGGTTTAATCAAATAATCAACCACACCTTTTGCTTGACTTTCAATCGCGTTATATGCCTTTTCTGAAGATGTTGAACTGACGATAATTGAGATGTTACGCGTTTCTTTTTTCGAGTGTAAGAGGTGCATTATTTCAAGCGCATCTCCTTTAGGATTGTCTAAATTAAGGATGACAATCACAAAATCTTTTTGATTGATAAGTTTAAGTGCTTCAAAATTATTTGATGCCTTAAAAATATTGTAATTTGGATTTTTTAAGATACCACAAAGTTGTTCAAGACTGCTAGGGTCACTTTCAATAACAAGTATGTTGATAATCCGTTCGAACATTTAATACAATACTAACGAATAAACAGTGAGTTTGGTTGAGTGGATGTAATTTAATTTATGTCAATTGAATATAGAAATTCGATTTTAAATCTCCCAAAGTTCGGCTTTGTCAATCCAACCTACATTACCATTTACATCAATTTCGGTCCAACCATTGTCACGACGTAAAATCTTTACTTTACTTCCGTCGTGTAATTCAAAAGCCGTTTCAGCCTCCGAATTAGGACTGGTTTTAACTGTTGAAACTTCAGTGATTATTATTCCGCTATCGACTTTCATAAGTTGCGACTTTTGAAGGGAAGCTAAAACAATTGAAATTACCAATAGTGCCAAAACAACGAATCCTGATGACATGGTTAAATTCTTGATTTTTGCTTGCTGTGTGGTAAAGAAGAAATATAAAACAACGGCAAGAAGGATACTCATTATAATACTAATAGTGCTCCAGAAATTTAATCCAAGTCGGTAAAGATTAATTTTCAACCATGCCTGAACTGGTGAACCCGTAGCATCAATTTCGTCAACAGTTTTCGCGTTGGCAAATGATAAATTAAATCGGGCATCGCTATGGTCTGGTTGAATTTTAATTGCTTTTTCGAAAGCCCAAATAGATTTTCCTAATTCTAATTTCTGAAAATAGGCATTCCCTAAATTGTAGAATATATTCGCAGACATAGCGTCCGTTCCTATGATTTGGTGGTATTTTTCAATGGCTAAATCAAAATCACCATCCGCGTAGGCTTTATTACCTGCATCAAAAGTGCTGTCTTGTCCAATTGCTAAAAAGCTAAGACCAATACAAGAGATCAAAATTAATAACTGCTTCATCTTATAAAGTTTTATTTAAATTTTGAATGAGCGTTTCAGCATCCTCAATTGTTTGTTTCAAATTACTGGTCGTAATCGGCGCATATTGCCCCAATTCAATTGCACGCCAAATTGTATTGAATTGATCGATGTCAGTACCTTCTACTTCTTGCTGTTTTAAACGATTTGTAATTTCATTCTGAGACAGATTAGACAAACCAACGTTAAACTTAATTTTAAAGAAATGAAGCAACGCGTTTTGAATTGTTTTTAAAGAAAGCTTTTCGTCCGAATCAACTAACGACTTCGCTTTTTCAATGTCTAGAAGAACCTCTTTACTCACTTTCTTTTGCGCTAATTTCAATTTCTCTTCATCAGTTAAGTTTTCTTTTTTACGCTTAAAGAAGATGAAAAAGAAAGATAGAATAAGTGGACTTGAGAGTAAGGCGAAATAAGATAGTTTACCAAAAGTTATTTGGTCATAAGTAAAGATGTCGTCTTGATCTGTATGAATATAACGAATGGTGTTCTCAGCAACATCAATTTCATTTTTAGGAACAACAATTTCACCAGCGACACCATCCGGTTTTTCAACATGAATTTGGAATGATTCACTTGAAATGGTTTTCATTTTCTTAGACCCTAAATCGAAATATGAGAACGTGTAAGCTGGAATTGTAAAGTCGCCATAATGAGTAGGGATTAAGACAAAGTTATAAGTCATCTTTCCACTTATTCCAGATCGAGTAACAGTTGTTTTTTCGTCAATTTCAGGATCAAACACCTCAAAATCTTTTGGGAATTTAAGATCGAGATTTCCGACACTTTGCATATTTCCTTTTCCTTCTAAAATAATTTTAAGATCAATAGCTTCTCCCATTTTTGCAGATATTTTGGAGATCTCACTGCTCATTTTAAAATCACCTACCAATCCTTTATAATTGTTGGCACCTGCAGAATTAATAGGCTTTACATTAATTTCCAAGCTATTTGATTTGGTCTCTTTTCTGAATCGATTAAAGAAACCTTGCGAAAAGATCATTGATGTGGAATAAGGTTCGATGTTTATCTTCCCACTTCGTTGCGCGAAACAAAGTTCTTCACGTAAAATTATTGTATAATATCTTACACCGTTTACAGATTCAATATCAGTGCTAAAATTCGTTTTACTTGGATTTAAATCTTGACGCCAAACACCGTCTACATCCCCTAAATCAAACGATTCGATATTCTCTGGTGGAAGTTTTGCAAAATATTTTAAAGTAACAATAAAAGGTTCTCCTTCATAAACACTGCTTTTATTCGTTAGTAAACGCATGTAAAAATCGCTATTTACAGCTTCATTAGGTTGATTTTTTGTCGCGTTGATTGTAATGGCGTCAGTTGTCTTTTTCTTGCCATCACAATCCATTGTAACAGAAGAGATCGTGAATTTACCTTCCTTATTTGCCATAAGCGTGTAGGTATAAGTATATTCAACCGTAATTGTCTGACGACCATTGATGATACTGATCGATCTTGAACTTGATGAATTTGGTCCCGACATAACTCTCAAACCATCGAATGTTGGACTTGTAATTTGGCAATTAGAATTGGTGACGATCTGAAAAGTGAATCTTTCATTCACACCAACAGTCGTTTTGTTCACCAATGCTTCTATGGTCTCTTGACCATATCCAATTAAGGAAACAGCAATAAAAGTCAATATGTAAATTAATCCTTTCATTTACCAATCAATTTTACCAGATTCTCCAACACCAACTTTCTTTTCATCATCCAATTTTTCTTGCAATTGTTTTTCTTTTCTCTTGGCAGCATCTAAAATTCGTGCAGCTTCATCTTTAGAAATAGGTCTCCGTTGATCACCAGGTTTAGGTTGATCCGCTTTTCCATCTTGAGGATCTTTTTTCTGGTCATCTTTTCCATCTTTTTTATCCTGCGGATCGTCTTGCTTTTTCTCATCTCCCTTATCGCCATCTTCTTTTTTGTCGTCTCCTTCTTTACCGTCCTTTTCGTTATTCTCGTCTCCTTTTTGATCACCATCTTGCTTTTGGTCATCCTGATTTTCATCATCTTTTTCTTGATCTTGATTTTGCTGATCCTGCTGCTGTTGTTTGTCTTGTGCTTGTTTTAATGATTGTGCAAATGCCAAATTATAACGGGTTGCTTCATCTCTTGAATTCAAACGCAGTGCATCTTTATAAGCGTCTATAGCTTCATCAATTTTTTTATGCTGTAAATAAGCATTTCCTAAATTGTGAAATACCCATGCTCTTTCCTCGTCACTAGGCGCTGTTTTTACTATTTTTTCTAATTGCTCAATCGTTTCTTCGAATTTCTCTGTGCGATAAAGGGTATTCGCTAAGTTATAATTCACCTTATAATTTAAAGGAGATGCTTCAAGTGCTTTGTCGTAATAAGACTTGGCATCTTCAAATTCGCCATTGTCATAGAAAACATTGGCTTTATACCAATTCTTTTTTAAATCATTTTGTCCCCATCCTAAAATAGGTAAACAAACTAATATCATATAGACGAGTCTTCTAATCATATTTTTTGTAATTTATAAATTACTCCTGATCTTCTCTCACTAATTAATAGGTGACTTAATAAGCAAATTAAACCTAAGCCAAGAAACCACTGAAATTGATCCTTATAATCAGTATACAATTTAGATTCTAATTCAGTTTTTTCTATCTTTCTAATTGATTCAAGTAATCCATTTAAATTCACATAAGATCCTTGAGCACGGGTATATTCTCCGCCTCCACTTGCAGCAATGTCTTGCAACATCTTTTCGTTCAATTTGGTTGTTACCGTATTGCCTTCAAAATCTTTTTTCATGCCTACAATTCTACCATTTTGGTAATCAGGAATAGGAGTGCCAGTTAGTTTTCCCATTCCAACAGTACTGATAATGACATTGTCTTCATAAGCGAATTTAGCAGCTTCTATCGCAACATCTTCATGATCTTCTCCGTCAGATATAATGATAATTGATTTATTGATGCCATTTTCAAAATCAAAAGAGGCCATACATTTTTCTATCGCCAATCCAATTGCTGTTCCTTGATTACTCATCATTTCCGGTCGAACGGAGCTAAGGAACATTTTAGCCAATCCATAATCAACCGTTAAGGGCACTTGAACGAATGCATCTCCAGCGAAGAGAACAATTCCTACTTTGTCTCCATGTAAACTGCCCAGTACCTTTTCAATTGCCATTTTGGCTAATTTAAGTCGATCCCTTTTAGGATCTAAATCTAAAGCACGCATTGAATTCGAAATATCCAAAGCAATCATGATTTCAATTCCTTCAGAAACGGCTTTGGTTTCTCCTTTTCCATATTGAGGATTGGCAAAGGCAATGATTAAAAAGACAATGGCATTCCGCAGGAAGAAAAATTTCCAAAATGATTTTGTAGAAGAAATAGGTTGGGTGAGGTGGCTCAATAATCTAGCATCCGCCAAACGTTTAAAAACTTTATTCTTCCAAATTAGAATGAGGCTAAAGCCGAGAATTAGAACAGGTACGATTAGCATCGCCCATAAAAAAGGTTTGTTCTCGAATCTAAAAGCGTCGACTTGCTCTATCAAATAAAAATATAGACCGACAAAGGCAAGCCAAAAAACAACCTCCCATATCAGTACAGAACCGAGTATAGTTTTAAGATTATATTGATGTTTTGGTTGATCCATTGATTAAGGAATGCTTTTTAAAAGTGTATAGTTCATTAATGTTGACAATAATAGTGCGGCGATTGCCCAAAATAGTATGGCATAATATTTTTCAGGTGGATCAGTTTTAAATTCTAAAACTTTCACTTTTGATTTTTCTAATTGATCAATCTCATTATAAATTTCAAGTAATTCATCTTGGTTTTTTGCTCTAAAATAGCGCGTTCCTGTTAGTTCAGCGATTTCCATTAGTAGATCCTCATCTATTTCAACTGGCATATTCTGCATCACAACTCCAAATGGTGATTGAACAGGGAAGGGCGCCAATCCTTCTTTTCCGACACCAATTGTATAAACACGAATGCCGTATTCTTTGGCAATTTGAGCAGCAGTGATTGGATCGATGTCACCAACATTGTTAACCCCATCTGTCAATAGAATGATAACCTTACTTTTTGCCGTACTCGTTTCAAGACGATTGATTGCTGTAACCAAACCTAAACCAATGGCTGTTCCTGGTGCAACTTCACCCGACTCAATTGTATTAAACGCATCTACAAGTATGCGGTGATCGTTCGTTAATGGAACTTTGGTATAAGCCTCGCCCTCGTATAAAACTAAACCAATTCTATCTGTTGGTCGTTCACGAATAAAGTCGAGTGCCACACGTTTCGAAGCCTCTAAACGGTTTGGTTTAAAATCTTGCGCTAACATACTACCCGAAACATCTAAGGCCAGAACAATATCAATGCCTTCTATATTCTTTTTTTTGTACGATTCAATATCATTCACATCATGCGGACGAGCAAGCGCTATAATGATAAAGGCAATGGCGAATAAAACTAGAAAAAAGTTTAAATGTCTAAGAAGTTGAACCCAATTGAATTGATTCGTTTCGAATCCATCGAGTGTCGAAATGTTAATGTTTTTAAAATTCTTACGACTATTTTCTCGATATAAATACCAGAAAACAAGCAAAGGGATGATCAATAATAACCAAAGGAAATTCTTGTAGACATACTCATAGTCGAAAAGGGCGATATCAAACAAATCTATATCAGTCATTTTTCTCTACTGTTTTAGTTCGTTCAACAAAATCTATTGATTTGTTCAAATAGGCAAATGCTTCATCATCACTTGGGTTGAATTTCGCAAACTTTACCATATCTGCTTCTCTTAATATTTTACGTAAATAATATTTATCATCTTCACTGATATTCGCCAATTTTAAGTCCGTTATTATTTCACGCGTTGTTTTTTCCATTGCGTGAATATCGAATCTGTTTTCGAGGTATAAACGAACAGTATCGGTTAATTCAGAATAGTATTTCTTTTTTTCAGAAGTTTTCCAAGCTTCTTTATCTTTTAATTCGAGTAAAGCTTTTAAAGCTAGAATATGTGCTGGAATCACTTCCTCAATATAAACGATTTCTTTTTCAGGTTGACGTTTCTTGAAGTATAGGTATAGTAATATGATAGCAAGGATTAAAAGTGGGATAACAATCCAATACCAATACGTGACGATCCAATCTTTTGCTTGCTCCTCTAACGGGTAATCAATGCCATAAATAGGTTTAATGTCGTAAATTGCTTTTGCTGTATCTAATTCAACCGTCTCAACCAATAAGTTTAGCGTATCAGTCATGTATAACGAATCACCCAATCTGATTTCAAGTGGTAGGATTTGAAAATTACCAGGCTCAAAAGCTGTAATCAATAAAGCTTGTTGTCGGACGTAAATTTCTCTTATAGAATCGATGAGTGTTGCTTGATCTACCGTTTTTTTGACGATTTCAATATTATCTGTTAATTGCTCGTCAAATTCGGGCCAAATCACCATCGCTTTATGACTCGTGTCTGGATAAACGAATTGAATTTTTAAAACCGTTTGTTCTCCTATTCGAATATGATTTGTGTCCAAAGTTATATTCGCAACCTGAGCGGATGCGAACAAACTAAAACTTAATAATATGATTAGACCGAATTTTTTCACCCTCTTCGTTTAAATAAAGTCATCAATGGTTTTATATAGCCTTCATTGGTATCAATCTCTGCAAAATCAGTTTTTGATTTTCTGAATATGTCACGCAATTTGGCATTTTGCTCTTCTCTTTTTGTTTTATAGTTTTCTCTTACACGTTTCGAAGAAGTATTGATCCATTTCGATTCTCCTGTTTCCAAATCTTTAAATTTTGCAATACCTATTTTAGGTAATTCAGATTCGGCTTTATCGTTGACTTTTAAGGCAACAAGATCGTGTTTTCTTGAAGCTATTTTTAATGCATCAGTGAAGTCATTGTCCATAAAATCACTCAAAACAAAGGCAATACTTTTCTTTTTAACAACTTGGGTAAAATATTTTAATGCACCTGCAATATCCGTTGAGGTTCCTGTAGGTTCGAAATCAATTAATTCTCGAATGATGCGTAAGATATGCGACTTCCCTTTTTTAGGTGGAATGAATTTTTCAATTTTATCTGAAAAAAGTAAGAGACCAATTTGGTCATTATTAGAAACGGCTGAAAAAGCTAAAACGGCACAAAGTTCTGTTATTGTTTCTCTTTTTAGTTGGTTTCTTGTTCCAAAACCACCAGATGCGGAAATGTCAACAATCAGCATAACGGTTAATTGTCGTTCTTCTTCAAAAACTTTAACAAAAGGCTCATTAAATCGTGCAGTAACGTTCCAATCAATCGTTCGAATTTCATCACCGATGGCATATTCACGCACTTCGCTAAAGGCCATACCTCTTCCTTTGAATGCCGAATGGTATTCACCCGAAAATATTTGAGAAGAAAGCCGTTTGGTCTTAATCTCAATTTTTCGCACCTTTTTTATTAGTTCTTTAACTTCCAAATTTTAAAATATAAATGAATGGATAGTAATTAAGGATCTATGGTACTTCAACAAAATCCATTATTTTTTTAACGATATCAGCCTGAGAAATATCCTCCGCTTCAGCTTCGTACGTCAGGCCAATTCTATGACGAAGTACATCAGGACAAATAGCACGCACATCTTCAGGGATTACAAATCCACGTTTATTGATAAAGGCGTATGCTTTTGCAGCCAATGCTAAATTTATTGAGGCTCTTGGTGATGCTCCGAATGAAATTAGGTGTTCTAGATCTTTCAATCCATATTCCGCCGGATTTCTCGTCGCAAATACCAAATCTATTATGTATTGCTCAATTTTTTCATCTAAATAGATTTCCTTCACCAATTCTTTCGCTCTTAATATCTGCTCAACCGATACAACAGGTTTAACTTTCGGGAATCCTGCGCTTGAAATATTGTGGCGAACGATTAATTTTTCTTCTTCCTTAGTTGGGTAATCTAAATATACCTTCAGCATAAATCGATCGACTTGCGCTTCAGGTAAAGTATAAGTTCCTTCTTGTTCAACCGGGTTTTGAGTCGCTAAAACTAAAAATGGTTTCGGCAATTCGTAAGTTGTTTGACCAAGTGTTACATTTCTTTCTTGCATCGCTTCTAACAAAGCACTTTGTACTTTTGCAGGAGCTCTATTGATCTCATCAGCCAATAAAAAATTAGCGAATACTGGACCTTTTTTAACAGAGAACTCTTCTGTTTTCTGATTGTAAATCATCGTTCCAACAATATCAGCTGGTAACAAATCTGGAGTAAATTGAACTCTGTTGAATTTACCCCCAATAGTGTCAGACAAAGTTTTAATAGCTAATGTTTTGGCCAAACCAGGAACGCCTTCCAATAAAACGTGTCCATTTGCTAATAAACCAATCATCAAGCGATCAATCATATATCTCTGACCGATGATTACTTTATTAATTTCAAAGTTCATTAAATCCAAGAAACTACTTTCTTGTTGGATTTTTTGGTTGATCTCCTCAATTGACAGACTAGTAGTTTTTTCAGTTAATTCTTCCATAATGTTAAATAGCAATTCATTTACAGTGTAAAGTTAGCCACAGTACTATGCTCAATCGTTTGATGGCCTGTTAAAAAATGTTAAGGTTTAAGAACAACGGTGCATTTGCTGTAACAAACTGTCGTTTATAAAGTCGTTTGTAAATCACTTGGCAAACAGGTTGTTAAAGCTTGTTAAATTGATTCGTATTTATATTGAATTTGAGAAGTGAAAAATGTTAGATATGTTAACAATCGGCCATTGCAACATCAATCGCTAATCCACCTTTTGAGGTCTCTTTATAATTGGTATGCATGTCTTTTGCAGTTTCCCACATGGTGTTTACAACTTTGTCCAAAGGAACTTTTACATCGGCCGGATCAGTGTCTAATGCTAATTCAGCAGCGTTAATTGCTTTAATCGCTCCCATTGCATTTCGTTCAATACACGGTATTTGTACCAAACCTCCAATAGGGTCGCAAGTCAACCCTAAATGATGTTCCATTGCTATTTCTGCAGCAATCATTGCCTGTTCGGGTGTTCCTCCCAAAAGTTCGGTTAAAGCGGCTGCAGCCATTGCCGAAGAAACACCTATTTCAGCTTGGCAGCCACCCATCGCAGCAGATATCGTTGCTCCTTTTTTAAAGATACTTCCAATTTCACCTGCTACCAGTAAGAATTTTTTAATCTCTTCATCACCGGCGTTATGATTTTCGATTACAAGATAATACATCAGTACTGCTGGTATTACACCTGCGCTTCCGTTTGTTGGTGCTGTAACGACACGACCTAGTGCCGCATTTACTTCGTTAACAGCCAGAGCAAAACAGCTCACCCATTTTAATATTTGTCTGAATTTTACTTCAGTGCTTCTTATAGCGGTAATCCACGATTTTGGGTCGTTATAATTAGCATCCCCTATTAGGTTTTTATGTGAATTAAATGCACGTCTTTTAACATTTAATCCACCTGGTAGTATACCGTCAGTATGGCATCCTGTATACATACATTCTAGCATTGTATCCCAAACGCGCATCAATTCACTGTTGATCTCTTTTTCTGAACGCAGTACTTTTTCGTTCTCCAACACTATTTGAGAAATAGTCATGTTTTGAGATAGACAATAATTACCCAATTCCTTCGCTAAACGAATAGGGTATGGGTAGGTTTTATCTTGAATTTTTTCAATAGCGTGGGCATCATTTTTTTCTTGAACAATAAAGCCTCCGCCAATTGAATAATAAATTTCGGAAATTCTTTCTCCATTTTCTAAATCCGCTGAAAATCGAATGCCATTAGAGTGAAATGGTAGGAAGTTTTCGTTAAAAACAATATGTGTTGCAGGATTGAAAGGTAATAATCGTTCGTTTCCTAATTTTATGGTTTGATTTTGCTTAATGTCAGCAATAATCGTTTCTATATTTTCAATCGGAATATATTCTGGGTCTTGCCCACTTAAACCTAACATTACAGCTAAATCGGTAGCGTGCCCTTTACCAGTTAATGACAAAGATCCATAAAGGTCGATACGCAGAAGTGAGACTTGATCAAAAAGATTTTTCTCCTTTAAATCAACTATCCAAGCTTCGGCTGCTCGCCATGGTCCCAAGGTGTGCGAACTTGAAGGTCCGACACCAATTTTTAACATGTCAAAAACACTGATGTATTCCATATTCGTACTTAAATTTTATAACGTCCAAAATTACACTTCTTTTCAAAGTTTTTGCACTTTTGATAAAGATAATTTGGAATTGAACTAGTGTGTTAAATTAGTCTTTATTTTGTTGATAGGCATCAACTGCATTTCTAACGCTTCCGTGAGTTTTTAATAGTTGATTGGCTTCATCATATTCGATAGCCAATATTTGCATTACCATTTTGGTGCCACGATCGACTAATTTATTGTTGCTCAATTGCATATCAACCATTTTATTTCCCTTGACACGGCCAAGGCCAATCATGAGAGCTGTTGAAATCATATTTAAGACTAGTTTTTGAGCTGTACCCGATTTCATTCGTGTGCTACCCGTTACGAATTCCGGTCCTACAACTGGACAAATGATATGTTGTGCAACTTCAGCTAAAGGGCTTTGAGCATTAGATGTAATACCAGCCGTTAATACTCCCGCAGCGTTTGCTGATTTGAGTGCTCCCAATACGTATGGTGTACTTCCCGATGCCGCAATGCCAACAACCGTGTCATTTGTATTGATTTGATAGGTTTGTAAATCTTTCCATCCTTGTTCTGTATCATCCTCGGCAAATTCAACTGCTTTTCTAATGGCAGAATCTCCCCCAGCAATAATCCCAATAACAAGTCCATGTTCTACACCAAATGTTGGAGGACATTCAGATGCATCTACAATACCTAATCGGCCACTTGTTCCTGCGCCAATATAAAATAGTCTACCGCCTTTTTTCATTCGTTCTAATGCCGATTTTACGAATGATTCGATCGCTGGAATGATCAATTCAATTGCATCAGGTACTTTTTTATCTTCAGCATTCATCGCTACGAGCAATTCACGCATTGATTTCTGTTCTAAATTATCGTGTAGTGAACTTTGTTCTGTTGTTCTATTGTCTTTTGTCATTGTCTTTTATTAATTCGACATTAATTCTGCCAATTCTTTACCTACTAAACTACCAATCGCAACACCCATTCCGCCTAGTCTAACCCCGCAATAAATATGGTCGTCAACTTTTTGAATGATGGGAGCTTTTTTCTGACCAACTCCCATTATTCCTGCCCACGAATCAGTGATTTGAAATGAAGTATTCGGTAGAATATGAGTTGCCAATATTGATCCTAATTCGGTTTGTATTTTATTATTTAAGCTAATTTCATTTGTTTGCTCGACTGCAATATCTAGATTCCTTCCGCCCCCAAATAAAACACGATTCCCTATATTTCTAAAATAGTAATACCCTTCGTCAAAATGAAAAGTGCCTTTAATTTTTAAGTTGGGAATAGGTGCTGTAACAAGTACTTGTGCACGAGCAGGAGTAAGATCAATATCTGGAAGAAACTGCGAAGCGAATCCATTGACACAAATGGCAAGATTTTGAAATGCAATAGGTCCATAATTGGTGATTACATTTTGTTGATTGATCCCTTGAACATTGATTCCGTAAAGGGTGCTTATTCCATTTTTAACAGCCTTTAAATGGAGTTCGCGCATCATTTTTGCAGGATTTAATTGCCCTTCTACTGACTGTTCGATTGCGTGCTGAAAACCTTGGTATCCAAAATCATTTATCGCGTTGTCATTCGATTTGAAAGTTTGTGAAATTCCAGTGATGTCGCCAATTCGTTGATTCAAGTCATCAAGCTGCGCTATGCAATTCGAATAATTTTGTTGGTCTTTTTTACGGAACAACTCAAAAGAACCCAAATGTTGATAATCTATTTGGTTTTTTCCTAAAAGTTCGAATAGGTTATTGAGTCCTTTCCATCTTTTTTCGATGGTTTCATAAACCAAAGATTCGTCTGTATGTTTTAAATCACTTAAAATTTCAGATGGACTACCGATACAAGCAAAACCCGCATTCTTAGAACTGGCGCCTGTTGGTAAATATCCTCTCTCTAAAACTGTTACTTTTTTGGTAGGATTACGTTCTTTAAGGTAGATGGCAGTAGATAAGCCGACAATACCAGCTCCGACCACCAAAAAATCGGTATGGTTTATGTAGGATTCTTTTTCCCAGAAACTAAGCTGATCAAACTGTAACATATGCGAAAAAAATAAGGAATGCTCCTATTTTTTTTAGATATTTGTAGAAGCAGTTAATTGGCTAAAATTATTGAATTGTAGGACAAGGAACGAATTTTATGTTTTAAGTTGCAAACAAATCAATGTTAAATCGAACCTTTTTAAGGTTTTACGGTATATAATTGAGAATGAAAAAATTTTTACTTGGTATATTTTTAATGCTTGGAGCTTTAGCCTTTGGTCAGAGTCCAATTATTAATTTGGATGTCATATTGCGAGATGATGATACAGGCAAGAAATTAGCAGGTGCAAAAGTTGAGGTATTGCAGGATGGCAAACCTTTCGCTAATGGTACAGCAGCATCAAATGGTAAAGTTCCAATGATCGATTTACCAATCGGTCATACCTATACAGTTTATATTAAAAAGGATGGCTATGTTACCAAGATGACAAAAGTCGAGGCCTACTTCGATTACCCAGAAGATCTGCAACCTTTTACATTGTTAACATTTGAAACTTCGATTTTTAAGTCTGTTGAAGGAATTGATTTTAAGTTTCTAGAAACGACACCAATGGCGGAATTTGCCATGGATGCGGAAGGATTTATTGGCTATGATAAAGTCAAGGTGAAGGAAATGTTGGCTAAGATTGAAAAGCTCAAGAAGCAAATGGCTGAAAAGCAAGAAGAGTTGGCGAAAGAAGAGGAAGCGGCAGCGCAAAGGGAAGCTGATTTTCTTGAATATGTTAAAGCCGGTGACTTAGCGGTTTCAAAAGAAGAATTTGACAAAGGAATTGGACAGTATGAGTTAGCGTTGGCGATCAAAACGGATAATCAAGAAGTAAAAGATAAGATTGCTGCAGCGAAGAAGAAATTAGAAGATCTAAAAAATTCGGCTGAAAAAGATAAGCTATTTGGTGAGAAAATGACTGCTGCTAAGTCGGCTTATAGTGCGAATAAATTAGAAGAGGCATTGAGTCTTTACAAAGAAGCTTCAGGAATAAAGCCAGATGAAAAGCAACCGAAAGATCTAATCAAAGAAATAGAGGATTTATTGGCGGAACAAAAGGCAACAAAAGAAGCTTTTGAAAAGTTAGTAGCTGAAGGTGATGCTGCTGTTGGAGCAAAGAAATTCGATGATGCAATAGCAAAATACAAAGCTGCAATTAAGATTAAAGCTGATCCTGCGGTCGATAAGAAAATAACGGATGCAGAAGCTGCAAAAGCAGCGCAAGAGGTTGCCAATGCCAATTCAAAGAAAGTTGATAAAGAGTATAATGATATTTTAGCTAAGGCTAGGGGAGCTTTAGATTCGGAGAATTATGAAGAGGCAAAAACAAATTATGAAGCTGCTTTAAAATTAAAGCCGGGCGAACCTATTCCGACAATTGAATTAGAGGATGTCAATAAGATTTTAGCAAAATTAGCTGCTGAAAATGCAGAAAAAGAGAAGTTGGAAGCTGAGTATAAAAAGTTGATTGACGAAGGAGCAGCCTTTGTAAAGAACAACGAATTTGAAGCAGCAATTGAATCTTACAAAGCGGCGTTGGGTGTAAAAGAAAATGACCAACATGCTCTAGACCAATTGGATTTAATCAATAAAGCAAAACTTGATTATGAAGCGAATGCAAAAATTAATGCAGAATATAAAGCTGCGATAGAAGAAGGTGCGAAATTTGCGGAGTTAAAAGAATATCAAGAAGCAATAAACGCATATACTAAGGCTAGTGATATTAAGCCAAAAGAAGATGAGCCAAAAGAAAAAATCAAGCAACTTGAAAAATTATTAGAAGGAGCAGAAAAGGAAGCAGAAAACGAGAAAAAGTATCTCGAATTTATGGAAGCGGGAAATTCGGCCTTGAGTGTTGAAGCGTACAGTGATGCAATAGATAAGTTTACAAAAGCATTAGAAGTTCGACCTGGTGATGAGGTAGCGCAAAAAGAAATTGATACGATCAATAAATTATTGGTGGAGAAGAAAAAATTAGCGGAAGAACAAGAGAAATTTGACGGATTTGTAGCACTTGGAGCTGAAGCATTTAATGCCAAGAATCTTGATGCAGCAAAATTGAATTATAATAAGGCATTAGAAGTAAGAGAAGATGCGGAGGTTAAAGCCAAAGTAGAGGAGATTGAGAAACTAATTGCTGAGAGTCAAAATGAAGCAGAGCAACAAGCAAAATATGATGCAGCTATTAAGGCGGCAGAAGAGTTTTTCACAGCAAATGATTATACGCCAGCGTTAGAAAATTTTGAAGCAGCAAAAAGTATTAAGTCAACACCGGAAGTTGATAAAAGAATTGAAGAAACAAAACGTTTACTGCTTGAGGCAAAAGAAAAAGCCGCTGCAGATTCTGAATACACTGCGATATTAGATTCGGCCAAAGAACAATTGGCAGCAAAAGCGTATCAAAAAGCGTTAGAAACATATAGAGAAGCTTATAAACTAAGACCAGAGCCTGCTGTTAAAGATGAAATAGACAAAATTCAATTAATTCTTGAGGATGAAGAGAAAAACGCGGAAAAGAATGCTGCTTACGAAGCTAAAATAGTGGAAGCAGATCTGAAGTTTAATGATGGGAATTTAGAAAAAGCGAAAGCTTTATATGCAGAGGCTATTGAAATTAATAATACTAAGCCTTATCCGAGTGATCAGATTGTGAAAATTGATAAACTGATGCAGGATGAGACAAGCGCAGAAGAAGAAAAGAAATATCAGAAAATTATAGCCAAGGCTGATGGCCTTCGCGATGACGAGAAGTGGGACGATGCAATCTCTTATTATGAGCGAGCTTTGAGTTTTAGAAGTGAAGATCCATATCCGAAAGATGAAATAGAAAAAATTAATACACTCAAAAAAGATTTGGCTGATGCAGAAGCTAAAGCTGCTAAATTAGAGGAGGATTACGAAGCATTTATTCGTGATGGAGATGCTGCTTATGATACTGAAAGTTGGTCGAGTGCAGCAGAAAAGTACAAGGCTGCATTAGAATTAAAACCTGGAGAGGAGCATCCAACAGAGCGACTTGAAGAATTAAGTGGCAAGCTAAGTGAAGCTGAAAAATTAGAAAAATTAGAGGCTGAGTATAAAGCGATAATAGAAAAAGCAGATACAGCGTTTGAGACACAGCAATATGTCGAATCGATCAATCTTTACAACCAATCGTTCATGTTGAAAAAGGATGAAGCTTATCCAACTTCTCAAATTGAAAAAGCTGAAAATTTATTAAAATTAATGAATGAGAACGATGCTGACGCGGCCTATAATAAATTATTATCAGATGGAGAAGCAAAGTTTAAAGCGAACGAATTTGAAGCAGCATTGGCACTGTTTACCCAAGCGAATACTGAAAAACCAGAAGATCCTCTTCCTGAAAGACGTATAAATGAAATTAATCAGGCGATTGAAAAAGCAGCTAAAGATGCTTTGGTGAGAGTTGAATTTGAAGCATTAAAAGTGGAGGCAGATAATTTATTCGAACAAAGTGAATGGGCAAAAGCAAAAGAAAAATATGTGCGCGCGTACAATTTGATAAACGAAGAATATGTTGAAAAGCAAATAAAAATTTGTGACGAATCCATGCAAAATGTAACCATGGTTGAAGAGGATGCGCAATATGCTAATATATTAAATGCAGCCAATAGTAAATTTACTGCGCAGGATTATATCAAAGCGAAAGAACTATACAATCGTGCATTAAGTTTCAAACCAGGGGATCAATTTCCAAAAGATCAACTAAAGTTAATAGAGCAATTATTAAATCCAACTGCTGTCGCATCTTCTCCTCAATTGAAGAATTATGGCAAGGCTAATAGACAAACCAATGCTGTAGATATAGGGGCTTTACTTGCAGATGCTGAAGAGCAACGAAAATTCAACTTGACACAAAAAGTCGAGCAACAAAGACTTGAGGCATCAGAGGCAGAAGGAATAGATGCGGTTAGACAACGGGATGATAATTTTACCACTCGAAAAAAAGCGATTGAAATTGAGGACAATATTATTACTTCAGATGATGCGGCAACGATAAAAATTGAAGAAGCAAGTGATGCAGTTGAAGTTGCACTATTCGAAAGCTCAATTGTACAACGTGAAAGAACAACGGATAATGAAAATGCTATTCAAAGACAAAATCAAGTTGTAACCAATCTGAAAATTGCAATTGATGAAAAAAGTGAAAATAGCGATTTACCTAGGGAAGAGTATTTAGCGAATGTTGAACGCATTCATGTTGAATTGATTAATGAAACAAAATCTGCATCAAATAATCAAACCAATGAAGTGATGGAACAAAAGATAATTATTGAAAAGGAAGATATTGAGCGTGAAAACACCTTTGTTAATGCAGATTTGGAACGGAAGAATACAGAGTTAAAAGTTGAAAATTATAATGTTGATTTGATTAATACTAGTAATCAATTACTCTGGAATCAAGAGGATGAAATATTAAAAATAAAAGAGACTAAAGAAGATGACTATACTAAAATTATTAATTTAGAAAAGGCTAGAGATAAAGAAAGAATAGACAATGTAGAACTTGTTGATGAAATTGGGGTTGATATGGACAAGACCCAAAGAAATTCGAATGATGATCATTATGAAGTGTCTATTGAACAGAAAAAGTATTCGGAAAGGATAGCTGATGAAATGATTATAGAGAATCAGCTAAACGATATTCCAAGAGAGCAAATGGAAGATCTTGTTGAAAAGCAATCATTGAAAAATGAGTACAAAACAATCAACTTAGGTTTAGATCAAGAAAACGAGTCGTATAATACTGAAAAAAGTTTAGAAGATCTTGCAGTAACTGTTGCTGATCGTGAAAAAGCTGAGCAAAAAAGAAGAGAGGGTTACGAGCAAACTGTCGATGCCATCAAAGAAAACGAAAGAGATTACCAAAGGGATAAAATTGCAGATGGATATGACGATAGTCATTCAACCAAGGATTATATTGATGGCGTAGAGGATAAGAGTATTTCTATAAATAATTCCGCTGACAAAAAAGCAATTGAAAATGTGGACGACACACAGGATAAATTGGAGGAAATGAATGATGAAAATAGAGATTTAAAAGAGTCGAATGATAATACTGTTGAGGAGACTGAAAAGTATTTAGAATCACTTAGAGATATAGATGTTAAAAAGATTGATAGTGCCATGAAGAATGAATTAGGCAATCAATTTCCAGAAGGTGTGACAGAAGAAATTTTTACGACAAATGACGAAGATGGTTTGATCAATTCATATATAATTAGACGAGTAGTGGTAAGGAATGGCGAAGGGAATGTCTATGAAAAAATTCAAACCAAATACGGTACTTCTTCATATACTGTGAACGGAGTTGGAATCGCCGAATATCAATGGCAAGATGAAACTGAAGCTGCAGACTTGATTCGCAACTAAAATCAAGTTACCTTTGTTCCCAAATTCTTACATGAAAAAGTTTAAATTTTTATTCGCATTAATTATTTCATTGGGATTGATCTCCTGCGATAATTCAGAAAAACCTGCTGCACCAGCTAAGGAATCAGGGAAAATAGAATTTTTCGGGAATACACAAGGAACTACTTTTACGGTGATTTGTAATGACCCCATTCAATTAACCAGAGAAGAGATTGTAAGCGAATTGGCAGCCTTTGATGATGCATTGAGTGGATACATACCCAATTCTATTGTTTCTTTACTGAATACAGCGGGTAAAGGCATATATAACTATACCGATAGAAGAGGTTTTTTTGATACCTGTTATAATCTTTCCCAAAAAGTTTATGCGATAACAGATGGCGCATTCGATCCAACGGTTTATCCTTTGGTTGATGGCTGGGGATTTTTAAGAGATAATCATAATGTACCAGATTCAGCTGTGGTGGATGAATTAATTAAATTACTTGGGTTTACTGACGGGAAACATTTTAAAAAAATGGAATCAACAGCCGACTCAATGGGGGTTAAAACCAATCATATTTTAAAATTAACAGACAAAGCGAAATTAGATTTTAATGCGATTGCACAAGGTTATTCAGTTGATGTAATTGCTGACTTTTTGGAAGATAAGGGAGCGCAGAACTATTTTGTTGAAATTGGTGGAGAGATTAGAGTGAAAGGTGTAAATGCAGATAGCGTTCTATGGAGAATAGGTATAGATAAACCAGTTGAACATTCGACAAGTGATAACAGATCTATTCAAGATATTATACAGTTGGAAAATAGAAGTATTGCGACTTCTGGATCATACAGAAAGTTTTATGAGAAAGATGGTGTGAAATATTCGCATACACTCGACCCTAAAACTGGTTACCCTGTTCAACATAATTTACTAAGTGCAACGGTTGTTACTGAAACTTGTGCGATGGCGGATGCTTTGGCTACAGCTTTTATGGTAATGGGCACAGAGAAAGCAATAGAATTTATCCGTATTCACCCTGAATTAAACATTGAGGCATACTTTATATACGTAAATAATAAAGGCCGCAATGAAGTTTATTACACAAAGAATTTTAGAGATAAGGTTATTAGTTAATGACGATTAATTACTGCAAATAAAAGAAGGAGCATTTAAATGACATTTAAAAAACTAAATCCGAAGTTGGTAGAAATATTAGCTAAGCAAGGTGTTGAAGCACCAAACGAATTTCAAGATAAGGTGATACCCGTGATTAAGGGAGGGAAAAATTTGTATGCTATCACTGCAGACGGAGGCGGTAAAACAACAGCTTTAATTATTGGCGTTTTACAACGTTTAAAATGCGCTCCTTTTGGTGATAACCCAAGGGCGTTGATTTTTGTAAAAAACAAAGAGGCTTGTGAGAAATTATATGCTGAATTTGAAAAATATATTAAACGAACAGAGATTCGAGTTGCAATGGTTTATGAAGAACGTATTATCAATCATCAGAAAGATGAAATTTATGCGGGCTGTGATATTGTGATTGCAACACCTAAGCGATTGAGCAAACTTTATTTTTTAAATGGTATTAATTTGACGCAATTAATGATGATAATTGTTGAAGATGCTGATTTTTTAAAACAAGGTAGTTTTCATACTGATATTGATCGAATAACAGAAAGTGTTGAACGCAGCCAACGCATCATATTTGCATCAGAAAAAGATGACAGATTAGATCGTTTGGACGATTTGTTTATGAGTCGTGCTGAGGTAGTTTCTGTTTAAAAACGCTAATAGTAATGATACATTCTACGGATCGTATACTGATGGTTCGGCCCGAGAACTTCGGGTTTAATTCTGAAACGGCCTTTTCTAACGCTTTTCAGTTTTCTGTAGATTTGGATGCTATTCAGATTAAAAATAAGGTCCTTCAAGAATTTGATCGGGCAGTTAGGTTATTGCGTGATTGTGAGATTGATGTCACTGTGATAAATGATACGAAAACCCCCGTTAAACCAGATGCAATTTTCCCAAATAATTGGATCTCAATGCATGAGAACGGTCAAATAACACTGTATCCAATGTCTGCTATGAATAGGCGATTAGAACGCCGAGAGGACATTGTTAATGAGTTGTCTAATAAATTCGAGGTAAAGAAAGTTATAGATTATTCTTTTAATGAAGAAGAAGATAGGATAGTAGAAGGAACGGGGAGTATTATTTTTGATCATAAAGCGCGTTGCGCGTATGCTTGTTTGTCTTCACGAACGAATCAGTCATTGTTTCAGAAAATAGCCAAAGATTTAAATTATAAAGCTTTTTATTTTAATGCAATTGATGCGTCGGGTAAAGCGATTTACCATACCAATGTTATGATGAGCATTGGTAGTGAATATGCTATGATTTGTTTAGAAAGTATTCGGGATTTACAGGAACGCGAATTGATTTTAAAGGCTTTAGAAAATTCGGGAAAAGCGATTGTTGATTTAAGTCTTGACCAAATCAAATTATTTGCAGGAAATACTATTGAATTAGCTCCAAAAGATGGTAGAAAAATATTGGTTTTATCTGCTTCGGCTCATCAATCCCTACGATCGGATCAAATATCAGTATTAGAGGGGTTTGTAGCGCTCGTTCCAATCCCAATTCCAACAATTGAAAAAATAGGTGGTGGAAGTATTAGATGTATGATTGCTGAAATATTTCTACCAGCTAGGAACTTGTAAAACAATCAGTTTGCATAGGATTATTCGCGTTAATAATTTGGGTGTTAATTCGAATTTTACTACATTACCTTTAGGTTAATAATTTACATATGAATTGGTTAATAATTACTGGCGTTTTATTTGCTGCAATTGGCGGAGCTTTGCTTTATCTAGGTGTGAATAAACTGAAGGATTAGTTTAATTTTTTACCACCAGGGATTGGCGTGATAGCTTGCCGAATTTTAATTGGTTAAGGCATGGTTTTTAAGCAGTGACAACAGGAACTGATTATAATGCTTTTGGCTTACAAATTAAAAGAGGTAACTAAAGCAGAAAGCCCGCAGGTGGCCAAGTAAAATTCGTTGAAATAATATAATTTTTAAATGAGAAAAGTACTGTTGTGCTTCGCTGTAATTTTGATGTTTGCATGCTCTAAAGAAAAGAGCAAAGGTTGGATTGTAATTGATTTGGACGTTGTAAGCGGCAGAACCGGTTTGGCCGTTAATTTAGAATCTTTAATTTTAGAATATAGTGAAAAAGGTAGCTCAAGTGAGGCGGTGAAAAAGGAATTAGCAATTGAAATGGGGACAATTGAAGGAGAATTATATGCAGAGGTGCCTGTTTTTAAAAAAGATGACGATTTTGTTTTGAAATATAAATCAGACACCTACTATATGCCTTTTGACGCGGATGAAAACACTTATATTGGGTATCATAAATTAGAAAAAACGGAATTAAATCAATTGACGATTATTCTTGATCCGATTACTTTTTCGACTGAATTGACTTTGAATAATATTACTTGTATTGACGAAACTGATTCGATGTGGATTGCATTGTATGAAAAAGGTGACTGGTCGACAGAAACACTTTATACAGGTTGTATAGAAGAGGTATTGTATAAGATTAATGCGGATACACGGATTTTAACGGACGGGAATGAATTTAAGGTAAATATTCGAACGAAAAAAGGTGGTGTTGAAGATAGTTATGTGGTGAACCACGTTTTGCTGCCTGAAATTGTAAATGAATTGAGGTTAGATTATTAAACATTATCTCACCTCAATTCATTTGATATTTTATTTGTTTCTTACGGGCAACATAAAGCGTACTCCTCCGCCAAATTGTTGATGTGCATCGAATACTGTTGGGACCGTTGAAAATTCATTTAAAGGATCTTTTTTATTCGTTTCGTCAATTAGAATTGGAATACCAAAATTACCCGCGGCATAAAGATTAAGCATAAAATATTTATTGAGTGGTACATCTAACGAGATGCCTACACGCAGTGATGGGGTTATAAAATGCCTTGTAGTGGTGCCTTGATTCATTGCTAAGCCTTCAGAGATTAATTCGTATTCTGGCGGAATTGCTTGCCAAATACCATCAATTAGTTCATGCGTTGTATTGTAATTAGAAAAATAAGCCTTTTGATAAGATATATTCAGATCGCCCATGAGTGAAAACATAGATTTTCCTAATTTTTTTTCGCCTCCAACACGCAATCCACCTATTTGTGTTTTTTCTCCAAAACGGCGCTCTACAATTAGTGAGTCACTCGCTGAAATAATATTGACTTTGTAATCAGGAAAAGCTCTTATGTTCTCACCGATTGAAGCACCTAATTTGAATTTGTACTTATCGTTAAGTGGTATTCGGTATTCAAAGCTCGCGGTAATCTCACTTGTAGCAAATGGGGAGATAATAATACCGATATCTGATCGATTTTGAGCGTGTAATGTATGGCCTGCTGCGATCATGGCAAAACCAAAACACAATAAATTTATAACTTTCATAACCAACGATTTATATTTTTGTTGTAGAACGTTTAAATTCTGGTTTTGTTGTATAAGTTAAATAAATTTTGAGCAAAAAAAAGGTGAACCGATTAAAGTTCACCTGTTGATTTACAAAATTAAAAATTAAGGAGTTACGATAAGCTTTTCTTCTTTACCGGGCGCAGCCATACTTTTTAATTCAATTGCAGCCTTATGTACTGAATTCTCTTCAGGTTGATTGTATAATTCAGGGTGTAAGTACGTTCCTTTTTCCGCTTTTGGCTCTTCAGGATCAACGCGATTGGCATTCGACCAATTGTCATTTCTAACCCCTGTCACTTGCCAAGAGACTTCTACATTTGATTCGTCTGTTTGAATGATAAATGTATTGCCAGAAATCCTTTCTTTCACAATGGCTTGCGCAAATGTTCCGATGACTGTTAATTGGTATCTAAAATCTTTATTTGCAGCGTCAAAATATGTAGGTAATTCGACCGTAGCATATCCTTCAGCATCTGTTTTAATATTACCATTATAGATGTTCATCATTTCTGGAGATTCAACAAAAGAATGGACTAAATATTTGTTAGCAGGATCGAGTGGATGATCGATTTTAAAAGTACCACCACCTTTAGATAGGGTCCCCGTAATATTTAAGTCTCCATCAATTGTAACATTACCGTCAAAATAACCAGCAGTATTTACATCTCCACCAATAGCAACGCCGTATATACCGTAATTATTTGTGCCAGCGCCCTCTGCAGAGCCCCAAGTCCCGATATTAAAAGTACCAGTTCCAGCAGTGTAGCCATTTACACCTACGTTAATTAATGTAGAGCCTGAAGCGTGTCCTTCAGTACCAAAATTTCTATTATCGTGTATTCCATTAGCTGAACCATATATGCCCGTATTTCTATCGATACCCGAACCATCTGTTGCGCCTCTAATTCCCATATTGGTAGACTCAGAGTTTTGGGCAAATCCGTATGCACCATAATTTGAACTTCCTGCTCCACCAGCACCATTGCTAAAACCTATTGTCCCCATATTAGTCGTTCCTGTTCCAACAGTCAGCCCTTGAACGGCTCTATTTGTTACAGAACTACCTGATGCAGCACTTCGAACGCCAATATTAAAATTGTCACTCGTACTAATCGCATTTGCTTGAACGGCGAAAGATTCTGAACTTATGTCTGAAGAAATTTCGAAATAAGCAGCAGCTTTGCTTATTACACCTTCCGAATTTTCAGCAATAACGCGTTGTGCATATATATTATCATCATTTAATAATTCTTCAACATGTAACTTGCTTAAAGGTGCATCTGTTCCTATACCAACGTTTCCCTCATTAGGGTTATAGATATTGTCTTCGTCAACGGTCCAATCACCATCAGATAAATCGACCAAAGCAATTGAATGAACTGTTTCATTTTCCGTTATTTCTAAACTCCCTTCATTGATTTCGAATAAAGAGATTAATTCATTTGTTGCATCTGCATCTGGGTCATCAATTAAACTACTTAAGTCAGTCGATACCGTTCCTCCAGCATCCGTTAAGATTAAGTCCGTTCCTGATAATTCTATACCTTCGTTTAATTCGTTTGCAGGATCTGCATCTGCATCGTCAATTAAATTGCTGAGGTCGGCTGTTATGGTTCCTCCGGCATCAGTTATACTTAAATCCGTACCAGATAAAACGGCGCCTTCGTTCAATTCGTTGGTCATATCAGCATCAGCATCGTCAACGTTTTCAGTGTATTTCGAATACATTGCATAGGGAACAGAAAGCAATTCGCTTGTTCCCATTGTTTCGTATGCAGCACCACCAGTTTCATCTAGGGCGATTTCCATAAAATAAGGACCATCTCCCCAAGGAATAGTACTGAAATCACCTGAAACAACCGTTCCATTCCCGATATTTAAACTCACCAAACCAAAAGGATTGGTCTCATCGGTAAAAGTTTCTTGGTAAACAATTGTGCCATCGGGCGAACCTTGATGTAATGTGATTTCAAAACCAACGGCTTGTTCGGTTAGTATTATACTTGAAGCGTCTCTAACAACGGCTTGATATTTAAATCCATTTGGTGCTTGCGCAAAGGCAAATTGTATGGCTAAAAATGTTGCGACTGTGAATATTAATTTTTTCATTTTATTGTTTAATTAATTTGAATACTTGTGATTGATTCGATTGCGTTTTTGAGGTCAGTGTGATAAAATAGATGCCATCAGCAATGCTGCTCACATCTATATTTTGACTTTTTTGACTGATTTCGCCATTTTGCACAATTTGACCAATACTATTGCTCAACGCATAGGTTAAATTGGTTTCATCCGTTTCAATCGTCAAATAATCGATAGTTGGATTAGGGTATAATTGAATTGATGAAAAATAAAGCACATCGTCAATTCCTGTAAAGTAAAAGCTGGTTTGTTGTTGACCTTGTGTCAATTGATTCGCACCTTCAGTAAAGGTTGCTGTGATTAGTTCTCCCATTGTCCAACTTAATGAAGCATTCTCGCCTTCAAAATATTCACCAGCGGTGGTGACGACTTGTTGCGCCTTTGCTCCGTGACCGATGAGTAATACGACACTGAGGTAAAATATTAATCGTTTCATAATAAAGTGTTTGTTTAAGCACAATATTATAGAGACGAGTTTATTAATAGCTCACTGTTTACAGGGAGTTTCGTATCGTTGATTATCGTTAATAAAAAACGCCAATGCTACATTTCTGTACCATTGGCGTTATGTATAAGGTGTATAGAAAAACTACTTATCCTTACCTAGCGTATAAATTAAATCTAAAGTGAATCTAGGTTTAGAATTTATTGTTGTTAATTGATCGGTTTTAAATTTTTGATAGATTGGCAATTGACATAAAACGCCAACTCTAAACTTCTTGATATAGACTTGTGCACCCAGATTTCCAAACAAACCAAAACCACCAGTATTAAAAACATTTTTGTTATTTTCTAAATTGACTGCTGCACGTTCAAAATACCCACCTGTATAAAAAAGGGTTGTGGTTTTAATTCTTTCGAGCATGTAAAAGCCATTTAAAGCACCATTAAATTGATTTCCATATCGGTAATTCGAACGATTCTTCGTATTCATTTTATAAGCAGCTTCTACATTATAACCAAAGCTTTTTTTACGATAAGTATAATTGGCATTGACAAGAAAATCAATACTACCAGTCCCCATTTGGAAGTTAGGGTTAATCAATTCACCGTTGTCTTCTTGGTCGAACTTTCCTAAGGGCGCTTTAACACCGGCTCCTAACACAATTGAATGATTTTCCCATTTGATATTGCCTTTAAAAGGATGGTAAGTAAGGATAATTGTAGGATCACCAATACCACTTGTTGTGACCGTTTGATGAGACCCTTCCATGATATTAATCAAAAAAGGTACTTGGAAGTTTAGTTTAAAATTCTCGCTCAAATTAATTCTACCAACCGCGTCTATTCTTTGGTAAGTATCGTTCGAATATTCGTAACCTTCGTTTGTAGTGTTATGATTAATTGATGCATGGAATTGAGCAAAACTATAACGCAACCCTATATAAGGTGTGTTTTGATTCTGCATGAGTCCCATGCTGAATGCATTCATAGAACAACCACAAACATCACATGCAGATGCAAAGTTTGTTGTAAGTGCTAAAAATGCAACTAATATAAATTGTTTCATTTTCTTATAATTTCAGGAATTATTAATATCCTCTAAAGTGAGTATTAGATGAAGAAACAGTAAGGTTTATTGCGCAGTTAATGCATGTAGGAAATTGTCACTGAAACGTATTGATACTTCAATGTCATCATAATTCCCGTGCCAGTTAGATTCGTTGATAACATCCATTCTACTGCCATCGACATTGAATAACTGTTGTACATCGATATTGAAGTTTTCTGAATAGGATTCTTTCTTGTCAAAACTAAAAGATCTGGTCAATTCGAATTCTCTTAAAGATACTGCATAACCAGTATGGTAGGAGAAAGTGCCATCACTAATTCCATCAGCATCCTCATCATATCTTCCATCTACCATTACAAATCTGTACATACCATTCATGCCCCAATATGTATTTTGAGATGAACTCAACGGATGCTCTTCTTCTGTAAAGCTTGATGGATCTTTTTCGTTTAACTCATTTGGAACACCGATGCCAAATTTCAAAGCTGAATAATCACCTGCTGGAATTTTAATTTCAACACTCGCATGACCAGAAAGGTCAGTTTTTAATAAGGCGATTTCCTCTGCTAATACTTCTTTTCCCTTCTTGTCAATAAAACGAATGTCTGATAAGTAGAACTGTAATAGTTCTAAGCGAATTAATGTACCGTCACCATTTTCGTAACTATCGGCAAACGTATAATTATTGCCGTCTGCTGTGGTTTGAAAATTTAAAGAAACAATTGCTTTTTGAGCATCACTTTTTTTACAAGATGACAGCACTATTGCAAACAAAAAGAAGATATAAATCAAGTTTTTCATACGACAATTTAAATGTGTTTCACTGCGATTAAAAAACCAGAGGTGATTATTTATCACCCCTGGACTGTTTCAATACTTAAGTTATGGCATAAAGTGTAACATGTGACTTGCTGATGTTGTTTTACCTTCAGCATCACTTACTTCAAAATGTAGATAGTAAACCATTCCAACTGAATCTGGCACCATTACATGATCATGAAAATCGTAAGATGTACCTGAAATTGTTCCAGTAAAGTCAATATCGAAATCAGTTGATTTAACACCTAATTGGTTACCTAAATAAACTCTATAAGATTCTAATTCTCTATCATCTTCGAAAGTTGCTTCAATGTGTAATTGATCACCCCACATTAATTCTGTATGATCAGCAGGTTCGTTCACTGTAATTGTAGGTACTTCTTTATCTTTTTTACAAGATGTTAAACCCATTAAACTGATAAATGTAATTGCTGTAATAATATATACTTTATTCATGATAATTTAATTTATAATTGCACTGATTTTTCTTTAAATCAGTGATGTGACTAATTGATTTAATTTGCGAACACGAGCCATTATGCAAATGGTAGGAACGCATTTGTAGGAAGAACCAAGAAGGATCTAACAAAATAAAAATTAGCCGATATAAATTGGTGGAATAAAGAAGTCTGGATGATAAGAATTTTCATCAACAGATTGATAGTTCACGATAAAGTTGTTTTCGCAAGTCATAGGAGAGATGCGTAATGTTTCGAGAATTTCAATACCAAAAAACCAGAAAGAAACCTCTTGTACTGTTTTATCCGAATTATTCGTTTCGGCATCTGTAGTTGTGAGTTGTAACTTTAAATAACATTGACCGTGACAATTAAGCTCTGGTTTAGTCTTGTTTACACAAAATTGAGCTTCAATTTCATTTTGGTTGGCATAAAAGTTAACAACAGTTGCTGTTTGCCATGTTATACCTATGACAAAAGAGAAAACTAATAGAAGTGCAATATGTGCTTTTGCTTTTTTGATAATGTAAAGTTATACAATAAATTTAATATTTGTTTAAGGTAAAAACTGATAATCGTCAATTATTTACAGCTCTATATTGGTTTAAGTAGCCTTCATTAACTTATTATTAGTTTGTGAAGGATTATGTGTCAACCTGTTGTTTAACACGTTAACGTAGAGGAGGAATTCAAACGAAAATTTTCAAAGTTACCTTCAGTCGAATCAAACATTAATTAATACTAACTTCGTTATTGAATGAGAAACTTACTTGTTTTACTTTTTTTTGGTGCATCATTTAACGCATTAACACAAGATACTATTCGTATTTATTTTAAATATGGAAGTGCAAATGTTAATGATATAAATGCGAGTATGCTCAGAACGCTTCATAACGATTATGATTTGCGTGATGTAGAATATGCAGAATTCATTGGCTATGCTGATTCTACCGGTGATTTTACTAAGAACAAATCCTTATCAGAAAAACGCGCAAGAAATGTTTTGAAATATTGTAAGAAGAGTTTTTCATCGGATACAGAAATCAAAATATTGGCAAGGGGTGAGGATGTAAAAATTGATCAAGCAGAGAATAGGCGTGTAGAAATTATTCTGTATTATCCTGCTGAAATTGAGCCACCCAAAAAGGATATCATAGTAAACGTTGATCCGAAGTGTTTTTATATTGATACAGATGCTTTGAAGTATTGTAATGTCAAAGAAATAAAAAAGCGTGGACGTAGATTTATGTATATCGAAGCGTTGCCTGTCGATTTATTCAAGACGCGGCAACATTATTATTCCGCTCGAACGAAGTTAGGAGGGAAGACAACCATTCAACGGGTGCGATGGAAAATGAAAACAACAGGCAAGTTATGGTGGAGAAAAAAAAGGTGGGTAGCAATAATTCCACGAGCAAGTTTTATACAATATCAATTCTTCACGCTTGAAGATGCTCCATGTTCTGGTTGTACAGAAGAGATTTTTACAAAAGACACCATTGTTTTGACCGTTGAAAAATATTTTCCGGATTATTTTTTGATGCAGAATATTCAAGCGAAAGTCCGTTTATTTAATCATCACCAAGTTAAGATTCGTGCACCGAAAGAATATGTTGATTTGAAGGCTGAATATGGGATTCGAGAGGACTATTTTAATGGTAACTATAAGCGTAACCGTTTTTCTCGAATTGATTGGACCACCAAAAAAGGTTTTAGAGGTAGAAAAGAGGATTATTACTTTACAACAGTTAATTTGTATAATAAAGAACTGGATAATATTAAGCAAAAACGAATGACAACCATTTGTTTGAATGCGCCAGTTTGGGATGGTGAAGGATGGTGGAATAATCCAATGAATTGTGGTACGGGGAATTTAAACGGATGGGCTTTAGGTCTTAAAGGGGTTTTTGAACCAGGCGTATTTTATCACAATGATACCTTAACGGGTTATGTTGCCTTGGGGTTAGCGTTTACAAAACGAATTAATTTACAAGTTGTAGCAGGCATCAATACGCATAAAGGGTTTTATAGCGCATTAAGTTTCCGATATCCATTTTTGAACTTCAGGTTAAATGCCTTAAGTCTAAAAAACAAGTGGATCAGTCCAACAATGTTAGCGCCAAGTGTATTTGAAAGTCCTATTATTCATATTTATTCGGGATTGGATGCGAAAACGAGTTATAATAAAAAATACCAATCATTTTTAGAAAGCAATTTACATTTGGGCTTGGCTATAGATAAATCAATTTTTGGGATCTATACTGAGTTCTATTTACAAGGTGGAGCGGCTTTTGATTTCTTGCAAAGGATCAATAACAAAATCTATCCATACGGTCAATTCGGAATACGTTTTTATGCGCGCAGTATAATTTAACAATTCATTGCAGGGGAGGCAAAAAAAAACAATCACCATTAATTGATGATTGTTTTATTAAGACTATTTTATTAAAGTACGCAATAGGCTGATTCTATCCAAAAAGATAGTATAGTCCTACCGAAACTTGATTGTTTTTGTATTTTGTATAAGTGCTTGCAAAACCTGGTGTATTTAAACCTAATGTGAATGCTGCTCTTAAGCCAATTATTTTCTCTTTAATTTCAAATTGTCCACCAAGATCAAATTGCGGGCCTACAGTACTGCCAGAACCATAAGTGCTAGCCATTACTGAAGCCGAAAAACCTACGCCTACAAAAAAGCAGTTTTGTTCAATGTCTCCAAAGTATAATTCTGCTAATAATGGGAATTCTGCTCCTATTGAAGTTCCTTCACTAGCTCCTGATTGTGAGTTTATACTTCCGCTCATACCAATAAAAGGATATGCACTAACTGCAAAATTCATATCTCTATTTATTTCAAAAGCTAAAGTCGCTTTATAAAATAAACCAGGTACAATTACAGGTTCTTTCTCTAAATCATCAAGGGGATTAACTTGTGCTGCGAAAAGGCCAATATTTGCCTGGATACCAAGTGCGTGATAGTAATCTTGTGCTTTTATTAAACCAGTGAATGTTAAGCACAATAGTGCTAGGATAATCTTTTTCATATCTAAAAATTTGTTAGGTTTTAATTCAAATTGTTTGAATTAATTAAGCGCAAATTTAGCATTCATATCGAGTTAAACAAATGAATAGTAATGTAAAGTTGAATGTTTTAAGGTGTTTAGATGGAAGTTTATCGTGTAAAAAAAATATTACACTTTTTTAATTGATTCTTAATTAGTGTTTTATATAGATAGTGAGGTTTACAAGTAGCTATGTTAAGTACTACAATTTGTCCTGGATAATTAGCATTATCGGTATCAAGTAAGGTTGCTTTATGAAAAATAAAGTGATTGTAGATGTTTTGAGAATGAGCAAGCGGTCAAAGAGATAAAATTTATTCTTCATTCTTTTTACGCTTCTTCCATTTCCAATAAATAAGTGAACCTGCTATCACAATGAACAGTGGAATCACTATCAAGGCGATGAACTTAGCTGGATCTGTAAAATCAACGGGTTCATTGTCCAGATCAATTTCTCGTACTGTTTGGGCAAATACGTTTGTTGTGAAAAGTATTGTCAGTATTAATATGAATTTTCTTTTTATCATCTTGTTTGTGCTTCAAAGGATGCGTCTTTTTAATTCAAACTTTCAGCCCTTTTTGTTCTCTTTTAAAATAGTGATTATTAAGTGAAAAGAGGTTGTTTAAAATGTTAAATAATGATAAGATAATTAGATGCCGTTCGATTGGCTATACTTTTTATAACGATTGCAGATATGGTTTTAGTTTCACCAATCAAAGCCCTTTTTTATTTCAGCGATAAACAAAAGCTTAAATAAAGGTGTAATAAAAGCCCTCCTAAACAAAGGAATATTCATATCTTTCTATTCTAAATAAATTTAACAGATAGCAAAAACATGACAATATTACTTTTGTTTTTAACCTTGAGTATTGGCTTTTCTTTTTTATGTTCAATTCTTGAAGCGGTTATTTTAAGTATTACACCATCATTTATTAGAAAACAGCGAGATAAGAATCCTCAATTGTATAAAGATCTCAATTCATTTAAAGAAGATATTGACAAACCGTTATCAGCGATATTAACCTTGAATACGATAGCGCATACGGTCGGAGCGATAGGTGTAGGTGCCCAAGCCGCGGTTGTTTTCGGAAGTACAGCGATTAATATTTTCTCTTTTCAAATTCCAGCAGAATCTATAGTTGCAACAGTGATGACATTGGCTATATTAATTCTAAGTGAAATTATACCTAAAACATTAGGAGCGAATTACTGGAAAAGTTTAACTCCAATTTCTATTAAAGGGATTAAAATTCTAATGAAAATATTGATGCCTTTGGTGTGGATGAGCCAGTTGATTACTAAGAAGCTTAAAAACGACAAGAATAAGAGCGTGCTCAGCCGTGCTGATTTGATGGCATTAACATTGGCAACAAAAGAGGATGGTGCATTGAGCAATCCTGAGACCAATGTGATTCAAAATGTATTGAATTTACCGAATACTACTATTCATGACATCATGACGCCACGCGCTGTGCTATTCGCTACTATTGAGAATATAACTGTAGAAGACTTGAGTAAAACAGAAAGGTTCGAGCAATTCTCAAGAATTCCAGTTTTTGCAGAAAACAAGGAAGAAATTCTGGGGATGGTCTTAAAAAATGATATCCTTTGGCAACTGATAGAGGACAATAAAACTGTCAAAGTAAAAGAATTGATTCGACCACTTTCAAAAGTGCAAGAGGATGAGCTTTTAGCAGATTTCTTCAAACGGAATTACGATAAAAGAGCACATATGTTTATTGTAGAAGACACCTATGGTAGTATAACAGGGGTTGTTACTTTAGAGGATATTCTAGAAACAATTTTAGGGTATGAAATCATTGATGAAACAGACAAGATAGCAGATATGCAAACGCTTGTGGAGAAGAAGGATAGTAAAACCGACTAAATTAATCGTTCAACCGATCTATAATATAAAGGTTAATACTCGCTATCTCAAACGAAATAGCGAGTATTCATAAAGTTTATAATTCAAGTTGTTTCAGGTAAAGCCTTGGTATTATCTATTGACTTATGATTAACAGTGAGGTAAGATTTTCCTTTACCAATTCTCTTGATACACTTCCTGTTCGCAAGCGTTGAAAGAAACCTTTTGGTTGTGTTAATGTGATTAAAACTTCTATGTTATTATTATCACGCCAATGTTGTATGCCTCCTAATATGTTTTCATCTTTTACGATTTCAATTTCACCAAAGCCCATGTTGGTTGAAATGTGCTGATAAAAATCTGTTGTCTCATTTACTTCTCTACTCACATGAAACATTTTCACGTCACTTTCAAAATAAGCTGCCAATTTCTTGATTTTATATAAAGTCTCAAGTGTAGGACTTTCATTTTTGTCAATTCCAAGCCCCATTTTTGAAATTGTATCTAATTCAAAATCAATAGGTATGATTAATAAAGGTGCTGTCAATTCTCCAATAAAATTAACAGATTTTTGTCCACTTACATATTTTAGAACGCCATGCTTTGCTTTAGAAAGTAGGACTACTAAATCTGGATTCGTTTTTTCAACATGCCATTTTAGTTCCCTATCATAATGCCCAACTTTAACAGCTGAAGTAACTTCAATTTTATGCGCCGCTTCAATGTTTTTCTTTTCAGTAGCAAGTTTTGCTGTAGCATCGTCCATCAATATTTGTGATAAATCACGAACAGAAGTCGATCCATACCCAGTGCTATCTATAACATGAAAAAGCACAATTTCGGTCGGTTTATCACTTGAAATAATTTTTGGTAATATTGTTTTAATAGCTGAGAATGATTCTTCTGTTAAGTCAGTTGGGAATAAAATTTTCATAGTGCTAAAATTTAAGTATTTAATAAATCCGTTTTAATTAAACCTTAAAATTAGCCAGTTTAAAGCCAAAAAATATTGACTTTTGTTTGTGCCCAGTGAGATAATTTACGCATTGAAAAATGACTTAAATCAGTCGTTAATTGAAAAAAACATGTTGTAATAACAAAAGGGCTGATTTGAAGGGGTGAGTTTTAAAAGAAGTAGATCTTGCCTTTAAGGGGAGAATTAAGCATAAAAAAAGCCTTTGGGTTTACCAAAAGCTTTTTTCGTGATCAGTTTTTAAACGATACTATTAACAAGTACTATTTATTTATAATTACTTTTTCTGTTCCAATTATATTAGAATTGTTATCATAAATTGAAACGAAATATAAGCCGTTAGCTGTTTCCAATTCAATCATTTCATTACTACCGCTATAACTTGAAGAATAAACCAGTTCACCAATTACGTTACGAATTTCAACCTTGCCATTCGTTAAAGCATTTGAGGCTATATTGATTAGCCCGTTACTAGGATTTGGATATACAGCGAATGAACTTTGTTCGTTATTATCTACACTTGCAAACTGATGATCTAATCTATAAACACCATCTGAATTTTGATCAACAAACCAAATTTTACCTTTTGGTCCAATTTTTACACCTTGAACACTATTTAAATCTGTACTAATACGACTAAGTTCTGTTGCTGGCATTGAAGAGATGTCATAAATAATAATTTCACCTGTTTCATATTCACTCACAATCATCCTATCATCAATTACATCTATACCTGATGGTTTAATCAAACCTGAAACAACCAATTCTTGTGTGTAACCTGTATACTCTGTATATTCAATAACTGGTTCAGGATTTGGATAATTAGGTGTACCACCAATATCACTCCCCGTTGTTATATCAATTCTGATGACACGTTGATTTCCGTGATCAACTACATAAAGCCATTTTTTTTCGTCGTCTAAAATTAAATGACTTACAATTTGCGATGCAGGATCTTTTTGTACTTCATCGTCAGAATATCTTCTAATAATGGCATCACCATGGTAATCATTTCCTGGTCCGTGATCTTCAGCAAAATCGTATCGAACGATGTCATTCGTATATCCATCAAAGATCCAAAATACATTGTCTTTTTCAGCAGCAATACCTTGACAATATGGACTTGCATGAAGCATATCTAAGTGACTTCCATTTCCACCCGAAGGTTCAGCATAAATAGCCATATCACTCGACCATAAAGAAGGTCCGGTGAAAGCACTACCACCATCATGATTTGCATCATAAACTCCTGGTGATGTTCCAAAATTTCCATTTTGACTAAATGCTATACCAGTAGTAAGAGACATAAAATGCCAAGCATTTCCATCTTCCTTATTAATGGATGTTTGCCCTTCTTCACCTGCGTTAAAAATCGTTGTTGTATTACTTCCTGTACCTTCAGTACCACGATTTACAACCCACAATTCCATATTTGTTAAAGTAGGGTGGAAATCCAAATCAGTTGGATCGTCAATACTTTCGCCTGTACCAGCAATTAATGTTGGTAATACTGGAGAATCTATATAACTTTCAATGTCATTTACTGTACCTGGACCGACTTGTATTTCTTTATTCAGGGTATCATTTACATTATATAAATCTTCATTTCCGATGTTGATATTATCCGCCCAAACTTTGATATTGTACATGCCTTCTATTGGCAAATCAATTGCAATACTATGTTCAACTGTAATTGATGAATAATTAGGAATCGACACACTAGCTACATTATGCGTTTCAGTTGCTCCGCCATCCACACTATAATTCAAATCAAATGAAGTGATAGTCTCCGTTCCTCTATTAAAAACTTTAGCTTCCAAATCATAGTCACCTGTTTCTATATATTCAAACAAATTAGATTCGTATACTGAAAGATCATACAATGGTGGCTCTTCAACTACAAAAGTATAAGTACCGCCTAAGCCAAGTCCTTCAAAAGTTGCGATTTGATAACCGTTGACCAATACATCAAAAGAAAAACCGCCATCACCCCAATCGTCCGTGTATATAATGTCATAGCTATTTCCTAAAGGTAAACACCAAGGACCTTCTATGATGTCTGCATTGTTAGGGTATCCACCAGGAGGATTATCTCTATTCCCAGCACCGTCGCATCCGACTAGTTCATTTTCTCCTTCAAAGATGGTTCCATCTCCACAGTCATTACCACTAGGTAATAATTGCCAATAACCCTCGTTCCCAAAAGCATCAGTATGCACAACAATAGTGACTTCTCCTTCTGATATATCACATTGTGCAAACGTTTGATGACCAAATGAAAAAACAGAAACAATGGTGAATAAGCGTATTAATTTTTTCATATTCAATTTGATTACTATTTAATTTTTATAATTGATGCAAAACGCATTGAATTCAAATCATAAAGCGCCTTAAAATGCTCTTTATGAATGAATTTGTAAAGCTAGTGAATTCATATAGCTTGCCAAAGTCAAAATAGTTGAACTATTGGAATTTTAAAATCGGACAGTCAATCTACATAGGCTGAGCTTAAACCTATAGGGTGTTTTGCTGTAAATTAAAGCTTGTAATTTTGGACTGATCAACACTTTTTTCGACAAAAATTAGATTCCTTTTCGGGGTATTGTCAGATTTACCGATAGAATTTTTAGGAGTACAATTTTTGGGTTATCTTGAATTTCCTTTATTTTTAATTAATGGTAACTTCGCTATCGAAGGATAAGGTTTCTTTTTTTAACTGAATATCTGAGGGCAAAATCTGCTATGAGTAAATACACTTTCATTTTATTATTTCTATTCGCATTAATTCCATTTAAAGGATCCACACAAGATGTCTTTCAAAAGTTTTATGGTTCTCGTGATGGCGATCAAGGTTATGCTATAATCAATAGTGCTGATGGGAATTTTGTGATAGCAGGGTCATACGAAACTGACGGTTTAGGAACTGCAATTTATTTGTTGACAAAAGTAACACCGACTGGTGATACATTGTGGGTGAAAACATTTGGACTTCGTTCCGATACTTCAGTTGCTCGAATCGATCGACATAGTACGCTTGGTATGAAATCGTATGGTATTGTTGAGTGTGTTGATAATGGCTATTTATTAACAGGAGCAGCATTTGAAGTTGGTTTTGGAGCGGATGATGTTTATATGGTAAAGACTGATGCCGATGGAGAACTCTTGTGGTCCAAGGCTTACGGTGGATCGAACGAAGACTATGGGAATTCGTTGGCACGAACGCGTGATAATGGATTTATTGTAGGTGGTGCAACGGAGAGTTTCCGCGTTGCTATTCGTGATGGTTACGTTTTACGATTAGATGAATTTGGCGATACCTTATGGACTTTAACCATTGGCGGTTCAAGTATTGATGAAATAAAATCAATTATTGAAACGGAGGAAGGTGACTTTATCGCTACTGGAAGTACCTTTAGTTCTGGTGCAGGAAATTCAGATGTGTCTTTGGTGAAAATAAGTGCCGCAGGTAATATTGTTTGGGAAAAAACTTATGGCGGTTTAGCCAATGATTATGGAAATGAAGTGATCGAGACTTCAACTGGATACGTGATTGCAGGTGCGTCGGTGAGTTTCGGTTATGGTGAAGAGGATGCGTATCTAATAAGTGTTGATTTTGACGGGGATTTACTGTGGTCGAAGACTTATGGCTCGGATAGTTTTGATGGTTTTAGCTCGATTATTGAGGGAAGTGATGGTGGTTATTTGATGGTAGGCTATACCCAAAGTTTTGAAAACTTAATGGATGTACTGCTGATTAAAACAGATGATGAAGGCAATTTAGCATGGAGTAGGGCATACGGAGGAATTGGATACGACTATGGCGAAGGACTTATAAAAACGGATGATGGTGGATATTTATTGGTTGGATATAGTCGGAGTTTTGGGAGTGGAACTGATGATATTTATTTGATTAAAATAATAGCGCCTGACAATCTACAATGTAATATGAATATTCCTTTTTTAGGTGAGAAAAACGCGGAGACTTTGGCCTTCTCTACTTCATCTTCGATTACTAGAAATGGTTCTCTCGCAATTCCAGAAACTATTATTGGAGCTAGCTACATCAACATCATTACGGAATGTTCTTCAAATCTGTCAATTGATCATTTTAATGATGAGATCGACAACTCATTTACTATTTATCCAAACCCAAGTTTAGGTCAAGTTTATATCGAATCGGAAGAAGGGATCATGGAATCAATAAAATTGTACAATTCAATTGGCCAAAATGTCATGTCAATGCAAGTTGATGAATCGATAGTCTCAATCAATCTCAATAATTTTGCGCAGGGAATTTATTCGGTTTTAATAGAAACCGCAGAAGGGATTTCACGGAAGCAAATTGTATTGCAATAAGGATTTATTGAAAATTAGAGCTTAATAAATTGCTTTTGCATTGTGATGTTATCCGTTGTGATTTGAACGGAATAAACTCCATTTTGCAATGCCCGTACATCAATTTGAGTTTCCTTTTCAGCTTCCGAAAAGATTTCAGATTTTATTAAATTACCGGTGCTATTGTATATTTCAATTAAGAAGCCACCTGTAAATTGCGGATGATTAATAGTTAGATAATTCGTTGTAGGATTTGGATAAATAATTAAATCATTTTCGATTTCATTTTTATCAGTACTGAGTGAGAAGTTACTTCCGCATTCACCATCAGCGTCAGAATAATATCTTATTCCTTCGGAGACATCTTGCATGCCATCACCTACATAAAAAGAGCTATAACCAAAGTATTGACCGCCTAATCCTATCACATTAAACTTATTATAATAACTGACACCCATATCTACTTGCTGTAAACACTTGCAGGTGGTATCTTCATCATCATGGCATCCGTACCCTGATAGATAGTTAGTTACTTCCGCTAGGCGCCCACAATGTAAGTACGTTAAGTGGTTTTGTGCTATATCATAATCTACCCAATGAAATTCTTCTGGTAAGTAAGGAGAGGCTTTTTTATCTAAATTTGAAACAACCTTCGTTTCAGTTCTAGTACCATAAATTGGACCTGTTCCATCATCCCATGAATTGAATGTTGAGTATTTGTATTTCACTTCCATTGTGTACGCAAGTGTATCTTCACTGATATAATTTTTATCTATGAATAATAATTCCCTGATACGACTTGAACCGAAGGAGCTGAACATTGTAGAGGTTTCTTCATAAGATGAGTATATAATTCTATCGCCGATTTCATGATCATGAATTTCACCAACTGTATTTTTAGTAATGCCAACTCTGGGGTATTCCGATCCTACTAATTTTAATGGTTGGTACATTTTTTCATCTGTATATATCGGTTGATAAGCCTCAGGAAAAGTATAAAAAGGGTAAATAGTCGTAAATCCAGTTAATTTTCCAATTTTAAATTCGGGATCAATTAAATTGAACTCGTCACTATTGCTGAATAAACTTATTGTTTTAACAGAGTCTAAAACGCCTAGTATTTCTTCTTCAATAATCGACGAAATCCAACCTTTAATAAATTCACCAGTTGGATATGTGTAGACTGTGAAGGTATCGTTTAATTCTGCTTGAGTGAGAATGGTTATGGTATCTCCATTGTTATTGAAAAATAAATTAGTACCATTCGTTTCTACTATTACTTTTTCGCCAAGCCAACATGGTGATATTAGTACCTCACAAGTGTCAGTATTTCTTCTAAAAGTTTGAAAACTATAAAAAATTGAATCTTCATCAACAAGATGAGTTGAGTCTATTCTGGTTGCTAGATAATAGTTGGCTTCAAAATTTTCAAAATAATTAATGTCTTTTGAGTTGATTGTCTGATAGTTTTGGCTCCAAGTAATAACTGCTAGAAAAACTCCGAATAGGGTCAAAATTAGTTTCATACTTTAATTATTAGCTAGTTAGTTCTAAAAAGATAACGATTTTGAATTAATAATGGTTGGAATTTTAGGCATATTTAAAAGATCAAACCGTTTTATCAATTTTGGGATTAAAACACATCTCTAACATCTTGTACAATTCGGGATGTTTGCGTTTTAAGAGTTTTGGACGCTCGAAAAAATATTCGGAAACCACAGTGAAAAATTCGATTTGAGAAGTGCCTCCGTACGAACGAACATCCGATTTATTGGCATTGATTTTTTCCATTTCCTTGTGCATTAAATTCACCCAAGGCAAAACATATTCTTGACCGATAAAGTTCGAAGGAATACCGTCCATTTCACCATCTAATTTGTCGAGCAAGTGCACGAATTCGTGAATGGCAGTGTTGTGTTTGTCTGTTTTGTTTTTAAAACCATGGTGCAATGCTTTCCGTGAAAGAATCATTTGATTTTCGTATTTACCATTGCCTACCATACCCGAAATCCAACGGTCTTCAACATTCATCTCATAACCCAATTTCTGATTAAAATTGTCAGGATAAATAATCACACCTGTGATATTCGTATATCGCCAATTCCTAAAATGAAACACAGGAATAATTGCACTAGCCGCCACAAATACCCGATCAATTTCTTCTAGATCAAAACCAATACCTTCAATATAAACCTCATTAATAAAATTGAGCATCTCATCCTTAAAAATCACTTTTTGATTCGGATTTAAACGTTGATAGAAACGCACATTTTTCTCTAGTATTTCATCCCATTCAGCAGGAGTTTCAGCTAGCGGTTTCTTTCTGAGTTTAATCACAAAGTATATGGTGCCAGCAATGACTAGTAAGGGAATTATATATTGCATTTAAATAGGCGTTTTTTAAGGTTGGTTAAAAATAACAATCTATTCTAACCAATCTTATTTCATTGGGATCAGTCACAAAAGTTGGGGAGGAATTTAGACTAAAATGATTTTCTTTGTAAAAAAGAATAAGTTTTGGAGGGATATTTAGACTTAATAAAAATGATTTTACCTGAGATTTTGGTAGCACATTTTGAGCTTACGGAATCAAAAAAAGTAGGAGAACGATTGAACCTTTATTTTGAGGAAAAGAATACTGTTCCCCAAGAATTTAATTCACGTCAATTAATTTCAAAAGGTTTTCATAAAACCATTACAGTTCAGGATTTTCCTTTAAAAGGTATGTTTGTTTTTTTTCATATTAAACGACGTAGATGGACAGATAAAGAAACATCTGAAATTGT
>NZ_JHXV01000031.1 GCF_000621625.1 Crocinitomix catalasitica ATCC 23190
ACATAAAAGAGGCTAAAAAATATGCTTGTTATAGCGGAGTAGTTCCGTTTGACTACTCTTCAGGAACCAGTGTAAACAAAAGATCAAGAGTATCCCCGATGGCTAATAAATCGATTAAAACAATACTACATATGGCAGCAATGTCAGCGATTCAATGTGAAGGGGATTTAAAGCATTATTACCTTCGTAAAGTTGCTGAAGGAAAGAATAAAATGAGTGTGCTAAATGCGGTAAGAAACAAATTAATCCTTAGAATTTTCTCTTGCGTTAACCAAAATAGAATTTATCAAAAAAAGTTTAAATTAAATTTGGTTTAACCATAGAAATCGGGACGTGCGGCAGCGAGAAGTTAAATAAATTTTGAAGGTTTTTAACTGATTTTTTTTAGAAATCCTTTTCAAGGTAGTTACGGATGAGATTTTTTTACAACGCTACCGCGCGAAATGAAATTCGACGAAGTCAATCTTTCGCGTAGGAACGGATATTTAGTGGTTTTAAAGGAGGTTTGAGAAAGAGGAATTTTAGAAATATATAAATCCCAAATAAAAGTTATAAAACAACACGATAGAATTAGTAGCCCTTTTTTATTCTTAAGGTTTCAACTTCTCGGTCACTTATACCTTCCGCGTTAATTAATACATTTTCAATATTATGGAGTAATACATTCCAAATCGAATGCTTGTTTTCTAAATAATTATCATTTGTTTCTCTTTTGTCATTTGGAGATTGGTCAAATCCTGTATATTCATCAAATGAATGATCTTTCATACTGTTTGTAATTAAACTATCTTGATTGAAATATATTTTTAATTGTGTGAAACAATAATGATCACTCACACTAATAGTTGAAGTTCCACCTGAGCGTTTATGTATGTTTTCCTTAATTGTTGTATTCTTTAACTCGCTATAATATTCAAAAACAGTATTAAATATTAAAGTATCATTCATCTTTTTTTCAACTGAATGTGATTTCATATCGTTAAAATCAAAATAGAATTTATTCCATTTAGTTGCTCCATTTTTAATCCAGAAAATATTGTAGAAATCACAACAATTGATACAAGTTCTTTTGCTATAGAGAATTGTATCAACATCATTTGCCTTTAATTCTAACAAAAAATCATTCGCCAATTCAGATTCACTTTTAGCTTCAGTTGCATCAATCGCATTTATTTGCGCGTCCTTATTATTTTGATCTCTTATTTGGTCAGTATTTTCACTGCAACTAATCAAATGAATTGATATCGTTATAATAACTAAATAAGCAATTTGAATTTTAGACAATTTCATAGTTTGAGTTAATCCTATTCAAAATAGTTAACATTTTTAAATAGTTAAAGGCAGCATTCAAGTTAGGTTAGTTTTGCTCAAATATAAGTTTTCAAATTGAATTGAACTTTATGACCTAAAACGTAGTTGACAAGCAATTAATAGTCATCAATCCCCAATGCATAAGCAATTGAAAACAATACACGGCCGTATTCGGCAAACATATTGTTTTCATTATTTAAATAATACAAGGAGTCTGATTGATCCACATAAAATGGATAGCTCCAATCGCTTGGCAATTCGCCATTCAGTAAAATTGATTTATTAATTAAAGTAGATTTATAGGGTAAGCGTTGAAAATAAAAATCATACTCATTTAAATATTTTTTCCATTCTATTGAGTCAGGTATATTTGCTCTAAAATCAGAGAAAAAACTAAGCCTTTCTGGTGTATATCCCTTCTTTTTTAAAGCGGCAATTAGTGTATCATTCATTTCTTTTATTTTCTGATATTTATGATCACTCCATTCGTCTTCAAAATCAATTGTGATCTTTAAGATTCCTTCAGGCTTATAAGAAGCTTTTTTATCGTCATCACTGAGAAAACTAGCAGGATTCACAGCACTAAGGAATGTGACTGAATCTGGTCCTTTCAATTTGAGCTGTTGCTGCGGAAAAATAAATGAATCATAAGAGTTAGTAGCTGTTGAATCAGGATCATTACAAGTGGGACAAAAATAGATTGATGTTGAAAAACCTTCAGTTATGAGAATCCAATCTTCGTTTAATACATTTCTTATTCTTTCATTTAGATTCGAAATCTCTATATACTTTTTTGGAGTAGAAAAATTTCTATCAGAACAACCTACTACGATTAAAAGAATATACAGCAATGACGTAAATATCTTCATAATTAGATCTTCTTAGCAAAAAAAATAAATCAAGTTAGGTTAGTTTTTTTCAAATATAGTCTTCCCAATTTAATTTAGCTAATCCTTTGATCATTAATAGGAAAAACACCTGAAAGCAAGTAGGAAAAACCCTTATTGGAAACAGGGAGAAGCCTGTTTCGGGTAAAGCTTGGCTTTAAGTATAAACTTAACAATACCACACGATGCTCCCGATAGGGATCGAGACGTGAGGCAGCGAGAAGTTAATTGAATATTAAGATTCATTCAAATTAAGGATTTTGAACTGATTTTTTTTAGAAATCCTTTTCAAGGTAGTTACGGATGAGATTTTTTTCTGCAACGCTACCGCGCGAAATGAAATTCGACGAAGTCAATTTTTCGAGTGGGAACGGATATTTAATGGATTTGAGGGAAGGTTGAGAAAGAGGAATTTTAGAAATATATAAATCCCAAATAAAAGTCATAAAACAACACGATACTCACCGCTGCCGCGCGAAATGAAATTCGACGAAGTCAATCTTTCGCGTGGTTACGGAGGGCGTAATTTTTTAACATTACTATTTAATCCACATGTTTACAAATACTTCATCTTTATATTTTATTAAAGAATCGATATTTACTTCAGCATCATCTGTTAATTTGGAATACCTGATACTTAACCAGCCATTATTCCTTACTGTTTCCTCAATTTTTATTTTGTAATTAGATTGACCATCGTAATTCTCGACTAGTTTTTTTACTAAGCTGATCTCAGCATTTATTTTATTAAAATCGTTTGTTGCACAATGCCCATGTGTCTTTTTATTGCAATAAGAATTATTAAATATTCGCCAGTTATAATCAACTTCGAATTTGTCAAATTTAAGTGTTCGTAAAAATGAAGGATCGTAAAAATATAAACCAATCAAAACCATACCAAGTACAGTGACTATTTTATATTTATTTTTCATCTTAAAAAAACTGTGTTAAAACTCCATGAAAGCACAAATTTGAAGCCTTACATTTTAATTTGATCAATTATTTCATATAATTCATTTTTCTCATCCTCATCAACATAAGAAATAATATATGCAAGACTAAAACCATTAGTTATGGTAGTAATATATTCTTGAACAATCGTTTTGTCCATAATGTTGGTTTTAGCCTCCAGTACATGAAATATTGACGTTCCAATTGTTTTTTCGTATACTTCTTTGTCAAAAATATATTCTATTTGGGTTTGCTCTAGTAGCTTCTTTACATGAAATAAATAATCTTTTCCGTTTTTGATACCTGGAGAACTTTTAGTATTCTCTGCAACGACCATGAATGATGGATTAAAACCAACAACTGAGCCAGCTTCATATTTAAAAATCGTTAATAAATACGCTGTATTCACCTTTGCTGCCTTTACAATGGCTTTTAAGTTTTGATCATCACCTGTCACCAAATCGCCCCCTTTTTCAATTAAGTTATTCATTTGCTGCTTATCTTGAACAACCCAATTAGGATTAAATTTGATTTCTAAATTGAAAAAATCATTCGTATATAATCCATTTTCTGTTTTTCCAAAATCAAATTCTTCTGGTAAGTTCGTTTGTTCACTCGTACAACTTAAAGTTGTTATTGCGATAATCAGGTAAATAATTTTTTTCATATTTTTTCAATTTTCGTATGTATGAGTATTGGTACTAACCAACAATTAAAAAACCAATCTGGGCAAAACCGAGACAAATTTGTTTTTATTTCTTCTTTTTTGCAAAGTTTTGGTTTTTACTATAAACTTAAGAATACCAAGACTCATTTTAATTTCTGCAACAACACATGCATTTTTTATTTCAACACCTTCACTACATTATCTAAATAGTCAACCACTAACTTAAATTCAACATTGTTATTCGTTAAATAGTCGTCCAATTGATTTCTTAATTCTACAAAGGCTTGAAGCATTTCAGGATCGTTTTCTATTCCTTCGATTACAGATATGGAAATCTCGTATGTATATCCATTTTTAACGGCATATACATACTTAGCAACTGACAAATCAAAAAAACCGATAACTCTAAAACCTTCAGCAATTTCGTCTATCTCCGTATCCGTGATATTCGAATTATCAAAATCGATTTCGTGTTTAGCTGTCGTACCATAAGTCTTAGTTGAAATGTTTGACGCTTCAATTGTATCTGAAGTATATGCAACTGCAAAAACTGGCGCAATTGTTATCAATAAACCTATGATTGCAACTAGAATTACTCTTCCCCAATTATAGATTAATCCTCCTTGTTTTATATGCTCATCAACTTTGTCTTTCAAATATTTATTAAACAAACCGTAAGCAATTGCAGTATAAACAATTGGAATAACTTGATTTGGAATATTGATATCATCAGGAATTAAGAAAATCCCACCAATAATTAGCACCGTAACAAGAATAGTAATGATCCAAGTTGGCTTCACTTTTTCTGACTGGCCAAGTGCTTTAAAGTTTTCAGCGAACAAATATCCTGCAACTAAGGGACCGCCGAGAAATGTTCCAAGCCAAAAAGCTCTGTCCTTATAAATTTTTTCTGTTGGAATTGTTGTGTCAATCGTTTCGTTCATTTTTTTAGTTCTTCAAGCTAAAACTTTTATCAAAATTGCGCTAATAGTATCAGTCTGTTGGCTAATAAAAATGCTGTTTTGTCAATCGATAAGTAGAATCAAGTTAGGTTAGTTTTGTTCAAATATAGTATTCCCCAGTTTAAACCTAGAGAATAAGTAAGTAGATTTATCTGTTAAGGTTAATCTGAAATTGGTTCCCACAATTCTATTTTGTTTCCTTCTTTGTCTAGAATATGTATGAATTTTCCGTAATCATAAGTCTCAAGGCTATCAAGCAGGGTAACACCATTTTTTTTCAATTTCTCAACAAGTCCTACAATATTTTGAACTTGGTAATTAATCATAAAATCTTTTTTAGATGGAGAAAAATACGTGTCCCCTTTTGCGAAAGGTTTCCATTGTAAAGAATTTATTTGTTCGGGATTATTGATGTCTCTACTGTCAAAACTTGAAGAGCCCCAATCATTCGTTTCAATGCCTAAATTTTCTGCGTACCATTTTTGTGTTTCTTCCAAACTGTCAGTATAGAAAAAGATTCCGCCAACACCTGTTACTTTTGGTGTATTATCTATTTCAGCAACAACCTGCTCTACTTGGTCTATTTTTTCTACTGCATCTATATTTTTTTCAGTTTCCACCTTACAGCTAACGAGTAAAATAACTACGGACAATTTTAGTATAGTATTCTTCATATCAATCAATTCACGATGTTTTCTCAAATATAGTATTCACTATTTAAATTAACTAATCGGAAGTTTATGGACATGAAAAAAAAATCGAAAGTAGAGTGCACATCATTTCGCACGACTTACCGGCGCTATTTTAAAATTTGGTACATTGAACTCTTGTATTTGGAAGGTGATTTTCCTGTCACTTTTTTAAATTGTTTATTAAAGTGAGAAAAATTATTGAAGCCAACATCAAATGATATTTCTGAGATGGATTTATTTCCTGACGCAATCAATCGAATGGCTTGACGGATGCGAAACTCATTGACAAATTGAGTAAAGGTCTGTTTTGTATATTTTTTAAAATAGCGACAGAATGAAGGAACCGTCATAATGGCAATCTTACTTATTTCAACAAGGGTAATCTCTGATTCATAATTATCTTTCACGTACTGATATACCTTATTAATTCTATCATCACTTTGATTTTGAATCACCAATGTGACACCGTCTGCATTTAATACTTGATACTCTTCAGATTGCGCTAATAAACTCAAAACATCAATTAGTTTTGATAATCTTTCCAATGGATTTTTATCTTCCATCAATAATAATTCTGCACCTATAGTTTTCTTTGTCTCACCAAAAAATGAAATACCCGACCTTGCCTTTGTTATTAAATCTATGATAGCTTCAAACTCAGGAACAGGATGGGCGGCATTTTTAAAAAGTTCTTCCTTAAATTGTACCACAATCTCTTCATTGATACCTTGCAAACCAAATTCATATCCAAAATGAGGAACATTGGGCCCCATTAGAATCAAATCACCATCATCAAAACTAGATATATGATTCCCTACATATCGATTTCCATATCCTTTTTCAATATAAACCAACTCTACTTCTGGATGATAATGCCAAAATGCTTTGGCATCAGGATTTCTTTCTGTAAATCTTGAATATCGTATTGAAGAGCCAAAATCGGGCTCTACTTTTTTAAGTCTCGGAATGAGTTGATTTTGCTGTTTATTTTCCATAAAAAAATCGTTTAATCTTCACGATATGTTCAATTTTAACTTAAATATATACAAAATTAACCCACCATGTTAATATAGCACAACTATTGAACAAAGTCGTGGTAAATATTTCTCTATTTCTGACGGATATTTGTACAAGTAAATTTTAAAAAAAACAACAAAATATTATATACAATGAAAAAGTTAATATACACCGCGGCAATTGTTCTTATGTCAACATTCCAATTGACTGCCATAACTGTAAATACAGACAGCTCTAAATCTTTTGATGTAATTGAAAATGAAAAGAAAATTATTTTGAATTTATCGAATTTAAATAACGAGATTCAAATCTTTACGATAACAAACATTGAAGGTGAAGCAGTTTTTAGTGAAAAAGTAAACAAATATGAAAAGGATGTAGAATATGATCTATCAACATTAGCGATTGGTTTATATACTATTAAAATTGAAGGAGAGAATTTCATCGAAATTCATACCACTGAAATAACAGCGGATCAAGTACATTTTAAAAATGTTGAATCGCATATCGCTCCTACTTTTCAAAAAATAAATGAAATTTTAATCGTTGAGGCAACATTCTCGAATGAGGAAAATGTACATGTAAACATCTATAATTCACTAGGTGACTTGGTTTTTAAATTTACAGAAAAAACAAATACTGTAAATAAAAAATTCAATTTAGAAAAACTTGAGAAGGGTAATTATAACATTATTGTTTCTACTGATTTCTTCAGTCAATCAAAGACTATATCCATTTAAGAAGCATATTTATAGTGATAGTGCGAATAATAAGAAGCTGGGATTTCCGAAAGGATTCTCAGCTTTTTTAGTTTAAAAGAAAAGCTGATCGTAGGTTGTCGCCATAACTTGGTGGGTTAATCTTATTTTTGCACACTATTGCGAGATTTTACCTTATCAATAAAGAGGTTATCATTTGCGATAAAACAAGTCCTAACTTAAAAATAAGAAGAGGCTTAACCCCGCTACCGCGCGAAATGAAATTCGAAGCAGTCAATCCTTTCATGTGGCTGCGAATGATTATTATTAAGTAAAAAAACAATTCTTTTGTACATTCAGGGACTAAGCACCAACTATTCTTCAATAGGTAACATATTATTCGCGTCGATAGGGAAACTATCGTATTTATTGTAAAGTTTCAAGTATTTCTTTGGATCTATTGGTACTTCATTTAACGTTTCATGTAACCCTTTAAAAAAGCCTTCGCGTTTTTCAGCAGGATTAAAAATCAATAATAACTGAACAGTTTCATCAGAATCATTTCTGAACCCATGTGGTGTAAACCTCGGCACATAAGCAATTGTACCTGGCCCAGCTATCTGTTGACGATCCCCAACTTCAATGAGTAAGTTACCTTTTTGAACAATAAATGTTTCGTCCATAAATCGATGATAATGCAATTTAGCACCAATGGTTTTGGGTGGAAGTCTGATCTCATAAACTCCCAATTGACTATTTGTTAATTCACTGGTCACTTTAAAGGTTACCGATATGCCATTTAAATTTAAATGTTCGCCTTCCCCCGGAAGAATGACACGTGCGTTGTCCTCCAAAATGTCTTCAAAATAATTTGGTTCTTTTTCCATTTTCCTTTTAGTTATAGAAAGTTTATGCTTACTCAATAATAATTGGGGGCTCATTAAAAAGATTGCGCCCAGTCCTGTATATTTTATAAATTCTTTTCGAATCATTTGTTCGTGTTTTCTGATACTGTTTCAAAAAAGGATTTAAATTCTGTTTCCTTTCACTACTGCGCATAGGCTTACATTTTATTTATTACTTTTTTGTATTCTTTAGCATGACAAATCAACAAGCCAAAACGTGACAATTATGCGTAAAATGATTTTAATTTTTGTGGGTCAACAATGGAATAGATGCGTTTTATTTTATCATTTTCAAATTCAAAAACTTGGCAATTACTCAACTTACCCTGTTTAAAAAATAGTATTGCAGGTTGATGATTGATTACACCAAATTTCATTTCAAGCCCTATTAAAAATGCGTTAAAAACGTATAATAATAATTGAGATGTCTCCTTAATACCCGTTGAAAACTCTTTTACAACTTTGATATTTTCACCGCCATCAGCTGTCAATAAAATATCTTTTGACAATAGTTTTTCTAAAGCGTCCATATCCCCTCTCTTCATTACTTCAATATATGGATTCAATAATATACGTGTAGCGCTTTGCTCAACCGACTCACTTGTAAGGTTATAATCGTTCAATTTAGTTTTTGCACGACTTAATAATTTTCTGGAATTTTCGATTGTCAATGTCAAGGTATCTGCAATTTCTTGGTGTGCATAATCAAATGCTTCCTTCAGGATAAAAACAGCACGTTCTTTAGCCGTTAATTTTTCAAGTAGGGTGAGTAATGAATAAGATAATATTTCATTTTTATTCAAATTATCGTCTGGATTTTCGGTTGAAATTGGTTCAGGTAGCCAGACATTATTCACGCTAATTTTATTCTTCCGCTTTTTTACATTAATAGATTGGTTGATGACGGATTTAATTAAATACCCTATTTCATTCTCAATATTTCTCTTATCTACTGAAAGGTATTTCATCAAAACATCCTGTATGGTATCCTTGGCATCTTCAACCGATCCGAGAATATTGTAAGCATAAGGAAATAAGATGTCTTGATAATTTTTCATTATTAAAAATTATATGTTTTTTGTATGACAATTTAATAACTAAAAACGTGACAAAATACAGATGGGTTAATTGAATAACAAATATGACGCACCTAATCCGGAACACTAATCCGCCAATTAATATTAGATGAAGGTCAATTTAATTCTATAGTAATGAAATATTAGCTTTAAGGCGCGCATATAATTTGTTTGATTTTTATTTCAATTTTTCCAAACAAAAATTAATCCGCATTTGATAGGTTTCAAAGTCGTTGATTCCACTGATAATATCAATATATTCTCCAGCTGCATTATCCTGCCCTTTTTGAATATTATCTAGTAATTCTTTCGTATAATGAACCAAATCATCATTATCAACTTGCGCAATCGCTTTTTGATCCATGACTTTGTATTTAAGGTTAATGGAGGTGATTAAATCTTTTAAGGCTTTATCGTATTGCTCCATTACCATAAACATGAGACTTCTTTCATAATAAATTTCAGCATCCAAAGCGTCCAATTCTATACACCTTGTATAATGAGCTATAGCTTTTGTAAAACAGCGCTTCACGGCAAGTTTATTTCCAATTTCAAAATGACTTCCCACTAAATCGGTACTGTCAATTAAATAAGGTAAACAATTCGTTTGCTCAATGAATTTAACATCGTTTGACATAGTCCGCATACCAAATAACCCTTTATTAATTCGAACTTGGACACTGTCCACATCAAAGCATTTATCCTGCGTAACAGGTGTTGAATTGGCCCACATATTAAATTCAATATTTAAATAGAATTCATTATCGATCCAATATGCTCTGCGCAATTTATAATTCTCAAAATCACCTTCAGTGGCTAAACTTCTATTTAGAAACATTATGAGGAAAAAAAGGCAGGAATAAGACAAAGCTGTAATGCCAATACCAAAACGTCTAAACTTTTTATTCATTAACAGCAATACAAGTCCGACTAGTAGAATTGGAATTAAAAATAATGTATCAATACCATTTGGGGTATCCGTAATCTTAATCAGGTGAAGTGTCGAGCCATAGTATATCCTAAACGCTAAAAAAACAAGGCCAATATTGATCAGGATAAATGCTATTGCACGAGCAGTTTTTTTCATTTATTTATAGGTCTCAACGCTTCTTTTAATGGTCGTAATTATCTTATTTGTTTTTCAATAATGACACGCATTTAAGATAATAATCTGCAAGTTCAGGATTGTTTTCATGCTCCCAGAAATTTGCAAGTTCTTCGAATCGTTTTGTATAGTCAAAACCAACAGCATATTTTAGTTTTTCTAAAATACCAGGTGAAAGTTTGAATTCGCCTTCTTCTAATTCTTTCTTATTAATATGGAAGTTTACTAAACATTCATAATCCTTCACATTTGGAATTGAAAAGAGATTCACTATTTGCTTAGAAATTACTTTTCTTATATTAAACTTAGTTCTTTCTCCATAAGTGATCAATCTGAAGGTCGACACAAGCCCCATATTCTTTGTGGAGTTTGAGGTACCAAAGAGAAAATTGTATTTAGGATTGTAAATATCATGTTCCGTAACCCCTAAAATAGCAACTGCATCCTCAGGAATATTATCGACACGCAAAACCTGTCTTTTTTAATGCTCTTTTTTAAATATTTGAAACTAGTGAATAAAGAAAGAAATAGTATAAACTCCACAACTTCCCTTAAATTATCTATTACAAAATTGACTTTGCAATCCAATAACCTCCTCACCATACATTTCTGTGAAACCATAATTGATTGCAGTTTGCAAATCCGCACAAGCTTTATCAGGTTTATCTACTTCCAGATAGATTAATGCTCTAATCCGATAAGCATAAGAATTCTCAGGGTAAAGTTTAATTGATTTGTCAATATCTTTTATTGCCCCTTTGGTATCTCCAAGTTTTAATTTGTTGTAGCTTCTATTACTATAGCCTAAAGGTTCGTCAGGATTAAAGGCTAAGACTTTGTCATAATACGCTATCGCTTTTTCATGTTCCCCCATTTCTTGATATTTAAATCCGATATTTCCATATGCTGGATAAAAATCAGGGTCAACTTCCACCGCTTTCAATAAATACTTTAAAGTCTCATCCCCTCTTCCAATTTCGTCCATAATCGCTCCTAGATTTGTAAGTGTTGCGATATTCGTTGAATCAAAAGCGTAAGCCAACATCAAATCTTGATATGCACCTATAAATTCACGCGTCGCCATTTTTGTAGTTGCCCTATTGGTTATAGCTGAATTTTTAATTGAATCATTTTCCGCATATTCCATTGCGGTTGTAAAATCCTCAGCTGCGAGCTCAAATTCTTGAAATGATAAAAGCAAACAACCTCTGTCATTATATAAACTAGCAGCTTCAGGAAAAATTAAAATCGCTTCATTATAAAAGTCATAAGCGTCTTGAAAACGTTCTAATTCAAACAAGACATAAGCTTTTGATCCATAATAATCAATGTTTTCTGCGTCCAATTGGATTACTTGATCAATCTTTTTTAACGCCAACTTAAAATCCTTTGCTTCAATCGCAGAATTCGCTTCCGCATAAATTTCATCCACAGTTTGCGTAAATCCTAGTTTAAAAATTCCGATAAAAATGATCAGCAGTAATTGTTTCATAATTTTTAATTTCATTGTTACATCAATTAATACCAAGCAAATCATGCTATTTGGAAAGAATTAATGTTTGTTTTACTAACTAGTTAGGTAGTTATTACTCAAATATAAGTTTTACAATTTAATTTTGTTACTAGGTTTGAGGTTAATAAAGGATATTTATTGTCTAATCGCAGCTGATTTGCAATACCTGATGAAAGTCTGGATATCAGATAGCACTTATTAACAGTTATTATTCCACACGATATTCCAGATAGAGATAGTGACGTGAGGCAGCGGAAAGGTTAACGTTACTTGTAGAATATAATGACCACTATAATTTTTTAAACTACCACCAAAAGAGGACGGCTAAAGAAGATTATTTGACACCATCAGCACCAATCAAACGTACATTTCCTTTTGTTCAAATCGTTGAATAGCACTGATATAAGTCCAAATAATAAACAGGAATTGTAATGGAATTCTAAACCATAAATAAGCTAGACCATGGCCGTCAAATGTGCCTTTTTGGTAATTCACATTGCTCAACGCAGCATAAATATTTGCTGGCAGCATCAGCATCAAGAACAATATAAGAGTCCAGCCAGTAATAACTTTAAATTGTGGCAGCAAAAGGCCAGTAGCGAGCAGTATTTCAAAACCTCCTGTGAGTAAAACTAAACCTTCTTTAAATGGTACAAATGCAGGAATCATCATTGTCATTCCTTTGGTGAAAGCAAAATGACCGATAGCTGTAAAGACAAGCATTATTGCCATTGCAATCCGCGCAGACATGGCAAAATCATAATTATGTTTGAATAACTTTACAAGCAATATAGCGCTAATAAAAGCGAATAATAATACAATTAGTGGTTTCATTTTTTTATGAATTTGTGAACGACAAAGTTCAGCAAAGCATCCATAATAAAAATGAACCCAAGTTAAGAAATACGCCTTCTTATTCGACTTAAAGCTTGTGGTGTTACTCCAATATAAGAGGCTATGTATTTTAGAGGAATTTGTTTTATCAATTTTGGTCGGTCACCAAACAAGTCTAAATATCGTTCTTCAGCAGTTTTACTCAGAAAGGAAAGCTCTCTTTTGGATTTGACCAAGAACATCTTTTCCGCCATTTTTCGACCGATAATATTTCCAACGCTGGTATTTTCATATACAGCTTGTAAATCATTATTCGATATTCTCCAAAGTACCGTTGGTGTTAATGTTTCTATTTCGTATGTTGACGGCGTTTGTGTGAGTAGCGAATCATAAGCTGTAACAAACTCATTATCGAATAAAAAACCAAAAGTTAAATCATTCTCTTCACCTGGAATATAAAATCGAACAATTCCTTCAGAAACAAAAGATAAATAATTTTCAGTTTTTCCCTTTTTTAAGAGCGTTACGTTTTTTGCTAGTTTGACTGCTTTCAGTTTTGAAGAGAAAAAATCCCAATCGGCATCATCCATTGGAGTAATCGTATTAATAAATTCTCTGACTTCGTTCATTTATCTCATTTTTCACCTTTTCTAATCGACAAATTCAAAACGCGATTTATTTCAAAACTTCGTTTATATGATTATTCTGAATTTGCAATAGATACTTCATTTAATAGCTGTAAACATTTAGGTAAAACTAGCCATTTTCTCCGTTTTTGGATGCAATACTTCAAGTTAATCCAAAACGATTCCTATGCCATCATCATTGATATCCATCCTACTAAAACAAAATCTAAAACGTTTAATACACTGCCTATTTAGCGTATGCACCTGACGAATAAGTTAACTCATAACTGTGCGTATATATTTCAAAAACAATTCCAAAAGGATCTTCAACATAACACATTTTAAATGGTTTATCATTCGGATAATATTCCCTGATTGGCATGCGCTGTTTGCCACCATAAGCCAATATTTTTTCAATGAGTTCCTCTATATTTGGATCTTGCACGCAGAAATGAAATAGGCCCGTATTAAAAGGGTTAAACGCTGGAGCAGCTTTAATACCATTCGGGAAAGAAAATAGTTCGATACCAATACCATCTGAAGTTGCTAAATGTGCAATCTCAAATTCGGTCCAATCATCACCAAATACATCAATACACATTTGACCAATCGCCGTTTCTTTTTCTTTCACTACCGTAGAAGGTTCCATAATGACATACCAACCCATAACTTCTGAATAGAATTGAACAGCTGTTTTAATATCTGGAACGGTAATACCAATATGTGAAAATGATTTCGGGTAATTTTGTTTCGTTGTCATAAATTATATTTTATATTTTCAAAATTAGTCTATATTTACCCTATTGGCAATAACTTACCCAAAAGGGTTATAGTTACCAAAACGAGTATTAAAATGATTATCAATATAATAAAATTTAAACTTTGCAAAAAGAAAATCACTGCCCGTTAAATTATACCATGAATTTAATTGGTACAAAATGGAAACCACTTGTGCTATTTCATTTATTGGATGGTAGTTTGCGTTCGGGCATTTTACAGAAGCACGTACCTGGTATTTCGAATAAGATGTTCACACAGACAGTTCGAGATTTAGAAAAAGACGGCCTTATCTCCCGAGAAGTTTATCCTGTCGTTCCACCAAAAGTGGAATATAGTTTAACCAAAAGAGGTCAATCACTTGAAGGTATTTTAAGAAGTTTAGATCAATGGGGGGTATCAGATTGTCAAGATAGTTGATGTTTTAATGAGTGCTAATTAATTAACAGATGTATTGAGCTTTAATCATAAAATTACATCCGATAAAAACACCTGATAAGAGTATATTTATTTGTGTCCCTACCTTTGGTACGTTCGTCACTATTCTTGCTTTATCTAATTGTTTTCTAATATGTTTGTAGCATGATAACAATATTAAAGAGTAACAACTGGTTGGTGGCAAAAGTTATAATACTAATTTCCATCCTCATTCCATTGAGCATATTATTTTATGAATTTTTTATTTTAGGTAAAGATTCTGTCGTCTTTCTAGCTGACTACCCTGCAGCTATTGGTTTTGTAATTATACTTTATTATTGTCTACTTATACTGCTTGGATTATTCTCGCTTATTCGACAAATCAAAGCTATATTTAGTTTAAAAATCGAAAATAAGAAAAGTGAATTACAACATTTACAAAACCAAGTTAGTCCACACTTTTTCTTTAATATGCTCAACAATATTTACGGATTAATTGACAAAGATTCAGAACAGGCTAAAAATATAATCTTAAAATTATCAGACTTAATGCGTTATAGTATCTATGACGGCGAAAAAAGCTCTGTATTACTAGAAGAAGAAGTTGATTTTCTGCAGAATTATATAGAACTACATAAAATGCGATACCGTAAAGAAGTTGATATTCAATTTAATATGAAAACTGAAAAAGAGGTAAAAATCCCCCCTTTATTACTGATTATTCTTGTTGAAAATGCATTTAAACATGGGGTAGAAAACTTAAGAGAAAACGCATATGTTCACATTCAATTGACAGCTACCAAGAAGAAAATCCTATTTACGATTGAAAACAATTACGATCAGAAAGAAAATCAAAAGGAAAAAGGAATTGGCATTAAAAACTTAAAACGAAGATTGGCCTTGATTTATCCTAAAAAGCATAATCTTAACTTTACAGCAGAAAGTCATACCTACAAAGCCAGTTTAGAAATAGAATTATGATTACGTATTTAATTATAGACGACGAGCCTATTGCGCATGAAGTCATTCAAAATTATTGTGACTTATTGTCTAATATGAAATTGATGAAACAATGTTACGACGCAATTGAAGCTTTCGACTATTTGAAAGACAATGAAGTTGACCTTATTTTTTTAGATTTAAATATGCCGAAAATAAAGGGTTTTGACTTTCTTAGAACTTTACCCAACCCTCCGAATATTATTGTAACAACCGCTTATAGCGATCAAGCCATAGAAGGTTATGAGTTAAATATCGTCGATTATTTATTGAAACCATTTAGTTTTGAGCGGTTCTTAAAAGCAATCAATAAAACTTTCACGTCGCAACATAATTCGTCCCAACCATCAGCTGTTCACCTTACTGCTGAACCATACATTTTCTTTTACAGCGAAAAAAAACATATCCAAGTTAAGCTCAATGACATCCTATTTATTGAAGCTGCAGGAAATTATTGTAAAGTTGTCCTTAAAACAAATCAAATTCTTATTCGAGAAAAGATATCTGATGTATTGGACATGCTTTCCTATGACAACTTTATCCAAGTTCATAAATCATTTATTGTCTCTAAAAAAAGTATCAATACAATTGAAGGGAATAGCATTCAAATAATGGAACATCTCATTCCAATAGGAAAAACTTATAAAATGAATGTGGTTGATTTATTGCAATAACTTGATTGAAGACTTCATATTTAGAGGCTTTTTTAATATTCTAATTGCTCTAAAGTCGAAAACGAAACCGTATCCAGGATCCGTCTGCGAAACTTTCCTTTGCTATCAAAATTGATAGTCACCCATGTTGTGTCGAAATGAACCGTACTATAACCATTTGCATCTGCCACTAACTCGTTATAATATTCAGGGCTCACAATATTCACCGTCGAACCGTTTACCCATTTGCCATAATCAGATTCAATCCATCCGCCATCTCCTCCATGTAAACCGAGCATTGTAATATCAAGAATACGCGCTTTGCTTTTATCTACCGTCACACCGTATAAAATTAAACAACAGGATTCCTCAATACGTGTAAAACTGAAATATAGAACTGAATCTAACTCATAATAGTCATTCCAAAAATAACAAGGCCAAGTTTCATCTGGCAGTCTGGTATCATAATGTGGACCTGGTATTAAACCAAATAAATAATCTTTTCGAAAGGCGATTGGAATAGTGTCCTTCAAATTATAGTAAATCGAATCTATTTGGTCTTGCCTCGGTTTAGCATTCGCTATTATTTGTTGAACCAAATTCGAATGCTGCGGTGTAAGTGCTTCGCTTACTTCATGGGGTCCTAATTCTTCTTCATTTAATTGTTCAACAGAAAAGTTGGGTATCGTTTGACGTTGCTCGTTACTTTGACTACAACCCAATATAGCCAATAAAGTAATACTGGAGAACAATAGACAATACGAGCGACTTTTTTTCATTCAATTTTGACTTCAACCAATTCACCTATTATTTAATATAGGCCACAACTTCAATTTTTGTTGGTATAACACGATTTGCTTTCCATTCAATTCTACCGTTTGCATCTGTATAGATGATTGCTTGTCCCGTTCCGTAAATACCAAGAGATACCATATTATCAGTATCACTGCCAATTGTATAATCAGATACATCACCTTCTTGTCTAAAAATTGCAACCAAAGGGTCAGTAGAAGAAAAGTTAGTAACTTTTAGGGTAACCATTGCAAAGTTTTTTCCCACCACTCCACTCAAATCTAAATCAGTCCATTCAGTTGGAGCATCTCCATTCAAAACTTCAATTGTTTCTACTGTTAATGCATCTTCAACTTCAACAATCTCCTCTTTTTTACACGAAGTAATCAGCATCAATGAAGCAATTAAAATGAGGAGTAAGTTCAAAGGATTGATTTGTGATTTCATATCAATAATTTATTCAAGGTAAGTATTTGCAATAGAAAAAATTGATTTTATACTATTGCTTGATTTTTCCCAAATATAGGTTTTCCTAATTAAATGTGGCATTTGCAGGTGAAAATGAAAAGGAGCATTTGGATATTGTATTCAATACCAAGTGTTAATAGTTTTTTGGATTTGGGCTTACGGTAGAAAGGTTTCCTTTAAAAAGTTACTTTTTCTTATTATAGGTTACGATTTGAAGTCCATCATTATACGTTTCTGTCTTAATAAGTTCCCAATTCTCAATAGCTGTTGATTTCCCAAATAGCTTGATTCCCTTCCCGAGTACAACAGGATTTAATTTAAGTTTCAACTGATCTATTTTACCATTTTCTAATAACCAACCAGCAAACTGTCCTCCACCGCACAGGTATATATCAGTCGTAGCATTTTTTTGAATTTCATCTATTCTATCCAACTTTACCTGCTCAATATGTACTGATTCTGATAAGTTATCAATTTTCAACGAATTTGAAAAAAAATAATGCTGCATATTGGGATAAGCAGGTTGTCCTGGTTCAAGACCATATTTAAAGCCAAATTCATAAGTTTTTCGCCCCATAATTACAGTATCAAAACTTAAAAGATCCGCTTGATACTTCTCTACACCATCTCCTTGCATAATGAACTGACTGATGTCTCCATTTTCGCCAGAAAAAATCCATCTAAAGAACTGGCTACGTAGTAAATAATCTTTTGCATAATTTATATATGATATTAATTGTCAATTAAATATATATCTATAGAATAGATCTTCCGTTATAATATTTCACGCATCTATTTCCATTCCCAATTCAATTCATCGACATATTCAGCGCCAAAATCTTCTATTATTTTTTTGAATCCATCTTGATTTTCAACTGTATGCTTAGGAATAATAAGAACGACTTCGGTCACTAATTTTAAGAAGAAATGTACTTTAGTTTCAATAATGTTTTTGATTTCTGTTCCAATTATTTTTGTTTCAGACATAAAATCTTTACCATAAAGCACTTCGTCATCAATTTTAATCTCAACCGCTTGATTGACACGATTCTTATAATTTGCTTCTACATGTTTTTCAAAATGTTTCTTGTACTTCCATTTTGAGTAAAGTGGATAAAGTAAATACCAGGCTACTGCAAGACCAATGAATAACATTCCAAACTCAGTTTGGCCATCTTTTAGCATTGCATAGAGTCCCAATACAATATAAAGAATGGGTACAATTATTCTAGAACGAAAACGCTTTTTATTTTGCAATGCTGATTGAGAAGAAGAATACAGTTGTAATGCTAAAAAATCAGCATTTGTAAGTTTATAATTTAAAGTCATTTATTTAAATGATTGGTAGACGATTTGATACGAAAACTAAGAAAGGGCAACGTACATTATTATGGAAAAAATTGTGATACACACGAATAACGTTTTATATGCATTGCTCAAAGAAAAATCAAAAAAAGGATTGTGATTGTCGTATAATTCATAATTCGTATTTTCTTGTCTAAGCACATCATTGTTATGATAATCTCCAATTACATGCTTCTTGCCTAGAATTTTAAATCGTACAAATACAATTATAACTAATCCAATTACAAAAAAAAGCGTGTAACTATCAAGAAAAGTAATCCCTTCATAAATTACATTTTCTAAACCACCAATTAATCTTAATAAAATCATTTGTCTTAAAATTTCGATTTACGTTATCTATTTCAAAAATTCAAATCATTCTTTCAAAACAAAAGAAAGCAAATATTCTTTAATAATAATAATAATAGTTGCCGAACTTTTCAGTTCAATTTATTTCTTTAAAGGAGTTGGTTTCGGTGCCCCTTCAGTCCTCATTTTTTTCACAGCATCGTTCCAATCCGAAACCATCCCATTATCGGCAGGAGCCACTCTTCTATTACCTTCGACCTTCCCATCAAAATGACCTTTTTCGTTAAATTCAAATGGTTGTGAAAAACTCAATACATCAGACAATTCTATTGTTCCGTTTGTCAATTTATACTGTCCTTCAATAAAATACCACATTACCCAAAACGCCTCTTCCTCAGTTAAGGTATCTTTAGAAAATTCATCGTAACTCATTTCTCATATATTAATTATCTATCCAGCAATCTCCAGTAGTCTGACCATACCCCATATATTTTTCCCTAGCATCACATTCTTTAACCGCTTGCGATCGCAATGTCGTTTGAATTGTAATGGTTTGTAAATTGTGACATTCACAATGATAGGCTTTTGAGCAACCGCCGACAATTAAGAGAATTAGCATGCATAAAAACACTTGTTTGATTCGTTTCATAATTATCTTAACAGCTTTTCAAACACATTTATAAATGAAAATTTAACGCGTTTTGAATTATAAAGTTAGGTACCGTTACCAAATATAAGTTATTTAGAATTAGCTAGCAACTTGTTTTTCAACTTTATATCAACTGCTAGCGCAAAATAAAATTCTACACAGTCAATCCTTTCGCTTGGTTACGCAGGTTGGATTTACTTGAAAGTTAAAGGGTTTGACTTTTTGTATCGATTTCTATTTAAAAGTATTACTTAATACTAAAATAACCACGAGGTTAAACTCTTACCGCTGCCGCGCGAATATTTCGCGTGGTTACGGAGGTTGGATTTAATTGGAGAGTTAAATAGTACCTTTTAATTAATTTGGGCTAACCCTAAAAAAACATGAGATAAAATCTCGCTGCAGCGGAGATAAATATTGTCAGGTTTAGTTATTATTTATCATATATTTAATATAATCCACAATAATAAACGGTTTTGGGGCCAAATCACTATTTAATGGCAGTTCTGTTGGCGCTTCATTTGAAATAATTCTTAAAATTTCTGTCCGCCTCTTCTTAGCCAGTCTCACCCTTTGTATTTCCTTAATTTTATGCCATTCGTATAATTTATCTTGAAAGAAAATCCCTTTTTTCCCAATGTCATATCTGTTGTTTATTAATTTTTCCTTTGCTCTAATTATAATGAACAAACCCATTATAAACATTATTCCTATTCCAAAAAAGGTTTTAATTTCAAAGTGTTTCAATAAAAACAACCAGGGCAGCAAAAGCATTGCTAATCCGATTGCCAATTCTCCTCGAAAAGAGAATTTAGAATTTAGAATATTCATTTCAGTAGGGAACGTTTTATGTGATTTTGGAACCAAATCACTCTTCGTGATACGCTCAAGTATTACGTTTTCGTTTCTTATAAATAGACCCTTGAAAATATTCATGTTTAGCTAAAAAAGAATTGTCGTATGGATCATGGATTCAGTTGTTCAATTATAAGATTTCTATAGTAATAATGGGAATTTAGATCTGCACCGCTACACCGCAAAACAAAATTCTACACAATAAATCCTTTCGCTAGGTTACGGAGATTGGATACACTTGAAAAAATTGATTAGCTGATATTATCGATTATCTTCTTTTATCAGCATAAAATTTGCTAGCAATTGAAAACCTACAAATCCTAAAACAAAAGGGAATGTCATTGAATTAAACATGTCTCCAGTGGTAAAGGTGAGCAGCACTGCAAGGCTTCCGATAACGGCTAAAGTGATCGTATAAATTAATAATACATATTTATTTTTTGATGGTGAAAACATCGTTCCTAGCGGCAACATCATTGCAAAACCATAGATAGCTATAGCTAACATTCTCTCGTCTGGCAATAAAAAATACAAAAGGATACCAATTAGAGAAACAACAAAACTTAAAGCAACAAAACTAGAACTCATTTTTTCTTTCTTGTCAAGGAGTAATTGTCCGTATTTATTGAACCTTAAAAATAGATTACTGATCGGACTGATTATCCAAGTAGAGAATATAATTAAAACCAACGTTATGATAACAGGGGTTAAGTATGGTTGAAGGGCTTCATTAGTACTTGCTAATTTTCCTAATCCTCTAATCGCTAAATAAACGCCAATTATAACACCCCATTGATATTTAGCCGTCAAATTGCCCATCCAAAATGCATACTTCAAAAACAAACGATAAATTGGATTGGTAGCTTGTATTGCTTGCAGTATTCCTGCCTGTGCATATTCAGAACTAGGATCGTTAGTTAGCGCCTCTTTAAAATGTGTCAACGCTTTTTTGTGGTCTCCATTTTCTAACAAACCCCATCCATAATTGGCATGTGTATAAGCGTCATTCGGATCTTCTCTTAATGCCCCTTCAATGGTTTCAAAAGACTCGTCACTTCTATTTAACTTGATTAATGCCGCACTTCTAGTGTTTAGAGCAAACAAATTTTCAGCGTCAATTTCCAAGGCTTTGTTCGCCATTTCGAGCGCTTCACCATACTTCTTTCTGGTCAACTTTATATTTGCTAATAAGGCAAAATAGTCGGCATCGTATGGATCTAATTCTATCGCTTTATAAATATATGATTCAGCTTCGTGAAATTCGTCTTCCTGCATAGCAATGCGAGATTTCATATAAAACAATTGCGGTTCATCAGGTGTGATTCCGATAGCATTTTCTATGATTCGATGCGCTTCATAAAATTTATCTTGTTGCAAGAGGACTTCTCCCATCAATAACAAAAGCTGAATATTGTTTGGTTCCCCTGACAATAAATCAGAAAGAATTTTTTTCGCTTCATCAAATTTCTCTTGTTGAATAAGAATTTGAACCTTTGAAAATCTATTATCTTCTGTCATTTTACTTCTTTATTTTCATATAAGTTAGGATATCGTCATAAAGCCCTGAATCATTCGCAAAGAGTGCAAAGTTTTTGGCTGTGGAAAACCATTCTTGCGTACTTGGTTTATGTTTTTTCAAAGCACTCAATAAGTCCTTCGTTTCAAGCGGTTTTGGAATACCATCAATGAAAGATGATTCAAGTTTTTCTTCAATAGCAATGTCAATTATGGCATCAATATCTGCTCCTGAATAATTTTCAGATTTCTTAGCAATTGAACCTAAATCAATCATGCCAGTTGGCTTATTATTTAATTTTAATTTTAAAATTGATTCTCTAGATGTGGCGTCAGGTGGAGACACAAAAACAATTCTATCAAACCTACCAGGTCGTCTAAAAGCGGCATCTAAATTCCAAGGTGTATTGGTAGCTCCAATAATTAAAACGCCATCATTAGTATTGTCAATTCCATCTAATTCTTGCAAAAATTGATTGATCAAATGCCTTCCACTTGATTGTTTCATATCGCTCCTACTCGCTCCCAAGGCATCTATTTCATCAATAAACAGTACACAGGGCGTATTTTTTCTCGCTAATTCGAATATTTCATGGAGATTTTTTTCACTGCTGCCAATCCACATGTCCAAAATATCGTTCAATCCAACACTGATGAATTTAGCATTTATTTGACCTGCAGTAGCTTTAGCGATATATGTTTTACCACAACCTGGAGGTCCGTAAAGTAAAATTCCACCTCCAACTTTTTTACCATAGGCTTTGTATAGATCGGCATGCAAAAGTGGTTTAATAATTTTTAAATCAATTTCTTTTTTAACATCATCCATTCCGCCAACATCACTGAAATTAATATCTGGCTTTTGTAAAAAGCGGCTATCAAGTTCTTCCTCCACTTCGGTAGTTTTGGTTTCGTTTCCTCCTCTTGCCCGCAATTGTCCGTCAAGTTCTTCGTCAAAATAATTGGGATCAATCGCCAATGCTTTTTTATATATTTCAATTGCTTTGGCTATCGCGTTTTCTTTTAATAATCCTTTAGCATATAATGTAAATACATTTATTTCATTCGAACCACTATCAATTACCTCTTCTAAAACTACGTTACAAGCAGAATAGCTACCTTTTTTAAAAAACACTTTTGCAAGACCAACTTTTACGTCGCTCTCTTGTGTATGTTTAAGGAGAGTTAAATATTCCACCTCAGCCTCTTCAAGTCTGTTTAGTGTTAACAAATTATCAGCCAATATCTTTCTTAATGGTGTATTGTCAGGAGAAAGATTTAATGCTTCCCGTAAACTGTTGATTGTATTACCATCCATATTTTTTAATTTTGCTTTGTCTCTATTTAATTATCCTCATCAATACAATAAAACCAAAGTTTTATTCTAAACATTCGTTAATATCTGCATTTTGCTAAAGAGGATTCAAGTTAGGTTTTGGATTCTTTTACTCAAATATAAGTTTTCAAATTAAATTAGGGAAAATATACTGCACATTAATAGGGATTTACTTTGCTTATCAGTTATAATAGACTTGAACAGGGCTGATAGAGATGGGGATGGGTTTGAATGGCTATTTTGATTTTAGCGAAGTAAAGTAATATGACCTCTATGTACTTCTTTTTGGGCAGAATTATCTAATTGGAATTCAATTTGCCAGACATATACGCCAGTAGATACATTTTCATAGCCATAAGTCCCGTCCCAACCTATTTTGGCGTCATACGACTCGAAAACAATTTCGCCAAGACGATTAAAAACAGTGAAATGATAATCGTATGGATTATATCCTGAAGTAAAAATTGGAGTAAATTCATTATTGAGCATTCCTGAATTTGGTGTAAAGGCATTGGGTATATAAAACAATAATTCCGTTGTTGGAATTACCATTTCTGGATCAATCACTATTGAATCAATAACTTCCAAAACCAATTCGATTGTATCAACCTCGATTCTTTCAATCACATCTGTAAGAATTTCGTCCTCTGTTTCTTCATTCAAAATCAAATCATCTGCGCTATCCTCATCCAGAATAAAAACTTTCATAATTATTGGTATGATAATAGAATCGGAACAATATTCGTTGGACACTTTTAGCATGACTTCAAAAGTTCCATTCTCACGATAAAAATGAAATGGATTCTCTAAGGATGAATCATCACCATCTCCAAAGCTCCACTCCCATGTTTCTGCAAAAACAGATTCGTCAATGAAAGATAATTCATCTTCTGTTGTAGGATCTTCTGGGGTATACGAAAATGCAGCAATTGGTCTAGGAACTATCGTAATATTGGATGCGTAAGTAATTGTCGAATGACAACCATAATCTGTTATAATTTCAAGTGTCGTTTCCCCCTCAAAAGATTCGTAATAGGTGCGAGTAGGATGTTGTAAAATGGAAGTTTCACCATCCGAGAATGTCCAATTCCACGAAACAATATCGCCAATACTGTTTGATGAAACATCATAATAATTAACAGTTAATGCTGAGCATCCTATCGTGTCCCTTACAATAAAGTTAGCGTTTGTTTCGATTACAATAACCGATACCAAAATGGTGTCTTCGTCATTCAATGCAAAATAGTCAGTTGACACGAATGGAGAAACATTAAAAATACTGTCTGTTCCTAAAATTGTACCTGGATCTTCAGTAGTCGTCCAATTATAATCACCAGGCCCCACAAGCGTTAAGGTAGCTATTTCTCCATTACAAATCGTATCATTTAATACATATGCAGGCTCTGGTGGCTCAATTTCTTCAGGTTCTGCTCCCCAATGGAGTGCGTACAAAACTCCCGTTTCATTGTCATAATGACATTCAATAACATTTTCTCCAGGTTCAACATTAGGAAAAACAGGATCCCATAATATATCGCCTGTCAGTACATCAATTGTGTATAAATAACTTAAAGAAGCATAAGTGAAGTATTGATTTATTTCATCAAAACTAGTGATACCAGAACGAAATCCAGATTCTGGCATTGTTGCGATAATTCTATGACTTTCGCCTGCCACATCGATCTGCACTAAATCAGTCGTAACTCCGTTTAGAAGGCTGTAGAGATTTCCATTAGTATCGTCATATTGAAATTCCGAGAATCTACCACTAGCAGGTGTTACAACAATTTCACCAGTTTCAACATTTGCAGCATAAAAAGTACCCGAATTTAGGATTACAAAATTTTGATTCGCCTCATCGAAAAAACTACTCCCAAGTGAATAGCCAACAATTGGTAGTTCAACAACTTCTGAAATTGTAGCCGTTGGAATATCTAAGGAAACAATATACATGACTCCTCCAGATATTTTTAACCCATAAAGCATATCAGTTGAATGGTCATATTGAAATTGACCGATAGCGATATCAATCACCGGTGAAGAAAGTATAACACCAGTATTTGCGTCAATACAATAGAGTCTAAAATCCCCGCTAAAATCAATGCCTCTAAAAATATACCGCTTACTGTTTTGATCATAGGCAGTTGCATCCAAATAAATATAATTAACCGTAGGCAAATTATTTATAATCGTATGCTCTCCAACAGTGCGATCTAACGTTACTAAAAATTCAATTTGAGAATAACTGTTTTGAATAAAAACGAATGGACCTAAAAGACAGAATAAGTATAATGTATTAAGTTTCATATAAATATAAGTTTTTAGGCCAATACAAACTTGGTGATTTTTTTCGACAATGTCAAATTGTAATGTATAAAAAGTCAATACTTAATCATCTCACTTTCAATAAGAAGCCATGAATTTTCTGAAGATTTTATATGCACAAGCCTAACTTGCTCAATGTAAATCGCAGCAGTCAATTTTTCGAATGGTTATTAAGATTTAGGGGGATTTGATGGAGATTTAATAAATAGGCAGAAGAATTAAAAGTCGTAAAACCACAGGATATTAAAGATAGAGATCGTGACCTTTGGTTGCTGGGGATTTTAAATAGATATTTGCATGCATTCTTAAAAAAAATAACGCAACAGTTTATTTTTCTCGTCTATCTTTCTCTTTAAGGTATAACAATTCTATTTTTAAAACCTCTTTATCAATATCGTTTTTCCAAAAAGTTATTTTTTTTCGTTTCCTTTTTTCTTCAAATAAGATCACATAAACAAAAGTTAAACCACTGCCTTCGTCATTTTTATAAAACTTTTTGAGTTGGCGGTATGCGATACTTTTTTTATTTCCGTACAAATAAGTAACTGTAATTTTATCAAGCTCGAATTCAACCGTTCGTATCATTTTTCTAAACCAGAAAATTATTAGAAATGTCAATATAACGCCCACTAAATGCCCAATAGCTTTTTCACTAAATATTGACAGCCAAATTGTAAAAAAGAGCACAGCGCCTATACTAATGAAACCGAAAATTTGATTCATTTGGGACTCACCTAGTGCTTTAAATGGGATATAGTTTAATTCCATTTTGAATGCTTAAATAATTTCGTTTTGTTTCTGTCATTTGGATTTTAATACGCTCTTTTTAAAATTTTGAAATAATGCGCATTATGATACAATCAATTTTTTTTAATAGTTCGAATAACTTTGTATTCACATAAATTTTTTATCTTCCAATTTTCTCAGAACTTAGAATTTTTAATTTTTCTAAATGGTTTAAATATCTTGCCGCGGCTTTTCTTTCAACTTTTAGTTTTTGTACAACAAAATCAATTTTTGAATAAGGTTGTTCAAAAAGCAACTCAATCAATTCCTTTCTATAAATATTTGGGGCCTTATTTTGTTCAGTTTCGATAGTTTGTGAGAGTAAATTGTTTATAGCGTTGATTTTAGCAATCGTTCTATTTGAAGTAACTTCCACAGCTTTTAAGATATATAGAATGTATTCTTCCCATTCGTCGGATTTATTAACTTGATTCAAAAGTCTGTAACAGTCTTTTTTATTTTCATTAATGTATGAACTCAAATATAAAATAGGAATATCTAAGAGATCATTGATAATCAAATATAATATATTTAGTATTCGTCCTGTCCTTCCATTACCGTCATAAAAAGGATGAATACTCTCGAATTGATAATGCAAGATTTATTAATGGCGGAAAATCATCCTGCTTTGTATTAAAATGATCTAAAAAATTTGCAAGTAAATCTAAGATCTGATCTTTTTGTTGTGGAGGTATATAAACAATTTCTCCAGTTTTGTCATTTCTTAAAACGGTGCCAGGTAAATTTCTAATACCTGCATTGTTTTGAATTATTGTTTTTTGTAACTACTCTATGTCACGTAATTTCAAAAACTCTTGCTTTTTTAACAAATCATGCCCTAAGAAAATGGCTTTTCTATAATTTATGACTTCTTTAACTTGAGTACCATTTTTTGTTTGTGTCGCTAGTGCTTTGTACAATTCATCTTGAGTAGTAATAATATTTTCAATTTCAGAACTATCTTTTGCTTCTTGCAATACTACAGCGTTAATGAGCATTTCCTGATTAGGCATTGTCTGAGTAATGCCCTTTTATTCCCCTAATGATTTTGAAGATTTACTTAATTGTCTAAGTATTTCTATGGTTTCTACCTTCTCTCTTTTTGGTGGTAATTTATCAAGGATATTTATATGGTGCATCTTGTCACATATATTTATACATATGTACCAAAAACACAAAAAAAAGTACACATATTGCGAAATGGTGATTTTTAATCCTACTTAAGTCTAAAATCCATCTGGTTGAGGGAATTTGAAGGAGGTCAGACAAAGAAAAATTTAGGATTTATTTTAAGTCCCTAACTATTTCACTTTCACATCCACAAATTTAGCATCTAACGCCTTACTCTTCGGTGTATCAAACACCGAAGTCAAATCAATTCCTTTCAAGGACTTAAATTGTCCAATCAATTCGGCATTATTACATTCATTCATGCACCACCCCATTGGTTCAAGCACACGCATATCGTTCCCTTCGTTATTACTCATGTTTATCCATTGCAATTGGGCACAGCCCAGCAAACTTTCAGGAATGTTTTTTAGGCAATTATTGGTCAAGTCTATTGTTAATAGTTCTTTTAACTGGTCAATATCCTTTGGAAGATCCGATAAATTATTAATTTCCAAATCGAGTGCTTGTAATGCTGATAATTCTAATACAACCGTTGGCAACTCTGACAGCCCACAGATTGAAATCGCCAAATATTTCAATTCTTTGAGATCTTTCAATCCGTTAAGATCATCGACATCTAATTCGTTAAAATTAGCAATCGCTAAAAACTCAATGCCCTTTAGTTTGAAGATATTTTTTGGAAAATAATTCTTTTTACCACTCTTCCCTAGTATGGTAAGTTTTTTAAGGTTAATGAATTGCTCTATGTTATCATCCAATTGTTTTAGAAGGGCGTCTGTATCATCTTTTATCGATACACGGACATCTAAAAACTGAACCTTTTCGGGATTTCGCAATGCGGCATCCAAAGTATATCGTTTCAAATTTACATCGTTCGAATAAGTGACATCCTTTGCTCCCATCATATACTCTTCATACGAATTACAGGAAATCAAAAAGATAAAGAGCAAGTAGATAATATTCGTTTTCATATTTAATTTTTCAGTTTGTCTCTCCTCGCTTAAAATAGTAGATTAAGAATTCGTCAACGCCATAAATATAATACTTCACCACCAATACATCCTCATCATCGAGCGTTAAGAAACAATAATATGGCGGCCAATTCATCGCTACACCAACCGATACAATACTGTCATTTTCGATACGAAACCCAAAAGGATTAATATAAACTTGTGGCATAAGTTGAACCATGAATGCTTCATCGATAAATTGAATTTCAAAATCTTCCTCGTCTTCAGCAATCCAGTTCCCCAGAATCCTCTCTACTGGAATTTTAACTTTTTCGTGCGCGCGATATAAATCATATAAATTCACTTCATCAATATCTTCTAGCACTTGTCCATTAATGGGTAAAATGAATTGACAAAATGTTATAATTAGTAGTAATGATCTCACATTGCATAGGATAATGATAAATTCCTTTTTAACCGCATGCAATCTACCGCTTTTTAATCATGAGCAGGCATTAAAAAAAGTTAAAGGTTTGTGATTATAGCATATAAATATGCGTTAATAATACTATAGCTTAGTTTCGAATGCAAACAATCAGCCTATTTATTTATTACTCAACTTGATCAACTTAATAAACACAACCAAAAAGAAGAAACAAAAAATCCAATCATTTACCCCATACATCGAGAAAAACATACCTGCCATTGTGTCTTTTTCATAGACGCTGGAAAGATCATTTTTCAGTAACCAGTTGACCCAAACGATACCATAAATTAATTTTTCGACTACAAATACGCCTACCAACCAAATCACTTTGTGATAATTCTTTGCGACAGAGATATATGTCAATCCCCAAATTACAATCATCAATAAACCGAAATTCGACATGACTGCAGGATCCGTTTTTGGTATTACGGTATTTGTGAATAATCTCGAAAAAATGAGGACGGAAAGATTCATCAATCCTGCCAGAATAAATCCTTTGGAAATGGTATTATTATACGCCGATAAGGAGTTTAATTTTCTAAAGTTGACCATTGTAATGTAAATTTTGGGTTCCGTTGAATATAGGTATTATTTAAGAACCTTAGCTCGATTGGGCTATAATTAATCCTCGCTATTCATCGGTCGAATACTTGGTATATTTATATTCCAAATAATGTCTTGGATGCACTCCAGAGAATCGCGCTTCCGTAAAAACAATAGACTCTTCTATCAATTCATTTTTACCCATAAAATTCCTCAAAACATCATCATAAGGCATTTTTTCATCGAATGGACGCTTCTTATTACCGCGCTTGTAATAATTTAGGTTGCGAAATTTCATCTCGTACGTAGAAATAACATTACCGTCTTCATCTAGTTTAAAGCTATAATCAAAACTACGACCAATAAATTTACGTTTGCTAGTATCATCGAATTGATCAAACTTGATGTAGACACTATCCGGTCTGCCATCTTTATCCGTTACCCATCGTTCCTGATATCGATGCATTACTTTTCCATCATCAAATCGTGCTCTTGCAATTATTCCTGATTGTCTGTCATCATAATAATAGCCAGTAGAATCGGATACATTTTTCGAACGAATAAATAAACTATCTGCTGCTAAAGTATAAGTGACTTCCCAATCATTTAAAGATGTATTCCAATTTAAATAAAGAATATGCCCATTCGCCAGCGTCTCAACTTTTGCTTTAGAAACGAATTTATCATTTCTATTTTCTTGTAATTCTACCAGGCGATTTAATGAATCGAATTGATAGATATATGTCTTTTTCAGTTTTTCTTCTCGCTCAAATACCCAACATGAATCAGGCATACCATTCTCTTTGAAAAACCATGTAGACAGGTGTTCTTTTGTCGGTGTTTCTCTTTTAATTTCAGCTGCTTCTGCCAGCTTCCGAACCGTTTTTTCACCTTCAATTAATGGATCAACACGATGTTTCCACAATTCAACAGATTTAATTCCGTTCGCTGCGATAATTTCAGGCTTTGCAAATTGCGACCAGCCCAATATTGGTAGCAGTAAGAAAAATATAATTAGTTGTTTCATGCTATTTTAAATTGCGAAATCAAGTATTATTCAAATATAAAATTTCTGAGAAATTATAAAGGTCTGGGCAACTCGAATAAATTATAACCAACAGAAAATTGAAAGGAGTAAAAATGTTTTTGATACCCCAAATCAGCACTCAACCCTTTCTTTTTTGGTTTCCATTTAGTTGAACTTATATCATACCCTATTTCAAATTTACTACCAAACACAAATTGCTTCATTACAATCCTGAATTCGGACTGTGCCATTATACATAAAAATGGATTCCTGTTTCGGTCTCCATTCCATTTAAAATGTGTCAGTCCACCGTCGATACCAATTCGTAAAGGAAGATCTATATTATTCCAAAAATAGAACAAGTCTTTGCCGACTGCCAAATTGAAGTGCAGAGCATTAAATTGGAATTCAAGAGAATCAGCAACTATTAATTTATCGGTAGTTCCATAATAAAACCCAATAGCCCCATCAAAATGTTTTGCTTTGCTCCTATCACCTGCACTTGCTGTCATTGGCCCTGTTAATGACATACCCAATATGGTATTATTATTTGCAAAAGAAGCGTCAAAAGAATCGTGAAAGAAGTCCTGAAAATTAGAAGTTAGCAACGTATATTGTTTGCCATAAAAGAGGTTAATAGAAGGATAATTTGAAGTCTTATATCTTTTACCTGTATTGGGATAGTTTCTTTTCTCCTTTTGAGCAAACAAATCCCCGTAACAAAAGAATAAAATTATTACCGAGATGATTAATCGGGCCATATAGTAATAAAACAATTTAGTCCCACAATAAGTTACAGGTCCGTATACTTTCGACTTTTAATTAACTACCTATCAAACAATTCATTTATAACCATTTTTTTTGTCTATTAATTTATTAAAAAATATTTTACTAATCATAAATAGCTATATATCAACACACAGCACCAACAAATCAATAATCCATAAAACCGATGTATTATATAGTACTAAAAGGGTTATATTTGAGGCTATTACAAACTCTGTTAAAATTTAAACAAAACTTAAAAATGAAAAAAACGTACAAGAAGTTACTTCTTGGGTTGGCAATTATTGTCGGATCCGGAGCAAACTCGCAAACAATTTATCCTTATACAGGAGCGACAGAAACTTACACTGTTCCTGCAGGAATTACAAAAATCAGTATTGAAGCAAATGGATCTCGTGGAGATGTTACCGAAAGTTATAGTGGTGGTGGCGCAACTATGTATGGTGAATTTGATGTTTCTCCAGGAGATGTGTTAACGCTCTATGCAGGAGGCAATTTTACAGGCCGAAAAAGTGGAGGTGACGGTTCGTGGGTTGAAAACACAACAACGAGCACCTTATTTATTGTTGCCGGTGGTGGCGGTTGCGGTTCACATGCTTCAGCTGGGGCTGGAGCACCAGTGACCAATGATGGAACAGCTTCATTGACGCATCCTGATTACCCAGATGGCGCACCAGGTATTGATGGCCATGGTGGTGGAGCTGGAGTTGGTCCACAAGGAACAGGAGGCGGAGGCGGATGGTTCTCAGCAGGTGCTGACGGACTTGGATCTCCCGGCGGATTAATTCGTTGTATGGGCAGTCATGGAACTGACTTCGCTGGTGGTGCTGGTGGTAGATACTCTGGCGGTGGCGGAGTTGACATGGATTTAGGTTGGGGAACTGGTGGCGGCGGCGCTGGAGGATCTTATAATATCGGAACCAATCAAGACAACCTCCCTGACAACAACGCTGCTTTAGGCGAGATTACAATTGATGAAATTTGTGATCCTATCTCTGGAACAGTTTCTACTACAACAGTTTGTATAGGCGATTCTTTTACCGCATCTGCTTCAGGTGATGGAACAATAACTTGGGATGGTGGTTTAATTAATGACGAACCTTTTACTCCTGAATCTGTTGGTATTACAACCTACACTGCTACAAGTGATGACGAGAATGAATGTTCTTTTTCTATTGAAATAGAAGTGGTTGAATTGCCAACAATAACCACATATATTCGTGAAGAAAGAGATTTTTGTGAAGGTGAACCCGTTGTTATAATTAGCAGTGGTGCTGACACTTATACATGGGATGGTGGAATATTTGATGGCGAACCTTTTTACCCACCAGCTGGAATGACAACCTATACTGTAATTGGACTAGATACAATAACAGGGTGTGAAAATTCTGCTAGTATTGACGTTTTTGTAATGGATCCTATCGTGATTACAGCGGTAACAACATTAGAAAACATAGGTTATGATGGTGAAATAGACATTACTGTTACAGGTGGAACACCAGGTTATACTTTCGATTGGGATATTGATGGCACTGGAGATTATGACGATACTGAAGATTTAACAGGATTAACTGTAGGTGTTTACATTGTAGAAGTTGAAGACGAAATAGGTTGTACAGGAAGTTTAACAGTTAAATTAGAGTCACAGTTGGGTCTTTTTGACGATGATGAAATCGTATTTTCTGTTTACCCTAATCCAACGTCGGATGTGATTACCATCTCAACAGAAGGTAACTTTGCTTACCAAGTACTTAGTGTTAATGGTGCAATTTTATCTAATGGTGTTGGTTTTAATACAACTGAAGTAAATTTAACTGACTTTGCTAAAGGCGTTTACTTTGTGAACTTGCAAGCAAACGATCAACAACAAGTATTAAAAGTTGTAAAGAAATAAATATAGTATACAGGCTTTTCTGCAAGAAGAGCATGTGTAAATATTGAAAATATAAAAGCCGTTCCTTTATTGAAGGAACGGCTTTTTTTATATTTATTAAAGACTATAGAAAACTCCTTTTACTTCAGCTCCCGAATGATTTTTTTCTTGCGACTCGATTTGATTTCGGAGTTCTTCAATGCTTTTATTGCCTGATCCGTTTGAATTGATTCGGGTAACCTTTTAAGCTTTAATTGAAGATGAAAAAAGTCATTGTATTTAATCAATTGATTTGTGATTTTTTTTTTCAGCTGTTCAGATTTACTTTAGCTTTTCCGTTAATAAAAGATACTGCTGCGGTAAGTGATGTTGCCATATATTAAGATTATCCTCGTCATTGTTATAAATCTTAAGGTAATCTTCATCAGGCTGTAATACAATTATATTCCCTGTCCTCACGTAATAATTCGATTTATAATAAGAAGGAGTATTGAAGTTTGGAATTTGTTTTTTAACAGCTTCAGAAACCATTTCTCCTAAATATTTTTCATACTTTTTCTGAGCTTTTAAGCCGGGTTTACTTAATTGATTATAAACATATTTTAACCCAATATTCTTTGGGAATTTCATTTTTTTTATTTCAGTTTTAGCATTTTTAAAGGGGTTTATTGTAGTAAAATCATCAACAGTTTGAATAGAAAAAGGAACATCTGGTACCCAATCAATAGTATTTACAACATTGTATGCCCAACCACCTACTTTTATTTTTTCATAATCATAAGCAAAATATAAATTACCTGGCTTTGGAGCAGCACTACAATATGTTTTGAACTGAATATCTTGAGGTAATTTACCGGCTAACTTCAAATGTTCTAAATAAGCTGTTAACAAAAATGTAATTCCTCCACCTTGACTGTGTCCTGTGAGTATAAAATCTTTAATCCCTGCTTTATAACAAGAGTCTATCTTTTTCTCAATAGTTTCAGATAAATATGCCATTGCGACTAACCATCCAACATGTACAGCAGCATTTTCATTTTCCGCCAATTTATATTTGAATACAAAATCTTCATCAAGTTGAAGTTCCCCTGTAGCTGGTATCATAGCAGGATAAAGATTTGCTAAAAAGCTAGCTCCAGTCGGAACACTTCCTTGAACAGCTATTAAGGCAACTTGCTTTTCTTTATGAATCCATAAATCCCAAATATTATCAAAAGCTACTCTTGGTGAACGATATGTAAACGCAAAGTCTTCTGGATCCGGAACGGTTATATTGTCCCCCCACTCTTCTACTGCTATATGCGCTTTGTGGTTAATTTTAAGCGTCTCCATATATTCTGACTTATCAAATCCTGAATTTAATATTTGCCCATACAATGAAGTTGAAAATAGGATAAAACTAACTAGAGCAATTGTTTTCATTTCTTTTAAGTTTGAGCGCATAGATCCTCGAATTTAATTTTTTCAATTCCTTTACAATAATCTAATTAAAAAGTAATTGAATAATAAAGTTAGGTATTTGGGTATATTTCTCAAATATAAGTTTTCTTATATAATATTAGCAATGTCTAGCAAAAAAAGAAGAGCCTTTATGGCTCGTAGTTAATTGATCTACAAGCAAAATAAAAAACATCACCTTTCGAATCATTTCAAGAATTTGTTTTTAATAAGAATAGCGTATTAGACCAATAGAAAAATAGTAGTTCTTTTATCCTAGATCAAAACACATCGAAAAGCTCTGAGTTAACAAAAACAATTTAACTCAAAGCTCTAAAAAATTGCCTTTTAAACCTGAACTTTATTTTACTTCAGCTCCCTAATGATTTTTTTCTTGCGATTCGATTTAATTTCAGCACTTTTCAATGCAGCTATTGCCTTATCCGTTTGAATCGATTCGGGTAACCTTTTAAGCTTTAATTGAAGATCAAAAAAGTCATCTTCGCTCATTCGGTGGATTGCCGTTAAAAAGGTCTCCGTATGATTTGACGCCAATAAAGCAAAAGCGTTATAATCAATTTCACAACGATCAAATTCTGATAAAAAATTGGCCATGAATTCATTAGCAATGTTTGTCGTTGCATTTATTGTTGCGTACCGATTTTCTTTTTCAATTTTAATCGATTCTATTAATGCAATTTGCTCTTCGTACCATTTATTATTCAATAACTGAAAATCTTCGTGACAGTTTTGATATTCATCAACAACTGTTGGTCTATTATCTTGCTGATGTTGCTGGTATTTAGAATTTTTATCACCAATCAAAAGACGCGCTTTTTTATCTAATGCGGATGCCGTTTGATGGCTCAAGGCTGAATTGAGAAGATCGTTGACAAGCGAATCGCAAGGGTCCATTGATTGAAAGCTTTCATTTGTATTGATAGATAAGTCAGGGCTCTTAAAATAACCTTCAGACTGCTCTGTCAAAGTATCCTGATCGATCAACCAATAAACTTGTTTGAAATATGAATACTCCTCATAAACCCATTGATCATTTTCAATTGGTTTTAAAATTTGCGTTTTAGATTGTAGTTTACCTGGTATAACGCGCACTTTAACTGTTGATTGTCCGAATGATTGTAGACTTAAAATTAAGCCTAGAATTACTGCCAATTTTTTACTCATAAAAGTTACTTCAAATGTTTAATATTTTATTCCTTTTTCTTTCCTAACACAAGCAAAGAATCACCTGCTTCGAATTCTTCATAAGCACTTATGGAAACGATATCAAAATACTTGCCAAATAAACTTTTCAACTCCTCTTCAAGATGATAGTTGACATACATTTCTTTAAAATATTCATCCCCACTCCCTTTCCAAAAGGAATGACAAATAATTCCGTTTTCATTTAAAATTTCACTTTGCCTTTTAATTGAACTCACTAAATCGGCATCTTTTAAATGATGTAAGACTTTGTTCGAATAAATACCATCAAACGTATCGGTTGTGTTTAAAGTGGCTGCATTTAATTGTAAAAAGTCACCTGCAGGATAATTTTCCTGTAAATAATCTAAAAACTCAACCGAATAATCAGAACCGGTTACTTGATAAGTTTCATTGAGGATCGCCCAATCTGAACCTGGACCAGAACCAATTTCTAACAAGTTCGATCCTGCTGATAGTATTGGCTTTAATTGCTCAATTAATTCGGCCCCATTTACATCTTTTGCTGATTCGACATATTGTAAAACGGATGCTTTGGTGCTGTAGAAATCTCCCTCCATTTTCTGATTTTAATCTTTAAAATTATATTGATCGGCATGTTACTAATCTGCCACAATTTAAATAAAACAAATGAATGTGTGTCTTATCGATCAATGCAATTCATCAGCTCCAGCATCTAAACCTACTTCAGTTCGAGACTCGCCGTCAAAATCATTCAAAGGAAAATCAATTAATCCTTCTCCAGCATTTACCGCGCTAGACGATTCGATAATATGTAAATTTCTTTGCGAAAAATCCGCAAACCCAATATCCCCGGTATCGAAAATATTATGCGTTTCATTGTATGGTAGTGTACTATAAATATAGGTTTCACCTCCATCCGTTCGAATGGCAATATTGGCGATAATATCAAATGTAACACCAGTTAACTCATCATTTATACCGATAGGCGATTCAGTGTTCGTCAAAAGCGTATTGAAACGAATTAATACATTACCAATATGATTCCCTGTTTCGCCATTACTTGCTAAATTGATTCCTCTTTTACCATTGTCATAAATGATATTGTTCTCAATTAATAATTGCTCACCATTTCCTGGATGGTCTGAAAAATAACTAATCCCATGATCCTTAGCTAAGAAAATTTTATTCTTAGAAATCTCACCATAGGTTCGAATGCTAATTCCATTACCTTCGGAATTGATGATATTGTAAATAAGATTCTCTGTGATTAGCACATTAAAACCTTGAAAATAGATGCCATGATGTGGAGCACCAAATTGACTAGATGTATTATTCGTTGCAATATTGTGAATGGTATTCCCATGAATGATGGTGTTGATATGATTTTCTGGTGCCAGAATGCCATTCTCCTCAATATTAAAAATTAAATTATTAATAATTTGCACCCCATTCGATGTGCCACTATTCCTGAAACGAATGGCATCTTCTGAGATATTCCTGAAAGTACAATTTTCGATAATTAAATTATCTACATCTCGAATTTGCAATCCGTCACCTTCTATGAGTTCGAATACACAATTCCGAAAGATTGTACCATCATATTCGTGTCCATCAATCAATACAGTTGAGTTAAACGTCTTATTCTCGATTAATCCTGGACTTAAGTCGTCCACAATTTTATTCTTCTTACAACCGAATACAATGATTGAGAATATGAAAATAATTAAGATAGCTTTCATGATCTCACTAATTTATGAAAAAATTAAAAGCTAGACACTACTCCTTATTCCTCATTCAACCAAAGCTTATCAATTTTAGCAAACATCTTTAAATCTCCAATTGTTTGTGTTTTGTTCATCATCATCACCCTTACTTGACCTTTTTTGGGATAAATTCGAACCTCACATGAATAACCACCGCCACCACCTGGATGATAAAAACTTTGTCGACTATCAACCTCGGCATGCCACCAACCTAAGGTTTGCTTACTCGTTTTATTCGAATTATATATTTGCCTTTTGAAAGTCTCTTCCAAAGTACTCGCCTCTAATATTCCGTGATTCATAAGATTTTGCATTAGCGCTGCAACCGCTCGAGCATTTGCAATCCCCCCTCCGAATCCAAGTCCTCGCATATATAGATCTTTATATCCTTGCCAATCTTTTGATTTATGAGCATAATACTTATCCTTGTCCACCATTACTGAATATGCCCAATGTGTTAAGGTGCGTCTTTTTTGATAGCCTTTTGCCGTTTGATCGGTATATTTAAATCCTATATTATCTTCTTCTATCAACCCCAATTCAGCTGTTATATATTGATCAATATAAGCTTCATATTCCATTCCTGAAACATTTGCTACAATTTCACTCAGCACCAAATAACCATAATTAGAATAGCTATTTTTTTTACCCGTTTTATAAATGATTTTATTGTAATGCGGTAAGGCATAATCCATAAATTCGGCATAATTAAAATTCGTATCCTCTTCTACCAAATGAATTTCTTTAATGAAAGGGTTGCGACTGAATCCTGCAGTATGATTCAATATTTTTCGAACGGTAATATCATCAGCATATTTAATCTTGGTATATTTTGCCGCTGGATCGTCTAAATTAATCTTCCCCTGCTCTACCAATTGCATGATACCAATCATCGTCATTAACTTTGTTGCAGAATACATTTTAAACTCGGTATTCGCATCAACTGGAATTTGTTTTTCAATATCAGCGAAACCGCTATTATAGTCGAAAAGTATACCTGTTGAATCAGCTATAAGAAACTGAACACCTGGAGATTTTTTACCCGTAATTTTATCGTCTAAATATGTTTTAAGCTGATTAAAATTCTGGCTCATAGCAAGTGATAAATTTAAAATACTCATGGAAAATAGCAATATTTTTTTCATTCTTCAATTTGAAGGAACAAATTAAAGGCTTCCGAAAAACCTGTGTATTAACATTTGTTAATAAAAGAGAAAAGTTAGGAATCTTTCCGCAATCGACTTAACGAAACAGGAGATATACCGAGATAGGACGCAATATGATAATGAGGGATTTCATTTTCGAGTCCTTTATACCGACTTCTAAAATCTGCCAAACGCGTCTGAGCATTCTGTGATAAATACAATTTCTCACGTTCGACTTTGTATCTCAATTCTTTTTCAACTGCCTGGGTGGCGAAGTGCTGCACTTCTGCGTTGGATCGAATTAGTTTGCTGAACGATTCTGCTTCAAATTCAACGAGAACGACATCACTTAACGCTTCGATATGACAACTGTGTTTACCATTTAGATTTCGCGTGAAATAAGGTGGTAATATTTCAATCCCCCTATAAAAAGCAATGTTTATTTCATTACCATCACTATCTAAATAAAAAAGTCGAACAATACCTGAGACTAAAAACAACTCTTTTGAATAGGTTTGATTCTCTTCAACAATAAAGGTGTTTTTGTTGATACGTTTCTCCTTTAGTAAAGGATGAATTAAAGCCCATGTAGTTTCACTGATGGAAAAATTTTCCGTCAAATATTTTTTAAAACTATCAATAGGGTCCATCAAAAGCATTGCTTTATTTTTTTGTTTAAAGAAAAGATTTTTTATCAAGCTATCCTATTTTCTCCAATATGTTTTGCCTTCAACTTTGTCAGTCGATATAATCTCTGTGCATTTTACGATGTCATCATGGACATATTCGCCTTTTAAACGAATGGTCACTTTCTGATTTTCGTTGATTAATTCTTGGTGATTATACTGCTGAATTTTCTTGTATTCTTTTTCACTTAAATAAACCTTTACCTTATGAATTGAATCAACTTTTAGATTAAAATAAGGCAAATAAATTAAATCATTTTGTTTTAGTATTTCAGTAAAATCACGCACATATCGATCATTATCTGAGATTACGTCAACTTTCGTCAAACTATCCACATAATTTTCAAATTCTTCAATTATATCATCCGAAAAACCGTAATAGCTTCCAAAATCAATTAATTTAAAGTAAAGTTCACCTTGAATAAGTTCACCAGCTACTTCTTCCTTTTTATTCGACCAGCTACTGCAAGAGAAAAGGCTTAAACAAGTGAATGCGATAAACAATATTAATCTTATGGTTTTCATAATTGGTGATTCGACACACAATAAACTTCAAATTAGACAGTTATATCTAATGTTCAAATTAAAAAAAATACAATATATGAAATTAGGTATTAAATTTTTCACTGTTGTTTCTTTATTCGTTTTAATTAGTAGCTGCGATAAAGGCGAAACAACATGTATAGCTAAGACTGCAAACGGTGATTCAAAATATGAAATTATGGGGGAGACAGCTTGCACAGATCAAATATCTACTGCAGATGGAGAGTATTGTGATTGTGAGGACTAGTATTTTGACTACTTTATCTTACTCGTTACCGCAATAGAGCCGATAATACTCGGGTGGTTATTATTTGCGATATAATCGAAATCACTATCCCTTGCTACTTTCCTTATTTTCGAATAGTCCACACTTTCTAAATCATCTAAATTACCCAACGTTTGAAGTCCTTCTTTCGACTCAAAGTCCTGCATCATTAACTTGCTTACATAATTATCCTTATCAATAAAATTATAGATCTTATTTATATCGTCATTTGTGATGTAATTATTAAAAGTAGAGAGGATGTTCACGGTATCACCTGTTTTTTGAGACACGACTATGAAATGGATAAAATAATCTAAATCCTTATTATCATCAGGCGCGCGACTGGTGTATAATAATTTAATTTCCTCACCATCTTCCATAGCATTTTCAACCATATTAAATCGAGAGATATCCGAAAAAGAATACTTGCTATCGCAACTTAAAAGAAAAAATAATAACGTCCCGATAAATAACAAAGAAAATAATTTTATTGACCTTATTGGTGCTTTTTGCTCGAAATGATTTATTCCTTTTTCCATCTGTCTAATATAGCTAGAACATAGAATTAATTTATTTAATAATGTATTTCCTTTAGTTTGACGGCTCAATTTAATCCTCCAATTCGAATCGCAATACTGTTTTTAATTTGTCTTGCGCTACTTTTCTAAAATCCGACAAATAAATCTCACGATGAATTTTTGATTTTCTTTTGACTCCTTGCCTAGCCGCATAATCCTCCATTAATGCAAATGTTTCAGATTCGTTATCGTAACTACCAATATGCAGCATTTGAATGCATTGACCTTCTGTTATGGTTTCAAACTTCACTTGTTTCACCAATAGATTGTCACTTTTATTAATGGCTAAATCGTGCATTTCTTGGAAGAATGATTCCGTGATGAAATTTGGTTGACGAATCATCAGCTTAAAAACCAAATCATCTTTATTGAGCGTGCCACTAAAATTCTTTTTGGCTTCATCGTTAATATCCCAAACACCTTCAAGCGGATAAACCGTATAATCATTATAACCTTCAGGTTTAAATTCTAACTTTTTAAGTGTCATTTTAATGGCATATGCAACGGGATACAAAGCTCCAATATAATCTCCAAAGGCAGGATCGTTAGGATTGCCCTCCCCTTCTATTGTAATGAATTTGAAAGCTGGTATATCAATAATCTCTGGTTGCGCTTTTGGTAGATATATTGCTTTTTCTTTTTTGCGCCATTCGTGCTTCATGAGGATGAAAGTTATTGGTTAATGAATTGATATTTAACTAATATATATTGTCTAAAACAGATTTTTATTCCTTTAATACTTCAAATATATTGGGTACGAATGACAGCTATATGTCAGGAGCGTCTAGATTTACTTTTTATTATTTGTGTATTCGCTTTTAAGTAAAGAATAAACAGCTGAGTCTTCTGGATCAACTTCGTTTCTATAATGTTCGCGCAATAAACCTTCTTTTATAAAGCCAAACTTTTTTAACAATCGAATTGAACCCGCATTTTCAGGAGCTGCAAAGGCTTCAATTCTATTCAAATTCATTTGATTAAATCCGTAATTAATAATTGGAATTAGCGCTTCGGTCATTAAACCCAAACGTTTATATTCATCACGGAATAATCCATAACCAATTTCAGCTCTACTATGATCTGTATACCAAGTATGATAACCACACCACCCTATTATTTCATTATTTTTAAGATCGAGTAATTGAAAATATAAGATCTTCTTATTGTGTGTCCAAAGGCCGCCATCATATTTCTTTCGATCCTTTGCTAATTCCTCTTTTGTTGTAAATCCGAGGTATTTCATTTGATCCTCCTTTGATAATTCTTCATAGATATAAGTAAAAACCTCCGGGTCGAATTTTCTCAATTTCAATCGATCTGTTATAATGATCTCAAATTCCATAATTTAATTGTTAACCACACCAATAAGCGATGTGTCTTTATTTCGCAAATCTATGCCACCTTCTAAAATTGATTTTAAATTCAATAAATAGAAAGACCATCCAAAAGCACAGCCTAATCTAATATTTTCTTTTGAACTATCATCCGAAGGAATTTGGCTTTGTACAAGTTCGACCAATATTTGATTTTCGACTTGAGTCAATTGCACTTCTACACTGCAGGTACCAGCAAAAGTAAAAGTCAAACTATCAGTTCCATTCGCCTTGATTATTTTACCTTCCTCAAAAGCATTCTGAGCAAACCAATTCCATCTATAAATACATCCTGCATCTACGTTTTCTGTAGGTAGAATTTCTTTCCTATCATTCGTTAAAAAAACAGCCTTAGATAAAAACCATTTTTCTAGTTCTGCACTTTTAGTCCAGACGTTGTAAACTGTTTTTAAATCGCTTTTAAGATATATACGTTTAGAAAATTTTGTCCAATCGAAATTCTTCATTTATGATTTTTTAGTTCTATTATCAAACCCTACAAATAAAATATACAAGGTTATCAATTAATATAATGACGGTTCCTTTCATATCTGCAACCAGTTTATTTGATTAAATATATATAATTATCACTTTAATCGACCTATCTATCAATTATTCAACACTTTGATCGAAATGATGAAGCGATAAATCAAATAGATCTTTAATCATTCAATTCTTTAATGATTGCGTTTAAAGCTATTTTAGCTTCTTTCATTACTGGCAAAAATGGCCAAACATGTGGCATTCCTTCGCCTAAGACTGTTATTAAAACGACTTTTGCCTCTTTCATTTTAATAACCGCTCTTTTTTGATCAGGATAGGTGATATCGTTTTCAGCCATATATAAAACCGTTCGAGGAATACCAATAAAACTGCCAAAGAGCGGCGAAATAATAGGATGCTTTAAATCAAGTTCTCCAGCACACATTTTCTTAGCACTTAAAACACCTTTTTTTGATAACATTGGGTCGACAGCATCGACTTTTAGAATCTCAAGATTTTTAAGGGAGGCGTCCATTACGGGAGAAACTAATATAATTTTTGATGGTAATTCAACTTGATTCAAAACCAACCTTTGGGTCAAAGTCGCAATTAATGTTCCACCTACAGAATCGCCCATAAGTTTTATGTTTTGCGCTGAATATTTCTCCAATGCTTGCTTATAAACCGCGTCAATATTTAAAGATATTTCTTCAATCTGATGTTCGGGAGCTTTTGGATAATCACACAACCAGATATTTTGATTCGTTTGTTGGTGCAGTGTTTTAATGCTATCCCAATGGTGCTGTGAAGGACCCGAAATGAATGCACCACCGTGAATAAAGATCAATAATCGATTAGATTCAGGTTTATTAACTGCTGTAATTTTAGACTTTAAAATATTAAAACTTTCAATATTAGACTGACTAAAAAATTTACCTTTCGGATCGTGAACATCTTGTTTCCTTATCTTTTTATAATCTATGGGATCTTGACTGAAATCTTTCTTCAATCCCTTTAATTTAAGTACGAATAGAATGATATAATAGGAAATACTTTTTTTCATATTTGAGATTGTTAGAAGTAAATATAAATTAATCATGCTCAACATCTTCCGCTTCAACATCTAGACTGAAAATTTTAAGATTGTTAATTTTCAGTTTTTCCCAGATAAATGCATTCCATTCCTCCATTGCCACTTCATCTTCACCACGATTAACTTCTTTTAGATACTTATCCGATTCATAGGCCATTATCTCCATTCTACTGTTGTAGAGAGCCTGAATTGCAGCAATATCTTGCCCCACTTCCGCTATTTCTTCCATTAGTATCCTTCTATGAATTTCAATTAAGTCAAAATAAGTATTGATAAAAACATGTGTTTTTTCGGTGACGATACCATTATAGTAAGTCTCAAAGGGATTAAAAACAGTCTCAGATCGAACATAAAATGTATCTGTCAACTCAACAATATCAACATATATTTGAACATCTAAATTATAATTTAGCGTAGTTGGCATACCTGCTTTAACATATTGAACATTCGAATTATTATCTCCCAAGTTTTTCGCAAAAAAGATTCGCTTCTCATCCCAAAAAACATATTCACTTTCAAAAATATGCGAACTTTTCTTAGCAATCCTTCGCGTATTAAAAAGAGATTCACTCGTAAAATCAGCCGTATGAAAAAACTCCTCATTCCGTTTGTCTTCATTGTTCAAACGGAACTCACTATAATTCTTCCAAAAATAAGAATCATAAGTCGCGGCACTTATTTTTCTATAGTCAGATACTGAAGTTGGATAATAAAAGAATGGCAATACAAAAACATCGTCATAATCAAAAACTTGCAATACAGACCGCGTGGAACGTGAGACAGTTTCGGTTAATTTCTGGTTGATTTTATAATTCAAATCATAATCAAAGTAAACAGCGTTTAACACAATTCCATTTACAGTCTGTTCGAATGTTTTAGTAATCCGCATATTAATATTTTCATAAGCATATTGACTCCAATTATCAGAAAAAGGATAGGTTTTTGCATTGTCAATCTCAAGTTCAACTTTTAGAATTTGATTCGATAAAGAATCAATCCAAACCTTTCCGTCGAAGTATATCTCAGGATTCGATTTGGTATCAAATTGAATCACGTAAATTGTTCTTAATTGCTCATCTCTATATTTTGATGCAAGGGTTAAATCATAAACTTTTTTTAGTTTTCGTTTTCTAAATTCGAACGGACTATGTGGAAAAAGGTCCCCATTCCATTCAAATAATTTATGTTTATAAAATGCTTTTGAAATATCGAGAGAGAGAAAAAGTATATCATTGGCAACATTTAAGGCCGAGCGTCCCTTTTTTAATTCAAGTCCTGTAACCTCATATCCCGTATAAAAACCATTATAATAACACTCTAATAATTCAACCTGTTTATCATCTACAAAGGTTTCTAAGCCAAAATATGTTTTCGCTATTTTTGTTTCGGCTCTTCTAAGACTAGAACAACCTTCAATTAAATCATATAAAAAGGAATTATCAGCCAGTATATTTACGGTACCTAAATATTTAGATTGCTCAGACATGAATACAACAGTGTTATTTATCAGTTCGCCCGCTATGACCGTATGATTTTCATAGCCCATAAAAGTAAAGAGCAAGGTATCTTTATCTGAAGTAATATCTACTTTAAAAAATCCATCATAATTTGAAATCGTACCGGTATGATTGGTTTTATTATAGATGCGAACAAAAGGCATTGGTTGATTATCTTTTAAATGCATTACTGTTCCTTGCACAAAGGTTTCATTCGATTGAATAAAATCAGTTTGCGAATGTCCAACAACTGGCAACAACATAAGTAAAAACCAAAGGATTGATTGAATAATTGAATCGCACGTTCCTTTATTTTTTAAAGGATCCGACAATACTATATTTTCCTGTATTTTTATAAGATAAGTGTTTGAACCAAATATAAATATTCTTCGGCACAGTTCACTCAATTAAACCACATAATAGATTGAGTACTTATACAAGTCAGATGCCATGCTTCTTAAATAAAAGATTGGACAAATGCACCCAACAAAGACACAAAAAGATCATCAAATAAGCATAAAACAGCACCCACATAATTGGTAAGGACGTGAGTTTTGTAAATACCCCAGGAAAGATTAGCGCACTCTCAGAAATGATAAATGCTATACCATAAATCCACCATATCATTTTACGCTGCGATGGTAATGAAAGCCAAATAAATGGTGTATACAAACCTAAAAACAATAAGTGTAGCCAAGCGATCAAAATGAATCGATTTTCGACAGCCAAATTCGCAATGGCAGGAATGCTCCCTAAAATATTCATCATACCAATAGCTATGATTCCGAAATACACAAATTTATAACCGTGATTCAGTTGATAGAATTGATTAAAGAATTTTAAAATCAAGAGGAACAATCCCTATGAACCTAATGTTCCACAGAATTGAATTAACCAATGGTCAAAATTAAAATCTAATGAATGTGCATACAACAAAATCAAACTTATGACAAGGAGATAGAATTGTTTTTTTGCTAAAAAAATTCCAGCCTTTGCCAACAAAACGGTAAACATCCAAACAAAAAAGGCTCCAAAGTATTGAAAATGTAAACAGAAAAAAATGGCTAGCTGATACCATGGAGAATCCTGCGAGAGCCCCTGTAAAAGCATAACGTAAAATCAAACCGAATAAACCACCAACTATTCCAAAAAGCAAAGGAAATATCCAGATTTTATCTGCAGTTATTTTATCTATATTAGGTTTCATTAGAACAACACACACCTCATTTATTAGCGTATACCAAATTTAAGAAATATGCCAAAATGAAATTTTATAGATACTTTTTATCGACTTAACTAGCGACCTCTCTAATTACCTTCACCAAATTATCAACTTCTTTATAAGTATTAAAAACACAGAATGAAATTCGAATTCCATTGATATCATTTTCATAAATTCCTCTTAATCGAATTCCATGATCGACACTTATTTTCATATTGAGTTCTAAATTATCAACTCCTGCAATTCGAATAGTGATAATCGACGCCGCGAATGCTGGATTTTCAGGCGTAAGAATTTCTACTTTTTCTAGATCTTTAATTTTTTGTCGGAAGTAGGTTGCAAATTCGAGACCTCGTCTACCTACATTTTCAATTCCAATGGTTGAGATAAATTCAATTGCAGTTTCAATCCCCAAAATAATGGATGTATTTCTAGTCCCATATTCTTCTCTTTGCGCGGAAAAAACATTGGTAAAAGTCATTTCTTGTAAATCGAAATCACTCACCGTATACGCACCTGTAAAGACAGGTTTTAATTTCTTAATCAATTCCGTTCTGATGTACAATACACCTGTTCCTTTTGGTCCTAAAAGCCATTTATGACCACTAGCCGTATAAAAATCTGGATCTAAATCGGTCAAATCAATAGGAAACATACCTAAAGCTTGCGCACCATCTACACATGAATAGATATTATTTTTCCGACAAAACGCAGCGATTTCTTTTACAGGTAAACGCATACCTGTTGTACAAGTGATATGTGAAAACATTATAGCTTTTGTTTTGCTGGTTACTTTATCCGTTATTCGCTTAAGATTCGTCTCTCCGCTATAATCCATATCAACCAAAACAACTTTAATTCCAATATTTTCTTGTAATGCTAACCATGGTGCAGCACCGCCAACATGCTCTTCTTTTGTCAAAATAACCTCATCACCAGCTTTTAACCTTAACATTTTAGCCATAATATTCATGCCTTCAGTAGCATTCCGTGTAATCGCTATTTCATTCGCCTCCACATTTAAAAACTTAGCAATTTCTAAGTGCGTATTTTCAGTCATGTGATGACCGTGTGAACAAATTGTTTCAAGGTCACGCATGGTGTTACAAATGGTGTCAATCACACTTCTAGGTGAAGGCCCAAGACTGGCTACATTAAAATAATTTTTATCTTCATCAAAAAGGAAAGCAGATCGAACGGCATCCCAATCAATCTCATTATAATTTTCTGCAGTTTTAAAAGGAGTTGGAAGTTTCACTTTTGCACTAGAATTGGCATACAATAATGGTCCTCCTGCCGCAATAAAAGCACCTGCTAAAACATTTTTTTTCAGAAATTTTCTTCTTGAAGAATTGTTTTGAACCATCAAATAAAAGTTAAGTTAAACAAAAGTATAGCGAGAGATTAATATTTAATCCTACCCAACTATCTGCATTTTTCATAGCTATTTCACCAATCAAAATCAAGCTTAAGCAATTGTATTTCTTACACTTCCATTTTTAAAAGGAATATAAATATATTTATTTTTGTTGTATAATTTGTCATTCCAATGAATATTATGTTGCTTTTAATCGCATCATTCACCAAAATAAATTTCTAATATTGAAAGAGAAGAATAGACGTAAATCCTATTTTATCCAAAACCAGCCATGACTTCCAGCAACGACTCCGGCAGTGGTAATGAGACTTAGCAACAATAAAACCCAATGCGCCTTTTGAATAAAAAAAAATGTTTTTTCAGGGTTCTTTTGGACATATTTTTTAAACATTTTATGCAATACAAGTGGTTCTAAAACATACAATACCAGGGTAAATAAAATGCAAACCAAGGTCATGGCATGAATCCACCAAAATTTAATTTCCAAGTACCTACTCCAACCATCGATGGCATAAAGCATGTAAAAGCCAGACAATCCAGTTAGCAAAGTCGTGACTTTAGCTTGAATGGCAAATCGTCCTTCTAACGTTTCAAATGTTTTGATTTGCTCTTCAGGAGACTTAAGTTTTTTAACTGCAGGAATTATCACTGTGGTTACCATTGCGACGCCACCTATCCAAAGGATAACGGCTAGAACATGAATAACACGGGCCAAAGTAAAACTTATCATTCCTAATTATTTTTATCTTTTAAAAACACGCGACCCTTTAAGTTGGTGAGCAGCGTTACTAAAATCACAACACTTATCGAGCTCAAAGGCATTAAAATAGCAGCGACTAAAGGTGTTAAATTCCCAGATATAGCAAAACTTAATCCAACTATATTGTAAGCAAACGAAAAGATATAACTGTATCTTACTACGCGAATACTGTATTTTGCGAAGTCGAAATAATTATTCAATTTAATCAAATTATCACCTTTCAGAATTGCATCAGAAGCAGGACTAAAAGCATAAATATCATCAACAATTGAGATACCAACATCAGCCTGTCTTAATGCACCAGCATCATTCAAACCATCGCCAATCATCATTGTTTTTTTACCTTTCTTCTGTAAATTCTCAATGAAAACTAATTTATCATTCGGTTGGCAATTAAAATTCAAGGAGGCATTATTGGGAATTAATTCCGTTAAACGTTCGGTTTCAGCATCATTGTCACCTGAAAGGACATGAATCTCATATTTCTCACCTAAAGTCATAAACATTTCACGCATTCCTTTTCTATAGCTCGAATGGAAAACAAAACGTCCAAGTACTGTGCCGTTGCATTGAATATAAACGGAGGATTGTTTAGGACTATCAGAAAGATCAACCAATTTATAACTACCAACTTTCCATACCTCCCCTTGCAATTCGGCTGTGATACCACTGCCTGCAACCTCGTTATGTTTTATTAATTCAACAAGTGCATTATCTTTTAAAATTGCAGCTATCTTTCTACTCATTGGGTGAGCAGATTGTCGAACAATTGATGCGATTACACTTTTTTGTATTTCACTCAATTCTTCGCCTTCCCAAACCAATTCACTTTTTTCATTTTCAGTAATCGTTCCAGTTTTATCTAAAACAACCGTATCAATTTCGTTCATAGTCTCAATCACCTCAACATTTCTCATGTAAAAATGTTTCCTTCCAAGAATTCGAATTGCATTCCCAAAAGTAAATGGTGCAGATAATGCCAAAGCGCAAGGACATGCAACGATAAGTATCGATATCATAACAAACAAAGCTTGAGACGAATCTCTAATCATCCAAAAACCACCCGATAAAATTGCTAATCCAAGGATGGCCCATGTAAAGTATTTACTGATCGTATCCGTTAAATTTGCACCTGTTTCCTTTTTATTAAAAATTGGATTATTCCACAGTTCTGTCAAATAGCTGTTTTCAACCTGTTTCGAAATCTCCATTCGAATGGCCAAACCGGAAAGTCTTCCACCTGCAAAGAGTTGATCGCCCGAAAACTTATCAATTAAATCAGCTTCTCCGGAGACAAAACTATAGTCAATTTTCGCAGATTTTGATTTAAGAATGCCATCCGCAGGAATAATTTCTCCGTTTCGAATCATTAATTCATCACCAATTTGAACGGATTTAAGTGGAATAATTTCCTCTTTATTATTGACTACTTTGGTCACTGAAATGGGGAAGTATGATTCATAATCTCGCTCAAAATTAATCGCCCTATAAGTTTGTTGTTGAAACCACTTACCGATGAGTAAGAAAAAGATTAAACCAGCAAACGAATCAAAATAACCAGCTCCTGTTCCAGAAACAACTTCGTATAAAGACTGTGAATAAAGTGATAAAATCCCCAAGGAAATCGGCACATCAATATTGATCCGTTTCGAACGAATTGCGCTATACGCTGAAATTAAATAATCCTTTGCTCCATATATTAATACAGGCAATGACAATACTAAATTAAGACCATTGAATAGGCTAATAAAATTCTGATCTCCCCTATTGATTCCTAAATACTCAGGAAAACTCAAGAGCATGATATTTCCAAAACAAAAACCAGCCACACCAATTTGTTGGACCAATTTTTTATTCATTTGATTCTTCTCTTTCTTATCAAACTCTTTTAGTGTGATACTTGGCGAATAGCCAATTGTAGCCAATAATTCAGCCAATTGGCGCATTGATATTTTATCGGCATCATAAGTTATACTTACTTCTTTCTCTACAAACTTGACTTGACTTTGAATGACACCTGGGTTTATCTTATGCAATCGTTCCAATAGCCACAAACAAGAACTACAATGAATTTGAGGTAAGAAAAGTTTAATTTTTGTGATGCTTCCGTCTTGGAAAACAATCAATTTAGATTGAAACTCTGCCAGGTCGAGATAATCAAAACGACCTTTTATTTCTGCATTAGGTCTCACTCCCGCTTCATCGTCTATCTTATAAAAATTAGACAACGTATTTCCTTGCAATATTTCATATACAGTTTTGCACCCGACACAACAAAATACATGTTCATCAAATTGAATTTCTTCAACACAATTGTCGTGACAATGGAAACATATATTCATAACCTTAATTTACAGTACAAATTTCTAATTTTCTTGTTATTTTTACCATGATATTAATCAGCTTAAATAATTATTTTGGACACATTTGATTCGCAACTTGCCGCTCCCATTTATCAAATTTTATTTGAATCAATAGAAGAAGGATTTCTAGTTGTAAATAAGAAAGGTATTATAGTATTGGCCAATCCTCGTTTACATGAATTATTTAGGTACGAAGATAAAGAAATCATTGGTCTAACCATTGAAGATCTTATTCCAAAAGATATTAAAGCGAAGCATGTAAAATTGCGAGAAAACTTTCATAGTAGCCCTAAAAAAAGGTCTATGGGGGAGGGAATGAATTTGAAAGCACTTAGAAAAGACAATACAAAGTTTTACGTTGAAATCAGTTTAAATCATGTAGATATTAATGATGAAACTTTTGTATCAGCACTTGTTACAGACATATCAACACGTGTTCAACACGAAAAAGAAATAATTGGGCTAAATAAAAACCTTGAATTAAAAGTTGAAGAGCGGACCAAACAAGTTGAGAAAAGTCAAGAATTATATAGTGCGATTGCGAGAAACTTTCCCAACGGAACAATTAATGTTTTTGATAAAGATTTGAACTACATTTTTGTAGATGGCAAGGAATTATTCCAGCTAGGGATTAAGAGTGAGAAATTAATTGGTACGAATTATTTAGATAAAATATCTAGTGAAATTCGTCCAAAAATTAAAGAATCACTCCTTTCCGTATTCGAAGGTCATCCCAAAGAGTTTGAAATCGTTTACAAGAATGAGTTTTATAAAATTAGCGCTGTTCCATTAAAAGACAGTGATGCCAATGTAGATAGAATTCTTGTTGTTGAGCAAAATATTTCAGCACAGAAAAGAATTTCTATTCAGCAATCGGAAGCTTTGGAGAAGGAAAAAGAATTAAATGAGATGAAGTCACGATTTGTATCGATGGCATCTCACGAATTCAGAACACCTTTAAGTACGATACTTTCATCCAATTCATTAGTTGAAAAATATCAGGAGATTGGTGAAATGGAGAAGGCTAAGAAACATACAGAGCGGATTAAAAAATCTGTACGCGGTTTAACTGAAATTTTAAATGATTTCTTATCCGTTGATAAATTAGAGACACAAGAAACACCGATAAAAATTATTGCTTTTGATTTTAATGAATTTCTTTTCGAGATTGTTGAAGAAATGAGCAGCATTAAAAATGAGGAACAGACAATTCTCATTCAAATTGAAGATGACTTTAAAGAAGTTAAGTCTGATCCTAATATTCTAAAAAACATTTGTTATAATTTACTTTCAAATGCGATTAAGTATTCGTTAGAGGACGGGGAAATTATTATTTCTGCAGCTTTGCGAGACGGTTTCCTCAAAATTGAAGTTAGAGACCAAGGTATAGGTATTCCTGAAGAAGAGCAAGTGCAACTCTTCAGTCGATTTTTCAGAGCTAGTAACGCCGTCAATATAAAAGGAACAGGATTAGGATTACAAATTGTGAGTAAATACGCGCATATGTTAAATGGCCAAATCACTTTTGAGAGTGCAGAAAATAAAGGCTCAACTTTCACTATTAAAATTCCAATACAAGCATAGATATGACAAAGAAAATAGCCCTAATAGAAGATAATGATGAAGTTCGAGAGAATATCGCAGAGATTCTTGAACTAGCGAATTATGAAGTTGTCACTGCTGAAAACGGCAAAAAGGGAGTAAACCTCATCAAAAAAGAGATGCCTGATTTAATTCTATGCGACATTATGATGCCTGAATTGGATGGATACGGTGTTTTATACATGATTGGAAAAGATGAAAAAACGGCAAGTATTCCATTTATTTTTCTCACTGCCAAATCTGAAAAAGATGATTTTAGAAAAGGTATGAATATGGGTGCTGACGATTATCTCACAAAACCTTTTGACGATACAGAATTATTAGATGCTATTGAGCGTCGATTAAAAAGAATAGAACAATTTTCTGCAGATTTTGAACCTGGTCAAGCAGGTCTTGATTCGTTTTTAGAGCAAGTTGGTGGTATTGCATCTTTAACCGACAATAAACGCAGTAAAAAATATAAAAAAAAGGAACACATTTTTAACGAAGGAGATTATCCGAATTATATGTACCTCGTTGTTTCTGGTCGCGTAAAAACTTCTAAAATGAATTTAGATGGGAAAGACTTCGTACTCAATCTATTCAAGCCCGGAGATTTTTTCGGTTTCAAAGAAATGATTCAACATACAGACTATTCAGTGAGTGCTGTTGCACTTGAAGACACAGAGGTAACAATGATTCAGAAAGAAGATTTTATCAACCTACTCTATCATTCGAAAGAAGTTTCTAAAAAATTTATTGAATTATTGGTTGGTTCAATCACAACCAAACAAGTTGATTTGATGAATTTGGCTTACGACTCTGTTCGAAAACGGGTAGCGGATGCGTTGTTGAAATTATACGATAAATACAAATCGGAGGAAGAGAGTTTTAGTATTGCAATAACCAGAGACGATTTAGCATCAATAGTTGGAACGGCTACAGAATCAGTGATAAGAACACTTTCTGAATTTAAAACGGATGGAATAATTGCTATAAAAGGATCAACAATAACAATTTTGGATCCTCCAGCATTGAAAAATTTTAATTGGTAATTAATTGTCTTCTAGAATTAATATTGGCATCAATGAGATCCCTAACATTTCATTCGTGACACTTCTATGAAAGATACGGTTGAAAAAACCTGTATGTTTTGCTATTAAAATCAATAAATCGGTGTCGTGTGCAGCAATAAACTTGCATAATCCAAGTGGTACGCTTTCATTTTCTTCGACTTCAAAATCTTTAATTTCTAACTGTTTAACGATTTTATCGATTGTTGCAATTTCTTGATTCGAAAGCGGCGAATTGCCACCTCTTACGGTTACGGCTTTAAGATTCAAATTAAAAAAATCTTTCCACTTGTTAATTCTATTCACGGTAGATTTACCAAGCACCGCTTTTATTTCACTGGCAACAACCCCTTGTTTAACTCCATTAAATACTGCTGTGATTGGAATGGATAAAACGGGAAGTTTTACGTGACGCATAATATTTTTCGTATTGCTCCCAATTAGTAAACTTTCTAAATTCGACCGACCTTTTGTTCCAACAACCGCTACTGCAACATCATATTTTGGAATTAAGCTATTAATCACATCCGTAATTCGACCGTTTTTAGAACAAATTTCAATAGAAAGGTCAGTTTGTTTTGATTTTCTCAAAAGCCAGTCTTTTTCCTGTTCAAGGCTCGACATTGATTCATCAAAAGCCATCTCTTCCAGATTGATTAATGTCACTTGTGCTTCTCTAGTTTGAAAAGTATTGATCAAAACATAATTAACCTGATTTTTAAAAAGATCAATGGCATATATGCATGCATTTCTAGCATGATCGGAAAAATCTGTCAACAAAAAAACAGTAGAGTTACCGATTTCCATAAAATTATATCAAATTGATTAGGATAATAATCATATCAACAAAAATTGCAAGTCCACTTGTAATAAAGATATATTTAAGCGGTGCAAGTGCTATCATCATAGATAAAGCAGCCATTGTTGTCATTGATAGAATAATTAATGAAAAAACTTGTGTAAGCGCCCCTAAACCAACTGCTATTCCTGCACTACAGCCAACAATCAATAATAAAATTGACATGATGCCATATCGTTGCGATTCATATTTATTAAAAAAACTGTCGTTATTTGAGATTGTATTTGACATAATGATTTGTTTTAATTGTTTCTACAAATGTATGCCCAATCCATAAAGCTAAGTATGACTTGTAATAGTTGCAAAAGTGACTTTTATCACTTTTGCAAAAAACGTCATCAATTTTCCAGCAAAACACTGATTTGCACATCATAACGAGTAACTTCTCCCAAATTATCGTTATAATTATATAAACTTAATATTCAACTTATGAAATTCCCAAGCCAAAGTTCTATTATTAATCAATCAATACTTCCTAAAAAACTTCTCCCATTTATAATCTTGTTTCTCTTGACCAACTCTGTTTTTGCGCAAGACCATATCAAGTACAACAACCTTATTGCTACTGCCAATAAATTTATTGTTGCCGAAAGGTATGAGGAAGCAAATATCATTTTTGATGCGGTGGACAAAACATATGGCGAACTATATAAATCAATAGATCTATATTATTGGGCATTTGCTTTAGCTTCTATTGGAGAACAAGAACAGGCCTATGCAACCCTTATCAGATCATGTAAACTAAGTAATGATGCTCAGTATATTTATTATTATGTAATTGCCGAAAAAGCCTTTGATTTTCTTTCAGAAGAAGAGAAGAAAAAAATAGATGATGATCAACGGAAAGTTGATATATCTTCTTTAGATCAGGATTGGATAACACGCTTACAACAAATTGATGCAACAGATCAAAAATGGCTCCGATTTGCTGAAGATTCAATAGCTATATGGGGCAATGACACGATTAATAGAAAAAAATATTATCAGAAATTCCTTCAAAATTCTACTGCTAATTTAGATGAATTTGTTGCCTTAATATTGCAAAAGGGATATCCTGATTATATGAAAACAGGGTATCTCATGACACAGTTACTTTATCACATGAATAACGAACAGTGGAATAAATTAGAATCCATTCTACAAGACGCTTTAAAAAATGGTCTACTCGCCCCTTTTGATTACGCTTATGCATACTACAGAACACATGAAACAGACAGGTATCAATTCCTTAAATTTACAGAAATGAAAACGCGTGAAGTACCTGAAGTCCGTCTATTGATGAAAGAAATGGGTGGATTAGGTTTAGGGTTTTAAAATTTTATTATTCAACGCTTTAAACTAACATGCATTTAAAGCTTTTCATTACGAGCCGAGTACTCATCATTTCAATTGGAATTAAAGCACAGAAAAATTATTACGGTCAACGGTATTTTGACTGGAAGGTCACGTGGCTCCCCCCTTCTCGCGCTCTCCCGATCACTTTCGGGATAGCGCTAGCGTAATGAGCATTGCACTGAGCTTTTGCCGAACGAGTATGTGTTCTTCCGCAGCATTTCCAATGCGAATAAACTACGAATTCCTCAAGGATAAGGTACTGTTTTTTGCATAACAATCAAAGTTAAAAATAGCTGGGAGATTTGCTCTCGCGAATCTTGGGGGGTGGGCTGCAATCAAAAACCAGCAGGTGCTGCGCACATGCATTTTTTTTGGATCAGTCACAAAAGTTGGGGAGGAATTTAGGCCAAAATAATTTTCTTTGTAAAAAAGAATAAGTTTTGGATTGATTTTTTTAGAGTAAAATAATTTTACTAATTACAACTTAACCCAATAATCATATCCGAAACTCGATTTTTCGATGCCATTCTTTTAAGAACCATAAGAAACGAATTGAAACTGGTAAAAAAGTGAGGAAGCTCCAATCTCTGATTGGAGATCACCGATCTTTTCCATTTTCAAGAGTGGCGTTGGTGAGTAAAAGCGGGCTATTGGTTGTAGGCCCTGCCAGGCAGCCTTTTTTGCTTCCTTTTTTTGCTGTAAAAAAAGGAAGAAGAGGTTAAATAAAATTTAAAAGCAAATCGGGTAACCAAAAAAGTTAAA
>NZ_JHXV01000032.1 GCF_000621625.1 Crocinitomix catalasitica ATCC 23190
ATTGAACAGGCTTATAAATTATCACAAGAGCTTAGATTATTTTTTAATACTAAAACAGGAAAAGGTATTGCTTTAACAAAATTAGCCCAGTGGTATGATAAGGTTGAAAAATCAGGATTTAAAAGTTTTGCTACCATTATGAATACTATTCGAATCAACTACGAGGGGATTGTTAATTATTTTGAACACAGAAGTACAAATGCAGCTGCAGAATCTTTTAATGCAAAAATTAAAGCGTTTAGATCCCAATTTAGAGGTGTGAAAAATGTTGCTTTCTTTTTATTCAGATTAACTAAAATATATGCCTAGTCCCCAACAATTGGTCTTGATCCTTTCATTGACCAGTAAAATTGTGATTTTGCTCGCACAAAAAAAGCCTTTCATCAAACGATGAAAGGCTTTTTTCTCTCTGTACCTGAGGCGGGAATCGAACCCGCACTCCAATGGAACACGAGTTTGAGTCGTGCGCGTCTACCAATTCCGCCACTCAGGCATTTAATTTGAGCTTCTACCATCCCGATAGCTATCGGGACCGCCACTCAGGCATTTTTTACGGACGGCAAAGTTATGAAAAAAATAATAACCTATCACTAAAACAGTTTTTTTTTTAAGTTAAATCATAATTGTGCGTTTAATTTGTTCAAAAGAAGAAGTATTTCGCACCAACTAAAATAAATCCCTTAATTTGCAGTTCTAAAGCACAATCAATCAATAAGCAAATTTATGGCAATATTTTCCTGCGAAAATTTATCCAAACAATACCCCAAGAGTGGTTTTCAACTTAAAAACATTACGCTGGACTTGGCACCTGGTCGAATAACCGGTATAGTCGGTGAAAACGGTAACGGTAAAACAACGCTGTTAAGAATTGTAGCTGGCGAACTCAATAATGATACTGGTTCATTAAGTTATTTTGATTCGCCTTTAAGCGCCGATCAGGACTGGGAAACTATTCGACAAAGAATTGCATATATCCCACAACGCATTCCTAAATGGTACGGCTTATTGCGAACGAATTTAATTTTTCAGGCAAGTATTCTAAATATTAAAGGAGATGCTGCTGATGTTTTGGTGGATGATTTGCTAGAGAAATTAGGGTTAACTGAATATGCCGAATTAAAATGGAGCGAAATATCTACGGGGTATCGTTTGCGTTTTCAATTGGCGCGTATGTTAATTGGCAGTCCTGAATTGTTAGTCTTAGACGAACCTATTGCGAATTTAGATATCAATGCGCAAGGTAAATTTTTAAGTGATTTAAGAGAGATTGTAAATGAACCCGGCAGGAATGTAAGTGTGATTTTAAGTTCTCAGCAATTGCACGAGATTGAAAATGTTTCTGATGATGTTGTCTTTTTGAAAAAAGGAGCGTTAATTTTTGCAGGAGATGTCAATAAAATTGGTGAAACAAGAACGGAAAACGAATTCGAAATTCAAGTGAATATTCCGTTGGAGGAATTAATGAAACAATGGCCAAATGCCAGTCTTAAGATGGTTGGTAAAACAGCACATGTCAAATTGCCACTTGAGGTAAGTTCAACTGATTTTGTACAAACCATATTCAATAACGGTGGCATAATTTTGTACTTCAGAGATATTAGTTCATCAACGCGTAGATTGTTTAACGCTTAAAATTTTAGAGACGTGAATATTTTAAAAAAAATTGATCAATATTTATTGCACCGTTTCCCTTCAATTTGGATCACCCGTGTGCATATATTTTTACCCATTGGAGCAGGTTTAGTTGCTTTAATGTATTATGGAAGTCGACTTATTGGATGGGATAGAAAGACCGATTTGCCAGACGAAGGTGGGATGTTTTTATATCTGATAATACCTGTGCTCGTTTATTTGGTGTACTGGTTTATTTTTCAATCGCGATACAATGTTTTAAAGTCTGGAGGGAAAATGTCTATAGGCAAAGAATACCTGAATTTCGGACTATATTTTCTCGTGTTTTTTATTGCTTTTTTGTCCTTTGTATCCGTGCCTTATTCGAATCTTAAAAATGTTGAAAATGCATGTTCTCCTGAAGAGTTATCAGAGGATCGTTTAAATCTTGATTATGGTAATAGTATTGTTAACCGGATGGCTGTACCTGACGAGATCAGTCCGCGACTTTACGAATTTGATCTAATTGCTCTGAATTATAATTTACATGATGATATAAAAAAAAGAGAAGGTAAAACAGACCAATATAGCAGCGGTACCTATCGTGTAAAAATGAGTGAAGAAGAGATTAAGGAGAAGATCGATAAATATGTTTATGCTTACAATAAGTATACGGAAAATGAAATTGTTATATCAACGGAGAAAATATTTACTAATTTCATTAATAATCAAGATGGTGATGATTATTACTACGACGATTACGATTATTATTCTAGCTCATCTGTTAAAAGGAAAGTTAGTAGAATTCATGATGCCCAAAATAATAACACATGGGTCGATAGAGATTTTGACAATTGGTTTTGGAAGATAACATGTGGTATTATCGCTTGGTTAGCATTGACCGTTTGGATGTTTAAGCAAATGAAATTACGTCAATTTGTTTTTGCTTTTATCAGTATTTGTTTGACGCCATTGCTTTTTGGTATTATAGCTGGAATTGTCTTTGGTATCTTTAATGCTGACGAAGGTGTTGGGTATATTCTCTTTATATTGCTCTGTTATATCGTGATTAGTATCATCGTTTTTGGTGGTTACTTTTCCAATAAATACAGTCCCATGTCCTATGTTTTAACCATGTATCTGCAGTTCTTTTTACCACTTTTACCTGTATTTATTTTAATCATGATGGAGATTACTGAGCAGCGTTATTGGAGTAGAAATAATGACGATATATTTAATTTGTTCTATTGGGTTTCAGTAGCTATTGGTTTATTGAGTATCGCAGTGTTTAAACCAATTTATGCGCGTTACAGAAATTTACCGGCTTTAAAATAATTGATAGACCTACCGGCAGTCGACTATTGTGGTTTGATAATTCTTGTTTATAATTATTTAATGAATTGATAATATAATTTTTGATTGATTTAAAAATTAATTTCTATTCGAATTAAACCTTTCTTGTTTAGATTTGTCTAATATTTATTGTGCGCGTAATTAAACGCATTTTAATTTAGAAGAGAAAGATGAAAAAATTAATTACCCTACTTGGTTGTTTAGCTGTTATAACAATTGGTAATGCGCAAGGAACTTATGATGTTTCTTCAATAACATTAATTGAGATTGAGTTTGAAGAAGAAAATTGGGATGCGCTAATGGATGCTAATTATGCTGCAGATGCAGATGAACGGCTAGTAGGTGATTGTAAGGTGAACGGTGTCGAATATCTAAGTGTAGGGGTTGCATTTAAGGGTAATAGTACTTATAATGCTACCAGTTTGAAAAATCCATTGAATATTAAATTGGATTATATTCTGGATCAAAAATACCACGGTTTTTCTACGTTTAAATTGTCAAATGGGAGTATGGATCCTTCTTTTGTACGTGAAGTTTTATCTTATGAAATTGCCAGGGATTATATGGATGTTCCCTTGTCGAATTATGCGAAGGTTACTATTAATGGAGAATATTATGGTTTGTTTTCGAGTTCAGAGTCAATTGATGGCGATTATTTAGAAAGACGACTTTATGCAGATGATGACAATACACGATTTAAATGTAATCCTGTTTCAGTAGGTGATGGCGGCTCATCATTAGAGTATTTAGGTGATGATTCGACTGATTATTACGAATATTATGAATTGAAATCAGATTTTGGTTGGAAGGATATGATGAATTTTACCAATAATCTGACTTATGATATGGCCAATATTGAAGATTATTTGGATGTGGATAGAGCCTTATGGATGTTAGCTTTTAATAATGTGATGGTCAATCTAGATTCTTATTCTGGCCCGTTTAAACAGAATTATTATTTTATAAAGGATGATAACGATCGTTTCTTTCCCATTTTATGGGATTTAAACCAGAGTATCGGTAGTTTTACAATGCTTGCAGAAGGTCCCGGTCGAATTGATTTAAATGATTTGACGGATATGGATCTTTATTTGCGTGAAGACGATGCTAGTTATCCGCTGATTTATCAATTATTCTCCATTCCTAGATACCGAAAAATGTATTTAGCCCATGTTAAAACGATGGTTGAAGAGCATTTAGTAGATCGGAATTATTATGCAAGAGTAGAAGAAATGCAGGAGGTTATAATTGATGAGGTGGATGCAGAGCCGAATGGTTTTTATACACGAACTCAATTCACATCTAATTTGTACGAAACTGAAGGTGGTGGAGGTGGACCTGGTCCAGGAGGAGTCTTTGGAATTTCAGAAATTTTAGATGGACGTTTAGATTATTATGAAGACCTGGCTGAATGGGCTTATGTTGCTCCAAATATTACTGATATTAATACAAATCCAGCAGTCATTACAGCGTATGTAACAGCAACAATAACAGCGAATATATCTGATGCCACTTATGCACATATTGGTTACCGGAATGACTTACAAGATGCCTTTACTAAAGTTGAAATGTTTGATGATGGTGCACATGGCGATGGTGGAGCAGGGGATGGCGTTTTCGGTGCTTTTATTCCAACATCAGCGAAGGATATTCAATACTATATTTATGCAGATAATGACCTTGCAGGAAAATTCTCACCTGTTCGTGCAGAGCATGAATATTACAGTTTAATTATCCAATCGGATGTTGTGATTAATGAAGTATTAGCTTCAAATTCAACTATAGCTGCTGATCAAGATGGTGAGTATAACGATTGGGTTGAATTGTTTAATACGACAGGTAGTGATATCAATATTTCTGGTTATTATCTTTCTGACAGACCGAATGCAGAACCAATGCAATGGCAATTTCCTGAAGGAACAATAATTTCAGCCAATGATTATTTGATTGTTTGGTTGGATGAGGATACGATGCAGGAAGGATTACATGCGAACTTTAAATTATCCGCAAATGGAGAATCTATTTCGTTCTCTGATGCGAGTGGTTTCGAATTGAACCGTGTTAAATATCCTGAGATGTTTACTGATGTAACTTATGGACGTTACGAGAATGGCACTGGAGGATTTATCAAAATGATTCCAACTTTCGCCGCAGAAAACACTTTTACGGCTTTAAGTATTGATGAAACAATCATAGATGAAGCTGAGATGTTGATCTTCCCGAATCCGGCACAGACTAATTTTACGATTCAATTTTCATCAGACGAACAACAAGATGTGATGATCTATAATTTACAAGGCAAATTAATTTATCAAGACCAAGTTTACTCGAATGCAAATATCGATGTTTCGTACTTGGAAACAGGACTATATATTGTGGTGCTAGCAGACCTAGGAATCTCCAAAAAATTAGTATTGAATAATTAAGATTTAGAAACGAGTTCAGGTTTATAGTAGATCTTCTAGCGCAGGTTTCAATTGAGGATATTTAAATTGAAATCCTGCTGCTTTTATCTTTTCATTGTCAATTCTACTTCCTTTCAGAATGATATTTGCCATTTCGCCGAAGAGTAGTTTTAATACAAAAGCTGGAACGGCTGGTGCCCATAGTTTTTTATTCAGTACATCAGCAATCACCTTGGTCATTCCAGCATTGTTAATGTGTTGGTCTGAAACGGCATTGTAAATCCCTTTAATGGCCGTGTTTTCAATCGCCGCGACATACATTAGACAGAGGTCTTCTAAATGTATCCAAGGCATATATTGTTTGCCTGATCCTAGTGGAGAACCAATTCCCATTTTAATGGGCTGTTTTAGTTTTGCCAAAGCACCACCTTCACGACTTAATACAATTCCTGTTCGCAAGGCTATAATTCTATCAGTATTGGTCTTAAAAACATCACAAGCCGCTTCCCATTTCACGCTTACTTGCGCGATAAAGTCTGTTCCTGCTGGATCGGTTTCTTTGAATGTTTTTTCAGTCGTTTCAGTTCCATAATAACTAATTCCTGATGCTGAAATAAACGCTTCCAATTTTTGGTTTTGCAGTTTTTCTTGTAATAAATGCATCGTATCAATTCGACTGCTCAAGATCTCTTTTTTCTTTGCGTCGGTCCAACGACCACTGCTGACGTTGGTTCCAGCGAGGTGAATGATTATGTGAATTCCTTCGAATGCTTTTGGATCGATAAATTTATCAGCTAAATCCCAACGGAAGGTCAGGTACTTTTCATTGCCATTAACGGTCCGTGATAAATGTCGAACGGCATAACCTTTTTCGGTCAAAATTTCGCTAAGTCTTGTTCCTACTAAACCGCTTCCTCCTGTTATTAGAATTTGCTTCATGCTGTAATTTAGGTAATCTAGTGAAATAAGAATTAAGGTTAACTGAATTTTAACAAGATGGAAGGTTTTAATTAATTATATTCAGGAAGTGCTTCATTCACTCTTATTGACTATGTTTTTTATCGTTTTGTCAAAGTCAGAAATATAGTCTTTATCTTGTATGACTCTGAATTTGTCATATTCTGTTTCAGCCTTTAATTTGGCTTCTAACATTGATATTTTACCCTGATCTTTTAAAATAGGGTAGTCAGCTAATTCTAAAAATTGGATTAAAAATTTATCCCAATCTTTCATATTCATCACTTTTCTGTTTGTCGCTCTATTTTCTGCCAGGTCTAAATAAGAATTAACTATTCTTTCAAGTGATTTAATATGTTCTGTGTTCAAATAATTTTTAGCTACAACTACATCACTTTTTAAAATTTTGCCATCTGGTGCTTGATTCCAGCTTTTCAATCCCATGTATATTTTCGTAGCGTCTGCTTCTGTGTAAATAATTTCAGCGGCCGTTTTTCCAGTTATTGCCCAGTGCAATTTATTTTGAACACTTGCAAAAAAATGTCTTGTGACGTCTGCTTTATTGTCATAATCCGCCGATAGAGAATAAATGTCAGTGATTTTTTGGTATAAACGTCTCTCACTTAATCGAATCTCTCGGATCCGTTCCAACATTTCATCAAAATAATCAATTCCGAAGTGTTTTATTTGTTTTAAACGCTCATCATCCATAGCAAAACCTTTGATGATGTATTCATGTAAAATTTCTGTTGCCCACTTTCGGAACTCAATTGCTCGGTGTGAATTCACGCGATATCCAACTGCAGTAATTGCTCTTAAATTGTAGTGTTTAGTTATGTACGCTTTACCATCTTGAGCAGTATGTCGGAAATCCCGACATACTGAATTTTCGTTTAATTCGTCATCTTCAAATATCTTTTTCAAATGTTCGGTAATGGTTGTACGGCCTTTCTCAAATAATTCTGCTATTCGTTTTTGAGTGAGCCAAAGTGTTTCATCTTGAAAGTAAACATCGATATTTACTTTGCCGCTATCCGTCTCAAAAATCACAAAGTTATTCAACTGCTGTAATTCATTCTTTTTATCCACTTTGCCCATTTTCACAATTCTATTTTAGTCATCAAATATACTCAGATTAGCAGGTTAAGTTAAAACGATTCAGCGGCAGCAATCCCTTTTTTATAAACCTCAATCGCTCTTAAACGCGCCATTTTATGGTCAACAATTGGTGCAATATAGTTATCTGCATCAAAGTCTGGAATCCATTGTTTGATATAAGCTTTTTGTTTGTCAAAACGATCTGTTTGTAAAGTCGGATTAAAAACCCTGAAATAAGGAGCAGCATCACAACCTGTTCCAGCCGCCCATTGCCAATTTCCATTGTTCGATGATAGATCAAAATCCAATAATTTTTCAGCAAAATATGCTTCACCCCAACGCCAATCAATAAGTAAATGTTTGATTAAAAAGCTGGCTGTAATCATTCGCACACGGTTGTGCATGAATCCTGTTGAATTCAATTGACGCATCCCTGCATCTACAATAGGATAGCCCGTTTTACCTTCGCACCATAATTTGAATTCGTCTTCGTTATTCCGCCATTCAATTCCAGCATATTTTTTACGGAATGGTCCCTCTATAACATGTGGGAAGTGCGCCAATATTTGAGCGAAAAAATCGCGCCAGATTAATTCAGATAAATAAGTTGGATTCTTACGGACAGAGAAATAAATTAAACTTCGAATACTAATCGTTCCGAATCGTAAATGATGTCCGACTAAGGTTGTTTTATGTTTTGCAGGAAAATCTCGATGTTCGTCATAATCATCAATGCCTTTTAAATTGTAATCAGAAATTTTAATTTTTGTTTTCTCAAATCCAATTGATTTTAGACTCGGGAATGCATAATTAGACGACTCAAAATTCAAATAAAGTTCGTCCTCTTTTTTAGGAACAAGAACATTGGTCTTGGCGTATTTAGCAAGCCATTTATTCTTGTAAGGGGTATAAACAGTATAAGGTTTATCATCAGATTTTAGGACTTCGTCTTTCTCGAAAAACACGTGATCTTTAAAATCTCTTACAGCAATGGCATTCGATTCGAATAAGAAACGAACATCTTTGTCACGCTTTATGGTTGCAGGTTCATAATCCCGATTAAAAAAAAGGGTATCAATTTTATAATTTACTATAAGTTCTTTCCAAACTTCTAGCGGTTTACCATGTTTGATTAATAGGCTTGCGCCAAAAGATTTGAGTTCTGTATTGATCTTTTTTAGCTGCTGCCAAATAAAAGTAACACGCGCATCATCTTTAGGAAGTCCATCTAGAATTCCTGTATCGAATATAAAAATGCATTGAACTTTTGTACCAGATTTCAACGCTGCGCGCAATCCAGTATTATCATTTAATCTCAGATCTCTTCTGAACCAAAAAAAATTAACTTTTTCCATTTATTAGTGTGTGGGCTTAACAATAGAAAAATAGTCATTTTGTATGTTTAAATGACAAAAAACATCTAAAAATTATCAATAAAATGAATTGTTAGTGCTTTTTAAGCTTCTTCAAAATTACTACTCAGCCATCTTTTCATGCGTTCAAGTGGAATTCCTTTTGCATCTGCAAGTCGTTCAACTTGATCTATTGTAACCTTACCAACGCCAAAATAATGAGATTCTGGATGTGCAAAATACCATCCACTTACAGAGGATGCAGGCATCATTGCCATTGATTCAGTTAAACTAACCCCTGTTAATTCAGTCGCATCTAAAATTCTAAATAACCCCGGTTTTTCTGTATGATCAGGATTCGCAGGATAACCTGGCGCTGGTCGAATGCCTTGGTATTTCTCTTGAATTAATTCTCCTTTTTCGTATGTTTTGGTTTCGTATCCCCAATACTCTTGTCGAACGAGTTCGTGTAGTCGCTCAGCAAAAGCTTCTGCCAATCTATCTGCTAGTGCTTTTAAAAGGATGCTATTATAATCGTCATGATCAGCTTTAAAAACGGCTAATTTATCTTCAATACCCAATCCAGTTGTAACTACAAATCCACCAATATAATCTTTGATGCCAGTTGATTTTGGCGCAATGAAATCGGACACACAAACATTATTTGCGGCAGCAGATTTTTTTAATTGTTGACGCATTCCGTATTGTGTATGCATGACCTCTGTTCGCGTTTCGTCGGTATATATTTCAATATCGTCATCAACAGTATTGGCAGGCCAAAGTCCAATTACTGCATTTGCTGTAATCCATTGCTCTGCAATAATTGTATCCAACATTTTTTGAGCATCATCGAATAATTTTTTGGCTTCAACACCCATCGTTTCATGTTCGAAAATAGCTGGATATTTCCCACGTAATTCCCATGTGTGAAAGAATGGAGTCCAATCAATATATCCTCTTAATTCCTGAAGATCATAGTTCTTTAAAGCTTTTCTTCCTAATATTTTAGGTGTTGTTATATCCTTTTTATCCCATTTAATTGGGTAGCGATTAGCCCGAGCATCTTCTAAAGAAAGATAGGTTTTAAAACCTTTTTTCTTCGCGTAATTAACCCGTACTTTTTCATATTCTGCTTTGATGTCACTTACAAATTCATCTTTCTTATGACTTAATAAATTACTCACAACAGTTACCGAACGTGAAGCATCTAAAACATAAACAGTTTGCCCTGATTTATAGTTTTGGTCAATCTTGACAGCGGTATGTACTTTAGATGTTGTTGCACCGCCAATTAATAATGGGAAATTCATTTTTTGAAGTTCCATTTCCTTGGCAACATGCACCATTTCATCCAATGACGGAGTGATTAAGCCACTCAGTCCAATAATGTCCACCTTCTCTTCAATCGCTTTGGCTAATATTTTATCAGCAGGAACCATTACGCCCATGTCGACAATGTCATAATTATTACAACCTAAAACAACACCAACAATATTCTTTCCAATATCATGTACATCACCTTTAACTGTCGCTAATAAGATTTTTCCTTTGGCTTTTGATTCCGTTTTGGTTGCTTCAATGAATGGCAATAAATAAGCAACAGCTTTCTTCATTACACGAGCAGATTTAACAACCTGTGGTAAAAACATCTTTCCTGCACCGAATAAATCGCCCACCACATTCATTCCGTTCATCAAATAGATTTCAATGACTTCAATTGGGGCCTTAACCAGATGTCTGGTCTCTTCCATGTCATCTTCAATAAAGTCAGCAATTCCTTTGACTAACGAATGCGTAATTCTTTCTTGAATTTCACCTTCACGCCAAGATAAATCTGCCGTTTTTGACTTTACTTCGCCGGATACATTTTCAGAAAAAGTTAATAATCGTTCTGTAGCGTCATCTCTTCTATCGAATAATACGTCTTCAACATGCTCTAATAGATCCTTTGGTATATCATCATATATTTCTAACATGGATGGATTTACAATCCCCATATCTAGACCTTCTTTAATCGCATGGTATAGAAAAGACGAATGCATGGCTTCACGCACAACATTATTCCCCCTAAAAGAGAAAGAGACATTTGAAATTCCACCACTTACATGCGCACCGGGTAAATTCTCTCGAATCCAACGGGTTGCCAAAAAGAAATCCATTGCATTTTTTCGATGTTCGTCCATTCCAGTTGCAACTGGAAAGACATTAGGATCGAAAATAATATCCTGTGGTGGAAAATTCACTTCGTTCACCAAGATATCATAAGAGTTTTTACAAATCTCAATTCTTCGTTCGTAAGTATCTGCCTGCCCTTTATCATCAAAGGCCATAACAACGACAGCAGCACCGTATTGTTTGATTTTTTTAGCCTCAGTTATAAATTTTTCTTTCCCTTCCTTTAAAGAGATTGAGTTCACAATACATTTACCTTGTGCGCATTGCAAACCTGCTTCAATGATTTCCCATTTAGAAGAGTCAATCATAATTGGAACTCTTGAGATATCTGGTTCACCAGCAATCAAATTCAAAAATTGAACCATAGCCATTTTACCATCAATCAAACCATCATCCATATTGATGTCAATGATTTGCGCGCCACCTTCAACTTGCTCCCGAGCAATAGATAATGCTTCATCAAAAAGTTCATCTTTAATTAGGCGTAAAAATTTTCGTGAACCAGCCACATTGGTTCTTTCACCAATGTTTATAAAATTCGATTCGGGCGTCACTTCCAAAGGCTCCAATCCACTCAATTTCAAATTGGGGAGGTGGCTCCATTTATATTCGTATTTGCCTTTATAATCGGGATGTAAACTCATTTTTCTAATTTTTTCTTTCAACTACAATTCTTATTTCACTAAATCAGCCATGGCCTTAATATGTTCAGGAGTTGTTCCACAACAACCACCCACAATGTTCACTAAGCCTTCGTCAAGAAATGTTTTAATTTGAGCCGCCATTTGTTCTGGCGATTCATCATATTCGCCCATCTCGTTTGGCAATCCAGCATTAGGATGTGCACTTACAAAAAACGGTGCTTTCGCTTTTAATACTTGAAGATAAGGACGCAGTGCATTCGCTCCTAACGCACAGTTCAAGCCGATACTTAAAATGTCTGCATGTTGAACAGAGATTAAAAAAGCCTCTGTTGTTTGCCCTGATAAGGTTCTTCCACTGGCATCCGTAATCGTTCCAGAAACCATAATTGGAATGGACGTTTTTAATTCGTCTTGCACACTTTTAATAGCAAATAATGCGGCTTTGGCGTTCAGCGTATCAAAGATTGTTTCTACGAGTAAAATATCTGATCCGCCTTCTATTAAACCTCTTGTTTGTTCAGAATAAGCTGTGACTAGCTTTTCAAAAGTCGAATTTCTAAATCCAGGATCATTCACATCTGGCGAAATAGATAAGGTTACATTTGTTGGACCAATCGACCCAGCAACAAAACGCGGTTTATTAGGGTTCTTTTTGGTGAATTCTTCGCAAACTTCTTTGGCAATTTTTGCGCCGTGATAATTAATATCATAAGCAGCTTTTTCTAATTGATAATCCGCTTGAGCGATAGTTGTACCACTAAAAGTATTTGTTTCAATAATATCTGCACCCGCGGCTAAATATTCGGCATGTATCGCTTTAATTATATCAGGGCGCGTCAAAGACAGTAAATCATTATTGCCTTTAAGACTTGAAGGGTGATCTTCGAACCAACCTTTTCTAAAGTCTTCCTCTTCCAATTTGTACCGTTGAATCATGGTACCCATAGCGCCATCTAAAATTAAGATGCGCTCCTTTAATACTTCTCTAATATCAGTCATAATCAATGTTACGAAAGTATAAGTGGACCGGATGTAGTGATTTGATTTTAACTCTTATAGCGCTTAATAACTTTAGTGGAATTAAGCAGGAATTGGCACCTTGCCCATGTAAAAAGGGGGTAGGTTGCCAAGGTTTCACAGGGCCGGTCCCTCCACCTTTCTTTATAAGCAGTACTTTAAAATAAGAACTGTCACAAAGGTAATTCGAATTCGATCAATTCCAAAATATCTGAACCTAAATTGTTATTCTCTCGTATTAAATAATTAAATTGATTTTATTAAACCTATGATTCTACATGTTTTTTAGTTGCTGCGCTATAAAAACATGCACATTTTTCTTTTTCGTTTCAACCCTAAAATAATAATTATGACAAGATTTTTACTAGTCGTTTTGGCTACTCTTTTAGGTATTTCTGTATTCGCTCAAGATTGTGGCTGTGATTATACAATTGAAATAGAAGACGCTGTTTTTAACGGTGAAGATGTGAGTCCAGGTGACCTGATTTGTCTAGCTGCAGGTGATCGTGCAGGGCTTTTAATAAACCGTCTTTCAGGTGAAGAAGATGATGTCATTACAATTCAAGCTTGTGGGGGCGAAACTACATTTGATATAGATGGTTTAGGTTATGCGATCTCTTTTGAGAATTCGAGTTATTTTAAAGTAGATGGAGGTAGCGGCACGGAGAATAGAATTTCGGTAATTGGAGCTTCAGAAGTGGGATTTGAATTCGAGTCATGTACTAATTTTGAGATTGCTTCGACATTTTTTAAAGGGATATTAGGGAATGCGATATCTGTCATTACTGAACCTCTTTGTGATTTATCTAAAAATAAAGACCACTTCGAAATTGGCGGTATTTATATTCACGATCTTGAAATTAATAAATGTAATGGTGGAATTCAATTGGGGCATACCGCTTATGATATTGGTGTAGAATCGGATGATTGTGAAGTTTTATATCCGCATAGGATTACAGATTTTGTTGTCGCTAATAATATTATAAAAATATGTAGTGATTTACCTGCTATCTCAATATATGGTGCGGCAGGAGAGGTAAGCAATAATTTGATTGTTAAATCTGAAGATATAGGGTTGTTTATTGGTAGAGATTGTGTTTTAGATATCAATAGAAACGAATTTAGAAAAGGACAGAATGAAGCAATTTTGTCTGAAGGTAATGGCGAATATACCATTATCAATAATGTCTTTAATTCGAATGGTATACTTGGAACGAACAGTATAGAATTTGATTTTGACGAAAATATTCTTGGGGCTAATGGCAATGATTTATTCTTTTCGCACAATACAATGGTAAATGCGGATTTAGCACATGTTAAAATAAACAATGCGGAACATGTCACTGGATTGCTTCATTTTGAGAATGGGATTTTTTGTGCTGCCGGATTAGAAGGTGACGTTTTAGGAGAATTTGCTCCATATTTTGATATACCCGAGAGTGATTTAATTTTATTCGAAGATAATATCATGGAAAGCGAAGTTGAAGCGATGCATTTTGCAGATGTTGGGATTAATGATTTTAGTTTAACACATCGATCACCAGCAATTAATAGAGGACATCCTTGTATTGTAGAACATGATAAAGTTGATGCGTTAAGAAATATTGCCGGCAACGCAGATGCTGGTGCATTTGAATATTATCCAGAACGATTAGCTGCTTATGATGAAATTGAAATAATCGGAATTTATGTGGATGATTTTAAGTCAATCCTTGGAGATCCTGCGCAAGAAACTTTGTTATTGGAATACTGTCAAAGCGAAGGGTTTAATTATTTAGTATTGTACAATCTGAGTTATATTCATGATGAAATGTATGATTTAACCTCACGATTGGAGGCTGATGTTCTAGGTGATTTTATAGAAAGAGCAAAAGTTGATTTTGGAATCGTTCAAGTTGCAGCTGTAGGCGAGAAAAATGCATCATTCGATAAAATTGAAACTTATAATGAATTATATACAGGTAATTGGTTTAGACAATTTGACGTATTGAATTTAGAATTCGAATTTTGGGCAAATGTAGAAGGAGATGTATTTGATTATTATTGTACAAAATATTTAATTCCAAATGATTTACCTTGTACAAATGAAGGTGCTTTTACCTTTTACGAACGGGAATTAGAAGCTATAGATATTCGAGCTAGAGAGATGGGTGTTCTGAGTGAGATTTATCTGGGGAATCCATCGGAGGAAGAAGCAGCGTCACTTGTCGAATTAGTGGATAGAGTATTATTACATTATTATAGAACTTCTGATTTATATGGAGATGGGCGGAGTATCTATAATTATAAATTAGATCGTTTTTATTCTTTTTTAGAATCAGAAAGACAACCAGCTATCATGCCTATTTTTTCTGCTAGGAGTTATCATATGGGACCCTGGCTAGAGGATCATAGTCTACACTTGGCTTTTGATACCTGGTATGATGGTGCTCGCGGTTTTTCATCCGATGATCATGAAGGGCTAGATGAATTAACAATTGCAGGTTATCAATGGTATCGCTATACAAGTCTATTAGCAATTGATCCTTATTTTTATGGAGGTCCAAAAGGTGATGATGATAGTGGGTCAAGTGACAGTGATAAACTTACTGATGATCCTTCGGTTTATCCCACGCTATTTTCTGATGCGATAAAAATCAATATCCCATTCCTTTATCAAGGGCGTGAAAACAGTGTTGAAATTACGGATGTAAACGGCAAGATTGTTCTTAAAGATTTACTTGTGGACGGGTTGAATACGATTGAAGTTCCAGTTGTCGCTAAAGGATTTTATATCGCAAATATTGTGAGTAACGATCAAGTGATTTACAGCGAGAAATTAATATCAAATTAACTGATTTGCTGAATATCGCATAAGGATTTATAATATCCATTAGTCGCAATTAATTCTTGATGATTACCACGTTCAACAATTTCACCTTGTTTAAGTACTAGAATAAGATCAGCATCTCGAATAGTACTTAGACGATGTGCAATTACTAGCGATGTTCTATTCTGCATCAGTTTGTCTAAGGCATCTTGTACCAATTTTTCTGACTCAGTATCAAGCGCAGATGTTGCCTCGTCTAGAATCATGATTGGTGCATTAGAAAGCACGGCTCTAGCTATACTTATTCGCTGTTTCTGTCCACCCGATAATTTGTTCCCTCTGTCTCCAATATTGGTGTCATAACCATTTTCTAAGGCTATTATAAACTCGTGAGCATTTGCCACCTTAGCAGCTAAAATAATTTCCTCATCCGTAGCATCTGGCTTCCCAAAACAAATATTGTTCTTTATTGAATCATTAAAAAGAATCGATTCTTGCGTTACTACACTGATTAACTTCCTTAAATCTTTTTTGAGCATTGATTTGACATTGACATCATCTATCAATATCTCGCCAGAAACGGTGTCGTAAAAACGTGGAATAAGATCAGCTATTGTCGATTTTCCGCTGCCTGATTCACCTACTAAGGCAACCGTTTTACTTTTTTCTAATGTGAATGAAATGCCTTTTAATACTGGTTCTTCGTCATAGGCAAAGGATACATTCTTAAATTCAATTTTTGAGTCTAAATCTGTTTTCTTAACGGGGTTTGCTGGATTTTTAATCGTATCCTCAATATCTATTATTTCGTTTACTCGGTCTAATGAAACTTCTGCCTTTTTTAAATAAGTAAGTGCACTAGCAATACTACTAACAGGACGCAAGAATTGAGAGAAGATTACAATGAATGCGATGAATTCCTTGCCATTCATACCTCCATTATTTTCTAAAACAAGTTTACCCCCAAACCATACAATTGATATCAAAACAATGGCGCCAAAAAATTCATTTAACGGTGATGAAAGGTCTTTCTTGCGGAATGTTCTTGTGATCAATTTTTGGTGATGTACATTTTTAGTCGAGAATCGATCTACTGCTATTTTTTCTGCAGTAAATGCTTTTATAATTCGAATTCCACCTAAACTTTCTTCAATATTAGATATCAATTCACTCATTTGTTCTTGGCCTTTTTGGGAAGTTCGCTTCAAACTTTTCCGAATTCTTGAAATAACCAATGCACTTACAGGTAGTAAGATTAGCGAAAAGGTTGTTAATTCTACACTCAAGTAAAACAGTACTGCCAAATTGATAACAATAGCGATTGGTTCTCTAAATACAAGTTCTAAAGTAGAGACAACGGCAATCTCAACTTCATTTAAATCTGCCGTTAAACGCGTTAATAAATTCCCTTTCTTAGACTCTGAATAATAAGACATTGGTAAATGCATTGAACGGTCGAATAATTTTTTTCTTAAATCCCTAACAACTGCCATTCTTAAAAAAGATTGATGATAAACAGCGCTGTATCGGAATAGATTTTTTAAAAAGAAAGCAATTAGAACGGTGATACAAACAAATTGTAAAGCACCCATTTTTCCATTTGCTTGAACAAAATCGTATTGTAAGAATTCAAAATAATTTCCAAAATAATCGAATAAGTTTTCGCGATTTGCCCAAATTGGTCTGGTGATTTCTTTTGCTTTTTGAATCGCATCATCCGTCTCAAAAATTATTTGCAAAAACGGAATAAATAAGACAAGCGATAGCAAGTTAAAAATCACAAACAGCAAATTACTCACTATCACTAGGATAGAGGTTCTTCGATACAAAAAAGTAAGCTTGAAGAGTTGAATTATTCCTTTCACAGTTAACAAAAGTAGGATTGAAATTCAAATATCGAAAATAAAAAGGATTTGTTTTAGTATTTCTAGTCTTAATTCAAAATGAAGATGTCAGAACTTTAACAATTTAGTCTGTATGTTTGGTATAGTAGAATACAGATTACTAAGAAGTAAATTACTATTTTTGTACCATGAGTTCAATAAGACAGAAAAAAGTAGCAGGCGTTATTCAATCAGAGTTGAGTATTTATTTTCGTGAGACTGCTAGAACGGTATGTTTAGGTGCGATGGTGAGTGTGACAGAAGTTCGTGTTGTTCCTGACATGTCCTACTTAAAAGCTTATTTGAGTATTTTTGGACATACAGATGTTCAGGAAGTATATAAAAGTATAAAGGAGCATAAGGATCAAATTCGTTATGAAATGGGGAAGCGTTTAGGTAAAACCTTGCGTAGAATTCCAGATTTAAGCTTTTATATTGACGATTCATTAAACTATGCAGAAGAAATAGATCAACTATTAAAAAAATAGGTGAATTCTTCGTTTTTCATAGCTCGTCGATATCTCTTTTCGAAAAAAACGAGGAATGTGATCAACATCATTTCTGGAGTCTCTGTTTTTGGAATTTTAATTTCAACGGCGGCGATGGTTATCATTTTATCAGGCTTTAATGGCATTGAGAATTTAGTGTTAAACATGTTTAATGCATTTGAATCTGATATTGAAATTACATCTAAATCATCCAAAACATTCGATCGAAATTTTATCAGTCAAGATGTTTTAGAGGTTGACGGCCTTGTCAATTATTCGGAAGTAATTGAGGAAATTGCCATCGTAAAAAATCAAGACAACTTTATAATTGGAACAATAAAAGGAGTTGAGCCTCAATTTTTATCCATGTGTAATATGGACGATCATTTATTAGATGGGCAAAGTATTCTTTCGGATGAATATGGACCATTGGCAATTATTGGTGCAGCTGCGATTGTTCAGTTGGATGGTTTCATTTTTGAGATTGGGCGACAATATGAGTATTTCACAATTTATGCACCGAATAAGAATGAGAAAATAAGCCAGAATCAACTCAAGAATATTGATGCTTTTACAACAGCTCAAATTCCAATAGTTGGTGTCTTTACTTTTAACAATAAAGTTGATCAAGATTTAATGATCGTTCCAATTGACTATGCTGCCGAGATTTTTAATTATAAAAATGAAATTACGCAAATAGAAATGGATTTTGAGGAAGGAATTAACCTCGATGAAAAGAAACTGGAGATAGAACAAATTATTGGAGAAAATTTTCAAGTTAAAACAAGCTTCGAACAGAATCAGTTGATATACGAAACAAGTAAATCCGAAAAACTGATTACAACCATCCTATTGAGTTTTATTTTCTTTTTAGCAACCTTCAATATGGTGGCATCAATTACGATGTTAGTGATTGAAAAACGAAATAATTTAAAGACGCTTCAAGCAATGGGAGCGAAAGAAAATCAATTGCATAAAATCTTCTTTTACGAAGGTTTGTTGATTAACGGTATTGGTCTTGTTGGAGGTTTGATTCTTGGCTATGCAGTATGTCTTTTACAGATGAAATTCGGGCTATTAGGAATGCATAATAGTGCGATAGATTATTTCCCAATTGCCTTTAAATTGCAAGATCTATTGTTAATTTTGGGAATAACAATGATAATTGGCACAATTGCTGCCTTTTTGCCTTCAAAATTTTTAATAAAAAATATAATTAAATAATATGACAAAATTATTAGGGATACTAACCGGATTGTTTATAGTGACAGTTGGCTTCACACAGGGAAAAATGACACCAGAACTTTTGTGGAAACTAAAGAGAGTTGGAAATATTCAAGTTTCACCTGATCATAAACAAATACTTTTTAGTCTAAAAACGTACAGTTTAAAAGAGAATAAAGGTGAAAGTGAGTTGTATGTAATGCCAATTTCTGGTGGTGAACCAAAGCAAATAACAGATCTACCAGGGAGTGAATTTAATGCACTGTGGCGTCCAGATGGCAAAAAGATCGGTTTTTTAGCGAAATCTCCTACAGAGGGGACTGTTCAGATTTTTGAAATGAATCCTGACGGAACCGAATTAATTCAAATTTCAAAAGAGAATGGTCAAAATATGACTGGGTTCAAATATTTTGATGATGGTAAAAAAATACTTTTCACTGCAGATGTTAAAATGGAGCGTGTGAATTCGAATGAAACTGAAAAAGATTTAAAATTGTCAAATGCTCGCGTTATTGATGATTTGATGTATCGTCATTGGGGAGAATGGAATACAGGGCTTCGTTCACATATTTTTGTCGCAGTTCTTCAAGATGGATTAATGCAAGGCCGGGGTGTTGATATTTTAAAAGGTGAATTGATTGATTCGCCAATGAAGCCATTTGGTGGTATGGAGCAAATTGCAACTTCACCTGATGGGAATTCCGTTGTTTATACTGCGAAACGATCAAAAGGAATGCAATATGCAATTAGTACGAATTCTGAAATCTATAATTACGATTTGCTATTAGGTGGTACTTCTAATATGTCAAAAGGTAATATGGGTTATGATACAGAGCCTGTTTATTATAAAGATGGAAGTAAAATTGCTTGGCTTGCAATGGAGCAAGATGGTTTTGAGTCTGATAAAAATGATATTATCGTTTACGATTATAAAAGCGGTCTAAAAACGAATATTACGGATGACGAAGATATTACTGTTTCAAGTTTTATTTGGGGCGAGAATAATGAAATAATTTATTTTTTAGCTGTGAAGAATGCTACTTATCAAGTTTTTGTTTATGATTTTAAAAAGTCGAAAGTAAAACAGTTAACAGAGGGAATGCACAATTATACATCTATTGCATTTGCTGGTGATAAATTAGTTGCTGGCAAACAATCGATGAATGATCCTACGGATATTTTTAGTATCGATTTAAAAACTGGAAAAGATAAACAATTGACTGCGGTAAATAAAGAAATTTATGATACCATTCAAAAAAGTCGTGTTGAAGAACGGTGGGTAGAAACATCTGATGGGTTAACCGAATTAGTTTGGGTAATTTATCCACCTGATTTTGATCCTAAAAAAGTGTATCCTGCTTTGCTTTATTGTCAAGGAGGTCCTCAAAGTGCCGTGAGTCAGTTCTTCTCTTATAGATGGAATTTTCAATTAATGGCAGCAAACGACTATATTATTATTGCGCCTAATAGACGTGGATTGCCAGGGTTTGGACAAGTTTGGAATGATGATATTTCTGGAGATTGGGGTGGTCAACCAATTCGTGATTACTTATCGGCAGTTGATGCATTAGTGAAAGAACCATATATTGATGAAAATAGAGTTGGTGCGGTTGGAGCAAGTTATGGTGGGTATTCTGTTTATTATTTAGCAGGTGTTCATGAGGATAGATTTAAATGTTTTGTATCGCACTGTGGTCTTTTTAATCTTGAAAGTTGGTATGGTACCACGGAGGAATTGTTTTTTGCGAATAAAGATATTGGAGGACCTTATTACAATGCAATCAAGCCAAGAAGTTACGAGAAGTATTCTCCGCATAAATTAGTCCAAAACTGGAATACGCCTATGTTGATTTTTCATGGGGAAAAAGATTTTAGAGTACCTCTAAATCAAGGTTTGGAAGCGTTTCAAGCGCTGCAAATCAAAGGAATTGATAGTCGAATGATATTGTTTCCTGAAGAAAATCATTGGGTATTGTCCCCGCAAAACGGTGTGTTTTGGCATAGAGAATATTATAAATGGTTAGATAAATATTTGAAGGAACCTCGTCAATAATTGATGTAAAAAGAACAGATCGAAATAATTAATAAAAATTACCGTTTGGCCTGTAACTTTAAACCTATTGCTCCGTCTTTAATTTTATAGATAAAAAATTTGAAATGCAAAAATTAAAATTAACTCTCCTTTTTACATTATTGTCGGTCTTTGTTATCGCACAAGAAAAAGCTACCTTAAGTGGTAATTTAAAATCACTCGAGTCGGGTGAAGATGTGATAGGTGCGAGAATTGTTGTCGAAGAATTACCAGGTACCGGCGCTGTAACAAATGTCTATGGGTTCTATTCTTTAACTTTACCAAAGGGTGTTTATACAATTACTTATCGTTCTATTGGTTTCGACCAAGTGACGGTAAAGGTCGATCTGAATGATGATCTGGTAAAGAATTTAGAATTAAAGGAAGAGGGAAGGCTTTTTGGTGAAGTGACAGTGACAGCTGAGAAGCAAGATGAAAATATCAAGTCTACAGAAATGGGGGTTGATAAAATTAATGTAAAAGACATCGAAAATATCCCCGTGCTTTTTGGGGAGAAAGATATCCTTAAAACAATGCAATTAATGCCTGGCGTTAAATCTGCAGGTGAAGGTAGTGCAGGGTTTTTCGTTCGAGGTGGATCTGCTGATCAAAACTTAATTCTATTAGATGGTGCCCCAGTTTATAATGCGTCTCATTTATTAGGCTTCTTTTCAGTATTTAATTCGGATGCTCTAAAAGATGTTAAGCTATATAAAGGTAGTGCTCCTGCTCAATTTGGTGGTAGACTGGCTTCTGTGATGGATATCAATATGAAAGAGGGGAATATGAAGCGTTTATCAGTAAGTGGAGGTATAGGATTGATTTCCTCTAAATTAACCATAGAAGCACCTATTGTAAAAGATAAAGGTTCATTCATTCTTTCTGGAAGAAGAACCTATTTAGATGTGTTTAGAGGATTGTCAAAAAATGAAGCTGCAAAATCTGCAACACTCTATTTTTATGATTTGAATGCCAAAGCAAATTATAGATTAAGTGATAAGGATCGCGTTTTTATATCTGGATATTTCGGTCGTGATAAATTTGGTTTTGACGATCAAATAGGATTCGATTGGGGGAATATTACAGGAACTGCAAGGTGGAATCATTTGTATTCAGATAAATTGTTTGGGAATACTTCTTTAATCTTTTCGAATTATAATTACAAGATCAAGTTTGGTACAAATGATGAGACTTTTGAAATCGGATCTGAAATTCAAGATTGGAACTTAAAGGAGGATTTTGATTATTATTTGAATAGTAATAATACATTAAGTTTTGGAGGGAATATGATTTATCATACCTTCAAACCTGGACAAGTTGAAACAGGTTCGGATATCGGTTTTGAATTGAATGATATTGAGAATAGTTATTCGCTCGAGTCAGCTTTGTATTTGTCTAATGAGCAAAAAATTAAGAAACGATTATCGCTAATCTACGGTATTCGTTATTCTAATTTTATGCAATTAGGTCCTGGTGATATCTTTTCATACGATGAAGATGGGAATAAAACAGCTACAGAAACCTACGGTGACTGGGAGAAAGTTGCAGCTTACAATGGGTTCGCACCAAGAGCGTCGATGAATTTTAATGTTGATGAAAAGAGTTCTGTAAAAGCTTCTTATTCTAGAACTTACCAATATTTGCATTTATTGTCAAATACAACAAGTAGCACACCTACAGATGTTTGGGTGCCTTCTAGTAATAATATTAAGCCGCAAATTTCCGATCAAGTTTCATTGGGGTATTTTAGAAACTTCATGGATAATATGCTTGAGTTTTCTACTGAGGTTTATTATAAGGATATGCAGAACACAATCGATTATAGAGACGGTGCAAACGTAACTTTGAATCCTGAAGTTGAAGGTGAGTTGTTATATGGTGTTGGACGGGCTTATGGAGTTGAGTTTTTATTGAGAAAACGAAAAGGTAAATTCACAGGTTGGGTTACTTATACTTTAGCACGTACCGAGCGTCAATTTGATGAGATAAATAATGGAGAATGGTATGCTGCAAAACAAGATCGTACACATGATATTTCAATTGTAGCAATGTATAATTTTACTGATCGAATTTCAGCTTCTGCTACTTGGGTTTATTACACAGGTAATGCCGTTACATTCCCAAGTGGTAAGTACGAAGTGATGGAACAGGAAGTGTTTTTGTATTCTGAAAGAAATGGATATAGAATGCCGGATTACCATAGATTAGATTTAGGTTTGACCTTGCACAATAAGAAGTATAAAATGGTTCCCGATCCAATTTCAGGTGAAGAGGTGCAGGTAGAGAAAAGATTCCAGTCGAGTTGGAATTTCTCAGTATACAATGCTTATGCACGTGAGAATGCTTATTCTATTCGATTTCAAGCAAATGAAGAGACGGGGCAAACAGAAGCAATTCAGTTGTCTTTATTCAAAATTGTGCCATCAATTAGTTATAATTTTACATTCTAAATAATATGAAAAATAGATTTAATAAAATATTAGTTTTATCATCCGTTTTTGCATTCGTAGCGTGTGAAAAAGTGATTGATATTGAGTTGCAAGAGTCAGATAAAAAGATAGTCGTTGAAGCAAATATGCGAAGCTTTGCAGGTGAGAGCTATGTGCTCTTGTCTGAAACAGTAAGTTCTGATGATAGTAATTCGAATAAAAAGATATCGGGAGGTACTGTCTTTGTAAAGGATGGTGCTGGGGTTGAATATGAGTTCGTTGAGTCGGTAGAAGTGCCTGGGCGATATTTAAACCCAAGTTTTGTTCTGAATGAGAATGATACTTATGATTTAACTGTAAATGCGGCTGAAACAGTTTTGACTGCAAATGCGAAAACGAACGCTAAACCCGTTATTGATTCATTGACTTATATAATGCAAGTGGGTGGTTTTTTTGGGGAGACTGAAGATACTGCCTTCCTGGTTTTTTACAATTTTATGGACGATGTTGATGAGACTAATTATTATCGTATTCGGTCGTGGGTGAATGGTAAGGCAGATGAGAATTTCTATCTAACAGATGATAAATTGTTTAATGGCTTACAAATTGTAGCTCCAATGTTTGGAACTCAAATTGGACCAAGAGATACTGTTTTTGTTGAATTACAGTCGATGGATGAAGCGAATTTCACTTATTTGAATACGTTGTCTCTTAATCTTAGTCAAAGTGCTTTCGCTGCAGCGCCAGCTAATCCAGTGACGAATATTGAAAATGGTATTGGTTATTTTGGTGCCTATACATTAGATACTTTAACACTCATTCTTCCGTAAGATGAAGTTGTTTGGCAAACTCCAACTGTTAGTTGTTTCTCTAATGATTATTGCTTGTCAAAAGGTGATTGACTTGCCATTAAATGATGCGGATGTTGAATATGTGGTTGAGGTTACAGCTAAGAACTATGTCGGTGCTAATTTTGCTAAATTAAGTTTGTCTGGAAAAGTGACCAATGACGGTAATTATGATTTATTGTCTGGTGGAACAATTCAGGTGACGGATGAAAGTGGGAATGTTTATGATTTTTTAGAAACAGAACCAGGTTTGTATCATGCTGATGGTTTTCAGGTTCTGCCTTCCACTAAATATTTCTTAGATGTTAAGATTGCTGATAAGCATATTACTTCTAAAACTCAAACCTTCAAGAAGCCTAAAATTGACTCTTTGTCTTATCAAATGTTGGTAGGAGGAATTGGAGGCATTTCAAAAGATACTAGTTACTTGATAGCGTTTCATTCTGTCGATGCTGCTGATGAAAAGAATTATTATTGGGTTAAAATTTACAGGAATGGTGAGGAGAATGAAGGTTTTTATCTCGGGAATGACGATTTCATAAATGGTCAATATTATTTCGCTTATTTCTTTGGGTCGGAAGCAAAACGTAATGATACGGTCTTGGTCGAATTGATCGGTGTTGATGCTGCTAATTATGACTATTTACTAGGTGTATCAAATATTATTAACGACAGTGGATTAGGTGTTGCACCGGCAAATCCACCATCGAATTTAACAGGAACAGGGTTTGGTTATTTTGGACTATATATGGTTGATACCATGTCTGTAATTATCCCTTAATTCGAATTTTATCGATCGACTTTCGTAGCGATATAAAAACATCTCAGTTCGACCATTTTAGATGTTTATAATCGAACTTAGAATAAAATATTAAACCCGTTGACAAATCTGTCAACGGGTTTTTTTCTGTCCGAAAAATTGCAATTAGACTTCTTCCTAGGATTCAAATTTGAATTTCATGTAAGTGAATTTAACTTTTGAAAAAGTCATTTTTTATTCACAATTGAAAAAAATAACCCACAAATTACCACTTTAATATTTTTGCCTTAAAGTCACTGTTTGTGGTAACTTTTGATTATGTTTGTAGTATACAAATAGTAAATCATCCTTAAAGTTATCAACAATACTATATTTGGTGGTAATTTGTGGGAGTTTAATATTTATTTTTACATTCTAATATGAACGGACTAGTCGGAGAATACGAATGCAAGCTTGATGCTAAAGGGAGGTTTCTCTTCCCTGCGGGATTGCGCAAGCAATTGGATCCTTCGGCGAATGAGGTTTTTATGATGAACAAAGGTTTTGAGAATTGTCTTTCAATTTATCCCATGAATGAGTGGGAGAAAGTGAGTGGTAAATTATCGAAGTTGAATTTGTTTAAGCCTAAGAATCGAATGTTCTACAGATTGTTTCATCAAGGTGCTAAGCAATTGACGCTTGACCGAACAGGTCGATTGTTGATTCCTACGGCTTTGATGGAGCGAATTGGATTAAATAAAGATATAATGTTAACCGCCTACAATGACCGAATAGAGATTTGGGATAAATCAGAGTACTTCGCTGTACTGGATGAGAACATGAGTGATTTCTCTGATTTGGCCGATGAGGTTATGGGAGAAATTGGCTCAGATGACGAATAGTGGATATCACATACCTGTATTGTTTAAAGCTTCTATTGATGGATTGCAAATCGCAAAAGACGATGTTGTAGTTGATGTTACGTTTGGAGGTGGAGGTCATTCTAGAGAGATTTTGAATCGCTTAGGTGATGATGGGGTTTTGATGGCTTTTGATCAAGATACGGATGCTGTAGCAAATGTAATTGATGATGAAAGGTTGGTTTTTGTAAATGCCAATTTTAGATTCTTAAGCAATTTTATTAAGTATTACGAATTAGAAACAGCAGATGCGATTTTAGCAGATTTGGGTGTTTCTTCTCATCAGTTTGATACGGGTGGTCGAGGTTTTTCGATTCGTGAAGAAGGTCGTTTGGATATGCGAATGAATCAGGATGCAAGGTTGACTGCTTATCAAGTGGTGAACAATTATCCTGAAAAAGAATTGTACCGCATCTTTAATTCTTTCGCAGATATTAAAAGTGTGCCAAGGTTGGTGCGTGATATAGTGGTTCGTCGTAAAGAGTCGCCAATCGAGTCAACTAAGGATTTGGTTGATCTTTTAAAAGATATAGTAAAAGGAAATAAGCAAACACAATATTTAGCGCAGGTTTTTCAAGCGATTAGAATTGAGGTGAATGATGAGATGGGTGCTTTGATGGATTTGTTAGAGCAGTCTGCAAAGATTTTAGAAGATGGTGGAAGGTTGGTTGTGATTTCATATCACTCTATTGAGGATCGGTTAGTAAAGAACTTTATACGCTCTGGCAATTTTACAGGAGTTTTGGAAAAGGATGATGTTTATGGTGTGGTGAAGAAACCATTAACCGCTGTGAATAGAAAGCCTATAATTCCTACGGCTGAAGAGATCGCAATGAATCCAAGAGCGAGAAGTGCGAAAATGAGAATAGCGATAAAAGAAGCGGAATGAATGAGTTTTTAGATAGAGCAGCTGCGGAATCTAAGGCTTCGAAAAAAGAAGTTGAGGATAAAAAGCGAATGGTTAGGTCGCGAAAGTTAATTGTTCAAATAATGAACGGAGACTTTTTGTCTCGTGACAATTTCGTGAAGAATTTGCCTTTTACTTTTTTTATTGGCTTTCTGCTAGTTGTGCTTATAGGGTGGGGGTATTATGCTGAGACAGTGACAAAAAAAGAAGTGAATCTAGAGCGTGAATTAGGGGAGTTAAATTCTGAGTACTTCACGTTGGGAAGTGCTTTTAATTCGCAAAGAGGTAGAAGGACGATTGCAGAAAAATTAAAAGGAACTGGTGTTAAGGAAGCGTTGACTTCGCCAAAGAAAATAAAAGTAAATAAATACAACTTCGAGAGTGGAAGATAAAAAAAGCATAATGTTAAAAGCTTACCTCATTTATTTTGTGGTAGGTATTACTATGCTTTTAATCGTGGTTCGAATTATTGCGATTCAATACGGCTCTGTCGTTCCGGAATCAAAAATGGCGACAATTTATGATGAGGACGATATGCCTACACGAATTGATAGTGTGATGCCAATGCGTGGTAGAATTTTGTCTGATGATGGTAGTGATCTTGTTACTTCTGTTCCTCTTTATAATTTACATATTGATTTGTCGATTATTAAGGATGAGTTGTTTGAAGAGGTGGATTCATTAGCGTTTTATTTGGCTTCAGTTTTTCCTGAGAAAACAAAAAGAGAATGGGATGCTTCTTTGCGTAAAGGAAGGGCAGATGAGAAAAAGTATTTCCCGTTACAAAACCGTGTAAAATATGATGTGCTTCAAAAAGTACGTGAATTTCCTATTCTGCGAGAAAGAAAATATAAAGGTGGGTTTATTGAAGAGAAGATTTCAAAACGTCAAATGCCTTATGGTATTTTAGCTAAACGTACTTTAGGTTATAAGCGTGAAGGTGCTATGCCTGTTGGTTTAGAGGGTGCCTTCGATGAGTACTTGGCAGGTGATTTTGGCTTGTTAGCAAAGCAATATGTGAGTAACGGTTGGAAGCCTGTTGGAGGGGATTATTTAAAAGATCCAGTAATAGGTGCTGATATTGTAACAACGATTGATATTGATATCCAAGATGTAGCGGAGAATGAATTGAGAAAACAATTGGTGGCGCAAGAAGCATTGCACGGTTCGGTTGTTTTAATGGAGGTGGAGACTGGTTTTGTAAAGGCAATTGCGAATCTTAAAAGAGCGTCTGATGGTGAGTATTATGAATCATATAATCATGCGATTGGAACAAAAACAGATCCGGGTTCGACTTTCAAATTGGCGTCTTTAATGGCTTTGCTTGAGGATGGTCGTGCAGATATTACGGATACTGTGAATGCTGTCGGTCGTTATGAATTCTATGATCACAGAATCGATGATACCAATCCTAATGGTTATGGAAAAATTACAATTCAACATGCTTTCGAATTGTCTTCTAATGTTTTTTCTAGAATTGTACACAAGGCTTATTATAATGACGCGCAAACTTTTGTTGATCGTTTAAAATCGTTTGGTTTAGCAGATAAATTAGGGATTGATATTGCTGGTGAGGCTCAACCTGTGATTAAGAATAGAGGTGAAGATGGTTGGTCTGGAATTACGTTACCTCAAATGGCGATTGGTTATGAGGTGGAGATAACACCGTTGCAAACTTTGGCATTGTATAATGCTGTTGCAAATAATGGTCAACTGGTAAAGCCTCAATTTGTAAAACAAGTTCGTCGTGATGGGCAAATTGTTGAAGAGTATGATAAGGTTGTTTTGAAAGAAGCGATTTGTTCAAAAACGACTTTGGCTAAGCTAAAAAAATGTTTAGAAGGTGTTGTGATTAGAGGGACTGGTAAACAATTAAAAAGTGCCAATTTTCAGATTGCGGGAAAAACTGGTACTGCGAAAATTGTTGATCAAAATTTAGGTTATTCTAATTTGTATCAAGCGTCGTTTGCGGGTTATTTCCCTGCTGATAAACCTAAGTATTCATGTATCGTGGTAATTGCAGGTCCTACAAAAGAGATTTATGGTGCGATCGTTTCTGGAACAGTGTTTACAGCAATTGCAAACAAGGTTCATGCCTCTTCTTTAGAGTATCATAGGGATTATAATAATGATGTTGAGCTCGCGGCTTCAAGTCCGAAAGTGTTGGTTGGTGATGCTGCAATGACGGAAATGGCTTTAAAGTATATGAATGTGAAGTATACTAATTCTGCGCCGAATACGGATTATGTGGTCGCGCTAAAAACCAGCAAAGGGTTGGATATACAAAGACGTGCAATTGAAAAAGGTAAAGTTCCAAATGTGAAAGGGATGCCTTTGAATGATGCGATTTATCTATTGGAGAAAGCAGGTTTGTATGTTCGAATTAAAGGAGTGGGGAGTGTGGTAACTCAGTCGTTATCGGCTGGTGCAAATTTTAATAATGGTGAAATCATTTATTTGACTTTGAATTAATGAAGGTATTACAAAATATATTATACAAGGTAGGTTTAACTGCTGTGCATGGTTCGCTTGATATTGAGGTGAATAAGATTGTTTTTGATTCAAGAGAGGTTGAAGAGGATGCAGTTTTTGTAGCGATTAAAGGAACGCAGGTTGATGGGCATTTATTTATAGAAAAGGCTATTGATCTAGGTGCTACTGTTATAGTGTGTGAGATTTTGCCTATTAAAATGAAGGAAGAGATTACGTATGTGCAAGTGAAATCTTCTCATCAAGCATTGGCGCTTTTAGGGGCTAATTTTTATGATAATCCATCTGCTGAATTAAAGTTGATTGGTATTACAGGGACCAATGGTAAAACGACTACGGTTACTTTATTACATAGTTTATTGTCTAGTTTAGGTTTTCACTGTGGGTTGTTATCTACTGTGGTGAATAAGATCGGGCAAACTGAAATTCCAGCTACGCATACAACACCGAATCCAATTGCTTTAAATCAATTATTGAGACAAATGGTTGATGAAGGTTGTGCTTATTGTTTTATGGAGGTGAGTTCGCATGCGATTGATCAAGATCGTATTGCAGGATTAGAATTTGATATCGCGTGTTTTACAAATATTTCCCACGATCACTTGGATTATCACGAGACTTTTAAAGCGTATATCTATGCTAAGAAAAAGTTTTTTGATCAATTAAGATCTTCAGCTGTGGCAATTGTAAATGCTGACGATACAAATGGTTTGGTGATGACCCAAAACAGCAAAGCTAAGGTTCGAACTTATGCTATGAAGACGGTCGCTGATTATAAGGTGAAAATTCTTGAAAACGCATTCTCTGGTCTTGTTTTGAAATTGAATAACCACGAATTGTGGACGCGATTAATAGGTGGGTTTAATGCTTATAATATTGCCTTGACTTATGCTGTGGCACAGGAGTTGGAATTGGATGAGATGGAAGTGTTGCAGGGTTTAAGTAATCTAAAATCTGTTGAAGGACGCTTTGAATATTTGCAGGCTGACAGTGGTGTTATCGCAATTGTTGATTATGCACATACGCCAGATGCTCTAAAGAATGTTTTGGCGACTATTGAAGCTGTTCGAACAAGAAATGAGCAAGTGATTACGGTTGTAGGTTGCGGAGGAGATAGAGATAAAACGAAACGTCCATTGATGGCGGAAATCGCTTGTGATATGAGTGATAAAGTCATTCTGACCTCTGATAATCCTCGTTCTGAAAATCCAACTGAAATTATTGAAGATATGAAGGCTGGTGTAACGGTTGATAAAATGAGTCGTGTAATGGCAATCGAAAATAGAGCTGAGGCAATCAAAGTAGCTTGTGCTTTAGCAAGTGCGGGTGATATCATTCTTGTAGCTGGTAAAGGACACGAAAAATACCAAGAAATAAAAGGGGAAAGATTTCCTTTTGACGATTTAGAAACTTTAGAACAAATCTTAAAAAAGAAACAATAGTATGTTGTATTATTTATTTACATATCTCGAAGAATTAGGAATGCCAGGAGCAGGTTTGTTCCAGTATATATCGTTCAGAGCGGCAATGGCAATAATTACATCATTGTTGATTTCAATGGTTTTTGGAAAACGAATTATTAATGCATTGCGCAAACAGCAAATCGGCGAAAGTGTTCGTGATTTAGGGTTGGAAGGGCAAAAGGAAAAAGAAGGTACGCCAACAATGGGTGGATTGATCATTTTGGCATCAATTCTTATTCCAACAGTGTTATTTGCAAAGCTTGATAATATCTATGTGATCGTGATGTTGGTGTCAACAGTAATGCTCGGTACTATTGGTTTTATTGACGACTATATTAAAGTATTTAAAAAGAATAAAGAAGGTTTAGCTGGCCGATTTAAGGTTGTAGGTCAGATTTTTGTTGGGATTTTCGTTGGATCTATTCTTTATTTCCATCCAGATGTACAGGTGCATGAAGAGGTTCATGTTGATGCTGTCGTTCAAAATAGTACTGATGTTACGCATTTGCATAAAGATAATGCAGAGGATACAAGATGGGTTAGAACGAAGGATATGACAACAACTATTCCTTTTGTTAAAGAAAATGAGTTCAATTATAACTGGTTGATTGGTGATACGAATAAGAGTTATGGTTGGTTATTGTTTATTCCAATCGTGATTTTCTTAGTGGTTGCCATTTCTAACGGAGCAAATATGACGGATGGATTGGATGGTCTAGCGACTGGAACATCAGCGATTATTGGTATTGCTTTGGCGATTCTGGCTTATGTTTCTGGACATGTCGAATTTGCCGACTATCTCAATGTCATGTACATTCCTTATTCATCCGAGCTGGTGATTTTTATCTCTGCGTTTATGGGTGCTTGTATTGGTTTCTTATGGCATAATTCTTATCCAGCATCTGTTTTTATGGGAGATACAGGAAGTTTAGCATTAGGTGGGATTATCGCTGTATTTGCCATCGTGATTAGAAAGGAATTATTGATTCCTGTTTTATGTGGTGTTTTCATTATGGAGAATCTATCTGTAGTGATGCAAGTAGGTTGGTTTAAATATACCAAGAAGAAATTCGGTGAAGGTCGACGAATCTTTAAGATGGCGCCTTTACATCATCATTTTCAAAAAATGGGAATGCATGAATCAAAAATAGTTTCAAGGTTTTGGATTGTTGGTGTAATGCTAGCTGTTATCACTATTGTGACTTTGAAGTTAAGATAATAAGACGAAAATAAATTGAAAACAAATTTGAAAAATATTGCAATTCTGGGCGCTGGCGAAAGCGGTGTTGGAGCAGCGCTTTTAGCGAAAGCTAAAGGAATGGTTCCTTTTGTTTCTGATAAGGGTGAGATTAAAATGCCTTTTAGACAGGAATTGGAACGCAATGCAATTGAATTTGAGTCGGGAGTACATTCTGACGCACGCATTTTAGCAGCAGATTTAATCATTAAGAGCCCAGGGATTCCAGATAAGGCACTACTTGTAGTAGCAGCAAGAGCCAAAGGCATTCCAGTGATCAGTGAGATTGAATTTGCAGGGAGATATACCAATAAAAAGATTGTTTGTGTAACGGGTAGCAACGGTAAAACAACAACCACTTTATGGATCACTCACATTTTAAAAAGTGCAGGCAAAAATGTAGTTGAAGCAGGAAATATTGGGCAGTCTTTAGCGAGACTGGTAATTGCGGATGAAGCTGATATCTATGTTGTCGAATTGAGTTCTTTTCAATTAGATGGCATGTATGATTTTAAAGCAGATATCTCAATTCTACTCAATATAACTCCAGACCATTTGGATCGCTATGATTATGAGATGCAGAATTATGTAGACTCAAAATTTAGAGTGATTCAAAACCTTACTGAACAAGATTGGTTCATCTATAATGCGGATGACGAAATCATTTTGAAAGAAATAGAAAAACGAAATATTAAAGCACAAATGGCGCCTTTCTCATTAGAGAAAACTGAAGGGATGACGGCATTTGTCGACAACAACAACCAAATAAATATAAACTTAAAACCAAAATTCATTATGTCGATTCACGATTTATCATTAAAAGGAAAGCACAACGTGCAAAATTCAATGGCTTCAGGTATTGCTACCAAGTTATTGGATATTAGAAAAGAAAATATCAGAGAGAGTCTTGCTGATTTTAAAAATGTAGAACATAGATTAGAGTTTGTTGCAAAAGTGAACGGCATCGAATTTATAAATGATTCTAAAGCAACAAATGTTAACTCTGCATGGTTCGCTTTAGAAAGTATGTCTCAACCAACAGTATGGATTGTTGGTGGTGTAGATAAAGGAAATGATTACGAAACTTTATTGCCATTGGTAAAAGATAAAGTAAAAGCAATTGTTTGTTTAGGTGTTGATAATGCAAAAATTATCGAAGCTTTTAGCGGAGTTATTGAGGTTATAGTAGAAGCACAAAGTGCAATGGAAGCTGTTGGTTTATCTTATCAATTAGCAAAACAGAATGATGTTGTTTTATTGTCTCCAGCTTGTGCAAGTTTTGATTTGTTTGAAAGTTACGAAGACAGAGGTAAACAATTTAAAGCAGGCGTTCGCGCACTTTAAGATTTAGGATTGTGTCATTAAATAACGTTAAATACAAAACGCAAACTAAATTTGAACGAGTTTTTCAAATATCTAAAAGGGGATAGAAATATTTGGGTGATAGTCTTAATCTTAGGACTTATTTCAGTTGTTTCGGTCTTCAGTTTTATTCCAATACTTGTAAAAGTAAAAGGGTTGAGTTATTCGTATCTCTTCTTTAAACATACTTTTCTACTCGTATTAGGGTTTGTATTGATGTTTTTTATTCATAAAATTCCTATTAAAATATTATCTAAACTATCGAAGATAATTTTCTATCTGAGCATTGTTTTATTGGTTTTAACAATGCTAATAGGAGAGAGTGTGAATGGTGCGGATAGATGGTTAAAAATACCATTTGTACCCTTCTCATTTCAAACTTCAGATTTTGCGAAATTGGCTTTGATAATTTATTTAGCAAGACAATTTGTAAAGCGTAAGGATGAGTTTAATGATTTAAAAATAGTTGCACAGCACATCTTGTTGCCCGTTGCCATAACTTTGTTCCTGATTCTACCGTCGAATCTATCTACGGCAGTATTGGTGGGGCTCTTGGCTTTTGTAATGATGATATTCGCGAAGTTCCCTTGGAAGTGGATGCTGATGTCGATGGGAGCAGTAGTAGGCGTTTTTATGTTGCTGTTAACCTTTGCAAAATACGAACCGGAAATTTTACCACGTGTTGAAACATGGCGTTTGCGTTTAGAGCGAATGTTTGATGAGGAAGCTGCGATGGATGCAAATGAAAATATGCAAATAAACAATGCATTGACAGCAATAAAAAACGGTGCATTCACTTATAAAAATGGCAAACTATTCGGACCAGAATTACCGGGTAATGGAGTGTTAAAACATTATATACCTGAAGCCTACGCCGATTTTTATTTTGCTGCTTTAATTGAGGAGGGTGGAATATTTACTGCAATCTTTATTATGATGCTGTATATGTGGCTTTTCTTTAGGATTATTAAAGTGGCGTTGGCAGCTGATTCGATTTTTGCAACTTATCTCGCATTGGGAATTGGCGTGATGATTCTTACGCAGGCTCTCGTGAATATGATGGTGAGCACCAAATTAATGCCTGTAACCGGACAGAATATGCCGTTATTAAGTATGGGGGGGACCTCGGCATGGTTTACATGTATTGCAATTGGAATTGTGTTGGGGATTAGTAGAGAGAATAATAAATCGACAAAAGATACAGGTATTAAAACAGCTAATTCTTAATTGTATGGCGATAAAAAGTGTAATAATAAGTGGGGGTGGAACAGGAGGTCATATCTTTCCTGCCATTGCAATAGCAAATGCGATTAAAGATGCGCATCCTGAAGCTAAAATAATATTTGTTGGAGCTGATGGGAAGATGGAGATGGAGAAAGTGCCACAAGCAGGTTATACAATCGTCGGTTTGCCGATTAGAGGTCTGCAAAGAAAATTGACACTTAAAAATTTAGCTGTACCTTTTAAGTTGTTGGCAAGTTTGTCAAAAGCAAAAAAAATAATTAAACAACATCAACCTGATATTGCAATTGGAGTTGGAGGTTATGCAAGTGCCGCGACTTTATATGTTGCTGCTAAACAAAAAGTGCCAACCTTAATACAAGAACAGAATTCGTATCCTGGAATTACAAATAAAATTCTAGCTAAAAAAGCGAATAAAATTTGTGTCGCTTATGATAATCTTGAAGCGTTTTTCCCAAAAGATAAAATTGTAAAAACGGGAAATCCTGTTCGAAATAATATGGTTGAAATTGAAGGGAAAAGAGCGAAAGCATTCGCGCATTTTTCTTTAGATCCAAATAAAAAAACGATCCTTGTAATTGGAGGTAGTTTAGGGGCAAGAACATTGAATCAAAGTATTCAAAAGAATTTAAATAAAATAATAGATCAGGATGTTCAGATCATTTGGCAGACTGGTAAGTTTTATTTCAAACAAATCCAGAGTGATTTGGCTGAAGGACTAAAATCTCCCTTAGTTGCTTGTTCTGAATTTATTTTTGAAATGGATTTGGCATATGCAGCGGCAGATATCATTATTTCACGTGCCGGTGCAATATCTGTTTCTGAATTGTGTTTGATTGGTAAGCCTTCAATATTGGTTCCTTCGCCTAATGTGGCAGAAGATCATCAAACGAAGAATGCAATGGCACTCGTGAATATTGATGCAGCCGTTTTGGTGAAGGATAGTGAAGCGCAAAGCGAATTAATTCCGCAAGCATTAGCTATTTTAAAAGATACAGAGAGACAAGCTGAATTGTCAAAGAATATAAAAACACTCGGCATTCCAGATGCCGCACAAAGAATATTAAAAGAGATAGAAAAACTAGTAGGATAAGGTGGATTTTAAATTAATACATACCGTATATTTTGTCGGGGTTGGCGGAATTGGAATGAGTGCATTGGCACGTTATTTTAACCAAATGGGTAAAAGCGTGATCGGGTACGACAAAACCAAAACGCGCCTAACGGAACAATTAGAGGTGGAAGGAATTGATATTCATTATACCGATTTAGGTGCTGATATTTTAAAACAATTGAATAAAGCGGATACATTAATCGTTTATACGCCGGCAGTAGCAGCCACATTTCAAGAGTTGATCGCACTTAATGAAGCTGGGTTTAATATTGTGAAGCGTGCGCGGGTTTTGGGTATTATATCCAAGTCGTTTGAAACTTATGCCGTTGCTGGGACGCATGGTAAAACTACTACAAGTTCAATTTTAGCACATGTTTTATATCAAAGTGACGAACAATGTAATGCCTTTATAGGTGGAATAAGTTCCAATTATAATTCGAATTGTTTAATTGCTCCGAATGCTAATCGTGTGGTTGTTGAAGCAGATGAATTTGATCGTTCTTTTTTAGAATTGATTCCGAATTATGCGATACTCACAACCATTGATGCCGATCATTTGGATATTTATGGTGATGATACCAAACTGAAAGAATCTTTCAGTGCTTTTGTGAATCAAATTAATCCGTCTGGAATCTTGTTTTATCATAAAGCTATTTCACCGGAGGATTTAAAGATTCAGTCTGAATTAAAGACGCAAACTTATGCTTTTGATCTTGATGCAGATTGGAAAGGTCAAAATCTAACATATAATAACGGTAAAATCTTCTTCGATATCATTGGAGTAGGTCATACTTATAGTGCTGTTGAGTTTGGTTTACCAGGTCAACACAATGCTGAAAATGCTTTGGCAGTTTTTGGGTTGTTGATTTCTTTAGGGATACAAGAAGAGGCAATTCGTTCATCATTTGCAAGTTATGCAGGTGTAAAACGGCGATTTGATTATCATATTAGAAGAGAGGATCTTGTTTTGATAGACGATTATGCACATCATCCTTCCGAATTGAAAGCGTTATTTACTTCTGTTCGTTTAATATATCCGGATAAGAAAATAACGGCAATTTTTCAGCCTCATTTATTTAGTCGCACGCGTGATTTTATGAATGATTTTGCAGATGTTTTAGCGTTGCCTGATGAATTGTTTTTATTGGATATTTATCCGGCAAGAGAATTGCCAATTGAAGGTGTTTCAAGTGAAGTTTTATTTGATAAAATACAGATGACAAATAAGCATAAGTCATCTTTAAAAGACATTGTAAATGATTTGCGTAAGGGCAAAAATGAAGTAGTTTTAATTGCAGGGGCAGGAGATATTGATACAATTATTCTTCCCGTTAAAAACGCATTAGAAGGATGAAAAATTGGTTAAAAAATACATTGTGGGTAAGTTTCATCCTTGCAGTCATTATAATAATGAGTTTTGTAAATCGATCGCAAGAAAACAAAGTGATGGGTTTTCCTGAAATTCATATTGATTTATATAAAGATATGCTGTTTTTGTCAAAGGAAAACATCATAGAACGTTTGTCTAATAGGGATTTAGTCGGAGAAAATAAAGTTTACACTGATTTAGATTTAGAGAAAATTGAAGTAACATTACAGAACATGCCAGAAGTTAAATCTGTAAATGTATATTCCCATTTATCAGGTAGTTGGAATGTTAATGTGCAGCTTAGACAGCCTATTGCGCGTATATTTAATTTAGACGGAACCAGCTGTTATTTGGACAAAGATGGAACATTAATGCCGCTGTCAGAAATTTATACAGCACATGTAATTACAGTTTCAGGGAAGATCAACGAACTCGATTTTAATAAGGATGTCAACATAATAATGAACAATGACAGTTTGAAAACTATTGAAATTTTAGATGATTTGTACGCGATAACATCTTATGTTTGTTCTGATGAATTCCTTTCAGCTCAATTTACACATGTGTACATTAATAGCTTTAACGAATTTGAGTTAATTCCCCGTGTTGGCGCTCAACGAATTTTATTTGGAGATGCTAGCAATGTAGCCGGGAAATTTAAAAAGCTCGAATTGTTTTATAGAGAAGGGATGAGTAGAGCAGGTTGGGAGAAGTTTGATACCATTAACGTAATGTATAAGAGCCAGGTAAGTTGCTCGTAAATAGAATTAATTATGACTGAAATTGTTGTAGGATTAGATATAGGAACCACGAAAATCGCATGTATTGTTGGTAGAAAGACAGAGCATGGGAAGATTGAGATTTTATCAATGGGTAAATCTGAATCTGTTGGTGTAACACGTGGTGTTGTATCTAATATCGATAAGACCGTTCAATCTATTCGTGCTGCAGTTGAAGAGGCTGAAAGTAGAGTAGAGGGGGAATTGGCAATAAAGGTTGTCAATGTTGGTATTGCTGGTCAGCATATCAATAGTTTACAGCATAGAGGTATGTTGATGCGTAACGATTTAGATAATGAAATTTCGCAAGCAAATATCGATGATTTAGTAGAAGACATGTACAAATTGGTAATGCAACCGGGTGAGGAAATTATTCATGTATTACCGCAAGAATATATTGTTGATGCTGAACAAGGCATTAAAGATCCAATTGGTATGACAGGTGTTCGTTTAGAAGCGAATTTCCATATCATCACAGGCCAAATTGCTGCTGCAAAAAACATTAAAAAATGTGTTGATAAAAGTGGTTTAGAAGTGGATGAAATGATCCTTGAGCCGTTGGCGTCTTCAGAATCAGTATTGAGTGAAGAGGAGAAAGAAGCGGGTGTAGTATTGGTTGATATAGGTGGTGGAACAACAGATATTGCCATCTTCCAAGATGGAATTATTCGTCATACTGCAGTGATTCCTTTTGGTGGTAACATCATTTCTGATGATATCAAAGAAGGATGTACAATCATGAAAAGACAAGCTGAATTATTAAAAGTGAAATTCGGTTCTGCTTTGGCGAGTGAATGTCAGGATAATGAAATCGTTTGTATTCCTGGTATCAGAGGTCGTGAACCAAAAGAAATATCTGTGCGCAACTTGGCTTCAATCATTCAAGCTAGAATGGAAGAAATTATTGAGCACGTTTATTACGAGATCAAAAATTCAACTTTCGAAAAGAAGTTAATTGGTGGAATCGTAGTAACTGGGGGTGGCGCACAATTAAAGCATGTAACACAATTATTTGAGTATATCACAGGAATGGATACTAGAATAGGTTATCCGAACGAACATTTGGCACCAACAACAATGGTTGACAATATTACGAGTCCTATGTATGCTACAGGTATTGGTCTTGTTATTAAAGGATTTAACAATGGACTTGGTCCAGTTGCAGCAAGTTCTGGAAGAATAAACGAAGCAGCAATTAAGAATCACTCAACAAAGACTAAAGGGAATTTCTTCGAAAAAATATTAACAAAAAGTAGAACTTGGTTCGAAGAAGAAGATTGATTTAAGTAGCATAAGTCAATTGAAATAGATTAAAAAAGAAACGCAAAAATAAAGATTATGGAATTCGATTTGCCAAAAGACCAATCATCAATCATCAAAGTAATTGGTGTTGGAGGTGGAGGTGGAAACGCTGTTAACCACATGTATAATCAGGGAATAAAAGGTGTTGACTTTATTATTTGTAATACAGATCAACAGGCTTTAGATATTAGCCCTGTGCCAATTAAAATGCAATTGGGAGCAAGTCTTACTGAAGGAAGGGGAGCAGGAGCTATACCAGAAATCGGTAAAAATGCTGCCATCGAAAATATTGAAGACATCAAGGAAGTACTGATGAAGGGTACAAAAATGGTGTTTATTACTGCCGGAATGGGTGGTGGAACAGGAACGGGTGCTGCTCCAGTAATCGCTAAGGTTGCTAAGGATATGGGTATCTTAACTGTTGGTATCGTAACTGTACCATTCGGATTTGAAGGAAGAAAAAGAAAATTACAAGCCGAAGAAGGTTTGGAAGAAATGCGTCAAAATGTTGATACTTTATTGATCATCAACAACGACCGTTTACGTGAAATGTTTGGTAATTTATCACTGGGTAATGCGTTCGCTCAAGCTGATGATGTTTTAGCAACTGCTGCTAAAGGAATTGCTGAAGTAATTTCTGTAACAGGTATGATAAACGTCGATTTTAATGATGTAAGTACTGTTATGAAAAATAGTGGTGTTGCCATTATGGGATCTGCTGTTGCTGAAGGCGAAAGTAGAGCTATGGAGGCCGTTACACGTTCATTATCTTCTCCTTTATTGAATGATAATAATATTGAAGGAGCGAAGTATGTATTGTTAAATATTACATACGGAAGTAGAGAAATTACAATGGATGAGATTGGTGAAATCACTGATTATATCCAAGATGAAGCGGGTGCAACTGCTGACGTAATTTGGGGACATGGTTTTGATGAGAACTTAGGTGATGCTATTAGCGTTACTTTAATCGCAACTGGTTTTCATTCGTCTCCAATAACTGGATTTGAAAAAGCACCAGAAAAGAAAGTGATTAGCTTGGATGATCAAGTTTCTACAATGATTTCTCAACCTGTTGAAAGTCCAACGCAACAAAACACTTATAAAAAAGAGGAAGAGGTTCCTGCAGAAACTGAAAAGGAAGTTGAAGAGCCATTTTTAAAGGTGCCTGACGCTAACTATCCTGAAGAGCAGACAACAATCAATTGGACAATTAAAAATGAACCAGTTGAAGCTGCGAAGCCAGTTGTTAAAGAAGAGGAAGAAGAAGTTGTTCGTCACTTTTTGACAGATGATTTGGAAGAGAAAGTAGAAATGGAAAATGTTAAACCACGTTCTATTTTATCGCAACAAGAACAACAAGAAAGAGCAAAAGAAAGATTAGAACGCATTCAGGAATATACCTCTAAGTTAAAATCCGCGAATGGTTTGGCTGACTTAGAAAAAGAGCCTGCATATAAGCGTAAAAATATACAAATCGCTGAAGTCCCTCATTCTTCTGAAGAGAGCCAAAGCAAGTATACTCTTTCGAATAAAGACGGCATTTCTTTAAAAGAAAACAATTCATTCTTACACGATAATGTCGATTAGTTTAATTTAGATTTAAAATTTAAGACGCCTGCTAAGTAATTAGTGGGCGTTTTTTTTATAAAATTTTTATCAATACATCGTATTCGGGTTGGCAGATGTCTCTGGTATCTGTTGAATTGAATCCCAATGTTCACAAATTTTACCGTTTTCATCAAAACGAAAGAAGTCCATCGTTATATATTGATCGTTTCCTGGCCATGTCTGGTGGGTGTGTAAGGCAACTAAATCTCCTTCAGCGATACATCTAACGAATGCAATCGATTTCTCTGGATATTCTTGTTGCATTTGTTCGAAATAGTTGATAAATCCTTCCGTTCCATTTGCAACTGAAGGGTTGTGTTGAATATATTCATTTCCAACATATTTTTCTATCGCCAATCTAGGTTGACCTTCATATGCCATTTTATAGAAAGCAACAGCATTCTTTTTATTTTCTTCTGTATTCATTAACTTTTATTGTAAAATTGATAATTTACAATGTAATAAAAGTTCAAAGAAAAGCGTTGAACATCAAGAATATTGATTCGGAATTTAATCCTACTTTATTCGACTTTTCGTACATTGCTTTTAATTCGAAAAACTAACTGAATAAAACATGGATTTTTACCTTTCCTATTTCAATAATACGCAAGTTGCATTACTATTAACCACAATTGCTTGTTTCTTGATTAGTCTGTTTTTTCAAATCAATAAAAAGGTCAATTTTTCATTAGGGTTTTTATTGTTAGCTGGAATCGGAATCTTCAGTTTTGCAGCTTTATTGGATCCTTTTTTAAATCTGTGGGATGAAAGGTTTCATGCTTTAGTAGGTAAAAACTTAATGCAACATCCATTATTGCCCACACTTTATGATAATCCTGTTGTAGACATGGCATACGATAGATGGGATAGGGCACATGTGTGGTTACATAAACAACCTTTGTTTTTATGGCAAATTGCCTTGAGTTTTAAACTATTCGGTGTTTCTGAATTTACTTTAAGATTACCTGATATTGTTTTATGTACAATTCTAGTTTTTATCAGTTATCGTTCAGGAAAATTATTGGTCAACCAAAGGGTTGGATATTTAGCCGGTGTTTTAATTATATCATCTGTGTTTTTGGTCGAATTGGTCGCAGGACGACAAGAGTTAGAGCACAATGATATTTCATTTTTAGTCTATTCTTCTTTGGGTATTTGGTCTTTTATAGAGTATTATTATTCGGGTAAAAAATATTGGATTCCATTAATAGGTCTGTTTTCAGGAATGGCAATTCTATGTAAATGGCTCGTTGGATTGTTGATTTATTTCGGTTGGGGTGTGTTGAGATTGCTGCAGAAAAAGTATAAACTGTCTGAAAATAAGGATCTTTTTATCTCTCTTTTAGTAACGTGTTTGATTGCAATTCCTTGGCAAATTTTAACATTTATTTGGTATCCAAATGAAGCAAGTGAAGCGATGGAATATAATGCACTGCATTTTACAACACCAATTGAAGGCCACGGCGGTACGTTTTGGTATCATCTCAATAAATTTAGTGTAATTTATGGTGCCATAGCGCCGTTTTTAATCGTTCCTGCATTCTTCTTCCTGTACCAAAAATCGAAGGATAAACAGTTGTTTTACGCCATGCTGAGTATGGTCTTTCTTATCTATTTGTTTTTCTCTTTTGCAGTAACCAAAATGCCTTCTTTTACCTTGGTCATCGCGATGATAGCATATATTGCTTTTGCAGCTTTATTGGATAGGATGTTCACCTATTTGAACGGGTATTTGTCAAAGGAAAGCTTGAGGAATACCGTTTTTGTTCTAGGAATCATTGTGCTTGTCTTTTTTAGATTCGACATGAAAAGTCTCGAAGAAAAATATACGCTCCATAACGGTACGAATCGTTATTCGAGTATGTTAATACATAATAAAGAGGTTTTCACAACATTAGATGTGCCCAAAAATAGTGTCTTGTTCAATATCAAAGGAAGACATTATATTGAAGCTATGTTTTACACCGGGTTACCTGCTTATAATTTTGTGCCAACACAAGATCAATTTATTAAATTGAAAACAAAAGGTCATATTATTGTATTATTTAATTCGTCAGAAATTGACATTCCTGTTTATCTGCAACAAGATCCTGGATTGATAATTATAGAAGACGAAATTAGAGGTGATAATTGATAGAAGGAATAATGAAGAACAGTAAATTTTCTCAGTTCATTTATGGAAAAGAAAGCCGTAAAACAGTATTTCTATTATTACTGAGCTTGCTCTGTTTTGATCGAGTTTTAACCTTAATAAATTTTGGGTTTAATTATACAGATCTTGATCAAATTGTACTCTGGAATGGAGCAACGGATTACGCCAAAGGAATTTTTTACGAACCTTTTTTTTATGGTCAACCTTATAATTATATGGTCGAAGCGCTTGCCGCCGTTCCTATGCTTTGGTTTGGCGTACCTATTTACCAAGCCTTACCAATTGTAACGGTTATTATTTCCATATTTCCATTTATATTTTTAGCTTTTGTTTTTAAAAGATACGAATATCATTTCTGGGCAATTATTTGTCTTGCTTTACCTTTGGTATTACCGCTCGAATTTTCAATGTTAACTACTATTTCAAGAGGTTTTATTCAAGCGCATTTATTTTTGCCTTTTCTGTTTTTACCGCTTTTAGATCCTTTGAGACCAAGGAATGTTACGATATTGTACATTTTTTCTGCTATATCAATTATAATGAATCCGAGTGCTGGAATTTTAGTTGGTCCACTGTTCTTATATGTCTATTCTTATCATTTTAGATCGGTGTCATTCTATGTAAAAGGATTGTTAGTGGTTCCTTTCTTTGTGATCGACTTTTTAGCAAAACACCATTATAAAATTCATCCTGAAAAAGTCTTGCATTCTCTGGCGGGATTAAAATTGAATGCTGAAACATTCCAATCGTGTTGGACAAATCCTGATCTTTTCGAATTTGTTTTTCCATTCCCTATAGTGGTTGGTCTTGTACTTCTTTTCTGTTTCGTTTATGCAGTAATTCGAAGCAAAGGGAAAGCATTAATATTTGTTGCCGTTTGCTGTGTCCTTTTGGTATTAACATTTGCTATTCCAAAAGTCCAGGATGTGTATGAAAATGCTGGGATTTTCTTTGCTTCCAGTCGATTTTATTTATGGTTACCATTGCTTTTATTAATTGCAATGTTTTTACTTTTTAGGGATTCTAAATTCCGTATCTGGACCTATTTTATTTCGTTGGTTTTGGGTGTAATTGGATTTGGACTTAAGAATTATCATTTGGAATCAAAGATTGAAACAGTTATCAATGAAACATCCTTTCCGGTGATTGAAATAGCTGATTTACAAGATAAAATTCAAAACTTGTACACTTTAACCGAGGCTCATGACGTTGATTTAGTGGTTACATCAAATATTGCCTATTTTGCTCACTTTTTTGAGAACTACGCTTGGTATCCATTGATGGAGCAAATTGATCCTTCAAATAAAGTAAATGCTGTTATGATTCAAGGGGATAGAAGAACTTGGCTCTATCAGGATGCTGCACCAGCTGAAACTATTTTGCTAAACGGATTTAGGTTGGATGATAGCTTATTGAGTCGATTTGATTATGAGCTTTTGTCAGAAAATCGCTTATTGATTAAATTGGAAAAAGAAGATAAAGTAGCGTTTTTTAATTCATTGGATTTAAAATATGGGTTATCTAAGTAGTTTGTTAAATAGGCTTATGTTTAGAGTGCTGACAATACTTTTCTGCTGTATGAGCTTATTCAGCTGCTCTTACAATACGTATTTTTACATTTTTAACACTACTGATTTGCCTATCCATGTGATTTATGAATCTAAAGGATTGACTTATGGCAATGCATTCCGAATTGATCCAATAATTCTGTCGTTTAATTCAAGATATGCGATTAAGAATAAATCAGTTCAATCAATTATTGTAATAGACTCTTTGACAAATAGTGTACAATGCGAATTAAAAAATGGAGAAGCTTTAAGGATTGGGGGCGATTTTAATTTTACGTTATCGAATATTAGTGAAGCTGAAATATTAAAAAATAATTTGATTCAATTAACGATCAGTCAAGAAGAGAAAGAACTCATTCGAGCAGATTCTTCGAATATTATCTCCTTTTTTGAAACGATAGATATACATACGGTTGGAATAATAGTAGAGAATTAAATGAAAGTAAAAGTAGGATTTATAAAATTCATCCTAATTGCAGTTTTAATGAGTTGCAATCAAGAATACAAATGTCAAAATCGTTTTGATTTGGTTAATTCAGCTGATGATCTTCCAATTTTAGACCTGTTGTCATATGATTCTAAAGAATTAATTCTCGAAAAAATGATTGAACACTATGGAGAAGAAAGATGTGATTGCAATGCTGAATTACCAATTAAAGTTCCTTACCAATTTGAATTAGGTGCAGGTTATCTTAATGTGATCCTAATTTTGGAGGAGGTATATGATCCAACTTGTCCAATTATTTGCAGCGTTTATCCGAACCAATATAATCTTGATATTCAACGTAACGGTGTCGTTTTCGACAATGAATACAAGAATGTGATTGAATCTGATACTTTAAGACAAAGAATTTTACGATATTTTGCATCTGTTGGTAAGAGTGATTATGCTCCATTTAATTTTAAAAAGGCTGGCGTTGGAATTAGTTTATATTCAAAGAACAATAATAATCAACTTAATCAATTATTCATGGTTATTGAGAATGCCTATATAAGTTTTATCCATGATGAATTTGAAAAAAAGCAAATTAAAATTTGTAACTTATCACGAGAAGAAATTAAAGTGTTAAAGAAAAAATATCCGTTAAATATTCGCGTAAAAATTCAGAGTGAACAAGTATCCGTGCCACCGCCGCCAATGATATTAGAAGAAATAGCAGTCGAGGATTCACTAATCGAGCTATCGTATGATATTAACCTAGAAGAATTTTTTAATAAATAATTTTTCTTTTAGAACTTCTTTGACCATGTTAAATTTAAAATAATTCACGTTTAAATATAGGTCCAATTCATTTAACAATACTGTAGCTTTAATTTAAAATCATTTGCATTATTAGGCGGTAGCTTTGTCGAAATAAAACAAAGCAACGACATGAATAAACTTAAACTTTATGGTATTTTGACATGTGTATTCGTCAATTTAGCTAGTTATGCGCAGGATATCTTTCCTTATCTGCAAACACCACAACCGAATTCTATTTATGTGAATTGGAAGACTGATTTCGCTAATATTCCAGCGATAGCTTATGGAACTGATCCAGGAGATTTAGGAAGTACAGTAACGGGTTTTACATCGGAGTTTTTAGATGGTGGTTATGCTGATCCATATTTTTATAATACCGTTCAAATTGTTGGATTAACACCGAATACAAAATATTATTATACTGTAAATTCAGATGGTTTAACTTCTGATACATTAAGCTTTAAGACATTGCCGAATCCTGGTGAAGCAACTGCTGATGGACATATTCGATTTTTAATCATGGGAGACAACCAAATTGCACGAGACGGCCGTTACGATTCGTTAGTTTCAGCTGCAAAAAGAAAAGTTGTTGAAAAGTGGGGGGGAGAAGTTTCTGATCATATTTCATTAACATTTATGGTCGGTGATCAAGTCGATTTAGGGAATCTAACGCAATACGAAAATATTCACTTTAAATACAATCGTGTATTGTCAGGGAATATTCCAATTCAAACTACCGTAGGGAATCACGAAACTTATGGAGCATTAGGTATGAGTGCTTATTATTCTCATTTTTATCTGGACGGTATTTCGTATCAAGGTATCAATTCTGGAACTGAAAATTATTATGCCATGCAAGCGGGGAATGTACTTTTCATAAGTATGAGTTCTGAGCATACAGGTGACGGACAATTCGAATGGTTACAAGAAGTTATGGCGGCTGCTGATGAGGATGAAACAGTAGATTGGATTCTAACTTTTAGTCACCGACCATACGAGGCAGAGCAATATGTTGGAGATATTTCATCTTGGGTGAAATTTACAGCCGTACCCTACTGTATGGAATCAGAAAAATATTTAATGCATGTGGGTGCACATCACCATATCTATTCAAGAGGTCAATTTAAAGAAGCACCGGTTTATAATATTATATCAGGCGGAACGGCTTGGGATCAATTATGGGGGATGTCAACAGAATCTGATTTTGACTATATTCAAAAAACAATATCTAATTGGTGTTACCAAATAATGGATGTAGATGTAGTATCGGGGAAAGTAGATATTGAGACTTATTCTATTGGATCACCAATAATGTATGCAGCTGGAGAATATAAAAACAACGAATTAGTGGATGAGTTCCACCGTTATTTAGGGCAACCTGCACCCAATCAACCTGCTATCATTACAGCATTCGGAGATTCGCTTGAATTGCCATTTACTATTATGTCGTCAGCGTATGAAACAGTTTCGGATGAATTGATGAATACTACAGAATTTGAAGTGGCGCAAGTGAGAGATTTCGAAATCATTGAAATCAGTAAATTAAGAGATTACGAAAACCTATATGGCCAAGCGCCTGGAGAGGACGCTGATTCAACACAGGATATAAACTTAGGTGTAGATATTATGGCTTATGAAATTCCAGAAGGTTCAATCCCTAATGGTTGGCATTATGTTAGGGTAAGACATAGAGACAGGAATTTAGAATGGTCAGCATGGAGCGAAATAGATTCTTTTAAAGTTTTCAATTCCTTTGTTGCTGGACCGAGTATTGTAATGGATGAAGAAACGTATGGAATGGGATCTTCAATGGTTGCTACATACGCGAATGGACCTGGAAATCCGAATGACTGGATTGGACTATATAATTTAGAAAATTTCCCAGGTCCTGATCCTTCAGATACATGGGATTACTGTTCAGGTGTGTCGGGAGAATTATTTTTTCCAAGTGGTTCACTAACAGAATCGGATATGTATTTTGCTGCTTATTTTGAATTGGATGGTTATACAGAAATAGCGGATAGAGATACGTTTTATCATGGTTTGTTGCCAGTTATTACTTCTGATACGACGGCATACCCAATCGGAGAGGATATTGTATTATTGATTTCAAATGCACCAGCTATAGCCGATTCGATTGAGGTGATGAAGGTTGGTCATTCGCATGATGAACACGAGTCTGCATTTTGGGGTGCGGTAGATACTGAAGTGGATGAAATAACACTAGTAGATCTTGAAAAAGGTTATTATAGCGCAAAGTATTATTTCAAGGGAGCATATGTAATCGGAGAAACTTACTTCTTTTCTGTAGGAGATACCATTACCAGCCTTTGGATTGATCAACCTGAATATGATTTGGGTGAAGAGATTGTAGCGACTTGGACTGATGCACCTGGTATTGTAAAAGACTGGTTAGGGATTTATAACGAAGGTGATGATCCTAATGTCGATCCATTGATTTCATATGCTTATTTTGATGGAGAAGCTTTCGGTACAAAGACCTTAACAGACACTTTATTACCTGATTCCCCAGGCGAATATTTCTTAGTAATGTTTACAGACGATTCTTATACGGAAGTTTCAAATAGAGAAGGATTTGTCGTGGTTGATACTGCAATAGGGTTGTCAATTGAAGAATTAGATAATGGCATTAAAGTTTTCCCGAACCCAAGTAATGGTGAAAAAATAACAGCTTTATCTTCTGATTATCCAATTGAATGGTTGCAATTAGTCGATATCAATGGACGAATCGTTTACCGAACGGAGAATATAAACAATCAAAAATATTCATTGTTAACTTATGATCTGCCAGCTGGAATGTATATCATCGAAGTGCAAACACGTAAGCTTTATCGATATAAGGTAATAGTCGAATAATTAGTTCGATTTAATAAGGGAAAAACGCCTGCTGATTAATTTCAGTGGGTGTTTTTTTTATATCTGCTAATTATCAAGGTTACCTCTACTAAATTTTGACATCAATATAATAATCTATAAAGTCAAAATATGAAACGATTTACTTTTATATGGCTCGTGCTCATTTCATGTAAAATTGGAATGGCGCAATCGGATGCCAACTTCTCTAGCGATGGTATCGGAAGTTTGTGGCATAATCCTGCTTCCTTTGGTGGAATTAATTCATATTCAGTTCAAGTAGGGAGTGTTTTAAATGACGATTTAGATAATTTACAGATTCCTCTACATAATTTGGTGAGCGCTGAATTTCGTTTAGGCAAAAGGATGAACGCTGGTTTAGTTTACAATTCTAATGCTATCGGTTTTGCAAGGAGGTACAGCGTAGAAATACCAATCAATTATACATTTGATTTCAAAAAAAGTAGACTTTCAGTTGGCCTTTCAGTTGGATTTGAACAGAGTTATGTTCGTCCTTTTTATTCCACTAGTCTATATCCCTATCCTTATTCGACACTTATTGAATCAATGCGTATAGATTTAGATTTCGGGGTTTATTGGTATGGAGAACATCATTATATAGGCGTTGCGACAACGCATTTCCAAGGCAGTGCATTTATCATAGAAAAAGGAAAGTTTATACGCAACAATTATTACCTAAATGCAGGTTATCAATTTGAAATCTTTAAGAAGATGGCGATATATCCAATATTAGAATTAAGAACTGACGAGAATTCTATATTCCAGATGAAATTCATCAATTATTTCCAATTTGCCAACGATCACTTTTCATTGGCTGCAGGTTATAGGTTAAATGATGCTGTTATAGCTGGAATAACTGGTCGGTTGAGCAGATTTAAATTGGCTTATTTTTATGCTTTTAATACAAATAAATTGATGTATTATGCGACTAACAAACATGAAATAAGATTGTCTTATAACTTACCTAGGTTTCAATAATTACCGATCGATGCTTATTCTTCAGCGTCATTTTCAAAGCTCAATTCACACATGTTTTCACTGAGTGAATACAGCCAATGCAATTGACCTGAGATTAAATGTGCTTCTTGAAAATCACGTTTATTCGCAATATTTTTCGGATTGAAAAACAAATCAAATTCTTCATTCTTAATATTTGGTCGCGAAGTTGAAGTACTAGGCATTTGAGGTTTTTCGTCTAATCGTTTTAAGAGGACATCCAGATTGTCGTCAATTTGCTTGGCGATTTTAACGAATAATAATGAAGCCTCTGTTGTAGGATGTTGCTGAAAATAACTGCTCAAAGAGGCAAGAGAAGACAAGAAAACGTGATTCATCTCAACCATTTGATAAATTTTATCAATATTCTTCTGCTTTGACCGCGGTTCTTGTGCCATTCTTTGAAAGGCAGCACTCAAATTCGAGGTCTCCACAAAAGCATCTTTTCTTGCTAATTTTAAAGAAGTTGGAATGGCACCTTTTTGCTTATAAAATGTCGTGATTTCGTTGAAGTAATTCCGGTTGGCTACGACGCTTTTCTTAATATCATTTTTGATTTCTCGAAAACTCCAAGCTGGCCATAACCACAACAAGGCTAAGAATGAAAGACCAGCGCCTAATACGGTATCAAGAATTCTAAATTGGATAACTCTTAAGATGTCAGGTTGAATGATACCGTAGATGAAAATCACACTCAAAGTAATGAAAACAGCCGAGGCTTTGTAATTTTTTTGGACCATTGCAAAAGCAATAATTAGTGTCACCAAAGCAAGTGTGGCAAATACATAAGTGTTTTGAATCGTCAGCACAATACCGACAGCAATAATGCTGCCGATTAAGGTTCCAATCACCCTGTCTTTCGAACGTGATTTGGTCAAGCCATAACTCGGTCGCATAATGACGATAATTGTCAATAGAATCCAATAGGGGTTTTGAAAGGCAAATAAGGTTCCTAGCGTATAACCTATCATCAAAGTAACTGCTAAACGCAATGAATGTTTGAATATGTTTGATCTAAAACTAAGACTTGTCCAAAATAATTTAGGGTCGAAATGGGGAGGAACCACAAATCGTTTAAAGACATCAACTTCAATTAATTCGTTTTGACCAATTTCAGGATTGCCTAACAACCATTTAATTTTTCGCAGTTTCTTGAACTGTAATTCTTGGTATTCGATATAGTTCTTCAACATCAAAAACAGCTCGTATTCTTCTTCAGCGAGTTTGTCACCAAACGAAGCAATATCAGCATTTGCCTTGTCAAAACATGCGATTAATTTTTTATTGTCGGGTAATTTTTTGTTGGACCGTCCTATTTGGGAAATGATCGCTAATTGATTTGCCATTTCAATAATAAGGTCTTGAAAATAAACCATGAATTCAGGATGTTTTTTGAATAATTCATCCATTTTGTCGTAATTCACCGGATTGGCAATGGCAGTTTCTAACATCTCTACCAATTGCACAAATACAAGTAATCTTTTTCCTTTGTATAAGGATTTTCCAGAGGTCTTTCTCGAGTTAATTAGAATTGCTCTGAGGTCAGTGTGGAGTTCTATTAATGCACTTTGTAAATTAAAAGAATTGACCAATTGTGATTTTCTGTCCTTAACAGGGATAATTAAATTCCCTCTTAATGTTAAGAAATCGGCAGTTTGGCTAAATGTTTTAGCGAGCAATTCATCGACTTGCGCTTTGGGTTTAATGAGGTATAAAATAGTGCTTAAAAGTAAATACCAAAGACCACCCGCACCGATTAATAAAGTGTATTCGTACACTGCTAATGATTGTGCATCGTGGGCAAAACTAAGTACCAGTGCCAATAAGCCGGAAAAACTAATCAGTGAAGCACGAAATCCATACACCGATATAAAGGCGATAGCAAAAGATAGAAGGCCAATAAAAGGCACTAATACGTATGCATCGAATCGCAAATATCCACCAATAAAACTGACTAACATCACCAATCCAATCGAAGCCAGAATACCTATCGTATTGTGCTTAAAACTGCCGCCAACATCACTTGGTGAGCTCCAAAAAGCACCGAAACAAAGGGCCAATCCAATTTCTATTTGATCAAATAGAATTCCCAGAACGATTGGAGTCGTTATCGCAATACCAATCAAAAGAGCTTTTGAGAAGTCAGTCCCTTTAAAAAAACGAATTAGGCTTTTAAAATTTTCAGTGATATTTAGGCTAAAAGTGCTCAAGAATGTCTTTTAATTTTGTAGCAAAGATAACAACCTCAGTTCGATTATTGCATATTTTCATTGAAGTGCAGAAAATGTTTGGACTTGCCCTTAAAAAAAGGATTGCTTTTGATAAAATTAGGTCAATTTACGAAAGGGCTAACTGTTTAATCTGAAGTTTTTTTAATTAAAAAGATTGCTGTTTAAAATTCCGTTTTTTGATGACGTTTTTTGGATGCAATAGGGCAAGATCCTAAAAGTGAAATTATAGTTAAAAAGGAATGATTTTCATGAGCTTTTCGCCTCGTTAAAGATTAAAATCCTAACTTTGAGATGAATATTAAGCAATTATAAAATGAGTTTAACAGAACAAATTAACGACGATATAAAAACAGCAATGAAAGCCCGTGAAAAGGATAAATTGGCTGCATTAAGAGATATTAAAGCAAAATTATTGCTAGAGGCAACAAGTGGTGGAGACGGATCTGTGAGTGAGGAAGTAGAAAACAAGATCGTAATGAAACTATACAAACAACGTATGGATACTTATGACTTGTACATCAAAGAAGGTCGTGAAGATTTAGCCGTTGACGAGAAATTTCAAGCAGAAGTAATTGGGGCTTATATGCCTAAAATGATGTCTGAAGACGAAGTTCGTGCCATTGTTAAGTCAAAATTATCGGAAATGGGTGCTGCTGGACCTCAAGATATGGGTAAAGTAATGGGGCCAATTATGGGGCAATTGAACGGCAAAGCTGATGGCAAATTAATCTCATCTTTAGTGAAAGAAGAATTGGGTAATTTGTAATTACCTCCTTCATAATATTTTAGCGACCTCTATATTGGCTCCTTATGATGCTTATAGAGGTCGTTTTATTTTCTTAAAATTAGTGTATGAACAAATACGGTTTACATAATAAATTAACGGCAATTGCTGGCAAAGCAGATCAATTGGCCGAAATTTTAATTCAAGCTTCAGCATTGGTTTCACCTGCAAAAGGTTGCCATTTATATGCAGTAAGTAAAGATAAAACGGATGCACACTCCATCTGGATCACTGAAATTTGGGACAGTAAGGAAGATCATGACAATTCGTTGAGCTTACCTGGAGTTCGCGAATTAATAGGGCAAGCGATGCCCATGCTAGATGGCCCACCTGCTAAAGGGCAGGAATTAGAAGTGTTGGGAGGAGTGGTGTAGGTTTAACATTGATTTAAAAATAAATCGCAAAAGTGTTTTTATTTGATTTTAATGTATTATATTTGTAATGTAAAAAGGCCTTACTGGTTGCACAGTAAGACCTTTTAATTTGAAAAAGATAATCACTTCAATTAGAAGTTGATTAAGATTGAGTGAATAATATCAAGTATTGTTAATATTATTTTTAATATTAAAATTTTCATTTTTTAATTTTAAAATTAAAGCCTTTTACTTTTGTGTAATGCTTGACTCATAGGATTAGGCTTGTCAACCTTCCAGTCACACATTTCATTAGTTTTATTCTTATATTCTCTCCTTTCTATTTTTTAAATTATTATGTCTTATCAAAGTTACTAATTAACTGTAGTTTAGATACCTTAATCAAAAATGTGTTATTAACAAATTGTGTTAATAATTAATTAAATAGGATTGAATCCCTTAGTATTCCACGAAAAATTCATTGATAATATTTTAAGAATTGTTTTCTTTTTGGATTATTTTAAAAAAAACACATATTTTTTTGTTTTTTATTGTATGAGGCATTCGATTAGAATTTGGTTTATTAGTTATGCTTATGAATAACCTAAGTAAAATACTGTTATTTATCATTCTCGTTCTAATGGTATTCGCGATTAGTTCTATAGATTTTGAGGATTTGTCTTGGGCTAATAATTCGGACAGTTATTTACTATTATTGTGTACTTTTTTTAACGCGTTTGTCCTGGTTTTCTCATATCGATACGAAAAGAATAAGAATAAAAATGAGTAAAACAGCTACTATCTAAATCGATGACTCATAAAATAAGGACTGATCCAATACCCATTCACCTTAAATGAATTCCGAAGGAATTTTTCTAAATATTTAACATTTCCAAAGGTATGATCTGTCGTTCGTTTATTGGTATAAACTTCGCCGTCATAAATGGTGTAATCTTCTACTGTTGTCAATGATTTTTTATCGAAGAGAATGCTTTTATAATAGCGATTTTTAAAAGTCGTCAATTCTTCTAAATAGCGCATTTTTACATAAGCAACATCTACATTCCCTAATTGTTTTCGTGAAAGAAAATTATAATGTAAAAAATAGAGCAAATGTTCGGATGGGGCGATTTTGTCAACAAATGCCTTGAGCAATTCTTCATCTTCACTCTCAAGCGCAGCAATCAGTCCATATTTTAAATCCTCAAAGGTGGTATAACCTTCATGTGGTTCCATTTTTACAGGTTCGTTTGTAATTGTTCCCGCTTTATTAATCGTCCGCATCATACCATCTTTAAAAGTTAAAGCGGTACCATCTTCAAATTGTGAGATTTCATCAAAAGGACCGGGATTTAAAACCTTATTTTGATCAATGAGCAGATAATGTCCATCCTGCTTTGCTTTATACAGATCGGCATAATCTATCTTTGCTAAGGCTTCATATTGGAATGGGGAGGTCACTTCATTTTTGAAATTAATAAGACCGAATTTTCCATTTTTCTTAGCGACAATTCTTTTTGATGCTAATCCTTTTGCATCATAATTCACTAAAAAATTAAAGTTAAGTGCGTCATATTTAAAAGGAATGATGATTTCGTTGGATTGGTTTACGATGCCATATTTGGTTCCTTGTTGTAGAATGAAAAAGGATCAAGACCAATTGTTGGGGACTAGGCATATATTTTAGTTAATCTGAATAAAAAGAAAGCAACATTTTTCACACCTCTAAATTGGGATCTAAACGCTTTAATTTTTGCATTAAAAGATTCTGCAGCTGCATTTGTACTTCTGTGTTCAAAATAATTAACAATCCCCTCGTAGTTGATTCGAATAGTATTCATAATGGTAGCAAAACTTTTAAATCCTGATTTTTCAACCTTATCATACCACTGGGCTAATTTTGTTAAAGCAATACCTTTTCCTGTTTTAGTATTAAAAAATAATCTAAGCTCTTGTGATAATTTATAAGCCTGTTCAAT
>NZ_JHXV01000033.1 GCF_000621625.1 Crocinitomix catalasitica ATCC 23190
ATACACAATTAGAAGCAGAGAATATGTTGTTAAATATGCCCTAAACATGAGCGGTGACTGAGGGTTTTTCGAATGCAATTCGAAAAATGGACTCGAAGTCACAAGCGACACCTAATTCGCCATTTCACTCATAAACTTGATTCGCATTAAACGCAGGTGACTTTCATCATAATCACCATCAAATTCCGCAAAAGCTTCAGTTAAGCTATCAGAATCAGCCTCTAGGAAATAGTCATAAATATCAGACTGGTCTTCCTCGTCAAGTACTTCATTTAAATAATAATCAATATTCATTTTGGTACCTGAACCAACGATTCCTTCAATCTCATCAATCACGTCATCCATGGTAATACCTTTAGATGTTGCAATATCATCAAGTGGCATTTTACGATCGACGTTTTGAATGATATGTACTTTTAATACCGATTTATTGACCATTGATTTGACAACAAAGTCTTGCAATCGTTCGATATTATTTTGTTCTACATATTGCGAAATAAGCGAAATGAATGGTTTTCCATATCTTTTTGCTTTCCCTGTTCCCACACCAACAATATTCGATAATTCCTCTACCGTTATTGGGTATTGAATGGTCATATCAAGTAATGACGGTTCTTGAAAGATAACAAAAGGTGGAATGTCTTTTTCTTTGGATATTTTCTTACGCAATTCAACTAACATTTTATACAATGCTTCGTCAGATGTTGCAGCTCCTTTTTGGGCAGTGAACGAATCGTCTTCGTCGAGCGAATAATCATGTTCTTTAAGCAACATAAAAGAGAATGGCTTTTTAATAAAAGCATGACCGTCGTCCGTTAGCTTTAATGTTCCGTACGATTCAATCTCTTTAGTTAAAAAACCATGAACTAAACATTGGCGTGAAACAGCGTTCCAAAATATAAAATCATGTTCTTTTCCTTTGCCGTAAGTTTCTAGTTCATTATGACGATATGATTTAGTCTCTTGTGTGTCCTTACCAATTAAAAAATTACAAACGTATTTCGCTTTTTGCGTTTCTTTTAATTCTTCAACCGCTTTTAAGAAAGTATAAACTTCGTTTTTACCTTCGAATTTTTCACGAGGGTTTTTACAGTTGTCACACATGCAATTACAACCTCCTTCATCGAACTTTTCTCCGAAATAATGGAGAATATACTTCCGACGACAAACGGATGTTTCTGCATAAGAAACTGTCTCAGACAATAATTGCCTGCCTATTTCTTGTTCGGCAATTGGTTTACCATGTAAGAATTTCTCTAATTTTTCAATGTCTTTATATGCATAGAACGTTAAACAATGACCTTCGCCACCGTCTCTTCCGGCACGACCAGTTTCTTGATAATAACTCTCTAAACTTTTAGGGATGTCATGATGAATAACAAAACGAACATCTGGTTTGTCAATTCCCATTCCAAAAGCAATAGTCGCAACAATTACATCTGCATCTTCCATCAAAAACATGTCTTGATGTTTTGCCCGCATATGCGAATCAAGACCCGCATGATAAGGCAGCGCATTGATTCCGTTTATTTGCAGCAGTTCTGCAATTTCTTCAACCTTCTTACGGCTGAGGCAGTATACAATTCCTGATTTACCTTCTTTTTCTTTAATGAATTTTACGATGTTCTTTTCTATTTCACGTTTTGGACGCACTTCATAGAAAAGATTATCTCTATTAAAGGACATTTTAAATACAGTTGCATCAAGCATCTGTAGGTTTTTTTGTATGTCGTGTTGCACTTTTGGTGTTGCCGTTGCTGTTAAAGCAATAATTGGAACATTACTGATTTCTTCGAAAATTGTACGCAGCCTTCTGTATTCCGGTCTAAAGTCATGCCCCCATTCTGAAATACAATGCGCTTCGTCAATAGCGAAAAATGAAATTTTAACGCTTGTCAAGAAATCTATATTCTCTTTTTTTGTTAAAGATTCGGGAGCAACATATAATAATTTAGTCTTCCCTGCGATGATATCTTCTTTAACTCTCTTTATTTCAGTTTTGTTTAAAGAGGAGTTTAGAAAATGTGCCACTGAATCAGAATCACTAATGTGTCGAATGGCATCTACTTGATTTTTCATTAAGGCAATAAGCGGAGAAACTATAATTGCGGTACCTTCACAAATCAATGCCGGCAATTGGTAACATAAAGATTTTCCAGCACCAGTTGGCATGATAACAAATGTGTTATTCCCTGCAAGTATATTCTTTATAATAGGTTCTTGTTTCCCTTTAAACTCATTGAAACCAAAATATTGTTTAAGGGCTCCCTTAATGTCTTGTTCTTTTGTAATAATCATTCAGTAATTTTACGCTACTATTTAACTTGTCCAATATTGAGACTAATATATGGTTCTCGTACAGATGAAATAATTTTTCATTATAAAGATAAATAAAAAGACGGTGTCAAATTAGAGAACCACGAAAAAAAATATTTTTTTGTCAAAAGGCCCGTTTAATGGGTTGAATGGGAGGTTAGTTTCGATTTTCTTTTTTTAGCACGAATTAAGTACATACATAAAAAAAAGCTTTGTTAAGTATATGTTAAACTTTTTAACATTTAAAAGATCTGCTTTATATTTGGGTAGATAAAAATTAAAAAAATTGAATATTATGAAAAAATTAGTTTTCGCACTTAGTCTTATTGTAGCAGCCTCTTTTGGTTTAAATGCACAAGTAACAGGAGGAATTACAACAACAGATGCAGCAGTTCCTGCAGATGGTCCAAAAATCTCTTTAGATAAAGATGTGCACGATTATGGTACAATTGAGCAAGGAGCTGAAGGTACATGTGTTTTTAAAGTAACCAATACAGGAAACGCACCATTGATTATCTCTACTTGTAAAGGTTCTTGTGGATGTACTGTTCCAAAATGTACTAAAGAACCAGTAGCGCCAGGTGCTTCAACTGAAATATCTGTACATTATGATACAAAAAGAGTTGGTGCTATTAATAAAACTGTAACAATTACATCTAACGCGGTTGATTCGCCTAGAAAAGTAATTAGAATTAAAGGAATGATCAACGCAAAACCAACAGGTGGCGCTCCAACAAACGCTGGTTCTCCAGTAGTAAACTAATTTAAATAATATTAAGATGAAAAGAATTGCTTTTTTTAGTATGATGCTTGTTTGTTTTGCTTTTATGAGTAATACAACAATGGCACAAGGTGGAGTAGCTGTTGGTGGAACAACTGATGGACCACAAATTTCAGTAGATAAAGAGGTGCACGATTATGGTGTATTGGCTTATGGAGCTGATGGTAAATGTGAGTTCAAAGTTACCAATACAGGAAATGCACCTTTGATCATTTCAAAATGTAAAGGATCATGTGGTTGTACTGTTCCAACTTGTACTCAAGAGCCTATTGCACCTGGTCAATCAACAATGATTAAGGTGGAATATGATACGAAAAAAGAAGGTCCGATTACTAAGTCTGTTACGATTTCGTCGAACGCTGTAAATGAGCCTTCTAAAACTGTTAGAGTTAAAGGAGCTGTTAAAGCTAAACCGGCAGTAACAACGACACCATAAGTGAAATTAATTTTTCCAATAGTATTTATTCTAAGTTCTGCACTCACTAGTTTTAGTGGTGCAGAATTTTTTTTTACAGAAAATAAACATGACTTCCCCGATGTCGTAGAAGGAGTTCAAATCTCTCATGTATTTGAATTTACAAATAAAGGGGATGAACCATTAATCATATCAGGATTTGAAGTTGCATGCCCATGTACTGCTTTAATTTATCCCGAAACACCAATTCTTCCCGGACAAAAATCGTCAGTGAAATTAACTTTTGATACCAAAGGTAAATATGGTTTTCAAGATCGAACTGTGCTTATTAAATCGAATGCCAAAGGGAAGAATAAGTTGCGTTTTAGGGTTTATGTGAATGAGATAAAAGATTAAAGACCGCTATGCTGTTAGACCGCTGCATGCAACAAAAAAATACGATTAGTAAAACCAAAAACGTCTTCGGACTCCCACTCCCTCAAGAATCTTTCGTGTGGTTTGCTAACGGCAAGAAAAAATACTATTAGTAAAACTAAGTCAAATTCTTAGGTTAGTAAATGATTCTACTTATCATCTAAGTAACATTTGCTCTTCAATGTATATAAAGTCAAACCGTTTTGGAGCGGTCTAAATTCCTCAACTAAGAGCATAGATTTTCGATGCGATTCTTTTAGTCGTCATAAATAGCACTAAATTCTCGTTTTTTATTAAGATTAAAAAGAATTGATAGATGTTATAGAGAAAATTTCCAACTTCATCAAGGATTCGTTGGATAAAGCAAAAGGTCAAAAATCAAACTACAAACTGCAACATGCATCAAATCGCAAAATCAGCGGACATCTGCGGGAAATACCATTACTTAGCACATTAAATCGTATATTAGATAGTAGACGAACGAATCAAAAAAATCTGTCTTTAAACAAATGGAAGAATCAACAAGGCCTTATAAACCATTTACTTTGCGGTATATAGACTTTCCGATATTGTCGTTGTTAAAATTAACCAACAAGCCTAGTTTTAATCCAGACAGTTTCAAATATGTAATCAACTGCATATGGTGAACTTCTAGGAGTGTTTCGACAGATTTAATTTCAATAATCACCTTTCCTTCAACAACTAAGTCTAACCTATAACCATTATCAAGACGGATAGTTTCATAATGCATTGGTAATGCCAATTGACAAGCATATTGCAAATTTATTTTATCGAGTTCATAACATATGGCAGCTTCATAAGCAGATTCTAACAAACCAGGTCCAAGGTTGTTAAATACGTTGAAAATACAACCTCTTATTTTGTAGGATAAATCATTCTCTGTCATACAAAAACAATATAATAAATTTCTAGCAAAGAATTTAAATCTAATAAATAGTTCCCGCAGATATTCGCAGATCAAAAACCGCAGATTCACACAGATTTATTAAGATTAAAAAGAATTGAGAGATGTTATAGAGAAAATTTCCAACTTCGCCAAGGATTCGTTGGATAAAGTAAAAGGTCAAAAAATCAAAGTATAAACTGCAACATACATCAAATCGCAAAATCAGCGCATATCTGCGGAAAACAACACCATGCCACACGTCTAAACGTAAAATCAGCGCACATCTGCGGGAAACAAAAGTATACCACCCATCAGTCACATTTCCTAACACCTAATCCTTAGAAGCTTCACCTCTTAAGCATAAAGCGATTGAGGTTACGAAACGTAAGAGGAACTAAAAACTAATCTAATATAACTCCTTTGAAACCAACTTTACTGCCTCAACCGCTTCCTTCACATCATGAACCCTTAAAATTTTGGCCCCATTCATTAAAGCAATTGTATTTAGCACAGTTGTACCATTTAAACTTTCTTCAGCTGTGGTTTGCAGTGTTTTATAAATCATAGACTTTCTCGAGATGCCTATCAGTAAAGGTCTATCGAAAATTGCAAAGGATTTTAAATGCTGAAGAAGTTCGAAGTTTTGATCGATTGTTTTGCTAAATCCAAAACCTGGATCGATAATAATGTCATTAATTCCAGCAGCCTTAGCATTAGCGATTTTCTCACTTAATTCGAGAAAAACCTCTTTAAATAAATTTTTATAATTCGATTGATCGACCATGTTTTGTGGTGTGCCACGCATGTGCATTAATATGTATGGGCAATTATTTTCTGCAGCAACCGTATAGATTTTTGAATCTATTCCGCCACCGCTAATATCATTTATTATATGTGCGCCGTTTTTTATGGCTTCTTTGGCGACTTCGCTTCTAAAGGTGTCTATAGAGATTAAAACATCGGGGAAACGTTTATTTATATCTCGAATTACGGGAGATATGCGTTCAATTTCTGTTTCAATAGGAATGTTATCTGCCCCAGGTCGTGAGGAATATCCACCGACATCAATGATCGTTGCTCCGTCGTTAATCATTTTTTCAGCACTTGCTATGGCAGACTCAGAATTTGCTAATCTGCTGCCAGCGTAAAAACTATCATCGTTTATATTTAGGATTCCCATAACAATGGGTTCGTTGAATTCATGTAAAATACCTTTACAATTAAAGGTTAATTTTGACGAAAAAAATGTATCTTTCACAGCTGAAAAAAATAGGTAATTAATTAATGCATAAAACGGCAGAACAATATAAAAAAGTAATTGAGAATTGTCAGTCAATTTTTCAGAAAAAAGGACAAGATTATGGAACCGCATGGCGAATTTTGCGCATCAGTTCTTTAACAGATCAAGTCTTTATTAAAGCCCAACGAATTAGAACCATTCAAGATACTGGAGTGAATATGGTAGGTGAAGGGGTTGAAGATGAGTTTGTAGCGATTGTGAATTACTGTGTAATGGGACTTATTCAACTAGATTTAGGTACAAAAGCAGAAGAACTGGATTTGGATATTGCTTTAAAATTATACCAAGAGAAAACGAAATTGGCTTTTGAGCTAATGGAGAAAAAAAATCATGATTACGGCGAAGCATGGCGCGATATGCGTGTTAGTTCGTTAACTGATTTAATCATGATGAAGATTCTACGTACAAAACAAATTGAAGATAATAAAGGCGAAACATTGATATCCGAAGGGATAGATGCAAATTATTTAGATATGTTAAATTATGCCGTGTTTTCGTTAATCAAATTGAACGAAAATTAACTGGTCAGTTAATGACTTGTTAATTTAGAGCATACCCAAATTATAAAACCTTAAATTCAAGAAAAAATAGGAATATGAGTGAAATGAGACTTCGAAATGAAAAAAGCAATGTTGTAGGTAGATCTATATTGATTAATTCCCTTGCTATTTGTTTGAATTTAGTCGCCGTATTTTTTATCGTCAAAGGATTTCATACTAGTACGGTTGACAATGCTTCAACTTATCAATACTTAGGTTTTGGTTTATTGATTTTGTCATTGGTATCCATGTACTTTTTAAAAGGAATATTCCTTTTTTCATATGTGTCTAGAGCTATAGTCGGTGGATTGTTTATTGTTTCTGGTTTGGTAAAGGCAAACGATCCCTGGGGATTTGCTTTTAAATTAGAAGAATATTTCGCACCAGATGGTTTGGCATTTGATTATCCGTTTTTCACGGCATTCGAACCTTATGTATTGGAGATTTCTATTCTGGTCTGTGTTGCTGAAATTGTATTAGGTGTAGCCGTTGTTTTAGGTGGTAAAATAAAATTAACTTCATGGCTGTTGATTCTACTCATGTTGTTTTTTACTTGGTTGACATGGTATACTTTTTCTTGTGTTGATACGCGTGAGTTTTTAAGTAGTCTTGATCCTGCATTATTAACAGATGCGCAAGTCGCTCAATTGGGGAGACAATGTGTTACCGATTGTGGATGTTTTGGTGATGCTTTAAGAGGATCTGTTGGTCGTTCTTTAACACCGTTAGAGTCTTTTTGGAAAGATCTTGTTTTATTGTATTTTGGATTGATCATCTTTTTCAATCAATGGCGAATTAAGTTGAATTCTGTAATGGAGAATTACTTAATGATTCCAGCATCAATTCTTGTAGTTATCTTTTTCTGTTGGGTATTCGGATGGATCTTCCCATTATTCTTCGCGATTATAGCATTCCTCGGAGCAATTGTATTCAGTAATGTTAAAATTGGCAAGATGGGCAAAGCATGGAAGATGGCTATTTATGTCTCGGTGATAACCTTGTTGTTTAGTGTTTATACAAGTTCTTATTTGCCTGTAAAGGATTATAGACCGTATGCAATTGGTAATAATATCGCAGAGAAGATGAATGATGGAATTGATGAGGTTTCTGATTTTGTTTTGTATTATAAAAATAAGGAAACACAAGCTGTTGATACTTTCCAAGTAGACCAATGGGAGATTTATGGTAATACTGAATTGTATGAATATGTCGATCGTAAAACAATCGTGATTTCGGCGGGTAAACCCAATTCAATCTCTGACTTTTTAGCACGGGTCGATTATAGAAAATTGACTGAAGAGGAGTTGAAGATACCTTTCATAGATTCTGTTATAAAGGCTGATTATTATGCTTATTACCAAGAGAAGATGGTCTTGAATTATGCAGGTGGAGCAGACACCATTGCTGTAATGGATTATGATACATTATACTATCCAGATTCAATGTATACAAAAGGAGATGTATTTGTTGATTTGATTGATCCTGCAGATCCTTTTTCAATCAACTTAACGAATTATTTGCAAAGCGCTGAAAATATCTTTATCATGACGATAAGAGATATAGAAAATATTAACGAAAATAGTATGGACGAAATGAAAGCACTCTATCAAGGTACGCTTGATAAAGGATTGCCATTTTATGTCCTATCACCGGCAAGTGACCAACAGATTGATGCGTTTAAGCAAAAGTTTGATTTTAATCCTACTTTCCTTCAGTTTGATGGAACAGAGGTGAAGATTCTTGTTCGTTCAAATCCTGGATTGATTTTAATTGATAAAGGCACTGTCATAGACAAATGGCCAAGTCGAAGCATTCCAGATTTTAAAGATGTTTATAAAAGATATATTGAACCTAAATAGGAAATAATGAAACGTAAAATCGTTGCAGGAAATTGGAAAATGAACCTCAATTATAATGAGGCTAAAGATTTACTAAAGAAATTAATTGAATATAAAGATAAATTTGATACAACAACTGAATTAATTATATGCCCTCCAACGCTATATTTAAGTGCGTTTGCAGAAGTGTTAAACGGTCATGATTGGGTGAGTTTAGGAGCGCAGAATTCTTATACTGTTGATAACGGAGCATTTACAGGTGAGGTTTCTCCTTCACAATTAAAAAGTTTAGGAATAAAATACGGTATCGTAGGTCATTCTGAAAGAAGAGAATTTTTTAACGAAGATTATACCCTTTTATCTAAAAAGGTAAAAGCGCTATTGCATCACGGTTTATCACCAATATTCTGCTGTGGCGAGCAGTTACAAGTTAGAGACAGTAATGTTTACAAAGAATTTGTTATGAAGCAAATCGAAGCAAGTTTATTTGGTTTAAAAGCTGATGAAATTGAGAAAGTAATTATAGCATACGAACCTATTTGGGCAATCGGAACAGGTAAAACTGCAACTGCCGAACAGGCGCAAGAAATTCACGCTTTAATTCGTTCAAGAATCTCAAAGGAATTTGGTGAAAAGGTAGGTGCTAACGTTGGAATTATTTATGGTGGTAGTTGTAAACCTGATAACGCAAAAGAATTATTCGCTCAAAAAGATATTGATGGTGGATTGATTGGCGGTGCTTCTTTAAATGCCGACGATTTCTTAGCCATTGCAAATTCGTTTGAATGAATTATATAGAACTTAATATTACCTTAACTACTCAAGATCCTTGGGCTGATATATTTGTAGCAGACCTCGCTGAAGTAGGGTTTGAAAGTTTTGTTGAAACCAAAAGTGGTTTACAGAGTTATATACAAGAAAAACAATTTGACGAAGCGATGCTTTTGCCTTATAAGAATCATGAGGCAGTGGAAAAAGTTGAATTCAAATTAATTGAAGACGAGAATTGGAATGCGACCTGGGAAGCTGGTTTCGAACCTGTCATTATTGAAGATAGATTGGCTATTGTAGCGCCTTTTCACAAAGGAGAATTTGATCAAAAAATGATCGTTACGATTCAACCGCAAATGTCATTTGGTACAGGGCATCACCAAACTACTTGGTTGGCATCTAAAAGACTATTTGATCTTGATGTTAAAGATCTAGCTGTGCTGGATATGGGAACAGGAACAGGTATATTGGCGATTGTAGCTGAGAAATTAGGTGCTAAATCTGTTTTTGCTCCAGATATTGACGAATGGGCATATAAAAATGCACAGGACAACGTTGCAATGAATGATTGTACGAAAATTGAATTGGCTTTAGGTGGTGATGAATTATTAGTGGGTAAGAAATTTGATTTGATTATTGCTAATATTAATAAAAATATATTGCTGGCGCACATGCATACCTATGCAAGTGTACTAAATACTGGTGGCTTACTTTTATTGAGTGGATTTTTTACCACAGATGAAAGTGATTTAACAGCAGAAGCATCAAAACATGATTTGGTTTTTGACCGAATTGATAATAAAGATGAATGGGCTTTGATGCAGTTTAAGAAAAAATAAAAGGATTTAACTATGAAAAGGATATTGTTACTTGTTTTATGTTGTATTTCATTAACTACTTTCTCACAGTTTTCAAACGATCCGGCTGCTTTTCTAAAAGATATTGATAAATACCTTGGTGCTTCTAATAGGATGAAGACAAAAGAGTTTATGGAGGTTTTTGAACCGAATTGGATGACCAATTTCTCTAAAGACTACCAAAATAAGGTAATATCAACAGCGAACTTGATTTACGAAAAACGACTTCCGCCTTTTCCAGAACTATATGGTTATTTATTATCAGTGCATTCATTTGTGATTAATAAACAATCTGATGAAAGTTTTGATTCATGGCACAAAACTATTGACCAGTTATTGAATAGTAAAAAAGTTAAAAAATTCCGTGATTTTATTCAAGTCTGTGAAGGCTTTTTCACAGATGGAACAATTTATTATGCAACCAATCATATTTGGAAAGCTACAGGAGGATCGTATATTTTTGAGTTCGATAAGAACAGTCCCAATATTATCTTCAAGGATGTCGACTTACAATGTTATATCGTAAATAGAAACGCTTCAAAAAAGGATGACCTTTATTTCGATAGTACAATTGTGAGAAAAACATCAGGTGTATTTGAACCTTTAATTGATAAATGGACAGGTAGAGGAGGGACAGTAGATTGGCAAAAAGTGGGCTTAGATAAGTCGACAAACTATGCCGAGATCACTGATTATATGATGTCTGTAAAATCAACCAAAGTTGAAACGGATTCTGCTTTAGTTTATACGGATTATTACGAGAAACCGCTTTATGGTTCTTTTAATGATATGGCAAAAAAGATTAATCGTGATGTGGATAGAGTCTACCCGCAATTCGTATCCTTTAGTAAAGAGATAATGCGAAAAAGTATTGTGCCTGAGGTTGACTATGTTGGAGGTTTTGCGTTGGCAGGTGCCGACTTTAACGGGGTAGGATATAATAATAATTTGGCAAGTTTGGTTTTTTATAAAGAGGGGAAACCATTTGTGAAAGCACAAGCAATGCGTTTTACCGTTAACCCCTCGCGGATTCAAGCGAATGAATGCCAAATAACCATGTATTTAAATGATGAGGATACTTTATTCCATCCGGGGTTAAATATAAATTACAATTTAACGCAACTCGAATTAGCAAGAGGAACGGAAGGAATTTCTCAAGCGCCATTTAAGGATTCATATCACCATATTGATATGTACGTCGATAGAATCTTGTGGACCAAAGGTGATCCTAATTTGAATATTGTTTGGCACCCACTTAGTTCTCAGAAAATAGCAAGATTTGAATCGCAAGACTATTTTAACTTGAAGGTTTACAATAAAATTCAAGGTATGAGTCAAGTCAATCCATTGGTAGCAATATATCAATACTCATATAAATATGACGTGCAAGTGATGCCCGTAAGTGAAGTATCATCTGCAATGAGATATACAAACGAGCAAGCATTACCACTTATATTAGATTTGGCAAATCAAGGTTTTCTAAACTATGATAAGAATAAACAAACCATCACGCTGCAACCTAAAACAAAAAAGTATATTGATGCGCGTGCAGGTCGAACGGATTATGATAATATAGTTTTTACCTCGAATTTAATGGAGGTTAAAAAACAATCCGAATCAAATCCTGATGGAACACCAAATAAAGGTGCAATCGCTTATAATATCAGAGCCGATTCTTTAACGAAACGTAAAGCCTCTAAGACTAACTTCGGTAATCTAAATTTAAACACTTTAGATTTTAATTTAAATGAAGTTGATCCTGTTGAAGTGTCAGTGGCACGAAATGTTGTTGTTTTTCCAGAGGAAGGTAATTTATTGCTAAAAAAGAATTTAGATTTCTTATTCTCTGGTGCCGTTATGGCCGGCAAGTCTGAGTATTATTTAGATGATGCAGCATTTGATTATAAGAATTTCAAAATTGATCTAATTGATGTCGATGCGGCGTTATTAAGGGTTAAACCTTTCTATACAGGAGGTCATCAACCCAAACCAATGTATTCGCATTTCAGTGGTTTAAAAGGTACATTGTATATTGATCACGTGAACAATAGGTCAGGAAAAGATGAGAAAAATTTCAATAAATATCCATACATAGAAACCAAAGAAGATTGTTATGTTTATTATAACCATCCTTCTATTTATAAAGGTGTTTATGATAGTTCAGATTTCTACTTTAAAGTCGATCCTTTTGTCTTTGATAGTTTAGGAGCATTCGACGAAAAATCAGTAAGTTTTAAAGGTGAGATGAGATCAGCAGGGATTTTCCCAGTATTCAAAGAGGAATTGAGAATTCAGGAAGATTATTCATTCGGATTTGTTACAAAAGCTCCAACTGACGGTTTCGATTTCTATGGACAAGATGCAAAATTTGACAATGAAATTCGTTTGAGTAACGAAGGGTTAAGAGGTGCCGGAGAAATCAACTTCATTACATCTAATTCTAAAAGTGAGAATTTTATTTTCTTCCCAGATTCTACAATGGGGGTCGCACAATATGTTAACCTGGCTCAAACCAAAGATAAAGGACTTTCTGTTCCTGATGTAACTGGTGAGAATGTGGTTGTGACATACGTGCCAAAGGAAAAAGTATTAAAAGCGCGTTCAACAGACAATCCTTTAGTTATGTTTAATCAGGAAGCCAAAATGCATGGTGTAACCGAATTGAGAGCAGAAGGAATGACAGGTAAAGGTTTGATCTATTTTAAAGATGCTGAATTAGGTTCTAAATCGTTCGAGTTTACTAGATGGATAATTGATTCTGACAATGCTGACTTTAATTTATTAGCTGCAGAACAAAACGAAGTCAGTGATGACGATCCGGATAGTAAAAATCCATTGTCTTTCGATTCAAGAAATTTAGTTTCTCATGTCGATTTCTCTGAAGGGGAAAGAAAAGGTAGTTTTAGATCTATTGACGGAACACAAACTGTAAAATTCCCGAAGAATCAATATATATGTTTTGTTGACATGTTTACATGGTTGATGGATAAGGATGAAATGGAATTGTCTCAAGATGATACGCCAACCAATTCAGATGTGACGATAGAGTCTGATTTGAATCTGGCAAAATCTAACTTTTTCTCAATCCACCCAGATCAAGATTCATTAAACTTTAAAGCGCCAAAGGCAAAATTCTTCGTGAAAGACTTCGTAATTGCTTGTGAAAAAGTTGAATTTATTGATGTGGCCGATGCGAGAATTTATCCGGAAGGTCAGAAATTAACAGTGCGTAAAAAAGCAGTAATGGATCCGTTTGACAACGCAGAAATTATTGCCAACTTAGTAACAAAACACCATAAAATTACTGAAGCACACGTCGAAATTTCAGCACGTAAAAAGTATAAAGCAAGCGGTAAGTATCCTTATGTTGATAGTGATGAGAAAGTCTATACCATCTTCTTTGAGAATATCGGGCTAGATTCAGCTTATCAAACCGTTGCGAAAGGACGAATTGAGCAAGATGAACAATTTAGTTTAAGTCAACAATTTGATTTTTACGGAGGGGTTGAATTATATGCTGCCGATCAGTTCTTAACTTTTGATGGGGCTACTAGAATTAATCATGAGTGTAATCAATTCGCTAGAAACTGGTTGCAGTTTAGAACGGATATCGATCCAAATAATATTCAAATTCCTGTTTCTGAAAACGTAACTGATCTTGAAGGAAATGGAATTGCAATTGGATTGGTAAAACGGACGACTTCTAATGCAGACAGTTTAGGTATTTACCCTGCATTCTTATCAGCGTTAGATAATCCGAAAGATATGATTGTCTTCACATCTCAAGGTGTATTGAATTATAATGCCGATGCTAAAGAATTTAGAATTTCAAGTCCTGAGAAATTAGTGAACAGAACGGAAAAAGGAAACTATATCAGTTTACATATTGAAAGTTGCTCAATGGAAGGTGATGGCTTGGTTAATTTAGGCGTCGACTTACCAGGTGTTGAGGTGAAAACTTATGGTATGATACAGTACGATATGGCTACTAAAGTTACCAGTTTAAATTTATCGGGAAGCATGAATTTCTTCTATGATAAAAAAGCAATGGAATTTATGGCGGAAGGTATTAATAAGTCTGATGGTTTAAGTGGAATTGATATTGGTAGAACGTCTCTTGAGCAAGCAATGATAGAAGAGGTGAATAAAGAGGAAGCTGAGAATTTAAAAGCAGAGTATACTTTGAATGGCCTAATAAAGAAATTCCCGAAACAAATGGATCAAATGATCTATTTCACGAATTTGAAACTGCAATGGAATGATAGAGCTTATGGCTTTACTTCTAAACCAATTTCAGCAATTGTTGCCTTAGACGGAACGCCTATCATGAAAGATTTCACTGTTCGTATGGCTATTAACTTTTCAGAAGGTGGTGATAGAGGAATGAAATTAGAGTATATGGTTGAATTACCAGGCGGAGAAAAACCGGGTGATTATTATTTCTACAGGTTTGAAAAAGTGAAAAAGAATACAGACTTGAAAATTGTGACAAGTGATAAAGCGCTAGAAACTTATATGCTCGAATTAAAAGATGATAAACGAAAAGGAAAAGATTTAGAATTCGAAGTTAGAGGAAAAAATAAAGATAGGTATATCAGTCCTTTTAACGGATATTTCGGTTTGTAATATTCAAATCATATTTAAATTGATTGAAAAAGTATAAATTGAAAACGCTAAATTTGTTTTTTATTGAACTTTTACACGATTTATACGTACTGTAATAAGATAAAAGGGGGCTTTCCCCTTTTTGTTGTAATAAAAATGAAGTTTATCGGACGCCACATACTATTATTATTGCTATTGTTTTGTACAAGTCACATCACATTAGCGCAACAGACATTAACGGAGAAAAAAGAGGAGGCTGATCAGCTTTTTGAAGCCAAAGAATGGTCGAAAGCGGAAGTTTTATACAGTACTGTCATTGCTAATGATCCGCGGAATCACGAACTGAATTTCAAATATGGGGCTTGTTTACTAAACGGCTCTAAGAATAAAGATGAAGCCATTAAACGACTTCGATTTTCTATTACGAATGCAAATATTGACGCCAGAGCTTATTACTATTTAGGTAAAGCTTATCATCTCAATTATCAATTTAACGAAGCATTAACACAGTATCAAAAGTTTAAATCTACAGCAAGTACAAACGAGTTAAAGAAACTTGATGTTGATACAGATATATATGCTTGTAAGAACGGTGGAAAGTTATTAGCCAACTTAACGGACCTAATCGTTATTGCAAAAACCGAATTAAGCGCAGATAAATTTTACGATTTATATAAGCTAGATGATATCGGTGGCATGTTATTAATCACTGATAAATTTCAATCTAAATTAGATAAAAAGGCGAACCATCGTCCTATCATTCATTTTCCAGTTGATGCGCCAAAAATTTACTTTTCAAGCTATGGTGATAATGACGACAATGGACTGGATATTTATGTGAAAAATAAATTGCCTGGTGGTGAATGGTCAGCATCACAATTGATAAAAGGACAAGTAAATACTGGGAAAGATGAGGCTTTTGCTTATATGCATCCCAATGGAGAGTATTTGTATTTTTCTTCTAAAGGACACAATTCAATGGGAGGGTACGATGTTTACCGTTCTAAATATGACAAACTAGCAGATTCGTTTGGTAAGCCAGAGAATATGGATTTCGCTATTAGTTCTCCTGATGATGATATTCTTTTTGTAGTCGATAGTTTAGATCGTGTTGCTTACTTCTCATCAGCGCGTGAAAGTAGTCAAGAAAAATTGACAGTTTATAAAGTTCGAATGGAAAGAATTCCACTTCAATTGGCTGTGTTAAAAGGGAATTTTGTGAACGAGATTGACGGCAATCAAAAAGAAATTGCGATCAATATTAAAAACGAAGCAACGGGAAGAGTAATCGGAACTTTTAATTCGAATAAGGCAAATGGTGATTACTTTATCATGTTGCCGCAAAGCGGGAATTTTGTTTACGAAATGACGATAAAAGGAAGCAATGAAACCTATGTGCAAGTTGTAAACATTCCTTATCAAAGTGAAATAACCCCTTTAAAGCAAGAGATTAAATTCTTTATGGATAATGGGGAAGAGGCGATAATGATAGACAATTTGTTTAAAGATAAATTTGCTGATCCAGAATCTATCATGGCTGAGGTTTATCAGGCGCTTTCAAAATTGCCACCGAATGCAGATAAATTTGATATTGACTCTTTAGATAAGTCAAAAGCAAACGGAGAAATTTTTGTACAGGCAGGTATGGATGCTTTCCTTTCTAAAAGTTCACTTGATCAAATTCTAAATTCCGAAAAAGAAGACCTACAAGCTGCGATTAAAAATGATGAGGCGAATGCAAATATGGCATTCAATTTAGCCAATAATAAATCAGTTGAAGCTAACCAAAAAATGCTTGATTTGAATAAGCAATTGGACGATTTGATAGGAATAACAGATCCTGAAGAAAAGCAAGCTGCTTTGGTCGCTATTAATGATCAAAAAAATGAAATTCAAACGTTGAACGATGATGCTAAAAAATTACTTCTATTAGGCAATCAAATTGATGAGTCAGTCAAAAAGAAAGTAATCACTTTGGCTGCAACAAATAAGCTCATTGCAGATCTTTCAAATGTGAAAAATGAGAGTCTACCAGAATTGCAAGGGTTGGTATCGAACAATATGAGCTATTTCGAGGCAAATATTAAAAACGAACCTAAAATAGAGAATGTTGTTGACAATGCATTAGCGCAGAATAGAGTCAAAGAAAAAGAATTTCAAAGTTTAAGTGAAGAAATTTCAGCAATCAGTAGAGATGAACAAAGTTTAATCGCTAAAAATAAATCACTTGAAAAATCACTTGAACTTGCTAAGAAAAAAGAAAAAATAGCGATTCAAGAACAGATGGATAACAATGCTTCTGATATAGCCATGTTCTCAGCGGCAAGAAAAAGCAAACAAGATAAATTAGATCAGCTAATCAATGGCAATGTCGATTTGGCACTTGGTGATGCTGCTTTATTAGTGTCTGACGATCGTAATAATAGACCTGAAAATAAAAGCGATTTATCTGCATCGGATAAAGACAAAATTAAAAGCAATGTCAATCAAAACGACTTAACGGAAAGTATTGAATTGGTTGAAGAAGAATTGGCAGAACAAGGATTTAGCATCTTTAAAATTGATTTATATGCATCAAACGAAGAGAATTCACTTTATTCTTTAGCAGAATGGAATGCTAAAATTGATAATGCTAAAATTGATTTGGCGCAAGCGCGAATGACTGCTTCTCCAGAAGAATTAGTTCAAATTGAAGCGGAGGAGAAAAGGTTAGAACAATTAAGAAAAGAAAAAGAAATCGAATTAAAACCTGAAGCGGCAGCTCCTTTAAACACGAATCCAGAGGTTGCGGTTAATGATTTTATTACTGATTACGATCAACAAGCTGAGAGCATCGAAACGATCGTCAATGCAACAGATCGTAAGAAAGCCGAAGTCGCGTTAAAAGAAGATTTAGCAAAAGCAATTCGTACTGAAAAAGCTTTATTAGAAAAAGAACTAGCTGAAAACTCTAAAAACAAAGATGCTAAAAAGCGATTAGAGAATTTGAATGAATTAGAAACGGAGAATCAAAATCAAATAAATGAGGATAAAGAATGGATTGCGGAGCAAGTAGCTGATGAATTTGATCCATCAACTGTTTTATCAAGTTTAGATCCTGAATATGAAAATAAATTGGCCGATGCCAATGCAATTGAAGACGATGCAGAAAGACAAAGCGCTTTAGCAGAATTGGATGATGCATTATTAGAAAGATCACTCGAACGAATTCAAGAATTAGAAGTTTTGTCTGCTGATGATCCTTCGAATCAAAAAATTGCAGATGAATTAACTTATTTAGAAGAATTAAATGGGAAGATTAGTAAAACTGAAAAGAATGCTGACATAGAAGTTGCAACGGTTCAATCAGAAGTCTTAATCGATGATATAATTCCAGCGATATCTACAAGCCTCGCAGATATTGAAGAAATAGCTGATGAGACCGAAAGAAAAGAACAAGAAAACACCTTATTGCTTAGTCTAACGAATAAAATAGGAGAAGAAATAAGTGAGATTGAAGCATTAAAATCTGAAGGGAAAACGCCAATTAATGGTGAAGAACGATTAACGAATTTAAAGAATGCTGAAAACAAGTACTTAACGAAGATTGAAGAAAATGATGTCTGGTTAGCCGGCGGATCAGATGTTGCAGCTATCGATAATCAACCTACTGATGAAAACAATCCTGTTGATATCGCAACAGATCCTATTTTAGAAAATGATCCAGTTATTGATGAAACAGATCCAACGGATACTGAAAATGGACAAGATACGGATCCGGTTATTGCCGAAACAGATCCAACGGATAACGATCCTATTGCACAAGAATCTGACCCGGTTATTGATGACGTAGATCCCGGTACTGAATTAACGCAGGAAGATCCTATTATCGATGAATTAGATCCAACAGATAACGATCCTATTGCGCAAGAGACAGATCAAGCAGGAGCGCAAGAAATATCAATAGAGGATATCGAAAAACCAACAGCTGAGAATTTAATTCCTGATTACGGTACTAAAATGAGCAAGATCATGCAAAGTGAAGGCTCTGATGTTGACAAATTAACGGCTGAAAATGATTTAAATGAAGACTTATTGGTCGAGCTGAGAGCGAAAAGATCAGAATTAGAAAAGCTAAAAGCTGATCAGCCAGAAAATGCAGAGGTGATTGATGGATATCTTGAAGAGGTAGAGAATTTGGAACGTATTAAGAGCAACCAAATTCAAGTGAATAATAATGATATTAAGAATCTTCAAAAGGACAATTCGCAACGACCAGAAATTACGATGAGTTCAGTAATGCCTGAGTTCGATAATGAAATGGATAAAATTGAGGTTCAGGGGTTGAGCGAAATGAACGAATTGGCGGCTGTGAATGATGTCAATTATAAATTATTAGATGCGATTGATGATAAGATTTTAGATATTCAAAGAGAAGCAATAGAGCAACCCGAGAACGAGGAATTATTACTTGAAGAGATCCAAAAATTAGATGAGTTAACCGAATCTAAATTAGATGAGATAGAAAGAAATAAAGTACGAATTGTTGAATTAGAAATTGAAGCAACCGATGTAACAAAAGTAAAAGCTGATGATTTTAATTCGCAATCAGCAAAGGATGTATTATCTGACAAAGAGAGTGAGTTAACAGAAATTAGAGAGTTGGATTTGGAATTGAGCGAATTGAATGCACAATTGAGTACCTCTTCGTCAGAAAAAGAAGAAGCTAAAATTACAAAGCAAATTATAAAAGCGACTGCAGCTAAAGCTGAATTAGAGAACGATGTGATTATTGCTTTGGCATCGCCGAATAGAGAAGAAGTGGCTGAGAAGAAGGATGAAATGCGCATGGATATGGATATTGCGCAATCAGTTGTAAGTGAGCAAGACGGTGATTTAATGGATGCCAATAGATTGATGATCGAAGCGAATATAAAAATGGATGAAGCTCAAAAATCTAGACAAATCGCTGAAACAACTAAAGATCCTATTGAAAAAAATACATTATTAAGAGAAGCATTTAAAAACGAAAAGGAAGCAAAAGAATTAATCGTTAAGGCAGAACGAATTTATAAAGTGGCATACGTAATAGATAGCTACAAAACGAAAGAGGAAGTATTGATTGAAGTTCCGGAAAACGAATTCGATAGAACTTCTACGAAACTATTTGATCAAGCTGATAATTTACGTCAAAAGGCAAGTGAGAATACTGATAGAGCTGCAGTGTTGAGAGACAGTAGTGAAACGGTTAAGAAAAAAGATCGAGAATTAGTGCTTCAAAAAGCAGAAGAATTCGAATCTAAAGCGAAAATTTTAGATGATATGGCAATGGATCGCATCGATGCAGGTGAAGAAGCCCAAGCTAAAGAAGAAGCAGCAATAGAATTGATGAAAGAGGATGTTGTAGCGGTTAATATCGATTTCGAAACAAGTAAGACAATATCAAGTTCTGAAGAATACAAAGCCTTTTATGATAATGAATCATTGATTGATGAGAAATTTGCTGAAGCAAAAGAATTAGATAATCAATTGGAAAAACTAGAGAATAAAAAGACGAGAATCATTAAAACGGCTTTAGTTAGATATCAAACTTCCCCGGAAGAAGTCCTAGAAGGAAACGAAGAATTGGCTGCAACACAATCTGAAATTGAAGCGTTGACGACAGCGAAGAAGGAAGTGAAAAGTCAAATATTAGCTGCTAAAGAAAAATCGAACGACTTGATGGCGAGTTCAAATGAAGCTGATAAAAATAAGATGCTTTCAATGGCAAGTCAAGGTGTGAAACCAATTGAAAAAGAAGTTGTCATTCCAGATGATCTTGCAATCAATACAAACGCTCCACAAGCTGCCAATACAAATGCTGATGAAGCGAACAACACAAACAGAATTCAGGAAGCTGAAGCGAATGTTGATGAAGCAAACAATACAAATGCTGAGCTGGCTGCAGATACAAACACAGATGAAGCGAATAATGTAGATTCTGATCCAGTAGCAGATACAGAACCAGTTATAGATGAAGTAGAAGATCCTGTGAATAATGAAAATGATATTGCTGAAAAACAAGCATCAGACTTTAACGTTCCTGACAATGTTGAGAAAGATATTTTTAGAACAACAGCAGCGCCTATTTATTCTAATTCAAATCCAATTCCAATTAGTGAGAAACAACCTGTAGGATTAGTTTATAAAGTTCAAGTAGGTGCATTTAGAAACCCATTACCACAAGATCACTTTAAGGAGTTTGCCCCAATCTCTGGGCAAAAATTGAACAATGGGATTACGCGCTATATGGTAGGTTATTTCAAAACCTTAGCACCTGCAAGCAGTGCCAGAAGACAAATTAATGCTTTGGGTTATACTGATGCTTTCGTTGTGGCTTATTGTAATGGTAATCGAATTTCAATTGCTGAAGCAAATAAGATAGAGTCTGGTGAGGTTGAATGTTTATCTCAACCAGCTACTGAAAGTATTGCTGCAACAGTACCTGATAATACCGAAAGAACGGATACTGTTCCAACTGAGACTGTAGAAACAAGAACCAATACCGAAGTTGCAAATAACAATCAAGAAACCAATACAACTAGAAATATAGAGAATCAAACGGAAGCTATTGAGACGCCCGTGGTTGAAACAACAACCGTTGTAACCAACGAGAAGCCGGTTCAAAGTATTGAGATCAGCAATCAACCTGTAAATAGCGAAGAACGCGAATTGGTAGCTTATTATACAAATACACCAAGAGCTGCAAAAGCCAATCAAGTTGAAATCATAAAAGGTTTATTCTATACCGTGCAAATTGGTGTTTATTCTAAACCAGTTCCAGTTGAAAATCTGTTTAACATTCAACCTTTAAATAGTCAACTAACAGCGTCTAATGTTATTCGTTATTCAACTGGTATTTATAAGACTGTTGAAGAAGCCGTAGCTAGAAAAAATGAGGTGATTCGAATTGGTATTCCTGATGCATTCGTAACAGCCTACTATAATGGCCGTCGAATTACGATTGATGAAGCCAATGAAATTCTAGTTCAAAAAGGAGCAAGTGCTTATGTAGATGGAAAATCTGCAGATCTTATAGCAGAAGAACCTATTATAATCGAGTCAAACGAGGACATCACTTATTTCAAAGAAGGACTTTATTATAAAGTATTAATTGGTCGCTACGCAGATGCAATACCAGGAGAATACGCAACGTTATTATTACAGGGGAAAGGTATTTTAGAAACAGAAGTAGATATTGATGGAAGAACTGTTTTAGTATCGAAAAAACAAACTAACTTTACAGCGGCGATTGAAACGGCAAAAGAATTTAGAGAGATGGGAGTAGAGGATATGGATATTATAACATTCTATAAATATGACCCGATTCGAAAAGATGATGGAGATAAAATATTGAATGGTACAATGGTAGGAGAATTAGAAACCTACGATGATTTAATTGGCATAAGTGCAAATAAGTTCATATATTCGAAAGAGAAGATTGCATTTCAAATAGTTGTTGGAGAATTTGAAGACAATGCAGATGCGGAATTTTTAGAATTAGTAGCTGCAAATGCTAGTGAAGATATTGAAGAGAATATATTAAATGATGGAACAACTCAATATCTAATAAAGGGCATTAAAACTTACGAAGACGCTCAGGCAACTAAGTCGAGATTGATAGGACGCGGATTTGAAAGAGCGGTAATTGAAGCCAGTCACGACGGTAGAAAATTATCAGTTGAAAAAGCAAGAGAAGTTATTAAAGATTAAGATTATTAAAATGAGTACAGAAGTTGAATTTGATGAAAAGGTTGCGCTACTCGAAAAAGAAGTAGACAGTAAGAATTTAGTGGTTTATAATGATGACGTGAACACGTTTGATCATGTAATTGACTCTTTAGTTAAAGTTTGTCGACATGAAATTATTCAAGCCGAACAATGCACATGGATTGTTCATTACAATGGTAAATGTGCTGTAAAGGAAGGTGATATGGATAAATTGTTACCAATGCGCCGCGCTCTTAACGAACGTGGAATTGACGCTAAAATTCATTAATTTAATTTTGCTTCCTTTTTTACACGATAGATTAAAAAAAAAGTTTTATTTTTGCACCGGATTTAAAAATCCAAAAGGGCCTCGTAGTTCAACTGAATAGAATACCACATTACGGCTGTGGCGGTTGAAGGTTTGAATCCTTCCGAGGTCACAAGAACAAAAGCTTTCCGCTCTGCGGAGGGCTTTTGTTGTTTTGAGCAAGAGTCCAAGCCCAGCTTGCTGGGATTGAGCGAGAGCGCTTAACAACAAAAGTTCAAAAAATCACAGATTTTTTAAAGCTTTTATTCACCCGGAGTTCAAAGGATCACGAGCAAAGCGAGTAATCCTTTAAACTCCTAATAACATCGAGCCTGTCGAGCCCCCAAAAAAACATCAGAACAACGTCCAACAAAGTTGGTAAGTCTGTTCGGCTCCTAAACCCCAAACACCTGTGCCGGCGCCTTCGAGTCCATTGCTGTCGCAATCCTCAGTCACCTATTTTTAGATCTTAACATTAAGCCTTCTGTAAAATTTATCAGAACCATTACCAACTCCGTTGGCGATCAGTTCGGGTCTCAACCTTGAAGCACCTGTGCCGGCGCCTTCGAGTCCATTGCTGTCGCAATCCTCAGTCACCTATTTTTAGATCTAAACATTAAACCTTCTGTAAAATTTATCTGAACCATTGCCAACTCCGTTGGCGATCAGTTCGGGTCTCAACCTTGAAGCACCTGTGCCGGCGCCTTCGAGTCCATTGCTGTCGCAATCCTCAGTCACCTATTTTTAGATCTAAACATTAAACCTTCTGTAAAATTTATCAGAACCATTGCCAACTCCGTTGGCGATTAGTTCGGGTCTCAACCTCGAAACACTTGTGCCGGCGCCTCCGAGTCCATTGCTGTCGCAATCCCCAGTCACCTATTTTTAGATCTAAACATTAAGCCTTCTGCGCTAAAACCCAAATCTGAGAATATTCATCCTCAAATATCAGCACACGTCCTACACTCAACTTATAATTATCAATACTTCATCTAAAAGTTGACATTTTTTCTATCTTTAATGACATGTGTTTTTCTACAGAAGCAAGTTTCGCCGCAGCAGCGGTAATTACAACATCAGGAATCATAGCTTATAAAAAAGCAGGGAATAATGACATTCGTTTTATTGCCATTTTTCCAATCTTTTTTGGTTTCCATCAATTCATTGAAGGTTGGGTTTGGCTCGCTTCTCTATACTACTCTTTTGCGGGGCTCTTAGAAGTAAGTACCTATGGATTTATCATATTCGCATGGATCATCTGGCCAGTTGTTATTCCGGTTACCTTGTGGAGGGTAGAACACCAACCAAAACGAAAGAAAATATTGTTCTGGATGACGATGCTGGGATGTGCAGTGACTTTAGTTTTATCATTTTTCCTGCTAACCAAAGAGATTACAGCAGAAATCGTCGATCACAGTATAATCTATGATTATGGAGGTCACACTGCTTCTAGTTCGTGGTTTAGGGGAATATATGTGTTGATTGTAACGCTTCCAAATTTGATTTCTAGTCGAGGAAAAATGTGGATGTTATTTGTAATGAACATGATTACATATTCTATTTCTCGGGTATATTTTAACGAGCATGTTGTTTCCGTTTGGTGTTTTTTCGCTGCAATTTCAAGTATAATCATCTTATATATTGTGCATGAACAAACCCGAGATGTCAAAGCACAAAAAGTTTAACAAATCTTACTTAGGGTCATTTTTAGACATCTATCCACGCCTTGAATGCTTGCGCCTTCTCTCTGCTCACAAATACTTCTTCCTCAAACTTTGGTGTCAACTCTATTTTTAATTTTCCGTTGAACCATAAGCTGATTTTAGCTATCGCATGAATGGAACTGATCATTTGCCTATTGATTCTGTAAAAGTGATTGGCATCCAATAGCTTTTCTAATTGCTCTAAACTATATTTTATGGCATAATGTTCGCCATTTTCATGAACCAAGTAAGTAGCATCTGAACGATAAAAATATGCGATTTCTGCCGTTCTTATGACGATTAACTCGTCGCCCTTGTGGACTAAAAAACGTTCCTTTACCGCATCTTTTGGACGTAAGCCGCTTAATTTTTCTAGCACCGCTTGCATTGGAATATCTCTCTTGATTTCTTGCGTTTCGAACTTATTTAACGCTTGCTCAATTTTTTCCTTTTCAATGGGTTTAAGGATATAGGCTATACTGTTGAGTTCAAAAGCTTGAATGGCAAATTCATCATATGCGGTTGTAAAAACAATTGGGACATCAATTTGTCTATCTTCAAATAGTTTGAAGCTTAAATCATCACTCAATTGAATGTCGAGGAAGATTAAGTCTGGCATTTCGTTCGAATTAAACCATTCGTGTCCTTGTTCGACACTTTGCAACCAGGCAACAATCTCAATTTCTTGCGGCATCAGTGCTAGAATTCTTTTCAGGTTTTCAAATGCACTTTTTTCATCCTCTATAATTAAAACTTTAATCATTTATAATTTTAATAAAGGGATTTGGACTTGAAATAAATGAGGTGTCACCTCAATAATAATGGCACGATCTGTTAAGTATTTATATTGTTCTTTCAGAATATTTAAACCTTTACCAGTCGAATCTACATTCTTTTTTAAATGAATTTGATTCCGCACTGTGAGCAAATCACCATCTTGCTGAATCGAGAAAACCATTGGGTAATCATCATCAATTCTATTGTGTTTGACAATGTTTTCTAATAATGAGTGTAATGACATCGGTGGTAAATAATAATCCAAATCTTGAATGTCCATTGTTACTTTATAATTGTCGCCAAATCGTTTCATTAAAAGGTGATTATAGTTTTTAGCAAATTTGATCTCTGTTTCAAGCGGAATTAATTCTTCATCACTGGTTTTGAGAATGTAGCGGTATAAATCACTCATCTCATGTAGGAACAGATCGGCTGTTTCAGGATCACTTTTAATTAAACTAGATAATGTATTGAGGTTATTAAATAGGAAATGAGGATTCAATTGACTCTTTAAAGATTTATTATATAATTCTAATTCATTTGCACGTAAACGTTCATTCTCAATTGCTTCTTTTTGCCATTGTTTAAAATGATTGATGGCATATAATAAACTCATTAATATAATTCCTTGCAAAAATCCCTCGAGAAAATTCATTAGAAAAATGATCGATTGAAAAATAGGGTATTGTGGTGCGAAAATCGGAATGAAAATGGATCTGAGTAAATAGTAAATCAATACATTCATTATCATTATTCCAAAAGCACCAAGAATGAAAGTTATCACGTTCAGTGATTTTCCTTTTAATAGCTTATAGTTTAGCCATTTTTGAGCGAAAAACCATAAGATGGATAAACGCATTGTAATCATAAACAAAGCGATCCAATTGAAGCCGTCTTCACCGTCAGATGTTGTGCTCATTATTAACAGAAGGGAATAATAAATCAGGGCGAAAAAAGGCACAGCAATCCAGGGCAAGTATTTTATAAACCAGTTATTTTTTAACTGTATCTCCTTCATATTAATTATTTTATTCTTCTTTTTTCGTCGCTACCCACATCAACTGACTGATAGTTCTGCTCCTTCAATTTTCCAAAACTAAAGTTGATTGAAAAACGCATGTATTGACTATAACTTTTGTCTAAATAGGATACCGAATATGCTCCAATATAATAGGTCCCGGCATTTCTTTCTGAAAAGAAAATATCATTAGCTAAAATACTACATTTTAATTGATCCTTTAAAAAGGTACGGGAAAGGCCAATTGATAAACTATAACTATTAAAGTCTTCATATATACCGTCAAATCTTCCTGAAAAATAGTTTCCTATGAATTCAATATTAACTATTCGTTTTACTTTTATTTGCGTGTATAAATAGAAATAATGATTCGGTTTTAAATCAATAGAACTGAAGTCGCCATATTCACCTATTATTTTATCCCAATTGATCGCATAATTGAAATAAGCAGTAAAAAATTTCTTTTGAAATGGGATGGTAGCAGACATATAAAAACGATCGGCATCAACATTTTCTCGGTATAGTACCACACTGTTAACGCCACCAAGTCCTTCTTTCGTGATATTTTTAAAAGCATTTACTGATCGGTAATACGTGGCGTCCAGCTGAAGTTGGCCTAAGTTAATAGCAAGTTTGACAGAGTGGTCAAGCTGAGGAAGAAGTAGTGGATTCCCTTGTTTTGATGTTAAGGAATCGACATAAAAAACTTTAGGATCTAAATCATTATAAGATGGTCGACCGGTATTGATATTATAACTCAAATTCACACCGATGTATTGATTCATTTGTTTTGAAATTAAAACAGAAGGGATGAACCAATTATATGTTCTACTCAAACTTGTTTGATCTTTTTGTGTTGTCAAACCATCGGCATCAGTTCTTTCAAATCGAAGTCCTGCACGAAAATCAAATGAACCTGCTTTTAGGTTGAATTCAGTATAGGCAGCAAATAATTGTTCTGTAAATGCCGTTGTTGATGAATAATTTGGAACAAAAATGAGTTCATCTTCAACTTGATTCATCATATTTAAATCACCTTTATTCGTGCTATTCGAATAACGAATTCCACTACTTATTGAAAGGGGAGAGGATATAAAATATTGATGGTCAATTTGGGCAGAGAGTAAGTGAATCCAGTTGTTGGAGACGATATTTCGTTGTTTATTCCCTATTGAAATATTGTCGATTGAGATGTCCTCTGAAATTTGTTCTTCTAAAGCTAAAATATAGCCAGAATATTGAGCACCAAAAAATAATGAACTCCCCAAAGAATCTAGTCTCTTTTTATAATTGCCAATTAAACTACGATTGTTGAGGTTGATGGTGCCGATATTATCTGCGTCGTAAGTTGTATACTGATCAGCAAATACTTTATTGCTCGATGTAATATCTACATTATATCGACCGATATTTGTTTGATACTCGAGTGCGAATTGACTGGATGAATCAATTTTATAATTAACACCAAGACTGGCGTTGTGTTGTTGAATAGCTGATTCTTCTAGTAGTTCTAATTCAGTTCGATATGCGCCTGTACGTTCAGTATTTCGAATAGAAGTATTCAACGTATTACCAATAGAGGTTGAATAGTTTGCTTTTAAAAGCCATTGTTTTTTTTCGAAATTTATACCGATGCTGGTTGATGATAATACCGTTGGTAATTGCACGGCTTGTCGAATCGCTATTTGGCAGCCTTCACGGTAATAATTCTTTGTGATGACATTTATTATTGCACCCGCATTACTTCCATATTTAGCCGATGGATCTTTGATAATTTCAATTCAAATGATTTGCTGTACAGGTATCATTTTAAATTGAGCGACTGATATTTCCTGACCATCGGCATAGATAAGTGTATTTCCTCTACCAATTACTGACACCACATCATCTTGAATTTTAATGCCTGGTGACCTCTTTAGAATTTCAATCGGGTCAATACTTTCAGAGAGCATAGTTTTTTCGACATTGACTTTTGTGGTTGTGCCATTAATTTCGTATAAAGGGATGTATTCAAGAATCTCAACTGTCTCTAGCACTTCATTGTCTTGCATGGTTAATTTGTCTAATTCAATTAGTGAATCGTTATTGGGATTGGAAATGTCAATATAAAAGTCCTTTATTTCAAATGATCTAATTTTTAATATTAGTGCTGTATGATGAATTGGATATAAATCGAATTTGCCATCAGTAATAAGTCCACCGATTATGAATGTGCTGTCAATTGTAGTATAAGCAAGTACATTTCCTGAGATCAACAACTCATTATTTTCGGTCAAAACTTGCCCTTTAATATGGTATTGTGAGAAAGCGCTGGTGAATGATAACACACCAACTAAAGTGAGTATGTATTTTTTTATATTCAATTTTATCATCGTGAGAATTTATAGATTCATGACAATGTTAAGCAGGATTGATTGCAATTATTAGACAATTTGCATGAAGCGTTACTCTTTCAATCTCAACCGTATTTTTTACCAGTTGAAAGTGAGAAGTGACAATATAAAGATTGTATGTTTGTACTTTTATTTATCTTTGGTTCACAACCAATATTAACTGCGTAGAATTGTTTTTTTAGAATTCGTTGACGGCAGTGTTTTAATATTAAGTATCTTCCTGTTTTTAATACAGTTAATAATGCCTAACTTTTCATTGACCCACAATAAAGTTTTACTTGGCACCAGGTGCGTTTTTTTATTTATTTTCATTGTATTCTTTGGAAATGGCTATACCTATGCGCAATCGAAATCTGTAGAGCAATTAAAAAATGAAATTAATGATGAGTTACTATCAAATGATGTAAGATCGAGTGCTTTCTTAAGATTATTAGAAAGAGAAACAAGAAATGAATCCTTTGAGACTTATTTGGCTCAATATGTAGACGACACAAATGCGATTTCTCCATTTTTAAGAATGAAGTTAGCATTTAATTATGCTTTCCACAGGAGCGATTTTTCTGATCTCAATGTAAATTCCACTAAAATATTATCAAATCCGCATTGTACAACGATTGATAGTGTCAATATTTTCAATACTTGGTCGACTTATTACACAAAACAAGGTTATTATAATAATGCAATCGAACATATTGTTAAGGTTATCTCAATCAATAATCGTAAAAAAGATTATTTAAATAGCGAGTTTGCTTATTCTTATATTGCTTCGATATTGATGAAGCAAAAACTATATGATGAAGCCATTAAAAATTACAAAAAATCATATTCATTAGGGACAAAATACACTTCTGTTTTATACCCATATAGTATGATGAATAATATGGGGTTGGCTTATCATTATTTGAATGAGATAGATTCCGCTTTATTCTATTTTAATAAGGTTTTGTACTTTCTAGAAAATGAATTGCCGGATGCACAAAAAAATAATAATACTGATTTCTTTTTGGGATTAGTGAAAGGAAATGTTGGTGATGTTTATTTATCCATGCAAGAATATATCAAAGCCGAACCTTTATTATTAAATGATTTAGAGTCTAGTTTACAGGCCAATGAAAAAGAGAATACCTGTATTACACAACTCAATTTGGGGAAAATTTATTTGGAAACTGCAAGGTATGATGAAGCGAAGAAATACTTGGAGCTCGCGTACGACGGTATTAAACAAAATAACTTTCGAAATATTAAAAAGAAATACTTCCTTTTCTGTGCGGAGTATGCTGAAAAAACGAAAAATTATACCGAATGTTTCAATTATTACAAACAGTACAATAGCCTTAATGATTCTATCAATCTTGAGAATTATCATCAAAAAATGGCCAATCATAATTTAGATTTCGAATTGTTACGTAAGGAGAAAGAACTGAATTTAGCTGTTGTTAAGAATGAAAAGGATCATATTTTAATGGAGTCACAAAAAACGCAATTGTATTTTGCGGCTGGTATCTCATTGCTACTATTATTCTTGGCGTTGTTTATTTATAGAAATTATATCATTAAATCGAAATTGAGTACTGAATTGATTGTTAAGAATAATGAGATTATTGCAAGAGGTGTAGAATTACAAAAAGCCTTAGATGAAAAAGATTTGATGTTAAAAGAAATTCACCATCGGGTTAAAAATAATTTGCAATTGGTTTCAAGTCTACTTCGTTTACAAGCAATGGAAATTGATGACTCAAAAGTAAAAACTGCCATTGAAGAGAGTGTTAATAGATTGGCTTCAATTTCTTTGATTCACCAAAAGCTTTATACAAAAGAGAGTCTTCAAGCGATTGCGCTTAAATCCTATTACGAAAGTCTAATTAATCAAATTTCAAATCTTTATTTAGACGACGATAAAAAGATCATTTGTGAAACGAATATTAGTGACATTAATTTATCTATCGACAACGCAGTACCTGTAGGTTTAATTGTAAATGAAATTATAACCAATTCTTATAAGCATGCTTTTACAGGCAGAAAAGAAGGTATTATTTCTTCTGTAATCAAAAAAGAAGGTGTAACCGTTACAATAATATTGCGAGACAATGGTATCGGAATTAAAGATGATACGAACAATATAACATCATTTGGTATGACGCTAATTAATTTACTTGTAGAACAAATGGATGGAAAAATTGAGTGTTACAACGATAATGGAACTGTTTTTAAAATTGAATTCGTTGATCAGGAAAAAGGATTGGCTTGATATTGGAGTTGAAGGGGGATTCTTTATACCCAAAAAGGTAATATCCCTATTTAAAATAAGTCTCAAAAACAACAATCTCAGTTTTTAGTTGCTCAACAATTACAGCACCTTCTTGAACATCATTGATACCTATTAATTCTTTACGTAAATTGATGAATGGAATGAGCCATTTATGTAATTCGTCATGCGCTTCGCCTTTCATCGTACAATTAGTGATAATTGATTTGGTTTGATATGCTAATTCGTCAGATAAGACTGCATATTCTTCAAGTGATTCACCGTTGAATGCTTCTAATTCCATTTTTATCGTGTCAACTGAAACCCGCATCCCTTCGTCAATAATCCATTTTTCTTCACCTACCGAAACGAGTTGGTGTGGATTAGTATTCTCTGTGATTGTTGGTTCAACTGTCGTTTTATTTTCTGTTATTGCTTCCGAATTATCTTCTTGATTTCCACAAGCAACAGCAAAAAGACTCAATAATATTAGACTTGAAATTTTCATTTTAATTAGTTTCTATAATTGTGTTTACAGATTTACAGACTGTAAATATTTGTTCCTTATACGATGAATGTCCAATTTAGAGTGGAGTATTCGCCAATTATCAGTTGTTCTAGTAAATTTAGAGGTTTTTTAATCAAAACCTTACTATTTATATCATTTATGTGGGAATTTGTTTTAGTTGAATTCAGTTATTAATGACGATGCTAATGTAAGCGCAACCAAAGACAACAATCGCCAATTGACGCACGTTTAAAGATTAATTACTATCTTCATCGATAAGTAAGGATCGAAAACACCTAATTGTCAACACTATGAAAAATATATTCCGAATTATTCTTTTAGCTACCTTAACTTTTGGAGCTTTCCAAGTGCAAGCTTCCATTCTCGTACAAAAAGATACTGTTTACACTATCGTAGATGTCGAACCTCAATTTAAAGGAGGAGAAAAGAAAATGGCGAAGTTCATCCAAGAAGAAGTAGTATACCCTCAAGATGCCTTGGATACAAAAGCTCAAGGAGTTGTTTATATTCAGTTTATTGTGGAGAAAGATGGTGCATTGTCTAATCTAAAAGTCGTAAAAGGAGCAAATATCGCATTGAATAAAGAAGCTGAACGCATTGTTGCTGAAATGTCGAATTGGACACCTGGACTGAAGAATAATGAAGCTGTTCGAACTTATTATGTATTGCCAATCAATTTTAGATTGTAAAATTCCTAACTCAAACATATACTATGAAAACAATAACAACAATTTTATTTTCTTTTTTATCAATAGCAACTTTTGCCCAATGTGAAGATTTTGATGTTGAGGTTACTAGGGTAGACCCATATTGTTATGGTGATTCAACGGGCTGGATTGAAATTTTTGGAGTGGGAGGAACAGAACCATATACAGTGGAGATTAGAAATGAAGATGGCGATCTAATGAATGAGGCTGACGCGATCAGAGCTACAGATTTACCTACTGGCGAATATTCATTTTATATAATTGATGATGCGGGCTGTGAAATTGAGAACTTAATAATAATTAATTCACCCGATTCACTGAGTTTTGTAGAGTTTGGAAGTGAAGATGGAGAACCAGGGGGATATTGTCTCTTATATATGGCTGCAAGTGGGGGTACACCTAATTATTCTTATGAATGGACATTAGAGGGAGACCCTGATTGGAGTTTTAATAATACAACTATTTCAGTAACTCAGGCAGGTTGTTATATTGGAACGGTAACAGATAATTATGGATGTACGCTTTCTAGAAGAACATGCGTAGGTTGGCTAGGAATTGAAGATCAAATTTCGGAGCAAATGGACCTTGTTTATTCTATGTCTAAAAACACCGTTCAAATCAATGGTGATGGATTGGCGTATATTAAACTGTACAATATCAATGGTCAATTATTGGTCGAACAGACTTTACAATCGGGCATGAATAATATAATTGATACTAAGCTTCAACCGAATATGATTTACGAAGTAATTACTGAGAATGGTATGAATTATTCCGGTAAAGTAACTCAGTTCCAACCTTAATTCGTTGGTTGAATCAATACAGAGGTCATACTCAACGATCCAGCTATCATTTTATCATTGAATAAACTTACTTTGTCTTTTTTATCCTTTAATGCTAACGAATAAATCAAAGGCAGATAATGTTCTGGTGTAGGAACTGCTAACTGTATTGCGGATCCCATATTTTGATAATTCAATAAAGGATTAAAATCACCGTCTAAAATATGTTGGTTGAACTTTGCTCTGGCTTCTATCGCCCAATCAAAGCCGTAATCGACTTCATCCATGCGTTTAAAATCAACCTTTCTTAAATTATGAACGATATTCCCACTGCCCACAATTAGTACGCCACGCTCTCTTAAAATACTGAGTTTTTTGGCCAATTCAAAATGATAAGCAACAGGTTTTGTATAATCAATACTTAATTGTATTACAGGCACGTCAGCATCGGGATATAAATGTTTAATAACCGACCAAGTACCATGATCTAATCCCCATTCATCGTCCAATACAATTTCGGTAGGCAATAACAATTCTTTGGTGGTTTTTGCCAATTCAGGACTGCCTTTTGCCGGGTATTGAACATCGAATAATGCTTGAGGAAAACCGCCGAAATCATGAATCGTTTTTGGCATTTCCATCGCAGTTACTTTTGTTCCTTTGGTAAACCAATGTGCCGAAATACAAAGAATGGCATTTGGTTTTGTTAGCGTTTTTCCAACCGTTTTGAATCCTTCAACAAATTCATTCTCATTAATGGCATTCATTGGATTTCCATGACCAAAAAATAGTACAGGCATCTTTTTGGTCGGTGAAAAAAATGTCGTCAAATTTTCTAAAGCACTCAAATTATTTGCAAATCCAGCTAATGGTACCATACTCAATAGTTTTATGAAGTTGTTTCGATTCATGTCACTAAGATAGGAATAAATACGTTACGTGTTGCAACATCTATTTAATGCGTTTTAGATTGTTTTAACACCGTTTATCCGACTAAATGGACATCCATCAATAATTATTACAAAATTATAGAAGATTAGTATTAAATTTAAGCAAAACAAGAAATACAAATGGAAAACATTACCAAATTACAAGATATAATAGACAGTAAAATTTTAAATGATAGAAAAGTCTTTTTATGGGGACAAGTAGATGATGATTCTGCAAAACATGTCATTGATAGATTGTTATATTTAGAATTGATTGACCCTAAAAAAGAAATCCAATTGGTGATTAACAGTCCAGGTGGTTATGTAACTTCAGGTTTCGCTATTTATGACACTATGAAAGCGATTAAATGCCCAATATCAACAGTTTGTACAGGATTAGCAGCATCAATGGGATCAATCTTATTATCTGGCGGAGACAAAGGAAGAAGATTCATCTTACCTCATGCAAAAGTGATGATTCACCAACCAAGTGGCGGAGCAGGTGGACAAGCTTCTGATATCGAAATTCAAATGGATGAAATTATTAAAACAAAGAATATAAGTGCGCAAATTTTGGCAGATAACTGTGGTCAGACTTTGGAGCAAGTTCAAAAAGATTTTAATAGGGATTATTGGATGACAGCAGAGGAATCTATCGCATATGGTATCGTTGATGGCCTAGCAAAATAGACTAAATAAAATTGAAATAGATGACATTAAGAAGTCTTTTTATATTTATCTTCTTAGGTTATTTTGCGTCTTTAAAAGCGCAGGATAACCCTGTCATTTATTTAATTCCTGGGCAAGGATCAGACGCTAGGATTTTTAAAAACATCAACATTGATAGTCTTTACGATGTGCGAAACATAATCTATTCCGTTCCAGAAGAGAATATGTCGATGAATACGTTTGCCAGAGAGTTGGCAAAACAAATTGATACCAATCAAAGGTTTATCTTAATTGGTGTTTCGTTAGGAGGTATGTTGGCTACCGAAATGAATAGCTTTCTCAAACCAGAAAAAACAATTCTAATATCGAGTGCCAAAACAAAAAAGGAATTGCCTTGGCGATATCGATTTCAAAATAAGCTTCCTGTTTATAAAATCATGTCGAGCAAAATGTCCAAAAAAGGGGCATTATTCATGCAGCCAATAGTCGAACCTGACAGGAATAAAGAGAAGGAGACATGCGTTGCAATGTTGGAGGCTAAAGATCCTCTTTTTCTCAGTCGCACAATTGCGATGATCATGACTTGGCAAAGAACCAGTTTTGAAGGCGATATTCTGCATATCCACGGTTCCAACGATCATACCATTCCAATGAGGAATGTTAATGCAGATTATAAAATAAAAAAAGGATCACATATGATGACCCTTACCAGAGCTGATGAAATAGAAGTCTTGATCAGCAAAATATTATCCAAATAAAAAAAGCAGGCCCAATGGACCTGCTTTTCTATAAAATTTTCATTCGAATTATTTCCAACCTTTTACAGTAGATTCAATGAATGAAGCATAACCCATAGACTTTTCTTCTACAGCCATTTTGTGTGCTTTATCACCCAATTCAATTGCTTCAGCAGTCTTTCCTTCTTCTTGTAATAATCTTGCTTTTAAGAAATATGCACGGAATGAAGGCTTTAAAGACAATGATTTTTCAACATGTGTCATTGCTGACTTGTTGTTCTTTAAAGATTGGTAGAAATAATTAGCAGCGTTATAATAAACGTCTTCTAAATTTTCACCTTTTTTAATTGCTGCATCAATATTTGCTTTTGCAAACTGATCAGTTGCTAATGTAAAAGGTACATCAACTCTCACTTTTTCCCATTGAATAGAAATTACACCTGAGTTATTCGTTAAAGTATTGAACTCAATAACCAATGTCTCATTAAAAGAATTTGTAGTAGCTTTTACTTTTACAGAAGCTACATCTTTTTTCGTGTCATAATTTCCTGTTCCACCTTGCTCAATATCTGAGTTGAAAGCGATTGTCCACTCACCATTATTACTTGGCGTTGCGAAAACAGAATAAGTTCCAGCAGGTAAATTTTTACCACCAATTTTAACGTCTGTTGAACTTGTGAATTTTGTACATGCATTCGCACCTAATCTCCAAACTTGATCATAAGGAACTAACTCTCCGAAGATTGTTCTGCCTTTTACACTTGGTCTAGAATACTCTAACGCTAATTCAGATACACCTACTGATTGAGTAATTTTAGCCAATGGACTTGGCGATGGTAAAGTTTGACCGTAAGATGTACCTAACATCAAGCCAGCTGCTACTAATAGAACTAATTTTTTCATTTTTATTTATTTTTGGTTTATACTAATTTGAACGATTATTCCTGAGACTACAACAACAAAGCTACCTATAATGTTATACAATAAGTAACTTAATTCGACGTAATCTAAGACGGTTAATGTATGTAATGTTAAAACGAAAAGTTGGCCAATGATTGCGCCAATTAAAGCGGCTTTCCCATTAATTCTTTTAAAGAAAAATGCCAATAAGAATACACCTAATATTGTACCGTAGAAAAGTGATCCTAAAATGTTGACCAATTGAATTAAGTTTTCAAAAAGACCTGCAGTTAATGCGATAACGATCGCTAAAACTCCCCATCCTACGGTTAATAATTTGCTCGCTCTTAAATCTGTTTTTTCATCGTCCGATCTCGACCAGTACTTCTTGTAAAAATCAATTGTTGTGGTAGAAGCTAATGCGTTTAATTCTCCAGCTGTTGATGACATAGCAGCTGAGAAAATCACGGCTAATAATAATCCGATCAATCCTTTCGGTAAGAAATTTAATACAAAGGTTAAAAAGATATAATCACTGTCTTTTGATTCGTAATCATCATCTATTTTCGCCATTGTAGTCTTATACGTAGCGCGCAAAGAATCTTGGTTCTTTTGTAAAGTCTGAACCAATTCAATTGAAGCAGAATTATTACTGTCCCAATTCTCTAATACGTCTTTTTTCGTTTCAAAATTTGCGTCGTATTCTGATTCAATAGCTTGTAATTCGGCATTCTTCTGTGTTTCAATATTTACTGCAGAAGTATTAAAAATAATCGGTGGTTTATTAAATTGGAATGAAACGAATACCATAATACCAACTAATAGTATGAAGAACTGCATAGGTATTTTAAATAAACCGTTAAACATCAATCCTAATCGAGATGCTTTTAAAGTTTTACCGCCTAAATATCTTTGTACTTGCGATTGATCTGTCCCGAAATAGGAAAGGAATAAAAATAATCCCCCAATTAAACCAGAGAATAAGGTATATCTATTAGAAGGATCAACTTCTAAATTGATGATTTCCATTTTACCAAGTGATCCTGCGATATCTATACCATCAGCAAAACCTATATTCGATGGGAAACTTTGTATGACATAATAAAAAGCCAAGAACATGCCGCCCATTATAACAGTCATTTGCCATTTTTGCGTCAAGGACACAGCTCTACTTCCGCCTGAAACAGTGTAAACGATTACCAGCACACCGATGATAACACAAGTCAATTGTAAGTTCCAATCGAGTAGGGTAGACAGAATAATTGCTGGCGCATAAATAGTAATTCCTGCTGCCAATCCTCTTGAAACTAAGAATAAAAAAGCGGTAAACGAACGAACTTTAGAGTCAAATCTTTGTTCTAGATATTGATAAGCTGTATAGACTTTAAGGCGATAATAAATCGGTAAAAAGAATATAGAGATTAATATCATTGCCAATGGCAGACCAAAATAGAATTGGATGAATCCCATTCCACTTTCATAAGCTTGGCCAGGTGTTGATAAAAATGTAATGGCACTGGCTTGAGTTGCCATAATTGACAAACCAATGGTCATCCAGTTTTCTGAATTGTTCCCCTTTAAATAACCTTCTAGATTATTGTTTTTTCTTGTTTTCCAAGATCCATACCCAACAATGAGTAAAAGGGTAGAAATAAGTACTGTCCAATCTATCCAACTCATAATTAATATTGATTAGATATCAGTAGATAAATGATTATTTGAGCCAATAATAATAGCACCAAGCCCCAGTACCACGCTCGCCAATTTGTCTTGTCTTCCTGTTCAGTCATTTTGGTAACTTAATAAGTTTGCGAATAATCGATATGCTCCTTCAACACCATTCGGTAATTCTCTAAAAAAGGAAATTCCAGTATAGATAATCTGACCTTTTCCGTGTTGTGCAACTATTAATGCTCCATCTTGTGCAGCTTCATCTTCGTCATGCCATGAGAATAATGGTTGATAAGCCTTATCCCAGTTATTAGCAAAGTATAAACCTCTTTCTTGCACCCAATTTTCAAAATCTTTTTGAGTAATCGCATTAGGCGTATTCATAATCTGATGTTTTGGTGCTAAAAATTTTACTGGAGCATCTTCTTCAGTAACACGATTACGAGATAATTCGAAAGGTAATGGACCTCCGAATGTTTCTCCAGTTTGTTGTCTACCTGCTGTATTGTACTGGATAATTAAATTCCCACCATTCTCAACGTAGGTATATAATTTTGTATCAAAATTCTTAACCTCTGGATAGACATTATAAATACGAATACCAAATACAACTGATTGATATTTATTCAAATCAATATTTGCCAAATCTTTTACTTCAAAAACTTCAACATCAAAACCTAATTGTGAAATCGCTTGTGGAACAGCGTCATCAACTCCTTTAATATAAGCAACCTTACCTGGATTGATTTTTGCATCTAATTTGATACATGTTAAATCAGCTTTTCTGAAGATTACTTGTGTTGGAATGTGGTCATATACAATTTCAGTATAGCTGAAAATTTCATCACCTGCATTATTCTTTAATACCAAATTTCCTCTTTGTGCGTCATTTGATGCTTTTAATTCAAATTCAACCCAAACATCCTCATTCTTCTTATCAATTTTAACAGGAATTTCACATGGTGTTACCGTCCATCCACTTGGTACCGATAACGTCAGTTTATCGTTAATGTCCCCTTCAAAACTATGGAGTTGTAATCTTATTTTTTTTGACTTTTCAGGTTGTAAAATCACGATTTTTTCGTCGAAATTGGCAGAAAAACTAGGCGCTGTTATCACACTTCTTCGGCGTTCACCATATGACGGATCCTTCCATTTATGCTCAACAGCTACAGGCAGTGGCATCTCTGTTCCATCAATATTAACCACTATACTATAATGATACGAGGGAGAACCTTCAGCTTTACCTAAATTGGCCGCATTTTTAACTGTAAACAATGTGTTAAAAGGCGCCTGTAACCAATACGGATTACTTAAAACATTGGTTGATTTAAGCGGAGTTGACTCGACGATAATTTCATTTGTAGGTAAATTGATGTCTACTTTTTTCTGACTTGTACCTAAGTTGATCGCAACCAATTTTACGGGTAAATTAGATCTGTTTAACAAGTTTAATTCACAGTCAATTTCTGATCCTTGAACGTAAGCATAATCATTACTGATAGCCTCAACATATAATCCTAAACAATCTTGAATGATGGCAGTACATCTTGCCAATTTTTCTGTTTTAAAAGTTGATTCTGGTAAGTTATTGATGTCTTTGCGTAAAGCTAATAAAGCTGGAACGTTTTTTTCAAGGTCTACAAAATTAAAGTTGGCTACAATCGAATCTAACTTCGCTTCAAATTCTTTATTGATTAAGCTGGTCCAAGTTCTCGTATTGTTCTCAAAGAAACCGTCTTTCAACTTTGTTCCCTTCATATATTCAAAATATTCAAGCTGTGTACCACGATCTAAAATCGCTCCAAATCCTTGACATTTATGCTGACTTCTAGCAATCGTTCCAATTTCGGTATAAGATTTACCTAAAAGCGTATTATAGCCACCAATATCTTGAATGATATATTCAGGATTGTTAACAGCTGTCGTCTTTAATTCTTTATTCCACCAACTCGAAGCATTCCAGTATAAAGACCCCGTTTGCCAAGTACCGAATTTTCTTACTTGCTCCGGTAAATAATTTTTATCTGCAGCTTTCTCAAATGCTTCAATTGCTAGCATTGCTGAAGCTGTGTGATGACCATGTCCACCTCTTTTATCTGGTGGAAATCTCGTGATAATTACGTCGGGTTTAAATTGACGAATAACCAATACAACGTCTGATAAAATTTCATCATTGCCCCATAATTCTAACGATTCTTTCGCTGATTTTGAATAACCGAAATCAACAGCTCTCGTAAAATATTGTTTGGCTTTGTCAAACGATCGGGCAGCTAATAATTCTTGTGTTCTTAATACCCCTAAATCTTCACTTAATTCGTCACCTATCAAGTTCTGACCACCATCACCACGTGTTAATGATAAATAGGCTGTTTCTGCTTTTTCATCTAAAGAGAAATAAGCCAGTGCTCTTGTGTTTTCATCATCTGGATGGGCTGCAATATAAAGCACACGCTTTAAACTTTGCATTTTTTGTAGGTTTACATAAATAGCGCCTATGTCTTCATTCGCTAGAACAGAAAAATTGTTACTTAAAATGGCGAATACAGTAAGTAATAAATATGTAGTTTGTTTTCTAAAAGTCATCTCCGTTGTCGTTATTTGCGTTTCTTTTTTCTTTAAAGTTGTTAAACTTTAAAGATAAGCCCACTACTATTGTTGGTGTTCTTGGCTCGTTTAATGAATAAATCTCAATATTATTGCTGATCGTAGTGCTTTCTCTTTTTGTAGTTGAAAAGACATCTCTAACTTGTAAAGTAGCTGTAGCATTTTTCTTCCAGAATGACTTTCTTAAAGCTAAGTTGGCCCTAAAGAATGGACTTGTTAGACCTTGAGCAGTCGTTACAGGACCATTATAACTCGTCATTAATTGAATTTTCCAATCATTTTTTAGACTGAATGAATTGTTTAATTGTGCGGTCCAGTTAATTGCTTGTTGATCAAAAATTAAATCGTCGACTTGACCTTTTAACATATAATTAAATACCGTTCCACTTACAGTTGCTCGCCACCATGGTTTTATAATATGATCAAGCGACAATTCAAGACCTGTTGCATTTGATGTTCCAACATTTTCTGGCATTGTAATGACTATTTCATCCTCGTATACCCTTTGAATTCTTTCTGTTTTATTAATGACTTGTCTATGGTACGCTTCGAAAGAAAAAGTGGATTTTTTACTCATGTTTTGAATCCAACCAAATTCAAATGAATTGATATATTCGGGTAATAAATTAATGTTCCCTGTTCGAACAGAATATTGATCAACCCATGTGATAAAAGGTTCCATATACCAACTTCTTGGACGTTCTATTTTTCTACTATAACTTAATATGAATTGAGTTTTATCACTTTGTTGATAAGAAGTATGAACACTTGGAAAAAGGTCAAATCGCTCAATTTTTGCAGACTCTCCTTTAGATGGAATAATGTCTCGATCTGTATACTCTCCACGAAGACCAAATTGATAACCTAATTTTTTAACCTTACCATTAAACATTAAATAAGCAGCGTGAATATTTCTTGTATAATTTACATCCGTTGAGAATAGTGGTGTTTCAATATATTCTGCAGCTGTAGGATCGTATGTAAATGCTTTTGTAAAATCAGTACTATTTCCTAAATCTGATTGTAAACCTGCTAAAAATTGATTCCCATTTTCAAAAGGTTTTTGATAGTCTAATTTGAATCTAAATCGGCCAGTCGGACCAGTTTCTGTATTTCTATTCCCTCCATCAAGTGAACCTGGCGTATAATAATAGTTCGTTATTGCTTCTTCCTCTCCATTTCTTCCTCTATAGAATCCACTAAGGGTGATGAAATGAGATTTTTTATCGTTGAAATAATGAAAGTAATCTAGATAAGCTCTACTACCGCTGAAATCCCAATCTCTATTCTCCGTATTATAATATGAACTTGTTTCTTCGCCATTCGTGAAGGTTTGTATGGTTGATTTGTTATCCATCGACATTTTGAAACCGCTGTATTCATAACTGACATTTATTGCATTCTTTTCGTTTAAACGAAATTCAATACCTGCTGTTGCCCCAAAAGACAATCGTTTGCGTAGGTTTTCACCTTCAAGGCGATACAAATTATCTAAACTGTCACTTTTGGTTAATCTTTCTGTAATTTGCTGAGAAGGGGAGTCGTTGGTTCTGAAATTAGCCCCCAAATTTAAAGTGACTTTCTTGCGCTGAATTTGAAAAGTTCCATCGGCGTTATAAGCATTGTACAATCCTGCACCAATATTTATAATTCCACTTGTACCGTTCGTTTTATCCTTTTTTGTAATGATGTTGATAACGCCACTAACTCCTTCCGAATCGAATTTAGAAGAAGGATTGGTCATTATTTCAATGTCTTCAATCGAACTCGCAGGAATCATTTTTAAGGCATCACTGGCATCCATTAAAGACGGTTTTCCATCAATTAGTAGCGTATAGCTCGAACTGCCTCTTAGACTTAAATTCCCCTCAATATCGGTTGAGATAGATGGTACATTTTCTAACACTTCAAAAGCCGTCGCAGATGTATTGGCATAATCTTGCGATACTTTTAGTACTTTTTTATCAATCTCATACTTAACAACATCTTGCTTGCTAATAACCATTACTTGGTCTAATACTTTTTCGTTTTCTGCAATTTTTATTTTACCAAGATCGAGTTGATTTTCATTTAGTGAAAAATTGACATATTTGTTTTCAAATCCAAAGAAAGAAACCTCTAAATAGTAGTTTCCGTATTGGATATTTTCAAAAATAAAATTACCATCAATATCACTAAGATTTCCTTTTATAAAAGTACTATCAGTAGCAGTATGTAGTTTAAGTGTAACGAAAGATTGAGACACTTCAGGTTTTTCGGTGATAATACCGCCTGTAATTTTACCCGTGTCCTGAGTGAAAGCATAATTCACTGTAAGAAAACCTGTTAAGATTAAAAAAAACTTACGCATCCCTTTTTTATTTTTAAATTTTAAGGGAAAGTTTACACCCCTTTGCTCGGCGGCAAAAATAGATGTTTTAAATTCAAAATTTCTTAAATTTTTGTTAAATCATGAAAATATCAATCACTTTACGACCGTAGATATTTCGTACTTAATGAGCCAATAATCCATAGATATGTGTTGTAACAATGAAATAAGCCCCGATCTTATTGGATCGAGGCTTATTCTTTACAAAAGATTAATTGTGTTAAAGGATTTCAAAGCAATAAAATCTCAGTAACTTTTTTCAAGCTTAAAAGTGGTGAATGTTCCTTTTAAGTGGATAACGTAGGTTATCGAATATTTTTATTTGAGCAAATTGTGTTTAGGGTTAATGTTTCTCATTTTAGTTTCAAAATTAAAAGTAAGCGTACAGATAATTAATTCGATTAATTATCTGCGAGTTGTGCGTTTTTTACGATAATTAGTTGGATTTTTACTTTTTTGCGTTAATTTTTGGTGAAGATTTATTTAGGTGCGGCGAATTTGATTTTATGTGCAAGCTATCGTAAGTGCGAATAAAAAGTGAATCAATTCCGTAAGTTGGAATCTGTTTTAATTTTAAGCTATCAGGCTTGATGTATAATAACTTTTGAGGATGCGCAATAACGTGATGAATGGTGTCTTGTGCAGGCTTTTTAATATCCGTTTTTTGACCGAATAGGATAAGTGTTGAAAGTACTGTGAAATAAAAGGATAAAATTTTGCCAAGCATTTGTTTGATTTTAATCCATTGACGTAGATAGTTTTATATGGTCACAAAAGAAAATGAAATTATTTTTCTTCAGGAGAAAATTATTAATAGCCTTTATATTGTTGTATTCGACTGAAGCTTAAAACTTATTTAAATTATTCGCTTTTTAGACAAGAGTTCAAAAAAAACGGAGTAAATTTGCACCTGTTAATCTGTAAAAATATTGCTGCATGAAACAAGTGTTAGATAAAGTTTTTTCAATGTCATTAATGGCTTTAGCGTTACTGGCATTTTTTGTAGCAATTGGTTGGGCAACTTTTATTGAAAATGACTTCGGAACCCCTGTAGCCCAAAAGTGGATTTACAAAGCAAAATGGTTCGAATTAATTCTAGCTTATTTGTTTTTTACAATGATTTATAATATATATAGATATAAATTATTGCAATGGAAAAAATTAGGCTCATTAACTTTTCATGTCGCATTTTTAATTATTCTGATCGGTGCTTTTATTACACGAGTTGTTGGGTTTGAAGGTGCAATGTTGATTCGTGAAGGTGGTTCTTCAAATGTTATCATCAGTGCTGAAACTTATATTCAAATTAAGGTTCATGATCAGAATCAGCAATATGTTTATGATATGCCTGTGATAATTGAGGCGGGAACCGATAACAGTTTTTCGCATCAGTTTTCTTTTCCTGGCGAAGAAGAGGAAATAGAACTGTCTTTTGTTAGTCTTCTAGAGCATGCTAAAGATACAATCGAAATAACAGGTGAAAAATTAGGTGATCCTTATTTGGAAATTGTCACAGTTGGTGATGCTGGAAGAAATTATAATTATTTAAAATCAGGCGATCAATTAGTTGATAATGGGTTACCATTAAGTTTTAATAAAGATAGTATCAATTTTATAAATATTATTTCAACGGATTCAGGTGTGTTTATTAGACCGCCATTTGAAATTACTTATCTGCAAATGTCTGACCAATCAGTAGGTGTTTATAAGGCAGATAGCTTACAAAGGTTTATTACGAAGAGATTGTATACTTATAACGAACAACAGTTTGTATTTAACGCATATTACCCTAGCGCTAAATTGTTAACAGTGAGTGATCCGAAAGTAATGAAAGATAAGAAAGCAGTAACAATGCTTGCTAAACAAGGTGATTTATCAAACGAATTTACAGCTATAGGCGGTAAAGGGATGATGCCGAATTTATTCAAATTTAAAATGGGTAACTTGTATTATGAAATAGCTTATGGATCTAAACAAATTAAATTGCCTTTTCATATTTATCTAAATGATTTTGAATTAAAAAGATACGCAGGGACGGATAATCCATCATCTTATTCGAGTAAAGTTACTGTATTAGATCTTGATCATGAAGTAGAAATGCCGCATCATATCTATATGAATAATGTCTTAGATTATGGAGGTTACAGATTTTTTCAATCATCTTATGATGAAGATGAAAAAGGTACGATACTTTCTGTAAATCACGATGCATTAGGAACGAACATAACTTACTTAGGATATTTAATTTTAGCCTTAGGATTTATAATTAACCTTTTCGCAAAAGAGGGTAGATTTAGAATATTGATGAGAAAAGCGAAAGCAATTCGTGAAAAAAGAGCAAGTATCAACCTTTTAATTTTAGGATTACTTTTATCTAGTGTCGGTTTTGGTCAAGAGAAAAATGATTCGATCTCAAATGACGGTTTACCTGCGTTTAAAAACGAGCACATTATAGATGCTGGACATGCTGAGAAATTTGGGAAGTTAATTATCCAAGCGAATAATGGACGTTTTCAACCTGTTCACACATTAGCAACTGACGTGCTTAAAAAAGTAAGTAGACAATCTGTTTACAATGGGCAGTCGGCAATGCAAGTGTTCTTAGGAATTCATACCAATGTTTTGGCGTGGAATCTGGAGCCTTTAATTTATGTTTCAGGTGAGGCTGTAAGAGAAAAGCTCGGTATTGATGGTTCGAGAGCTGCGCTTAAAGATTTCTTTGCCGGTGAAAAACTTGATTATATTCTTGAACATGACGCTGAAGTTGCAAGGCATAAAAAGCCAGCAGAACAGTCAGTTTATGACAAAGACGTTTTAAAAACTGACGAACGTTTGAATATTATTTTAGGGATGTTTACAGGTTTGTATTTGAAAATAATTCCCTTGCCGAATGATCCTAATCATAATTGGTATTCTCCTTTTGATAGAGATCATCCTTTTACTGGTGAGGATGAAGAATTTTTCAAAGCCATCATTCCGCTTTATAATTTGGCTGTTGAAGAAGGTTATAAAACTGGAGATTGGGCACAAGCAGATAATGTTGTGGCTTTGATTGATAAATTTCAAAGAAAAATTGCTGATAATACTGTAATTCCATCTGTTGAAAAGGTCGAATGGGAGATTGCTTATAACGAACTTGATATCTTTAAGAAATTGAATTATTACTATCTATTTGTTGGGTTGATATTATTGATTCTTCAGTTTTGGCAAATATTTAAACCAAAATTGAATTTAAAATGGCCAATGCGTATAGCATTTGTAGCCTTTACAATAATGTTTGTTTTACATGGGTTTGGCCTCGGTCTAAGATGGTATTTGTCTGGTCATGCTCCTTGGAGTAATGGATATGAAGCTGTAGTTTTTATCGCCTTTATAACAGTACTGGCAGGTTTACTATTCTATAAACAATCAAAAATCGTTTTGGGAGCAACAGGTATACTTGCTTGGTTAATGTTGTTTGTTGCGCATATGAATGCACTTGATCCTGAAATCACCAATTTAGTACCAGTACTTAAATCTTATTGGTTAATGATTCATGTAGCTATTATTACTGGTAGTTATGGTTTCCTTGGACTAGGTGCTATCTTAGGTTTTATTTGTCTCTTCTTAAACCTTGTACTAACAGATAGTAACAAACGAAAAATTATGCTCACAACAAAAGAGCTGACCTATATTACTGAAATGGCGATTATTATTGGTTTGTTTATGTTAACAATCGGTACTTTCTTAGGTGGTGTTTGGGCCAATGAGAGTTGGGGAAGATATTGGGGTTGGGATGCAAAAGAAACGTGGGCCTTGGCTTCAATCCTTGTGTATGCTATAATTATGCATTTTAGATTTATTCCAGGGTTAAAAGGACAATTTGTCTTTAATACTTTTGCATTGTGGGGCTATGGGAGTATAATAATGACGTTTTTTGGCGTTAACTTTTACTTAAGTGGTCTTCATTCTTACGCAACCGGTGACCCTATTCCAATACCTACTTGGGTGCCTATTACCATAGTGCTATTATTTATTTTGACGTTATTTTCAGGTTTAAGATTGAAAAAGTTCAGGTCAAATTAATCATTGCTTAAATATTCATATAGGATTATAATAGTAAGTTAATTTTGATTTGTTAATTTTATAGGCAACGGTATTTTTTTTTAACCGTCTGTGATTTAGGTGAATTTATCATTATTTTTAAACTGCTATGAAAATCAACGTCCTTATTTTTAGTTTACTATTCTTGAATATCAATTTGTTTTCTCAAACGGAAACGTTGGAACTATCAGGGGCTTGGTGTACTGATAATTTGAAATTGAATTTGGTGTCGGGTGACGAAATTAAAGTCCTATCTTGGGAGATAGACGGAGTTCTTCAAAAAAAATATAAAAATTTAGAGATCAATTGTAGTAAATTTGGTGAGGGAGAATACACTGTCAACTATAAAGTGAATGGTGAAAAAAAATCACTTTCTACTAATGTTCAGCCTGCGGCAGCTTTTAAAGTAGATTTTACTGGGGAATATTTTCCAGCAGCTGCGGTTACAATTTTCGACGATTTATCAACAGTGTCTAACGACAAAATTGTAGCGTTAAATTGGAACTTTGGAGATGGAACAACATCCCAAAAAGAACATCCACAAGTCTTTTTTAAAGAAAATATTGAGTATGATGTGACTTTACTTATCAAAACTGAAAACGGTTGTGAATATTCAATAACAAAAACGCATTTGGCTAATAACTAAAATATTTAGCGACGTAAAGAAAAACTAGTAGTATATGAGGTTGATTTTAATATTCTTTTTATTTATAAGTGGAGCTATTATTGCCCAGCCTACTTGCCCCAGTTATTCAAGTACTGGTACATCAAGTTCTGGATATATTTTAACGAGTGATCCAGATTGTGCAATATGTGAAGATACAGGTGAAGTAGGTCCTTGGTCAGGAGCTGGGTGTGCAGGTGTAATTGTATCAACGGCTTATGCGCCTACTTTAAGTTTAACCCTAGCTTATACTGCTGTAAATACGGTTGATTATGCTACAATATCAATAGATGGTGGCGGTATAATGACAATAACAGGTGTTAATGTTGGGGTCGCGGGAGATGTAATTGGTCCGTATCTTTGTGATGGAAGTTTTGGGGATGTATTTATAACTGTTACATCTACCTTACCTTTTAGTGTTGTGACCTTAACAAATACAGGTTGTTCTTCCGGATGGGTAATTGCTTGCCCAGGCGGGGATGGAGATGATGCTGGTCGTGATTCAACAGGTTTAGCATGCTTTGGGTCTGTATTTTTAAACGATTATTTAACGCCTGGAATTCCAATGGATGGTACTTGGGTAGAACTCACAGGTTCGGGCGCTTTTGATACAGGTACAACGGAGTTTGATGTAGATGGTATTGCACCAGGTGATTATGAATTTAGATACGATATTCTAGGGTGTGCTGGTGCTGCGGATACTGCTTATTTTACAATTACAGTTGGGGATGGATCTTTTGCAGGTGATGATGCGGATATTGTCATGTGTAATTATTTTGGTGAGACACAAGATTTGAATTTATTGATTGGTGATGCCGAACCGGGAGGTGTGTGGGAAGAAATTACAGGTTCTGGTCAATTCGATCCGGTTTCTGGGGTTTTTGAGTCAAGCGATCTACCTGGTGGATTTTATGAGTTTATCCGCGTACAAGTGTCGGCAGCTCCTTGTGAAAATGATACAGCTTTCGTTCGAATTAATGTTGTTGAACCTCCGGCTGTTGACGCTGGACCAGATGTTTTTGTTTGTGTAGGTGGTGAAGTTTTAATGGAAGCGGATAATCCTGACGGTGCCGTTATTTCTTGGGACGGAGGAGTTATTGATGGAGATTTGTTTAGACCAATTGCAACAGCAACTTACACTGTAACAGCTGACTTATTAGGTTGTGTTACTACCGATGATGTGGTCGTTACGTTAGTACCATTCCCCGATGTCGATGCTGGGTTGGATGTTGAAGTTTGTCAGTTTGACGAAGTTACACTTACAGCTGATAATCCAGAAGGTGCAACATTAACTTGGGATCCTTCGGTTGTTGATGGTGAGGTTTTTGTGCCAGATGCTTCTGGAACCTATACTGTGACAGCAGACTTGCTAGGTTGTATTTCTACAGATGACTTGTTGATTACTGTAAATCCATTACCGCTTATTGGTATAGCGGCAGTGCCATTTCCCGCTGAAGTTTGTTTGAATGAAGAAGTGACCCTCTCAGGAACGGGAGCAGGTATAGGCGGTACTTATGTTTGGGATTTAGGTGTGGTTGATGGAGAAGCTTTTTCGCCAACGTTAGGTACGACCATTTATTCCGTAACCGGTACAGATGCAAATGGCTGCGAGAATTCAGCTGCGATTAATGTTACAGTGAACCCATTGCCAGTTGTTTCTTTTACTGCGGATACCACAATGATTTGTAATCCTGATCATGTTGAATTTACCAATACAACCGATTTGCCTGGAGATGATTGTGTTTGGGATTTTGGTGATGGAGTTTCAGGTACTGGCTGTGGAACAGTTAGTCATTTGTATAATACAGTAGGTGATATGGATGTTACACTTACAGTAACAACTGCAGAAGGATGTGTTTCAGCAGTTTCTTATGCTGATTTTATTTCTGTACTTGCAGTGCCTGATGCTGATTTTATATACTCACCACAGCCAATTAATGTCGAGAATACGCAAGTTTCATTCAGAAATAAAACAGAATTTGCTACGAATTACGAATGGTTTTTTGGAGACGAATCTGGTAATTCAACAGAAGAGCACCCAATACATTATTATCCGGAAATTCCAGACGCTTATTACGATGTCTTATTAATCGCAAAAAATGATATTGGTTGTGTAGATTCAATTTCTAAGAAACTCTATATTGAAGATGTAATTCTGTTCTTTATACCGAATGCTTTTACGCCAGACGGAGATAGTTTTAACGAAACGTTTAAACTTATCATGACATCTGGTATTGATTTTTATGATTACCACTTTACAGTCTTTAACAGATGGGGAGAGAAAATGTTCGAATCTTTTGATGCGTTTTACGGCTGGGATGGTACTTATGGTTCTGCAGGAATCGTAGAGTCAGGTGTTTATGTTTGGCAATTAGAATTTGGCGATCGTGCAAGTGATAAAAAGCATCTGCATCGTGGACATTTAAACCTTTCTAAATAATTTATTGATTTCTTTTAATTACGATTCAAATAAATTGATTAATTTTCTTCGGTTGTAACATTATACTGTGGCAACCAATTAAAAGTACTAGCGTCTTAACTGTGAAAAGATTTATATTATGAAAATATTAAAACCATTTTGGCAATTATTAACGATTGTATTCGTGGGAAGCACAATTTTTAATGTTAGTTATGCACAGTGTGATTTTACGGGGTTAGACGAGATTTATTGTATTGATGATCCCGCGACTGAATTAGTTGGTGATCCAGAAGGTGGTACCTTTGAAGGTCCAGGTATAGATGGTTCAACTTTCGATCCATATATAGCTGGTGAAGGTGTGCACGAGATTACATACGAATTAAGACCAGGTGGTACTGGTGATAAATATTATATCAAATCTAATAATCGTGTCGGTCCTTGGAGTAATACGCAGAATAATCAAGCAATGGATCTTGCCTTCGGTGTTGGAGAATGGACTTTAGCAGAGTTTGAAACTGTAGTTGTAGGGGATGTATTTGTTCCTGAAACAGGATTCGTTTTTATTGATGGTTCGGATGGAATGGCGACAGAATTAGCAACATTTTTGGCTGCTAATATGGCTACTATTGAAGCATGGGTAGATGCGGGAGGACGTTTATTATTGAATTCAGCGCCAAACGAAGGTGGTGATATTGATTTTGGTTTTGGAGGAACTACGTTGAATTATGATGGCGGAGCTTCTCTTACTTGGGATGTGAACGTGGTTGATGCCCTTCACCCTGCATTGTTAGGACCTGAAACACCAACTGCTACTGTAATGGCAGGAACTTGGTATGCGCACGCTCTTATTTTAGGTGTCGGATATACAACAATTATTGTAGATGTTTTAGATGCAACTGAGGTTGTTCTTTGTGAAAAACCTTGGGGAGCTGGTCATGTTATGATGGGAGGAATGACAACTCACGGATAGCATTCACCTGTTCCTGCAGCGGGAAACTGGCGTTCAAACATTATGAATTACTTATATAATATGGGTGGTGAAGTTGAATGTTTAGTTACAAAAACAGTAACAGTTGTTGGTGGTAGAGCAGGTGAGGATTTTGATACATTATTATGCAGTAGCCCAGGTGGTACGATTGATTTGAATGGTTACCTAGTAGGTGCTGATCCAGGGGGAGTTTGGGAAGAATTAACTGAATCAGGTCAGTTTGATGCTGAAACAGGTGTTTTTAACTCGGCTGGTTTAACAACCGATGATTACGTTTTTGCTTATATCCAATATATTCCTGAGCCTTGTGGTAATGATACAGCTTTCTTTACTGTTCGTGTTCTTGAAGCGCCAGTTATTGATGCAGGACCAGATGTTTATGTTTGTATTGGTGAAGAAATATTAATGGAAGCAGGTAACCCTGATGGTGCGATTATTACTTGGAGAGGTGGCG
>NZ_JHXV01000034.1 GCF_000621625.1 Crocinitomix catalasitica ATCC 23190
TTTCAGATGTTTCTTTATCTGTCCATCTACGTCGTTTAATATGAAAAAAAACAAACATACCTTTTAAAGGAAAATCCTGAACTGTAATGGTTTTATGAAAACCTTTTGAAATTAATTGACGTGAATTAAATTCTTGGGGAACAGTATTCTTTTCCTCAAAATAAAGGTTCAATCGTTCTCCTACTTTTTTTGATTCCGTAAGCTCAAAATGTGCTACTAAAATCTCAGGTAAAATCATTTTTATTAAGTCTAAATATCCCTCCAAAACTTATTCTTTTTTACAAAGAAAATCATTTTAGTCTAAATTCTTCCCCAACTTTTGTGACTGATCCAGAACACCCTCCAAATAATTGAAGGGTGTTCAATGAATACAAGTCGTTTTCACTTAAGCAATAGAATTCATCTGCCTCAAAGGAGGCGGGTATAGTTGCATTATATCTATGTTTATGACTGGGTCAGCAGATAAGGTTTTAAATGTTGACATCTCATAAATAGTTTCTACATAGAATCCATATATTTGATAAAAAGTTATTAAATATAAGTCACTACATACCCTGCGGGTGATAAATCGCCCGTCCTTTTCTATTAATTGTATTTTAGACTTAATATTAAATAGGCAATATTCTTCTTTTGTTAGTATCATATTCACTTGTTTTGCTCGTAGACATGGTTCCAAGTGCTTCTAAAGAATAATTATCCTTTACTTGCATATATCCGCATGTTTCGACGATTTTAGCGCCGAATCTACGTTTTTCGATTGTAGAGGTATACCCCATGTTTACATTATTGTAACCTGTGGAGCCTGCTCTTTCAACTATTCTCCATAATAATTGGCGATAAGATGAAAACTCAGTATTAAATTCATAATCTAAACCAGCAATAACAAAGGTATAATTCAATCTTCCTTTGTGGCATAGCGCCATTGCAATTGGTTTTTTAATCTCTCTATCATCAAAAGCGGGTTTTAAGGTTATTGAAACAATTTCCCAATTTTCGTCTTTTGCGATATTTTTAAACAATTTGAACGGTAATTTAAATGTGTTTAACGCTAAACTGTTATTCTTGGTGTTAACGTATAACTCATAATAAAGTTGCATTTCATTGTCGTCAAGATTTGATTTTATCTCAGTATTAAAAAAGTGCTCATTACGTGTAACGTTCTTTCTAAAATGTCTTTTAGAGTTTTTAGATAGATTACTAAAGTAAGTTTCTTCATCCTTCCAATTTAAGTCGGTGATCTTACAATTCTCAGGCATTGCAGATTTAAACAAGCCATTATCAATCATGTAATTATCTAAATTGTCATCGTTATTAGGCAAATCTCTAATAATTATATTCGTTATATTTCTTTCTTCCTGTATTGAACTCATTTTTTGTAATAATAAGTCCCAAGCTCCTTTGGCAAGTTTTGAGTCATTGTCAACATAAACATGATTCCCTTCTGTTAACGGAGATCCGATCGAAAGCGTTTGTGAAGTCATGTAAGAAGGATCTTTTAAACGAACAGTTTCTATTTCATAAGACACTTCTTTATTCATCAACATATCATCTTTAGATAGCGCTGTTGTTAAGAATGTAGCTAAAACTATTTTTCTATTATTATCTCTAATTATGATATAATCAAATATCCAATTTTGATGCTCTAATTCATTTTTACTGAATGATTCTTCTAATAATAATAATCCTTTCCAATCAAAAGTGCCATTATCGCCTAAATGATCATTCCATTCTTCTTCGTTAATTTTTTTGATAGTTGAATAGCTTTCAATATTAAGCTGTGACTGATTAACTAGTTGTTTAACTTTAACAATCGCTTCTTTTTCCTCAGGCGGTGTCATTTTAAACGCCTTAAAAATTTCACTTTTGGTAATACCGTGTTCTTCTAATACAATAGGGTAGTGGTATGCCATAGCTTTGACCATATTTTCAATTTGTTCAAAAGTATGCAAACGCGTTATTGTAAAACGAACGCCAGTATTTTTAATCGGCACTGCAGGAAAAATTCCAATATTTAAAAAGAAACCATCATCTTTTAATCTATTAATGATATCGTAAGCAACCTTAGGTAGACTTACGGCAATGAAGAATATTGGAGAAAAAGACTCCGCTAAATTTGGTAAATCATATTTTTTCAACATCATATTAGTATAACGGATGTTCTCTTGAAGGTCTTCTTGATATGTTTTGATAGCGTCGGAAAGATGGATATCTGCGACAGCTACAGCAGCTCCTAATGCACTTGGTTGCATTGGTCCTGATGTAATCATCGGTCCACCGACATTTCTAATCAATTGAGCCATTTCTTGAGTTGGAAAAATAAGTGCTCCACCACCTGTTGCAAAAGCTTTGGCAAAAGAAGTTGCAACAACCATTTGAGGATGAATTTTTCTATCAGCTAAAACATACCCTCTACCGTTTTTACCGAAGCAGCTCATACCGTGTGCATCATCAACGTAAAAATGGAATTCTGGATATTTATCCATTAAAGCATAAATTTCATCTACTGGAGTTGCATCTCCATACATTGAGTAGATGCCATCGGCCATATACCAGATTTTTTCATACTTTTCTTTTAATTTAATAATTCGTTGTTCTAACAAATCCATTCTATTGTGTCGTAATAACTCAACGTGGGTGTTCTTAGATTTTACAATTGCAGTAGCTGTTTGTACTGAATTGTGTACTTGATGATCGAGAATTACAGCATCTTGATTACTAACTAAAGTTGGTATTGCCGCAATATGTCCTAAAGTTGTAGTGGGAGTTACAATTGTAGGAGCATCAAATATTTGAGATAATTTATCCTCTAATTGAGAATAATAAATAGGAGATACGTAAGCACGAGAAGAAGAAAATTGCGTGCCATAGGAATCTATTGCCGCTTTTGCTGCCTCTTTTACTTTATCGTTGAATTCTAGACCGAGATAACTACATGAACCAAAATTTACCGTTTCTATATTGTTTAGGGTAATCACATTTTGGGTAAGTGACTGGTCTTGAGTGTTCAGATGTGCTATGCCATTGTTTTTAGCATGGTTTGCAATCTGATTTACAGTTTCAATAATTGATTTTTGACTCATAGGTACATGTATTTTGTTAGTTGTTGAACAAAATTCTTACAATTAAAGGTTATATGCAACCGCTAAAAAACGGAGTAACCGTTATGGCTAAATATAGCAATATGTTAAAAAGACCTACGTATAAATACTTAGACTATTCCATATATTTATTGTATATTTGGAATTAATATCTTTAATTATTTATATTTACGAATGGGACCTAAAATTTTATTTGAAGCAGAATTTTATCGTTTTATGATGGAAGATGGTGTGTTTCACCTAACTTACATTGATGGACCAATTACTCTTGCAATAGCAAAAAAAATTGTATTGAAAAGATTGGAGCTTACGAATAACGAAAGTGTTCCTTTGCTTATTGATGGTGTAAGTTTAAAAAGTATTGATAAGGAAGCACGTAATTTCTTATCTTCTGCTGATGGAATTAAAGGTGTTACGGCAGCAGCCTTATTGAGTAATTCTCCGTTTACAAAATACATGGCTAATTTTTTCTTAAAGATATCTGCGAATAATTCGAAAATACCAGCGAGAGTCTTCAATAATCAAAAAGAAGCTGTAGAATGGTTACAAACATTCAAAAAATAATGTTTTTTTCTATTTTTGATTAACTTCGTATTATTGTAAGGAAGAAAATTTAAGAATTTTATAAGTTTTCTTTTACTCTTTTTAAGAGACAATTTTATGCGAAAATCCCAAATAGACGAAATAAGTAATTTACTCTTATCGTATTCCGCAGGAAATTACCATGTTAAAGGTGAGATTTCTGAGCATGCTGACGAGATAGATATGATTATACTAGGCATTAACATGCTTGGAGAGGAATTAGAATCGTCAAATGTATCTAAAGATTATTTTACCAGCATTTTTAATTCGGTAACAGATTTGGTTTTAGTTGTAAATGAATCTGGAAATATAATAGAGGTAAACCAATCAGCTGTTTTAAAATTAGAGTATTCTAAAAGAACTTTAGTCTCAAGCGATTTTGAAAAGTTATTAAAGGATCCCAATTCGAATTTATTTGAGAATATAAAATCTAAACTCAGCAAAGAGAACAATAGGTTTGTAGTTGAATGTCAGTTATTAACAAAATCTGGTAATATTGTTTTTGGTCTTTTTACTTGTGCAATGATTTTTGATCACCTCGGTGTATTTGTAGGTTACTTAATCAGTATTAAAGATATAACTGAACAAAAAGAAAACGAAAAATTAATCCTAACGACGATCCTTTCAACTCAAATTGCTGAGCAAAAGCGGATGGCGGATGATTTGCATGACTCTTTAGGTCAAGAATTGTCCATGGCGCAATTGATGTTGAGTAATATTAATAAATTTAAGATTGATAATAGTGAATTCAGTAACTTGGTAGCACTATGTGACGAAATACTAGGTAATTCAATAAAAAGGCTACGTGAAATTTGTTTCGATTTAATGCCAAATGTATTGGTGAAAGGTGGTGTAGAGTTGGCAGTAGAGACTTTAGTAGGTAAGTTAAATAAAATTGAACAATTCAAGATTGATTTTGTTAGTACTGAAAATTTTCCTAGATTAATTGCGGAATTGGAGGTTGTTATTTATAGAATTATTCAGGAATTCATAAATAATATGACCAAACATTCAAATGCAACTAGATTAAACATTCACTTAGTAGAGAATGATTCGACGATTGAATTCGTTTTAAAGGAAAATGGACAAGGGTTTGATTTGAAAAAGTTAGAAAATATTGGAGAAAATCGAGGTTTGAGTAATATTAAGACAAAAGTCATTGCTTATAACGGTAAATTTAAATATAATAGCGAAATTGGAAAAGGAACTGAGCTTTGGGTTGAATTTCCAAAATAAAAAATATATGGAGAAATTGAAAATATTAATTGCTGACGATCATAAATTAGTACGTACAGGTATCAAATATACATTGACAGGTACTGGTGATAGCAATTTCATTGACCGTATTGATGAAGTTGTTAATGGGGCAGAAGCTGTTGAGCGTGCGCGAATTTTCGATTATGATATTATTTTAATGGATATTAATATGCCGGAAATGGATGGTATTAAGGCAACTGCTGAAATAGTTAAAGACAAAGCCAATTCTAAAATCATTGCATTATCAATGCATAGTGATGACTATGAGATTAGAAGTATGATTAAGGCAGGAGCAATGGGGTATTTATTGAAGAATACGGGATCTGAAGTACTAACGAGTGCTATCAAAACAGTACTTGAAGGTGGAAAATATTACAGCAATGAAGTCGCTTTAAAATTAATGGAGCCTTATACTGGGAATTTGTCTCAAGGAAAGTCGGATGATATTCGAGTTGATAACCGTAAAATTTCACTTACTCGAAGAGAATTAGAGGTATTGAAGTTAATTGCGAATGAGTATACGAATGAAGAGATTGCTAAAAAGTTTGAGTTGAGCAAACGAACGATAGATTCGCATAGACAGAATATTTTAAGTAAACTACAAGTTAAAAATACAGCAGGATTGATTAAGTATGCAATTCGACTGGGATTAGTTTAATTAACCTCCTATAGTAGTCATGCTCCTATTGGCATTGTAAATTAATGCTGCACTTTCAGATTCAAAAGAATCTATTCCCGCTCTTTTCTCCTTTTTTGCATGAATAATTTGTTGGATTATTGGATCGATATTTTCATTATGTCGATAGGCTTCCAATAAATTTAATTCGTGATTTGAAAATAGACAATTCTTTAATTTACCATCTGCCGTTAAACGAATTCTATTACAACTATCGCAAAATGGATTGGTCACAGAACTAATAATGCCATACTGACCTTTAAAGCCTTTTATTTTATAGTTTCTCGTTGTACTATTCGGTGGCAATGGTAATGTTTCAATTTCATTTAATCCAAAATGTTCAGAAATTTTATTTTGAATTGTTTTGGACGAAACTGTTTTGCTCCAATCCCATTCATTGCCATTAAAAGGCATAAATTCAATAAATCTAACTTCTATTTCTTTGTCCTTTGTAAATAAGATAAAATCAACAATTTCGTCGATATTTTCATCCTGCATTAATACCACATTAATTTTTACATTAAAATTTTCGGCAATGGTAAGCTGAATATTTTCCATGATTCGTTTAAAATCGAATCGACGAGAAATTCGATTGAACTTTTCTTCTTGTAGTGAATCTAAACTTATATTGATTTTATTTAATCCGGCTTTTTTTAAATCATCTATATACCGATCTAACAATACGCCATTTGTTGTAATAGCTAAATCAACTGGGAATTTGGAGAGTTCATTAAGTATTGCAGAGAAGTTTTTCTTGATCAAAGGTTCTCCACCTGTCAACCTTATTTTATCAACGCCAAAGTTTACAAAACGACCAACGATTGCAATCATCTCTTCTTGAGACATGAATTCTGACCGTTCTCTTAAAGCAATTCCTTCTGCAGGCATACAATAGGTGCACCTCAAATTACAACGTTCCGTTAATGAAACGCGTAAATAGTTATGATTTCTACCAAATTGATCTACCAGCATGCGGTGTAATTATTCAAAAATTTCATTTATAATTATTGGCATAGCAATACTACATGTCGAAGTTCTGCGTGAAATAGCATAGTCAAATTTAATTGACATGCCATCAGAATTATAGTTTTCAGGTAAACTCAGAGGTTCAAGAAGTGTTAAATTGTCATCAATTTTTATTTCAATTAAGAATCCGCAATCTAACATCGATTTATCTCGAATAATACCAGTTGTACTTTTATTTGCTACTATTTCAGTATTTGATTCAGTACTTTCTTTATTTATAGAGCAACTTAATAAAGGAATGAATAATATAGCTGTAATTAATTTTCTCATTATTTACCAAGGTATAGTTTTTTACTCAATAGTGTTGTACTTCCCACTAAAGTTACAACATAAATTCCATTAGCGAATTGAGGTACCACGAATTGCATTTCTCCTTCATTTGCTTGCAGTGGCATCGAGCCAATTAATTTACCTTGGATGTCTAATATTTGAACTTCTAAATTATCATCGTAAATATTATACCAGCTTAATTGAATTGTGTTTTTAGTCGGTTGAAAAATATTAAATGTTTTAGTTTCTGTAGTCTTTGTAAGACCACTGGAAGGATCTCCAAATTTAAATGAGAATACTCTTGTTTTTCTTGCTCCACCAGGGCCTACATATTGACCTGTAAACCAAAATGTTTCATCATCGGTAGGGTCAATTGTCATATGGGCATAATCCCCGTATCTAGCACTTGTTGTTTGGGAGCCAGTACCAGCAATGCCAACCTCTTCAATAATAGTCATCTCTCCTAGAGGATCAGCACTGTGTCGTCCTGTAAATCGTAATCCTGCATAATCATCAGGTCCACTAAAGGAGTATGCCAAACCAATATTCCCCCAATAGTCCATAGATATACCACTGATCCATCTGCTATTTTCTTCGTCCGGTGAATGCGTCCCTTGTTGATAAATAGACCAAGTTTCTGTATTGTTATCTCTTAATTCGTACCATCTCACGCCTGCGCGGTCCGTATCATCTACATCAACTGTTTGACTTAGAACGATAGTGTTATAACCGTCAAAACGTCTGTATTGTGCACGATACATTAATATTGAATTAATTGGATCAAGTTTTTGTGAGGTGCCTCTTTGTCTTATATCTGCGTACGTACCTGAAAAAACAGAATTAAATGGAGCCGTAGTCAAACTTTGGCTGATAGTAATTGTAGAGGTTTCAGGAGCATCCCAATTGACTGTGGCTTTTAAAACTTTTATATGGTCGACATCAACACCGTCGAATGAATCGTCTTGAACTACAAAGAAATAGCAAGGCTCATCAATTTCAGGTTCATTAGGACCATCAGCATCAGCAGGTAAATGACTACGAAAATCACCATCCGGCAAGTCTGGAAAAGTCATTTTAATAATTCGTGCACCAGGATCACCTAACAGCATTTTATCTCGTTCAAAAACGCAACAATTATCATCATCCGCATTAGCAGACATATAATAACCGTTAGACCATACACTGTATTTAGGATAATCAGGGAATTCATCAAATGAAAAAGTATAAGCATAGTATTCACCTAGAGGATCGGATGATTGAGATACAGCAATCATTACGCCTGTATCATCCATATCAGGAAGTAGGTAGAATTGACTGATAAACCATCTTTCCGCAAATTTATCATACATCACAATTGGGTCACCTCTTCCTTCTACACCCCATATTAAATCTAATGAAATAGCACTTGCAGCTGCAGTTCCGTCTTTGTTAAATACGCGATATTGATCATTTACGGCTTGTAAAAAATAATCTGTACCAGCAGCACCAGTTGGATCAGGAGGTAAAGAACCTAATTGACCGTCCCAATTTTCTTGTATCATATTGCGTCCGCTAATTTGGGCAGGCGATTTTTGAATGAGAGGATCAATATTTTTGAATTGAGGAATACCAATGTCTGATATATTATTTTTATTGGTGTCTCTATGTATTTTTCGATCTCTATCGCTGTCAGGCACATTTTTTTGTTGATATTCAGTTCCTTCAATTGCCGATAAAAGATCTCTTAATGCCGGTGTTTTATAAAAATTAGAACATTTTTCGATTTTAGTTTTAGAATCGTGCACTTCCTTGTCAGTTTGAGAGAAACTAAAATTAACAAGGAATAATTGCAAGAAAAAAAATGGAATGATTCGGTTCATTTCAGGTCAATAATTGAATTTAACACTAAAGGTAAGCATTTATTAAGATAATAATTTCCGACGGCTATGTTCAGAAAATAGAATTGATATTTTTTTATAAGAGCTAGACAGCTTAATATTTTTATCTTTGCTTCTAAAAATAACCAGCTTTGAATCTGTTTAAAAAAAATATTTTTGGCCAAAAAATTTTCATCAAGAAAATAATTATCCGAATTTTTGGAACAATCGTTTATGGTCGATTTAATTGGACACATAAAACGGAAATTCAAGGTGCTGAGATTTTCAATCAAATTCAAGATAGAAATGTATTGATTGTTTCAAATCATCAGACCTACTTTGCAGATGTTTCTTTTTTCCTTCACGTAATTCATGCGGCGTTAACTGGACATCCTAATGATATCAGATATCCAGGATTTTTAAAGTGTAAAAAGCACAATATTTATTATGTGGCGGCTGAAGAAACCATGAAATCTGGCTTCTTGCCTAAAATTCTTGCTTTATCAGGGGCAGTAACAGTTAATCGATCGTGGAGAGCGAATGGAGAAAATGTGAGAAGGGTTGTTGATAAATCAGAAGTTAAAAATATTGATAAAGCATTGAATGATGGCTGGGTAATTACTTTTCCACAAGGAACTACTAAACCGTATACTCCGGGTAGAGTAGGGACTGCTATTCTAATTAAAAAGCATCAACCTATTGTTATTCCGGTTGTAATAGATGGATTTAGAAGAGCATTTGATAAAAAGGGATTGAAAAACAAGAAAAAGAGAAGTACTTTAAGAATGACAGTTAAAGCACCTCTCGATATTGATTATTCAAATACAGTTGAAGATATATTAGCTCAGTTGATGACTTCTATTGAGCAATCTTCTGAATTTGACACAATGACATCCTTAAAAAAGGAAAATGCTTTAAAATAACTTAGTATTGTGCCAGATTGATTGGCTTCGTTCGATCATACTTGATGGTATACTTGATTTCAAAATCTTTTAATTCACCAGCCTTTAATTTCTCATTCCATTGTAATAATCCTGTTATCAAATTCAAATTAGCTTTGTCCTTTTCTAAAACCTCAATCTCAATGTCTTTATCGCGAACTACAGGAATTTGATCTTGGATAATCAGCTCAATATTTGATCGGTTTTGGTTCTTAACGGATATTTGATATGCGTAAGTTTTCTCAATTTTATCTCCAACTATTTTTTCTTTAGTTTCATTTTTAAGTAGGGTACGTTTTACTGAAATATTCGATGTGCGTCCTAAGCTTAAATCTAAAGTATCATTCATTTGAGCAGGGTTTAATTGTGTTGCTCCTATATAACTCCCATCATGAAAAATGGTCGCTCTGCCAGGTAGAATATTTAAAGCATCTAAATTTGTAATTCTTGCCACTAAATAAACACCTATGTCCATTTTTGGAACCGTGAAATACATGTATTTACTTTCTAGTTCTGCTCTTTTGATGAGGACCATATTTTTTTGATTGTCAGACGCAATGGAATAAGACAAGTTAATTGCATATTCTACTGATATCATTTGCTGAACTTCAGTAGTAAATTCAAATGCATTTTGTGAATTAATAATGGCAGGTTCAGCAGCAATAGATTCGGAACGCAAACTTTTACTTAAATCGATCTCATCCAACATTTCATCGTTTGCTTCATATTGATCCTTTTCCTTTTTCATGCTTGACTTATCTAAATAACCTATTTGAGGGTTATAATCCAAATACCATGGGTATAAATTTGGTTTTGTTTTATTTTCGTAAGGGTTATTTGTCGATAAATTTAATTTTACATTATCCCAATCTATTCCTGTGTTTTGATAAACCTCGGCTTTATAAGTAAGTTCAATAGAATTCGCCTTGTCGTCACTTCTTAAATCATAAAGAGGGTTCCATCCAGCATTATTTACCAGATAACTAATATCTAAACTACCGGTTGTATAAGCGTCAGCTGATATTGTAATGACGATTTGATAAATTGGTGATTGGTTTTGAATCGGAGTTAAATTGTTATTTGCATTGTAATTGTTAAGATTTGCCAATCGCGTATGCATTCTATTTTCACTCTTTAAAAGTATAGTTTGTGTTCTGCTTAATGCTAATAGTGATGCATTGATTGTATTCATTTTAAGATGATAGAAATTTATGGCATCTTGCAGTAGAGGGATAGAGTCGTTCACTTTTCCCGTTCCTTTAATAGTTCCATTGTTTTCAATGATTCTTTTTTGGTTGTTTAGAACTTCAATTTTTTGTTGTAATTCAAGTTTAGAAAAGGTCATTTCAAATAATGAATCTTGTAATTGTTTAATCTCTTTTCGGATATTTGGTGGAATATTATTTGGGTCTGGTGCGAGCGTAGGTTCGGGGTACTTTATTTTAATTTTCGAATCAAGAATCACCATATTTCCCGTGGCTTTGATTTGTAATGTATTTGAGTTGATGGTAGGACTAACGTTACTAACTACTATTTCTGTTATTCCTTTTTGTGCAACGTAATTACCTGTTCTGTTTATTTGTGCGCCTTGTTGATAGACTACAACTTTATTTATTTTTGTAGGTATGTCGTTTGCCGCTTTTGAAAAGGGTATTGTGAGAGAGATGATGATGAATGCAAGTATATTTTTCATGATGTTTTTTTCTACCTGTACATTTGTCATTCACTTTGGTTCAAAAAAAAAGCCTACTTTTTAAAAAGTAGGCTTTTAAATATATTTTAAAATGATCTCTATCTGTATCTTCCTAGACCTTTAGGACTTCCCATTCTGTCCATTGCACATCTGAATCCAATTGTTGCAGATGATTGATCTTGATCTAAAAAACGTCTGTTTGAACCTACAATCCAATAAGCTCTATCTCTCCAAGATCCACCTTTGTATACTCTAGAATCATCAGAGATTAATGTAGTAGGCCAACTTGTTTTGTCGTTAGGCTTAATTTGATTTCCGTTTAAATCGAATTCTTCGTGATCATTTTGATACATTACTAAAGATTGATCTCTAACACCTGCGTTAATATCATTCTTACGCTCATCATCATTAAATCTTGAAGATGATTCGAAATCACCATCTAAATGATCTTTATAATCTGCATTTCTATAATTTCTTCTGTTGATGTTTTCTTCAGCAACAACTTCTCTATATTTAAGATTCCCTGGAGTATTCACAATATAAGAAGAGATACCTTCTCTAAGGATTGGAATAATTTCTAGTGGGTATTCATTACCAACACCATCGGCACGAATAAATCTAGGATCAATTCCATCAAATAAACCATCAAAGATGTTTGTTTGAATAGTTTCAGAAGCTTCCATGTAGAATTGATCATCTGCCATTTGAATTGCTCTATCAACTACAATGTTTAATTCATCTAATAACAATAATTCTAAAGAATCCTTTGCTTTACTTTTTGATAAGTAAACTCGTTCAGGAGGACTATTATAAAAATCGATATCATTTCTTGATTTCACATTTTTAGACATCCCTTCAAACATAATAGAAGTTGTATCCGTATTACCTGGTACGTGCTCTTGTGCAGAAATTCTTTGGAATCTTTTACTTTCAAATTCGTGTAAGAATTCTTTAATTCCATGAACATCATAAAGAATTTGTGTAGTTTTTTCATCAATCACACCGTCATTACCAAGGACTTTGGTTTTGAAAACGTTACCTCTAAATGGTCTAAACTCGTCAAAATCTTCGTGAGATAAAGGACGGTAAACATCCATTACCCATTCCGATACGTTACCAGCCATATGGTATAAACCATAATCATTTGGCCAATAAGAATCAACAGGAGCAGTAACGTCAGCAGCATCATTTAAAGCACCTGCTGCGCCCATATAATCACCTCTTCCTCTAACAAAGTTTGCTCTAATATCACCTTGAAATTCTTTATTGTCTTGTCTAACCCAGTGTCCAGTCCAAGGATAAGTTCTTCTATTTTCAATTACACCTGGATCTTCAGCATTCGTCATACTTCCGACTAAACCATAATAAGCAAATTCCCATTCAGCTTCAGTTGGGAGTCTATATTTTGGTAAAAGAATACCATCCTCCATTCGAACAATTCGTTGTCCTAGATCTTTTTTCTTACCACTCCAACCTTGATTAGGAGATAAGTTTCTCAAAAAGTTTTCTTCTTGTGGATGATATTGATCGGCTAAATAGGCATCAGTTGTGAATGGCTCACCACCTTGATCAGGATTCAAAGCCAATACACCTTCTCTTACTAATATAAACTCGTTAACTCGATCAGATCTCCAAGAACAAAAATCATTTGCTTGTTTCCAACTAACTCCAACAACAGGATAGTTTTGGTAAGAAGGGTGACGTAAATAATACTCAACGTAAGGTTCGTTATAAGCCATCGGGCTTCTCCAACATAGAGTATCAGGCAATGCTTGTCTGTATATCATTGGAAACTCTTCGTAAGTTCTTTTTACCCAATATAAATATTCTAACCAGTTAAAGTTAGTTACCTCAAATTGGTCAATATAGAAAGAAGACACAGTTACACGTCTTGGAATATTATTCCATTCGTAAGTAACATCTTGCTCAGATCTACCCATAGTGAAAGTACCACCTTCAACTAAAATTAGCCCAGGACCAGTTTCTTGATCGAAAAATGGAACTTTTTGAAAGCCGCCATTTTGTGGGTTGTTAAATTCCCAACCTGTAGTATTAGATCGTTCTCTTGAACAAGCCATCAGAGCCATCCCAGCTAACACTATAAGAAATAGTCTATTCCCCTTCATTTTTAATGATTTAATTTGCGTTTTCATTATTGAATACTTTATGCTATAACAAATATATATTTTATAGTTACACCTTTTTATACAAAATGGTTACATTTTTTAGAAAGATGGACAAGAAATTGTTCTAAAACTTTTTAATTTTTCTTTACAGCTTAAGTTAAAACCTAAAGAAAGTTCGTGTGATCCTCCCGAAGCATTCGTCAAAGGAGAAATTGTAATATCATAACTATATCCTAATCTAAAGTTTCCAGCGTCAACTCCAATTGAAAGTATAAAAGCATCACGTGCACGCCACCATGCTCCAGCAGTAAACGCCCCATACTTAATATAAGTTCCAAAATTTAATTGCATAAAACCATCTTGGTAGGTATATATAATGTTTGGAGAGATAGATGTTACATTACTGTATTGTGATCCTTTTCCAAATTCTATATTCGTTCCAATATGTGCCGTAAAACGCATTGGTAAATTACTCTGACCGTCAGGATTTAGAATTAAACTCTCTTCTGGTGTGTTTAAGTGCTTAGCAGCGAAACCAAAATAAAAGTTCTCAGAATAACCAACAATACCTGCTGATAAATCAATGAATCCTTTAGTACCCCAACCATTGTCTAATAATCTACCTCTTGGTAAATCTCCTGTCTGGTAAATAAAACCTCTTCGAGGATCAATTTGATCGCCAAATGTTAGTTTGTTCCAATCAATAAATTTTTGATTCCACCCAGCTTGAGCGCCAATCAAAAAAGTAAATTTCCTAGAAACTTGTAAGTGATAGCTATATGCTAAATTAACAGTCGACCAGTTTAAAGTGTTTTTACCAGCCATATCATTGGTTACCATCACTGCTATACCACCACGTAAAATATTTACATATTGGTCGTAAGAAATACTGTTGGTAACAAATGCGCCTGAAATAGAAGGCCATTGGTTTCGGTAATTCAAATTAAACCTTGGGCATCCATGGGATCCTGCCATGGCCGGGTTCAAATAAATAGGGTTGGCGTAAAATTGCGTAAACTCTGGGTCCTGTGCTTTCGCACTTAGACCAATGAATACCGCAAACACCCCAATAAGTAGTTTTTTCATCATTCTAACTTGGTGTTATAGTACCAAAAATATTAATTTTGCTTAAATACCTAATATTTTAAAAGTCAAATATGGTAAAAAGAAATTAAATCTTTATCAAGATTTGCAATAATAGCTAATTTAGTTCGTTTTTAAAACAAAATCGACATCTCTTTGTTCAATTATGAGAAAAAAATTAAATCAAACTTATTTATTTTTAGCGTTCACCCTAATTATATTGCCTTTTTTAGGTTTTTCACAATCCGAAACGATAAGCTTAAAGCTCAATTGGGACGCGCAAAATGAGTTATGTTCGGAATGTTATCTTGAGAATGTATCCAATCGTTATAAAGTTAATACCGCTAGACCAATCACTATGCGAGGAAAGTATAACTTTTCATATACTGTAAAAAGTATTTCTTACGAAGCGGTTACAGTAACCGATTTGGACGTTAAAAAGGCTTTAACAAGTGATTTAGATTTAGAAATTCTATTTAAAATATCGAAAGCTGAGAATTTTGCTGTTTTAAATTTTAATCCCGTCTTATTGATCGGTGGAGAATCCAAAATGGTAAAGGAGATAATATTTGAAGTAAGTGGTGAGCGCGTTTTTACATCTGGGAATAGAGAAGCTGAATTTGCTTCCACATCTGTTCTTGCTTCTGGTGATTGGTATAAGATTGGCGTAAAAAATGATGGGATTCAAAAAATTGATTATAATTTTTTGAGTGAACTTGGTATTAATATGGGGACTTTAAATCCACTTCATATTAATATATATGGGAATCATGTACCTACATTACCCATTCTAAATTCAGAATATCATCCTGACGATTTACTTAAAAATGCAATACAAATTGTAGGTGAAGGGGATGGCGTGTTTAATACAAGTGATTACATCTTGTTTTATGGTAAAGGACCGGATGTGGTGACTTATTCACCGAACAGAATTTATGCGAGAAAGAATCAAATCGATTCGTTAAACTATTATTTCATCCATGTAAATGCAAGTGTTCCTCCTAAAAGAATTTCTTCGGTCGGTAATTCGGCAGACGCAACTACACATAATTTATCATCTTATCAATCTTATTCCTATCATGAGTCAAATGATGTAAATACATTAGGATCTGGTGATATTTGGCTTGGTGAGAATTTGGATATTTTATTGGAACATGAGGTCGTATTTAATATTGAGAATAGAGAGGTGGCTGATTCTGTATATGTTCGTACCCAGATGGGGTCTGCTATAAAAACGGGTACGGCGAAGTATAACGTTTTAGTTGATGGTGTTTTAGTAGATGATTTCTTTGATACTAATATTTCAGTGGGAGATTATTTAAAAGGACGTCTGATGTCAAGTGATGCTAGTTTTAAGTCTGGATCTAGTAATCTTCGTTTTCAGGTAAACTTAGTTCGAACATCTGCAGATACTGAAGGTTGGATTGATTTTATACAACTGAATTATACACGTAGATTACAGGTTGGAACAGGTCAATTTATTATTAGTAGTCTAGAAAGTGTGGGAGCAGGGAATGTGGCACAGTACAATATATCAAATGCGAATGAAGATTTACAAATTTGGGAAATAACAGATCCTACAAATGTGAAGAAAGTTAATGGTTCTTTGGCTGGTTCTATTTATACCTTTAAGATGAACGCTGATAGTTTACGTTTGTTTTCAAGTTTTAAATCGAACCAAACTTTTACGCCTATAAAGTCTGGAGCATTTCTAGGAAAAATTGAAAATCAAAATCTGCATGCATTGGCACCGTTCGATTATTTAATTGTTTCTCATGAATCTTTACTGACTTCTGCTGAGCGTTTGGCTAATATACATCGAGAAAGAGGTTTAACTGTTAATGTTGTTCCGATTCAAAAAATATATAATGAATTTAGTAGTGGTGTTTCAGATCCTGTTGCAATAAGATGGTTTGCTAAAATGTTTTATGATCGAGCAGCAGGTGATGTTTCAAAAATGTTAGATTATATCTGTCTTTTTGGCGATGGAACCTATGATCCGCTAAATCGAATATCGAAGAATAATTATTTAATGCCTACCTATAATAAGACGGATATTATAGGTGAAAAAAAATACATCAATTTTAGTTCTTCTTATACTGCTGATGACTTTTTTGCGCTGTTAGATGATGAAGATCGAATCGATAAATCAGATTTAATAGATGTGGCCATAGGGCGAATTCCTGTTTCAACGAATGAAGTGGCAAATGATGTTATTAATAAAATAGAACATTATATGAAATATGGTTCTACTTTATTCAGTAATGCTACAGGAGTTCAATGTGATGCATCTGGTTACGCGTCTACTTTTGGAGATTGGCGGAATCGAGTTGTTTTAATGGCGGATGATGAGGATGATGGGAAGTTTGTAACGGATTGTGAAGATGTAAGTAATTATACTAATTTAAATCATCCTGAGATTAATATAACGAAACTTTATCTAGATGCATATAAACAAATAACAACCTCAGGAGGTCAACGTTACCCAGCAGTTGAGGAAGCGATTGACCAAAACATAGAAAGAGGTGCTTTACTTTTTAATTATGTTGGACATGGAGGAGAAACTGGTTTAACACAAGAAAGGACTGTAGATATTGATATGATTAGGAATTGGACGAATGTAAATAATCTTACAGTATTTGTGTCAGCAACATGTGAGTTTAGCCGTTTTGACGATCCTTCTAAAGAATCTGCAGGGGAAATAACCTTAACTTCTCCATACGGTGGAGCAGTGGGGATGTTAACGACAACAAGGCTTGTAAGTATTTCTTTTAATTCTACAATAGTTGGTAATTTATATCGTGTTATTTTTAATGAAGTTAATGGTGAGCCTTTGCCTATTGGTGAAATACTTCGCCAATCAAAGAATCTGTCAGCTGGAGGAGGAAATCATATTAGAAATTTTTCATTACTTGGTGATCCAGCAATGAAATTAGGTAAACCTTCGGCACGAATTCATACTGATAGTATTAATGGAGTGAGTATTGATATGCCAATTGATACACTAAAGGCTTTATCTAGGGTTACAATTAGTGGCCATTTAACAGATTATTTGGATGTACCATTAACTGGTTTCAATGGAACTGTTTATCCAACGGTATATGATAAAAGTAAAGTCAAACAAACGCTTGGTCAAGATCCCGGTTCCCCAATAAAAGATTTTAATGATAGAAATAACATTATCTATAAAGGAAAGGCAACTGTTGCAGATGGACAGTTCAAATTTACTTTTGTTGTTCCAAAAGATATTGATTACAGTTTTGGACTTGGTAAGGTTAGCTATTATGCGAACGATGAATCTTCCAATTATTATGGCTTTGATACCTCTGTTGTAGTTGGTGGAATCAACCCCGATGGTTTAGTTGATGATGTCGGTCCGCAAATTGAGTTGTTTATGAACGATGAAAATTTTGTTCATGGTGGATTAACCAATGGAGAACCTTTATTTATTGCTCATGTCTCAGACGAAAATGGGATCAATACAACTGGAAATGGGATAGGGCATGATATCACTATTATACTAGATGGTAATACGGCAGAACCTATCTTTTTGAATAATTTTTATGAAGCCGATTTAGATACATATCAAAGTGGTAAAGTCTTATACCGAATGACTGAATTAGAGGAGGGACCGCATCAAATTACCTTTAAAATATGGGATGTAAATAATAATTCTTCTGAAATGACTTTGGATTTTGTCGTGATGAATGATGAGGAGATTGGAATTTCTCACTTACTTAATTATCCTAATCCCTTTACTACAAGTACAGATTTTTATTTTGAACACAATCAAATCTGTAATGCGATGAATGTGTCGATAGAAATTTTTACAATTTCTGGTAAACTTGTTAAAACAATTCAGCAAATTACACGTTCTTCAGGTTTCAGAAGCGAAGGTATTCATTGGGATGGACGAGATGATTTTGGAGATAAATTAGCACGTGGTGTATACATTTATGAACTCAGCCTAGAGACCTGCGATGGAAAGCGTGCTGATAAGATTGAAAAATTGGTAATATTATAGTAATTATTAAATGTATTGCATTAATTGAGTTAATTCAGTAATTTTAGCGCAAGTTTATTTAAGGGTGGAAAAGTTTTTATTCAGATAAGAGCATAATTTTTTTAACCACTAACAATATACTTTGTTTTAATACGTATATTGAGATATTAGTTTTTAAAGTATAAGATGAAAAAAAGATATATATTGCTGACTTCGATAATGATGTCAGTTTCAGGTTTTTCTCAAGTCATTTCAAAAGATGGTATTGAGTTTGGACAAACGCCGCTAAATACGATTACAACGGCAGTACCTTTTTTAATTATTGCGCCCGATTCTCGTGCTGGTGCTTTAGGTGATGCGGGAGCTGCAACATCTGCAGATGCTAATTCATTTCACTGGAATACAGCAAAATTAGCTTTTTCAGAAGAGAAAGCTGAATTTAGTGCGTCATATTCGCCATGGCTAAAAAGTTTAGTGAACGACATCCATTTATCATACTTAAGCGGGTATACTAAAATTGGAAAAAACCAAGTTATAGGAGGTTCTCTTAGATACTTTTCTTTAGGGAATATTACTTTTACTGATGAATTAGGGAATGTGACCCTACCTTTTAATCCAAACGAATTTGAGGTTTTAGGAGGGTATGCTTTGAAACTTTCTGATAGAAGTTCGATTGGTGCAAACGTGAAATTTATATACTCTAACTTAACAGGAGGAGTGAATTCAGGAAATACAACTACTAAGGCTGGTGTAGCTGGTGCTGTTGATCTATCTTATCAATTCTATAATAACGAATTGAATATTGGTGATTATGATGGTACATGGTCTTTCGGAGCAAGTATTATGAATATCGGTAATAAGGTAGCTTATACATCTGAATCGGATAGAGATTTTTTACCTACTAATTTAAAATTAGGAACAGCATTGAAATTAGATTTTGACGATTATAATGCAATGACTGCTACTGTAGATTTTAATAAACTATTAGTGCCTACTACGCCTAAAAGAGATGGAGACGGCACAGTTGTTTCAGGTAAAGATAACGATGTTGGTGCTATTTCTGGTATTTTACAATCTTTTTATGATGCTCCTGGAAACTCAGCTGCAGATTCTGATAGTACTTTTGCATTGAAACCAGGGAGTAAGCTAACTGAGGAATTAAATGAGATCAATATTGGTGGAGGTTTAGAATATATGTATAGTGATATACTTGCTTTAAGAGCTGGTTATTTTTATGAGCATAGATCTAAAGGAGATCGTAAATATTTAACATTTGGAGCTGGTGTTTATTACAGCGTTTTCGGAATAGATATTTCTTATTTGGCTGCGTTAAAAAAGACAAATCCACTAGCGAATACAATTAGATTTTCTCTTAAATTCAAATTTGGTACAAAAACTTTAAGCGGAAACGGAAGTAAGGCAGCGGAAGATAGTGGCATCTAATTCATTTCATATTCGAACTGGATTTGGTGTTGATATTCATCAGCTGGTACCTGGACGTAAGTTAATAATAGGTGGTGTTGAGTTGGCTGCTGATTTTGGAGCCCTCGGTCATTCCGATGCAGATGTTTTATTACATGCAATTTCTGATGCTATTCTTGGTGCTGCTAACCTTAGAGATATAGGTTATCATTTTCCAGATACTGATCCCAATTATAAAAATGCTGATAGTACTATTCTCCTTAAAGAATGTTTTAATAAAGTAAAAGCCAAAGGTTATCGAATTGGTAATTTAGATTGTACAGTATTACTCGAGAAACCAAAAGTAAATCCTCACATTCCAGTCATGCAAAAAATCATTGCATTATTATTGGATATAGATGAAGATGCGGTTTCAATAAAGGCTACTAGAGGTGAGAAAATGGGGTATATCGGCAATAGTGAGGGTATTCAAGCTTATGCTTCGGTTTTGATTTATAAGGACTAGTTTTCAGGCTTTATAATTACCGCAAATTTTACAACTTGTTCATTGCCCAATTCATCGATTACTTTTAAGGTGTGTAGACCGGGTTCTGGTCTCGATTCTATTTGATGAATATACTGCGTTTTGCCAAGATAAATATTGTCTAAATGCCAAAATAAAGTCACATTGGGTTCTAAATGTGTCGCTTCTAAAATGATCTTCTCTTTTACTTCTTTTAAATTAGTTGGTATAAATATTTGACTATTCGATTTAGGATAGATGATTGTAAATGCATTTTTCGATAAGTTTTTCTCACATCCGGGCATATAGGGAGGTAGTTTTTTGTAATTTGGATTTACATTCTTATAATAATACTCTACAAGCGCTGGAAGTCTAAACCAACTTGTTTTTTTTGAATTTGAAAGTTCGTAGCATGCAGAATTCACCCGATAACTTGAGCTAGCATCCAAATAAATGAATTCGTGATATTGACAAGATTCTGATCTTAAACTCGATTTGGGTAACCATTCTTTTTTTATCGGTTCACATGCATCACCAGCCCGTTGTCCCGACTTTTGACAGATATTAATTTCAACCATTTCGTCAAAAGGCGCTTTAAACCAATCCGATTCAGGTAAGCTGGAAAATACATCGAATAGTATAGGAGCAGCTGCTTCTCTTCCAATTAATCCAGGTCTTCCTTCGCCATCAGCATTGCCAACCCATACACCAATAACATATTTACCATTCGTGCCAACCGCCCAAGCATCTCTAAAGCCATAACTTGTTCCCGTTTTCCAACCGATCTTTTGAGCCGTTGAAAATAAATCCCAATTAATATCTTCGCCTGGTCGTTGAACTTCTTTCATCGCTTCAAACATATAATAAGCGTTCGCTGGATTAATCACATAATTATTATCCTGACTTATATTTTTACTATTGAATATATAATTTGCCTTTTGATTTAAATTGGAAGGCTTTTCAGGATATGCTAGGAGACTTCTCGCTAAAACACCATAGGCGGATACTAAATCCCATAAACTTGTCTCAGCACCTCCTAAAATGAGTGATAAACCATAATGCTCTGCAGGTTGATTGATCGTGCTGAAATTTAATTCATGTAATAAGTGATGGAATTTCTCGATGCCGAACTTTGTAAGCATACGAATCAGAGGAACATTTAAGGATCGGTATATTGCTTCGTCTGCTGGTACAATTCCGTCATATTTCGTATTGTAATTTTTAGGTGAATAACCTGACATAACTGTTGGAACATCTTGAATTAACATATGGGGAGTAATAGATCCATCCGACAGCATTCCTGCATATAGAAATGGCTTTAAAATGCTACCTGAACTTCTTGGAGCAGGAATAATATCAACGTCTTTACCATGTTCTGATGCTAAGTTTGGAACATTTCCTGTATATGCTAATACTTGAGCTGTTTCAATATCCATAACGAGCACTGCGGCATTATAAATTTTATTCTCTTTTAGTTTTTCATGATGATATTGCACAATATTATTTACACGTTTCTGCATGTTCAGATCTATGCTTGTATGAATCACTTTACCGAGGTTGCCGTCTTGAATTGCGCGTGTTAATAAGTGAGGAGCAATTCTTGGTATATCATGAGGCTTGTCTGGTAACGGCTCTGTTTTGGCAAGCTCCCATGTTAATGAATCTATTTTTTCTGTCGTCAAAAGTCGGTCTAATAACCTGTTCCTTTTTTGTAATAGTTTTTCACGATTTTTTCCAGGATGCATCAGCGATGGTGCATTGGGTAATACAGCTAAAGTAGATGTCTCGGCCCAAGATAAATCTTTTGCTGGGCGTCCAAAATATCTCCAGGCTGCAGCGTCTATACCAACAACATTTCCTCCCATAGGAATATTAGAAGCATATATAGCGAGTAATTCTTCTTTATTGTATCTCCATTCTGCACGGGTGGCGCAAAACATCTCTATTAGCTTTTGAAAAAGTGATCGGCTGCCTTTGTTTCGCGACATACGCATTATTTGCATCGTAATAGTGCTTCCTCCACTTACCATCGACCCATTTTTAATATTTTGATAAACGGCCCTTGACAATCCTCGAACACTTACGCCTAAATGGCGTTCGAAATTCCTGTCTTCGAATTCAAGTATCGCAATTTTAAACTTTTCAGGAACACTATCGTTGTGAGGGAATCGCCATTGCCCATCTCGTGCTATGGTTGCTCCTAATAATTTCCCATCCCTGTCTAGGATTACAGTGCTGGTAGAATGATCAAAAAGTTGTTTGGGTAAACAGAATATCCAAAGAATTATAAAAACACCGAAAATAGTCGAAAGCAAGTATTTATACCGCTTTATAGTTTTAATAAATTTACTTCCTATGTTCTTTATGCGTTTCAAATCGTATATTTAGCATGTTAAAACTACACAATTTATTTTCACTTTTAGCACTGCTTTATTATTCGACTAGCTTTGGTTTTTTTTTGTAAGAAAATATTTAAAATTTATTTAATTATAGGAATTCTATGCTCAGCTTTAAGCTGGAGTCAAGTTTTTGCACAAGCCTATAATTTTAAAAAAATAAACATTCAAGACGGTCTTTCTCAGTCTCAGGCTTTTTCACTAATTTTTGACAATAAACAAGAGGCTTGGATAGGGACACAAGGAGGCGGAATTACAATCTTTGATGGCGAAGAATTCAATTATTTAAATATTAGCGATTCGCTAATTTCGAATAGGGTAATGGCCATGTCCCAAATAGGAAATGAAATATTCGTTTGTCAAAAAGGAGGCGTTTCTATTTATGACCAATCTAAAAAATGGATCAGAAATGTTCGATCTGCAGACAATCAAATTATTTTCCAATCAATTATTACCAAAGATGATTTAATTCTTCTTGGGTCTGATAAAGGTTTATACCAAATAGTCAATAATAAAATTGTTCCTTACGATGCGAATTTAACGCATGATGAAATTGATATCCAGTCGTTTTTTAAAGATCCTAATAATGATTTATGGGTTTGTACATCCATCGGAATGTTCAAATTGAATGATCCCTACAAGAAGTTGAATAAAAACAGAGGTCTAAGTACGGATTATGCTACTGTTGCCACTTTTTTTCAAGATCATTATGTAATTGGTCTTTATGGAGGTGGGGTCAATTTTTATAATAAATCAGTCAGTATTCCTAAAAAACTAAACGAATTAAAAGGAAAGATTGTTTTGTCACTGTATAATTCGAATAATAAGGAATTGTGGATTGGTACTATGAACAATGGAGTTTATGTCTATAATCCTGAAAAGAATAGCTTAATCAATTACAACACTGCAAATGGTCTTTCAAATAATCATGTTCGTTTAATTCAGGCTGATTATTGGGGGAATATTTGGATAGGGACCAGTGGTGGAGGAATCGCTATCTTTCAAAATAGTCCGTTTATTGAATACAATAGAATGAGTGGGCTAAATGGAGATTACGTTTTTGTGGCTTTAAACGATTCTAAAGATAATATATGGCTCGCAACAGAAGGGACTGGTGTAATGCGTTTAAATAATGAGAATAACCTATTGTTTGATAAAGAAAAGGGTTTTTACAATGAAAAAGTAAAATCAATCTATGAAGATAAATATGGTGGTCTTTGGTTTGGAACTGAAGGAAGTAGTTTAGGTTATTTTTCACCTGTTTTTGGTGATACAATATTTACACCGAATAATACAGGTGATAGAATGGGGAATTGGGTCCGTTGTTTTGCAGAAGACGAAAAGAAACAACTCTATATAGGAACCGGAGATGCAGGGTTATTTAGGTTAAATAGAAACGCGAATTTTCCTTATTTAATGAATTTCGTAAAGGTTTTTAGAAAAGAATTACCACAGTCCATAACCGATTTAAAATTGATTGATAACAAATTATGGTTCACTTCTGCATCGGGGCAATTTGGTTATTTAAAAAACAATGAACTTGTTATTTTTAATAAGGCAGGTTATTATTTCCGAAACTTAATTGAGACGCCAACTGGTGTTTGGCTCGGAACAAAGGATAATGGTCTACTCAGTATTAAAATAGAGGGAGATAAAATTATCGAAGAAAAATGGTTGGGTTTGGAAATTGCTTCTTCAAAAAATATTTATCAACTCATGAATACGGGAAATACTGTTTGGATTGGTACCGAAAAAGGATTGGATAAAATTGAATTCGACAGTTTGTTAAATCCTTTTCTGGTTGATCATTTTGGATTTGAAGATGGGTTTAAAGGAGTTGAGACCAATGTGAATGGCGGAAGCGTTGACAAAAATAATAATTTGTGGATCGGTACAGTAAATGGTTTATACCAGTTCACTAATAATGAGTTCTCAAATGATGAACAGCAGGATGCTTTATTGTTTTTAGAAGATTTTCAAATTGTTTATGAATCCATTAAGTCAACTGAATATGCTCATTTCTTTAGTGAAGGTCAAATTGGAAGTGGTATGGAATTACCACATGATAAAAATCATTTAAGTTTTAATTTTAAAGCAATACATTTTACACAAGTAAAAAATATACGTTATCGTTGGCAAATGAGTAATGTTGACCCTTCATGGTCGCCACCATCAAAAAATAATGCTGCCGTTTATTCAAATTTAGCACCGGGTAATTATGTGTTTAAGGTTTGGGCGTCTGCAAATAATCGCTGGGATAACCCAATCGTCATCAAGTTTAAAATCTTAAAACCTTATTGGCAAACATGGCCTTTTAGGTTGGCTTATTATTCAATTATCATATTATTAATCGCGGCAATAATATTTTTCATCCTTCGACGACAAAAAAAGAAGTCAAGAGGAATACAAGAAAAATTAACATTGGAGAAAAATTTACTGGAACTAGAGCAAAAGGCATTGCGGTTGCAAATGAATCCGCATTTTATTTTTAATGCACTTAACTCTATTCATAACCTTATCATTTTAAATGATGCTGATAATGCAAGATATGCACTGTCAAAATTCTCAAAATTGATGAGGCAAGTACTCGAAAATTCTAGAGAGAAGAATATTTCTATTGACGATGAATTGGAAACAGTTTCTAATTATATTCAGTTAGAACGATTGACAACAAATCAAGAGATTGATTTTATCGTCGATATAGCAGAAGATGTCGAAACATTCGAAGCGCTTATTCCTCCATTAATTCTACAACCCTTTGTAGAAAATGCAATTATTCATGGATTTAAAAATATTGACTATATAGGTCGTATTAAAATTTCCTTTGCTATTGAGTTGGATCAGCATTTGGTGTGTATAATTGAAGATAATGGGAAAGGTAGGGGAGCGGCTGTTCAAAACCTGGCTCAAAAAGAAGCCTTTCACAAATCTTTAGCCTTAGAAGTGACTCAAGAACGCTTGAGTAATATTAATGGCGAAAATAACCAGCAACATTTTAAAATAAGTGATTTGAAAGATGCGGCTGGGCAACCAATTGGAACTAAAATAATCCTAAAAATTAGACTGAAATAATTTAATCGAGTAGATCTAATTTTGCGAATTTTAGAAGTAATTGTTTATTTCCTACTTGCGGAAAGAATACTGTTGCTTTAACCGGAGGTGTGCCTTCAAGTCCAATTACCTTTCCTTTACCAAACTTTTCATGAACAACATTATTACCAACTTTCAAATTCAATTCACTTGCAGCAGTTCCTCCACTTGTCATAGGTTTAGCCTTGCTGACAGGTCTTAGATGCCTTCTGCTTGAAAATAAACTTTCCTTGGTTTGATTGATCTTTTTCTCAAGGTTAACTTGATTCATTGATCGCCCACCAGATTGGTTGGATTTATTATTAAGGATCTCTAAATGTTTAGGATCAATTTCTTCAATAAAACGACTAGGTTCACTTGTTACAATATTCCCCCATTTAAATCGACTAGTAGCATAGGATAATGTTGCCTGTTTTTCTGCTCTAGTTAAAGCTACATAAAATAATCGCCTTTCCTCTTCTAAGTCAGTTCTAGAACTTAAAGCCATTTGCGAAGGGAATAGATTTTCTTCTAATCCAACAATATATACATATGGAAATTCAAGTCCTTTAGATGCATGAATTGTCATCAAAGTAATTTTGTCTTTGTCTTCTTCTTTGTCTTGATCAGCATCTGTTAATAATGCAACGTCAACCATAAAGTCACTTAAATATGCCGTCTCACCTTCACCAACTGTTTCTGTGAACTCTTTTATACCTGCTAATAATGCTTGTATGTTTTCATGACGAGAAACACCTTCAGGAGACTTATCATCATACAACTCTTTAAGGATTCCCGAACTTTTAGCAATTTGTTCCGCCAATTCAAATCCATCAATTTTTTCAAGTAAAATAGCATAACCTTTAATCGTGCTAACAAAGGCGTTAAGTTTGCTCTTTGCTCCAGAAGGGATATCCGTCGGATATTTCCCCGGTTGTGTAATTACTTCCCACATGCTCACATCGTGCTCACTAGCAGCTACAATAATTTTTTCAACAGTTGTATTTCCTATTCCTCGTTTAGGATAATTGATAATTCGTTTTAATGCTTCCTCATCTTGATGATTGGCCGTAAGTCTGAAATAACCCAATAAATCTTTAATCTCTTTACGCTGGTAGAAAGATAAACCTCCGTATATCTTATAGGGTAAGTTTAGTTTTCTTAAAGATTCCTCAAAAGATCGAGATTGAGCATTCGTTCGATATAAAATAGCAAAGTCCGAATTGGCAGCTTGTTCGTTTTGTTTCGTGTCAAAAATTTGATTCGTAATAGTTTTGCCTTCTTCGTTATCCGTAAGTGTTCGAATTACTTTTATTTTGTTTCCGTCTGTATTATCCGTCCAAACCGTTTTTTGAATTTGGTTGGTGTTTTTTTCGATTACACTATTGGCCGCGTTAACGATAACCTTTGTACTTCTATAGTTTTGTTCGAGCTTAAATACTTTATGATCTTTATAATCATTTTTAAAGTTCAGTATGTTTTCAATATTTGCACCCCTAAAAGAGTATATACTTTGTGCATCATCTCCAACGACGCAAATATTATTGTATGCAGCAGCTAATTTTTTAACAATTAGATATTGGGAGTAATTTGTATCCTGATACTCATCTACCAAAATATATTTAAATTTATGCTGATAGTAATGTAATACGTCAGCATGATCTCTTAGCAAAACATTTGTTTTATAAAGTAAATCATCAAAATCCATTGCTCCCGCCTTGAAACATCTTTTTTCGTAAGCTCTAAATATTTCGAATAATCTTGGTTTACCGCTCAGCCTATCTTCACTTATTATATCTGTATTAGCTTCATAAGCTGCTGCAGATATTAGATTGTTTTTTGCAGACGAAATACGACTACCCACTAGCGCAGGTTTATATATTTTATCGTCAAGTTTTAGTTCTCTTATAATAGTACGAATTAAACTTCTCGAATCTTGAGTATCATAAATGGTAAAGTTCGAAGGATAACCTAACTTATCACTGTGAAATCTTAGTATTCTCGCAAATACAGAGTGAAAAGTCCCCATTGATATATTTTTTGCTTCAGACTGACCAATGATAGAAGCAATTCTGTCCTTCATTTCCTTCGCCGCTTTATTGGTAAAGGTTAATGCTAATATATTAAAGGAGTCGACACCTTTCTCTATCATATGAGCAATTCGGTATGTGAGTACACGTGTTTTTCCAGAACCTGCTCCAGCAATAACCATTGTAGCGCCTTCTGTGTTTTCTACAGCTGCTAATTGTTCAGGATTTAATGTCGACAAATAATTCATGAAACAAAAATATACATTAAATTTTTACTTTTTTCTATCCATGTAAAAATGTTATTTAAAAGGTTTTGATATATGGTTTAATTTTGCACCAAAAAATGAGTAGAAAATGGATTTTCAACAGTCTTTTGTGAAAAATGTAAAAAATAATATACTAAATGTTGGAAAATAGAAAAAACTTAATACCTTTGCACTCCGAATTTTCACGAATTTGGATGTATTGTATTGTAAATTATTAGTAAAAACAGATAAGGTAATATGCCAACTATTCAGCAATTAATTAGAAAGGGTAGAGTAGCTCAGGTAAAGACGAGTAAATCAGCAGCACTCGATTCTTGCCCGCAGCGAAGAGGGGTTTGTGTAAGAGTTTACACAACCACGCCGAAAAAACCAAACTCAGCTATGAGAAAAGTAGCTAGGGTAAGACTTACCAATGGTAAAGAGGTGAATGCCTACATCGGAGGAGAAGGACACAATCTACAAGAGCACTCAATTGTACTTGTAAGAGGTGGTAGAGTAAAAGATTTACCAGGTGTAAGATATCACGTTGTTCGTGGTGCTTTAGATACTGCTGGTGTAGAAGGCAGACTTCAAAGAAGATCTAAATACGGAGCTAAACGTCCAAAGAAATAAGCTAAGGAATCATGAGAAGAAGACAAGCAAAAAAACACACGATTTTACCTGATCCAAAGTACAAAGATATTTTGGTGACTAAGTTTGTAAATAACTTAATGTTACACGGTAAGAAAAGTATCTCTTTTAAGATATTTTATGATGCAATGGATATTGTAGCTGCTAAGAATGAAGAAGAAAGTCCAGTTGATGTTTGGAAAAGAGCATTAACGAATGTGACTCCTAACGTTGAGGTTAGATCAAGAAGAGTTGGAGGGGCAACTTTCCAAATCCCAACACCTGTACGTGACAATAGAAAACAATCATTAGCTATGAAATGGTTGATTGGTTTTTCAAGAAAACGTAATGAAAAAACAATGGCTCAAAAATTAGCTTTTGAAATTATGGCTGCTGCTAAAGAAGAAGGCGCTGCTTATAAGAAAAAAGAGGATATGCACAGAATGGCTGAGGCAAACAAAGCATTTTCACATTTTAATAGATTCTAAAGATGGCTAAGAAAAGAGATTTAACTTTCACTAGGAACATTGGGATTATGGCCCATGTTGATGCAGGTAAAACTACTACAACTGAGCGTATTTTATTTTATACTGGTGTAAGTCATAAAATTGGTGAGGTGCATGATGGTGCTGCAACTATGGATTGGATGGAGCAAGAGCAAGAAAGAGGTATTACAATTACTTCTGCTGCTACTACTTGTTTCTGGAAATACCCTACTGTTCAAGGCGAAGCTATTGATAGTACAAAAGAATACAAGATTAACATTATTGATACGCCTGGTCACGTTGACTTTACAGTTGAGGTGGAGCGTTCATTACGTGTTTTAGATGGTGCAGTTGCATTAATTTGTGCTGCTTCTGGTGTTGAGCCACAATCTGAAACTGTATGGAGACAGGCTGATAAATATAAAGTACCAAGAATATGTTTCGTGAATAAAATGGACCGTGCAGGTGCAGATTTCATGAAGTGTGTTAAGGAAGTTAGAGAAAGATTAGGTGGAAATCCTATTCCTCTTCAAATTCCTATTGGAGCTGAAGATGAGTTTAAAGGTGTTGTAGATTTAATTACAATGAAAGGAATTGTTTGGGATGAGGAGAACTACGGTTCAACTTGGACTGATGTTGAAATTCCAGCTGATTTACTTGAAGAAGCACAAGAATGGAGAGATAAATTGATAGAGGCAGTAGCTGAATCTGATGAAGCTTTAATGGAGAAATTCTTTGAAGATTCTGATTCAATTACAGTTGATGAGATGTTTGTAGCTATTAGAAAAGCAACAATCAATATGTCGATTCAACCTATCATGTGTGGATCTTCTTTCAAAAATAAAGGTGTTCAAAACCTTTTAGATGCTGTCATGGCATTTTTACCATCTCCGATGGATATCGAATCAGTAGAAGGGTTTAATCCTAAAACTGATGAGATCGAAAAAAGAAAACCAAGCGTAGATGAACCAACTGCTGCTTTAGCATTTAAAATTGCTACGGATCCGTTTGTTGGACGTTTATGTTTCTTTAGAATGTATTCTGGTCGTATTGAGGCTGGATCTTATATTCATAATACTAGAACAGATAAGAAAGAACGTATTTCTCGTATCTTCCAAATGCACTCTAATAAACAAAATGCAATCGATTTTATCGAAGCAGGTGATATAGGTGCAGGTGTTGGATTTAAAGACATTCGTACTGGTGATACTTTATGTGATGAAAAACACCCAATTGTATTAGAATCTATGGATTTCCCAGATCCGGTTATTGGTATTGCTATTGAGCCTAAAACTCAAGCTGATGTTGATAAATTAGGGATGGGATTAAGTAAACTATCTGAAGAAGATCCAACTTTCCAAATTTCTACTAACGCAGATTCAGGTCAAACTGTTATTTCTGGAATGGGAGAGTTACACTTGGAAGTATTGGTTGATCGTTTGAGAAGAGAGTTTGGTGTAGAGGTTAACGAAGGTGCGCCTCAGGTAGCATATAAAGAACGTATCACATCTTCTGTTGAACACAAGGAAGTTTATAAAAAACAATCTGGTGGTCGTGGTAAATTCGCAGATATCTCTGTTAAAATTTACCCGCAAGAAGATAAAGAAAAACGAGGTCTTGAATTCATTAATAAAATTAAAGGTGGTAACATTCCAAGAGAATTCATCCCTTCAGTTGAAAAAGGATTCAAAGATTCTATGAAGAACGGTATCCTTGCTGGATTCCCAATTGATAGTATCGTTGTTGAGTTATTAGATGGTTCTTATCACGATGTCGATTCAGATGCTTTGTCTTTTGAGATTTGTGCTAAAATGGCGTATAGACATGCATTGAAAAATGCATCTCCTGAGTTGTTAGAGCCTATTATGAAAGTTGAAGCAGTAACTCCTGAAGAAAACATGGGAGATATTGTTGCCGATTTGAATAAGAGAAGAGGTCAAATCAATGGTATGGATGATAGATCTGGTGCTAAAGTTATAAAGTGTGATGTGCCTTTATCAGAAATGTTTGGATATGTAACAACATTAAGAACATTATCTTCTGGTAGAGCAACTTCAACTATGGAGTTCTCACACTACGCAACTACGCCACGAAATATCGCGGACCAAGTGATTAAGAAAGTACAAGGAAAAATTGAAGCATAATAATAAGATCTATTTAAGATGAGCCAAAAGATCAGAATAAAGTTAAAGTCTTACGATCACAATTTAGTAGATAAGTCTGCTGAAAAGATTGTAAAAGCGGTTAAAGCAACTGGAGCTGTAGTTAGTGGACCTATTCCATTACCAACTCACAAAAGAATTTACACCGTGTTGAAGTCACCACACGTGAACAAAAAAGCAAGAGAGCAATTTAAATTGTGTGCTTACAAAAGATTGATTGACATTTATAGTTCGTCATCAAAAACTGTAGACGCATTAATGAAGTTGGAATTGCCAAGTGGTGTTAATGTTGAAATTAAAGTTTAATTAGTAATAATTTAAGTATGCCAGGGATTATTGGAAAAAAAATCGGGATGACTAGCATCTACAGTGCCGAGGGTAAGGCAACACCATGCACAGTGATAGAAGCAGGTCCTTGCGTTGTAACGCAAGTGAAAACCGAAGAAAAAGATGGGTATTCTGCCATTCAGTTAGCTTATGATGATAAGCGTGAAAAGAATACTACAAGTGCCATGATGGGTCACTTTAAAAAAGCGAAAACTACACCAAAAAGAAAATTGGTTGAGTTTCCTGTTTTTAATGACTTAAAAATGGGAGACGTTGTTGGAGTTGATATCTTCAAAGAAGGTACTTTCGTTGATGTTGTAGGAACCTCAAAAGGTAAAGGTTTTCAAGGTGTTGTAAAACGTCATGGATTCGCCGGAGTTGGTCAAGCTACACACGGTCAGCACAACAGATTAAGAGCACCAGGTTCAATCGGTGCAGCTTCTTATCCAGCTAGAGTATTCAAAGGGATGAGAATGGCAGGTCAAACTGGTAACGCTCGCGTTACGCAGTCAAACTTGCAAGTATTGAAAGTGTTAAATGATAAGAATGTAATTTTGGTGAAAGGTTCTGTACCCGGTGCAAATGGTTCTTACGTAATAATTGAAAGATAAGATGGAAATTAAAGTTGTAAACACAAAAGGTAAAGAAACTGCCGCAAAGGTTACGCTTGCCGATTCTGTCTTTGGTATTGAACCAAATGATCATGCAATTTACCTAGATGTAAAACAGTATTTAGCTGCACAACGTCAAGGAACGCACAAATCGAAAGAACGTGCTGATATTGCCGGAAGTACGCGTAAAATCAAAAAACAAAAAGGTACTGGTACTGCTCGTGCAGGAAGTATTAAATCACCAATCTTTAGAGGTGGTGGTAGAGTTTTCGGTCCAAGACCAAGAAACTACGATTTCAAATTGAACGTTAAGTTAAAACGTTTAGCTAGAAAATCAGCATTGACTTATAAGGCTAAAGAAAACAATATTATCGTAGTTGATAATTTTGATATGGCTGACGTGAAAACGAAAGATTTCATGACAATCATGACGGCGATGAATATCGCTTTCGAAAAAGTTCTTTTTGTTTTACCTGCTGATGATAGTAAAGTATATTTGTCTTCTAGAAATATTCCTGGAGCAAATGTAGTTACGGCTGATAGCTTAAACACATATGAGATCTTAAATGCTAATAAGGTAGTTATCCTTGAAAGCGCTGTAGATAAAATAGTAACCATATTGAATTAATAGTTGAAGAGATGAACAATATGATAAAAAAGCCACTATTAACTGAAAAAGCAACGCTTGATAGCGAACTGAATAACAGATACGCTTTTGTAGTTGATAGAAGAGCTAATAAATTGGAAATTAAAGACGCTATTGAGAATTTATATGGTGTCACAGTAGAAAACGTACGTACAATGACTTACGGCGGAGGAAAAGCGAAAAGAAAATACACTTCTCGTGGGGTTGCTGAACAAACCAATTCAATTTGGAAAAAAGCAATCGTAACTGTAGCTGAAGGAGAAGATATTAATTTGTACGACAATATTTAAGATAAGATGGGAGTTAGAAAGTTAAAACCAACTACACCAGGTCAAAGACATAAAATCGCTAGTGATTACAAAGAAATCACAAAGTCGACACCAGAAAAGTCTTTGGTTACCACTAAGACAAGATCAGGTGGTAGAAACAACACTGGTAAAATGACCATGAGATACTTAGGTGGTGGTCACAAGAAAAAATATAGAATTGTAGATTTCAAACGTGAAAAATTTGGAATTCCTGCAACAGTAAAATCAATCGAATACGATCCGAATCGTTCTGCTAGAATTGCATTATTATTCTATGCTGACGGTGAGAAAAGATATATTATACACCCAGAAGGTTTAAAAGTTGGGGATGTAATTAAGTCTGGTAAAGGGAGCGAAGTTGAAGTAGGTAATGCTTTATTCTTAAGTGATATTCCTTTAGGTACTGTAATTCATAATATCGAGTTAAAGCCAAATAAAGGAGCGTCTATCGCAAGAGGGGCTGGTTGTTATGCTCAATTACAAGCGCGTGATGGTAAATATGCTATCGTTAAGATGCCTTCTGGTGAAACTAGAATGATTCTTGTAACGTGTTTAGCTACTATTGGAGCAGTTTCAAATGCAGAGCATATGTTATTGGTTTCAGGTAAAGCAGGACGTTCAAGATGGAAAGGTAGAAGACCTAGAGTTAGAGGTGTTGTAATGAATCCAGTCGATCACCCAATGGGTGGTGGTGAAGGTAAATCTTCAGGAGGTCACCCAAGATCAAGAAATGGTATTCCTGCGAAGGGATATAAGACGAGATCAGCGAAGAAGTACTCGTCTAAGTATATAATTGAAAAGAGAAAGAAATAATTAAGGTATGAGTAGATCATTAAAAAAACCACCTTTCGTACATTATAAATTAATGCAGAAAGTTGAAGAGACTCAAGGGTCACAAAAAAAGGCTGTAATCAAAACATGGTCAAGATCTTCAACCATTACACCAGACTTTGTTGGTTTAACAATAGCTGTGCATAATGGGAACAAATTCATACCTGTTTATGTAACTGAAAACATGGTAGGTCACAAGTTGGGTGAGTTCGCTCCAACACGTACTTTCAGAGGTCACGCGGACAAAAAGAAAAAGAAATAATAGTCAAATAGAAGATCGTCATGGGGGCTAGAAAAAGATTAAAAGCAGAACAACTAAAAGCGCATAAATCAACTATTGCTATTGCAAAGTTGAACAATTGCCCTATCTCTGCTAGAAAAATGAGATTAGTTGCTGACATAGTAAGAGGTGTTGAAGTGAACAAAGCGTTAAATATTTTGTCACACAACTCTAAAGAAGCGTCAGGTAGACTAGAAAAATTGTTACGTTCGGCTATCGCCAATTGGGAACAAAAAAATGCAGATAAAAACCTTGAAGATGAAACATTAGTTGTTTCTGAAGTAAGAGTAGACAATGCAGGTATGTTGAAAAGAATTCAACCTGCACCTCAAGGTAGAGCACATAGAATTAGAAAAAGATCAAATCACACTACTATCATTGTTGATAGTGTAAAAACAAAATCGAATGGGACAAAAAACTAATCCAATAGGTAATAGATTAGGGTTCATCCAAGGTTGGGAATCTAACTGGTTTGGAGGTAGGGACTATTCTGCTAAAATTGTAGAAGATTATAAAATCAGAGAATACCTTAATGCACGTTTAAGCAAAGCAAGTATCTCTAAAATTATTATTGAACGTACAATTAAGCTTGTTACTGTAACTATCAACACGGCTCGTCCAGGTGTAATTATTGGTAAAGGTGGACAAGAAGTAGATAAGCTAAAAGAAGAGTTGAAAAAAATTACTGGTAAAGAAGTTCAAATTAATATATTTGAAATTAAAAGACCAGAATTAGATGCAAAACTTGTAGCTGATAGTGTGGCTCGCCAAATTGAAGGTCGTATCTCTTTTAGAAGAGCGATTAAGATGGCAATCCAGTCTACAATGAGAATGGGTGCAGAAGGTATTAAAATTAAAATTTCAGGTCGTTTAAACGGGGCTGAGATGGCAAGAAACGAAATGTATAAGGATGGTAGAACACCTTTACATACGTTTAGAGCTGATATTGATTACGCACTAGCTGAAGCACATACTACTTATGGTCGTATAGGAATTAAAGTGTGGATTTGTAAGGGTGAAGTTTATGGTAAGAGAGATTTATCTCCAAATGTTGGTCTTCAACAAAAAAGAAGCGCTGGCAAACCTAAATTCACAAACAGAAGAAAGAATAAATAAGTAAAGGTATTCGAAAATGTTACAGCCTAAAAGAACTAAATTTAGAAAAGCCCAAAAGGGACGAAATACAGGACTTGCTCATCGTGGTAGTCAAATTGCATTCGGATCTTTTGGATTGAAGTCATTAGAGCCAGGGTGGCTTACTTCACGTCAAATTGAAGCTTCTCGTATCGCAGTTACGCGTTACATGAAGAGAGAAGGTAAAGTATGGATCCGTGTATTTCCTGACAAACCAATTACCGCTAAACCAGCCGAAGTAAGGATGGGTAAAGGTAAAGGTGCTCCAAGTCATTGGGTAGCCGTTGTCAGACCAGGACGTATCTTATTCGAAGCAGAAGGGGTAGATCTGGATACTGCACGCGAAGCTATGCGTTTGGCAGCTCAAAAACTTCCGCTTAAGTGTAAATTTGTAGTTAGAAATGACTACGTAGGAAAATAGTAAAATATGAAACAAGCGGAAATTAAAGAATTGTCAATCGAGGACTTAAAAGAAAAGTTAGTTGAATTAACTGCGCAGCACGAAAAATTAACTTTAAGTCATAAGGTTTCTCAACTAGAGAATCCTATCCAAATAAGAGACGGTCGTAAAACGATCGCTCGTTTACAAACCGAAATTAGAAGTCGAGTGTTAAGCACTGAGACGACTTCTCTTTAATAAATTATTCCAATAATGGAAAATAAAAGAAATTTAAGAAAAGAACGTATCGGTGTGGTTACTAGCAATAAGATGGAAAAATCTGTTGTTGTTTCTGTAGAAAGAAAAGTAAAACACGAGAAATATGGTAAGTTCGTGAAAAAAACTACTAAATTTGTCGCCCACGACGAAAAAAACGAGTGTAACCCAGGTGACACTATTCGTATAATGGAGACTCGACCACTTAGTAAAAATAAGTGCTGGAGATTAGTAGAAATTATTGAAAGAGCTAAATAGAAAACAATGATTCAGTCAGAAAGTAGATTAGCAGTAGCCGATAATAGTGGTGCAAAAGAAGTTTTGTGTATTCGGGTTTTAGGAGGTACGAAAAGACGTTACGCTTCTGTAGGTGATAAGATTGTTGTGACTGTAAAAAGTGCAATACCTTCAGGAAACGTAAAAAAAGGTCAGGTATCTAAAGCTGTTATTGTTAGAGTAAAAAAAGAAGTAAGACGTCCGGACGGTTCATACGTCCGATTTGATGATAATGCTGTTGTTCTTTTAAACGAAGCTGGTGAAATGCGTGGAACACGTATTTTTGGACCTGTTGCTCGTGAATTAAGAGATAAGCAATATATGAAAGTTGTTTCATTAGCGCCGGAGGTACTTTAAAATTAAGAAAAATGCAAAAGAAACTACACGTAAAAGTTGGAGACACCGTAACGGTGCTTAGCGGAACGTCTAAGGATAAAGAAGGTAAAGTTTTATCTATCGACAGAAAGAAAAATCGTGCAATTGTTGAGGGTGTAAATGTTGTTAAAAAACATGTGAAGCCTAGTGCGTCCAATCCTCAAGGTGGAATCGAAGAAGCAGAAGCTGGTATTCATATTTCGAATATTATGTTAACTGTTAACGGTGTCAAGTCTAGAGTAGGCCGTAAATTAGACGAAAACGGTAAATTGGTTAGAATTTTAAAAAAGAACGGGGAGGTAGTTAAATAATGAGCTATACACCAAGATTAAAAACGAAGTATTCTGAAGAGATTGCAGGAAAATTGAAAGAACAATTTGAATTCAAATCTGTAATGAGAATACCTAAGTTAAAAAAGATTGTATTGAGCCAGGGAGTTGGTGACGCAATCTCAGACAAGAAATTGGTTGATTCTGCAGTAAATGATATGACTATCATTGCAGGTCAAAAAGCAGTTTCAACGTTGTCAAAAAAAGATATCTCAAATTTCAAATTGAGAAAAGGTATGCCAGTAGGTGTGAAAATTACACTTCGTGGTGACAAAATGTACGAATTTTTAGATCGTCTTATCAATATCGCGCTTCCTAGAACAAGAGATTTCAAAGGAGTAAATGATAAAGGTTTTGACGGAACTGGAAATTTCAACATGGGGATCAAAGAGCATATTATTTTCCCAGAAATCGATATCGATAAAGTAAATAAAATATTCGGAATGGATATAACTTTCGTGACTTCAACTTCTTCTGATGAAGAAGGAAAGGCTTTAATGAAAGAATTTGGATTTCCATTTGTTAAAAATTAAGAAGGATGGCAAAAGAATCAATTAAAGCAAAACAGCGAAAGAAGATCAAAATGGCTGCTAAATATGCAGACAAAAGAACTGAATTAAGAAAAGCGGCTAGTGAAGGTGATTGGGATGCAATGATGGCATTACAAAAACTTCCTAAAAACTCTATGCCGATTAGAGTACATAATAGATGTCAATTAACAGGACGTCCTAGAGGATACATGAGACAGTTTGGGATCTCTAGGGTAACTTTTAGAGAAATGGCCTTAAATGGAAAAATCCCAGGTGTTACAAAAGCAAGCTGGTAAAAAAGAATTACTATGAATACAGATCCAATAGCAGATTTTTTGACGCGTATTAGAAACGCGCAAATGGCGAGACATAAAGTTGTCGAAATTCCAGCGTCAGGTATCAAAAAGGAAATCACTAAAATTTTGGAAGACAAAGGTTATATCCTTAGTCACAAAGTAGTGGAAGACGATAAGCAAGGTATTATCAAGATAGCATTAAAATATGTTGATAGTTCTCCTGCAATTAAAAAAATAGAACGAGCAAGTTCACCCGGTTTAAGAAAGTATGTCGGAGCTGACGCTTTACCAAGAGTTTTAAATGGCTTAGGTATCGCAATTATCTCTACATCTAAAGGTGTAATTTCAGATAAAGAAGCGCGCCAAAATAAAATTGGTGGAGAAGTTCTTTGTTACGTTTATTAAAAAAGTAAAGAAAATTAGTTATGTCTAGAATTGGAAATGCACCGGTTACTATAGAAAGCGGAGTAGAAGTTAAGATTGAAGAAGGATTGATTTCTGTAAAAGGACCAAAGGGCGAATTGACACAAGTTGTTGACCCGAGTATTGCAATCAAACAAGAAGGTAATACACTTACTTTCGAACGTTCTTCAGATCACAAAGATGTTCGTGCAAAACACGGGTTATACAGATCTTTAGTGAATAATATGATTATTGGGGTGTCTAAAGGCTTTTCTAAAAAATTAGAATTTTTTGGTGTAGGTTATAGAGCAACCGCTACTGGTCAAAAATTAGAAATGGTTATCGGATATTCTCATCCTGTAATAATTGAATTACCAAGTGAAATTATCTTGAATGCGGAAACGTTAAAAGGTAAACCTCCTGTAGTTACTTTGGAGTCGCATGATAAACAATTATTAGGTGCTGCAGCGGCTAAAATTAGATCGCTAAGAAAACCAGAACCGTTCAAAGGTAAAGGTATCAGATATTCAGATGAGTTTATTAGAAGAAAAGCTGGTAAATCAGCTGCGAAATAATTAAGATTATGGCTTTAAAGAAAGTTGAAAAAAGAGCGAAAATAAAACGTAGAATCCGTAAGAAAGTTTTCGGAACTACTGAACAACCACGTTTAAGTGTTTATAGATCAAACAAACAGATTTACGCACAAATTATCGATGACGTTAATGGTGTAACTGTTGTTTCTGCCTCATCTTATAAAAATAAAACTGTAGAGGGTAAAACAAAGTCCGAAGCAGCAGAAATTATAGGAAAAGATTTAGCAACTAAAGCGATTGGTGCTGGAGTTGCAAAAGTAGTTTTTGATAGAAATGGATACCAGTACCACGGTAGAGTGAAGTCTCTAGCTGACGGTGCACGTGAAGGTGGATTAAAATTTTAATAAATGAAAGCAAAAACAGTTAGATCTACGGATTTAGAATTAAAAGACAAATTAGTAACACTTAACCGTGTAACTAAAGTAACTAAAGGTGGTCGTACATTCAGTTTCTCAGCAGTAGTTGTTGTTGGTGACGAAAGTGGTGTAGTTGGTCACGGTCTAGGTAAAGCAAAAGAAGTAGTTGAAGCAATCTCTAAAGGGGTTGATGATGCAAAAAAGAACCTAATTAAAGTGCCTATTATTAACGGAACTGTACCTCATGCACAAAAAGGTAAGTTTTCAGGGGCTCGTGTCTTCTTAAGACCTGCTTCTCACGGTACTGGTGTTATCGCTGGTGGTGCAATGAGAGCTGTTCTTGAAAGCGCTGGTATTACTGATATCCTTGCTAAATCGCAAGGGTCTTCTAATCCTCATAATGTTGTTAAAGCAACAATTGATGCGTTGACGCATATGAGAGATGCAGTAATGGTTGCACACGATAGAGGTGTTTCTTTAGATAAAGTTTTCCTAGGATAAAAAGTTTTAAGAAATGGCTAAGATTAAAATAAAACAAGTTAAAAGTGCAATAAATCGTCCAATCGATCAAAAGAGAACATTGGTGGCACTTGGGTTTAGAAAACTAAACCAAACTATTGAGAAAGAAGCTACTCCTCAAATTATGGGAATGGTGAATAAAGTTTCTCACATGATAGAAATCATTGATTAAAAATTCTAATAGTAATAGAAATGAATTTAAACAATATAAAACCAGCAAAAGGAGCTACTAAAAGTGTAAAACGAATTGGTAGAGGTTCAGGATCTGGTCACGGTGGTACTGCCACTAGAGGACATAAAGGTGCTAAATCACGTTCTGGTTACAGCAGAAAAATCGGATTTGAAGGTGGTCAAATGCCTTTACAAAGACGTGTACCGAAATTCGGATTTACTAACTTTAATAGAGTAGAGTATAAAGGAATTAACCTTGATACTTTACAAGCTTTAGCTGATAAAACGAAAGTGAATGAAATCACTATCGAGTTTTTGAAAGAAAACGGCTTAGCATCTAAAAATGATTTAGTAAAAATATTAGGTAGAGGGGAATTGAAAGCTTCATTGAAAGTTTCAGCAAATGCTTTTTCTGGTTCAGCGCAAGCTGGTATCGAATCTGCAGGCGGAAGTGTAGAAACAGTTTAATGACCTAACACACACCTTGAATGAAAAAATTTATAGATACAATAAAAAATATTTGGAAAGTCGAAGAGCTTAGAAATAGAATAGGATTAACTCTAGGGTTAATTCTAATCTATAGAGTCGGTTCTTTTATTATAATTCCAGGAGTAGATCAAGCTGCACTTGCTGCAAGTGGCGGTGGTGGAGGACTTGTTGGTCTTCTAGATTTATTTGCTGGTGGTGCTTTCTCTAAAGCTTCGATTATGGCTTTGGGAATTATGCCGTATATATCGGCTTCCATTATTATGCAATTGCTCGGAATGGCCGTGCCAGTTGTACAAAAAATGCAAAAAGATGGCGAAAGCGGTCGTCGTAAAATTAATGGGTATACCCGTTTTTTAACAATTGCAATTTGTGCTTTCCAAGCACCTAGTTATTTGCAACTATATGTAATTGATCAAGGTGGTGCTAACAATCCCGCTCTTTTATGGTGGGTGAGTTCAATCTCTTTACTAATTGCCGGTACCATGTTTGCAATGTGGTTAGGTGAGCGAATTACTGATAAAGGTATTGGAAACGGAATTTCTTTGTTAATTACTGTTGGTATATTAGCTCGTTTTCCAGGTTCTATCGTTACAGAATTTGGAGCAAGAATGAGTGGTGCTGGATCAATCTTTATGTTTATAGTTGAGTTAATAGTATTCTTCGCAATTATCCTTGTTACTGTTCTTATTGTACAAGGTGTGAGAAGAGTGCCTATCAATTATGCTAAAAAGATTGTTGGTGGTAACGCTGCAGCAACACAAACGAACTCTAGAAGTTATATTCCTTTAAAGGTAAATGCTTCAGGTGTAATGCCTATTATCTTTGCACAAGCTATTATGACGGTTCCTTCTATGATCGGATCCTCAAATGTAGTCTTTGCTGCTTTGGCAGATTTTAGAGGATTCTGGTATAATTTTGTTTTTGCTTTGATGATTATAATATTTACGTATTTCTATACGGCTATTACAATCAATCCTAAACAAATTGCAGATGACTTAAAAAGAAATGGTGGTTTTGTACCGGGGGTTAAACCAGGAACAGAAACTGCAGATTTTCTAGATAATATTTTGTCAAGAATTACTTTCCCAGGATCACTTCTTTTAGCAGCAATTGCCATTATTCCGGCTTTCGCTATGATGTTTGGTGTTGGGGATGCGTTTGCAATGTTTATGGGAGGTACATCAATGCTGATTATGGTTGGTGTAGTTTTAGATACATTACAACAAATTGAAACTTATCTACTAAATAGACATTATGACGGTTTGATGGAAGGTGGTACCATTCGTGGTAGAAGAGGTGAACGTGAACTTTCAAGTGTTATATAATTAATTATGGCTAAACAAGCTTCGATAGAACAAGATGGAACCATTATAGAGGCATTGTCAAACGCAATGTTTCGAGTTGAGCTGGAAAATGGACACATGATAACAGCTCATATCTCAGGGAAAATGAGAATGCATTATATTAAAATTTTGCCTGGTGATAAAGTTAAATTAGAAATGTCGCCTTATGACTTAACTAAGGGACGAATTACGTACAGGTATAAATAAAATTAAAATGAAAGTAAGAGCATCTGTAAAAAAACGGTCAGCAGATTGTAAGATCGTAAAAAGAAGAGGGGTTGTTTATGTTATAAACAAGAAAAACCCAAAGTTTAAACAAAGACAAGGTTAAGATATATTTGAATTATGGCTAGAATCGCTGGAATAGATTTACCAAAGGAAAAAAGAGGTGTAATTGCATTGACATACATCTACGGAGTTGGTAAAAGTACCGCTGAAAAGATCTTAGATGATTGCGGTGTTGATCAAAACTTAAAAGTATCTGATTGGTCAGATGACCAAACTGGAAAAATTCGTAGCTACGTTACGGAAATAAAAGTTGAAGGTGCTTTAAGATCTGAAGTACAATTAAACATTAAACGTTTAATGGACATCGGATGTAATAGAGGAATTAGACATAGAGCTGGTCTTCCATTGAGAGGACAAAGAACTAAGAATAATTCAAGAACCAGAAAAGGTAGAAGAAAAACGGTTGCTAACAAGAAAAAAGCAACTAAATAATAGCTGAGTTATGGCGAAAGCAGGTAAAGTAAAAAAGAAAAGTGTTAAAGTTGAAGCAGTAGGCCAAGCGCATATTCAAGCTTCTTTCAACAATATTATTATCTCGTTAACCAACAACGGTGGTCAAGTTATTTCTTGGTCATCAGCGGGTAAAATGGGATTTAGAGGGTCTAAAAAGAATACTCCGTATGCGGCACAAGTTGCAGCTGAAGAGTGTACTAAAGAGGCACATGATCTTGGATTAAGAAAGGTAAAAGTGTATGTGAAAGGTCCTGGTTCTGGAAGAGAATCAGCGATTAGAGCAATTCACAATACTGGTGTAGAAGTTACTGAAATAGTAGATATCACACCAATGCCTCACAACGGGTGTCGTCCACCTAAAAGAAGAAGAGTTTAATTAAGAATATTGTAAAAAAGAGAAGATGGCAAGATACACTGGCCCAAAGTCTAAAATAGCACGAAGATTTAGAGATCCTATTTTTGGTCCTGATAAGGCTTTGGAAAGAAAAAATTATGGCCCTGGTCAACATGGTCCTAATAAAAGAAGAGGTAAACAATCTGAATATTCTATTCAGTTGATGGAGAAGCAAAAAGCAAAATATACTTATGGTATTTTGGAAAAGCAATTCTCTAACTTGTTCAAAAAAGCATCTCGTATGAAAGGTATTACGGGTGAAAACTTATTGATATTATGTGAGTCTAGATTAGACAATACTGTATTTAGATTAGGTTTATCTCCTACCAGAAGAGGTGCTCGTCAATTAGTAGGACACAAACACATTACTGTAAATGGTGAGATCGTAAATATCCCTTCTTATACTTTAAGTGTTGGTGATGTAGTAAGTGTTAGAGAGAAATCAAAATCTCTTGAAACTATTTCTACTTCAATTAGTTCTAACTATGCGAAATTTGATTGGCTTGATTGGAATCCAACATCTATGGAAGGTAAATTTTTGAATAAACCTAACAGAGAAATGATTCCTGAAAGTATTAAAGAACAACTTATTGTTGAGCTTTATTCGAAATAATAATTAATCATTATTATTTCTTAGTACGCAAATTAAATAAACCACATTGGATACTGGCCAAAGGGTTTTTTTGCAACATCTTCAAGCAAATAAACCGCGCAACTAGTTTTTCAATTAAAAAGAAGATAAATAAATGGCTATTTTAGATTTCCAAAAACCGGATAAGGTTATAATGATTGAATCGGATGACTTTAGAGGTCAATTCGAATTCAGACCACTAGAACCTGGTTACGGTGTTACAATTGGTAACGCATTAAGAAGAATATTGTTATCTTCTTTAGAAGGTTTCGCTATTTCAAATATTAAAATTGAAGGCGTTGATCATGAATTTTCTACACTAAAAGGTGTGGTTGATGATGTAACAGAAATTATATTAAATCTTAAGCAAGTAAGATTCAAACAACAAATAGAAGGAACGGATACTGAAAAAGTTATCGTTTCTGTATCTGGACAAGAAACTTTAACTGCTGGAGATATAGGTAAATTTACAACTGCATTTCAAGTATTAAATCCTGATTTGGTGATTTGTCAAATGGAACCGTCTGTTAAATTTAGCATGGAAGTTGAGATCGTAAAAGGTCGTGGGTACATGCCAGCTGAAGAAAACAAAAATGCAGGTGCTGCATTTGGTACTATTTCGATAGATTCTATTTTTACACCTATTAAGAATGTAAAATATACAATCGAGAATTATAGAGTTGAACAAAAAACGGATTATGAAAAATTAATTTTTGACATTCAATCTGATGGTTCAATTGCTCCGAAAGATGCATTGCAAGAAGCTGCTAAAATTTTGATTCACCACTTTATGTTATTCTCAGATGAGAGAATTACTTTAGATACTGAAATTAAATCTGAAACTGAAGAGTTTGATGAAACGTCGCTTCACATGCGTCAGTTATTAAAATCTAAATTGGTTGATTTAGATCTATCTGTTAGAGCATTAAACTGTTTAAAAGCAGCAGATGTTGAAACATTAGGTGATCTTGTATCTTACAATAAAAATGATTTATTGAAATTTAGAAACTTTGGTAAAAAATCTTTAACTGAATTGGAAGATTTAGTAGAAGCTAAAGGTTTAGCATTCGGAATGAATGTTTCTAAATACAAATTAGATAAAGAGTAATAAGATTAAAAAATCAGTCTGCTTATTATATAGGTAGACTGATTTTTACTTTCAAAATCCTTATGAGAAAGTTTAATAATAAAGTAAGGTAGAGTTTAAAACAAACACTAGTTCAAGTTCTATAGCAGGTTTGAACACAAATTAAAAAAAATGAGACACGGTAAAAAAGTAAACCATTTAAGCAGAAAGTCGGCGCATAGAAAAGCAATGCTTTCTAATATGGCTTGTTCTTTAATTGAACACAAAAGAATTAATACAACTTTAGCAAAAGCTAAAGCTTTAAGAGTATATGTTGAACCGCTTATAACGAAAAGTAAAACGGATTCTACTCACTCAAGAAGAATCGTATTCAAATATTTAAAAAGTAAATATGCAGTAACTGAATTATTCAGAGATATTGCGCCAAAAATTGCTGATCGTCCAGGTGGTTATACACGTATAATTAGAACGGGAAATAGACTTGGTGATAATGCTGAAATGTGTTTAATAGAATTAGTTGACTTCAATGAAGTATATGGTTCTTCAAATGCACCTAAAACTACACGTCGTTCAAGAAGAGGTGGAAAATCAGCAACAGCTGCTGCTGCAACTACTGAAGAAGCGAGTAAAGAAGAAGAATAAGTAATTTTTTCTACAAAATATTTAAAGGGTTCCATTTTGGAACCCTTTTTTTTGTGCTTTTTTTTTAATTTTTTTCTCCAGTTAAAGTCCTATAGAAAACTCAGTAAAAACGCCTAGTTCGAGAATAATCTATTTGTTTTAATCGGGCTGAAATTGATGTTTGTCTATAAAAATGAGGTGTTTATCGAAATAGATGGTTTTTTTTTTATATTTTTGAGGCGTTGAATTATTGACGGTTAAATGCTACTAACCCGTTAATAATGAGACAAGCTATTTAATAATTATAAACTAAAAAACAAATTATGCGCCTAAAAACCTACTCTCGGTTGTTTTTGGTCGTCCTTCTCGCACTGCCTGCAGTGATGTTTGGACGAACGGAGATACGGGGAAAGTCTGACTTTTCGTATTTCTACGAAAACGACGAAATCGAAAACGCGGTGAAAGTCACCGATAATGAAATGCCGGCTCCGCCTTGTCGTAATGTGACTGCTTCAGGATCATTTGAAGTGTTATATGATGGCGAGACAGTTCCAGACAATGAATTTTGTTCGGATGGGCCGGTTACTATCACACTATCAAATGTTGAAGAAGCATCCGGTGGATCGGATGACGAAGACATTCAATATGTGTGGATGTACAAAACTACTCCTGGTGGTAGTCTAAGTAGAGTACCTGGATCTGTTCCAAGTACTGAATCTAGTTTTACTGTCGAAGTATCTAGTACAATGTATTTTGTAAGATGCTCTCGACGTGCTTGTGCCGGTTCATGGCCAGGTGAAACTCCAGCAACTAAGGTTACTATTAATAGTAACCCAAGAATTGCTGTCGTTGAATTGGATCAGACTTGTGATGATGATGGTCGTTTAAGAGCGACTGGATCTGGAACATGTGCTCCTTATTCATACGAGTGGACTGTTGATGGTTCTCCTGTAGGGACAAGAACTATTTCTGGTCTAGAGCCAGGAGATTATGCTGTTACTGTAACAGATAATTATGGTTGTACTAATTCTACTATTGGAACGGTAACGTCTCCAGTATGTTGTAATGTAAATAATCCAGGAGAAATTGGATCTAATCAAACTATTTGTGCTGGAGAAACTCCTGCTACTATAGTTAGTGTTGAAGATCCTTCTGGTGGAGTAGGGCCTATTGAATATGTTTGGATGAAATCATTAGTTGATGTTCCAAATTATGTTGATAGTCCTCATTGGTCTGGTATAGCTGGAGCAAATTCTGCAAGTTATTCTCCAGGACCTTTAACTGAAACGACTTATTTCTTGAGATGTTCAAGAAATGTTGGTTGTGATGATTTTTTTACTGGTGAATCTAATATGATTACAATCACTGTTAATCCAAGTCCATCTGTTGAAGTAGCAGCAACAGAACCGACATGTGATGATTTAGACGGTGGAAATCTGACGGCAACTGCTTCTTTAGGAACAGCGCCGTATTCTTATTTATGGAGTAATGGTGAATCAACTGCAACTATTTCTGGTGTAGATAATGGTTCTTATACTGTTACTGTTTCTGATGCAAATGAATGTGCTACTGAAGCAACTGAAGTATTAGCTGGACTACCTGATTGTTGTCCAATTACTATTCCAGGTGTTATCGCTGCGAATCAAACTATTTGTGAAGGAACAACTCCTGATGAAATTACAAGTGTTTCTCCTTCTTCTGGCGGCGTTGGTCCGGTAGAATATGTTTGGATGCAATCACATGTAAATGTACCTAATATTGTTGGTAACGAAGATTGGTCGATGATACCTGGAGCAACAGGTGAGAGTTATGCACCTGGTGTATTGTCTCAAACTACTTATTACTTGAGATGTTCAAGAAATGAAGGTTGTGATATGTATTATGGTGAATCTAATATGGTGACAATTACTATAACTGAAAGCCCAGCGGTTGAAGTTGAAGTAGCTACAGCACCTACTTGTGATGCGCTTGAATCAGGTTCTTTAACAGCTACGGCTTCTGAAGGAACTGGTCCTTATACATACGCTTGGAGTAATGGTGAAACTACAGCAACAATCTCTGGATTAGCTGAAGGTTCTTATACTGTGACTGTAACTGACGATTTAGGTTGTGAAGTTGAAGAGGTTTATGAACTTCTTGGAGCTCCTTGTTGTGATGTAACTGATCCTGGTATTATAGCCGAAGATCAAGAATATTGTGGACCTACAGACGCGGCGTTAATTACTAGCGTTTCACCTGCTTCAGGTGGAGTTGGACCTCCAGAATATTTATGGATTCAAAGTGATACTTTAGTAGCTGTTATTCCTGGTGGACCTTATTGGTCTGCAGCTTTAGGAGCTAATACTGGTGAAACTTATGATCCAGGTGTTCTTACAGAAACGACTTACTTTTTAAGATGTACTAGAAATGAAGGATGCCCTGCATTCTCTTCAGAATCTAACGTTGTTACTATTATTATTCACCCAGCAGTTGACCTGAGCCTTACAGCTGAGGATTTATTGTGTAATGGTGATCTTAATGGAACTGTTTCTTCAACTATCACAGGTGGAACAGCACCATTTACATATTTATGGAGCAATGGCGAAACAACTGAATCAATTGCTGGTTTAGGTGTTGGAACTTATTCTTTAACTATTACTGACGCTAACGGATGTACTGCATCTGCTGATGCTGAGATTAGTGCTCCCGATGCTTTAACTGCTACTATGTACGGTTCAAGTGTGGCTTGTTACGGTGATGAGACTGGATTTGCAACTGCTACAGTAAGTGGTGGAACATCTCCTTATACTTATTTATGGAGTAATGGTGGAACGACTTCTACAATTTCTGATTTAGCTGCTGGAACTTATTCAGTGATTATTTCTGATGCTAACGGATGTGAATACACTAACGAAGTTGAAGTAGTATCTCCGGATTCTTTAATCCTTGATCTAAGTTCTACAGAAATTACTTGTAATGGTGATCAGGACGGAACTGCTTCAGTACTAGCTACTGGTGGAACGACTCCTTATACTTATTTATGGAGTAATGGTGAAACAACAGCTTCAATTTCTGGTTTAAGTGCAGATACTTATTCTGTGACTGTTAGAGATTCAAATGCTTGTATGGTAACAGCTGAAATTACTTTAGTTGATCCTGCCTTATTAGTAATAGATGTTACTGCGTCTGCTTCTACTTGTGATGGCGAAGGCCATGACGGTTCTGCAGAAGTGATAGTAACTGGTGGTGAAGCGCCTTATTCTTATTTATGGAGCAACGGAGCAACTACTGCTTCAGTTTCAGATTTAGATTTCGGAACTTACTCTGTAACTGTAACGGATGCTAATGGATGTGAAATGATTGACGAAGCTGTGCTTATTGGAAGACCAGTTTGTTGTGATGTAACTGATCCAGGCTTAATCGCTGAAGATCAAGAATCATGTGGACCATTCGATCCAGCAATGCTGACAAGTGTAACACCTGCTTCAGGTGGTATCGGTCCAGTTGAATATTTATGGATTCAAAGTAATGTATTAGTACCAGTTGTACCAGGTGAGCCTTATTGGACTCCTGCACTAGGAGCAAATACTGATGCATCTTATGATCCAGGAATGTTGACAGAAACAACTTATTTCCTAAGATGTACAAGAAACGAAGGTTGTCCTTCATTCTCTTCTGAGTCTAATGTTGTAAT
>NZ_KK211320.1:0-1821 GCF_000621625.1 Crocinitomix catalasitica ATCC 23190
ATCAATAAAAATGGATGTACAGATACTTTATGTAAGAATATCATCGTTTATTCGCCAATTGAATTCGATAATGTCAATATTTTCAGTCCGAATGGTGATGGGGCAAATGATTTATTCACTTTCGAGTTTAAATCAAAATCAATTGCCGAATTTAAATGTGTAATTGTTGACCGATGGGGCATCACAAAAACCGAAATGAGTGCAATTACTGATACTTGGGATGGTACAGATATGAATGGTTCTAAATGTAATGACGGTGTTTATTTCTATACTTACGAAGCAATTACTGACAATGGTACAACATTAGTTGGCCAAGGAACGGTGCAGATTGTTGGCGGAGGGAAATAATAGTAAGTAATGAGCCTTGTTCTCCGGAGCCTTTAGAGAGGGAGAACGTTATTCGCTAAAGGCTACTCGAAGAAAGGGGGATAACCTTAGTTTCTGACAGGAAGCGCCGTATTTATTTAAAACTTGTTAGTTAGGTAGTTATGTGCTTCAACTGATTTGCTTTCCATCTTCTGCTTAATGGTTTAGTTGTCCAATAATCGATTTATCTAGATATATAGCCTGTTTAAGCAACAATTTTGATAAATTTAACGTCTTTACAAAAACAGAATTAAATTTATTGAAAGAATGGGAAAAAATATATTCGCAATGCTAATTTTTACGTTTGGATTTATATTCATGACGTTTTCACAAGAAGTCATCCATCTCAATCAAACTAAAGGCAAGATTGAATATAACCTAAATCAAAATCAAATAAAAATTTTAGCAAATGACGTTGATTTGGAGACGATTAAAATCATGAAAAATGATGAGTCTTCAATTATTAAGCCCGCTATTTTATTACCAACTTCACATGCAAAAGAATACGCGATTATAGATTTTTCAGCTTGTCCAAATGGCACTTACTTCTTTGAAGGTTTGAACGGGGAAGAAAAAATATATTTTACAATCACTCTATTAAAAAATAAAAATGAATAAAGCAACCTTAAATAAAATAGTTCAAGCTGTTTTTATTACATTAATTGTACTTTTTAGTAATAGTATTGTAATAGGTCAAACGCATATTGTACCGACTTCAGCTTCAACAACTGCAGGTGAATTTGGAGGGAGTACGATTATTGAAAACATATATAACGAAGCAACAGGATTTTCAGATCCTTTAACGGATGCTTTTACAAATACCTGTTCTGTTGCTAGCCCAATACCTTATATTTCGGGTTCTGGAATTACAACTGGAACATTAACTGTTGGCATACCTAGCTCATCTATTGATGCATTGCATATTTGGAATGGATGGTCTACGGATTGTGAATTGAATCATTCACTAAATAATATAACGTTAGAGTTTTTCTCTGGCGGAGTTTCTATTGCTACAGAAGTACTTACTGTTCCAATGCCTGACGGTTCTGGTTTTGGTTTTGTGGTTCCTTTTCTTACATCTTATCCGGCAATTGATGAAGTTACAATTGAAGTTAATTCATTACATGGAGGAAATGAAATAGGCATTATAGAATTAGGTTTTAGAGTTGGCGAAAGTTGTGAAGAGCTAACAACGACAGTTTCCTCAACAGATATTTGTGTTGGAGAAGAAGTTACATTAGAAGCAGCCTCCGAAATTGGTGGAACAATTACTTGGTCTGACGGAGTTGTTGATGGTGTTCCTTTTAGAATTGACGCGGAAGGAGTTTATACCTACACAGCAACGAGTGACGATCCTTTAGATTGTGAGTTTGAAGTTGAAATTACTGTTCATGGTCCACCAGAAGTAGTGGCAGCAGTTGACGAAGAAATTATTTGTTTAGGTCAATCAGTTTT
>NZ_KK211320.1:3766-53070 GCF_000621625.1 Crocinitomix catalasitica ATCC 23190
GTTTAAATCCAGGAGAATATCAAATGGTTGCTACCGATGCTAATGGTTGTACTTTGACAGAAACGATCACAGTAGATTCTTTAAATCCAAGAGCTAATTTCGAAATCACATCAGATCAATTTACATCCAACTATAAAGGAACGGCTGAGATTGATGCACATTTTGTGAACTTGTCAGAGCACTTTGCCAATCCATTCAATCCTTTGGCGGACACTACTTTCTTCTGGAATTTTGACAGTCCACAAGGCATGTGGATTTTAAGCGAAGATTTAAACGAATCATTCGATAAAATTTATGAACCAAGAGATGACTCTTATGATGTAGATGTTTGTTTAGTAGCGATCAATAAAAACGGATGTACAGATACATTATGCAAGAATATCATCGTTTATTCACCAATAGAATTCGATAATGTCAATATTTTCAGTCCGAACGGTGATGGAGCAAATGATTTATTCACTTTTGAGTTTAAATCAAAATCTATTGCCGAATTTAAATGTGTAATTGTTGACCGTTGGGGGATTACCAAAACCGAAATGAGTGCAATTACTGATACTTGGGATGGTACAGATATGAATGGTTCTAAATGTAATGACGGGGTTTATTTCTATACTTACGAAGCAATTACTGATAATGGTACAACATTAGTTGGCCAAGGAACGGTGCAGATTGTTGGTGGAGGGAAATAATTGAGTCCCTTTAATTTCGGGAAATAAGAATGTTTTTTGTTTAAACACCTAATTATTATCTTCGTCAAAGGCGAACTTTTTAAAAGAGGGAATAGGTAATGGTTTGTTTACTAATGAATAGCATAAAAGATAGAATTGAATAAGCACAGTTTAATGATCTTTCAATCTTCTGATTTAGGCTTTGTTCATCCGTCTTTTTACGCTGTAATCCTCTGTTTTTAGAGCAATATGATTATTTTTATGCTGTCGTGATATTTTCATAGTGAGACAAAATCAAAAATTATAATTCACAATTTATGTTTTCTAAAAAAATCCCTTTGCATTTAAAAATTCTAGCAGGAATGTTAATTGGCCTGGTTTTCGGCTTTATCATGACACAAATAAGCTGGGGGAAAAACTTTACAATAGATTGGATTAAGCCATTTGGAACTATTTTCGTCAACTTACTAAAATTGATTGCGATTCCTTTAATTGTAGCATCACTTTTAAAAGGAATTTCTGACTTAAAGGATATTTCAAAATTCGCTAAAATTGGAGGTCGTTCTATATTAATCTATGTTGGTACTACGGTAGTGGCGATTACTATAGGCTTATTGGTTGTGAATATCATAAAACCCGGTAATGGAATTTCACAAAAAACCATTGACACCATGACGGCAACATACGCTGGAAACGAAGGTGTTACAAGCAAATTAATGACAGCAGATTCGCAAGCCAATTCTGGACCTTTGGATTTTATTGAAAATATGATTCCATCGAATTTATTCGCAGCACTAGGAAATAATGGAAGCATGTTGCAAGTGATTTTCTTTGTCATATTCTTTGGTATTGCAATGTTATTGGTGCCAGACGAACGCACAAAAACAATAAAAAGCTTTTTTGATGGACTCAATGATATTGTTTTAAAAATGGTTGATTTAATCATGTTGACTGCACCATTTGCAGTGTTTGCATTGTTGGCAACAGTAGTTGTATCGTCAGAAAGTCCTGAAATATTAATGGCTTTAATTAAATATGCACTCACAGTTACTTTGGGATTAGGTTTAATGATTGGATTTTACTTAACACTCGTTGGATTGATTGTAAAAAGAAATCCGTGGTGGTTTTTAAAACAATTAGCCCCAGCTCAATTATTGGCATTTACAACAAGTAGCAGCGCGGCAACTTTACCGGTTACGATGGAGCGGGTAGAAGAGCATATGGGGGTAGATAAAGAAGTGTCATCTTTTGTATTGCCAGTTGGTGCTACAATTAATATGGATGGTACTAGTTTGTATCAAGCTGTAGCAGCAGTATTTATTGCTCAAGCATTATTAGTAGACTTGACTTTTGGAGATCAACTAGTCATTATATTGACTGCTTTGATGGCATCAATAGGTTCAGCTGCTGTTCCTGGAGCAGGAATGGTGATGTTGGTTATTGTGTTACAGGCAGTAGGTAAATTTACACCAGAAGAAATTGCAATTGGGTTAACCCTTATTTTTGCTGTAGATAGGCCGTTAGATATGTTGCGGACAACAATCAATGTGACAGGTGATGCCACGGTATCATTAATCGTAGCAAAATCTCTTGGCAAATTAAAAGAGCCAAAACCTGAAAATTGGGATGATTATACTAAGAATATTTAAGTCAATATTAAAAGCTAAATGTGGATCAATATTCTTCAAAAGGAGACCCGTCAATTATAAGTCGCTGAGTTAACGAATCAAAGGCTATTTACGCTAATATTAGATTTAAGCACAACTATACTTTGTCACTTCCGAAAAAAGCAGTTTATTTGTTCCGATTATAGTAGTTTTCATGTATTTATTTAAGGTATCCCAAATATCCCTTAGTTCAGTCTTACTGAAAATTCAATTCCCTTGTGTTGTATTCGTCGTTTTATTGTTTTCGCTAAATACGAGTGCTCAATTCGATGTACATGAGCATATCAGGCTGTTGAATGATGGGAAGAATGATAGTATCAAAACTGAAGCTGGGTTTCAATTGGCTTCTTATTATTCTGTTCGTGATTTAGATTCTTTATTCTACTATATAGAAGCTTATAAGCCTCTATTGAAACAAGATTCGAAAGAATATGTAAGTGTCCTAAAAGGACTATCTATTTATTATCGTAGGAAAGAAAAATTTGAATTATTTGAAACTTATATCGACTCAGCAATTCAAATGGCCTTAAAGATTGATGATTTAGAAGCATATATTGACGTGAGTAATTCAAAAATTAGAAGGCGTTTAGTGATAGAAGACTATAAATCTGCAGTTGAACTAATTGTTGAAAATTTAGAGATTTCTAAACAACTTTTAGCTGGAGAACATTCTGATCAACTATTACTTGATTATACAAAACTAATGGAGTATAAAGCTAGAATTGAATCAAAGTCTGGTCAATATAAAAAAGCTTTGCACACGCATAAGGAAGTATTCGATATAGTAATTAAGCTAGGAGATAGTATCAGGATATGCGAGTCGAAACTCAATATAGCAAAAGGGTATTATAAACTAGAAAATTATGATGCTGCACTTCCTCTTTTTATAGCGTGTCGTAAGTATATAAATGACAATAAAATAGAGATTTATTTTGGTATCCCCGAGTCTATGCTACTTCAAATCTATATTAAGCAAAATAAATTAGATAAAGCGAAGGAGGTTTATGAGGATTTAAAATTGATTGATAAAAATGTAGATGGATATAGAGCCTATACTAATGGATATATGGATTTGATGCTGGGGAATTATGATATTGCTGTTGGGAATTATAATTTGGCAATTAAGCGTTGTCATGCTGGATTGGATAAGATGAATTTGGATAATTATGCAGCAAACCAGGAAGAGGCTTGTGAATGTTTAAAAACCGCATATATTGGGATCAAAGACTATGAAAAGGCTTTGTTTTACGTGAAGGAATTAATCAAAATTAGTGAAGCGTCAGTTATTTTTGATTCACAACTGATTCTGAATATCCAAGAAGTTAGATCGAATACAAGTGATGAGCAACACAAAACGATGTTAGCGAATAGTTTATTGAAGCAAAAGCAGGCATTTACGCTAGAGAAACAAAATATATTAATAAAAGACAGATCTCAATTAACGATTTTTCTTAACATTTTTATCTTTTTGTTATTGGGATTAATTAGTGTCGTTTTTTTGCTCAATCAAAAAGCTCAAAAGCAAAAAAAGTTGATTTCAAAGAAGATGAATGATAAGCAGGTTTTACTAAAAGAGATTCATCATCGTGTGAAGAATAATTTTCAAGTGATTCAAAGTTTACTAAATCTTCACGCGAATCAATTAAATGATCCACTGCTTTCTGAACCTTTACTCGAGGCTAGGAACAGAATTCGATCCATGGCAATGGTACATGAGAATTTATACGGTACTACAAGTCTTGGTGAAATAGAAATGGCCGGTTATTTTAGTTCCTTAATTGATTCGATTTGTGAAGGCTTTGATCGAAAAAAAATTAAGTCTAAAGTACAAACGAATGATCTAATTGTAACGATTGATGAGGCCGTTCCACTGGGGTTGATTTTAAACGAATTGATAACAAATTCGGTTAAATATAGTGCCAACGAAGATGGTGACATATTTTTTGAAATAAAATTTGAACATATAAATGAAGATGTATATTCATTGTACTATCATGATATTGGCCCCGGAATTCCTGAAGAAATTGATCTTGAGAATTTAAATTCTCTTGGCTTAGAGTTGGTGCAAATTTTAATTAAACAATTGAATGGTGAAGTGATTATTACCAATGAGAGCGGTTTTACCTTAAGGACCGAATTTTTAATAAAACGAAAAAATTGATTTTTTCGCAATGCATAATTTGAATAATTATTCTTTTGAAAGGTTGAAAAACTTGATCCGAATGAAACAAATTTTAGTGTTTTTGTTATTGCTATGGATTCCATTGAAAGGCAATAGTCAGGTGGATACAAGAGAAAAACTCAAAATTGTGAAAGGTGATTTTTCCGACTCTGTAAAGATTGAGGCCATAGGGGATTTATTAGGTTATTATGTTTTTAGAGATGTTGATTCGCTTCAACATTATTTGCAGTTGTATCGAAGTTATATAACAGTTGATTCTTATGCCTATCCCAACTATTTACATGGCATGTCACTTTACAAGCAGGCAATTGGAGAAAACGAATCAGCTTTAAACTACCTTGATTCTAGTCTTGCTGTATCATTGGAGAAGGGGGATAGTGTAAGTTACGTCTCGGTCGCCAATAATAAAGTCAGGATGCTACTGCATAAAGGCGATTTAAAAAGTGCTTCTCAATTGTTAATGGAATGTATGAAGATTTATTCAGTCGCTTTGACTGATTCATGTGCTAAAACTTTAAAACTTAATTATTTATTGAGTTTGATTCGTAAAGCAGATATTGATTGTCAATCTAGTATGCATAAAAAAGCAGAGCAAACATTAGAAGAGGCATACGATTATGCGGTAAAGTTAGGCGATTCATTAAAGATTTTAGAGATAGAATTAAATTTAGCAAAAGAGATGATCCATGTTGGAGATACAGCACAAGCAATGGAATATTTTTTACGTGGTCGAGATTATATTAAAAATAATAAACTTGAATTCTACTATGGCTTTATTGAGAAGTATTTATTAATCATTCATACAGAGAATAATGAGGAGGAAAAGGCTAGAAAAATATACGATGAAGTATTGGAAAAGTATAATTCAGGAGGTACCTTCCTGCACGCATTCGAGGTTATTAGCATTTATTTAGGTTTATATGATTTAGAGGTAGGCGATTTAGATTTAGCAATTAATAGATGTTTAGAAGGCTATATGGCGACGAGTGGAACTGATGATTTAATTAGTGACCATGAAAAAGCTTGCAATTGTTTGATGTTGGCATATGAGCGAAAAGGAGATTATGAAACTGCATATAAATATGCTTCAGAGTTTTTAGAATTAGAGTCTAATTTATTGGCTTTTGATGCAGGCATGGCTATGAATTTAGAAGATGAAGAGAGAAGATGGAAGGAAGAAGAATATAGAATGAATATTGCAAATGAATTAGTGCTTCAACAGCAACAATTCAAAATCGAAAAACACGAACTTTTTATCCAAGAGAAAAATAGATTGGCCATAAGTTTAGTGATCTTTAGCTGCTTATTGGGGGGATTGTTTTATGTCATTTACCGTCAATTTAAACGAACAACGAATCAAAAAGCCATTATCTCAAAAAGCTTAGAGGAGAAAAAATTACTTTTGAAGGAAATCCACCACAGGGTTAAAAACAATTTTCAAATCATTCAAAGTCTTTTAAATTTACATGCGAATCAATTGACTGATAAAAGATTGTCTGAGCCATTATTGGAAGCTAAAAACCGCATTCGTTCGATGGCGATTGTTCATGAAAATCTTTATGGGACGAATAGTTTAGACGAAATTGAAATGTCAATTTATTTTAATTCACTAGTAGATGCAGTATGTGAAGGTTTTAGTCAAAAGAAAATTCAATCAAAAATAGTAACGAATAACCTTGTGATTACAATTCAAGAAGCCATGCCATTAGGTTTAATTATTAATGAATTAATTACAAACTCTATGAAGTATGGAGCGAATGAAATGGGAGAGGTAAATTTTGAAATAAGAATTGACTATATAAAAGAGAGTACCTATTCTTTACATTATCATGACGAAGGTCCTGGATTATCAAAAGATGTCGATTTTGATAATTTAAACACTCTTGGCTTTGAATTGGTGCAAATATTGACGGATCAATTGGGAGGAGAACCAAAGTTTTCAAATGAAAACGGATTTGCATTTGATACCGAATTCATAATAATTAAAAGTTAGATATTATTTAATATTCAAAGCAAGCAGGCGTTGATACATTTCATAACAAACCCATGCGTCAGTTGCAGCATAAATTTCCTGTTTCTTACTTAATTCAGGGGCTTCCCAATTAGATACTTGCGCATTTTTTGAGATTCTAAATCCTAAGATTATTGCCGTTAACTTTCGTAATCCGTTTGCTTCAATGTTGATTTTATTAACGATTTCATTCAATTCAACAAACCCTCCAGCCTTAAATGGGCTGATTTTCTGTAAACCGATAATATCATCACGCAGTCCTACACCAATCTTTAAGTGTTTATCATTTTTAAAATAAGCTATCATTTCGTCAGTAATTCCAGTCAAATGGATACGGAATAAATATGCTTTGTCAGCTGTTGCAATTTGAACAAGTGAAATATCATTAAATTGTCCTTTTACAAATACAGGTTTGGACTCTGTGTCAAAACCAGAATAGTCGAATTTATTAATTTCTTTAAATGCCTGTTTTACTTTAGTTATATCATCAATTAGCTCAATAACACCATTGTATTTATCCAAACGTAATTGGTTTATTTCTTCTTTCGTGATATTTGTTGCAAACATTGTATAAATTCGGTTCGGATAATCAGATTATTAGGACAGCTATTCAGCAATCCGCGAAACGTAAATATAAGGAATCTTGGAAAAGGTAGAAATAAATTGAATTTTTATTCAATATCTGTTACCATAAAATTATGATTCGTACTCATTTTTTCAATCTTGTAAACGAACGTAAAATTGATCAAATAATCGGCAAATGCAGCATCTCCATGTCTTTGTCCAGTAGGGTCTGCTAAGTCGTATTGACTTTTAATACGGTTTCTGTAGATTGCAACAGGTACACTCAGATTAAAGCTCCATAAATTTTTATTATAACTGATTCCTGGCTCGATAGAGTAGATATAACCAGGTCGGCGATAACCAATACTCGATCCTATTAAATCTTTACTTGTAACCCCTTCAAATCGATTCCCAAGGTTGAATGATAACCCTAGCTTTTCATAAAAAACATAATTGACACCAAAACGAATAGAATATTGATCGGGAATAGAGTGGTGGGAAATTAAGGGATCAACACCTAAAATTGATCCTCTTGTCATGGTTTTATTGGTCGCCATAGGATTAGATAAGTAAAAGGCATTCCCAAAAAAGGTAGTTTTTTTATTTAATTTGCCAATGAATTCTGTTTGTAGAATGATACCCCAACCTCCATCGCCTAACTGAATTGATTGATCGACAGCTTTATAAGCAATACTATCATTCCCGTTCTGATCAAGTTTATGGAATTCTCCTTGAAAGTTTGAATTCCCGGTAGGGATTTTTATTCCTCCACCAATTGAAACATTTCCCTTAGCCTTTGTATTAGCGGGATTGAATAACCAATAGTTTGCCGTCAATCGAATGTCACCAATACCTTGTGCATCTGTTTCAAATCTTTTCTGCTCAGGATTTGAGACTGATGAATTGCCATAATGTTCGTACAGTGAACTTCTTTTAAAGAATAATATGGGAATATTTAATGTCAAGTTAATACGATTTGTTGGTGCTGTGCGAATGCCTAAATCTACAGAATTTGAAAAATTAAATACTTGTGTATGATGAGCTACGCGCTCTTTTTCTTCAACATCACCTCTAAAATGTCGGTAAGATTCAAAATATTGGTAATTGCCAGAGAGTTGCCAATCGTTTTTATTTAAAATACCTAATTCACTTCCGTGAGTTCCAGCGCTGCAACTCATTGATCTAACAGCAACACAACCTTGTGCTAAAGCTGTGCTTGAAAGGCAAATAAACAATAGAATAAACGATAAAATAATAAAAAGTAGTCTCATAGTTGAAATTTATGGCTCTCACAAGCATTGGGAGTTGCTGGCTAATTTATAGAATAGTCATAAAGTATGTAAAACAGATATACAAATCCAGTTATTTAATTTGTGAACAACATAAATAAAATGACGAAAAAAAAGCACCACCTTTAAATTAAAGATGGTGCTTTTAAAATATTCTAATATTATTTTTAAGTATTCATACCGCCACAAACGTTGATGGTTTGTCCAGTTACATATCCTGATAAATCGGAAGCTAAAAATACTGTCGTATTTGCTACATCTTCAGGAGTTCCTCCTCGTTTCATAGGAATAGAGTCTCTCCATCCTTGAACAACTGTTTCGTCTAGTGCGCCGGTCATTTCTGTTTCAATAAATCCAGGAGCAATTGCATTACAACGAATATTTCTTGATCCTAATTCTAAAGCAACAGATTTTGTAAAGCCAATCATGCCAGCTTTTGAGGCTGCATAATTTGTTTGGCCAGCATTACCCGACACACCAACAACAGAACTCATATTAATAATTGAACCTGATCTAGCTTTTAACATCGGTTTCAATACAGCTTTCGTCATGTTAAAAGCCGATTTAAGATTCGTGTTCATCACTTCGTCCCATTGTTCTTCACTCATTCTCATCAATAACGTATCTCTTGTGATGCCTGCGTTATTAACTAAAATGTCAATCTTCCCAAATTCTTTCATGACTTCATCAGCCAAATTCTGAGCAGCATCAAATTCCGCCGCATTCGATTTAAAACCTTTTGCAATTCCACCATTGGCAGTTAATTCTTTCACCAAAGCATTTGCTTTTTCATCAGATGATAAATAACTAAATGCAACAGTTGCACCTTGTGCGATGAATGTTTCAGCTATAGCTTTACCAATACCTCTTGAGGCACCAGTTATAATTGCAACCTTTCCGTCTAATAATCCCATTTAATAAAATTTTATATAAATATAACATTGCTATTTCAAATTCACGCCAAATTATGGCATAAAAAAACGCCCTTATTCAAATGAATGAATAAGGGCGTTAAGTTTATTTTTTAAGCCTCAACTAATGGCTCAACTAAAATACGTCCGCAGTGTTCACAAACGATTAATTTTTTTCGTGCTTGGATATCGATTTGTCTTTGTGGTGGTATTTTATTAAAACAACCTCCACAAGCATCTCTCTCAATACTTACAACAGCTAATCCATTTTTTGAATTATTTCTTAGTCTATCGTAAGCTCTAATTAATCTATCTTCGATGTCTTTTCTTGCTTTATCCGAACGTTTGAACAATTTTTCTTCGTCCTTTTCAGTCTCAGCAGAAATTTCAGCTAATTCTTTTTTCTTCAAATCTAAATCAGCTGTTCTCTCTTTTAAACGAGAAGCTGAAGCTTCAATGATTTCTTCTTTATGACTAATTTTAGCCTTAGCTTCGTTAATCTTTTTTTCAGAAAGTTCAATTTCTAAACCTTGGAATTCAATTTCTTTTGAAATAGAATCATATTCACGGTTGTTTCGAACATTCTTTTGTTGCTCTGTATATTTTTTGATACTAGCCTTCGCATCTTTGATCATATTCTTACGATCAGTGATTAAGGTATCTAATTCAGTTTTCTCTTCAGTAAGTTTATCTAAACGAGTCGTTAAACCTTCTACTTCAGCCTCTAAATCTTCAACTTCCAAAGGTAATTCACCTCTAACTGTGCGAATTTTGTCAATTGCAGAGTCTATTTGTTGCAATTCAAATAAGCTATTAAGCTTTTCTTCAATGGTTTGATCTAATCCTTTTTTCGTTGCCATGTATTAAAAATATTTTACCGGATTCGTATTATTTTCGGTTAAACAAGGTGCAAATGTACGGAATTTTTTTCTTAATAAATAACCTAAATGCTCAATTGTGAACTGTTCGCTTTCAAAATGTCCAATATCTGCAATAATTAGTTGATTTTCAGCGTCAAAAAATTCGTGATATTTAAAATCACCCGTAATAAAAATATCTGCGCCTATTCCTTTTGCTTGATTTAACAAGAAACTTCCTGCTCCGCCACACCATGCTACTTTTTTTATTGACTTATTTCGCAATGCTGTATGTCGAATGATACCACAATTAAAAATGGACTTGATTTTATTTAAAAAATCTACTTCATCCATTGCTACTTCTAATTCCCCATACATACCTGCCCCTTCGTCGAGATGAATGTTCGCTAATGGAATTAAATCGTATGCAACAGATTCATAAGGATGAGCTGCTAATAAATTCTTAATTACTTTTTTAACGATATGCGAATTAAGCACAACTTCTATCCTTGTTTCGTTTTCTCGATGTTGCTCTCCTTTATCTCCAACAAAAGGATTTGCATCTTCATTCGCCTTAAATGTGCCAATTCCTTGATGTGAAAAACTACATTCTGAATAATCCCCAATTTCTCCTGCATTACCTTCGAAAAGTGATGCTTTAATTGATTCGGTATAATCGTTTGGGCAATAAGTGATTAGCTTAATTAAGTTGTTCTTTTTTGGCGCTAAAATGTGTGGCTTATTTATCCCTAATAATTTGCCTATTTTATAGTTAACACCTTGTTTAGAATTGTCTAAATTGGTGTGTATAGCATAGATAGCAATTTTATTTTCGATGGCTTTAATAATCGTTCGTTCGACATAATTGCTGCCATTGAATTTTTTTAAACCTTTAAAAACAATCGGGTGATGTGCAATAATTAAATTGCATCCTCGAGCAATTGCTTCGTCAACAATTATTTCAGTGCAATCTAATGAGATAAGTGCATTTGTGATTTCTGTGTTGGGTTGACCTACGATTAAGCCCGAATTATCGTACGATTCTTGACTCGATAATGGGGCGATGCCTTCTAAATAGGCTGTGATTTCGGCAATTTTCATGTGCTAAATATAATCATTGTTGATGAAAATTGAAGGGAGAATAAAGGAACCTTTGTTAGTGATTCATTCAAATTAGCTCACTATAATTCAAAAGCCTTAAATAATAATTCTAAATTTGGTTTTCAATAAATTTAGAAAATGAAAACTTATCAATTTAAGGGGCTATTAGATAATTCAGATTGGATTATTCCAGCTTTTGTTCGTGTAGATGATGAAGGTCGAATTCTTGAAGTTGCATCTTCAACGAGTCATCCGATTAGTGAAGCATTCGATAATTATTTAATACCAGGTTTTCAAAATGCACATTCTCATGCTTTTCAATACGCGATGGCAGGATTGGCAGAACGACATGCTACAAATCAAACACCAGACGATTTCTGGTCATGGCGTGAAGCGATGTATGACTTGGCTCTTCGGATTGGTCCAGATGACTTAGAGCATATCGCTACGATGTTATACAGCGAAATGTTGCGCCATGGTTATACGCATGTTGCAGAATTCCATTATGTTCATCATGAAAAAAACGGTGAACAATTTGCTAATTTATCAGAAATGGGCGAGCGTTTAGTCGCGGCAGCAAAGAAAGTAGGGATAGGTATCACATTGGTTCCTATTTTTTATCAGAAAGGTGGGTTTGGTAAAGCGCCAAACGCAGGACAAATTCGATTTATATCAGCCTCAAAAGATGATTATTTAAAATTATTGGAAGCTTCAGAGCAGTCTACCGATTTATATCAACATGCTAATTTGGGTATTGGAATCCACTCAATGCGAGGTGTTGAACCAAAAGTTATCGCTGAATTGGCTGCTAATGGTCCACAAGACTTGCCTTTTCATATTCATGTTTCGGAACAGTTGAAGGAGATTGAAGATTCGATTGCTTACTTGGGGCAAAGACCAGTAGAGTGGATGTTGAATAATATTGAAATGAATGATAGATATCATTTAGTTCATGCTACCCATTTAATTGATATGGAAACCGAAGGTATTGCTAAAAGTGGTGCGAATGTCGTTTTATGCCCTTCGACTGAAGGGAATCTTGGCGATGGAATTTTTCCTTTGCGACAATTTCAATCATTAGGAGGGAATTGGAGTATTGGAACTGATAGTCATATTGGAATTAATCCATTAGAAGAGCTGCGAATATTGGATTACGGTCAAAGATTGATCAGCCACAAAAGGAATACTTTTTATTCGACAGAAGAAGGAGATAGTGGCAAATATGCCATTGCCATGAGTTGGAAGGCTGGGCGTAAAGCAATGAATAAAAAAGCTGTTGCTTATTTTGAAATTGGAGATTATTTTAATGGTGTCATGATAGATGCTCAAGTCCCATTATTGGCGAATACAAGAAAAGAAGATTTAGCATCTACAATTCTCTATGCTACGGATGCCGCAATGTTAGCAGGTACTTTTGCAAATGGTGAATTGGTTGTAAAGGCTGGTCAACATCGAATTCAAGATCAAATTCGAAATGATTTTAATAAAACAATTAAAAACTTAAAGAACAGAAGTTAGAATGGATAGCGAGCATTTAAGATAGATTCAACCTTTTCTGAATGTTTTACTACTTTTTTAGCCCATTCTAAACGAATGTCTACGGATTCTTCATCGCTTAATTGCCAATTTAAATTTTCAGTTTTACGCATGCGTTCAGTAATATTGAACAAAGCGAGGGCAACAGAAACGGAAATATTATAGCTTTCAGTAAATCCATACATTGGCAATTTTACAAAAGCATCTGCATTGTCTAATGCCAATTGTGATAATCCGGTAGCCTCAGTCCCGAAAAGTAAAGCAACAGGTTGGTCTACTGGAAGTTCATCAATAAACGAATCGTTTTCATGGGGAGTTGTGGCAACAATCTTATAACCTTTTGCTTTTAATTTATTGATACACTCTAAAGTATTATTCTCCGTTTCACTGTAATGTTGAATGTTTAACCATTTAGAAGAGCCCATATCAATCTCTCGATTTGGTACATATTCATTCGTGTTTTCAATCACGTGTACGTCTTGAACACCAAAACAATCGCATGAACGTAAAACTGCACTTGCGTTATGAGGTTGGAAAATGTTTTCTAAAGCCACAGTGACATGCCTAGTCCTTTGTTGAATAATGGAATCGAACAATGTTTTTTTATTCTCAGAAATATGTTCGTAGAATTTTTCTAATAACCAAGCTTTTTTTTCCATTTGCCAAAATTTAATTTCATTTCATAAAAAAAGCGTTTGTCCAATGGACAAACGCTTTAATGTCTTAAAAACTGTTGATTAGTTTACTTTTGAAGATAAATCTGCACCAGCTTTAAATTTAATTACATTTTTAGCTGCAATTTTAATTTCTTTTCCTGTTTGAGGATTTCTTCCTGTTCTTGCTGCTCTATTTGAAATTGAAAATGATCCGAATCCAACTAAAGAGATTTTATCACCTTTTTTAAGTGCTCCTTCTGTAGCAGTGATGAATCCTTCTAATGCTCTTTTAGAGTCTGCTTTTGATAATCCTGAGTTTGAAGCGATAGCTTCAACTAATTCTGATTTGTTCATAATTAATTTAATTATTTGGTTAAAAATTTGTTATCCCAACAAATATATCTTAAAATCCTTATCCTGCAAGGTTTTAGAGATAAAATTATTTTATTTTGTTAATAAAATCGGCAAAATGTTGATAAGTGCACCTTGAAACCGCTGTTTTACTAGGTTTTAGACGTGTTGATAGATATTTTTTTAACAATATGACTAGAATATAAATACTACGTTAAGAAATAATGCCAATGTGAATTCCTCGAATTAATAACGGTTTGCTACATTTAATACCTGTTTTTAATGAAATAAAAAAGTAAGCAAGCTGATGACGAAAAACTCGTCAAAAAGAATATTGGTTTAAATCAGTTCGAAAGGATTTATTTATTGACAATTTGCCATTCTTCAAATTTAAAACCTTTTAGGAAGTCCGAAGTTTTCATTTTCTTTTTACCTTCTAGTTGTAATTCGATGATTTTAATACTGCCATTGTTTGTGCCAATAAATAATTCATTTTCTGCTACAGTAACTTGACCGACTTCCAATTTTGAATCATTCACAATTTCACTGTGGAATAATTTTAGAGATTTTTTTTGCGTATCATTTACTATTTCTGTCCATGCAGTCGGATAAGGAGATAGACCTCTAATCTTATTGTGGATTGTTTCGCTAGTATTATTCCAGTCAATTTTACAATCAGGTTTAAAAATTTTCGGCGCATGTTTTTGAAGGTCGGTCAAAGTCGAATTGTCTTGAGCGATTGCATTCACTTTTCCTTCAAATATTTCCTGAACAGATTTGGCTAATAATTGAGCCCCTTGAATCATTAATTTATCATGGACTATACCTGCCGTATCATTTGGACCGATAGCTATCTTCACCGTATCTATTATCTTACCTGTATCAATTTCTTTTTCAATAAAGAAAGTACTCGCGCCTGTTTGCTCTTCGCCATTTATCACTGCCCAATTAATAGGTGCAGCTCCTCTGTATTGGGGAAGTAAAGATCCATGCAGATTAATCGTACCTAATTCAGGCATTGCCCAAACTATTTCAGGAAGCATTCTAAAAGCAACAACAACAAATAGTGAAGCATTTAAATCTTTTAATGATGCTATAAATGCATCATCTTTTAAATTGGTTGGTTGTAATACCTGTATGTCTTTAGATAAAGCAAACTCTTTTACAGCAGACATCGCTATTTTTTGACCACGACCTGCTGGGCGATCAGGACTTGTAATAACTGCTTTGACATCAATATTGTTATCTAATAACGCATTTAATGATGCTACGGCAAAATCAGGTGTACCCATAAATATTACGCTATGTTTCATAATTAAGTTTTTTAAATTTATAATATATAAGATAAATAATACTGAAAAGGCCTAAACTGGAAAAGTAAACATACTCAACTGTCCAAACATCTCGTATGTTCCAATCCCATCGAACAATGAATAAATAACAAGCGGTTAAATAACATAAAATCCCCATTGCTTCAATCCAAAATGAAATACGTGTTTTACCAAGGCCAGCTATTGTATTGTACAAAACAACGACAACAGAGTAGAGTAGGATAGAGCCACTCACAAATTTTAATATCTCGACACTATTATTCAATGTGTTTTCGCCAATGTTGGGATTTTGATTGACCATCCTCACCAAAACTTCTGGGTACAGCACGGCGCCGTGAAAAAAGAATAAGATAAAAATTACTGATAGTAAGATGATTTTAAATTGTGCTTTAATGATTAAATGTTGTTTTCCTTGACCAACTAAGTTACTAATAATGGTTTTTGTGGATGCGGCAAATCCGAATATTGGAACAAATGCGAGGAAATAAATATATTTAATATTCAAAGAGGCTTCTAATTCTGCTGTTCCTTTATGTTCGATAAGTGTAAAGAATACTAGCCAAGTGCTCAACGAAAGTACTCCCTGGAACATTAAAGGTATACTGAGTTGCAATAATGGGATGTATTTTTTATAGTTCAATTTATGTTTAACAAAAATCGCATATTTATTGAAGTTTTTGGCATATTTAATTGCAACGTATAAAACTATGAATCCAACTATTTCAGCAATAGAAGATGCAATTGGTGCACCAATCAATTTAAGTTCTGGAAAACCAAAATGTCCAAAAACCAAAACATAGTCGAGAAATATATTTGTTATAGCAATGATTACAGCTGATATTAAAATTAAGTTAGTTCTACCAATACCTATTAAAAAAGCGACTAAGGTTAAATATTGAGCAGCAAAAAAAAGACCTATTCCCCTAAAACGAATAAAATCATACATTTCTGCAGCAATTAGGTTCGAATTAGCAATTCCGTATATAATGCTTTGACCAAATATTAAAATAATACTGAATATAATGGCTGAGATGAGGAGTTGATAAACTTTTGTATGAAAGACTGTTTCGCCTATTAAAGGGTAGTTCTTTTCTCCTTCGTATCGTGCAATCATTATTTGCGCACCATCAGATAAGCCTCTGCAGAACATGAAGAATGCGATATACATCAAACTTCCATTGCCAAATGCACCAATAGATATTTCACCTAATTCACTGATAAAAATAGCATCAGTGAAAGTAACTATAGACTGTATGAAAGTACCGAACATTAAAGGTCCAGTGATAGATAGTATTTTGCGGTATGAAAATTCTTTCATTTTATTCAACCTGAATCACCAATCCTTTTAGATACTCACCTTCAGGATGGGTTGAATTGATAGGGTGATCAGCTGGTTGGTGCAATTGCTCCAAAATTCGAACGTTACGCTCTGCTGCGATTGCTGCAGCAATAATTGTATTAGTAAACAATGTTTTATCTACAACTTGTGAGCAACTGAATGTGAAAATAATTCCACCTGGTTTTATTTGACGCATTGCGTGAGCATTGAGCCTTTTATAACCTTGAACGGCATTGTGTTTTGCATTCCTGTGCTTAGCAAAAGCCGGAGGATCAAGAATTATCAAATCATAATCTTCAGGAAGATCTTTAATATATTCCATCGCATCGGCAACTATAGATTTATGTTGCTCAGGTTTGAATTTACCTAATTCAATATTCTCATCGGTTAAGTCAATTGCTTTTTGTGAAGCATCCAACGAATGAACCAAAGTTGCTCCAGCGTTTAAAGCAAAAACTGAAAAGCCTCCAGAATAACAGAAAGTATTCAATATCTTTTTGCCTTTTGCATATCTTGCTAATAATGCTCTGTTCTCTCGCTGATCAATAAAAAAACCTGTTTTTTGACCTGTTACCCAATTGATAGCAAATTTATTGCCATATTCTAAAGCAATTTGTGGTGTTTCCGCTTCTTTATAAATATATGTGTCCCCTGTATAACCTTCGTAATCTTTAGGTAACGTTCCAGAACATTTTAAATAAACTGATTTTAATTCTTTTCCAAAAACCTTAATTAAAGCATTCTTAATTTTATCGATATCCTTGTACATTCCAATACTATGGCATTGAACAACAAGGTGACCTGCGTAATGATCTATGATTAAGCCTGGTAAAAAATCTCCTTCGGCATGAATTAGTCTAAAAATATTGGTGTTTTCATTGTGCATTAAACCCAATGATTCTCTCAAATTATAAGCAGATTGAATTCTGTCCTCGTAAAGGTTGTCTTTTAACTCTTCCGTACCAAACAAAAGTACACGGATTGCTATACTACCATTTTGATAATGACCATACCCAAGATGTCTTCCTTTATTTGCTTCAATTTGAACGAAATCACCTTCTTGTACTTGTCCAGTAATAGTTTTGATTGCACCAGAAAAAATCCAAGGGTGTTTTCTTTGAATTGATTTATCTTTACCTGCTTTGAGAACGATTTTTGCTATTTCCACTTTTTTTAATTTTAGAACGCACAAAGCTAGCAATAATAAGGTATAGAACCGCTGTAATTATATTAAATCACGGATAGTGTTTAATTTTCTATCTAGAACCAAAGATGGCGCTACCTACACGAACCATTGTGCTACCAGCCTCAACTGCCAATTGATAGTCACCACTCATTCCCATTGATATTTCTTTAAAATAATCAGCAAACTTAAATTGATTGGATGATAATTTTGCGAAATAGGTTGCCAAAAGGTTGAATTCGTTTGATATCTGCTCAGAATTTTCGGTGAATGTAGCCATTCCCATTACGCCAACAATACGTACATTTTTTAATTCAAAAAATAATGGATCATCCAGTAATTCCTCAACCTCTTCATAACTAAAACCGAATTTTGTTTCTTCATTAGCTATATGGAATTGCAATAAGCAATCAATCACACGATCATTATTGAGACCTTGTTTGTTTATTTCTGAAAGTAATTTAAACGAATCTACACCATGAATAAGACTAATAAACGGAGCAATTAATTTGACTTTTTTAGACTGTAAATGACCAATCATATGCCATTGGATATCCTTCGGTAACTTTTCGTGTTTCTCAACCAATTCGTTTACCCTGTTTTCTCCAAAAAACCTTTGACCTCCGTTATATGCCTCTTCAAGTAAATGAATAGGTTTCGTTTTTGATACGGCAACAAGTGTTACATGACTTGGTAGCTGCGCTTCGATTTTTTTAATATTTTCTGCAATCATTTCCATTAATATAAAGGAAAAATAGTTAATCCGCTTCTTAATTTAGGTTCAATCCATGTTGATTTAGGCGGCATTATAAGTCCCTCATCTGCAACTCTTTTTAAATGTTCAACTTGAACAGGAAAAAGACCGAATCCAATTTTGAACTTTCCACTATTCACAGCGTCTGAAATTCCTTGCATACCTTTGTCTCCTTGAAGAAAGCGAATACGTGAATTTGTCTTTAGATCGGTAATATTTAAAATAGGTTCAAGAATGTTTTTTGTGAGGATGTCAGTATCTAATCTCGAAACAGGATGCGTTCGATCAAAAGTATCTTCTTTGGCAATTAATTTATACCATTTATTGTCAAGATACATACTCATTTCATGTAATCCTGTAGGTTTAGCATCTGCTTTATTCACTTCATTAATAATAAAGTTCGTTTGAATAGCAGCAATAAAATCAGCATTGCTTAATCCGTTTAAGTCTTGAATTAATCTATTATAATCGAGTATTTGTAATTTTTCTTCAGAAATATAATAAGCCAAAAAATGATTTTTATTCGGGCTTTCTTTTTTATCAAAATTTTCAGCAAGTCGCGCTGAAGAGGCACATCTGTGATGACCGTCAGCAATATAAACGTCGTCAATTTCGGTATAATATTCTTGAATTTGTCGAATACGATCTATGTCACGGATGATCCAAACTTCGTGTAATGTTTTTTCAGTAGAACTAAATTCATATTCTGGACGTTCTTCTGTAATTACATTAAATAGATCATTCAAATGGTCATGTTTGCGATGAAACAATAAAACAGGTTCAACATTGAATTCGACAATTTTCAAGTATTGTGAAAATACTTCTTCACGCTCTGTTATCGTGTCTTCATGCTTCTTAATATGTCCTTCTTTATATTGATCGATAGAAGCACCACCAATTAATCCCGTAAACTGATGCCCTTCTTTGGTTTGTCTATAAAGATATAGGCATTCCATTTCGTCTTGAATTAATACACCTGCTCGAATAAATTCATCAAATTTATTCCTGATTTTCTGAAATCGTTCAGGCGAATTTGGCTTTGTTTTATCTCCAGTGTGAAATTCTGGATTAATTACATGTAAAAAAGTATATGGATTGTGCTCTAACTTAGCATCAAGAACATTCTGTTTATATGCATAAAAAGGCCTAGTTGCCACAAGGTAAGCTTTGTCTCTGGTAGGACGAATAGCTTTAAATGCTTTTATTACCGTCAATTTCTAAATTTTATTTGTTGCACGAAATTAATAAGTCCTTCACGATTATTGATGAATTGTAGCTATAATTTTTCTTTTTGTTGATATGTTTCGAAATTCAGCCAAATAAATTCCTTGCCATGTTCCTAATAATAGGGCGCCGTTTCTTATCGGAATTGAAATAGAGTGACCAGTTAAAATTGATTTAATGTGAGCAGGCATATCATCAGGACCTTCGTAATTGTGTTGATAATAAGGCTCGTTTTCTTTGATATTTCTATCGAACCATGCATTTAAATCTTCTCTAACTGTCGGATCGGCATTTTCATTTATGCAAAGGCCTGCGGAAGTATGTTGAATAAAAAGATGTAAAATACCGATATCAGGGAGTGGGTTTACATGTTCAATTATTTCATTTGTAACCAAATGAAAACCTCTCGGTTTTGAATTCAATTTAATTTCCTTCTGAATCATCAATCAACTATTTAAGAATTTTTATTCTTCTTAAGCAAAGTAATTTATGCGTGTAATTTGAAATATCACTTCTATGAATTCCAATTTCATCAAATTTATCTATTCGAACGGCACCAGAAGCATGAATGATTTTATCCCCTTCTATCAAAAGTCCAACATGATGCACCAAATCTTTATCGTTGATAAAAAAAGCTAAATCACCTTCTTTTCTTTGTGAGAAATGGATTTCTTCACCATAATTGATTTGTTGAGAAGCATCTCTGCATATTTTCATTCCTAGTATCTTGTAAATATTTTGAATGAATCCAGAACAGTCTATACCGAAAATTGATCGCCCTCCCCATAAATATGGCGTATTTAAATAAGACATCGCAACCGTTTTAATATCTGGAATTTCTTTTGATAAAGTTTCTTTAAGTTCGTAAATTGAACTCCCAATTTTAATAGATTGCATTGAATAATTAGGTAAGGTTGATCCTAACATAATATGCTGCACACCTAATGGTCCTTCTATTTTAATTAATGGTTGGTTTAATACTTTAGCTGGTTTATTATGGTATTCATCAAACTCTTCTTGATTCAAATAAATCAATTGTTTTTCGTCCATCCATCCTTCATAATTGTCATGGTGACAAATTATTTTAACCCAAGGTTTTTGAGTTTCAATTATAGATACACTCTCTCCAAATAATAGCTGTGTTACTATTTCAGCTCTATCACTACAATCGATACGAACAGGGGCTATGGATAAATGACAAACGGCAAAACTTTTCATTAATTAATTCTAATATGTTAGAGAACTAATTTACAAAGATTCTAAGAATATACAGTGATTTCTATGAAATACTGCGGCTATAAATGATAATTAGGATTCCCAACATATCGAAGCTAATATTAAAAATAACGGTCAAGTACCTGATTAAAAAACTAGTCGATCGATAGGGATATGCAGCACTTAAAACCTCAAACTAAAATACCCCCCCATATAATCCGGATTCAACTGAGGCATAAAAGTTAAATCAAGCTGCTTTTCTTTTAAATTTTTAAAAGGATTCCAGTTTTTTAGCGGCTCAAAATGATAGATCGTATTGGTGACAAGCATCGCTATACCAGCTCCTAAAAGTACATCTGGCACCCAATGCTTATTGTTTAGAATACGAATTGTTCCTGTTGAAATGGAAAATAAAAACCCACTGGCAGCAAGCAAAGGCGCCGTTTCTCTGAATTCATTATACAATACTTGACTTTGAACAAATGCTTGAGAGGTATGTCCTGAAGGATAGGCATTAAATGCACCGTTATTCGGTCGTTGAATTTTTAAACTATACTTTAGTCCCCATACTATTCCTGCCGTAATAGCTTCAGAGAATATTAAGTATTTTGTTTGGTTCCAAACTGTATTTTTAGCAGGAACTTTGAATAAATCTGCGGCATACATCATAACTACAGGCGCATAGTGAATCCAATCATCAATACCTGTGTGAAAATCTTCATCAACTCGACTTCTAAATACCTTTTGTAAACCATATTTAATAGAATCTCGCATTAAATCGACACTTAATAAACTCAAAGCAATAGGTGCTATAATTACACTTACATATTGTTTGCCAGTTTTAGTACTATCTCTTTTTGTAGTGTTCATTCCAAACGAATGAATGGACAGGATCAGTAATAGCGGGAAGAGAATGTTTTTCATTTTTTTTGACTTGGTTTCAAAGCTAAAAATTTAGATTCAATAAAACGATAGCTTAAACTAGAAATTATTAACGTTAAAGAAAGGTTTACGCCGAAATGTACAATAAGATATAGTCCAGGTTTGTTTTCAAAATCGGGTAAATATATCGCTGTTAAATACATGATTAATAAGTGGTACATGTATAGCCCATATGATATTTTTCCAAAATAATTGAAGAACTTCGTTTTGCCGAATTTATAAAATGAATTTTTACCCAAACTTTGATCAATGATAACATAAGCAAAGAAAATGGATAGGATAAAACGTTCAAAAATGACCATTTGATCTGCGAATATTTTGTTTTTCGCGATACAAATAAACAATCCAAGGGCATAAATGAATATGACTTGCCATTGCTTTAAATTCTTTAGTTTCTCAATCCATTCTCGGCCTTTAAAGACTGACAATCCAACAAAGGCTCCAGTGAGAATATCTTGAGCAACAGCGATTGTGTGATAATAAAGGATGTATTCATCTTGCCAATGATATGTTCTAAAAATAAAACAAAGAATATATAACACAAAGATTACAAATCCCAATTTCAACTTCTTAAGTCGAAGGAGAGCCCAGATAAGTACGCCCCAAAAAAGGTAAAATTGTTCTTCAACCGCAACAGACCATGGAACAGTTAAAAAGTTGATGGGGTCATTGATACCATGCCATATCTCATCAAAATTGGCTAAAAAAAGGAGGTAGTTAATTAATTTATGATCCGTATAATAATCTGAAAAGAGTAATGGGAAAATAACGAATCCCAAAAGAATAATGATAAAGTATAAAGGCCAGATGCGAAGTGTTCGCCGAATTAAAAATTTTGAAAGACTAAAACTTCCAAAATTTTTAATTTCCTCTAGAATCAAATATGTAATTAAAAAGCCGCTTAGTACGAAAAAGAAATTTACACCTAAATTGCCTTTGTCAAAAATAACAAATAGAGGTTTTAGTAAAGTTATTTCCGTTAGCGAAGGATACGCAGCCTTTAACTGGTTAATTAAATGAAAGAAAAAGACCGAGAACGCAGCAATAAATCGCAAAGCATTCAAATTGTTGAAATAAGTCTTTTGTATTTTTTCGGTTGTGATGGATGTCAAAACGTATCTTTCATTAATTTTGTGGTCAAATATACAGAAATTGGAAAATAGAGAAACATTTGATATTGCAATTGTGGGTGGTGGAATTGTTGGCGCAGCAACATTCTATAAATTACAAATGAGACATCCTGATTTAAAGATTGTCTTAATTGAAAAAGAACCAAAATTAGCGAATCACCAAACGGGACATAATTCGGGTGTAATTCATTCCGGTCTGTATTATAAGCCAGGCTCACTTAAGGCTAAAAATTGTGTTCAAGGAAGGCATGAGCTAGTCGCTTTTGCAAAAGAACATGGAGTTGCTCATGATGTTTGTGGTAAAGTTGTTGTTGCGACAAAAGAAAGTGAATTCCCGTTTATGGATAAAATTTTCGAAAATGGTATTGCAAACAATACCGAAGGCATTGAGAAAATAACGGGAAGTCAAATAAAAGATATTGAACCACATGTTGAAGGGATAGGTGGAATCTGGGTTCCTTGTACTGGGATTATTGATTTTGTTGGCGCAACAGAAAAAATGGTTGAAGTTGCTTTAGGAAAACAACCCGCGTCTAAATTGGTTTTAGGTCAAAAGGTGATTGCCATAAACGATAAAAGTGATCATAAAGAAATAGTTACTGAGCGATTGGTTTTTAATGCTAAAAAATTAATTGTTTGTGCTGGTCTGCAAGCGGATAGAATGGCGAAAAAAGACCATGTTAAACTAAAAGAAAAGGTCGTTGGATTTAGAGGTGATTATTATGAATTAACAGATGAAGCGAAATTCAAGGTGAAGAATCTAATTTACCCTGTACCAAATCCTGAATTCCCATTTTTAGGTGTTCATTTTACACGAATGACGAATGGTGAAATTGAATGTGGTCCTAATGCCGTGTTTACATTTAAACGTGAGGGTTATGGTAAGACAGACTTTAGTTGGTCTGATACTGTTGATGCCTTATCATATAAAGGAACATGGAAATTGTTTTTTGGAAATGTGAAATTTGGTATTGATGAATACCGTAGAGCGTTCTCAAAAAGACTATTCCTTAAAACATTGCAAACAATGATTCCAAGTTTAACTATGGATGATATTAAACCAGGTAGATCTGGCGTTCGAGCTTTATTATTAGGCGAAGATGGTGATACCAAAGATGATTTTAGAATTGAACATACAGCAGATAGTATTCACGTGTTGAATGCACCTTCACCTGCAGCAACTGCATCATTAGCTATAGGCGAATACATCGCAATAATGGCGGAAGACAAGTTTGGACTAAAATAAATTTAATTTTATTTGCAGTTAAGGCTGAATTTTGAGTCTAGCGTCTGGAACAATATCTAGCGGAGCAAATTCTTTTGCTAAATATTTATAATGACCAGCAATTGCAATCATTGCAGCATTGTCTGTGCAAAACTCGAACGAAGGAATAAAAGTTGTCCATTGCTCAATTTTACCAATTCTATTTAATTCACTACGCAATAAAGAATTGGCAGAAACCCCACCTGCAATTGCTATTTGATTCACATTGTGATCCTTTGCAGCTTTAACTAATTTTTTGAAAAGTGTTTTGATTATCGTGTGTTGATAGGATGCACAAATATCCGCTTTATTGTTTTCTATAAAACGGGCATCGTTTTTCATTTCCTTCTGCAGAAAATACAGCAAATTAGTCTTCAGGCCACTAAAACTGTAATTATAGTCTTTTATTGAAGCAATGGGGAATTTAAACTTATGAGGATTTCCATCTTTGGCAAACTTATCAATCAATGGGCCGCCAGGGTAGGGAATTCCCATGATTTTAGCCGCTTTATCAAAAGCTTCACCGGCAGCATCATCAATCGTTTGCCCTATAATTTTCATTTTAAAATAATCCTCAACTAAAACCAATTGCGTATGTCCTCCAGAAACTGTCATGCAGATAAATGGAAATTGAGGATAAACATTCGTATCGTTACCTATAAAATGCGCCAAAATATGACCTTGCATATGGTTGATTTCGATTAACGGTTTATCCAATGCATAAGCAAAACTTTTAGCAAAACTTGTTCCAACAACTAACGAACCTAAAAGACCTGGTCCTCGCGTAAAAGCGATTGCAGAAAGATCTGATTTTTTAATGTTCGCCGCCTTGATAGCTTTTTGTACAACTGGAATTATATTTTGTTGATGCGCACGTGAAGCCAATTCAGGAACTACGCCTCCAAATTCTTCATGAACAGCTTGATTAGCTACAATATTAGATAGGATTTTACCGTTCTTAATAACAGCTGCGGATGTATCATCACATGATGATTCTATTCCTAAAATTATAACGTCCTTTTCGATCAATTGATTACTTTTACATAAAAATTAAACTATCACAAAATTACTGAAAATACTGAAAGGAACTGGTCAATTCTTCCATCTATTAATCGAGTTGGTGGTCTTAATTTTGGTATTGCTATTATTTGGCATCAGAACATCTGGTTTTCAGACCTTTTTAGCGCATCAAGCTTCAAGTTATTTAAGCAAAGAGCTAGGAACTGAAATACGAATTGATAAAGTTGATATCGTATTTGTTGACATCATCGATATAAAAGGCATTTATGTTGAGGATAAAATAAAAGATACTTTACTCAGTACCGGAGAAATTCGCGTAAATATTTCTGGCTTTGATTTTGCAATTCCAAAGATTGATATTGAAGAGGTACTGCTAGCGGATGCAACCGTCAATTTAATCAAATATAAAAATGATACAACATTTAACTTTCAACATTTAGTCGATTATTTTGCGACGGAAAGCGAAGATACTTCATCAACAAAATTCGAGCTAAACGTTGCAAAAGTGATTTTGAGTAATGTCAACTTTAAATTCCACGACGAGAATTCAGAAGCTGTTCTAAATGGAATGGACTTTGCGAATATTGGCGTGAATAACCTATCTGGTACTTTGTCCCAATTCGGTTTACAGGGTGACTCTATTCTTGTAAAGGTTGAAGATTTAGGATTTGGTGAAAGAAGTGGATTGAAATTAGTAAACCTATCTGCGGATGTGCTTTATTCTCCGCAATTAATCAGTTTAAAAGATTTAAATTTAGGCTTGTCTCAAACAATTTTAAAAGCTGATTATTTTGAAATGCATACACCTAATGGGAGCGAGGATTATAGTGATTTTGTGAATAAAGTTGTCATGCGTGGTAAAATTAAAGCTTCAAAAATAAACCTCGCCGATTTAGCCTTCTTCGTTCCGGATATTTACGGAATGAATAATACAGTGAATATTGATCATGTTGAATTCGACGGACCGGTTTATGGTATGTTATTGAATGAAACTAAGATTCACATTCTTAATGATACGAAGCTTATCGGAGATTTTCAAATTCCAAATTTAAGTAATATAGACTCCGCAAGGTTCGAAGAAAATATTCAATTATTCACGACGAGTGTTGCAGATCTTGAAAAATTAAAACTCACTCCATTTTTAGAGGGGCAAGATTATCTTGAACTGCCAGCTAATTTTCACCAAGCCAATCTAATTCGTTTAGAAAAAGGTGTTTTTTCAGGTGTATTATCTAATTTCAAAGCAGCAGGTAAATTAAGTTCGGATATTGGGAATGTTTCGGCGCTAAACGGGATTCGATTTAAGCTAGATCAAAACAATGTTTACCATTATAATGGAATCGTAAAATCTAATCAAGATATAATATTAGAAAATCTAAACCTCGGATTAATTGCTGGTGATGCATCACTTGGAATGTTGTCAGGATATATATCGATAAAGGAAGGATCTAAAGGATTTAGTACTAAAGATATGAAGCTCTTGCTTGATGGAAATATCTCTAACGTTACTTATAATAATTACACTTATAATAATATTTTAATAAAAGACGGGGTATATGCGAAGAGTCGTTTTGATGGTGATGTGAAAATTGATGACGAATATTTAAAAATTGATTATAGCGGATATGTTGATTTTAAGAAAGATTTAATATTCAATTTTAAATTAAACATAGCGCAGGCCGAATTTGTAAAGTTGAACCTTATTACTGATAGTGTTCGACATGATCTTCAGACTGATATTGACGTGAATATAAGTGGAACAGACTTAAATAAGTTAACAGGTACAGCAAGAATTGCTAGTATCAACTATAGTTTAGGTGAAACGAATTTTAAGGCAGAGAATATTAATTTGGCCATTACTAGAAGTGAAGTGAATGATAGCATTTTATTGCGGTCAGATATACTTGATTTAGATCTTGTAGGTAAGTTTGATTTATTAAAATTAACCCCTATTATTCAGCATCAATTGTCACACGTTATTGACCATTTTATTGAAGATACTGACATAGAAAAAACAGGTAATGAATATTTCGATCTTAAAGTTAATTTGAAAGATATAAATCCAATTTTAGCCTTTGTTGATACGAATATCACAATTTCAGCAAATAGCCAAATTCTTGCCAATTTCAACGCTGAAAAAGAACAGTTATCCTTTGATGTTACCGCTGAAAAGGTGCAATACGCCAAAATGGTTTTTGAAAAAATAAACTTACATAATTATTTTGATAGCACACGCGCAAATATTAGATACGAAATTGATATGGCGCAGGTATCGGATAGTTTAAGTGTAAGAAATGTTCTTTTAAAATCAGATATAAAAGACAATGTATTATTTACTGATTTTGGCTGGGACGGCAGCGGTAAAGTAGAGCCAGCATTTTTAGCATTTAAAACAAGTTTATCTGAAAATCAAGATGTTTTGACCGAATTTGATAATTCCTTCTTCTTTTTGCAAGAAAACAAATGGAATATTAGTTCATCATCCAAACTATTGTGGAATACGGATATCGTAGAACTGACAGATTTTGATATCGAAAATGGTCCGCACTTAATTCAATTTAATGGAAAAGTATCCAAAGATCCAAGTGATTGGTTGTATTTTAAAATAAAGGATTTTGATTTGGCAACCTTAAATGGATTATTGGGAGGAACAACTATTGGAGGTGTTGTGAATGTCGATGGTGGAATTTCAGATGTTTACGAGAATATTAAGTTTATGTCTCTTTCAGAAATAACTGATCTTGTTGTAGATAAAGAAAAAGTTGGCGATATAATTTTAGACAATACATGGGATATTGAAAGCAGCAGTGTTGGAATTAAAGGAGCGCTATTAAGGGATAAAAAAGAAACCTTCAAATTCAAAGGAAATTACTTCACAAAAAGAGAAAAGGACAATTTAGATATGGATTTAATATTTGACAATACGGATATTGGATTTTTAAATGCTTTTTCAGATCCTGAACTGTATAAAAATATTAAAGGTATTTTAAACGGTTCGCTGCAAGTGACAGGGGAATTAGATAATCCTATTATTGAAGGTGATTTAGATGTCGTATCGGCCAATATAAATGTGCCAATGTTTAATGTTGATTTTGGTCTCTCAGGATTATTAGAATTTGGTGATGGTGAGTTGATTACTAAATCAATGTATGTAACAGATGAAAAAGGAAATAATTCATTGGCCATGTTTCAAATTTATCATTATGACTGGGCAAATTGGAATTATGATATCAGTTTAGAAATGTCAAAAGCTGTTGGTTCTGAAAAATTCATGGTGATGAATACTAAATATAACGAAGGTGATTTTTATTATGGAGCGGCTTATATTTCAGGCTTTGTTAATATTTCTAACCCCAATAAATTAACCGAAATTGAAGTAAACGCTAAAACTGAAAAGGGCACAGATTTAAAATTAGCGATGTACGGAACGTCCGAATTGGATGATGCATCCTTTATTGTTTTTGACTCTATTGTACCGCGATATATTGCAGGTGATACTTTAAATAAAAATGCCAAAATAGAAAACTCGGGATTGATTCTTAAAATGAATTTTGATATAACCCAAGATGCAAAAGTTGCCATCATTTTCGATCCAATATATGAGGATCAGATTTTGGTAAATGGGGGAGAGGGTGATTTGACCATTAAAATGGATGAGTATGGATCTTTAGATATGTTTGGAAATTATACCATCATTGATGGGAAATACAATATGAGAATGAAGAATATTGTAGGAAAAGACTTTACGATTCGTAATGGTAGTAATTTAGTTTGGTCAGGTTCACCTTATGATGCTAGGATAGATATTTATGCTGATTTTGAACGGTATATTTCATTAAAAGATATTATGCCGCTCGATCCTGATGATCCTGATGGTACTTCTAATTCAAGTAAAGAGAAAGTTATAGGAACACTTGAAATGAGCTCTACATTAATGGCACCAAAATTAACTTTTGATATCAATTCGCCTACAGCGTCGGATCTAGGTAAAGCGGCAATTGAAGCGTTAAAAGCAGATCAGGATCACTTGAATAAACAATTTTTCTCATTGTTAATTTTAAATAAATTTTTACCAACTCAGGGTGCTAGTGGGGCAGGAAGTAATGTGGTATCGGGAATTGCCGAGCAGCAAATAAATGCGCTATTGAGTAATGTTAGTGAGAATTATCAAATAGCAGCGAATCTTGAAAATGGTAAAACAGCATTGGGTGTATCTACACAGATTAATGATAAAATAAGCGTAATTACTAGTCTTGGTGTATTATCAGACGAAGAGTCTTCGGGTGATATTGTTGGAGATGTGGTGATAGAATACCGTTTAAATGATGACGGATCCTTTACTGTTAATGCATTCAACGAATCTAATGACGGAAGTGATGCAGAAACAGGTCCATTTACGCAGGGTGTTGGTCTTCATTATCAAGAATCTTTTAATAATGCGCGTGACTTTAAATTATTACAAGGATTTTTAAATATATTTAGACCTTCAAGTAAAGATGTAAACATTAAACAAAGTAAAGCCAGTGGTCGTAAAAGGCCAGTTGCAGGCGCAAGAGAAAAATTGGAAGTTGGACTTAAATCCGAAGATCCCGAAATTGAAGCAAATTAAAAGAATATGAAGAAAGTATTAGTCGCAAATAGAGGAGAAATAGCATTAAGAATAATGCGAACGTTGAAAAGTATGAACATTAAAAGTGTTGCTATATATTCAACAATTGACGCAGATGCTCCTTTTGTTAAATTTGCAGATGAAGCATATTGTGTTGGAGAACCAGCACCTTCAGAGAGTTATTTAAATATTGATAAAATTCTTGAAGTAGCAATTCAAACAAATACAGACGGAATTCATCCGGCATATGGATTTTTATCAGAGAATGCCGAATTCGCACAACGTGTTTCGGACTTAGGAATCAAATTCATTGGGCCTTCTATTGAAGCAATCAATGTAATGGGCGACAAATTGGATGCTAAACAAGCCGTTAAAGCGTTTGATGTGCCAATGGTACCTGGAACGGATGAAGAAATTCTAGATTTAGATTTAGGTAAGAAGATTGCCGCAGAAATTGGCTATCCAATTTTAATAAAAGCTTCTGCCGGTGGTGGAGGTAAAGGAATGAGAGTTATTGAACATGACGGAGAGTTTGATAGTCAGTTTAAAAGAGCCGTTTCTGAAGCTGTTTCTTCTTTTGGTAATGGAGCCGTTTTTATTGAGAAGTTTGTACAAGAACCAAAGCATATAGAAATTCAAGTTATTGCTGATCAACATGGAAATGTATTGCATTTAAATGAGCGTGAATGTTCTATTCAGAGAAGACATCAAAAAGTTATAGAAGAAGCACCATCTCCAGTCGTTGATGCTGATTTGAGAAAAAAGATGGGCGATGCAGCAATTAATGTAGCGCGTGCGTGTAATTATGAGGGTGTCGGAACAGTTGAATTTTTATTGGATAAAAATAAAAAATTCTATTTCCTTGAAATGAATACACGTTTACAGGTTGAACATCCTGTGACTGAAATGATAACTGGACTAGATTTAGTTGAAGAGCAAATTAAAGTAGCTCGAGGAGAAAAATTAGGTTACTCGCAAGAAGAAGTGCAATTAAATGGCCATGCTATTGAAGTGAGAGTTTATGCTGAAGATCCTGAAAACGATTTCTTACCAGATTTAGGTAGTTTGGTGCATTATAAGCGTCCAACTGGATTAGGGGTTAGGGTAGATGACGGTTACGAGCAAGGAATGACTATTCCTTTGACTTACGATCCGATGATCGCTAAATTGATCGTACATGGTAAAAACCGTGAAGAAGCAATTGAAAAAACGATTAAAGCGATCAGTGATTATGAAATTGCTGGGTTTAGTACGACGCTAGGTTTTTGTCGTTATGCAATTGATCATGCTGCTTTTAGAGATGGTAGTTTTACGATTAACTTTGTAAATGAATTCTTTAAGCCAGAAGTATTGCGTAAAGAAATTACTACTGATAAATCTGCAGCAGCACTCAAATTATTCAGATCGTTAGGGAAAGAACAGGTTAAACAAAGTATTAAGGCTCCGTTGTCTGCTTGGAAAATTAATCGATAATCACGTGATTGGGTTTAGTTTTTAACGATTTGTTGCGTTAAGATAAGTTCATTATCAGCATTTCTGACTTCGGTAATGTAAAGGCCTTTTTTAAGATGGCTTAAACTAATATGTTTTTTATTGGTTGAAAGTACAATGCTGCCGCTTAAATCGTAGATTATACATTTTGTATCTGTTGGATAGGGAATGTGTATACTTCCAGTTGTAGGGTTCGGGAATAATCGCAATACTTCCTGATCGTCAGACTTGTCATTGTCTAAGAAATTTATTATTCCCATATAAAGTGCCGCTTTTGATCCGCCTCTAGCTTCGGCTGCTAAGTAAAAATATTCATCGATGTATTCAATTCCTTCAATTTGTATTGATCCAAGAACAGAAGCTTCGAATCGTCTTTTGGTTGTTGCTTCAGAAAAATGATCACCTGAAAAACCAGTGATATAATAGATGTAAGGATCTCGAACATCATATCCACATAAGTAAATTTCGTTTGCTACAGCACTATATGTAGCGCCTGTAATCATGCAATTTGGATCTAACGAATCTTTACGACTTATTGTATAGTCACCAGGGGATTTGGATAAAGCATAAATATTTGATTTAAAATCTCCCCAATTTTTAGTGAATATATATAAACTATCGTCTAAAGAAATTATACTTTCTGCATCAAAATTAGTTGAATATGGTCCAGGGCTAAAATCTATTTGTTCCGCATAATTAAATTTTATGGTATCGGCAATGACTGTCGGCATAGATAGAAAGTCTGATTTACTTATTTTGTAAATCATCAAATTTGTTCTATTACCATCATTATTTCCAAAGTCAGCGATGTAGATATAATCTTCATCATAGGTAATATCTTCCCAATCAATATTGGTAGCATTCTCAACCATAACCGTTCGAATTACTTCTCCCGAAACTGGGTCAATTTCATACAAATTAGCGTCGTCACCAGAATCATTGTGTCCGATAAGTCGGCCTTCTATCCAAATAATACCTGATACTTCTGATATTGTTGTGTTGAGTTCAGTTTGAATATCTAAAATAACTTGAGCATTGGTTTGAAAGCTCATAGTGACGAGAATACTAAGAATAATTTTGGCTAATTTCATTTATCGAAATTTTTGTAACGATCATTTTTTATCATCGTCTTTTTTAATGCTTTCTTTAATTTTTTGTCTCTCCTTTTACTTTTAATTTCATAAATCTTATCTACTGATTGTATTTTGAGCATATGTAAAGAGAATAGATATTTTTCAATATAAGCATTTTCCTCAACTTCAGTAAGGTTACTTTTATTAGATAATAGCCTGAACAATTCAGCAGCGATACTGTAGGACTTGAGTTCTAAAGCTCTGTTTGCAAAGCGTTCATAATCTCCTTCAATTCTTCGTGGATCAACAAAATAATCATAGATTATTAATCTGATTTGATTCTGATAGGCTTCAACTTTATTGCTTGCAGGAATGGTATCAATTGAAAAGGGATTCAATTTAAAGAGGTAAGAAGAATTAGATTCATCTTCAAAAATATTTTCTTGACTTTTAAGATTTAAACTGTCAAAGTTAAAATTGGCAAATTTTGCAAATCCATAAGCACTTTTTACGTTGGATTCAAACAAATTGGTCATCACATTATTGGCTGAATCTAATAAATTATCATTTTTGAATTGAATCGCTTTGCGTGACATGGTTTCTTGCTTTTGAGCACAATAAGATGAGCGCCAACTCAATTCGGTTAATAAATAAATAATGATAGATTCTTGTGCTGAAAAATTATACATGATTTGAGCATAAGTTTGCGCAAATTCAAATCTGCCGTCCATTACTAAAGCAAATAACTTTATTGTTGGTAATAATGTGGGTGCTTCTTTAAGTTGTTCATTCGCGAGCCAATAAATAGGGTTCGAATCGAATTTTTCTTCAACTGACAAAGTTGTATCCTTTAAAAGTAGATCTAAATCATTCGCAAATACAGCAATTTCAGGCGATACATATTCATAATTCTGAAGATGCAATTGAAGTAAGGGCATAGCAACTTCAGCTGCCCAGTTTTTTGTTTGGGCAACAAGACTTTGAATGGGTTCGTTTTTATATGATTCGCGGGGAAGATTCCTTAGCTTAGGAATAGCAGGAGTATAAACCGCTTTTCTATTCTTATTCCCCCCATTTAACTTGCAGCGAAAGGTCGTCTGAAAATTTGTGATGGTTGTAAAGACTGGATCAATACTTGAAAAAGCACTGTCAAGCTTGTTTTGGAATTCAACCGATAATTCAGGTTTTGCGTGGAAGGAATATTGAGGTCTTAATTCTTTGCTAAAATATTGAATGATTACTAGATCTGTTGGAACATCATAAAATTTTGAAACCGTCTCAAATGTGCTTTCAAAATTCGTTGCATATTGACTATAGTCATTCCCCTCAAAATTCAATAAGGTCAATAGTTCGTGTTGCTCAAATTTTGTTGAGGCATCAGTGATTTGTCCGTAAACATTCAATGTCTTAAATATTATGGATAAGAGAATTATAAGGAAGTTTTTCATCATTTTTTGCAAGGCTAATTACCATTCAAAATTACATATTAAGTTTTGTAAAGCATACAAATAATTATAATTTCGAATTTGAAAACAAATTAAACGTACATTTAAGTTTTAAACAAAAGAATATGATACTAACGACTACAGAAACCATTCCGAATAAAGAAATTACAGAAATTATAGGCATTGCAAGAGGGAGTACCGTTCGGGCTAGAAATGTTGGACGTGATATTTTTGCGAGTTTAAAAAACTTGGTCGGTGGAGAGATAGAAGAATATACAAAGTTGCAAGCAGAGGCTCGAGAGCAGGCGATGCAAAGAATGACCGATGATGCGTTAAGACTAGGTGCAGATGCAATTTTGAATGTTCGAATTACAACTTCTATGGTTATGCAGGGTGCATCAGAAATAATGGCTTATGGAACGGCTGTAAAGCTTAAATAATGGAAGCAATAGCAAATATAATATTGTCAATTCAGAGCTTAATTGTTGTTGTTTTAGCAGTGATTATTATTGTTTTGATTGTTCGAAGAAATAGAATTAAAAAAACAGAAAATTTCGAAAATCGAGACAACTAAGTGTGATTAATAGAAATTAAAATCATTGCCGTTAACCCATCGTTCCATATTTTTCGGTGTGAAAAAGGCGCCAATATAAAAAATACCACTGTCGTTAAAAGCTTGACTGTTTTTTGCAATTTCTTTTATAGGACCTTCGTTTTCGTAATAATTAGAATGGACGAACCAAATTTTATCACCTTGCTTCAGTAAAAAGCCAACATGTGATGATAGTCCTACAATATAAAGTTGATCAGGAAGATTTATGATGGAAAGTAAAGCAGTTTTTTTATCCGGATATTGGTCTGTTTTTTCACAAATGCTTTCAACAATATTGGAAGAATACATTTTTGCAAGATCAAATCTATTCCATTTAAACCCAATATGCTTTAAAGTTGTTGAAACAAAGTATCCACAGGCAATTATTTTGTCATTCCCAGGTCGATTTGTATAACCGTTATAATCCCATTTCGTTCCAATCCAATAGGGGAATATTTTCTGATCAAATGAATTAATTAAAAAGGCCTTACAGCTATCATTTGAAACCGGGTGTGATTTAAAATTTAACCTATCCTTTTCAATCTGCTCTAATTGTTGGTCATAAGTCAAAATTTGATTAGTGTGTATTGTTTCTTGAACACTTTTTATATCAGCATTAATGGTTGCAATCGTGAATACTGAAGCGAAAAGTGTCTTTATAATCATAATCTTGTTTTAATTATAAATACAAAATAAGTAAAAAGTAACAATTGCTATTTTCTTCCGAAATCTGCAGGAATCTCACCCCAAACTTTCGTTTCCCATTTTAATATAGGGTTCTTAAACGTATTTTTCTTTAGCCACGATTCAGCTCGTAATATTAAATTATGAACGTCCGGTTGTGGCTGTTTGGTTGTTTTACACATTTTCTTCTTTACCCATCCCATGGCGATTCTAGAGTCTGAATAAATGGGCATTTCCTTCATTTTTGGATCTTTATGGCTGTTTAAATAAGCCAAAGCATGAACCAAAGCCAAGAATTCACCGATATTATTCGATCCTCTTTTATAGGGACCTACCTTAAATACATTTTCTTTGCTAAAAGTCCAAACACCTTGATATTCGAAATCACCTTTCCCATTACAGGCGGCATCTACAGCAAGACTTAATTCTATGGGATCGCCAATACGATCTAAATCTTTATCTGAAAGGTCTTTGGTTTTTTTATAATCACCATCCTTATAATTATCAGGGTGATCGTTATATGCTTTTTCTGCAAGATTTTTACTTCCAAAGGTCTTGTAAATAGCTTTAGGAAAACCTCTAATTTGTTTTAATACCTCGTTCCAATCGGTATAAATTCCAGGAGTATGCCCATGCCAAACAACATAATAATATTGTTTTTTATTCGGGTCGGGAGCAACGCTATCTGGATCTTTAAATGCTTTTTGCGCATCTTCTAAGCTTGTAAAAGATTTGAATTTAGCATTTGCATACCCTTTTATTTCTCGTTTACAATCATCCCACGAACGATATATACCTGGAGTATTGCCTTCCCAAACAACATAATATTTTACCTGCTTAGCCATGAAAGCAAATTTAAGGTTTAATTCGATTTAACAAAAGGTTCATTTTACACAGTGGAAACATTTTTAACTTATTTTGTTTCCGTTGTATAAAAAGTTTTTAACTTTGCGGCATGGATAAGAAGAAGAAAGAGATAATAGCCGCTGCCTTAGACGTTTATTTGCAGTACGGAGTAAAATCCGTTACTATGGATGAAATGGCCCGTCAGCTTGGCGTTTCGAAAAAGACATTATACCAGTATTTTACTGATAAGAATGATATTGTAGATTCTTGTTTAACTTATGCATTAGAATGTGACCTAGCCGATTTAAAAAGCGTCTTTAATCATGGAGAAAATGCAATTCAAGAATTAATGCAGGTTAGTAAGAAGGTAATGAAACAGTTAAAAGATATTCATCCGTCAATATTTTTTGATTTAAGTAAATACCATCCTAAGTCTTTAACAAAGATAAGCTCCCAAAAAAATTCGGAAATAAAAGATTTATTATTAAATAATTTAAAAAAAGGCGTAAAGGAAGGATTGTTTCGCGATAATCTTAATGCAGAAATCTTAGCTAATATTCATATGGCATTGATGGAGCATTTAATGTCAAATGACTTAACCGAAGGTCATACTTACGGTCCTGAAGTAATTTATTCTGAATTTTTCAGATACCATATTCGAGGGATTGCGAGTACAAAAGGGTTGGCCTATTTAAAAGAAATGATCAAAAACGATGAAAATTTATAAAATGAAAATATTAGTTATATCAGCCTTGTTGCTGAGTCAGGTATCATTCGCACAAGAATCATCCACTTCATTTACGCTGGAGGAAGCAGAGGAGTATGGTGTTAACAATAATGAAAAGGTAAAAAATGCCTTATTAGATATTGAAATAGCGCGGAAAAAAGTTTGGGAAACAACAGCAATTGGTTTACCTCAGGTAAGTGCTAAAGGCGAATTCCAACAGTTATTAGATATTCCAGTTTCTGTTGTGGATGCAAGTTTATTCAATCCGATGGCAGAACCAGGAGATGTGATGGAATTTAGTATGGGGCAGGAGTTTAGTACTTCAGCAACATTTACAGCATCACAGTTAATTTTTGATGGTTCATATATCGTTGGATTAAAGTTTTCGAAGTTTTTCCAGAAAATGGCGCAAACATCTGCAACGAATACTCAAAACGAAGTAAAAGCTTTGATAAGAGAAGCATATTATAATGTTTTAGTAGCGAAAGAGAATGTTGCTTTACTTGATTCGATTGAATTGGTAACAAAAACATTATGGGAAGAAACGAAGATCTATTTTGAAAGTGGATTCATTCCAGTTGAAGAATCAGATCAAGTTGAAATTGCTTTTAATAGAATTCGTGCTTCAAAGAATAGTGGTAAAAGACAAATTGAAGTGGCAATGAATTTATTGAAGTTACAAATGGGCTATGATTTTGAAAAAGGACTTGAACTTAGCCAAACTTTGGATGATGTTTTAGCGAAGTTAGAGACAAACAACCCAATGCAACAAACAGAGGATGTAAAGCAAAATGCTAACTACATTATGCTAGATCAACAAAGAGAATCTAGCGAGTATAGTTTGAAGAATGAAAAAGCTGCTTATTTGCCTTCTTTAGGTGCATTTTTTAATCATTCTCAGAATGCTTTTAGAAGTGAATTCGATTTTTTCGAAAACAAACCATGGTATCCAACTACAGTTTGGGGAGTGACGCTAAACATTCCTATTATGAGCAGTGGGCAGAAAATTGCCAAGGTTCAACAAGCGGAAATGAAAATTGAACAAGACGAGAATAGCCTACAGAATCTAGAAAGAAGCTTACAATTTCAAGAAATTCAATTAAAAGCAACGTATAAGTCGTCTGTTGAATTGATGGAGATAGAATCGTCGAATGTTGATTTGGCAAAGCGAGTTTACGAAAATGCAGTGATCAGAAAAAAGACAGGAACAGTTTCTGCTTTAGAAGTGACCCAATTACAAAGTCAGTTATTAACAGCTGAAAGTAATTATATCCGTTCAGTAATGGATATGTTAAATGTGAAAGTACAATTAGATAAATTATATAATCAATAAGTCCAAAAAAGCTAATAAGCTCAAAAAGTAATTGGAACAATCGAAAAAAATAAAAAAAAGAGTAATGAAAAGAAGCTTAATTTATATCTTAACCCTAGGCGTGATTTTAACTAGTTGTGGAGGTGCAGAAATTACCAATTTAGATAAATTAAAATCAACAAGAGATTCGCTCAAGGCGGAACTAGTAACATTGAATCATAAGATTTCGGAATTAGATACTGCGGAAGTGGCATCATTACCGATAGTAACAGCTACCAAAGTAAAGATCGAAGATTTTGTTCATAAAGTTGAAGTTCCAGGTACAGTTGAAACAGACCAAAATTCATTAATCACAGCTGAAGCAAGTGGTTTAATTACCAAAATATACGTCAAAGAAGGCGCAAAAGTGTCAAAAGGACAGACTTTAGCTTTGATTGATTCTGAGATTTTAGCTGCAAATATTGAAGAACTGCAAGCTTCTTTAGAGTTAGCAGATTATATGGTGAAAAAGCAAGAACAATTACATGATAAAGGTGTAGGTGTTGAAATTGAATATGAACAAGCGAAGAACCAAAAATTATCGCTTGAGAAAAGAATTAAAACATTAAGATCTCAACAAGGTAAAACAACTGTTCGTGCACCATTCTCAGGAATTATTGACGACATAATGGTAAATGAAGGCGAAATGGCAGCTCCTCAAGTTCCATTAATGAGATTAGTTAATAATAGTACTGTTACGATTAATGCTTCAATGGCAGAAAACTTATTGTCTAAAGTAAATGAAGGAACAGCAGTTGAAATGAATTTTCCAGCAATGAATGATACTACAATTGTATCAGTAGTGACGAATAAAGGAAATTATATCGATCCAACGAACAGAACATTTAGAATTCAAATTGAAATTAAGAACAATAAATTATTATTGCCGAATCAATTTGCTAAAGTAAATGTGACTGATTTTGAAAGAAAAGATGCAATTGTTGTAGATGCTGAATCAATTCTACAGGATACTGAAAACAATAACTACTTATACAAGCTAACAAAAATAAAAGGTTCAGAAACTTACTCAGTAGAGAAGGTATTTGTAACGATAGTGAAGAAGTACAGAGATTTCGTTTGTGTTGAAGGTAATTTAACAAAGGATGAATTAATTGTTATGAAGGGAGCTAAGGGAATTACGGAAAGTGATAAAGTAACTTTACAATAAGAAAGACAATGAGTAAAAGTAAAATTGAGAACCAAAGAGAATTTGGACTTTCATCATGGGCTGTAAAAAACCGGAAAACGGTTTATTTATTGATAATGATGATTTTATTGGGTGGTTTTGCATCATACCAATCAATGCCAAAAGAAAACTTTCCAGAACTTCAAATACCTGAAATATATATCGGTATTGCTTATCCTGGGAATTCGCCTGAATTAATAGCGGAAAAAATTACCGATCCAATTGAGAAGGAATTAAAGACGATTAAAAACGTTGACGAAATTAATTCGACTTCAATTGATGGTTATGCTTCAATCAATATCAAATTCGATTTCACTGTTAGTCCAAAACAAGGATTACAAGATGTAAAAGATGCTGTTGATAAGGCTAGAGCAACTAAAGACTTTCCCGCTGATTTACCAGTTGAACCGAATATTTTTGAAATGGATGTTTCAGAAATGCCGATTATGAACATTAACCTGTCAGGTGACTATTCAATTAGTGATCTAAAAGATTATGCTGAAATTTTAGAAGATAAAATCGAAGCATTGGTTGAGATTTCAGAAGTTGACATTCGTGGTATTCAAGACCAAGAGATGCAGATTATGGTTGATCCCAAAAAAGCGGAAATGGTTGATGTTTCATTTAACGATATTCAAACTGCAATCTCTAATGAGAACATCACCATGTCCGGTGGAGAGTATTTAGATGGAACAACAAAAAGAACTATCCAAATTGATGGTAAATTCAAATCGGCTAAAGAAATTGAGAATGTAATTGTAAAACAAGAGGATTATAAACCTGTATATCTTCGTGATATCGCAGAAGTTAAATTTACTGATGCAGATACAACTTCTTATGCACGTGAACGTGGCAATACGGTTGTCATGTTAGATGTTAAGAAAAGAAGCGGACAGAATCTTTTAGAGGCATCAAGAAAGATTAATGAAATCATTGCACAAGTAGAGAAAGACAAAATTTTACCAGCAGGAATAAATCTTTCTGTAACGAATGATCAATCGGGGAAGACGGAAGAAATGGTTTCTAACCTGTTAAATTCAATCATCTTTGGTGTACTTTTGGTTGTAGGTGTTTTACTGTTCTTCCTAGGCTTAAGGAATGCAATATTTGTTGGTGTTGCGATACCGCTGTCGATGTTAATGTCATTTTTGATTCTATCAACAATGGGGGTAACCTTAAATACGATGGTATTATTCTCACTCGTATTGGCATTAGGAATGTTGGTGGATAACGGAATTGTTGTTGTTGAAAATATTCAACGTTTGATGGAAGAGGGTGTAGACAGTTTTACCGCAGCTAAAAAAGGCGTTGGTGAAGTTGCATGGCCAATTATTGCTTCAACAGCAACAACGTTAGGTGCATTTATTCCTTTGGCTTTCTGGCCTGGAATAATGGGTGAGTTTATGAAATACCTCCCTATAACTTTGATTATTGTTCTTGGTTCTTCTCTATTCGTTGCATTAATTGTGAATCCAGTGCTTACAGCAATGTGGATGAAGGTTGACGAATCGAATAAAAAGAAGAAAATTCCATTAATTGTTGCTGGTATCTTTATTGTTCTTGGCTTTATATTATTAGGCGTTAGTACTGGTGCAGGGAATTTATTTATTGTGATAGGTTTATTTGTAATACTAAACATTTTCGTACTTACACCTGCTACTAAAACTTTCCAAGAGAAATTTTTACCTAGATTAGAAAGTGGATATGAAAAAATATTGGCTTATGCTTTAAAAAGAAGAAGACCAGTTTATTTCTTTTTAGGAACTATTGGTTTGTTATTTATGTCGCTTGTTTTTGTCGGGATTTTCACACCAAAAGTGTTGTTCTTTCCCGAAAATCAACCGAATTATGTGAATATATTTATTCAACACCCAATCGGAACAGACATTCGCGTTACGAATGAAACAACGTTAGAGGTTGAGCGAATAATTAACGAAGAGATTTTACCTGAAGAACTTGGTGATACAGTGAATAAAGACTTCGAGTCTTGGATTATTCAATCTGTAATTGCGCAAGTAGGGAATGGTACCTCTGATCCATCACAAGGAATTGTAATGGGGAATACACCACATAAAGGTAGGGTCACAATTAACTTTTCTGAATTTAAGTATAGAAAAGATTATGAGACAGGCCATTTAATGGAGAAAATATCAAATGGATTAAAAAACAAATTCCCTGCAGATATTCAAATTACTGTTGATAAAGATAATCAAGGACCACCAACGGCACCGCCAATTAATATTGAGGTAGGTGGAGAAATTGATTATAATGAGGTAATAGCTGAAGCAGAAAAAATTAGAATTTTCTTAGACCGTAAAAATGTACATGGTGTAGAAAAACTAAAATTAGATGTAGAAACGGGTAAGCCTGAATTACGAATAGAAATTGATCGTGAAAAAGCGAGATTATTTAATACGAGTACAGGACAAATTGCAAATGCTGTTCGTACCGCCTTATTTGGCGCAGATATCTCAACCTTTAAAGAGGGTGATGATACTTACGATATGGTTGTTCGTTTTAACGATAAGTCTAGAAATGATTTGGATGCTTTAATGAATCAAAAATTGATTTTCCGAAACAATAAAGGGCAAATGCTTAGAATTCCCATTCGTGCATTAATTTCGACTCCTAAACCTACCACTACTTATAGTTCGGTTATTCACAAGGATCAAATTCCAATTGTAACAATCTTCTCAAATGTACAGGAAGGTTATAACGCAAATGAAATTGTTGCAGAATTGAAAGAGATAATGGAACAATATGAGGATGAAGTAAACATGACGGATGGAGTAGAAGTTAAGTTCACAGGAGAGCAAGAAGAGCAGGCTGATCAAATGGCTTTCCTTTCTAAAGCACTTTTAATCGCTGTATTTATTATTCTTCTTGTAATTGTTGCACAATTTAATTCGTATACAACACCAGTAATAATTTTATTCTCTGTTGTATTTAGTTTAATTGGGGTATTCATGGGAGAAGTTATTTTCCAAATGGAATTCGTTATTATGATGACAATGATTGGGATTATATCCTTAGCTGGGGTCGTCGTGAATAATGCCATTGTATTGATTGATTATACAGATTTATTAAGAAGACGTAGAAGAGAAGAGTTAGGCTTAAGTGAGTATGAACAACTTCCTCTGCCAGAAATAGTAGATTTTGTCGTACAAGCAGGGAAAACGCGTTTAAGACCGGTTCTTTTAACGGCATTGACAACTATACTTGGATTAATTCCACTTGCAATGGGATTAAATATCGACTTTACAACATTGTTTACAGAATATAGTGCAAACTATTATAGAGGAGGGGACAATACAATGTTCTTCGGTCCAATGTCATGGACAATTATCTTCGGACTTACATTTGCTACATTCTTAACGCTAATTATTGTGCCAGTGATGTATTTAATTCTTTATAGATTTAAAGTATGGTTGCATAAAATAACTAATGCGAAAATGAGATCTTCAATTTAAACTTGGAATTAAGTAAAAATTAAAAGGGTAATAGCTGTCAGCTATTACCCTTTTTTTATCAATTATAGTTTTGTAAATTATAAATCGCAGTCGATTAAAATTATTCTTTAATAAATTTTGTAATACTACTAGAGCGTGCATTTTCAATCCGCACTATATAGACACCAGCAGGTAAATTTTGGACGTCTAAACTCCTTACGAAAGGACCAGAATAAATTTTGTTTCCAAGCATGTCTGAGATATAAAGATAGTTGACAGCTGAAGGATCTTCAATTTTAAAATTAATTTCATGAGTAGATGGATTTGGATAAACGAGTAATTCTTCATTCAATATCGATTTTTCATCCAAATTTGCATTTTCATCTTCATCTTTAACTGTACAAAGAATAGCTACTTCTTCAGCGGATAATGCTCTGTTATAATATCTGAAATCATCTAAGTACCCTTTAAAAAAGTCTCCGGGATCACCTGTATTTCGATCGTGTTTACCAATAGTACCAGCACCAGAGGAATAAGCTATTGATCCACCAGACCCGACGTATTCATCTCCTGTTGGATGACAATCAACATATATTTCCATGTCTGTAGGTCCACTTACAACAAGTGTTATGTGGTGCCAAGTGGTGATATCTGCGACTGCCGTTGATGAAAGTCTTCTAAGGCCTGAACTACTATAACCTGAATCGCCATCACCATATCCTACAGCATATTCATGTGTAGCATTGGAAATTGTAAAGAATAAGCCAGAATTAACATCGTCTTGGAAAGAGGTGTTAAAGACTGATGCATACTCATAATAGAGGTCTTCATGTTTTAGCCAGAAAGCTATAGTAATAGGTAAATTAGGTTTTAGTTCTGCTAGGTTTGGCATTGAAATGAAATCTGAGATCCCGTCAAAATGGCAAGCTTTCCCTGGATTACCGAACCGATCTTCAACGAAAGTGGTTCCAGTGGCAATGCCATCATACTCATTACCACTTTGATCCTCAAAAGTTCCATTCCAATTATAATGCAGTAGTAAACCTTCAGAAATATCTTGGGAAAACGACAAAAACGGCAAGATAAGTATGAGTAAAAATAAGTTTTGTTTAAATTTCATAGATTTAAGTTTTTGGAAATATAAACATTTATTTTTATTGAAAAGTCTTTTTTTTGGACTTATAAAAATTATCAAAGTTAAAGATCCTATAATTAATTGCTAGTGCAAATAATCGGGTAATTAAGAAAAACTGTCTTAAAGTTAATGCGAAATTATACTTCTGCATATATAATATTCTCAATGTTTAATTAGTTAGATCGTGAAATATTAAATGATATTATAAATGAATGAAAGTCCATTTGTTTTATTTATTCATTCTTTTCTACCCGATAGGAAACCAACCATTTTAAATTTTCACACGTCTTTTATAACAAACAAACTATTATGACATTTCAAGAACGAGTACGTGCTGTGCACATTCTTCAGCGATTTGTGATGGTTTCAAGATCGCTGCTGCCGAGTTTATCAGAATTAATGACCAAGACATCATTGGATAAGTCCGAACGAACCAAATTGGCTAGAATTCGTGACGTATATGATAGTTTTCAGGTGAATCCTGAATATTCAAAAAAATTAGTTGGATCAAATATATTCTTCTTGATAAAAGCGGTTTATGAAACGGCTTTAAATAATAAAGGTGAATCGCCGACAAGTTTTTATCATTACAATGAATTTATTCGAGAAGCTGATAGGTTAATTGAAGTATGGGATAAACAAAGGTTGAATTAATCCTTTGTTTATTTAGTGTTTTCGAGGTGTTATTTACCTTTTCCTTTAAAGATAATTGCTATTGTATAGAACATTATTTTAATATCTAAGGCAATGGACATATTTCTGATGTATAATAAATCATACTTCATTCGCCGGACCATTTGTTCAACATTTTCAGCATAACCAAACTTTACCTGTCCCCATGATGTAATACCCGGTCTCACCTTGTGCAGATACAAGTATTGAGGGTCGTGTTCTGAAATTTTGTCAATATAAAATTGTCTTTCAGGACGAGGACCAACAAGTGACATATCGCCAATAATTACATTCCAAAACTGAGGGAATTCATCCAATCTCGTTTTTCGGAGGAATTTGCCAATCCTAGTAATTCGTTTATCATTACTGCTGGACAATTGCGGGCCATCTTTTTCCGACCCAACAAACATTGTTCTATACTTTATAATACTAAAGGGTTTTCTATTCAATCCAATCCGTTCTTGTTTAAAAAATATTGGGCCAGGGGAAGATGTTTTGACCAAAATAGCAAGGATAATATAGAGTGGCAATAATACAACAATGGCTATAGACGAGATTACTATATCCAGAATTCTTTTGGTGGCAAATTGCCAGTCAGGCATATAAGAATCGTTGGTACGAATCAATAAAGCACCAAAAATACTTGACATTTGCACCTGACCAGAAAGGATATCGTAGGTATCAGGAATTAAATTTACGCGAATATTATAAGCCGCTAAATTGGTGATAATTCCTTTCAAACGCTCATGATCCGAACTTTCTAATGCAATAATCACTTCATCTACATCAACCTTATTAATAATATCGTCAATATTGTCTATGTGTCCTAAATAAGGGATCTTATCGTTTAAATCAAAATCACTTCCGTTTATATTGATATAACCAATAAAACGGTGGCCTGAGCTCGGCTTTAAATGAATAATGTCATTATAGATCTCACACGCTTTTTTGCTGCCACCAATTATAACCGTACTAAATCCAATTTTATTCGAGTGAATTTTTTTAACATGAATAGTTGTTGCAATAAAACGAGGAATGATAGTTAACCCAAAATGTAGACAAAACAAAACTAAAAATAGTGTGTAATACTGTTGATATAAATAAACTTGGTCATCCAATAAAAGGATAAAGAATAGAATGGTTACACCTATTACAGAACCAAAAAGTGTTTGTTTGATTGTTTTTAAGCGGTACTGCCGTAACGTTTCATGATAAGTCCCTTGCAAGGTGTAAAGCAAAATCCATGCAATTGGGATAATAACAATACCAATGAAAAAGCCTTCTTTAAAAATCAAGTCATTCTCTTCAATAAGTAAAATACGGTATACATAAAACAAAAACCAGGCTGCAAAGGCAGCTAAATAATCAAAGATGACTAAAAATATTGTGCGTTTTTTCTGGTTCATTAATTATGTACAATCTTAATATTGTCCAAATAAAATGTACCAGTTACCTTATCGTTGTCAAGGATGGATAAAAAGTAAACGTCATAATTATCTGCTCCGACCCTAAAACTGATATTCTCTTTTAAATTGATATACATTTTCTTCCAGACTTCTTCACCTGTGGTTTGCTGTACCATTGTTATATAAGGTAATTCTTGCGTTTCGTCACCATTATCTTCATAAATTGTACTCATTGTCATGGAGTTATCATTACGATAGTCAATCTCTAAATAAACATCTTGATTCGTTGGTAGGATAAAGTTTTCATTCGTTCGGCCAACATAAAGACTATCTATTTCATCCAAAAAGATACCACCACATTTATTACCATATTTTACAATTTCGGGATATGCTTCTTTTGTAATAAAAGTGATATTCGTGTCAGATCCCGCTCCTTTAACTATATCAAAGCCTGCACTTTCAAAATCTTCAATAAATGCAAAAGTAGTTGCCGCCTTATATTCAGTAACTGGAGTAATTGCTATTGTATCATTGGTAACTAGATCTAAATCAATGTCATAACTTCTGTAAAAAGGATAAATAGTCCTTTCTCCGGATCGACCATTATCCATTATTCCAGCAAATATGATGAAACTATGTTCTCCTTCAGCTAAAATTGGAATGTTTGCAGGAAGTTCAAAAACACCAAGCGGTTGCCCATCCATGTATACCCATGCATCAGTTATTTTGGTTGAATTTGCACCTTGATAAGTTTCATCAGTTTCTAATAGAAATTCATCTATATTCAACCAAGAAGGTGTTAGATTATCTTGCTTACAGCCAGAAAAAAGAAATAAAATCGTTACTGTAAAAAGTAAAATTTTTGTCATATGGAAAAGCGTATTTTTTTTAGAACGCAAAAAAACACTAAATATTTTCTTGAATCAAGTTTCCGTTTGATTTTAATTTTTCCATAATCTGTAAAGCGACATTTAAAGCGTACTCTCCATCCTCTATTGATACGATTGGAACAGTGTCATTCTTAATACATTCGGCAAAGGATTGTAATTCTTCTTTGATCGCATTTGACTCAGAAATCTCAGGTTTAAAAATTTCAATTTTTTTCTTTGCTTTACCTTCTCCCAAGTCAAAAACGATGTCAAACGGATCGGGTTCGGTTTCTAGCGTCGTCATTTTAACAATCTCAGAAGACTTTTCAAGAAAATCTATAGAGATATAAGCATCCTTCTGAAAAAAACGCGATTTACGCATGTTTTTCATTGAAATTCTTGAAGCTGTTAAATTCGCTACACAACCATTGTCAAATTCTATTCGAGCATTCGTTATATCTGGAGTTTCGCTGACAACAGCAACCCCCGAGGCACTAATTCTACGAATTGTAGACTTAACTGTACTAAGAATAATGTCTAAATCATGAATCATTAAATCTAATACAACCGGAACATCTGTTCCTCTTGGATTATATTGAGCCAATCTATGTGTTTCAATAAATAGCGGCTTATTTATAAATGGAAGTGCATGTTTAAATGCCGGATTAAATCGTTCGACATGACCAACTTGCACTTTTACATTCGCCTCGTTCGCTAATAAACGCAGCTTTTTTGCTTCTTCGTTAGTCTGGGTAACTGGTTTCTCAATAAATACATGTTTCGAATTTCGAATCGCTAAAGACGCAATTTCAAAATGAGAAAGCGTAGGGGTGACAATGTCTATTGCATCAACCATGTCTAACAATACATCTATAGACGCAAACCTTCTCAAACCCAATTCTTCAGCAGCTTTTGCATTGGTGTCATTAGGATCATAAAATCCAACAAATTCAAATTCGTTTGACAATTCAGTAATTAATCTCGCATGAATTTTACCCAAGTGACCAATTCCAAACAACCCAATTTTCAGCATAGTATTATATTTTTCATAAAGATAATTCAATTTAGCTGGTAGTACGAATCAAAATTCGGTTCTTATCAACAGTACATATTTAATTGAATTGAGTAACTGAATAAAAATCCGCGTTCGAATAATTATATTTGTTAAAATTGAATCAATTTGAAAAGAGTTTTTCTAATTTTATTTATGCTGGTTTTGAATATTTCACCAGCTAATTCTCAAACAGATACAATCGCTGTCGTTTCGTATAATTTATTGTGGTTTCCGCAAAAGAATGAAACAAGACTGGATACACTGAACAATATTTTGAATTATCTCAAGCCTGATATTTTAGTCTTGAATGAAATGTCAAGATTAAGTGGTGCGGACTTAATTTATTATAAAATTCTCATAAAGGATACTGTTCGAGATTATCAAATGGCGAATATACCATCGGGAAGTAGCAAAGAGAACATTGTTTTCTACAATGCTAAAAAGTTGGGATTGAAAAAATCAACAAGTATTAAATCATTGCCTCGAACAATTGATCATTATAATTTTTACACATTAAAAAAAGATGATATTAACAACGATACAACTTTCCTAAATCTATTCACTTGTCACCTTAAAGCAAGTGTAACATCTGCACAGTTGCGTTTTTCAGCATTGAAGTTAATGGAGACATATATTAACAATCATCCTGATTTAGACAATAAAATGATGGCTGGAGATTTTAATATGTATGGCTCGAATATCGAACCTGGATGGGAGGTTTTAACAGCAGTAGACGCTTTAAATTTTAAAGATCCAATCGACCAATCAGGGGCTTGGCACGCTAATCCAAAATATGCCAAATATCATACACAAAGTACAAGAACTAAAGAGTTTAATGGTGGCGCTAACGGTGGAATGGACGACCGTTTCGATTTGATTTTACTCGACGAAAGTATAATGGATGGAGGTAGTGGAATTAAATATATGCAAGATTCTTACCGAGCAGTAGGCCAAGATGGACTGAGGTTGGATAAATCATTAATTGATTTACCCGAAAATAAATCTGAACCGAAAAATATTATTTCAAGCCTCTATTATATGTCCGACCATTTGCCTGTATTCCTAAATTTGGTTGTGGAGTAATCTAATCTAAAAGTCTTGAGACTTTACCAATATAAGTGTCGTAATTCAAAGCCATTCCCGCTAAATGTTTGCCTTTGATACTCCAAAATTCTTTTTTTGGACTTTCAGCTAATTCATATAATTCTTTCCCCATATAATAAGGACAAACCACATCGTCTTCACTATGAATGATAAGCAAGGGTTTCATCCACTCTTGAATTAATTCCTTGCCCTTTACAAAATTCTTAACAATCATTTTTGCCGAGAATTTCATAGGAAAAGGAGTTCGTTCTGCTGCGATAGATTTTTGATCGGTAAAAGCGCCTTCTAAAACCATTCCGTCTATTTGCTCTTGGTTGTTGATGCCTATCTTTAAAGCAAGGTTACCGCCTAAGGAGAATCCCATTAATATGACCTTGGTATCCTTAACCGAAGGTTTACTGATAAAGTCTTCAAAG
>NZ_JHXV01000037.1 GCF_000621625.1 Crocinitomix catalasitica ATCC 23190
CCATAGGCTAACGAAACCTGCGTCCCCTCAGACGAATGGCATGGTAGAAAGAGTAAATAGAACCATTAAGTCTAATACAATTTTAAAACACTCTTATAATTCATACGACCAGATGCATAAAGATCTCTTTAATTTTATGTGTAACTACAATTTATACAGAAGACATGGCTCACTGAGAAAAGAACTTGATGTTAAAACACCAATTCAAGCAATTTATAAATGGTATCAATTAGAACCTGAAATATTTATTGTAGAACCAAAAAAGTTTGAAAATAAACTACTAAATTTACAAGACAAGATTAATCAACTTCCGTTAACAACCTTGTGAAACTTTACATATAGGGACTAATTAAATCTATCAAGGATATTGATGTTATTCACCTTTCATTCAGCTTCACAAAAGCCTAAAAATATAACCTTTATGAAAACTCTTTTCATCATAAGTTCAATACTCTTATTGTCTTTTACATCGTGTAAAAAGGTCGTTACAGAAGTTAATCCTGATTTTATCGGATCCTGGGAAGGTGATGGTGACGGTGGTTATTATTCTATTATAATTGAAGAAGACGGTTATGCCGAATACTATAAATTCAATGGAATTACGGAAGTTAATGTTAACGGCAAAGCGAAAATTAAGAATGATAAACTTAAAATATTGACTAAAAAATTCACCATTACTGAGTTTCCGACAGCCGATCCCACAGCAGGAAGTCCGAATAGATATAGAATGGTTTTAGATGATGTTACTTATTTGTCTTGGAAATAAAAACACGCTTCGGTACTGGTCATGAATTTACGGTTAATCGTGAGGAAATTCTCATCAAACAGAAAGGTCTTTTCAGCACAAAACTTGTTCGAACAATTCCACTCAATGATTTTATTAAAATTGAATTCATACAACCGTTTGATCAAAAAAATCGGTTTAAAACTATTTTTGCCTTTCTGATTAATTTCATCCTTATTTTTACATCTTATCATTTTGATGTACTCAGTAAAAACTACGTATTAATTGAATATAAAGTAGAAGATGAAATTGCGAAAAGTAGTTATTATTCGAATTTTAAGAAAGGAGAATTTGAGCAATTATCCGATTTATTAAATGATCAATTAAATACAATTTAATTTTCGTCTTCCACAAACTCCAAAATATCTCCCGGTTGACAATCCAAAGCCAAACAAATAGCATTTAAAGTAGAAAATCGAATTGCTTTTACTTTTCCTTGTTTAAGAATAGACAAATTGACTGTTGATACTCCAACCATTTCTGAGAGCTCTTTTAGCTTTAACTTTCTTCTGGCAAGTACCACATCTAAGTTGACGATTATTGACATCTATAAAATTATTAAACAGTTAAAGAAGCTTCTATTTCATTGAATAAAACAGAATTGTTACTTTCATTTTTACCCCACGAATAGGATTGAAATAAAGTTGTTGAACAAAAATACATAATCGACTTATCACCATTTGGTTCGAATCTAAGGTATATATTCTCTCCCCAAGATTTAAAAGAAATCTTCGAAATTGCTAGAACTTCCATGGTTTCTTTATTTGTATCAACCAATTTAAACTGTGAATTACTGATGACTTCTATTGCTTTTTCGAACATTAAATCAATAGGAATATCATAGGTATGTTTTGATTCTATTTTTGACGTTAAAAAATTATATTGGCTTGTAAAATATTTTTTAAAAATCAGTGATTTCCGAATTAAAATATTTACTATAAAAAAACCAATAAATAAAAAGAGTACAATAAACTTAATCGGATAATATGGCTTTAAAAGATAAGTGATTCCACCTGCAACAAATCCTATCGCAATAAAAGCGGCAATATGTTTTAAATTTTTCATATAATTAGTTTTACAATTGAATACAAAACTACACAAAATATAACGTAAAACAAATATTAATTAATGTTTATCGTTAATTTATCAATGATAAACAAAATACTTAACACGCTCAACAAACTAAAACCCTACTGTTTTCGCTACTGTCCACACCTACTTATCGGCACTTATTCATTGATAGACAACAAGAAACGTAACTAGAAAATTTAAAAGCTAATATAATGCGTCGAAAGACTGTTTTAAAAGGCGATTATCACGCTAATCGGTGTAACTCTATTCCTCACAAAACTCACAAAATAACCCAGCAATTTCTTTCTTTACCAAACTTCTTACCCCCATCTGATTCCATTTAAATAAGTCACAGAATTCATCCGGATATTTAGCCGCCATATTCCGCATTACTACTCGAATGCGTTTCCACTCTTTAGCGTTATTGTATTCTTGCAAGAAATAACCAAGCACCAAATATTGCGCATATAATTTAGGGAATTGGTTAGGGACTTTCGCAAATTTTGAAAGTAGAATATAGGGCTCTGCGGTATACCCCCATTCTATTAGATATTGACAGATATAATAAGTTTGAGTGACATCAAATTTATACTTCAAAACATCTGCTACTAATTTCGCTGCAGCTGCGTCATAACCTTCTTGTTTGAATTGTGCAGTATGAATTGTTAACAAACTCTCTACCCAAGCTTTTTTCTTTTTACCGCGCATATTGTCGATCGTCTCTCTCGCATCTTTGATTAAAATTCCTTGAAAACCATTAAACAAATTGAACAATAAACCATATTCCAGAAAGTCTGCATCAGTCGCTATCCCACCATTTTCCCTCAACTTATTCATTCTAACAGCATCCACAACTAGATTTTCTGCCCCCAATTCGTAAACCAATTGATACCAATTCAACTTTGCAAAAGCTGGGGTTTCAGGAAACTCAATCTTACTTAATTCGGCTACTACTTCAGCATCTCCTTCGAAAGCCTTATTACCAAGAATTAAGTACAACGGTAGAATTTCTTTTGCATTTCCTTCTTCAATCAAATCCATGATGCGTTCGACTGACAAGCCGTAAGAACCTTCGACCACGGGAATATAATCTCTATAATTTATTTTAACGGTTGAATAACGCGTTTGATCTAATACAGCCGCAATTTCCTCATCATCCTTGTTGTCGTTTGCAAAAAGTCTTAAACTATCGTCAGATGTTTCAGTCACATCGACATAACCCACTGCAACTAATCCCGATTTAAAATCATCAAAATTCTCATAAAACTCCGATTCGAATGGAACATCAGGATAGTACTTTTTAATGTGATTACCGATAATCGCACCTCTTTTTGTAAATAAGCGCTTATTCTCTCGCTCTGTCCCTTCAATTGAGGCGACACCTGTAAAAAAGATAGAAGAAATGTCGTGATCGTTCTGTACGAGACTATCTAAAGATTGAATTAATGGATTAAAAATTAATGCGTTTCCGTCAGTTTGATTCCGTTCGAATGGAATTTTAATCAATAAAGAATCTTCAATTATTAAATTTTTATTTGCGCCAATTTTAGGCAAAGGCAACTTAAAATATTCTTTAGGCTCAAAGTAATCTGGTCGAACAAAAATGATACTTGTCGCTTCGCAAAACCGATTGCGTTTTACCAGGTTTAAATCAACCTGATAAAAAGTATCAACAAACGCTGGCTTCATTCCTACAAACACCTTTACCATTTGATTCGACCAATGCAAATTCTTCAATTTTGTATCTGATTTTCTCACAGTACCAATATGATAACCGCTGTGATATTTGGAATTATGAAAACTTGTTTTACCGCCGCAATCGAATTGCTCGTGATGAATCACATCTACTGCAATTACTCCTTTTGCTGAAAAAACTTGATTGAGGTTATTCTTTTTTAAGTTAACTAAATACTTACCTTTTTTTTTTCGGTAAATCAGTCCTTTCGTATAATGCTTTGTATTGAGATAATAGACAGAATCATTGCTTACGTTATACCAACCAATGATTACCTCATCATTATTTACTTTTTTTTTAACTTGTTTACAATTATAGCATTCCTTTTTGTTATTTGTATAAATAGGACTACCTTCTTGGAATTCATATTTAGATTCAAAAGGTTCGTTCGCAAATACTTCACAAGCATAAATCATCCCATCTTTTATGGTTATTGCATGCGCAATATGTTTAAAATTGGGTTCAATTAAATTTTTATAGTGAGGCTTAGACTTGATCCAAAGATCGATCAATTCCTTGGCCAATTTTTCGTACGTGAGCTTCCCTTTAGACTTATTGATCTCATAGGCCAATGGATAAGAAAGTACATTTTCACCTACTAAATTATGTGCCCCTTTATAATAAACTACGCGGTTATATGGCGAACGTTTAATTTTACTTTTTTGATCGTGACCAATCGCGTCATTTAAAGCCATATAATCAGCGTGATCTTGTGCTGCCAATTCCAATAAATCATCTTGAACCAAGGTATCTAATCGGCGTCTTTTACGCAGGACATTTACCTGATCAAGCATAAGGTCTGTTAATTTTTCCTTATCTAATGCATTAAGATCAATTTTAGTAGCTTGAGCAAAACTTCCGAATTGCGGAACTAGACATAACAATATGACAAGCAAGGCTTGTCTCATGCGGTTTGAAAGATATTTACATGCCAACTATTTTTAACAGCAGTACGCCATTTATTTTCTAAGTCTGCTCTATTATCTATCAAATTATTAAATACAATTGTGTCTTGATTGATTATACCTTGACTATACAAATCTTTAAACTCAGTCATACTCACAATATCAATATGACCTGTTGGATGCTGATAGGCGATTGCAAGTCGATTAAAAAAATCGATATTCAACACTGCTCCAATTGCCTTTATCTTGTGCGTTAAAGAATCGATTGAGCAACCACTTGTTGGACTTTTCGATTCATCTGCTCCGATTGCGATAAACAATTTATCTATCACCTCAAAATCACCATACAGTGCATTCCCGTGTGAAGCCCAGCCATGAATAAACTCTCTTAATTCGTTACGCACGTACTCAATTTCATTTAATGTTAAGAATCGATCAGCTTGGTAAATCCAAGTACGCGAATGTGGCGCTATATTTTTTAAATAAGTCTGCATGTCTTTATATTTTAACGTCTATTCATCACTTGCAACAATATACCCTCTTTCATTGCAAATGGAGAAATAACAATTTTTTTTATGTTTAATTTTTTAATAATCCAGTTAATCTTAACTGCTGCAATAGGCGCCATTATTCTACGAATAGGTATGATTCGTGGATGCAGGTTTCTTTCTGCTAAAGTTGAATTTTTCAATTCGTTAATACTTTGTAACATATCACTCAATTTAAAATCAACAAACTGTGTTTCCGGGTATGGTTGATCGTAAATCATTTCAAAACAAGTTTCAAACGAACCTGAAGCACCGATTAATACTTTTATTTTTTGATCGTTTAAAAAGTCACCTACATGTTGCTCTAAATAATCTTCAATAAATTTTTCATCTTCTTCAGAAATCGGATCAGCAAATTCTCTCAATTGGTAAATTCTAGCCACCCCCATTTCAAAACTTGCAGCCTTTAATACACCGTCTTTATCGGCAATAATCAATTCTGTACTCCCCCCACCAATATCCATTATTAAGCCTCTTTGACTGAAATTATAACCGTGCGCTACACCTTTATAAATCAAATTTGCCTCTTCGTTACCTGATACCACATTAATTGTAATATTCAATTCAGCTTTTACTGCACGTAATAATGCTTTTTGATTTGTAGCATTTCGTATAGCTGAAGTGCCAAAAGCATGAATAGTGTCTACTTCTAATTCAAGACATTTCGTTTTAAATTCACGCAATGTAACCAATGCTCTTTCAAAAGCTTTTTCCGTGATAATATTTTCATTAATTCCACCAAAACCTAAACCAACGCCAGACTTTGTGGTATAAATAGTTTGATAAGCTTTGATAGTCTTTTCAATAACCAATAAATTAAAAGTATTGGTGCCTAAATCTATTATTGCTACTCTAGTATCCAAGTTTAATTTAAAATTTCATCCATTTAATAATTTCCTTCCATGATGCTTTTTTACCATACATCAATATACCTACTCTATAAATTTTAGCTGCCGCCCAAATTGCAAACGCACATGCCAACACTAATAAAGATAAAGAAAGAATCACCTCACCCAATGTAACTGTATTAGACGCTACTCTTTGTAACATAATTATTGGTGATGACAAAGGGATTTGGGAAAACCAAATAGCTGCTGGTCCACCAGGATTACTGATAATAGAAATCGAAATAATGTAAGAGAAAAACAACGGTAACATAACAGGCATCATTACTTGTTGTGTATCCGTTTCGGAATCAACTGCAGATCCAATCATTGCAAATAAACTACCATATAAAACGTATCCACCAATAAAGTAACAGATGAATAAGAACAATAGGCTCAACCAAGGAATACCATTATAAATAAGCATAATTAATTCACTAGATTTTGGCACCTGTGCCATCTCCCCTGAAAGTGCTCCGGCATTCTGCATTTGGTTTAATTGTGCCCAATTTGAAGGATCAAAAACATCTGCAAAGACAAATAATCGCAACATGACTAAGGTAATTGCAATCAGTCCTATCCAAATTAGAAACTGTGTTAGTCCTACCAAACCTACGCCAATTATTTTTCCCATCATTAATTGAGAAGGTTTTATGGACGATACCAAAATCTCAACAACCCGACTGGTTTTCTCTTCAATAACACCACGCATTACTTGACCAGAATAGATCATAATAAACATGAAAATAAAAATTGAAAAGCCCAAACCTACCACTTGAGCAGCTGATGTATCTGCTTGCCCAGAATCAAGACTTAACATACTAAAATCGAATTCTTGTCTGATTTCACGATACTCACTAAGCGACAATCCTTTATCCAAAGCAAAGTATTCCTCCAACCTTAACTCAAGCCTATTTCTGATGTATTTTTCAGTTGTAAGACTTGGTTTCTCACGATAGAATGCACCAATTTTCTTATTCGAAATCACATTGGGACCGATACCTACCATGATGTCATATTCCTCAAATTGAGGTTGAGTTTTAAAATCTTCAGTCAATAAATCGCCCGTATAAAAATAAAATTCTGCGGGAGGATCTGAAATATTACCCACAAACAATTTTTCTTCACACAAATTAGACGGATCAACAACTAAAACTTTAAACTGCTTGTTGTTTTGCAAACTGAACCACATTGCCAAGAATGCTAAAAAAGCAATTAAAAGCGGTACTAAAACCGTGACTACAATGAATGATTTTTTGCGCACACGCGAAAAATATTCTCTTTTGATAATCAAACCAACTTTACTCATTTTCGCCTCCTTCTTTTCCTTGTACTGCTTGAATAAAAATATCATTCATCGTTGGTAACACTTCATTTATTCCTTCAATTTCAACCGCCGGCATAACAGTTTTTAAAAGGTCATTTAAATTGTGATCTTTTAATAATTTAACATGAGCAATTGCTCTATTTTCATCTATTTGTTCTGATTTCTCTAATGAAAAACCTGCGAATAATGCATTTCCGAATGAAAACATATTCCCTTTAAATTGCACAGCGTATGTATTCGATTTAAACTGTTCCTTCACAGATTTTAATTCTCCGTTTAAAACCAATTTTGATTTATTGATCAAAGCGATTGAATCACAAATTTCTTCAACACTGTTCATATTGTGGGTTGACAATAATATTGAAGTTCCTTTCGCTTTCAATTCCATTATTTCATTGCGAATCAATTGTGCATTGATAGGATCAAACCCACTAAAAGGCTCATCTAATATCAACAATTCAGGATCGTGCAAAACAGTGATGATAAACTGAATTTTTTGAGCCATTCCTTTTGACAGCTCTTCCACTTTTTTATCATACCAAGAAGTGATTTCGAATTTCTCAAACCACTCGTCAATTTTTCTTTTCGCTGTTGTTTTGTCTAGACCTTTTAACTGAGCAAAATAAAGTACTTGCTCTTTTACCTTCATCTTCTTGTACAGGCCCCTTTCTTCAGGTAAATAACCAATTTTACTTATATCCGCTCTGGTAATTTGTTTACCCTCTAGTAAAACACGACCAGAATCAGGACCCGTAATTTGGTTAATAATCCGAATTAAACTGGTCTTTCCAGCTCCGTTTGGACCTAAAAGGCCAAAGATTTCACCTTTTTTAGTAGAAATTGAAATATCATCTAAAGCAACATGACCAGCATATTGTTTAGATATATTTTCAACTGTTAATAGACTCATGCACAATTAGATTAGAGATTGTCAGTTACTCATTACTCTCAAAGGATAAAAAAGTATGCCCTAAGAAGCGATAAGCATCTACTAAATTAGTACATTTTTAATTTCTTTCCTTGTTTTTCTAATGTTATTACAACAAAATTAAAATCCCAATTTCACAGTAGATTCGTTCAGTACATTTTGTTATAAGCACTACGTATTTTTTTTGTTTTTAAAACTCTTTATTATTCAAACCAACCAATTCTTCTGGCGTAAGAGAAAGACCAAACAATAACATATCATCCGTTTGTTCTATTTTAAAATCAGAGGTCCAAACTTTAAAAAATGTTTCAACCTCTTCTAATTGACGCGGCATAGACAATGACAATTGATTGTTTTTATTTAAGAAGTTTGCTATATTTTTTTGCATGATTTTCTTATTCTTGACGCCTCCAAATTGATCACAAATGCCATCAGTATACAAATACAAATTCATTTGATTATTGACTTCAACGACATCCGTTCTAAAATCTACTTCAAAATCAAGTATTGATTCGCCTATCGACTTTTTAACTCCTTTAATAATTGTAACATCATCCTCCTCCGCTTTAAAAACAAATAATGACCTTCTAGCTCCAGAAAACAATAGATTGGACTTCTCAGGATCTAAAACGATTATACCGACATCCATTCCTTCTCTAATTCCTTTATCTGTAACTGACAATGCTTCATCAACATAATCATCAACTTGATGTAATATTTCACTCGGATCATCCAGTTGAAAATTTAAAATGGCATTATCCAAAGCCGCAAAACAAACGGCCGTTACTAGTGCTCCAGGCACACCGTGCCCGGTACAGTCAGCAATTGCTAGAAATATTTTGTTTCGAATAGATTTGACATAATAAAAATCACCACTAACAATATCTTTAGGTTTGAAGTATATAAAGTAATCACGAAAGATACTGTCTAAATATTTTTTTTCTGGCAATAAAGCTTTTTGGATACGTAACGCATAGTTTATACTGTCCATTATACTGTTATTCTTCTCCTCAACAAGTTCATTGGCCATTTTTAACTGTTGAATATTTTGCATTATAAACATGTACAGATTATTCTCCCCTTGATGCCCTTCAATTGGGTCAGCAGATAATTCAAACCAATGTTTTTCATCAGATTTGACAAACTGAACTTCAACATTCAAAGATTTTGAATTTTTAATACAATTATGGATTTTTTCTTGAACACCTTTATTTTCATCCTCGTCGATAAAGTATTCAATAAAATTCTGACCAATAATTTCTTCAAAGGCTATTCCAAACTCATCTAACAATGCCGAATTTACCCATGTAATAGTGGATGACAAATCAGTAATCAACACTGGAGACCTAGTCCTTTTTGCGATTAAAGAAATTTGATTAGATTTAATTTCATTTAACTTTTGCGCTGTTATATCTACAATTACCTGAACATATTCTTCCTCTCCATGCAAATTTTTTATAGCTGTAGAACTCAATAATATCCATACTAAGGAACCATCTTTTCTGTAGTGAGCAATCTCATGTGGCACATTCCGCTCTAATCCCCCTTCAAACAATGCTGCAAATTGCGCATTAAAAAAAGTAGGAATCATAAATAATTCAACAGCCTTATTTCCTATAATTTCTTCTTCTGTATATCCGAAAATTTCGCAAAAACTTTCATTACACCATAACATTTTCCCATCTTTCGCAACTATTGTAATTCCTGCGTTCAGCGCCTTTGTTACCAAAGAAAGTTTTTGATGTTCGAGAACACGTTCAACTTCGTCTGTTTTATTAGTACCGATTGCAAACAAAAACTTCTCTCCAACAACATTAAAATCCCATTTAACAAAAACTTGCTCTGTTAATCTATTCTCCATGAACTCTTCATAAATACCAGATGAACCATCTACGATGATTCGCTTACGAATTCCTAATTTACGGTCCTTTATTTTTTCTTCGGAATATCCTCCCAATTTCCAAAACGAATCATTATCTGTTAAGTTGAATTCCTTTTTCATCGCTGGATTAATAAAAATCACCTCCCCTGACCGATCGAATACGATCAAATACTTATCAAACTTAACGAGCATTATCTCTGCCATTCTCAACATCCAAATACGAAATGCTTTAAAGATAAATGCAAACCCAATAAATATGAATGCAAAAAAAATGGAGATAACATAACTCATATGTTTCCCTATTGACCAATCTACCCAATAGAGACTAATTAGGAAAGCAAGACCAACAAAAACACAGAAGGTTTTGATCAATCTTGTCCGATCAAACAAGAACGAAATACTTAGAATACCTATTAATAGCTCTAAGCTTAAAATTAAATTAAAATCCTGACTCACAATTCTGTAAATAGTATAAACACCCCAAATTAAAGCGGAAACAATCATTGTATTGGCCGCACTTTTAGTTTTAATTTTTTTGCTAATTAATAAAAAGGCAAAAAGTAAATTGAAACCGATTAAAACGCTTAAATAATTCCAACTAACAATATAAAACCCTAGATACCAACCAATAAAAACCTCAAAACCTACTGAAATACCTGCAAAAGTAAGACACAAAACGACTAGCCGTCTCTTAAAATCAAGGATCGCAGTAAAAAGGTGGAGATTTTTCCAGTCTATTGAAATCATAAGTATAGGTTAACCTCAACAATATATTATATATATAGATAAGAAAAACCTGAACGACTACTTATTTTGATATTTTTTCGACAAATAGGACTTTATCCTCTTTTATTTGAATATTTAGCCAAACGAAAAGGCGGAAAACAAACAAAATCTTATTGGATAAACAAGAATGTTTTACACTAAAACGGATAGTTCTTGTTGCACATTGTTATCCCACAACATTTTATAATGTCCCACATTCTCAAGTGAAACTATTCTTGAACGTTCAGATTTTGCTTGAATCGCTATTGAATTTTTAAAATCTAAGACTTTATCATGTTTGTCGTGAATCAAAATCAATTCTGAATAATCAATTTGAGGAACCAATTTATCGACTTGCAAGGCGGTAAGTTTCTGACCTAAAATATCCTCCGCCAATCCGCCCAAAAGTTGATAAACTTTAGCATTTAACCCTACAATTCGTTGGAATTCTTCAAAAATTGCCTCCATGCTATTAGGACTTGATAACAGCACCAATTTATCAATTTTTATATTTGAGTTTGCTAAGGTATAAGCTGTAACAGCCGAACCGAACGAATGGCTATAGACTGAAAAAGGCTGCTGGGGATTTATTGTATCAATTAATGTTTTGAAGGCATGTTTACAAATAAAAATATTGGTTTTATTAGAAGGGGAAAAAGCATGCCCTGGTAAATTAAATAGTATAACCCTTTTTCCTGACTTCTCAAGTTCGAACGCGATTTTAGAGAGACTTCCTGCATTAGAATCAATGCCGTGTACCAAGAATGCAATTTCTTTATTCTCTGCCCCCAATTCGTAACAATCAATTGTTTCATCTAGGCTGAATATTGTAAAATGACGTGCTTTCTCAAACAACTCCATTTCCCTTGGTCGTATATTCTTTTTACGAACAGTTTGAAACATTGTAAATGCTCTTTTTGCTACGTAATTCGGCGCAATTACTCCTAGAACTTTAAAGTGAAATCTAATTAATTGTAATTTCATTCTTAGTGGCTATTAATTTCTAATTCCGTTTTTACTAAGTTGTCAATATGATCCATCATATCATTGATATAGGATTCGTCATTCATTGTTGCAGTCATAAACATGGCTCCTTCAATCGACGCAAAAATTCGTTTGGCGTATGTAACAGCATTGATATCTGATTTAATGGTGCCTTGGTCTTGCCCTAATACAATCATTTTTTGAATGTAGTATTGCAACCTTTCAATTACTTCTTGAACCTTGTGTAATAGATTATCATTTTGGTGATTTGCATCAACGCCAATATTAATAATTGGACACCCGCCAATTGCAATGGTATGCATGCGGTATTTTCTGTAAAAATTGAATAGGGCGTAAAGTTGACCGACGCCATCTGTGATATCAGCAAGATCAGCCTTAATCTTCTCTACAACAACATCAACATTGAATTCGAACGCTGCGAAGGCGATATCTTCTTTGTTCTTAAAATTTCCGTAAATAGCCCCTTTGGTTAATCCTGTTGCTTTTGTCAAGTGTGACAGACTCGTACCGTAATAACCATTTTTATTAAAAATTGGTGCTACGGTTTCAACAATAAAATCAGTTGTTAATGCTGCTTTCCCTTTCATTCATGCAAAGATAAATAAAATATACCGATTGGTATAATTTATGGATGGTATTTTTTATTGGAATTCAGACAGTTCTAACCAACGCATTTCTTTATTATCAATAGCGTCACCTATTTCACCCAATCGAATTGAAATTTTACTTGCCTCGTCACCTGAGCATTCTCCAGTACTTAATTTCTCTGTCAATTGATCTCGTTCTGCAGTAAGTTTCTCTAATTCTTGCTCGATATTATCAAATTCAACTTGTTCTTTATAAGATAATTTACGTTTTGGCTTGTCCTCAACAACAATTTTTGGCGCAACCACTTCTGGTTTTTTAGCTTTTTTATCAAGTTGTTTCTGTTCTGACGCTTCCTCCTTTAAATATTCACGATAAGCAGTGTAATTTCCTATGATATCTTTCACTTCTCCTTCACCTTGGAAGTAGAAAGTATGATCAACTAATTTATCTAAGAAATATCTATCATGCGATACAATAATCAAACAGCCTTTAAAAGTCAATAAATACTCTTCAAGTACACTTAATATAAAGATGTCTAAGTCATTTGTCGGCTCATCCAGAATTAAGAAATTTGGATTTTTCATCAGAATCGTCATCAAATAAAGCCGTTTCTTTTCACCCCCACTTAATTTGTCAACATCCATAAAGTGCATTGATCTCGGAAATAAAAACTTCTCCAAAAACTGTGCAGCAGACATCTTTCTGCCTTTATTCAAAGGAATATACTCGGCAATATCTGTAATTACTTCTTTTACTTTCTTTCCTTCCTTAAAGTTGGCTCCACTTTGATTATAATACCCCATCACAATCGTATCGCCAACTACTACCTTTCCTTTAGAAGGTGGCTCTGTGCCAATCAACATATTCAAAAAAGTAGATTTCCCAGTACCATTGGCACCAACAATTCCTAACTTTTCTCCGGCTTTAAAGCCATAATCTAAATTATTAATGATCTTTTTATCATCGAACCATTTACCAACATTGTGTAATTCAACAATTTTAGAACCCAAACGATTCATTTGAATCTCAATCTCTAATTCGTCTTTATTGATTCTTTGATTCGCGGTATCTTGCAATCCGTCAAAAGCATCAACTCTTGCTTTCTGTTTTGTACCTCGAGCTTTTGGCTGTCTTCTAATCCAATCTAATTCAGTTCGCATTAAATTCTGCGCCTTATTGATTGTTGCTTGTAATTGTTCTTGACGTTCCGCTTTCTTCTCTAAATAATAAGAGAAATTACCTGAGTATTTATAAATCTGTTGATCTTCTAATTCTAAAATGGTATTACAGACAACTTCTAGGAAGTATCTATCGTGCGTTACCATTATAATGGCTGATTTAGACTTAGTTAAATAAACCTCTAACCATTCAATCATATCCAAATCCAAGTGATTGGTTGGCTCATCAAGAATCATCAGATCCGGTTCATTAATTAGAATCTTTGCCAATGCAACACGTTTCTTTTGTCCACCAGATAATTCTCCAATTTTCTGTTGTGGATCTTCAATTTTCAATTGAGAAAGAATGGTATTTACCTTTACATCGTAATCCCAAGCATTCACACTATTCATCAGTTCAAAAGCATCCTCCATTGCATCAGAATCCTCTATATTCTTTAATGCTTTATTGTATGCTTTAATCGCCTGTGCTTCTCTGGTATCTGCTTTTAAAACCTCATCAAAGATGAGTTGATCTGGATTAAATTTTTCAGCTTGTTCTAGATAATCAACACGAATATCTTTTCGGTATACTATTCGACCACTATCTTCAGTTCCATCACCACATAAAATTTTGAGCAAAGTAGATTTTCCACTACCGTTTTTAGCAACTAACGCTACTTTATCTCCTTTGTCAATACCAAAAGTAAGGTCTTCGAATATGATTCGTTCCCCAAAACTTTTGGTTAAATTTTCTACTGATAAATAGTTCATGTTATCTTAAACGGTCTAAAGATTTAATTAAATTCTCATCTCTTTTAATTCCACGAATGGCAAGAATGAGTAATGGGATAGTTGGAATCAACAAAAAGAAACCAATTTCCATAAAAAAGGTAACCGTAATGTTTTGAGCATCTAAATTCGACAAATATTCAACAACATAAGGTTTACCCAAGTAATAAAACAAATAAATTGCAACAACTACAAGCAGGTGTAAAACCAGACTAATTCTAGTCATCATCAATTGGCGTTTTCTGTTTTTATAGAAAAGTAGTCCCATTAATGAGAATAAAGCCAAGGAAATGATAACCCCATAAAAAGGAAATAAACCAGCAACGGTTTCTTCACTTTCAATCCCATTAGCACCAAAAACTGCCAATTTTGTCGATTCTAATTCAGGAACGAAAATTTCGATTGAAAATATTGGAAACACCAATAATAAGGCCATACAAATAAACGCCAATAGCAAATAAATTGTTTGAATACGTTGTAACATACTGTAATTTTTGTACAAATATACTACGATTGTTTTGTCTTACGTCAAGTAAATATTAAAGAATCTAGTAAGACACTTTATTACTTAAAAACTCCACTAATTTTCGAACGGCAATACCGCGGTGAGATATGCTATTTTTATCTTCCATTGACATTTCTGAAAAAGTTGAATCAAATCCATCTGGTTTGAAAATAGGATCATACCCAAATCCTTCCATACCTGACTTTTCTTCGATTATTGTGCCGTTAACAACACCTTCAAAAGTGTGGTTTTCTCCATTAAGAATTAACGAAATAACCGTTTTAAAACGCGCTTTTCTATTCGAATTACCTTTCAGTTTCTTTAAAACCAAGTCCATATTATCGTTGCTATCTCTCTGCGGACCGGCATATCGAGCTGAAAACACACCAGGCTCGCCATTTAAAACATCAATTTCAAGACCAGTATCATCGGCAAAACAATTGACTTTATAATGCTCGAAAACATAATCGGATTTTTGTTTTGCGTTCCCTTCTAGAGTTGGCGCAGTCTCCGGAACATCCTCATTGCAACCAATTTCCTGCAAAGTTTTTATGGCGATAGTTTTTGGCACTAAAGCTTGAATTTCTTTAGCCTTATTTATGTTTTGTGTTGCGAATATAAGTTCCATAAGTCGTCAAAATTAACCTTATTCTTTTCAATAAGCAACCATGCATCAGTTTGATTATATTTGCAGAAACAACAGTTTAACTACAATGCTTCGTGATTTAATTAAAGAAGGGGGGCTATACACCATAGCAAATTTACTTACCAAAGGGGTGAGTTTATTGCTAATACCGTTCTATTCTGAATATTTTACACAAGCTGAATATGGTATTTTGGCTATGCTTGGAATATTCGGAGCATTAGGAGCTGCTATTTTTTCATTTCAAATCTATCAAGGAGTTGGTAGATACATCTCAGAAAAAGGAGTTACGTTACAAGAACAACAACGTATTGGGTCCACTGGTTTTTGGTTTACGCTACTAACTTATTCTATTTTTTTAATAATTGGTTTTACGCTCAAAGATCAAGTTATCAAATTCTTATCTGAAGAAGAGACTATCAAAACAAGCACCTATATTTTAAGTCTTTTAGCGATTTTTGTATATGGATTATTTAATGCTTTAGGTGTACAATTGAAGTTCTTGCGTCAAACTAAAGCCTACTCACTTACCATGTTCTTACAGGCAATATTAAACATTGCTTTAATTTTGTTTTTAGCATTGGTCATGGACATGAGGATTGATAGTGTATATATGGCCTCATTAATCATTACGCCTTTAATAATGTTACTCCAGCTTTATTATTTGAGAGATTATATAATTTTATACATCGGTAGAATTGAATTGAAGAAACTTGTCGCTTTTAGTACACCAATGATTCCAGCGGCGCTTGCCTACCTAATACTCAATTTTACCGATCGCGTATTCATTAAAGAAATGACCTACTCTTTGGCGGAAGTCGGTATATACGATATGGCGTTCAAATTTTCATCAATTCTATCAATTGTCATCATGTCTTTTCAATCTGCTTTGGCGCCAATAATATTTGAGAAACATGCTGAAGATGACACCCAAAATCAATTGGGAAGAATTTTTAGATTATTTATTGCTGTTGGTACAATGGGTACATTATTATTAGCGTTTTTTTCCTATGAGACGCTGTATATATTTACCCAACCGAATTATTATTCTGCAAGTATTTTAATGCCGATATTCTATCTATCTGTTATTATTAGTGGTATTGGATTATTCTCTCCCGGTTTGCATATCATGAACAAAACTAAATACTATCCTTTCATCGTAATTTTTGCAGGAATTGTGAATATAATTTTAAACTATTTATTGATTCCAATATTCGGATTATTAGGTGCTGCAATCGCAACTTTAATAAGTGTTTTAGTCAATAATATAATACTTTTTATTGTATCCCAAAAATTATACCCATTACCATTTCCAAAAGATAAATCACTAATTGTATTGTCTGTATTTATCCCTTTATTTATGATAGGAAGTTATATAGACCAGTTTATAGCCATCAACTATGTTCTACTTTTCTTCTTTAAAATTGTATTATTGTTTTCGTACCTTTGGTTTTTGATTCAATTCAATTTCATTAATTTGTCTCAAATTACCAATCGAATATTTAGAAAAAAATAAATTAATTTTTCCCATCCCAGCGGAGACAGTAAATGATATTCTACTTTAAAATTCTACGTAACTTATGAGCGAACTAATTTCAATAATTGTTCCTGTTTATAATACTGAATTGTACCTTGAAGAAACAATTCAGTCTGTATTGCGTCAAACTTACCAAAACTGGGAATTATTAATGGTAGATGATGGATCAACAGATGATTCAGCAAGTATTTGTAAAGCATTTACAAAGCAAGATCCACGCATTCATTATTTATATAAAACAAATGGAGGACAAGCTTCAGCTCGAAATTTAGGCATCAAAAAAAGTAAAGGGGACTGGTTGGCCTTTTTAGATTCGGACGACCTTTGGACTGAAGAAAAACTAAGCAGTCAAATCGAAGAGGTAAAAAAATACAAGCCCGATTTTTTATATGGTTTAGGTTATTTCTATACCCCAGAAAAAGAACCTGTTTTAGAAGCTTATGATTGGGTTTCAGGAGAAATGATAGGCATTGACTTCTTCAACATTCTTTATCATTCTTGCTCAGTTAACACCAATACAGTACTTTTCAACAAACAGTTAATACAGAAAGTTGGTTATTTTAATGAGAGTCAGATAATGAGAGGAACAGAAGATTGGGACTATTGGATGAGAATTGCGCTATCTGTCAACAAAGTTTATGGATCTCCAAACCGACATGTTTATTATAGAATTCATCCAGGAGGCATCCACCATCAACATATTAGTCGTTTAAGAGGAAAAGTTGCTATTTACAGCCAATATGACAACCATATAAGTATACATCGCTTGCATCGTTTGCGTGAATATAGATATACCTACAGAGAGCTTCTAAAATTTTTATACGAAAAACAAAAATTTGATCAAATTAAATCAGAAATGACCAATTTTGCGAAAAAAGATCCTTTTGGTATTGGGACGCTAAAACAACGCATATTAATAAAAATATTACCTATTCCTACATTTATGTGGGTTAGTCAAAAAATAATTTATCGCATTTCATATCGTTTAGAATCGGTATCTTATCTTTTATTTTTACGTTGAAAAAAATGAACATTCTACATATCGTCCCTTGGTTTCCAAATCCAGACAATAAAATTGAAGGCGTTTTTATTGCAAAACATATAAAATCGTTAGCTCCTCATTGCAAGAATTCTATTTTACATGTACGTCCAGGCAAATATTCCAAATCTGAAACAAATTTAAATTACGAAGGAAATAATTTAACGAGAATTACAGTTAAGCCAATCATTAATAAGTGGAGAATCAAAGAAATTTATCTCGCCAAAAACATACGAAATTTTCTCAAAGAATTCGGAAGTAATTTCGATCTTGTAAATTTTTACATTGCCTATCCAAATGCGATTAACATCGAGAAATTTAAATCCGAATTTAAATCAATAAAGTTTTGTATTTCTGAGCAATGGTCAGCATATCACGAAAATTTCAACTTAGCTGAAAACAACAAAGGTAGGTTACGTATTGCAAATATTTTTAAACATAATATCCCAATAAATGTTGTTTCGAATGCGCTTGGACAAGACATCCGAAAATTTTCGAATCAACCAGAACTGGAATACAATATTATTCCGAATATTGTTGATCATACGCACTTTAATTTTACAGCTAAAGTTGAAAATGAACAGTTTACTTTCTGTTCAATCAATTCATGGAGCACACTAAAAAATCCAATTCTTTTAATTGATGCGTTTCATTTACTTTATAAAAAATCACCAAATATTTCTTTAATACTTGCGGGATCAGGCCAGCTAGACGAAACAATATTGAACCATGTAAACGAACTTGGCCTAACCAATCAAATCAAAATTAAAGGTCGTATTAATAAAGAAGAAGTCGCTAGTTTATTAAAATCTACAAATGTTTATTGTCAATCATCCAATTATGAAACCTTTTCAGCAATTTGCGCTGAAGCTTTGGCTTGCGGAACTCCTGTTATCGCAACTAATATTGGAGGATTAAAAGATTTTGTAAATCCTGACAATGGCATATTAGTTGACGAAATGACTCCAAAAAATTGGTCGGAGCAGATGAACAAAATAATGGAACAATATGATGCCTTCAACAAAGAAGCCATTGCAGAGGAAATTGCTCAAAAATACAATGCTACTGAGGTCGGCAATATTTTCTTTAAAGCACTATCCCAAGACTTAAATTTATGACGTATCATCAAAAAAAAATACTAATTATTGTTGGGACACGCCCAAATTTTATTAAAATAACTCAGTTCAAGACACAAATAAAAAAATACCCTCATTTGCAATTAAAAATTGCCCATACCGGTCAACATTATGATCATCAAATGAGCACTGTTTTTTTTGAAGAACTCGGAACAATTCCTGATTATTTTTTGAATATACCACAAGTCAAATCAGACGAACAAATTCAACTGATGAAAGTTGAAATTGAACAGTTGATCACGGAAAAGTATCAACCTGATTTAATGATTGTCCCTGGAGACGTGAATTCTACCCTTGCAGCCGCCGAAGTTGCCGTAAAAATGAATATTCCACTTGCCCATATTGAGAGTGGTCTTCGATCTTTTGACAACGACATGCCTGAGGAATTTAATCGTAAAATCACAGACTCACTTGCGAAGTATTTATTTGTCACTGAAGAATCTGGGATTAAAAATTTAGCAAATGAAATGAATCCTGGAAATATCTATCATGTCGGAAATACAATGATCGATACAATTTATCATTTTGATACAAAAATTGAATCCTCCGCAATTAAAAGTACTTATCAAATAGCAGACGAATTCGCTGCAATGACTTTTCATAGACCGTCAAACGTAGATCAAAAAGAATCGCTTCAAAAAATTATTGAAATAATTTCTATGATGGCTGCTTCAATTCAAGTTGTCATTCCACTTCATCCAAGAAGTAAAAAAGCTTTAGAGAAATTCGATTTACTTCCGAGTCTCTTGGCGATTGAAAATATAATAATAACAGATCCATTAGGATATTTCGACTTTCAGTACCTCATCAAAAAAGCAAAATATATTTTAACGGACAGTGGTGGAATTCAAGAGGAGGCTACTTACAGAGGCGTACCTTGTTTAACGATCCGAGAAAATACAGAACGACCAGCAACTATTGAAATTGGCACAAATGAACTGGTTCCACTTAATTTTGATATTATTGCCAAACATATTAAAGATATCAACCACGGAAAATTCAAAAAAGGTGAAAAACCGTATCTTTGGGATGGAAAAGCGACTGAAAGAATTGTTCATATTATCGCAACGGAAATATTAGCTAAATAACTGTGAAAAATAAAAAAATTCTACTGATTTCTCCTGAACCATGGGGTGAAAATTTCGTTTCCAAGCATCATTATGCGAATTATTTATCGTTGAATAATGAGGTTTATTTTTTAAACCCACCGACTACATTTAGTAAAATACCATTCGCATCCATGGGTTTTAGATCGAATAAAATACATAATAATTTAACCCAGATAGATTATCTGAATTTAGTCCCAAAACTAAACGATTTACCGACAAAAATACAAGATAGAATTTATAAAATTCAAGCTAAAAAAATTCAAAAGCACTTAAAAATTGACAACTTTGACTTGGTTTGGACATTTGACCCAAATCGATTTTTTCAACAGTCAGTTTGGGAAGCGGGTAAAAGAATTTATCATACGGTTGATGTACATTCTGGAAAGTCTCGTGAAGAAGTCCTTGCAAAAACATCAGATTTAGTTTTATTATCATCCGCATTATTGCGTGAAAGATTAAATAACTATAATTCCAACATAGTAAAAACTGGGCATGCTGCTGACATCATCAATTTTGAGAAACATAAGCATGCTCAAATGGAATTACCTGGTCAAAACACTATAAAAGCTGGTCTAATATCTAACTTTAACGGGAACGTTGATTATGATTTAATAGAATTAATTGCTGATTTCAATCCAAACATAGACTTTATTTTTGTAGGTCCTTTTGAAACGAATAATTTAGGGAAAACACCTCTAACCATTCAAAAAAGAGTTGCAGAACTTAAAAAAAGAAAGAATGTTTATTTTGTCGGTGCACAACCAGCTCAAGAATTAATAAAATGGATGAATTCGTTTGATATAAATTTAGTTTTGTACAGAGAAGACAAAAGAGATATAATAATTAATCCGCATAAAATGATGGGTTATTTTTATGCGGGAAACATTACCATTTCGTCTTGGTTTAATGAATATAAGGAAAGGAAAGACGAATTATTGTTAATGACAAATAACAATGAAGAACTCCCCGAATTAATAAAAAAAACTAGCTTAGATTTAAAACATTGGAATCGAGCAGAAGCGAAGGAATTTCGAAGACAATTTGCCATTGATAATAGTTATCAAAATAAAATAAATCAAATCGCAAAAATACTTTATAACTAAAGTTATTTATTTCAACCATTGAACAACCAAAGTGAATGCTAAAAAGAATACTTAACAAGCTTGGGATCTATAGAGTATACCCGTTAAATAATGCGGGGAAGAAGTTTAGAATCCCAATCTTCAATGGACTCGGATTTGCCAATTTATCAGATGCCGAACCATGGATGGATGATTTATTAAAGGAATTCGGTTCAACAGATACTAACTTTTTAGATGTTGTTGTAAATGTCGGGCAAACGTTAATAAAATGGAAAGCGCCTTATCCTTCTGCCACCTACACTGGCTTTGAACCGAATTATAATTGTGTGAAATATGTTGAGGACTTGATCACCAAAAATGAATTCGAAAATTGTACAATTAATCCTTACGCACTAGATACCCAAAGCAGCAAAAAAAAGCTTTATCTTTTAGGAAGGGATAAATCCGATTCTAGTGCATCCATGTTAGCAGATTTTAGAAGTGGCGAAGATAGAATGGCAATTAATATTGAGACGAGCTCACTCGCAGCACTAGGTTTAAATAATTTTGATTTGGTGAAGATAGACGTTGAAGGCGCCGAATTGTTTGTACTTCAATCTTTATTTGAAGTCTGTCAAAACGCCATAATTTCCTGCGAAATATTACCTGCATACAACTTAGAAAATTCAGAAAGAATAGAAAGACAACAAGAAATTGAAAAATTGCTTTCACTCCATAACTACGCAATCTTTAGAGTTCAAAAAACACAACCGATTCGAATAGAATCCATCGAAGAATTTGGAATTCACGGCGAACTGTCAAAATCTGATTATATCTTTATCCCAAAAGATCGAATAAATCAATTTAAACATTTGCTGGCCTAATGCCCTTTTTCACTGTTATCATACCAACTTACAATCGCGCACACATAATTGGTGAAACAATTAATAGTGTTATAAATCAGTCATTTCAGGACTTTGAGCTTTTAATCATTGACGATGGTAGTACAGATGATACGCGTGCTACAATTGCAACATATACAGACAACCGCATAAAATATATTTATCAAGAAAATGGTGAACGTGGTAAAGCGCGGAATACCGGTGTAAAAAACGCTAAGGGGAAATATGTGTTTTTCTTAGATTCGGATGACCTTATTTATCCGCAACATTTACAATTGGCATTTGATAAATTGAATGCGTTAAATCTGCCAGCATTCTTTCACAGTAGATATGAATTACTTAATAACGGAGAAAAAAAGCAAGTCCCTAGCCTATCAGCCTGGAACATAAAACGGCGAATAGAAAAACAGAATTTATTTGCTTGCCAATTTTTCCTTGACAGAACAGTCGCTTTAGAATTTCCGTTTTCAGAGAATAGGGAATTAAAAATTGGTGAGGATTGGTTATTGGTTTTACAAATCGCCCAAAATCACGAATTACATATCTCTAATAAAGTTACTTCAGCGATTGTTGTTCATGGTGAGCGCTCGATGGAAGTGGCCTCAACAGAAACAATTCTTACCTCTAAGGACATCATGGTGGCAGAACTACAAAAAAACCTCCAAATTGAAGCAGGTATTATTAGAAATGTCCAAGCCGAACTATTGACTTTGGCTGCATTATCAGCATCAATAGAAAATAATAAAAAATTGGCTTTCAAATTATGGTTTAAAGGAATAATGAGAAGATCCAATCAAATTTTAAGACGTCGAACTTTAGCTATTTTTAAAAAAATAATGATCAATGGACAAGCCTAAAGTTATACATGTTTTATATTCCGGTTTAGGTGGACATGCCAATGTTGTTTTTCCGTTAATAGAAAGTTCGTTCGGTGATAATTTTATTAATCATCTCGTCTTTTTTGGCATCGAACCATCTGTTAATGCTTACCTAAAAAAATGTGAATCGCTTGATATTGACTTTAGTGAAATTCGAAAAAAACCGAAACAATATATTCGATCGTTTGGACAGTTCACTGAAACCTTAAGAGATTTAAATCCCGACACTATTATCGTACACAATAGTGAATTGATTATTCCTGCACTTCAATATAAAAAAAAGCACCCTAATTGTTCGGTTTATTATATCGAACATCAAGACAATAATACCAAAGGCATCACCCTTAATTTCCTTTCAAAATACGCACTTAAACGCTCGGATGGTGTTATTTGCTTAAGTGAGAATTTTAAGGACGAACTACTTGCAAAATATAAAAGCAAGGTTCCTATTCATGTCATATCAAATGGAATAGATATTGGCAAATACAAAACAGTTGAGAATAGAAATCCATTAGTATTGGGAATGGCGTCAAGAATGATGCAAACAAAAGATCATACTAACTTATTGAAAGCTTTTAAAATCGTGCTCCAAAAACATCCCGAAGTTAAATTGGAAATTGCAGGCGATGGAGCAACCTATAATGCGGTTATTGCTTTAGCGCACGAATTAAAAGTAATTGATGCTGTCAATTTTTTAGGATTTTTAAATGATGCTGAAATGATAGATTTTTACAATCGCATTGGTATTTACATTCTTGCTACAAATAGCGAAACGATGAGCACAGCAATACTGCAAGCAATGGCCTGTGGTTTGCCTGTTATCACTTCGGATATTAAAAATAATGCTGCGATTCTTGAACATCAGAAAACTGGATGGTTATATAAAGATCGAAATTCAGTAGATTTGGCAAACCAAATAAATTTTGTGATTGAAAATTTTGACAACTCCATTAAAGTCGGACTTGATGCAAGAGAAGAAGTTAAGCAAAATTATTCGGTGGTAAAAATGGCAGAACGATACACTTCACTCGTAAAAGAAAAATTGTAGATGAATAAAACAAGGACGATATTAAAAAAAATCATTTACAAAACATTCGGTGAGGATGTCTATGCAAAAGCCTATGCCCGAGGTAAAATAAAAGACATTAAAAATGGAACGATGAGTGAAGCCGAGTTCACTTTCATGTCTCATTTCCTCACAAAAAACTCAACGGTATTAGATATTGGTGCTAATTATGGCCATTATGCAATAGCACTGGCTGAATTATGTCCTCAAGGTCGTGTACATGCCTTTGAACCGATTGACTTTACTTATAAAATTCTAGAACAGGTTTGTCAGAAATTTAACTTACCTAATATCACAACATATCATGCTGCTGCAAGTAATGAAAATGGTGTGATAAATATGAAATTACCGCTTTTAGATTTTGGAGCCCCCAATACAGGCGTAGCTTTTATTGGTGAAAATGAAGATAAAACAACGAAAAACATTGAAGTAAAAAAAATCAGTATTGACGATTTAAATTTAGGTCATAAAGTTGATTTCATTAAGATTGATATTGAAGGCCATGAACCAAATGCTTTTGAGGGCATGAAAAACATCCTTTTAAACGATAAGCCAGTTGTTTTAATTGAATTCTCTCATCCATGTTTAAATCGAGCTGGAACTTTACCAGGCTCGTTTGCAACTGCTATTCGATCTACCTATAAATATGATTTTGTAAGCCTTAAAAACGGTGTTCTGACCCTAATTGACACAGAAATTCCCGCCGACGGTTATTATTTTTTAATCCCAACAGTAGATTTGGATCAATATAAAAATCTTTTTTAAACGATGAAAATTGTATTTGATGCACGCATTCATCTCAATTATTATAGCGGAATAAGTAGATATATTATTTGCTTGTTAGAAGCCTATTTACGGTTATTTCCAGAAGATTATTTGATCATTTTAATCAATCCAACAATAAAAAAAGACAATGCGATCTACAAAAGTTTAGCTCCATTTAAAAATGTTGAAATTAAGATCATTAATGCAGGACATATGGGACCAGCTAATTATATTAAAATGGGTAAAATCATTCGAGAATTAGCACCTGATGTTTATCATTATCCTCATCTAGACACGCCGATTTTCACAGGTAATATTCCAATTGTCGCAACAGTACACGATTCTAACTCGAACAATAAGGTTAAAAAATTCAATGATAAACTGGGTTTAAAATCTCTTTATTTCAAGACATCATTGGGACTCACATTAAAGAAAGCTAAGAAAATAATTTTTGTTTCCGATAGTATCAAAAGGGAAATTTTGGCACAATACAAATTGATTGATGACGAGCAAAAACACACAACCATCCACAATGGACTTGCCGCTGATTTTAATGCTATTGATGACCAAGAGGTGCAAACTATACTGAACGAATTAGAAGTTTCATCCCCATATATTTTGATCGTTGGTCAAATAAGAACCCACAAAAACATTGAGCGTTCTATTGCCGCATTCAAACAATTCAGCAATCAAAATCCTGAATTTAAATTAGTAATTGTCGGCCATAATTATTTGAATTTAGATTTAAACGAATCTAATATTGTTCATTTTGACAAAGTAAACAACGTTACTTTACGTGCGCTTTATTCGTCTTGCAGTGCTTTTCTTTTCCCTTCATTATTTGAAGGATTCGGATTGCCTATTCTAGAAGCTTTCTCTTTTGGAAAACCTGTAATCACAAGTAATTATGGTGCAACAGTAGAAGTAGGAGGCGATTTGGCAAATTTAGTTGATCCATTAAGTGTAGCATCTATTGCAAGTGGAATTGAGTCAGCAGTGCATCAACCTAAAGATTCTAATCAGATGATTGCTTATGCAAAGACATTCAGTTGGACGAAAAATGCGAAAGCAGTTCGCCAAATATATTTGGACGCATTAGTCGATTGATTTCTTTTCGAATTTGTATGAATACAAGTACAGTAAAAGGAAAATAAATAGCGAAGTTGTTGGAATTTTATAGCGTCCTAAGGCTCCAAAATTATAGGATGTAAAGCCTACAATAAAACCAAACAATAAAATATATACTGTAATTGTCGTTAATAACGGTCGGCCGAAAATAAGGCGAAAAAACTTGCCCCTCAATTTAAAGATTAAATAAACAAATAGTAAAAAAACGAATGTACTTTCTATCGCAGCAAGTAAAACTACGGGATTAGAAGCTTCCCATAAATAAGGCCTAAAATAAGTAGCATTTAATGCTGCTGGAATTTTTTGTACAACGCCAGTTAATGAATAATCTGCAACCCCTAAATCGTAAGTTGATCCTCCGATATCAGTGTGCCAACTATGAAATCCTTTGACTTTTCCTTTCACGGCATTATAGGTATAGCTGCTCGACAATTCTGCCACTATTACTGTACTGACATACAGTATAAATCCTGTTATTATAACTAAAGTTAAACCCAACAATTTCCTTAAAACCTTATTGTGAATCCGATCTTTAAATGCCGCCGTCAAACCAAATAATAACCCTGGAATAAAAGCAATTAAAACATAATCTTTTAGTTTATAGACCAAAAAGCAGGCAAATACTAAAATTGAAAATTTTAAAAAGCTCCATTTATATTTAAAGAAGGTGAAATAGCAGATATAGATAATTAAATTGATCCCTGCCAACGTGAACGTATCTTTCATTATTCCACTTCCCCAAAAAACAACGGACGGCAATAAAAATACAGCAATAAAATTCAAAATATCTTGTTTTGGCATGACATCAACAAAGACCTTGTACAATTTCCAAGCACCAAAAAACGCAATGGTAGATAATAAAAGAGTTGTTACTAAATAAGATTGAAATGATAACAGAACAAATGGCGATAATAACTTCACCATAAACCATTCCTCTGCTCCTCGCGAATAAGAAATATTTGACGTAATTTGATCTAAATCTAAAGGTAAATTTTTATGACTTGAAAACAAAAGTCGAAAATAATCAATTGGATGATCGATGAAAGTTTGAGAGAGAACATTTGCACCTCGGAAATAAAGAAAGGTGTCACCAAATTTGTAATAATAGACATAAATCAAGGTGAACATTAAGCCTCCGAAAACTTTACTGGTAAAACCTGGTAAGAAATAACGATAGTATTTTTCAGATTTATTGGCACGATAAATAAATAACACCAAAAAAATTAATGTGAAATATACAAGCCAAATAGCCCAATCAATAATTGTTATTTCGCCCATTGCTTTTGCGCCTATAAATTGCTGGAGCAGCTAATTTAATTAGAATTTTTTGATTCGACTTAAAAAGCTAATAGACCAACAATATTTTTAATCGTTCATCACCGTTATTATGGTATGATTTGAGAAAAGGAAAATATGTACCTTTGTGAGAACTGTATGGCGAATAAAGGAGCTTTTTGTATATCATTAGATTTTGAAAAATATTGGGGCGTTCGTGATGTACGACAAACGCAAGATATTGCACAAGAATTCGTTGCGATTAACGATGTTCTTACACAACTCTTAAAAACTTTTGACAAATACAATACCCATGTAACTTGGGCAGTAGTTGGTTTATTGGTGCATGATACGATTGAAGAATTATTAACAGCATCAAAAGGTATGCAAATAGGTTATAAAGACCATAACCTATCCCCTTTTCCACTTTCCAAATTGAATTTAGAAACGATGCATGAAGATTTGATCATTGCTCCGCAAGAAATCAAGAACATTCTTCAAAATAAAAATTACGAATTGGCTTCGCATACTTACAGTCATTATTATTGTTTAGAATCAGGACAATACATAGAAGACTTTAAGTTAGACCTGCAAAAGATGACAAGCATTGCTGAAAAATTAAATATTCAATTCAAATCTATTGTATTCCCTCGCAACCAAGTCGATGAAACTTGTTTGGCGGCATGTTTTAACGAAGGCATACTAGTTTACAGAGGCAATCAACCCAATAAGTATTGGCGGAATTCGACCTACGGCACCGAACCGTTTATTAAGAAATTAATGCGTGTTTTGGATGCTTATTTCCCCTTATCTAAAACAGATACTATAAAAATAGATGCTTTAAAAGCAGAAAATGAACGTCCTATAAATTTACCTGCTTCACGTTTTTTAAGACCTGCTCAGAAATTCAATTTTTTAGACCATCTAAAAGTTCGTCGCATCAAAAAAGAAATGCGAAAGGCAGCAAAATCTGGAGCGATTTATCATCTCTGGTGGCATCCACATAATTTTTGTACGTTTACTGAGGAAAACTTAAAACAATTGGCCGAAATATTAAAGTACCAGCAAGCATTGCATCAAGAATTTAATTTCCCATCGTTAACCATGTCTGAAATTGCAGCTCATGTCAAATAAAAAAGCATTAATCATAGCGCAGGCAGGCTTAACAACCGACTTATTACATACGACAGTCGCTAAACATTTTGATGCTGTTGAAATCGTCCTAGAAGCGTCTGAAAGCAAAAAGACAATCTTAAAAAGACGCATAAAAAAATTAGGTTTGAGTAAAGTAATAGGACAAGTACTATTTATGTTATTTGCCCACCCTTTTATTCCCAAGCGTAAAGATCGGATCAAAGCAATATTGAAGGATTATAATATTCAACATCAACCTTTACCTATTCAACAATATCAAGTGAATAGTGTTCATGATGCAGCCTTAATTGAGCACATTAAAAAGATAGATCCTGACATTATTTTTATTAATGGCACCAGAATAATAAAAGCGAAAGTACTTTCAGCTACTCAAGCTAAATTCGTCAATATACATGTGGGTATCACGCCAAGTTATAGAGGGGTTCACGGTGGATTTTGGGCAATAAAAAATGGGCGTACAGATTTATTTGGAACAACTTTACATTTGGTAGATACTGGAATTGATACTGGTGCGATAATCGATCAAATTATATTAACACCTACAAAAGTTGACAATTTTAAAACCTATCCTATTTTACAATACTGCGGTGGATTAAAATTGATTGAAAAACATGTAGAAGCCTTGCAAACAAATAATATCCAACCCAAATCTTCACTTTCAGAAGAGAGTCACCTTTATTATCATCCAACATTGCTCGAATTCGTTCGATAATTATTCGTGATGGTAAGGTTCGTTATTCAAAATCGTAAAAGCACGATATATTTGTTCGATAAAAAACAGGCGAATCATTTGGTGAGAGAAGGTTAATTTTGATAATGATATTTTTTGATCTGCAATATTATAAACAGCATCCGAAAATCCATAAGCTCCACCAATTACAAAAGTGATATGCTTATAACTCATATTCATTTTTTGTTGCATCCAATTGGCGAACTTCATAGAGGTAAATTCTTTGCCTTTATCGTCCAAAAGAATTACCAATCCACTGCCTTCAATTTTTTTAAGAATCAGTTTACCTTCCTCTAATTTAATCTCATGCTCGGATAAATTTTTGGCATTTTTAAGATCTGGTATTTCTATTTTTTCGAAGCCAATATATTTTGTAATCCTTTTTAAATACTCGTTCTCTCCTTCAAGTAAAAAGGATTCGTTGGTTTTACCAATGGCAATTAATTTGATCTTCATAAAGCAAAAAATGAATAACAAAATTAACATTATAAGTCGCCAATGAAACTAATTTTCTTAGATTAGGGTCTTTATATTGTACAAATCACGTTGCATATTTATATGTTTTGCCATAGTATCAATATTGGCTTAGTTTTTGATATAATGCACTGAGAAGTTGATTTAAGTAGAATTAATTGAAATGAAAAAAATCACGTTTACCTTTTTAGTTTTGCTCCAAGCTAGTTTTGGTTTTTCACAAGATGCTGAAATCGAATTGGCAAAGGTTGAAACTGCTAAAACATTCCGCGTTGGAGGGGTTACACAATCATTGTCAAATTTTGAGCAAAACATTACAGTAGCATTCAAAACTGGTAATGCGGCTAAAATTGCCGAATATTTTGCAGGGAATATTGATTTATCGATCAACGAAAAAAGCAGTCTTTATTCGAAATCTCAGGCTCATCAAATTTTAAAGAATTTTTTCATTGCAGATGCACCTGTATCGTTTACAGTTATGCACCAAGGTAATATTGATAAGAATAGTTTTTATTTGATTGGAGAGCTTAAGACAGCTCAAAAGAAAACATACCGTGTAACTATTAACAGTCGACAATTAAAAGGACTGAAATTGATTACTTCATTAGCAATTGAGAAGGCTAGTTATCTTCCACAATAAACCCACCTTTATAGAGCATCCTTTCGATTGAAGAAACCATCACAAAACTGTGATAAACAAAAATTGTTTCCCCTTGGTATAAATCCGGGTTAGATTGTAACGAATCTATTAAAATATCACCTTCCTGAAAGAAGAGTGCTACATTATAATTGCTCTTATCATTTTCAAGTATCAAATAATTATCAGGCTCTATAATTAAGAACTCCCCAAATTTCATTTCAAATTCTCCCGTTTGAGAAACGGCTCTATGTGCCCTATCAAAATCATAGTCGTTTATATTTACATTCGCCTCTTTTATTGGGGCAAATTCAAGGTCCATTTCGTTAACAGCAGCTCTTTCAGTAGCAGAAAGTATATCGTGTCCATTGGTATAAATTTGTCGCGAAACAAAACCGAATTCGAGCACGTTTGATACAATATTCTCATCAATAAAAACAGGAACACCTGACTTATAATAAACACTTCTTCTTGTTATATCATCTCCGTTCTCCAATTCCTCATAATGCAATACGATTGAATCTTCTAGCAAATACTCAATCGCTCTATAAGATCTATTTTCTTTAGAAAATTTCATACTTTGCCCTACTGCAAATTCGCGGTCAGGACTTGTGATATCCGCAACATAGCTTTTAATGCCATCTACATCAATTTCTATTGATTTATTACGGGTACAACTAACTATTACAAGTACAAAAAGAAAGCATAAACCAACAGGTTTACTCATTAATTTGAACCATTTAAATGTTTGCATAAAAATTTTGTATTTAACCAAAAAGGAGCTAAAGTAAAAAGAATAAAATAAAAATGCCTGTTTCAATTATTGAAACAGGCATTAATTTTAAGATTTTAACAAAATATTATTCGAATTGAATATCCATTTCAACACGTCTATTTTTCTGACGTCCTTCTGGTGTATCATTCGTATCGATTGGTTTTTCCTCGCCAAAGTACTCAACTAGAATTCGTTCAGCCTCAACACCATTTGTAATTAAATATTGTTGAACAGCTTCAGCTCTTTTCTTAGAAAGAATCAAGTTAGACTGAGCCGCACCTTGACTATCTGTATGTCCAGAAACTTTCAATTTCCAATCTTTCTTGTCAACCAATAAGATTGCTAAGTTGGTTAAAGACTCATAAGAGCTTTCTTTAATCACAGCTTTAGCAGATTCAAATTCTAGGTTTTCAAAAGCCGTATTGATGACAATTTGATCTTTCTCATCAATTTCAGGACAACCTTTATTTTCAATTGTACCTGGTACATTCACACAATTATCATCTTTATCCAATACTCCATCACCGTCTGTATCTTTATAAGGACAACCATCATTCTTCGCTGGACCTGCATTATAAGGACATTTATCATCTTTATCTAATAAGCCATCGCCATCAGTATCAGGCCAAGGACAACCTCTATTTTCAACTGGACCTGCTTCAGTAGGGCAAGAATCTAAATAATCAAAAATTCCATCATTATCAGAATCAGGACATCCTTGATTTTCGATAGGACCAGCAACAGTTGGACATAAATCATCTTCATCTTTTAAGCCATCACCATCCGTATCTGGACATCCTTTAAATAATTCAATCCCTGCAACATCAGGACATTCATCATCTTTATCAATGATTTTATCGCCATCTCTATCTGGACATCCATTAAACTCAACTAAACCTGGATCATCTGGACAATCATCATTCTTATCTATTACTTTATCTCCATCTCTATCAGGACAACCGTTAAATTCTGCTGTTCCAGGATCGTTAGGACATTCGTCCTCTGAATCTTGAATACCATCTAAATCAGAATCAGGACAACCTTTAAACGCCCAAACACCTGCAATATCAGGACAAGCATCTAATTTATCAGAAACCTTATCTAAATCGACATCATTCGGATGACTATGTAGAATTGGTACTTTTAATGCAAAGTAGAAATTAGCACCACGTATTTTTTTATCCTTCTCACGAACGAATAATGTACGTAAATCACTTGTTCCTAGAATTACAGGACCCAAACGTAAACCTAGACCAGCAGTTGCTCCATAAATTGTATTGTAATTAACAGGAATAGATAAACCAGCCCAAGCAAAATCATATCTAGGTGTAACACTAAAAGTAGTTGGATATCTTACCTTATGCGCATCATTTTTCATTTGAAACCCAACAAATGCACCTGCATTTACATAAATATCACTCCAAACATGGTAATCAATATTTGCTGTTAAATGCGTTGGTAAATTCATATAATACGATCCTTCATCTTCAGAATCATAAGAAGCGTAACCAGCTTGTACCAAGGTATCAACATTTGCGTTAAACGATTCTAATCCTTCCGTATCATCAAAATCAAAAAGACTCAATACAGCATTTTGATCATCGAAAGGTACATCAACGCTAAAATCTCGGCTATTCTTAGATTTTTCATAACGCATACCTCCAATATCATTCAAAGCTAAACTAAATTTTACCTTATATTTATTACGGTCTTTTCTCCAAATATTCGTCTCACCGTCCATGTCGTATTTGTACTCTTCCCAATCTGGACGCCATTCGTAAACTACACCAATGTCAAACCCTAATCCTAATTTAGATTGCATTTGTCTCACGTCTCCGAAGGTTAAAGAACTATCAGCGCCCGAACCACCGGTATAAGAACTTGAAGAAGCATCCCAAACCTCATCAATATTTGCAGAATAACCATAATTGAAATCTCCGCCTAGACCATATAAAGTATCTGCGTTTTTAACATTATAACGCATTTCATCACTATACATGTATATCGAACCTAAACCTTGTAAGAATTTAACTTTTACACCTGCTTTCAAAAAATGTTCACCTTCATCTAAAACAGACATGGCGAAACCTAAATTATATTCCGTCCAATTATTAAAAGCTAAGTTTATAGTTTCATCTGTAAAATTCTGATTCCACAGTGAAGCAAAATCAAGCCCATTTGTAGCTAATGCAATTAACTCTGGTGAAACATTGTCAATATTTAGAAAAGTTCTATTCTTTACACCAATACTTATCGCCATTTTATCTGAAATGGATACCATTGCATTTAAAATATCAATATTGGTTTCGAAGAAAAACTGTCTATTCAAACCTTTTGGGTTCCCAAACTCAAATAAACTTCCTTTATTCGCATTGACCGAATCTTGTGCATTTGCACTAGAAATTAAACGATCGAAACTTAACGTTTCTTGCCATGCTGCAGCTTTTGGATTCTTGATTGTATCACCGGAGAACGATCCATTCCACCAATAAGGCATAATGTGCGGATTGATATACAAGTGATCGTTATACGCCGAAGTTGACATACCAAACAAGGTTACATCTACCTTAAAACGGTTATCCGCAATGTGCGCGGGATTTAAATCTCCCCCAGATACACCAGAATAATTACTCTGCCTATAGCCCAAAAAATCTTGCGCTAAACTAGGAAGGGAGCAAATACCCAACATCAATAAAACTAGTATTTTTCTTTTCATAAGTATTTGTTTTTATAGGTTAATTATTTTCAATTTATCATTTGTAATCACATAAAGCTGATTTTCTGAAATGGAAAAGGCATTTTCTGAATCAACTGTACTCTTTGCTATAATTTTTCCAGACCGATTGAGGATGTAAAGAAGTTCTTTATTCATATCGTAAAAAACTAAAAATTGGTTGGAGTGAATATCTAAAAACTTTGTTGCTCCTTGCGGTTTTAATATCTCGGTTTCTATATATCCAAATTGATCAATAATAAATATGCGGTTCGGTTCGTCTGCCAATAAAAATGGTTTATTATTTATTTTTTTCCAGCGCAGTTCTATCGGTGTTAATTGTCGATCAACTTTAATTGAATCAACAATCCCTGTTTTTAAATAATAATTATAAATATATTGATTAGCATAACCTAGCTTATGTAAATCATCTTCGTTCTCGCCAGCTATAAAATCACTCGCACTTTTAAAATTAAATTGATGATTTTGTTGGAATCTATTTTGTCCCTTTCTATTTAAAACATAATACATTCCGCTTGACTCTGATAAACCAATATAATCTTTCCCTTTTAATTGAAGATAGGTCATATTCGACTGAAAAGCAAGGTTGTTGGTAGAATTAAACTCCCAACCTAAAACAATTTGCCCATTTTCATTAAACATTTTAACAGAATTTCCAACCGTAATTAAAAATCTATAATCATAAGCCAAATCATAATTTAAGGCTACACCTCCATTACTTTTACCTCCTAATTGTATGGGAAATCCTTGCTTCACATCTCCATCAATAGACAATAAGTTTAAATGCTCCTCGTGGAACAATAAGATTTCGGAATTCCCATCTTTATCGATATCTACAACGGCAGGTTTTTGTTTTAAACTCGACTTCAATTTATGGGTCCATACAACTCCTTTAACGGGATCAACGCAAGCCAACTGATTTTTAGAATATACTAGAATTTGTTTTTTTTCTTTCTTATTCAATTCAATAACACCTGTTGTCACAAACTCTAAATCTAAAGCAAGATTCGCATTGTCACTTGCGCTTTTTTCACTCCCAATCAAAACCGTCTCTGTATGTGTGCACAACCATTTTTCCTTCCAAATTTTGGTAGCTATTTTCATATCCTCGGTTTCTTTATTGTTAATGAATTGAAAATAATGTACAGCTTCAGGCATTGAACTCCGTATCTTATTCGAAATAGGATCACCATAACTCACAAAATTCCCCGTTTGTAATTCGGCCAAATACCAATTAATTGCCTCGAGAGAATTACTCAAAACATTAAAATTTTCTACAGCAGTGAAATAGTTGAGTTGTTCATGCACATCTGGAATAGTACTTTGCCAATTATTACTGGATTGAAATGGCATAATCGTATAACCTTTCATCTTAATCTTCTTTAAATTGGATGAATCCGATTGATTATTTAAAGTTTCTTCTTCTAAAATGAGTCGTAAATCTCTTTGATCGTTTTGGGGAGCTAATAAAATTTCAAACGATCCTTTCTTCAAGACCAGCACACCATTCGCTGCCCAATTTAAAAAGTCCTCATCCGGATTTTTAAAAAAAGTGTATTTATCATCGTATAAACGCGAACTGCCGTAAAATGTAACCGTGTCGAATTCGGCTGGTAATTTCGCAATAAATTCGGTTGGAATTACGGCTTTACCTCTAACCGTTTCCGCTTTCGCATTCCAAATTGTAAAATGCGATTTATTGGCTAAGATATGTTTTGATTTAATGGTACTATCCGCATAAACTACATAATCAGCATTCCCTCCGTAGGCTTCTATTTTTGAAGGAAGTGGATTAATTTTAGTCGAACTTAAGACGAAATAATTTCCGTATTTATTGACGTAATAACGTTTACCATTTAAAAAGAAACCTTCTTCCTTACTCTTTGCTTCAATACCTAGAACAGCTAATGCTGCAGATTCGTTTAATTCGTTATTATGAAAAGCTAAAACAAAATCAGTAGCGTCGTAAGACAATAAAATCGTTCGACCAAAAATATCTCTAATAGCGCCAGATTTGCGAGCAAGAATTGCATCAAGATGCTGTTCGACCGCTACTGGTATTTCAGATATATCTAGATCACTAAACTGGTCGACTTTTGCGGATAACTTGTCAATATCAGTAAGAATAACATTAACCGCCTTATCGTTGAGTTGAAAGGACAGCAGCGAATATTGATTGTATTGTTTTTGGTATAAATAATAGCCCAAAAAACAAAAAACAGCAGTCGCCAATGCTATAAAAAAGATTCTAAATACCTTCAAAATTGAAATGTTAGTTGCCCTGCGCAAATTTAAGTGAAACCAACTGTGCTAAAGCGAGGTGCAAGAATATATATGCACAACCTTTTGTGAACTATTTAAATAACTCCATTTGCGCATCTGAAAGCAACTTAAAAGACTTGCGATGAATTGGGCAAGGACCGTTATCGACAATGCCTTGACGGTGTTTTTTTGTAGGATATCCCATATTGTGATCCCAATCGTAATGCGGATACTTTTCATGATAGGACAGCATCAATTCGTCTCGATAAGTTTTAGCCAATATACTTGCTGCTGCGATGGACTTGTATTTACCGTCCCCTTTAATAATACAAACATGTGGAATGTCAGGGTAAGGATTAAAACGATTGCCATCAATCAATAATAATTCTGGTTTTAGTTTTAGCGCATCAACTGCACGGTGCATGGCTAAAAAAGATGCATTTAATATATTGATTTTGTCAATTTCATCGTGCTCAACTACCCCAATTCCGTATGCCAATGCTTTAGACTTGATCAACGGTAATATTTCATGACGCTGTTTCGCCGATAATTTTTTAGAATCGTTAAGGTATTTATGATTGAGACGGTTGGGAAGAATAACAGCTGCGGCAACTACTGGACCAGCCAAGCAACCGCGTCCCGCTTCGTCACAACCAGCTTCAACACCATCTTTACCAAACCTAATCAACAATGGCATAGCTACTTATATATTAGGTTAATTTCAGAACAGACTAAACGCATTTAACAAAGTAACAAATTAAATTCGTATATTTATAATACCCTTTGGCACACTTGTTGCCTTAGAAAGGGTGAAATAGATTTTTAAATTGCAGAATTATAGTGATTTATAAATTAAAACCAAAACCATGAAAAAAATATTAGGACTAATAACCGCTGTATTCTTTGTTGCGATAAGTTTTGCCCAATCAGGCGTGAGCTTTAAAGATGCAAGTACCGATTATAATAAAAGTACTGCAACAAGTTTCCATTTTGCATTTAACGATAAGTACACTGCAGAAGATATAAAATCAAGCGCTGAATATTACGAGAGTTATTTCTCAGTAACAACAACTCCTAATTCGGCAAATGGCACGGACGTGACGATTAAGTTAGTTAATGATAATGAAATGGCTAGACGTGTAATCACAAGACTTTTTGTGAGTTTAGAAGTTGATTCAATCAATGTGAACGGTAAAGAACTCGAACAACAAACGTTCATGGATACCTATATCACTAAATAAGTAAAAAAAATTAAAGCTTCAAAATCCGGATCGTTTATACGATTCGGATTTTTTTTGCAAGCTATTGTATTTTACTATTTTTTTTTCTAACTTGTGCTTTCCAACAAAGTGATCAACCTTTAACTTTCTTCTGTCATTTTCGTATAGATGTATTGTCGACGGTTAAAGTCACCTAAATTTTAAACTATGCAAGAAATCGGAAACCCAACATTGGTGGAAAAAGAAGCGATAGCTAATTTTTCTTTTAAAAATCACCCCGAGATAGATCAAGATCCTAACCTTTTAGACAAACTAAGAGATGCAACTGGACTTGGAAACCTCGGTAAAGTTAAATTCTATATTGATTTTTATACGGATTCTGGATTAAAATCTGTCCAGACCACGATTTGGGCAACAGGCAAAAAATTCATCTGCTTAAAAGGAGGTTTATGGATACCTATTGCCAACATCACTAATATAAGATATCTATAATCTGTTATCTTTTTCATAATATTCAAGCGGCTCTAGGGCCGCTTTTTTCATGTTAAGATTTCAAGAGTAGGTTATTTAATCAAAAATTAAATTCAAGTATTTATATTAACTTTAACGTCAATTAAATTTTACAATAGATATGTTCAATAAGTTCCTAGCTTTTATATTTGGCCTAAGCGCGTTTTTTTCTTTTTCACAAGATGAAATGCCCAATAATATTGATGACGTTATAACCTGGAGTTTTGACGTCACTTATGAGAAGGATGTTGTGATAATAACGATGAATGTTGCACAAAAAAATGGTTGGCATATTTATTCGCAAGTGCAACCGGACGGAGCAATACCATTACCGACTCTATTTAATTACAATACTAATGGAGGCGCTAAACTTTTAGGTAAAACAAAAGAATATGGCGCTGAATTAGTCGATAACGAGGGCTTCCCTGAAAGATCATTCCATGGTGACCATGCAAAGTTTGAGCAAAAATTCAAAATTACTTCTGAGAAGGATTTCAAAATAAAAATCGACTATGAATATATGGCTTGTAAAACAGCATGCCTACCTCCTGAATTTAGAGATACTGAAATTGTAATAAAAGGTTTAAAAAGTTTAGGAATAGAAAAATCTGAAGAAGGAGATGAAGGAGAAACGAACGAAGGATACGTTAATCCAACTCAATTAGATTCGGCATTATATGCTGCCGTTGGAAATTGTGAAGGCACTAGTTATTCAGACGATTTTGACCCAGTTAAAATTTTAGTTTTTGATCCGGTTCGCACAGATGAAAAGGATTTCTCCTTGTCTGTAGAGATTCAAATTGACTCTGTATTTGCCATGTATGCTTTTGATAATATCAAAGGATATAAATCGGTTTTTACAGTTTTGGATAATGAAAAACTGGATAGTGTTCAGCCTTTTACAACAAAAATTTCAAAAATTATAGGCGACGATACAAAAGGCTATAAATATAAAATCATCATCAGTCAAGATATTCATTTAAAAGACACAGCTGATTTACCTATAATAAAAGCTGAGTTAGATTTATTTTTAATGGGGTGTGAGAACAACTTTCACAGCACTAAAAAAAGCGAATTATCATTTAAACTTAAGAACTCATTAGATAATAAAACAAGAACAGAGAAGGATTCATTATGGATAATTTTCATTCTTGCATTTGGTGGGGGACTGCTTGCATTATTGACGCCATGTGTATTCCCAATGATTCCTATGACAGTGAGTTTCTTTACGAAACAATCTAAAACAAAAGCACAAGGCATTCGGAAAGCAATTTTTTATGCCGTTTGTATAATTGTAATATATGTAATACTTGGTGTTTTGGTTTCATCAATTGCTGGTGAAGATGCACTGAATGCAATGGCGACCAACCCGTGGGTGAACCTTACTTTCTTCCTTCTTTTTGTTGTTTTTGCAATTTCATTCTTAGGCGCTTTTGAAATAACACTTCCATCATCTTGGGTGAATAAAGCAGATAAACAAGCAGACAGAGGTGGCTTAATAGGCATCTTCTTTATGGCCTTTACTTTAGCATTAGTATCCTTCTCCTGTACAGGTCCAATTGTTGGTAGTGTACTCGTGCAATCTGCACAAGGTGGACTTTCAGGACCAATCATTGCGATGTTAGGATTCTCAACAGCTTTGGCTTTACCATTTGGTTTATTCGCGGCATTCCCTGGTTGGTTAAACTCTATGCCTTCTTCAGGAGGATGGTTAAATACAGTAAAGGTTGTATTAGGATTTTTAGAATTGGCATTTGCTTTAAAATTCTTGTCAAATGCAGATCTTGTATTGCAATTACATATTTTAGAAAGAGAATTATTCTTAGGTATATGGATAGGAATCTTTATCGTACTAGCAATTTATTTATTAGGTAAAATTCAAATGCCTCATGATAGTCCTGTTGGTAAATTATCTGTTGGACGTGCTTTATTCGCGACAATGGTTGTAGGATTTATCATGTACTTAATTCCAGGTATGTTTGGAGCACCTTTAAAAATGATTTCAGGATTTCCGCCTCCATTAACTTATTCTGAATCACCTTTTGGTATTCATGGACATGCTCCAGAAGTAGAAGATGGTTGGCCAGAATCAACTTACCCTCATGGACACGGGATTAAAACAATTCGTGATTATTATGAAGCACTTGCTTTTGCAAAAGAACAAGGCAAACCCCTCTTCGTCGATTTCACAGGCTGGGCATGTGTGAATTGTAGAAAAATGGAGGAATATGTTTGGGCTGATCCAAGTATTGCTCCAATGTTAGCCAACGATTTTATTGTCGCATCATTATATGTTGATGACCGTGCACCATTACCAGAGAAGTATGCTGGAGAACTAAAAGCAAACGGCGATCCAATGACAACTATTGGTGACAAATGGACTAAACTAGAAATCACAGAATACAAGGAAGTAACACAACCTTTATATGTTATCCTTGACCACAATGAGAATAATATCTCTGGTAAAGCGAATTATGACACACATCGTGATGCAGCAGTTTTTAAAGAATGGTTAGAATTTGCTAAAAAACAATTCGAATCTTCTAAAGATGCAAAAATAATTGTTCCAGAATTTGAAGTGATAAAATAAATAGAAATTACAACAAAAAAAAAGGGAAGCGTTAATGCTTCCCTTTTTTTATGTCTTTAAATTTAATCGTGTTTACAATGTTCATGTTTCTTTGGCACAGGATCGTGCCCTGTGCCACCCCAAGGATGACAAGAAGCAATTCGTTTAATTCCCAACCAACCTCCTTTAATTGGTCCCCATTCTTTAATCGCTTCAATTGTATACGTACTACAAGTTGGTGTATACCTACAAGCTTGCGGTAGAATTGGAGAGATAAACCATTGGTATAGTTTTACAGGGAAAATAAATATATAATTGATGTACTTCATTTACGCAGTATAATTGGTACAAAGTTACCGATTTTTAACCTGAGTTCTACTATTTCACGTATTCTTGCCGCTCAACTAATGCATACCATCCTTCCTCGAGCTTTAGATAGCCTTGATCGTAGCAGAAATGATACCGCATCCCTTTTTTAGTTTCGTAAATATTGGTATAATAGGCAAAATTAAATCCCTCCTCCATCAAAACATTACCCAATACTTTGGATTTACCATGAGGATTAAACTTCGCTAGAATCCTTCTATTCCTCCGTAAAATATTATTGACTTTTCGGATATAATTAGAACTGTCTTTATTCGCTTCATTGTGTTTCGTGTTTCGACAATAATCCGAGCAGAATCGCTTATCGCTTCTACCCGTTATTTTTTCTCCACAACTCTCACAAACTCTAATCTTTTTTTCCATATTGCTTGATTTAAATCCTCAAATTCACCTCATCAATTCTGCTATTATTAGTATCTTTCCCTAAAATACCAATTTGTACGGAAAAATAGACATACAAGAGCTGGCTAAATTCGGGAATCTCGAATTTATTGCTAAACAGGTCGTTGAAGGATTTATCACAGGCATGCACCGATCTCCATTTCATGGTTTTTCGGTCGAGTTTGCCGAACATCGTTTGTATAATACGGGTGAATCAACCAAACATATCGACTGGAAACTTTATGCTAAGACTGATAAATTATTTGTTAAAAGGTATGAGGAAGAGACAAATTTGAGATGTCGAATTATTTTAGACACCTCTTCATCTATGTATTTTCCAGAAATCACAGACGAATATCCTCTCAATAAATTAGGATTCAGTATTTATGCCATTGCATCTTTAATTGAACTACTAAAAAAACAAAGAGACGGTGTTGGTTTAACCGTTTTTGAAGATAAAGTAAAATTAGATACTGCTATAAAAAGTTCTGTTGCGCATCACCGATTATTATACCACGAACTTGAAAAATTGATGGAGCCACAAGCTTCAAAATTGAATATTCCGACTTCAATTGTAGATATTTTACATGAAGCAGCAGAGAATAATCACAAAAGATCTTTGGTAATTGTCTTCTCAGATTTTTTCGGAAATGAATCATTAGAAGAATTAACTGATGCGTTTTTACATTTAAGACATAATAAACACGAAGTTTTATTATTTAATGTGATGGATAAAAAACACGAACTAGATTTCGATTATCCAAATAAGCCGACCAATTTTATCGACCTAGAAACAGGCAAGAAAGTGAAGCTACACCCAGCAGGAATCAAACAAGCATATCATAACCAAGTAAATACAGCGCTAGAAGAATTGAAATTAAAATGCGTTCAATTCAAAATTGGATTCGTTGATGTAGATATTGAAAAGGGCTTAGAAAAGGTTTTACAGGAGTATCTTGTAAAGCGACAAAAAATAATTTAATTTTTTTTATTTTTTTGCTTGTTCAAAGAAAAAAAATATATACCTTTGCCCCGCCTCTATCGAGAGGTATTTATGAAAATAAATGGTCCGGTAGTTCAGTTGGTTAGAATATCGCCCTGTCACGGCGAGGGTCGCGAGTTCGAGTCTCGTCCGGACCGCCAACTCCAAGAGAGTTAAATTATACCCTTTATGGCTGAAGGATTAGAAAACCCTGAGATGTATCAACTTCTCAGGGTTTTTGTTTTTATATGAGTTTATATCTCATTCATTATACGCTCTTTAATTATCCCAAAATATATACCTCAATTTTATTTGTTCAAAGAAAAAAAATATATACTTTTGCCCCGCCTCTAATGAGAGGTATTTATGAAAATAAATGGTCCGGTAGTTCAGTTGGTTAGAATATCGCCCTGTCACGGCGAGGGTCGCGAGTTCGAGTCTCGTCCGGACCGCTAGGGGAACTTGCAAAAGTTCCCCTTTTTTGTTTTTTAGTAGCGTTTATCTTTGTTTTTGAAGTTTACGAAAATAGATGCACAGTTTGAATAAGTTTAGTTTGTGATACCGACGTGATACCGTCGTTTACAAATGTGATACCCGGTTCTTATATGTGCGTTTTATGTAAATTTTTAAAACTCATTCTTATGAACGCAAAATACATCTACAACAGAAAAAACAAATTGAACTCCGAAGGTCAAGCATTAATCCAATTGGAGATTTATGGAGATCGTAAAAACAGACCTTTAAAAAGCACTGGGATTTATATTGCTCCTGATTTTTGGGATGACAATAGACAGATCGTAAAAAAAAAGCACCCCGACAGTGATACATTGAACAAAAAGTTAAACATTTTCAAAACTTCTTGGACGAGTTACCTATTAAAAATGGAGTTTCAAAACAATTTCATAGATTGGGAACATGTGAAGAAAATTAATAATGTATCCGAAACTGAACAATCTTGTTTTATCGATTTTTTTGAAAACACGGATCAAGACCAATTGTTGGGGACTAGGCATATATTTTAGTTAATCTGAATAAAAAGAAAGCAACATTTTTCACACCTCTAAATTGGGATCTAAACGCTTTAATTTTTGCATTAAAAGATTCTGCAGCTGCATTTGTACTTCTGTGTTCAAAATAATTAACAATCCCCTCGTAGTTGATTCGAATAGTATTCATAATGGTAGCAAAACTTTTAAATCCTGATTTTTCAACCTTATCATACCACTGGGCTAATTTTGTTAAAGCAATACCTTTTCCTGTTTTAGTATTAAAAAATAATCTAAGCTCTTGTGATAATTTATAAGCCTGTTCAATTTCAGGGTACTCTTTG
>NZ_JHXV01000038.1 GCF_000621625.1 Crocinitomix catalasitica ATCC 23190
TCTGCAGGAATCGTAGAGTCAGGTGTTTATGTTTGGCAAATTGAATTTGGCGATAGAGCAAGTGACAAAAAACATTTACATCGCGGTCAAGTGACATTGATGAAATAAAGAATCAAAAAATAAATATTATTGAAATCGGGTAGACATTTTGTTTACCCGATTTTTTTTTGATTAACTTATTCTAGAACAATATTAATCGCTTATTTTGTTTTAATTATATTTTAACCTCGGGATAAATGAAGTCAATTCTATTTTTTCTTTTACTAATTATATTTAATTTTCAATCGATGGCGCAAAAAAATATACCCTTTCAATTCGGTAATAAAAGTGTTGTATGGACGAATGTTTTTGAAAATAAATACTCGAATGTTCTCTTTTTAAATGTTCATGAAGATGAGCAAACAAGTATTGAGGCTATCATCAAAGTAAGCGCCGAAAGAGAATTGAATTTTTGGCAACTCAAACATGACAGTACCAGAAGAATTTCATTCAAAGATAACAAGCATAATATGTCTTTTGACCCCAATCGGATGTTTACATTTAAAGGAAGATATAAAACCTTAAAAGATGGAGGTAAGTTCACTTTTCGTTCGAATAAATTAGTAAAACTCCTTGCGGAAGAAGTTGTATCTACATTGTCGAGCTTTGAGACGGTGGTAGCTTTGCATAATAATACAGATGTAAACTATTCTATAAAGAGTTATGCTGAAGGCGGAGATGAGGCAGAAAACACTTCTGCAATCCATATAAGTCCTACCTGGGATGCTGATGATTTTATTTATACGACAGATTATGATCTCTTCTTGGCTTTTAAAACGCTTGATCTAAATGTAATCTACCAAAATGATAAGAAATTTGTCAATGATGGTTCGCTTTCTGTTTATTGTGGATTGAATAATATTCCATATGTCAATATTGAAACGCAATTGGGGCATCTTGAAGAACAAATTAAACTAATCAATTTGGTATTAGATGTTTTAAAAGAAAAATAAAGTTCTTTAAACTCCTGTCGAATTAATAGCGTAGATTTGTTTCGCTAAAACGTAAATGGTGGATTCAAAGCAAAGTAGAACGGCTTATTATTTTATTTTTATTACCATTCTTATTGATATGATTGGTATCGGGATCATTATTCCCGTTATTCCTGATTTAATCTCTCAAATCACTGGCCAATCCTTGAGTGAAGCGGCATTAATGAGTGGTTTTTTAATCATGGCTTATGCGGTAATGCAATTCTTATTCGCTCCGGTTATGGGGGAATTGAGTGATCGATTTGGTCGTAAACCAATCTTATTATTAGCGCTATTAGGTTTAGCAATTGATTATATTATTCATGCTTTAGCCCCGACAATTCTTTGGTTATTTATCGGTCGAGTTTTAGCCGGAATATTTGGAGCAAGTCATACTGTTGCTACTGCATATATTGCAGACATTAGTACGCCAGAAACCAAGGCGAAAAACTTTGGAATGATTGGTGCTGCATTTGGTTTAGGATTTATTATTGGTCCTGGGATCGGTGGAATTATTGGCGGAGAATGGGGGCCAAGGGCGCCTTTTTATGTAGCAGCTGGTTTTACATTATTAAATTTAATTCTAGGTTTAATATTTGTGCCGGAATCTTTAAGTACTGATAAAAGACGACCAATTATTCTAAAGAATATGATTCCCTTTAATTCTCTTATTCATTTGGGGAAATATAAATCAGTGATAGGGTTGGTTTTGGCTTATACACTTGTGAATTTAGCAGGTCAAGTTATGCCTTCAACATGGACTTTTTTCACAATGGAGAGATACGGATGGTCAACTTCCGCTGTAGGGTTGAGTCTTGCAGTTGTAGGCTTGTTAGTCGCAATCGTTCAAGCTGGTTTGACAGGAGTACTCGTGAAAAAGTTTGGGAATAAAAAAGTGATCACACTAGGTTTCACTTGTTGGACAGTTGGAATGTTTGCTTTCGTTCTTGCTTCGAATCAGTACTTGCTATATTTTGCGATTGTTCCTTATGTTTTGGGAGGAATTGCAGGTCCAACTATCCAAAGTATTGTGTCTAACAGTGTAGATGATAAAGAACAAGGTAACTTACAAGGTGTGATGACAAGTATGGTAAGTATTACAGCTATTGTTGGTCCACTTATTTATACAAGTTTATTTGCATATTATACCGGTGATGCTGCGCCCATTTACTTTCCTGGCTCGCCTTATTTATTAGGTGGGATAATTCTAGTTATCGGATCGATCATTGCAACCTATTCAATTCGAAATATGGCGGATTCGCGAAAATCATCGATTGAAGAATTAGATCAAAATTTTGTAGAATGAAAAAATATTATTTTTATATAGCTGCTGCAATGGTTGTGATGGGCTGTGAAGCAGGGAGTCAAGATTCACAATTACCTGCACAGCATGAAATTGAGCAAGTATCAACGCTCGAGTTTACCGATTTAAAGGAATTGTATAACGCGCAAGTTAGCAATGCACAAGTCCTCATTCAAGGCGAAATTATAGCGTTGTTACCAGATGATAATGAAGGAAGTCGTCATCAAAAATTTATTGTAAAATTAGCATCAGGTCAAACTGTTTTAATTGTCCATAATATCGATTTAGCTCCTCGTATTAATTCGATTGAAAAAGGTGAACAAGTATTGGTTTACGGTGAATATGAATACAATGACAAAGGCGGACTGATTCATTGGACACATGATGATCCGCAAAATAGACATGAGCACGGTTATATTGAATATCAAGGGTTGAAATACCAATAGCCATCAAATATTTACAAAGCGTTAGTCTATCTATTTAATACCCTTGAAATCATTAGAGAATTGTCCTGCAAATTTTGTGTAGGTTCTATAATTGTAATCTTACTTGAATATTCAAGTATATTTTCAATCACAGTACTTTCTGTTTTTATAAGAAATCACTTAAGGATGGGGCAGATTATTAATTAATTGAAGGCTACTTCAATTTTTCGAATTCTTCAGGCGAGTAATATTTACCTTGGTATTCAATAACAGGTTTTAAGTCTTCCAACCCATAAGCTGCGTATTTTACCATGGCATCATCTCGTTCCTTTTCTGAATTGAACTTCATTGAATAATATGTACGCGAACCATCATTTCCGAGGACAGGTTTAATTGTTCCTATATTGTATAGTATGTCTACAGTCTCAACAGGTACCTCTCCTTTAAAGTATGCTAATTCAATTCTATATTGAACTTGACTCATGTCAATACCATTTTTGTTTTTCTTATCAACTGGTAAATTACCTTCTTCTTCCTCAACAAATGTTTCTAATTCTTTTTTCTCGTTATAATCTTTAGGAAGTTCATTTCTGTGAATCCCTGCCTCTTTTAACGTAATTCGTTTTTGATTCTCATAAACAACAACAAAAGCGCCAGGATAACCATTCTTATCAGCGTACTGTCTGAACTTATCAGCTTCTTCATACCCATCATACGCTTGCGTATAGAACCTGTTAATACCGTCACTGCTTTCTTCACCTTTTACAATATCAATTCCAGGGAAAACCTTATCCGTATTAATGTTGTTTCTATAGGCACCTAACTGAACTCTAAACACATGTTCACCATCGGCATAATTAACCGTTTCTTTTCCAGTTTGAATATTTATTTTATTTACTTTTTCAAGAACATCATCGTTAACGACTACAATATTATTTGTTTTCTGATTGCTTCTTGCAATATCTGCAACGTCAACACCTTGATCTTCTAATCCAAATTTAGCTGCTACTGCATCATCAATATTATCGAACGAACCGATTGTATAATAAATCGTATCGTCTTTTACAATTGTGCTATAATCTTTATAGCCTAAGAATTTATGTAAGTCGTTTACAGAAACATCTTTTTGTTCCTTTCCTACAATAATTACATATTTAAATCCTTCTTTTCCTTCTTTATCAACACCTTTACCCGGTTCATTTCCTTTAAGAATTACTTCCGTTTCAACGTCTACAAAGTCATGCTCATAACCGGTAGAATCATAATATCTACGTAAATGGTCAGCCAAATCTTCCTCAGTAAGCGTAACACCAAATTCGTCGACATAATTACCTTCAGGAGTAAGAGGTTCATCATCTCTATAATCAGGCACACCATCTTTATCTTCATCAAGTGGGCAACCAAATTCATCAACAAGTGCCTCTATAGGAGTTTGTGGACACTTATCTAAGGCATCAATTACACCATCCTTATCAAAATCATTAGGATCCCAACCAGCATACAATTCAAGACCATCTTCATCAAATCTTGGTGCTTCTTCAGCTTCACTACCTTCACGTTTTACAAATAAATCGTAACTCAAAGTCACATTCGTAAATAAGAATCGATCATTATTTACATCGCCTTGTCTAGATCCTAAACCTGCTTCTGAAATATTGTCAACCAAATCTGTCATTGTGAAATAATAAGTTGCTGCCAACCTAAAATCCCATCTTGGAGACATGTGCCATTCAAATCCGGCAGACAAAGGAAAAGCAAAACTTTGCTCTTTATATTTACCTAAATCGTCAGCATTTAATTGACGTAAATCTGTTTCATAAGAATAATCTCTATTTAAACGAACAGCATCAGTTGCCGCTAAAGGATCATTTTCGTCCATGTCCATTATTGAACCGTCGGACCAATAATGATATCGATTGCCATTGGCATCTAATAAATCAGTTTTTGATAAGAATTCAAATGATGCAAAGCCAGCGCCAATAAATGGGTGAAATTTACCTCTATTCGGCTTAAGGAAAGGGTAGAAATTATAATAAAGCATTATTGACCCCATTCTAATACGAGATTCAAAATTATAATTACTTGTTAACGTTCTTTCGTTCGCTGCAATTTTAGCATAGGTTGCTGAAAATTCAAGATTAAAAAATCGGGTAATCGGAGCATTCGCATAGACTATTCCGCCAAAACGATTGACAGTAGAAGCGAATCCTTTTTGGTAGTTTTGAACCTCACCATAATATGTCATTACGCCAGTCCCGAGCCCAATTCTAGGCCTGAAAACTTGGGAAAGTGTATCCTCTTGTGCCTTCGCCTCAGAACTGAACGTCACAAGGAGCACAAAAATCGAAAATAAAACTTTATTTAATTTAATGTAATTCAACGGGTATAAAGTTAAAATAAATCTAGGTCTTTGGGTTAATACTCTAAATTAAAAAGTGGTGATTATGGTAATTTAATATTAGACATGTCAATTTCAAATAAATCCCTTGCACCTAGTCCTTCGTTTTCCTCATTAGAAAACTTAGAATAATAGGCCTTATTTGTTTCAGGATGGTATACAAAATGTGTCTCATCTGAAACTGAATTTATAGGGAATCCTAAGTTGACCGGTGCTTGCCATCCACCATTAATATTCTTCGAAACGTATACATCATAACCTCCCATTCCTTTGTGCCCAGTTGAGCTAAAGAATAAATATTTTCCATCGGGACTAACAGAAACAGTTGTCTCATTTCCACTTGTATTGATCGTTTTTCCAAGGTTTACTGGTTTTGACCAATTTTTACCAATCTTTTGTGTCCACCAAATATCAGCTTTTCCTTCACCGCCATTTCTTTCACTGATAAAATAAGCGTCTTGGCCATCTTTTGTGATAGACATAGCTGCATCAAAAAATAACGAATTAACACCTTTATTCATTGCTTTTGGAGAATTCCACGATCCTCTTTTATTTAGTTTACTAACAAAAAGATCAGAATGTTTAGTTTTTGGTTTTCTTTCTTCCGTTACTTCTGTATTAATCGTTAAGTACATTTCTTTACCATCAGCAGAGATTTGACTAATCGCATCCATACCGTAAGAGTTTAATTTTTCAACTAATTCACTTGAATTTGTAGCTTCTCCCCACATATTTCTAGATTCATCCCATACGCTGACATAAATATCTTCAAAATATCTCTGATCGCCAGGACTTATTCCTCCACCAAAATTATCTGCTCTACGAGAAACAAAATAGAATGATTTTCCGTCTGGGGATAAAACCGGAGCCGTTTCTTCGAATGCTGAATTAATATTCTCAGACATTCTTGTTATGGTAACATTGTCTGGTTTTTTCATATAGGCTTGTGCGAGCTTGCATTCCTCAATTTGGGCTGAAATTTTTAATTGTTTAGACTCTAAAGCCGTTAAAGATCCTTCTGCTAATCTAAATTTATCAATCGCCTCGTCTAACGCTCCTAATCGATGTAAACATCTGCCTAAAGAATAATTAGCATGATCATCAACCATTTTATCTTTTGACAATGCCTCTTCTATATATCCTTTTGCTTTTTCGTAATTGCCTAAAACTAAATGACACTCTCCAAGCCAATAGGTGGCAAGTGCATTCCCATTGTCTTTCGCAATTGCTTCTCTGAATTTAACCAAAGCAACTCTGTAATCACCGTCATTGTAAAACTTTTTCCCTTCAGAAATTAAATATCGAGCAGAACCTTTTTCAAAAATTGTGCTGGTAGAATCTGGTGGGGTAGACGCATAACTACTTAAAACATTCAATGATAAAATACTAATCAAAATCCATTTCATAATTTATTCCTGTATTATATTGTTCCCAAATATAATTTATTTTGTTTTATCAGCATCTTCATCAACACTGATATCTACTTGAGTTTTACTAATGTTATCAACAGTATCAACAATTTTATCCTCATTTTCATCCAAATCCTTCGCATTTTTTGGATGCTCTACATAGTCATTTTTACTTAAATCTACCAATTCGTGCATCGATAATGTGGCCGATGTAATAGCTAAAATTGGAGCCATAGAGGCAAGTATGAATGTGATAACCAGTATTGTACCCCAGAACAATTGAGTTGCAGTATCTGTCGGTAAGTCGCCATAAGATCTGAATACATAAAAGAAGGAAAGGAAAAAGATCGAATATATACTACCTATCGCAATTGCTAAACCTCTGTGTTTAGATACAAAATAAATACTTTGTTGAATATTTAGTCGACGGCGTTCATTGACATAGTCTATAAATGCAAATCCATAAAAATAGAATCCGATCATTATAGGTAGTGAGAAAATTATGATATCCTTAATACCTCCTCCAAAAAATGTGGCAAGTCCCAAAATAATAACAATGAAAAAGTATTCCCAGAAGATATTTCTTAAAGCAATTTGTAAACCGCGTCTAATATCCTTCAATAATTGTCTGAAGCTAAACTTATATTTATTACCGGTTATAATCTTTTCTATCCGCTCAGATAATAAAGCCAAAATAGGAGATAAAATAATTACCACTATATATAAGGTGAATTTTGTAAATATTAAATTCATCGAATCGAAGAAGATCATTTTTATAGAAATCCAAGTCAGATCTTTTAAGCGAGTAATATCTTGATTTTTATCTTTTAATTCTTGCGCAACTTCCAATTGTAAATCTTCAAAATAGAACCCTAATAAATATACGCCAGCGAATAAAATCAAAGGAAAGGCAATGTACCAATACAACTTATGCTCTACAAGAAATTTGATTCCGTAGATATAGTTTTTATAACCTAAGCCGATTAGCTGAAAAAAGTTCATTGATTTTATAATTTGAAGTTAAAAATACTAATGCAATTTAAATTAGGTAGGGAAATTTTATTTTAATATCCAGATCACAAAACTATTTCATTAATTTTAACGGAAATTATATTTTGGAATTAATTTATACATATCATCCGGTTTGGATCTTTGGGGCAATTTTATTGGGTCTTTTGTACGCTTGGTTCTTGTATCGTAAAGATACCTTATTAGAAGAAATAAGCACAGCTACAAAATGGATAATGGCCTCATTTAGGTTGCTTGCAGTGACTTTGATCGCTATTTTGTTAATTGGAATTGTATTCGAACGTTTTGTTGAGCGAAAAGAAAAACCTTTGGTGTTTATCGCACATGATAATTCTGCTTCAATTCTTCTAAATAAAGATTCAGCTTATTATAAGAATGAATACCCTAATCAATTGACTGAATTGTCCGCAAAATTATCTACTAAATTTGATGTTGTTAATTATCGTTTTGATGATGTTTTAAAAGAAGATAAAACTTTTGATTATCAAGGCAAAAAAACGGATGTTTCAGAAGTCTTTCATCGTATTTTTGATCAATATACCAATAGGAATATCGGAGCAATAATTCTTTCTACGGATGGTATTTACAACGCCGGAGCAAATCCTATTTATGCAGTGAATCAGAAAAGTTTTTTACCCATTTTTACGATCGGACTTGGTGATACAACAACCGTTCTAGATGCCAAGGTGGAAAAGGTAGACTATAACGAAATTGCTTTCTTAGGAAATGAATTTCCTGTGATTGTTGCTTATGCCGGAATTAAATTAAAAGGAAGAAAAGCCAAAATTGAATTGTATAATGGCACAACTAAAGTGGGGCAAAAAGATGTTGATTTTAATACTAGTGATGCACAGGGCGAAGTGAAGTTTTTAGTAAAAGCATCCGAAATTGGCTACCGTAAATTGACAGCTCGAATTACAGAATTTGACGGGGAGCAGACTTTAAAAAATAATTCTTTTAGTTTCTATATTGAAGTGATTGACGGCAGGCAAAAGATCCTTTTAGCGGCAGAAGGACCACATCCAGATTTAGCTGCTTTGCGCTCAATTATTGATAAGAATAAGAATTATGAAGCTGCTTTTAAACGTTTTGAAGATGTCAAATCAACAAGCGAATATGATTTAATTGTATTACATAATTATACTGCTGAAAATGATTTGCTGAATAAGGTGATTGAAAACGGTGCTGTCCCATGTTTATTCATACTAGGGAATCAATCGAATATTAATGCGATAGGCAATATGAAAATTGGTATGAGCGGAAATAATAATGGACTTGAAGAAATTAGTTCTGTTATAAATTCAAATTTTAAAGAAATTGTATTGTCTCCGCAAGTACTCGACTTGTTAAGTATGGTACCTCCTTTACAAGCACCGTTCCAAGGAATAGAATATAGCAGTGCTTTAGATATATTGGCTTACCAAAAAGTTGGAAGTATTCAATTAGAATCTCCATCAATCTATTTTACACAGAAATCTAAAAGCAGAATCGGTGTTATTGTAGGAGAAGGTATTTGGCGATGGAAATTAGCTGATCAAGCCAGAAATAAAACGACATTAAATTTTGAGGAATTCTTTGGTAAAATGATGACTTATTTGGCGTTAAAAGAGAATAAAGACCCTTTTAGAGTGAATATTAATAATGAATATACAGAAGGAGAACAAGTGATTGTATCCGCAGAATTATACAATAAATCATTCGACCTTATTAATACACCTGAAGTTTCTTTTAATTATAACAATGAGAAAAACGAAAAATTCGAATCGTATTTTTTAAAGAGTAATGAAGCTTATCGATTAGAATTAGGACAACTGAAGAATGGTTTATACAATTGGGAAGCTAAAACGACTTTCCAAGGTGAGGTATATATGATAAAAGGAACATTCTTGGTCAAAGAAATGAAAATTGAATTTCTCAATTCAGTGGCAAACCATCAAATTTTAAGAAGTATCGCAAAACAGTCGAACGGTGAATTTTATTTTAATAATGAATTGAATCTATTAGCGGACAATTTATTAAAAAGAGATGATTTGGTGACGGTTGTTTATCAAGAAAAAACCTTTGACGATTTAATAGATTATAAATGGCTTTTCGTTTTGATCGTTCTACTGTTATCAATCGAATGGTTTATGCGTAAATATCATGGCGCATACTAGAATTATTATTGCTTAAACTTTAAATATTTATCGCATGAACTTACAGAAATTAATCACTGCATTTTTATTATTAGCCTTTAGTCAATTTATTTTTGCACAGAAAAAAACGGAAGAGCAAGTTGAGCATAAAATCAATTCAACCCTTGTTAATGGTTTAAAATTTAGAAGTATAGGTCCTGCAACCACAGCTGGTAGAATTGCAGATATGGCAGTGAATCCAGAAAATACGAGTGAATATTATTTGGCAATTGCTTCGGGTGGTGTTTTTAAAACAACGAATAATGGAACGACATTTACACCTATTTTCGATGGTTACGGTTCTTATTCGACAGGTTGTATTACAATCGACCCGAATGTTTCAAGTACGGTTTGGTTAGGAACAGGGGAGAACAACAATCAACGTTCGGTTGCTTATGGTGACGGTGTTTATAAATCAACTGATAGCGGAGCAACATGGGAAAATGTAGGGTTAAAAAATTCAGAACACATTTCAAAAATAATTGTTGATCCACGAAATTCTGATATTGTTTATGTTGCAGCTTATGGACCTTTGTGGTCTGACAAAGGTGATAGAGGTGTTTATAAAACAATTGATGGCGGCAAAACATGGAAAAACATACATTTTATTTCGAATTATTCAGGTGCAGCTGACTTAATTATGGATCCATCCAATCCAGATGTTTTATACTTAGCGAATCATCAAAGACGTCGACATGTATTTACTTATGTTGGTGGAGGTAAGGAAAGTGCGGTGTTTAAAACAACGAATGGTGGTGAAACTTGGGATGAATTAAAAAATGGATTACCATCAGGGAAAATGGGTAGAGTAGGTTTGGCTATTTCTCCGGTGAATACTAAATATGTTTATGCAATTGTTGAAGCCGAAGGAGATGCTGGTGGATTTTTTAGATCTACAAATAGTGGAGCAAGTTGGGAAAAAAGAAGTGATTATTCATCAAGTGGAAATTATTACCAAGAAATTTATTGTGATTTAACAGATGTAGATAAGGTGTTTAGCATGAATACCTGGTTAAAACATACCGAGGATGGTGGGAAAACTTTTGTAAGTACAGGCGAGTCTAATAAACACGTCGATAATCATTGTATGTGGATTGATCCACAAAACGACCAGCATTGGTTGGTGGGGTGTGATGGCGGTCTTTATGAAACTTGGGATCACGCAATAACTTGGCAGTATAAAACGAATTTGCCAATCACGCAATTTTACAAAGTAGCGGTTGATAATGCCAGTCCTTTTTATAATGTTTATGGCGGAACGCAAGATAATAATTCTTTGGGTGGACCTTCACGAACAGTTAATAATGCAGGTATTTTAAATTCAGATTGGTTTATTACAAACGGAGGAGACGGTTTTGAGACACAAATCGATCCTATTGATCCGAATATCGTTTATGCACAAGCGCAATATGGTTGGTTAGTACGATACGATAAAAAGAGTGGAGAAAAATTAGGCATTCAACCAATGCCAGGAGCAACGGAAAAACCTTATCGATGGAATTGGGATGCGCCTTTAGTGATTTCTAACCACAACCATAAGCGTTTGTACTTTGCTGCCAATAAAGTATTTAAAAGTGATGATATGGGGGCAACATGGGAAACCATTTCGCCAGATTTAACCAGACAATTGGACAGAAACAAGTTGAAAGTGATGGGCGAAATTCAATCGCCAGATGTAGTGATGAAAAACAAATCGACCACTATTTTTGGAAATATTGTTGCTTTAGATGAATCAAGTTTAAATGAAAACCTATTATATGTTGGTTCGGATGACGGATTGGTGCATACGTCAACGGATGGCGGCTCAACTTGGAATAAAAAAGACAATTTTCCTGGAGTGCCTTCAATGACTTATGTCAATATGTTATTGGCATCTCAACACGATGAAAAAGTTGTTTATGCTGTTTTCAATAATCATAAACAAGGAGACTTTAAACCTTATGTTCTAAAAAGTAATGACCAAGGTAAAACATGGTCGTCAATCATTGGTGATTTGCCAGAACGTGGAAGTGTTTATGCAATAGCTGAAGATCATGTCAACCCAAATTTACTTTTTGCTGGAACTGAATTTGGCTTATTCTTTTCAATCAATGGAGGAAACAATTGGGTTCAAATTAAAAGTGGGTTACCGACCATTGCTATTCGTGATATAGCCATTCAAAAAAGAGAAAATGATTTGGTATTGGCTTCTTTCGGAAGAGGGTTTTATATCCTTGATGATTATGCTTGTTTAAGAGATCTCAATGAAAATATAGTTGATCAAAAAGCGGAATTATTTCCAGTGAAACCTGCTTTGACTTATATCGAATCTAGTCCTTTAGGGTTAAGAGGTGTTGGTTCGCAAGGTGCGTCTATGTATGCAGCACCTAATCCTGAATTTGGCGCAACTTTTACTTATTATTTAAAAGATGTACCGATGTCACCAAAAGATAAGCGTCAAGAGGCAGAGAAGGCAGCAAAAGAAAAAGGGGAGGACATTACTTATCCAACAATTGAAGAATTAATAGCGGAAGATAATTATCAAGATCCATTTTTGATTTTTATCGTAAAAGATTTAGATGGTAATCAAGTACGCAAAATCGAATCAAAACCGACAAAAGGAATGAATAGAGTGGTTTGGAATTTAAGATACCCTTCAACCAGTCCTATTCAATTAAATAAAGCTAAAACGGGAAGATACAGCAATCCAGATGAAGGACCGATGGCACTTCCGGGAGATTATACGGTTGAAATGTTTATGAGTGAAAACGGGAAACTGTCTCAATTACACGAAGCTGTTAAATTTAAAGTCAATCAATTTGAGAACTCATCATTGACAAGAGATTCGGATGTAAACTTGGCTTTCAAAAAAGATTTAAGTGAATTGAGAAGAAGATTTTTGGGGTCATCATCTGAGATGTCTGATTTAGGCGAACGATTAAGTTATTTAAAAAAGGCGGTAATAGACGCTCCGAATGCTGATTTAGCATGGATGAATGAAATAAGTGTGATGGAAACGGATGAAAGAAAAATAAAAATTAAGATGTGGGGTGACCATCACCGTTCAAGTCGCGATATTGAAACTTCTCCAAGTACAGGTGGAAGAATAGAGACTATAGTTTACCAAGCTTGGTATTCAACGGCGAATGTTACGAGTACACAAACAGAGCAGTTGAAAATTGCAAAAGTGGAATACGCTGAAATCAGAAAAAATATGGACGATTTAAAATTCAGGATTGAAGCAATGGAAAAGCGAATGAATCTTAAAGGAATTCCTTATACACCTAATCGAATTGACTGGAAAGTCGATTAATTTAAGAGATATGATTTTGCAGCAGGACCAACATTAAAAAGTAAGTCTAGAATTGATAGGTTAGGTTCAAAATCGAATCTGTCCTGGAATGTTTGGGTATAAGTCTTAAATCCTTCAGTTGACTTTAGTTTAGGGATTACAAGCTCATTTAGGTTCTCCGCAATTTGATTGTCGTCTTTTAAAGAACATTTAATTTCAGTTTCTAAATCAAGCGCAGCTGCTAAATGCTCTACCAACTTAAAGTTTAAGTCATATAGATTAGTGTTTTTCTGATTGATGATACTGAAGATCTCTAAAGCATAAAACTCAAAGTATGGTGCTTTTTTATAGGCGCTCGTGATCGCTCGAATGTGATTCTTCCGCCAATCTTCATCTGTGCTTAACAATGCATTCGCCATGATAGTTGCTTTACCGTTTGGTCGAATAATAGGAATGGTTAACGATTGAATTCCGTTGGCACCAAGTATCTCAGATCTGTTTCTAAAAGTCTGCTTTTCATAAAGTGCTTTCGGATTGATATATACTGTAGAATATTGCGCAATTAGTTTGAAATAAAAGATATTGCCCAAATATAATGCCGGCAATGTTATCGTTTTTTCTTGAATCGTTTCCGTAACAATGGTTGGCGAAGTACTTAATTCAAATGCTTTTTTATGCAATTTTTCAATTTCGTTCTCAATCAAGTTTTTTAAAGTCTCATCTGAGATTGTATTCAAATACTTCTCAAAAACGAGTGCTTCATTTATTTTTTTAAAGTCGGCTGAAAAAGCAAGCTTTAACGGTCGTTTATGCAAAGTTGGAGACATAGGGTTCTGACCTGACTCATGCAATGCTACACGTTTACTCAAGTTTCTTGTAATGCCAATATGATAAGACTTATCAGCACACTTCAATATGTAAACAGTATATTTTAAATTCGACAAAACGCTTAGTTTTACAACTATGACTACTTAATTGATGTAAATACTCTATCCCAACGACCACCGCCGCCAAGAATTCCTCCAGGACCAGCGGATAACCATATAAATGCAGCGCGTCCAACAATATGATCAACAGGAACAAATCCCCAGAATCTACTATCGGCTGAGTTATTTCTATTATCTCCCATTAACCAATAATAATCCATCTCTATGGTGTATTGTGTTACTTTTTCACCGTCAATATAAATACCGTCAGCTTTTTCTTCCAATGTATGGTTTTCATAAGCTGCGATAATTCTTCTATAAATTGGAATTGTATTTTCATTCAATTCAACTACTTCACCTGCATGTGGAATTTTTAAAGGACCAAAATTGTCTTCTGTCCAATCGTATTGAGGATCATTCGGGAAAATAGGGAAGTAATTTGAAATATTTTTCTGAGGAACAAAAGGAGTGCTATCAGCTAATTCGTGATAATATCCCTTTTGTTTCGGGAATCCACTTGTTTGCATACCTGGGAAAATCTCAGCAGGCTTTTCGTCAATGTATAATTTTTGGTTCCTTACTTCAATTAAATCACCAGGAACAGCAACACATCTTTTAATATAGTTCTCGCGTTTATCCACTGGTCTACTTAGTAATCCAGATCCAAAACTATTCAATTTAATACCGCGAACATAGCTTCGATTTCCATTTTGATCCTGCTCTACACCTTCAATATTAGATTGAACAAATTTTTCATCACGTATTTGTGTTCGCGCTTTATTCATATAATAATCTTTCCGCGACTCAAATTCTTTTCTATCCCATTTGGCTAAATAAAAAGCTTCATCGGTCAAAACTTGTTGGTAGGTATGTCCTATCAAACCATTCGGCATTCGTGGATCATTTATAGCAGTATCACCCGCTGGAAAGTTAAATACAGTCACGTCATTTCTTTCTACAAATCTAAATCCAGGTAACCTAGTATAAGGTATCGTTTGGAAGGTTGTATATGATTTAACATTCGCTAAAGGCGCAAAACTATTGTGCACTACAGGATATGAAAAAGGAGTCATTGGAACACGTGGTCCGAATGTGATTTTCTCAACAAATAAATAATCACCAACCAATAAGGTTTTTTCCATCGATCCTGTTGGAATCGTATAAGGTTCGAATACATAAGTCCGAATAGCGCTAGCCGCGATTAATGCAAATAATACCGCATCTCCCCATTCTTTAAAGATTGACTTTTTGCCAGGTTTACGTTTCGTTCCAAGCAATGAAAAAGGATAAACAATAGCATGTCCAATAACAGGTAATGCAAAGAATAAAGCAACATGATCACTAGGTGTACGATTGTTTACTTGTTTTTCAATATCCCAATTGGTTTCAGGAACAGGTTTATATTTTTCTTGGTCATTGGCAATTTTCCAAAAAACTGGATAAGGGAATAGAATACCCAAAATAGTTTCTTTAACACCAAATTCGCCAAATTTACGAATCAAGGTTACGTTTATTGCTGCCCACATGATGAACTGTATTCCAGGCATTAAAAGGAAAATTACCCAATACCATGGTTGATTACATGCCCTTAAAGCAACATAATAATTATAAAACGGAATAAAAGCAGCTGCTGGCTTCTTTTCTAGTCTAGGAAAGATTTTATGCCATAAACCAAAAGCTGGTGTTAGAACAATTATTAAATATCCTATTATTAAACCTAAATAACCCATATTAAAAATTTAAAACATCTTTCATTGTAAATACTCCTTTTTTATCCAATAACCACTGTGCTGCAATAATACTTCCAGTGGCAAATCCCTTTCTACTGTGCGCTAAATGTGTAATCTCTATCTCATCAACATCCGATTCGTACTTTACGTGGTGCGTTCCAGGAACATTAGGTATACGTAAAGATTCGATAGAAAGTGCCGAAGGTACTGATATTTCAGTTTTTTTAACATTTTCCCATCCAGAAAAATCCGAACGTTCATTTAAAATTTGTTCGGCAATGCTAATACCTGTTCCACTTGGAGAGTCTAGTTTCTCGGTATGATGAACTTCCTTTACAGTCGTTTCATATTCTTTAAAAGGGGCCATTAGTTTAGCCAAATAACTGTTTAAAGCGAAAAATAGATTCACACCAACACTGAAATTTGTAGCGTGAATAATACTGCCTTTATGTGCTTTGCATTTTTGAACAACATCGTCAAATTTTTCATACCAACCAGTTGTTCCAACAACGATAGGAATATTATTATTGAATGCAAAATCAATATTTTTTAGCACACTAGTTGGATTCGAAAACTCTATAATAACATCAATTTCATTGACGTCTAAATCGTCCAAATTAGTTGTGCTAGAAACTTTCGCAGTGATTTGATGTCCTTGTGCAACAGCAATGGATTCGATTTCTTTACCCATTTTACCATATCCAAAAAGCGCAATTCTTATCATGTATTTTTTTTGCAAAACTAATGAAATTTACGTGCTTTTAAAATCATAAGAACAATGAATATAACCGTTTAAAAAAAAGTAGAGGATGATTAGCTAATATTCGTTTCGAAAAAAATAATTCAGAACGTACTACTTCTTTAAAATCAAAGCATTTTGGTTATTTTTGCACTAAAAACATATTTATGAAATTGATCGGCACGGCGATATTGGCCATTTTTACTTTTTTTCTATTCTCTTGTAACAATAAGGATACGGTTTTGATGGATAGTAACGAATTTTTCACAATTGAAATTCCAAAAGGAATGGTGGAGCAAAATGATATGAACGTTGCGGCTTCCTTACAATATGGTTATCCAGAGGATACAACATTGGCAGAAGGAGAAAAGCAACCGTTAGAGTATTTATTGGTAATGCTTGAAACCAAAGAGGAAATTGCAAATTTCGGTTTAGATATTGAATTCGATGTAGAGAATTATGCGGAAGTTTCTTTGGCATCTTTAGAATCATCATTTGAAAGTTTTGACATTATCAATAAAGATGTTGAAGTTCAAAAGAGAGATGGTTTGAGTTATATTTTATATGATATTGAAGCGCATATTCAACATATTAGCATCTTTTATAAATTGGCTATATTTGAAGGAGATCACGCCTTTTATCAAGTAATTACATGGTGTGAACTACCGTTTAAAGAAAAGTTTAATAAGGAGATGGATCAAATTATAGGATCATTTAAAGAGAAGAAATAAGTATAAAACTTATAGTGCTCGTTTTAAAAAGGAAATTTATTTAAAAATAATAATTATGTCAGACGATAAAAAGATAATATTCTCAATGGTTGGTGTCTCAAAGGCAACACCACAAGGAAAACCAATAATTAAAAACATTTATTTGTCGTTTTATTATGGTGCTAAGATTGGTATTATAGGAATGAACGGTTCGGGTAAATCAACCGTATTGAAAATTATTGCAGGTTTAGATAAAGCTTACCAAGGAGATGTTGTTTTCTCAAAAGAACATTCTGTAGGATATTTGGCACAAGAACCAATAATTGATCCTGAGAAAACCGTTAAGGAAATCGTTCAAGAAGGAGTTCAGGAGACAATTGATCTTTTAAAAGAGTACGAAGAGATTAATGCAGGCTTTATGGATGAGGCAGTAATGAATGATCCTGAAAAAATGGATAAACTCATTACACGTCAGGGTGAAGTTCAGGAGAGAATTGATCAAGTCGATGCTTGGGAATTAGATAGCAAATTAGAAAGAGCGATGGATGCTTTGCGTTGTCCGCCTGAAGATCAAAAGATTGCCACACTTTCTGGAGGAGAGAAAAGACGAGTTGCCTTATGTAGATTATTATTACAAAATCCAGATATTTTATTGTTGGATGAGCCTACCAACCACCTCGATGCTGAATCAGTTGAATGGTTAGAGCAACATTTAAAACAATATGCAGGAACCGTTATTGCAATTACCCACGATAGATATTTCTTAGATAATGTAGCAGGTTGGATTCTTGAATTAGATAAAGGTTCAGGTATTCCTTGGAAAGGGAATTATTCTTCTTGGTTAGATCAGAAAACTACGAAAATGGGGCAGGAAGAAAAAACTGCAAGTAAGCGTAGGAAAGTATTAGAGAGAGAGTTAGAATGGGTAAGGATGAATCCGAAAGGACGACATGCGAAGAATAAAGCCCGTTTATCCAATTATGATAAATTATTGAGCGAAGACTCCGGTGAACGAGAAACTAAATTAGAATTACCAATTCCTAATGGACCAAGATTGGGTAATAATGTCATTGAGGCTAAACATGTTGCTAAAGGATTCGATCATAAAGTATTGTATGATGATTTGAATTTTAATTTACCTCCAAACGGTATTGTTGGAATTATAGGACCGAATGGGGCTGGTAAAACAACCATTTTCAAAATGATTATGGAAGAATTGCAACCAGATTCAGGTGAATTTGTTGTAGGTGAAACTGTAGAAATTGGTTATGTTGATCAAGATCATAAGGATATGGATCCTGAAAAAAGTATTTACGAGGTAGTAACAGGAGGAACAGAATTTATAGAAATAGGACAACAAAAAATTAACTCACGTGCTTATTTAAGTCGATTTAATTTTAATGGTGCCGATCAAGGTAAAAAAGTTGGTGTTCTATCAGGAGGAGAAAGAAATAGACTGCATTTAGCCATGACGCTAAAAACAGAAGCGAATGTTTTGTTATTAGATGAGCCTACCAATGATTTAGATGTGAATACAATTCGATCGTTAGAAGAAGGAATTGAAAACTTTGCGGGATGTGCTGTAATCATATCACATGATCGTTGGTTTTTAGATCGAGTATGTACGCATATTTTGGCATTTGAGAATGATTCTCAAGTTTATTGGTTTGAGGGGACTTATTCAGAGTACGAAGAGAATAGAAAAAAACGTTTAGGTGACTCAGAACCTAAAAGAGTACGTTATAAAAAGTTAATTAACGATTAGAAGTTTTTTAATTTAAAAGTTTCTAATGATTTCAATATCAGATTTGTGATATTTTAAAATAAATGTATATTTGCAAAAAATTAAAACTTAAATTATGAAAAGAATTATTTTATCTTTCGTTGCGATTAGTGCTATAGCATTGGTTTCATGTAAAAAAGTAGAGCCGGCAACTCCAGCTGAACCGGGTAGTGCAACTTTAACAGGTACAGTTTATGCTGATAAGGATTTGAGTAATGATACAACTGATGCTGGTGTATATATCCCAGGATTAGATTCAGAACTTGCAACAAGTGGAACTAAACTGACATTCGTAGTAAATTCAGGTGACTTAGATAGAAGTCCAGAGCCAGGATTTGATTATCAAGACTTAATTTTTACAGCAACTTTAAATGGTTCTGGAGAATATACGGTTTCTTTACCAGCTATTTCTACAGCGCTTAACGTTGATGTTTATTTTGATGATTTTAAAGCTGATCAAAGACAATATACTTTTGACGGTACTTTTGAGTCTGAAAATAAATCATTCTTTTTAGGATCAACAACTGTTGGTGGTATTGTTGATGGTGTTACGAAAATCCAAGATTTTACGTATAACTACTAAAAAAATCAAGTACATAAACTTTAATATAAAGATATGAGAAAAATATTAAGTCTATCACTTGCGTTAATAGCTGTGTCGGCTTCGTTTGCTCAAGGAAACGAACAGATACAAAATAAAAACGGAGTAGATATAATGCCAGTAGCAGGTGAGTTTGCTGTTGGAATGAATGCTTTGCCTGTAATGGCATATTTAGGGAATGTTTTTGGACTAACTGGTTCAAACAACTCTTTAGCAGGAAATAAATTTGTAAACTATTTTGCTAGCAATACCCTTTTTGGTAAATATATGTTAAGTAATGATAATGCTGTACGTGCTCATTTTAGAATGGGGCAGTATAACAATACTTACAGAAATGATGTATTTAATGATACTGAAAATGATCCATTAGAAATGGTGGAAGATTTATTGGTAACTAGATCTTCATTTTACAATATTGGTGTTGGTTACGAATGGAGAAGAGGTACAACACGTTTACGTGGTATCTATGGTGGTGAATTAATGTACCAATTTGTAAGAGGTGATAAAGCTGATTATACTTATGGAAATACATTTGGTAACGGTAACCCTGCACCAACTGCTACTACATGGAATGCTGGTGGTGTTGCGATAGGAGAAGGTCCTTTGGCTGAAAGAATGCTATCTGTCGATGGTGGAAATTATAACGGAGTTGGCCTTAGAGCATTTGTTGGTGTAGAGTATTACATTGCACCAAAAATTTGTATAGGAACTGAGTTCGGATACGGTATGACAATTGGAAAAATTGGTGAATCTTCAAGTAAAGTTGAATATTGGGATCCAACTGCAGAAGGTGGTGTTATAACTTTTAGAGATGTAACAACTTCTTCAGCTAACAGTTTCATATTAGATACTGACAACTTTGGGGGTTCATTATATTTGATGTTCTATTTCTAATAGTTGATATAAGATTAAAAAAAGAGGTTTGCATTTGCAAACCTCTTTTTTTTTGCAATAATTTAATAGGCTAATAAAGAATGTCTATTTTTGTCCAATAAAAAGTACAATATTTGATCATTAACGTTGAACTAGGTCAAATAATAAAAGCTAAAAACATACGCATGAAATTTTATAATAACGTTCTAGAAACTATAGGGAATACACCTTTAATCCGTCTTAATAAAGTAACAAAAGACATTAAAGCAACTGTTCTTGCTAAGGTTGAAACAACTAATCCAGGAAACTCTATTAAAGATAGAATGGCCGTAAAGATGATTGATATTGCGGAGAAAGAAGGATTGATTAAACCAGGAGGTACAATTATTGAAGGAACCTCAGGGAATACAGGTATGGGATTGGCTTTGGCTTGTGTTATTAAAGGGTATAAATTAATCTGTGTTTTAAGCGATAAACAAAGTAAAGAAAAAATGGACATCCTTCGCGCTGTTGGTGCTGAAGTTGTAGTTTGTCCAACCGCAGTAGAACCTACTGATCCACGTTCGTATTATTCCGTGTCTAAAAGATTAGCTGAAGAAACACCTAATTCTTGGTATGTGAATCAATACGATAATCCCGCAAATGCTTTAGCTCATTACGAGCAAACTGGTCCAGAAATTTGGGAACAAACTGATGGAAAAATCACACATTTAGTGGTTGGTGTAGGAACTGGTGGAACGATCTCTGGAACGGGTAAATATTTAAAAGAACAAAACCCAGCTGTACAAAATATCGGAATTGATACATATGGTTCTGTGTTTAAAAAATACCACGAAACTGGAATTTTTGACGAAAACGAAATCTATCCATATATCACAGAAGGCATTGGTGAAGATATTCTTCCTAAAAATGTTGACTTTTCAGTTATCGATTATTTTGAAAAAGTAACGGATAAGGATGCTGCAGTCATGACAAGAAGACTGGCAAGAGAAGAAGGTATCTTTGTTGGTAACTCAGCTGGTGCTGCTATTGCAGGATTATTGCAAATGAAGGATAGATTTAAAGAAGGTGATGTAGTTGTTGTTGTATTCCATGACCACGGTAGTCGTTATGTTGGCAAAATGTTTAACGATGATTGGATGAGAGAAAGAGGTTTCTTGAATGAAGGAATTAAAAATGCAAAGGATTTGGTTGAGCGACACGGTAATCGTTCGCTTGTAACTTGTGGTTCAGAAGAATTAGTATCACATGCCGTTGCTAAAATGAAAACATACGATATTTCTCAAATTCCAGTCACTAAAGACGGTGTGATTGCTGGCTACGTGGATGAATCTAAATTATATCAGAATTTAATTGAAAATCCAACGATAATGGATGCTCCATTACACCAAGTGATGGAAGCGCCTTTACCTATCGTTAGTTTAAAAGCGAGTATTGAAGAAATTTCAAAATCAGTAAATAAGCAAATACCAGCTGTCTTAGTAGATCTTGGAGAAGATAAATTTCATATCATTACAAGACACGATTTGATTTCAGCAATCGCTTAATGAATCGTATTACAGATCAATTAAATAGAGTAATTCAGTTTAAAGAACGACCTAGAATAGTATCCTTGGTTCCGTCTCAAACTGAATTACTGTATGATTTGGGCTGTGCTGATGATGTTGTAGGTATTACTAAATTTTGTATTCACCCAAACGATTGGTTTAGGAATAAAACAAGGGTAGGGGGAACAAAGAATGTTAATTTTGATAAGATTGACGAATTGAATCCCGATCTAATTATTGCCAATAAAGAGGAAAATACGGAATCAGAAATTTTAGCCCTTGCTGAACGTTATCCTGTTTATATTAGTGATATTCTAAATATTACTGATGCTTGTCAGATGATTGAAGATGTTGGAGAGATGACTGGGCATAAATCTAAAGCTATTGAAATGGTTCAGGATATAAAGTCATCATTTCAAAATTTATCATCAATTCAAGGTAACGTACTCTATTTAATTTGGAAGAATCCAATAATGGTTGCAGGGAATAATACGTTTATTGGACATTTACTCAATACAATGGGATTAAAAAATGCTATTATTGATCCTGAAGCACGTTATATTGAATTGACTGATGATGAAATCAAAGCAATCAATCCCGATTACATTTTTTTAAGTTCCGAACCTTATCCTTTTAAAGATAAAGATATAAAGGCATTTCAAGTTTTGACAAAGGCTAACGTTCAATTGGTAGATGGTGAAATGTTTTCGTGGTATGGATCAAGAATGTTGTTAATGGCGGATTATATAAATACCTTGGTGAAAAACCTTAAAAACCACTAAGCATTTCCCCTGATGTTTGCATAAAATACAAGGATTCTAAAATTGAATTCCCAGTTGTGTTTGTCATCGAAATTCTACCGATGGCATCAATAATTAGATCATCCTTTTCTTTCATAACGAAATTAATACGAGAGATATTTGTCGTTTTATAAATTGTACTCAACATATCATTCGCAAATGCCAAGCCAAAAGTACTTTCCAATTTCGATGGAGGGTTCTCTTGATCAACCCCAAAACTTGTCTTTTTAACAAGGTTTTCAACATTAATATTTAAAGCAATGTATGTTTTATTCGAATCACTTTTTACAAAAGTTGAATCAATCGACAAACTTGATAGTCTTAATTCTTTAGCATTTAGCAGATAGTTTAATTCAGCACCAATCGCAGTATTGATTGTCCTGTTTTCAGGATCTAATAAAACTAATTTCCGAATTTGTAAATCGTTTATATAATTCTCCCAAATTAATTGATCATTGATGTCAATTTGTACTTGTAAGGAAGGGTAACATTTAAATGGCAGACCGTTACTTCTATCACATAAATCAATTTGAATACCATCATAATCAACTGCTAGTTGATTGTAGGCAGGCAGGACATCCGTATTCTCAGAATTAAAAAAATTGAGACCGTTACTCGTGTTTAAGGAGCTTCGTAAGCTGAAAGCAGCATTATTATTAATGTTATAGTTTATGAATGGGAAATTATAAGAGTTGGCCGCTTTTGTAAGTGTACCGGTCAATAGAATCTCATCCTTTAAAAAATTGAGGGCAAAAAATCCTTCATCAATGGGGTTTCTCTCATTGACCTTAGGAGATACATAAAAATTAATTTCATTTTCACTTTTAAAATTACTGGCTATATCGATGCGGTCAATAATATTTTTGAGTGTTTGATTTTTCAACCCCTCCAAATGCGCGTCAATATTTAAATCGGTATTGGTTATTGGTGTGATTTGAACAATGGCATGTGATTTTCCGAATACGACTGTGCTTTCTGGTAGATATTCCTCCAGAAAATTCTCAAATTTACTTTTGTTCTCAAATTCAAAAATTCCGATCCAAATATTTTGAAGTGCCCACGCTTCTCGGAATAATACAATTTTGGAAAATATATTGATTCCAGCGTTTGAATAAGCTTCGCTAAAATCTTTGTCTGAATCGGATGGCGAAATTCTTGTAAAGAAATATTCCTCATTGAATACTCTTTGATTCATTAATTCACCAATAAAATTGGGTGTATTAATCTCTACAACAATATCTGCATCCTGAGGTATGTAACTATACATCTCGTCATCCGATTCTAAAATGAAGCTTTCTGCAACAAATCGAACGACTAAAAATGTAGATAAAAGTACAAATATGGCTGCGTATTTTTTTAAGTATTGCACGGTTTAAAATTAATTAAAATAATCGAGCTGAAGTTAGCATCTTGATTCCAATCAAAGTTAATATCTAAAAAACCAATTTGCTCTTTAAAATTATACTTATTTTGAGATTTTAATAAAAATAGATCAATCCAATTAAAGAATTTTAACGTTTGTATTGCAATGGTTAGTTGTTTAAACCGTCAAAAGATAAAAAGGAATGAATATGAAAAATTTAACATTATTATTAGGATTCACTATAATAATTATATCAGGCTGCTCACATGCGCAGGATAATGGAACTGTTGAGGAGGAGAATGATGTGAAATTAAAAACAGAAGTAAAGCCTGTCAATCCAAATTGGAATAAATTAACGGAGGAGGAAGCTTATGTAATTATAGATAAAGGAACAGAAAGACCATTTAAAGGTAAATATGCAGAGAGCAAAACAGAGGGTACTTATTTATGTAAGCAATGTAATGCAGAATTATTTGAATCGTCATCAAAATTTGATTCAGGAACAGGTTGGCCATCGTTTGATGAGTTTATTGGTCAGTCAGTTGAAGAGTTATTAGATGGAGATGGTTATCGTTCAGAAATCGTTTGTGCGAATTGCAAAGGCCATTTAGGACACGTCTTTTTTAATGAAGGATTTACTGATAAAAATACAAGGCATTGTGTAAATTCAATCTCTTTGAATTTTGAACCTGCCCAATAATATACATGCATAAAAAATGAGAAAAATTGGTTGTTTGAATTGGCAAATAACCATTATTTTTGTTCCAAATAAGATTTATGAAAATTTTGCTTTCCCCTGCCAAATCGTTAGACGAGAATATTGAATTTAACGAAAAATATTTAACACAACCTGAGTTTAGTGCGGAGCGTGAACGGTTAGTAAAGAAAATGCAAAAGTTGTCGATTGGGCAAATTGGGAAATTAATGCATATTAGTGCCGACTTAGCCAGTTTAAATTACGATCGTTATCAAGCATGGCCAGAGACATTAAATAAATCAACAGCTTATCCTGCAGGTCTTGTTTTTAATGGTGCAGCTTATTTAGGTTTATCTTTTGCTACACTTTCGGAGGAAGAGCAGCTGCGTGGACAGAATCAATTACGCATATTATCCGGATTGTATGGCTTGTTAAAACCATTCGATTTAATTTATCCATATCGACTTGAAATGGGGACAAGTTTAAAAGTGACGCCAAAAATCACGAACCTTTATAAGTTTTGGGGGGAGAAAATCCACAATAAAATTCTAACTGAAATGGAGGAAAGTGAAGATTCCATCTTGGTTAATTTAGCATCAAGTGAGTATTCTAAAGCAGCACTTTTAAATAAAATGTCAAATATTCAGGTTATCACACCAGTGTTTAAGGATAGAAATAAAGCAGGCATTTATAAAATGAATATGCATTTTGCCAAAACAGCTAGAGGCCTGATGACGCGCTATATTCTTCAAGAGAATATCAAAGAAGTAACCGAATTAAAAGCGTTTGATACCAATGGTTATCGATATGCTGAAAACGATAGTACAGCTAATGAATTCGTCTTTTTAAGAGATTAAAACAGTCTAATCTTATTGTAAGTCAATAAAAAAGTTGAACAATTTTGTAACCCATTATTGGTTGTCCCGTAATACCTTAACAACAACAACCAAAATTATGAAATTAACCATCTTATTTACGTCTTTGCTTTTTGTGGGACTGAGCTTTGCTCAAAATAGAATTACACCAGAGCAGTATATTGAACAATGGAAAATAACTGCCATTGAAAATATGAATAGCCACGGCATTCCAGCGAGTATAACTTTAGCGCAAGGAATATTGGAAAGCGGAAGTGGTAATAGTAAATTAGCGCGCGAAGCAAATAATCATTTTGGAATTAAATGTCACAAAGGTTGGGATGGAATGACCTTCATACAAGATGACGATACAAAAAATGAATGTTTTAGAAGTTATGATAATGCTGCACAATCATATAGAGATCATTCTGAATTCTTAACAGGAAGAGATCGTTATTCATCATTATTTTCATTAAGCCTTACTGATTATAAAAGTTGGTCTAAAGGACTTAAGAAAGCTGGATATGCAACGAATCCTAAATATGCAGATCTATTAATCAACTTAATTGAGAAGTATGAACTTCATCAATATGATTTAATGCCTTATTTACCAGAAAATGCACAAAAGAAAAAAGCGAAAGAATCGTTAAGCGTTAGACCTGATAAAAACGATGTTGTTGCAAAACAAAAACATCCTTCAACAAATGCTAAGGAGATCGAATACGCTATTGGTGGTCATGACGTTTCAGTTAATAAATACAATAAACGATATATAGTAGTACAAGAAGGAGATACTTTTTATAGACTATCTAAGGAGTTTCAAATGTCATTATGGCAACTATATTCATACAACGATTTAGGGAAAAGAGATGTTTTAACTAAAGGTGAGATCATCTATTTAGATCCCAAAAGAACGAAGTCAAGACGAGGCGAGAATGTATTTGTATGTAGATCGCAAATGACACTTCGTGAAATTTCTCAACAAGAAGGAATTAAATTAAAGAAATTAGTACAATACAATTTAAGTGAAGATGCTGATACAGTTTTGGCTGTAGGTACTAAAGTTATTCTCCGTTAAATCGTGAATCGATAGGAGGATTTTGGTTTGTTGTTTGAAAAAGGGCTGTGGTGGCCCTTTTTCGCTTTTTTAAAGTATTCTTGTATTTTCAAATTGTTTAGGATTGGCCTCTGAATTGATCACTACTACAGTTTAATCAAAACTATCTATATTTCAATCCTATTGGTTAGCTTGTAATTTTATAATTATTATATTTAGAATGAAGATTCTTGTAATCCTATTTATAATTTTAGTATGAAACCATCAAACGAACTGCACAATTTAATAAAGTCCTTATCTAAATCTGAAAAGAGATTTTTTAAATTAAATTCTTCTCTACAATCTGGAGATAAGAACTATTTAAAAATATTTGATTTTATTGAAGGGCAAAAAAAGTATGATGAAGAAAGTTTAAAAGCGGCTTTTAACAATGAGATTTTTATTAAACATTTGCCTTCGGAGAAGAACCATTTATACAAATTGATTCTTAAAAGTTTAAGGTCTTATTATTCTGATCAAACTATTAGTTCTCAGCTTAAACAAGAGATAAAGAATGTGGAAATTCTTTACCGAAAAGCATTGTTTAAAGAGTGTAATAAATTTGTTAATCGAGCAAAGAAGGTCGCTGAAGAACATGAGAAATTCTATTATCAATTTGAATTATTGAATTGGGAAAAGCGATTATTAGAAGAAGCATACGAGTCGGGTATCTTTACAAGGAATTTGGATGAACTTATTGTCGAAGAGCAGGATGTTGTTGATAAGCTCCGGAACCTAGCAGAATATCACGTGCTTTATTCAAGAATCAATTATATTTTTAGAAGTGGAGGATTTACAAGAAACGAAGCAGAACGCGCCTTTGTAGAAGAGATTGAAGATTATCATTTAATTAAAGGCAAAAACACGGCAATTTCAACGAGAGCAACAACCATTTGTTATTATATAAAAGGAGTTTGTAGTGCGAGTAAACGAGATTATGAAAACGCACTTCAATTTTTCCAGAAAACCAAGTCGGTGATGGAATTGAAGCCAAAAATAAAGAACGATTTACAGCAAAGGTATATTGCAACACTCAATTTCATGATGTTGTGCTATATCGATCTTTACGACTTTAAGAATGCTGAAGCCACAGTCAATGAGATTAAGCAATTAGAAGGAAAAAAAGCTTTCAGTGCAATTGATACCAAGGTACGTATTTTCACTTCAACCAATATTGGTGAATTGCAATTGTATAACCGTAAAGGAGAATTCGAAAAATCTTTACAATTAATTCCTGCGATTGAAGAAGGTTTGAATTTATATGAAGAAAAAATAAATAAGGAAAAACAGCTGTTGTTTACTTATAATATTGCCTATGCTTATTTTGGTGTCGGTGATTTTAAGGTCGCATTAAAGTATATTAATATTGTTTTAAACGACAACGAAAAACAGTTGAGACAAGATATTTATTCATTCTCAAGAATCTTTAATTTGATCATACATTTTGAATTAGAGAATCATGATTTTATGGAGTATGACTTAAAATCAACGGCTCGATTTTTAAATAAGCAACCCAAGGATTATCAAGTAGAAAGATTACTGATTTCTAATATTAAAATGTTGGCTAAGGGGGAAAGTCAAGCCCAACAACTGAAAATATTTACAGCGTTTCATGTAAAGTTAGTCGAGCTTTTAAAAGACGATCGTGAGAACGTAATACTAGAATATTTTGATATTCTAGCTTGGGTTGAATCAAAAATTAATTCAATTAGATTTGCCGACGCTATCATAGTACGGGTAGGAGTGAAGCTTAGATAAAAGGAATTACTTTGTTAAGTGTAAGTCCATAAGCTTGTATCACCGCATCGTTAATATTAGAGCTATTAGAGATTAAGTTAAGGTTTGTGATTTTCAAATCTCTTAAAATTTGAGCCCCAATTCCGTAATCTTTACCATCTGACGCACGCTTAGTATTGTCATTGTACATCAATAACTTTTCTATCAAACCGATTTGTTTCTCTTCTTGTTGAATAAAAACAAGTGCTCCTTTACCAGCTTTCTCAATCATCTTCAATGAAGCACTTAAATTAGATTGTTTATCCGAACGAATAGCATCTAATAAATTGTTCGTGAAAGAAGTTGATTCAACACGGACCAAAATGTCTTCATTTTCATCCCATTCACCTTTAAAGATGGCAAGGTGTTCGTCGTCAGTTGTCGTTTGCTTATAAGCAACTAATTTAAAGTCACCCCATAATGTTTTGATATCAGCTTCAACTTTTCTTTCAATTAAAGATTCATGTTTTAGTCTATAAGCGATTAAATCAGCGATTGAAATAATTTTTAAATCGAATTTTTTAGCAACTTCCACAAGCTGTGGCAATCTCGCCATACTACCATCTTCATTTAAAATCTCAACCAATATTCCGGCTGGCTTAAATCCTCCAAGACGCGCTAAATCTATCGCAGCCTCTGTATGTCCAGCCCGTCTTAAAACACCACCGTTTTTCGCTTTTAAAGGAAAAATATGACCTGGTCTGCCTAAATCTGCAGGTTTAGTATCATCTTTGGTAAGAAATTCTATTGTTTTTGCTCTATCATAAGCAGATATACCTGTTGTACATCCGTGTCCTATAAGGTCAACAGAAACTGTAAATTGAGTATTGTGAAGAACTGTATTGTCATCAACCATCATGTTTAATGATAATTCATCACAACGATCAGCAGTAAGTGGAGCACAAATTAATCCCCTACCATAAGTAGCCATAAAGTTGATCATTTCTGGCGTTACCTTTTCTGCTGCAGCAATAAAGTCACCTTCATTTTCTCGATCCTCATCATCAACTACGATAACAACTTTTCCAGATTTTATATCCTCTATTGCGTCTTCAATTGTATTCAATTTGAATGTCATAATATATCTCTTTTGCGGTACAAAATTAGTCTTTATATACTGTTAAACCAAATATAATAACCTGAGTTAATTTCTAGAATTTTACGATAATATGATACAACCTAGTTGGGATTCGATATTTTGAATAATTGGTTCAGCTTTTCAACTGATTTTTCCCAGCTGTACATGTTGGAAACCATTTGCTTACCATTTTGCGCAATCTCATTGTAAAAGTTTTCGTCGTTTAATAATTGACGAATTGAGGTAGAGAACTCTTCTGCAGAATTTGCAATTAAAATAGATTCATTAGGAATTGCTTTCAATGCATTATTTGCCATTGTTGTAGTGATACAAGGAAGTCCCATTAACATCGCTTCAAGTAACTTGTTTTGCAGTCCCGTTCCAATGAATAACGGGGCAATAAATATTTTTCCTTGGGCATAACTCAGTCGAATGTCATCTACCCAGCCTGTAACCGTTACATTTTCAATATGATTCAATTGTTTTATTCGGTGATGTGGATTCGCACCAGACAATAATAATTTTACTTTTAAATTTTCTTTTGATAAAAGTGGCAAGATTTGAAGAGCTATATATTCTGCACATTCAATATTCGGCGCATAATTCATATTCCCAGTAAAAACTAATTCATATACTTTATCTACTTGTTGATCAAAGGAACTGAATTTGGGGGCAACGCCATTTTCAACTATTGTGATTGATTTGTGTTGGGGATGGTTGATAAAAGCGCTATCTTGATCGGAGATAATTGTATGATGATTGAAGTAGTCAAAAATCCGATTTTCATATGCACTCAACCTCTTTCCTTCTTGCAATAGTAGCCACTTTTTTAAACCTTTTGAAATAGATGCTCTTCTGTACATTCCTTTTCCTAAAGCATCCATATAGTCAATTGTTTTAGGTGTATTGTGAATGTCTTTCACGTATTCAGACGTTCTAATCAATTGACAATAAATATGATCAGGATTAATTTTTTGAATGGAATTTTTAATTTTTTGATGAATCCATTTTTGGTAGAAATAGCCGATCTGAAAAGGTTTAGCGCTAAATATCATCAAAAAAAGATTCCAAAGAATTCCTATTTTATTAAGTTTAGCGACTTGTAGACTGGTTACTATTTCCTCAATAACCTTTCTGTCTTCTGGACTAACTTTTTTATCGGACAAGCAAAAAAGATGAATTTCATGATCCTTCGCTAATTCTTTAATTTGATAATATGCACGTAATTTGTCTCCTTTTTCAAGTGGGTAAGGGAAGCGAGAAAGAAGAACAAAAATTTTCATATGAGCGAAACTACTTAAAGATTTTCGTAAAACTTTAATAGATCTTTCATGATTTTAGAGTTGTCATATTGCTCTTCAACTAATCTTCGAGCGTTATCTCCAATACGTGAAATCTCTGAAGGGTTGGCAATTAATTTATCAATTGCAGCGACAATGTCATCTGAAGAATTGGCAATAATAATATTTTCACCATTTTTATAATTGATACCTTCAGCACCAATTTTTGTAGTGATTATTGTTTTACCTAAGGCCATAGCTTCAATTATCTTAACGCGCATACCGCTTCCTGAAAGTAATGGTGCAATAAGAACATCGTATTTCCGCATGAAATCAATCGCACTTTTTACTTCAGCGTAAATGTGAAGATTGTCTTCAGATAATACTTTAATATAATTTGGCATTTTACGCCCAGCCAAATGAAGTGATATATCTTTTGACTTAATGCTGGGCCAAATGTCGTCTAATAACCAATTAATGGCTTCTTTATTTGGTTCCCAATCCATCGCTCCAATGTGGAAGAAAGATAGTGGTAATTCAGCTGTCTTCTTAAGTGGTTTGTACTTGCCAAGGTTGATGCCGAATGGAATTGTGATTATAGGTGGTTCACAATCCATTTTTTTAAATTTTTTAGTATCCTCAAAACTAATCGCTGCAATACCGTCTACCTCATTTATTGTTGCATGTTCGTATTTTTTTAATTTAGAAGCCAAGTGTTTTAAATAGATTTTTTTAGCCTTGTTTCCAGTCGAATTTGCCAGACGTTGCCAAATTAAATGCTCTAAATTGTGCGAACGCAATACTATTTTTGCTTTACTATACTTTCGGATTATAGAAATATAAGGTGTCATGAAAAGACTTTCAAGATGCACAATATCAAATGTGTTTTCTTCAAGAATCTCGGTAAGTCTTTTACTATAATCAGGTGAAAAGAATCGACTAATATTGTATGAATCAGCTGTGACAAGTGCTGAAAAGGCATCTATTACATTGACTCTTGTATCGACAAAAATAGCTTCAATTTCAGTTTTATCTATAAATCCTTCACTAAAAGCTTCGTATAAAAAAGGGTGTTTTTCAGTGCAAATAGTCAGTATTTGTAGATCAATATTAAGATCTATTAATCCAGTTGAGATATTGTTAATTGCAATACACCCTCCATCTACTGTTGGCTGGGGTGGTTTATTGCTCAGTTGTAAAACCTTCATATTAATTCTTTTTACGGATTAGTTTACGCCAGTATTTTTTATAAACATCTAAATCAAATAGGGCGGAATCGTTTGCCGATTTATATGTTAGGAAAATTCCAAGTGGTGTTAAAATAATAGTACTCATCCAGAGTCCTTTCCATACTTCTATGAAACCTGAATCTACCATGTTTTCACCTGAAATAGTTAATATATAATAAAGTAAAAAGAAAAGTGTAGCAAATACCAGTGGTGCACCTAGTCCTCCTTTTCTTACAATAGCACCCAATGGTGCACCAATAAAGAATAAGACAATTATAGCGATAGATAGGGTGAATTTTTTATGCCACGCGCCTTTAAAATTAGCTAATGTTGTAAGGTCACCATTATCAATAATCGTTTGCGTATTGGCAAGGTTTTTATTGGCTCTAATTTTACCCTGCGCATTTTGCATGGCCGTAAAATATTCCATTTTTGGTAAACTATCTAAAAAAAGTATGGTATCAATTTTTACTATGCCGTCCGAATTTATTAATAGATCAGAACTGTCTTTTTTTTGATCGTAATTTTTATTTAGAATTAGAATTTGATTAAATATCGTTGTCTGAAATTCTGAATCCGTTGTATCTTGTTCGAGATATAACGAATCAATTGCAACGCCTAATTGTCTATAATTCATCATTTCGAATTCCCGTTTAAAGAGATCTTCACTTTCCTTTTTGAGGTCAAATCCACTCATGCTAAATTTGAAGATGGCCTCGTTGAAGAACGATTTTTGGAATGGTGCTTTCAAGTCATTCGAACTGCTTTGTTGAATGGGTTCATACATCGCACCATTGATCAACTTGAGTAATAAGAATCTTTTGTTTTCAGATTGAATCATTTCACCTGACTCAGCTTTTATTGTTTTACCAACATTTCCTTTGTCTGTTTCATAAATAATGATATCCTGCAATATACCTGTATCGTCATTTTTCTTACCTACTTTAATGCTATAGTTGGCGATGTCATTATAAAATACGCCTTCCGTGATCCCGAAAGTTGGTTTTTTAATCTGAATGGTATAAATAATTGTTCGCGATTTTAAATTCGCTAAGGGTAATATATAATTCGAAAAATAAAATGCTGATGCACTCAGTAAGAGTACAAATATCAGCATCGGATTCATGATTCGAAATAATGATAATCCTGATGATTTTAAAGCTGTAAGTTCGTTTTTCTCAGCCAGATTCCCAAATGTCATAATTGATGAGAACAGCACTGCAAGTGGCAGGGCTAATGGAATTAATGTTGCCGATACGTAAAAGAGTAATTTTAGAATAACGGAAATATCAAGACCTTTGCCCATCAGATCATCTACATATTTCCATAAGAATTGCATGATCAAAAAGAACATGGCAATGAAAAATGTAATCATGAATGGTCCAATAAAAGACCGAATGATAAATATGTTGAGCTTCTTCAAGGCCTTTATTTAATTAAACGTGCTTGAGAAAAGAAAAGTACAAATTTTATGTAATAAATTACGATCCGATTGTTTTCTTTAAGTCGTTGATTTGATTTGTCCAAAGTAATTTCGCCTCGTCCATTTCATCCTCTTCTGCAAAGTCAGTTACGATTACTGCTACATCATTGGTCAAATCGTCTACTTTAATTGATAATTCGAAATAAGTATTTAAGCCTTCTTCAAAATCCTCTAACCATTGGAATTTAATTGCTTCACCTTTTTTCTTACTAATCAATTTAGCTTCCTCTGTACTGCCATCCCAAAAAAAAGTATATACATCATCCTTAATGTTAACATCATCGGCAAACCATTCACTTAAACCACTAGGGGTACTCATCATATTATATAAAACTGTTGTTGAAGAATTCACTTCAAATTCTAGTTCATATTTTATTTTTTCTGACATGCTAATAACTTATAATTTTTAAAGTCGCGCAAGATACTAAAAATTAAAGATTTTAGCAGATAATAATGATAGAAACGACACCAATTTAACACTAAATGGGAAAAAGCTAATTAATCTAGGTTTTAAGATCAAATAATTAATCATAATTTAATAGCGTCCTCCAATTTTACGGTCATTAATTTCTTCTATTGATGAAATTGGTAACTCATTTGGCATTTTGTTCATTCCGACAGTATCTGTTAAGGCTTCCATAAAGAAAATCAAAGCATCAATTTCAAGTGTCGTTAAATGTAATGAGTCGGCAGGTAATGTTGTATGCTCAGGAGCAATTCCCCAACCATGACCGCCGCCAATATTATAAAAATCTACAACTTCTCTTAAATTGTCGAATACACCGTTGTGCATATAAGGAGCTGTTAATGCAACATTTCGCAATGTTGGTGTTTTAACGGAGTGTTTGTAAAATGGAGCTTGATCTCTTGGACGACCATTTCCATATCGACCTAAATCAGGACTTAAAATGGCATTCTCTTTGTCATTTACAGCAGGTGTTCCCAAAACTTCCGTCTCCGTATCAATATAAAGTGGAGGAACATTACCGCTAAAAGTTGGAATGAAATGACAGGTTGCACATTTTGCCTTACCCGTAAAAATATTAAAGCCTTCTGCTAATTTTGGATTGGATTGATTCTCAAGCTTAATGTCTTTATCAAAATCACTATTGAATGATCTTAAGGTTTGAATAAAACTACTTAAACTCGCTACAATGGTGTATCGACTGATATCTTTAATACTCGGATAGGCAGATTCAAATTTGTTTACATAGTCGTCACATGATTTTAATTTGGCGATGAGTTCATCATAATTACTATTGAATTCGTTTTTGTTGAATAATACATGTTCTACTTGTTCTTCAGGGGTGGTTACTCGTCCATCCCAAAAGAGCTTTGTATTATAAATTGAATTTAATAGGGTGGGGGCATTTCTTTTTAATTGACTTGTTTTGTCAAATGCTAGACTGGTTCTTGCGCCATCAGAGAATCCAAGTTCAGGGTCGTGACAAGATGCACAAGATCTTTGGTTATTATGTGAAAATATAGGATCGAAGAATAGCAGGTGTCCGAGCTCAGCGCGTTGTTCGACATTCCCAGAATTAGAATATTGTGAGAAATATTTATAATTTAAGAAATCAGTATCAAAAATATTGGTGGTTTCATAATTTACACTGAATTCGGACTTGCTTACTAAATCACGTGTTTCAATGTGTAATTCTTTTTGTACTTGTAGTAAATAACCATACATGGGATTGATAAAGTTTTTAATAAAACCATAACGATCAAAGGATTCAAAATTTACATTTATTAAATAGGAATTTCCTTTCTCAAAATATCTTTTGAATTGAACCAATTGGTCTGCATTGAGGTAGCTTGCGTAAGCATCTAGTATTTGTTCGAGTGCTTGCACTGAAGTTTTAATCTCTGCAATTGTATTGATGGTTGTTGGTGTGTCGAAACCCGTAATTCCTAAAGCTGCAATTGTAATTAAACTCTCTCTGCTTGCCTCAATTATCATGCGCTCATTATAACGTTCACGTTGCAGTCCTGGAAGAATAGCTTTCAGTTTAATCACTAATTCATCTGTTAGTTGATGATAGCTTTCAAAATCTTCCTCAAATAAAACCTCCTCCATGATTTGGAAACCAGCAGGCTCCATAATTACCAGACTAGGTGCTTTTGGTTCAACTTGCGGTAGTGGTGCACCATTGATATAATTCTTTATATATTCTCGATCAAAATAGGTAAGCAATGCCTCACATTTTTTAAATGAGATTCGAGCATTGAAGAATAGTTCTTGTTTGGTTTCCCAATTCGTTGTATGCTTTTTATTATCGTCCTGGATTGATTGGACAGATTGAATTAATTTATTGTAATTTTCAATTAATAGCACCTTGATAGTTGTTGCAGGTTTGATAGATGTAGCCCATGTTGAAGCTGTTGTCGATAACAATAAGAATAGTACGATTTTTTTCATTTTCATTTTGTATTGTTCCCCTACTATTTGCCAAAGGAGTAAACGTTTTTTACGCAAAAAGCCCTGCTTCTCATTAGAAAAGCAGGGCGAATTGAATGGGATCAAATTATTGAACGATCAATTTTTTAGTTTCATTCTCAGCAGTTTTGATAAAGTAAATACCTTTAGATAAACCAGAGATATCAAATTTGTCAACTTGCGAGATTACATGAATTAATTTTCCATTTCCATTATAGATAGCAACATCAGTTAATTTATTGATGTATACCATATTGGTTGCTGGATTTGGATATAATTTTAAATCTGTAGCTTCTCTGTCGATATTAGGAATACCTGAGAAATCAGTATCAAATCCAGTTAAAGCAATTGTACAAGAGTTATTGTAAGGGAAAGGGTTTGCAGCGCTAGGGTGTTGAACGTTAAATAAAATCGTTTTCCCATCAGGAGTAGCTCTAACACCAGTAACTTCAGCACCCAAAGGTACTTCAGCAATACGAATTAAATCATCAAGAGAAGGTGATGCAATTCTTGAATCTAACATAAATAATTCACAAGTACTGTTTGTATATCCAGCAGGCATACGTCCATTCGAACGACCATTTAAATCTTCACAAATCAATAAATAAGTTACATCACCAATAGTGATTGTACCTAAACCATCAGGGTTTGTTAAATGCGTTGTTGGATAATCAGCTTCAGCAACATCTTCATCATAATCAGGACCACCTTCTAAATGAACAGTGATTTCGTTGGTTTCAACATCTAATTTTAAAATTCTACCGTAATAATCTACGTAAGCACCATCTCCTGGATCAGTAACACCTTGAGCAGTTGCTCTTGCAATGTGGTGTGCAGCATAAAGTCCGCCATCTTCGTGTGTTCCAGACCATCTTGAACCTGGATTATCTCTACCTGTTTCAGTAAAGTAAACATCTCCATCACCTTCATTGTAAATTACCCATTCTAAACGGTTAAACATTGTCGCACCAGCTGCAATAGCTATTGCTTGAAAATCTAACATATTATCTAAATTATTATTGTCTAACTCAACCCATTTTGTAGGTGCATCAGCTTTGTAGAAATATATTGTTCCTTCAGTAAAATCACCTGCTACGTCAGCAACGAATTTAGAGAATAAGCCAGGTGTATTATCAGCTCCCATATAAACTGTTTTATTGTCTGGCATTACTACACCACCTTCAAACGGCTGTCTACCCCAGTTATATTGTTTTCTGATTGCGATTGCTTCTCTTGGATCAATTTCAACCATATAGTTAAGGTTTTCAACCTTCGTTACAGTTTCTCCATCAGCCATTGCTATACCTGATCCAACAATTGTAAAATCACTTGTATCTCTAATACCTGACCCGTCTGCATATATTCCTGTATTACTTGATTGCCACCATTCTTCAGCAGTCCAAATACGACCGTCAAACATAGATTGGATACCACCACAGTTCATTCCTGTTTCACCAACTTTGTTTGTGAAATCTACATTGAAAAAATCTCCAGTTCTTCCGTCAGCTAATGTTTGAGAAACAACAATTAAAGTATCCGTTACAGGATCTCTTTTTACTTTGAAAGTTGTCATTCCACCGCCATCACCAATATTGTCATCTGCTGAAATCATTTCATGATTAACAGATAACCAACCTAAATCACTTGATTCAGTATCTTCTGTGAAACCAATGAAATCATGCCATTGTTTAGCAACAAAAGATCCTGCTGGATTGCCATAAGTATCTGTTGTTTGTACTTCGTGAACACCACCAATAAAAAGAACTTGTTTATAGATTGGTGATTCCGGTACAATTACCGTTTCAGTTTCGATTGTGAAATCGAAGTGTGGATCAAATCCTAGTTGGGCATAACTTGCAGTACCTGCTAATATCAGAGATGCAAAAAATAATTTTCTTTTCATTTTCTTTCGTTTTTATTTACCGACAAAATTACGTCGAGCGGCCCCGTCTTCTAATTACCTTGATCTTATTGTAAGATTAAGAGTATACTATGCTATGTTATGAGAATTTAAAGAATTGTCCTATGTATTAATTCTAAATTAAATAATGAGGAGATTAATTTTTGTTCTGTATTAATACTCATTACTTTTCGTCACTTCATAGTGATATTGTCGTAAATTTGCATTTAAGTTTTAACAGCAAATAAATTCACATCATGTCATCTATTTCCAATACCACAAAATTAATTCTCGATAAACTTAAAATCGAAAAAATGAATCCAATGCAATTGGCTGCGACAGAAGCAATCAATACAAAGGAAGAAGTGGTTTTATTGTCGCCTACGGGAACAGGGAAAACATTGGCTTTTTTATTGCCGATCATTTCGAAATTAGATCCGACAATTGATGCTGTACAAGCTTTGATTATTGTTCCTACTCGGGAATTAGCGGTTCAAATAGAACAGGTTATTCGTGAAATGGGAACAGGTTTTAAAGTCAATGCAATGTATGGAGGCCGTTCTGGAACGCATGATAGAATTAATATGAAACATGCGCCAGCGATACTAATTGGAACGCCTGGGCGATTAGCCGCAAATATATTTAGAGAGAGTTTTGATATCAGTAAAATTAAGACTTTGGTGCTTGATGAATTTGATAAGTCATTAGAGATGGGGTATGATGATGATATGATTGAAATTCTTGAAGCATTGACTTCGTTAGACCAGAAGATTTTGACTTCAGCAACTTATGGTGTTGAAATTCCTGATTTTGTTCATTTAAAACATCCTGAAACAATTAACTTTTTGAAAGATGAAAAGCCGTTGTTAACGATTCAAGTCGTAAAAGGATCGAATAATATGGATGCCCTATTGGATATTTTATCAAACATTGGAAACCAACCTGGCATTATATTCTGTAATTACAAAGATTCAATTAAAGAAGTAAGTGACTTTTTATTTGAAAACAAATTGAAGCACGGATTGTTTAATGGAGACATGGATCAGAAAGATCGTGAAACTTCTTTGATTAAATTTAGAAATGGAACGCATCAAATTTTAATAGCAACGGATTTAGCTGCAAGAGGAATAGATATTCCAGATTTAAAATTTATCATACACTTCCAATTGCCACAAAAAGAGGAAGAGTTTATTCATAGAAATGGTAGAACAGCCAGAATGAGAAAAGAGGGAACTGCTTATGTTATTCAAACAGAACGTGAGCGATTACCTGATTATTTGGCGAATGAAAAAGCAGTAGTATTCAAGAGAAAACAAATCGATTCGAATAGTGATTGGGCAACCTTATTTATTTCTGGTGGACGTCAAGACAAGATTTCAAAAGGCGATATCGCAGGATTATTCATTAAGGAAGGAAAAGTAAGTCCTGATGATGTTGGTGTAATAGAGTTGAATAGAGATTGTTCTTTCGTTGGAATTAAACAACATTTGGTGGAAGGTATTGTGAATCAATTTAACAATACGCGCCTCAAGAAGAAGAAGGTTCGTGTTAGAAAAATCTAAAAGTTAATACCAAGATTAATACCGGCCCATATATGCCAATTTCTAGAATATTCGAAATATTCTTTACTTCTTCCTACGATATTATATTTAAAATAGAGGTTCTTATAACTAATCTTAAGTCCTGCTTCTAATTGCAATACAAGGCGGTGAATATCTTCATGATTTAATGTATAAGGACTCTTAATCCAAGGCAAACCTTCTAAAGCAGTATTGTGGACTACCATTTGAATTTTAGTGAGGATATAAGGATTGATTTGAATTTGGCGAAGCTTTTTTCCTTTCGAATTCTCAAAAGGACTATGAAGTATTATTTTGAGCGGTGCTTTGGTTTTAGAACGAAGGTGAAAAGCGTCCAATTGCCATCCATAATTCAAATTTGTTTGATATATACCCGCATTCACTTCTGAGAAATGAGCGAATATTAACTGATCTAATTTTAATGTTTTTAAATCGTCAACTCGAATAAGATTTCTGGTAATATTTAGCTTAAAATTCGGAGCGAAGGTTGTTTTGTTTCCAATTTTATATTGCCATCCATTTGTCGGTTTACTGTCACCTATAGAATGAAGTGCTGATTGTACTTTTCCTGGTAAGGCAGATCCAATGATACCAAGACTTAATTCTGTGGTGAATCGTCTTTGTTTTTTTCGGTCGTATGCCGAATAACCGAATGAACCGTATATATAAGAACTGTAAGGTCTGTCGTTCAATATAATTAAGGAGTCGGATAAATTGTATGGGGTATATAATGAAGTGCCTAAAACAAAGATCCAATTGTGATCTGTTGCTTGAAAAGGGTTAAAAAGTCGAATTAAGTTCTCCGGATTTTTACTTTTACTTAAGAACTCGATTTCAAGACCTCCAGTATATTGTTCGTCACTATTAAACAAGAATAAAAAATCATCGTCAAAATGAATGCCTATATATCGTCTTTCGTTTAGCGGTTGGAAATCGGCTCGTCTTTGAGCGTAACTAGAATTAACTCCGCTTAAAATACATAGGGAGGATAGTAATATCCCTATTGCGAACTGCCTGACTTTACATGCGGTGAAACTAATTTTAGACATTATTTATTTTGAAGAAAACGAATATAATAAAAATACTATCTAGTAGCTGAATTTCAGTAAGATTCAAGCTTAAAAAAAAATAGAATTTTGTTCACATAAAATTTTTCCATTGCATATTAAACTTATTAAGAAAAATGAATTATATTTGCACCCGCAAAACAATCCTTTAATTGGTTTGCTTATAATATATTTTTTAGGCGCGGTAGCTCAGTTGGTTAGAGCGCAGGATTCATAACCCTGAGGTCGGGAGTTCAAATCTCCCTCGCGCCACCCAAAAACCAGAAAGTTTTACTTTCTGGTTTTTTTTCTCCCTACCCCAAATAAAGCTCGCTTTAATTTGGGGTAGGGAGAAAAAAAAACTGCATGTGCGCAGCACCTGCTGGTTTTTGATTGCAGCCCAACCCCCAAGATTCGCGAGAGCAAATCTCCCAGCTACTTTTAACTTTGATTGTAATGCAAAAAATAGTACCTTATCCTAGATGGAATTTGTTGTCTATATATTGTATTCTCAGAAAGCCGATAAAATATATATTGGCTTTACAAGTGATTTAATATCAAGAATATATTCTCATAATAATCTTCAAAAAGGGCATACACAAAAGTATCGTCCATGGTCTGTTGTATATGTTGAGTTCTATAACACAAAAATTGAAGCGATGCATCGGGAGAAAAATCTTAAAGGTGGGCAAGGTAGGGCCTGGATTCATGATCATTTAAACAAGGGCGCAGGATTCTTATCCGCCTGAGGCGGACGGGAGTTCAAATCGGATCAAGACCAATTGTTGGGGACTAGGCATATATTTTAGTTAATCTGAATAAAAAGAAAGCAACATTTTTCACACCTCTAAATTGGGATCTAAACGCTTTAATTTTTGCATTAAAAGATTCTGCAGCTGCATTTGTACTTCTGTGTTCAAAATAATTAACAATCCCCTCGTAGTTGATTCGAATAGTATTCATAATGGTAGCAAAACTTTTAAATCCTGATTTTTCAACCTTATCATACCACTGGGCTAATTTTGTTAAAGCAATACCTTTTCCTGTTTTAGTATTAAAAAATAATCTAAGCTCTTGTGATA
>NZ_JHXV01000039.1 GCF_000621625.1 Crocinitomix catalasitica ATCC 23190
ACCATTATGAATACTATTCGAATCAACTACGAGGGGATTGTTAATTATTTTGAACACAGAAGTACAAATGCAGCTGCAGAATCTTTTAATGCAAAAATTAAAGCGTTTAGATCCCAATTTAGAGGTGTGAAAAATGTTGCTTTCTTTTTATTCAGATTAACTAAAATATATGCCTAGTCCCCAACAATTGGTCTTGATCCAAAAAAAGGAAGAAGAGGTTAAATAAAATTTAAAAGCAAATCGGGTAACCAAAAAAGTTAAAATAAAATTTTGATGATTCAAAAGTGTGACTCTAATCATATTAAGATTAACTCAAGTATTTAACTAGTCCCCAACAATTGGTCTTGATCCCTCCTTTTTCAACTTCACCTTCTTACAGGAAACACAAGCAGAAAATATTAGCGACATTAAAATTAATCCTGCGAAAATTATTATCCATTTGTTCATATTTTAGGTACGTTATAATTGAACGATTGGATTTAAAAATTGGGCACAAAAAAAGCCCTCATTAAAAATGAGGGCTTATAAATTTCACTGTATACTATATTAAAGTACTTTTACGTCAACTGCGTTTAAGCCTTTTTTACCGTCTACTAAATCAAATTCTACTTCGTCACCTTCTCTAACTTCATCAATTAATCCTGAGATGTGTACAAAATGTTCTTCATTCGAACCCTCTTCTACAATAAATCCAAATCCTTTGGCATCGTTGAAGAATTTTACCGTTCCTTTTTTCATGTTAAAATATTATTTATTATTTACTTGGGGGCAAAGGTAATACCAAATAAATTAAAAACATACTTTAATTCGAATTATATTAATATTATACCTATTTTATACTATTTGCAATATTAAAACAAACACCCTAACCCTTCACTAGCAACAACTTACGCTCTAAACGTTTCAATAAATTAAAAAAGTACAATAATTCCTCTAAGTTTAGTATTTTTGAGAAAAACCTTTGCAAATGAGACTTATTTATACAATTTCAGCGAGTTTATTCGTGCTAGCAGCATGTAATACAGAAGAACCAAATAATACAGAAGTGGTAACATTTAACTATCCAGAAACATTAAAAAAAGCAGATTCGGCCATATACTTTGGCGAAACAGTTAAAGACCCTTACTATTGGTTAGAAGATGATCGAAGTCCAGAAACGGAGAATTGGGTACAAGAACAAAATAAATTTACTGCAGATTATTTGTCTCAAATAGACTTTAAAGATCAACTCAAAGATCGTTTCTCTGAATTATGGGATTACGAAAAATTTGGTTCTCCTTTTAAAAAGGGTGACAATACTTATTATTATAAGAATGATGGTTTACAAAATCAGTATGTTGTCTATAAAATAGGTGAAGACGGTAAAGATGAGGTATTCCTAGATCCGAATAAATTCTCTGAGGATGGAACAGTATCATTAAGTCAATTGAGTTTTTCGGAAGATGGAAAGCTTGCTGCTTATGCTATTTCTGAAGGCGGAAGTGATTGGAGAAAAGTCATTATTATTGATACAGAATCTTTAGAACAAGTTGAAGACACATTAATCGATATTAAATTCAGTGGCTTAAGTTGGAAAAGTAACGACGGATTTTATTATTCAAGTTATGATAAGCCTGAGGGAAGTGAATTGTCTGCAAAAACAGATCAACATAAATTATATTACCACAAATTGGGTACAGCTCAAAAGGATGACAAAATTATTTTCGGTGACATTCCTTCGCAAAAAAGACGTTATGTTGGTGGAAGTGTGACGGAAGATAATCGCTATTTGTTTATAAGTGGTTCGAATTCTACTTCTGGAAACGAACTATACATGGTAGACTTGATTAAGAATCCAAATAAAATAGTCCCTATTCTAACCGATTTTGACAGTGATTCTTATGTAATAGAAAATGAAGGAACAAAATTATATATTGTAACAAATCTGCATGCTCCTAATAAACGAATTGTAACTGTAGACGCATCGAATCCTAGTCCTGAAAATTGGGTTGACTTTATTCCTGAAACCAATCAGGTACTGTCTCCATCAACAGGAGGAGGTTATTTCTTTGCTAGTTATATGAAAGATGCCATCTCTGTTGTCACACAATATAATTATGAAGGTCATTCGTATGGAGAAATTGATTTACCTGGAATAGGCACAGCAAATGGTTTTGGAGGTGAAAAAGAAGATACGGTTATCTATTTTTCTTTCAGTAATTACCATACACCTGGTAGCATTTATACTTATAAGCCAGTAACAAAGACCTCAGCACTTTATTGGTCACCTGAAATTGATTTTGATCAAAATGATTTTGAATCGACGCAAGTTTTTTATGATTCTAAAGATGGAACAACTATTCCGATGATTATTACACATAAAAAAGGATTAGAATTAAACGGAAAGAATCCTACAATCCTTTATGGATACGGAGGATTTAACATCAGTCTAACACCTTCATTTAGTATTAATAATGTAATATGGATGGAGCAAGGCGGAGTGTTTGCCGTTCCAAATATTAGAGGTGGTGGTGAATATGGTAAAGCATGGCACGATGCAGGTACTCAATTGAAAAAACAAAATGTATTTGATGACTTTATTGCCGCTGCTGAATTCCTAATTCAAGAGAAATATACTTCAAGTGATTATTTAGCGATTAAAGGAGGATCTAATGGTGGTTTATTGGTTGGTGCCGTAATGACACAAAGACCTGACCTTATTAAAGTAGCACTGCCTGCTGTTGGCGTTTTAGACATGTTACGTTACCACACTTTTACTGCTGGTGCTGGTTGGTCGTATGATTATGGTACTTCTGATCAATCTGAAGAAATGTTTAAATATTTATTGGGTTATTCTCCTGTTCACAATGTGAAAGAAGGCGTAAAATATCCAGCAACAATGGTAACTACTGGAGATCATGATGACAGAGTTGTTCCTGCACATTCATTTAAGTTTATTGCAGAATTACAAGCCAAACAAAAAGGTCCGAATCCAGTATTGATTCGTATTGAAACGGATGGCGGACATGGCGCTGGAACCCCCGTAAGCAAGGTCATCGAAAACAGTGTTGACCAAATGAGCTTTACACTTTACAATATGGGATTGGGTTTAAAAGAGTAAACCTCTCATCAATAAGAATACGATTAAAGGCAGCGAATTGATTTTCGTTGCCTTTTTCATTTTCTTATAATGCGTATAGCTGTTTAATTAATCTGGTAATATACATTATCACTTCTTATCCTTGAATGGCATATTTGGCAAAGCAATATAACTATCGTCTCCCGGGATCATTTTAAAAGCTTTATTTATCCAATTGGCTTTTGCAGCTTCTAAAATTTCATCATTCGATGCGACGAAATTCCAATGAATTAAACGAGGTTCTTCAAAAGGCTCACCTCCAAATAAAAACACCTTTGAATTGTCTCCAATTTTAAAGCAACAGGTATCGTCCGAATTTGAAACCAGCATATTTCCTTCTTCAATAATCTCTCCGTCAATTTCAATCGATCCACTCACTACACAAATGCCAATTTCACCGTATAAATTATCTGCCGTATTAATATGACTTGCTTCTTTTGAATTTAATTCAATCATGAACAATTTGGAATATACGGGAACAGGAGATTGTCTGCCATAACCTTCGCCAGCCACTAATTTATACCTAACACTACCCTCTTGCCAATTAGGTAAATCGTTTGCAGCTGCGTGGAAAAAACTAGGCTCAATATTTTCTTTGTCTTTTGGTAAGGCGACCCAAATTTGATAACCATGCATTTCATGTGCATTCCCATCTTTTAAAGATTCAGGCGTACGTTCTGTATGTACAACACCCTTACCAGCTGTCATCCAATTAACAGAACCGGGTTGAATTATATGATGGGCTCCGGTCGAATCTGTATGTTCGACTTGTCCTGCAATTAAATACGTCAATGTCGACAACCCAACATGTGGATGCTGTCCTACATCCATATAATTTCCTGGTTCAACATAAGTAGGTCCCATATGGTCGATAAAAATAAAAGGACCAACCATTCGTTTTGACAGGAATGGAAGAATTCTACCTACCTTAAAATTCCCAATACTCCTACTCCGCTCTGCAATAATTAAATTCTTATTCGACATCCTATTCTTATTTAAAATTAAAAATAGGAATAAGTTTTAAAAAAGCGATTTAAATTATAAATTCTAAGTAAAGATTAGTCAACTAACGGTACTCAGGATTTTCAAAAGACCAATGCGTTCCAGCGTCCCATTCTTTTCTCGAATTTCCGTAGGCGGAATAACCACCTTGCTCCTTTAATGTTTTCGCTAAATGCATTAAATTATATGCCATGAAGGTTGTATTTCGATTCGTAAAGTCATTCTTTTTCGCGTTAGCTTCTTCATCCAAATAACTTGGACCTGGTCCTGCTTCACCTATCCATCCACAATCGGCTTGCGGAGGAATTGAATATCCTATATGTTGCAAAGCATATAAAATTGACATGGCACAATGTTTTATTCCATCTTCATTTCCCGTCACAATACATCCTGCAACTTTTCCATAAAGCGAATATTGCCCTTTCTTATTCTGTAAACCACTCATGGCGTATAGACGTTCGATTAATAAAGTAGCAACTGACGATTTTTCTCCAAGCCAAATCGGAGTGCCAACGACCAAAATATCCGCCGATTCAATCTTTTCAAAGATACTAGGCCATTCATCTTTTTCCACGCCTTGTGTTGTCATATCCGGATAAACCCCAAAAGCAATATCATGATTTACAAATCGCAAATACTCAACTGTTACATCTTCTTTTCGCATGATATCCATCGCTACCTCCATTAAACCATGGGTATGACTTTGTCTTGGTGATTTTTTAAGTGTACAATTGATAAATACAGCTTTTAATTTACTGAAATCTGGTTTCTCTTTATTTTCCATATCTTATATTTTATTGATGCTGCCTTCTGATTTTAATTAGCTTTTAGCCAATTGCCACAAGGTATTTTTCTTCTACTTTTTTCCAATTCACGATATCCATTATGTTTTCTAAATATTGCTTGCGCTCATTTTGATAATTCAAATAATAAGCATGCTCCCAAACATCAATACCCAATATCGGTGTACCATGATCGGTTACTAAATTTTTCATTAATGGATTATCTTGATTCGGCGTACTTGATAAAAATAATTCGTCATTATTATCTACACTTAACCATGTCCATCCTGAACCAAAAACAGCAACCCCATTCTCAATCATTTTAGCTTTTAATTCGCCTACAGATCCGAACTTTGAATTAATCTTGGCCTTAAATTCTGGTGAGCATTCAGGTGAATCTGTAGGATCTAATATTTCCCAAAAAAGGGAATGATTATAATGTCCTCCTCCGTTTTGTCTTAGCTTATCATCATCTTCATTCTCTTTGATCGCAGCGAACAATTGCGGCAGCGTATTGACATTACCATTATAATTTTCTAATGCCTTATTTAATTTCTTTACATAACCCGCATGATGTTTTGTATGATGAATTTCCATCGTTTCCGCATCAATTGTAGGCGCTAAAGCACTATAAGCATAACCCAAGGCTGGTAAAGTATAAATTGGAAGCACTTTTGTATCATTATCTCTTAATACATTATTGTTCTTGTCTGTCGTGGAACAACTATAAAACGACATTATACTAATGCCTGCTGCAAACAAGGCGGTCTTCTTTATAAACTCGTCTCTATTCATGATATTTAGATTTATATGTTAAATATTTTCAATTTCTTATACTACATCCTAGAGAACATATTTAATACCAAAAGCTTATAGCCATAAAACAATGGAATCATTGTAATTTGACTGCGTTTATTATCTACAATAATGGGGAAATAGCGAACAAGCCATGTGATTTTAAAGGTGGCTTATTAAATGATTCGAATCATATTAACACATGGTTATCACTTATTAATGAACAAGTTAAACATCCGTTTTTTATGTCAGGCATATAATTTGAAAAGGTTATTTCGAAATATTAACCTAACACTTAACCAATGAGACAAAAAAACAAGATACGTGGAATCAGCTATATACTTTTTTTAAACATTGTTCTAGTCGCAGGATTAATAATTGGATTCAATGCTTTGAAAGATGCGCAAAAAATCAATCAAATTAAAAACGATTATTTTTCAGCCAATCAAATTTCTTTAGGTCTTTTAGATCCGCTTAATTGGAGTAATCAAGTGAATACGATTCTACAAATGGAAGTTGACTCGTTTAGCTTGTCAGCGAAAAACGAGAAAATTCTAGAACAGGAAATTCAAAATGTGATGCACCGTGTTTTTGATGAGATAGAAATCGTTTTAAACGAAGAACAAGATCAAGTAAAAGATAAGATTAAATTTGGATTATTAAGAGGTGCTATTGATTTGGGAAAATTTAAAGAAAGAATTCCACAGTTTTCAGATGCCATACTTGACGAAATAGAAAAAGCCTCTAACAAAGACGAAGTAAAAGAAGTACTTAAACAAAGTGTAACCAAAGCTTTAAAGATTGAAGAAAACCAGGCGCAAACCATGCGAGATAGTATCATTACGCAATATGGTGTAGACTCCCTTACCTCATTTAATACTGTAGCGTCCGAACAAGCCAGTGTATTAGAATTAGATCAACGGAATAGAAGTTGGGCGCTGATATCCTTAATGATTATTATGCTTTTAACTTGGTTTATATCCATTAGAATGAAAGACTTTTTAATTCTCACATTTATCTATTGTGTATTATTAGCATTTGTCAACCTTGTTATCGCCATTAACTTACCGATGATTGAAATAGACGCCCGTATTGACCAATTAGATATCCCTATTTTATCCTCTAATATTCTTTTCAGCGACCAAATTATTTTTTATCAGAGTAAAAGTATTTTTGATGTGATTAGTTTAATGATGACCAAAGGAAAATTAGATGCTGTTTTTGTAGGTGTATTACTCTTTATTTTCAGTGTTATATTTCCCGTATTCAAATTAATTTCCTCTATTATTTATCTGTTCATGAAATATAAAGCAGGTAAGATCGTAAAATACATTGCCTTTAAATCAGGTAAATGGTCGATGGCAGATGTTATGGTAATTGCAATATTTATGGCTTTTGTAGGTTTTCAAGGCATACTTGATGCGCAATTGGCAGATTTAGAAATGTCAGCTGAAAAGATTAATCTACTTTCTACCAATCGAACGAATTTACAATATGGATACCTTGTATTCGTTGCCTTTGTTTTGAGTAATTTGGTATTATCTGAAATCTTAAAATACATTACTAAAAAGAATCTTTTGGCAAACGAATTGAATGATACAACAAATGATATAGCAACTGATCAAAAAATTAAGCCAATAACTCATTAAAATTTGATTATATTATAAAGCTTATCTTTAGCTTAAAACAGCCAATGTCACTCCATTTAATTTGCCATAAATGATTAGAATGGTTACATTGAAGCATTATTTCTTCAAACTTAAAAGATGAAAATGCTCAAATTCTTCCTCATATTTAGTTGCTCATTTTTATCTGTCTTTTTATTTGGCCAAACCGAGATTCAAATATTCCCAGATTCACTGCAGGGTTCAATTAATCAAAATTTTAAACCAGGCGTCTTCTATGTTCCTAAAACAGATGCTGCTGGGGAAGACTTTATGGGGAACGGAATTTTTCAAAACTCAATTCGAACACATGTTGTTGAGTCCGCATTAAACAATGCTGAAAATATAGATGAATGTATAGCTATTCTTGAAAGTGTAGAATCGATTTTAATTGACCTCTCTGAAAAGTGCGAAAAATTCGTAATCATCTTTGAAAAAATGCCAGCATGGCTCAGTAGTTCGGTTGATGGATCTCCTGCCGAATCGCATGGATGGTATGTCCTAAACACCGTTCGACCGAGAGATTGGGAGCAATGGCAAACAGTAGTTGAAACAATTACAGACAAATTAATTAACGGTTTTGGTATTGAGAATGCTTATTTCGAATTCTGGAATGAGCCTGATATTGGTTCATGGTCTGGAACTGTGGATGAATATCTCGAATTATACAAAAGAACTTACGACGGAGTAAAGGCTATAGATATTAACCTGCCTTTTGGTGGACCAGCAGTCAATTATTGGGCGAATAATATCTATTGGCAACCTGCACCAGGCTTTATACCAAATGATATTGCCGATGGCAGTTTAATTACTGAATTGCTTTCATATGGTATTGAAAATGGTCGCGTACCCGATTTTATTACTTGGCATAATTTTAACTTGACGCACCAAGAGTTTTCAAATGCATCCAATTATATCACTTATAAATGTGCTGAACTCGGCATTGATTTACCCCCTTTGTTGATTTCTGAATGGAATGCTCCTTCTGCAACGAGAGATACCCCTGTCCACAAATCATTTTTAATCAAAAGTCTCATTGAAATAAGTAAGACTGAAACAGCAAATAATATGATTGCTGCTTGGCAAGATTTTGAGTATGATCCTGCTGAATTCCATAAAGAATATGGTTTATTAACTTATGGAGCACTGCGGAAACCTGCTTATAATGCAGTATTACTTGCCAATCAATTAAATGGTATTCACTGTAAAAATACAAGTATTGATCCTATTGAGCTTTTAACAACGGTTAATGATGATTCCTTATACATGCTATTGACTAATTATTGCCCTCCGGCATTCTTCTCCGCATTTAATGACATTCTACAATCTGGACGCTTTAATGTTTATGATTTAGAAGATGCTGGTTTTATTGATATTGATGGAGGTGATGTTACTTATCTCGAATCAATACTTAATGGAGACGCAACAATCCCTAACGACACCCCCGTAGAAATTGCGGTCAATAATGCTGTTTCAATTTTTCAATTCTATGATTCTTTAGGAAGTCATCCGCGCGCTTATACGATTGAACTACCGAATTATACTGATTCTTATAATGGGCAATATTATTTGATTGACGATGAGACGAATAATATGCAATTTAAATACGATTCATTAATTAGCGAAGGAAGAACACAAGATGAAGCGATTCTTGAGCTACTGCCCGATCAATGGATACAAGCAAGTGACATCATTTTTGCAGATGGAAAAGCGGAGATAAGTTTGATGCCAAATGCATTGGTCTTGTTTAAAGTAAATATCGATGGTCTTGGATCAGTAATCAACGAATTCGGTACAAATTATTTCAACTTCTACCCTAACCCTAGTAATCATGAACTAACATTCACTGGGATATCTGAACCGACAACATTCAAAATTTATAATATCCATGGACAGACTGTAAAAACATTTATGGTGAACGGAACAGCTGAAACAATATCTATCAGTAATTTAGAGAAAGGGATTTATTTTATTGGAATGGTTAATGAATCAAACAGTTATCAAAAATTCATTAAGCACTAATAGCAAAGCATAAAAAAAGCTCGACCTATTTAAAGATCGAGCTTTTTTTGAATATTTAAACCGGAGCGATTATTTCGAAATCATTGGTAAATACTTTTCTTTATTGTCAATAATTACAACAATGTTAATCACAAATAAGATTATTGACATTATCAAGCCGTCTGGTGCCTGTAGTATATGGAATAATAAAATCCCCAAAATTATCGGAAATAAAACGATAGCTCCTAATGCCCTTGTTTTTGGAATTGCAAATAGAATCCCACCTACAATCTCAGCCAATGCAATTAATGGAATCATCCATCCTGAACCAGCAAATGCCATCATTAAACTACCAGCATCCTCTGGTAAAGGTGGCATTTCCATAAATCCGAAGAATTTATTTAAACCTGAATTTAGCATCATTAATCCTAAAAGAATTCCTAACACCAATAGTATTTTATTTTTCATAAATCAATTTATATGTTTAAACAAATATAATTAAAAAAGAGTATGTGCAACATTTTTAATTAAGTTTCTTCATTAAGTGAAATTACAGCTGAATCTATAATTCAGTTATAAATACGACTCTATGTTATATAATTATTCATTAAATTTAAATTTTAACACAATATTGAATTGCAATGCTAAACCTATCTTATACCTCAATCGCCTCTAATCATCCATTACTAGGAGAAATAATTAGCGAAAACTTGAAAAAGACAGTCGAAAAGTACCCCACAAATGACGCATTAGTTAGTCTCCATCAAAATTACAAAGTCACTTATGAGGAATTCTATAAAGATGTCATTCAATTAGCTAAAGCTTTCCTTGCCGATGGTATTGAATTTGGTGATAGAGTTGGGATTTGGGCGCCGAACTGTTATGAATGGGTCCTTGTACAATATGCCACTGCTGAAATTGGCGCAATCTAAGTCAATTTAAATCCAGCATATAGAAAACACGAAGTAAAGTTTGCAATCAACCAATCTGAAATCTCATACATAGTCGCGTCAGCCAAATACAAGACCAGTGATTATCGAAAAATGCTCAATGAAATATCAGAAAATTGCTTAACACTGAAGAAGGTTACATATTTGAACACTTCTGATTGGACAAATTTACTGGCTAAATCTGTACAAATAGCTGATTCGACACTGCACGAAACAACAAAAAAAATTGATTTTGATCAACCTATCAACATACAATACACATCTGGCACAACAGGATTCCCAAAAGGCGTTACGCTAAGTCATCACAATGTTTTAAATAATGGTTTTTTTATTGCTCGACGTTTACAATATTCAGATAAAGACAGGGTTTGTATACCTGTTCCGTTCTACCATTGTTTTGGAATGGTGATCGGTAATTTAGCTTGTACTTCTCATGGAGCTTGCATTGTCATTCCTAATGACGCTTTTGATCCTGAATTAACCTTAAAAGCTGTAGAACAAGAAAAATGCACCTCCTTATATGGTGTACCGACCATGTATATCGCCGAATTGTCTTTGGATACTTTCCATAACTATAATTTATCGAGCTTAAGAACTGGAGTCATGGCAGGATCAACATGTCCTGAAGAGATAATGAAACGCGTTCAATCTGAAATGAACATGAAAGACGTTACTGTTTGTTATGGAATGACAGAGACCTCCCCTGTTTCTTTACAAACTAAAATTGGAACACCGCTGCAAAAGCAAGTATCAACCGTAGGCTCAGTATTAGAGCATTTAGAAGTAAAAATCATTCATCCTGAAACTGGTAAAACATTGCCTATTGGTTCAGAAGGTGAACTCTGTACACGCGGTTATTCCGTGATGTTGGGGTATTGGAACAATCCTGAAACAACCGCTCAAGTGATTGATAAATCTCGTTGGATGCATTCCGGCGATTTGGCGATAATGGATGAGGAAGGTTACGTCAGCATATCAGGTCGAATAAAAGATTTAATCATTCGAGGTGGTGAAAATATTTCCCCGAAGTCAATCGAAGATTTTTTGTATACTCATCCTAAGGTATTAGACGTTCAAATTATTGGCGTTCCAAGCGCAAAATATGGAGAAGAGATTATGGCTTGGGTGAAACCACATCAAAATAGTGATTGTACTCAAGACGAATTACTCGCTTTTTGCAAGAATCAAATCGCTCACTTTAATATTCCAAAGTATTGGAAATTCGTTGACGGTTTCCCGATGACAGTTTCAGGTAAAATAAGAAAAGTAGAAATGCGCGAAATATCAATTCAAGAATTGGGGCTGTAGCTATTCAGACTTAAAGTGTAATTATCTACTGGTTGAATTCAATAAAAAACCAATTAAAATCTTAGTCGACTGTTAATCAACCTTTGTCGAAAAGTAAGTGTCAGATTTTTTAGTTCGGCTAATATTCCATAGATTCAGGGCTTTAGAACCCAAAACAATCTGTATTTCACAGATTAAAACCCCAAATTATGAAAAAAATATACCTACTTTCAACCTTATTTCTAACCTGTTTTTCGCTTTTCGGACAAACAGAATATGAAATATTCCAATTGGCTAATACTGAAGTCACTGAATCTATAAAACTCGACTTAACAAACGAACATAGCATTATAGAAATAAATCAAACCAAATGGGAAGCTTTATTAAATGATCACCCTGAAGAATTAAACATTCAAATACCTTTTCAAGGTGAATTACTAAATCTAAGAATGTCCAAAGTTGAACTAATAAAAAACAATTTTGTCGTTCGAACGAGTTCTGGAAAGGACATCAAATACAATAAAGTATCTAAAAGTGTTTTCTACCAAGGTGTTTTTGAAGGATATGAAAATTCACATTTTGCATTGAGTATTTTAAATAAAGAAATTATTGGTATCGGATCTATTCCTGGAATTGGCGATGTTAACCTAGGAAAATTAAATAGTTTTGAGCAATATATCTTCTTCAGTGAAGCAGCACTTAGTCATGGAAATCCATTCGCTTGTAATGCTCCTGAAGATTTTGAAGATGATTTGATTTTAGAAGGTTTTTCACCTGACATTCCAGAACCAGCTGGTTTAGAGGGAGAATGTGTCGGTGTTTATTTTGAAATTGATGAAGACATCTATCTAGGGAAAGGTGGCGTAATTGAAGCTGCTGATTATATCATTGCGCTTTTTAACGAAGTGGCATTAGTTTATGATGGCGACGAAATTGGTGTTTACATCTCTGACATCTTTGTATGGGAAGTAGAAAGTCCTTATGATGGCATCACTTCTACCCTAGATTTATTAGAATTATTCGGTACTGAAAGAGATGAATGGACAGGTGATTTAGCTCATTTTGTATCTTATCGCGGTAACGGTGGAATCGCATGGGTGAATACACTTTGTCATTTTAATCAATATTATAGAAAAGCTGTAAGTGATGTTTATTCTACCTTTGCAGAGGTTCCCGTATATTCGTGGAGTGTAGAAGTTGTTTCGCATGAAATGGGACACAATTTGGGATCCCCACATACACATGCTTGTTTCTGGAATGGTGATGATACTCCAATTGATGGTTGCGGACCTGCCGCTGGTTATTCGGAAGGTTGTGATGGACCTTTACCTGAAGATGGTACAGTGATGAGCTATTGTCATTTAACAGGTGTAGGAATTGATTTAGCTTTGGGCTTTGGTGAACAACCTGCAGAATTAATTTTAGATCGAATCGCATCAGCGACTTGCCTTTTACCATGTCCTGAAGATAGATTAATCGATGCTGAAGTTTCAAGTGTAGATGTAACATCTTTAACTTGTGAAGGAGATGTGATAACGGCTGAATTAACACTTATAAACAATGGACATGATGATCTTGAAAGTGTCGATATCATTGTAAAGGTTGATGATGTATTAGAAGAAACAATTAGCTGGACAGGAGCACTTGCCAGTGGATTATCAGCAACAGTAGATATTAGTGATTTAACTTTAGATCTTGGAGAACATACTTTGCGCATAGAACTTGAAAATCCGAATGGCGTTGACGATATGGATATTGATAACGATACACTCGAAATCGTGTTTGAAGTAACGGCTTATCCAATTCTTGAAATTGATAGTTATTCAAATATTTCTTGTGCTGGTTTAGTTGATGGCGAGATTGATGTGATCGTTTCTAGTGGAACACCTGACTATACTTATCTATGGAATAATGGAGCAGGCGCTGAAGAAGATGCCACTGGTCTTTCTGAAAACACATATACCTTAACGGTTACTGATGCTGAAGGGTGTGCGACTGAGATTTCTCAAGCGATCAGTGAACCAGTTGAATTAGTAGCGACTGCTACGGTGGTTACACAAGTTGCTTGTTTTGGAGATTTAACAGGAGAAGCAAATGTGACTGTTGTTGGTGGTATAGAAGATTATACTTATTCATGGTCTACTGGTGGCGATGAAGCTACAGAAACTGGTCTTGGCGTTGGATCTTATACGATTACGGTAGAAGATGCGAATGGATGTACAGATGAACGAACAATAACTATTACAGAACCGCATGAATTAGTAGCAACTGCATCAGTAATTGCTGAACCTATTTGTTATGCCGATTTAACTGGCGAAGGAAATGTAACAGTTGCTGGAGGTGTTGCTCCATACACTTATTCTTGGTCTAGTGGCGGTGACGAAGCGACTGAAACCGGTCTGGGAGCTGGAACATATACCGTAACTGTTGAAGATGCGAATGGATGTTCAACTGAACAATCGATTACAATCACTGCACCGACTGATTTAGTTGCGATAGTAACTGCAACTGCCGAACCCCTTTGTTTCTCTGATCTAACAGGCGAAGCAAATGCTGAAGTAACAGGTGGTGTTGGTGCTTATACTTATTTATGGTCAACTGGCGGAACAGAAGCAACTGAGTCTGGACTTGGCGCTGGAACATATACAATAACTGTTGAAGATGAAAATGGATGTACCACTGAAGAATCAATAACAATTACTGAACCTGCTCTATTAACTGCAATAGGAACTGTAGTTGATGAACCTTTATGTTTTGGTGATTTAACTGGTGAAGCAAATGTTGCTGTAACTGGAGGTGTTGAAGATTATACTTATTCATGGTCTAGTGGCGGTGATGAAGCAACCGAAACAAGAATAGGAGCTGGTACTTATAATATTAGAATTCAAGATGCCAACGGTTGTACTGCTGAACAAACAATTACAATTACTGAACCTGAAGAATTAATTGTTATCACTAGTATAATCGCTGAACCTATTTGTTTTGGAGATTCGACTGGAGAAGCAGAAGTTACAGTAACAGGCGGTGTTGAAGATTATAATTATGCGTGGTCGAGCGGCGGTGATGCAGTAACAGAAACCGGTCTTGGTGCAGGCATGCACACAATCATTGTAGAGGATTATAACGGTTGTGTTAACGAACAATCAATCACCATTACTTCACCTGACGAAATTGAAGCGGACGCATTTATTGAATCCGTAATATTTGGTACTGATGGTTCTATTGATGTAACAATAACTGGAGGCACACCAGAATATATGTATGCATGGAGCAACGGTGAAGTAACTGAAGATATTACCGATTTGGAATCAGGTACCTATACCCTAACCGTTACCGATGAAAATGGATGTACTGCTGAATTCGAATTCCTATTAGAAAGCCAATTAGGTATTGATAATGTTTCGAATAATGGCTTTAAAATCTACCCAAATCCTGCAACTACCACTGTTTATATTTCGAATGATGAGCAAGTAGAAATCTTGTCCATTCAATTGTACAATTCATTAGGCCAATTGGTCTTCACTGAAAATGCAGGAACGGAAACGAGTTATACCATTAATGTATCTCAATTCGCTAAAGGCGTTTATTATATCAATTTAAATACTGAGAACCAAGTTCAAACAATGAAATTATTGATTGAGTAAGAAAAATTTTTGTTTGTTTTTTTTGTTTGAGGAAAGTAGGTGCCGCGAGGTACCTACTTTTTTTTGGATGTATGTGAAATAATATTTTCGATATTATGAATGGTTAATGGTCAACTATACTCACACTCCTGCACTATTCACGAATAACGGTATAATCTTTCTCATTCGTTTTGATACTTTAATCTTGATGATTTGAGTTTTCCTTGTTTTTTTTAGTGTGAAACAAAATAAAAATAGCAAATAAACTATTATTTATCTTTATATTTTTTGATTTTTTTTTGATCATTTAATTTAACGCCTAAAGTCGATCCAAAAAACGCTAACAAAAATTGAGTTATACCCTGAATTTATTACAATCGTTCAATTTCCATGATAAATTTCAGGTGCCATTTGAAACATTGCTCATTTTACGCATGCATTTCTCAACAAACATCCTTGAAAAGTTACTATTTACATATAATAATACGGAAAACACTTAAACCGAACTCGTATACTTTCTTTTCATTTGTGCATTCTAAATTAAAATTTGAATGCGTCAAAGAAAAAAATATCACACTTCATTAAAAACGGTATATTCACTTGGGTTAGAAACTTTAATTTTACCTCCAGAGTTTACAAATACTATACCTGCTTCAACGATTCATGGGTGGAGGCACGATTTCAATATTAAAAAACAATACGGACAAGAGTTTGCAAAACAAATCGACGAGAACTTATCTGATGCCTCTTCTTTTCTAGAGTTATCATCTGATTTTGATCGAAAAATCATTTTTTCCTTATTGTCAGTAAAACGTTTTTTAATACATCAGCTTTCAAAGAATGGATTCCAAAAATTATTACGAAACAACAAGGAAAAAACGATTCAATTCATTGAATGGATTGACAATAAAACTGACATAGGAAAATCGAAGATTTCTGAATATGTTGGAATTGGAAGAAAAACCATTTCGCATTGGAAAAGACAAATCGAATATACCTGTCATACATCCACTTTAAAAAAATGCCTGATTAAAAATCCAATTCAAGCAACAAAACATGAAATAAATGTAATGAAGAAATTGTTAACTGATCCTGATAAAGCGCATTGGGGAATTCCCTCTATTCAAGGGTTTGCCATTAAAAATAAATTGTGTGTTTTTTCTATTTCGTCTTGGTATAATTACAACCGAATCTTCAAATTCAGAACCTCTATTAACCGATTTAAAAAACCGGTTTACAAGCCTTTAAGAGCTTCATGTGTCAATGAAATATGGCACGCTGACATAACCGTTTTCAAAACACTTGATGGCATTAAAAATTACATCTATACAGTTAAAGATAATTTTTCCAGAAAAACATTGGCTTGGATAATCACGAAATCTGTTTCGGCGAAGTCAAGAATGCAAACTATTCAAATGGCTATAGAAATAGCTTTTCCTGAAAATGCTGGGGCTGTTAGACTTATTACTGATGGTGGACCTGAGAATGACAATCAAACCATCAAGAATTTTATTGTAGATGCCGCTGTCCACATCAACCATCAAATTGCACTTAAAGATATTGTCCAGTCTAATTCTATGGCCGAAGCCACTTACAGATGCATGAAGTCTCATTTTCTATATGGTAAACAAATCAATGATACCAATGAGCTTGAAAAGTATGTAGCATTTTATTTACACGACCATGATTTCGTAAGACCTCACTCAGCTCATAAAGTTTATACCCCTGATGAAGTTTACAACGATTGTGATCCTAGATCGGTAGCTCTTAAACCACTGTATCGTCAAGCGGCAATAGAACGTATCGAAAGTAATAAAATTAGTGGTTGTGGTATATGTTGAGGAAAGAAAACAACCTATCCCTAACCTATCAACTTAGGGTAATCAATAATTTACCATAGGATTCTAATTTTGTTAGGATCAAATGTAAAAGTATCTAATATATTCTGAAAAATAACCAGATTCATAGTAATATCTTGCCTGAACCCAACCATTCGGTATAACGAATCTGTTGTCGTAGAATTAGTTGCGTTTTGCTGAATAGAAAACATCTGTTAGCTAAATCTGGAATGATATTATTAGCCATTTTAGTTTGCAACTTTGTTCCAATTTATTCTAAAATAGTTGATAAATTGAATATATAAATACATCTGCCCAATATTGGGTCAGTTTTGTTGCGGAATCATATGGAGTGTGCACTTAGAATACGCAGCCGGGGACAAGCGCAAGCTAATCAAGAATTGCAAAAAAAACATTCTTTTGAAACCTACAAAAAATACCACTTGTTTTTTGTAAAAGCTCATCATCAAAAATATACGGCCTGACCTTCAGCTTTATAACATCCCCAGAAACAACGCTTGACAACTCAAAATCTAATTTTCTCGGATCTATTAGGACAGACACTCCCAAGCTATCATTTAGAATAATTTCTATAACACCAATAGTTTGTCCGACATTATGTCTATAGCCTCCTTGGCAATAGCTAATAAAAACGCCTTCAATAGTTTTGGCCACCATGAAAGTTTTATAATTTTCTTTCGGACAAACAAACCCTGATTCACCAATCGAATACTCGATTGAGTCATTTTCCTTATAATATAATTCAACCCCGTCAATTATAATAATGGAATCCTGCTTGACTACACCTGCTTGACTATAAACAAAATGAGAACTTAAAAATAATAAGCCGAGAATATAAATTATTTTTTTCATCATTCAGTTATATCTGTTTTAAAATCGACCGCCTCACCACCTGTGGCTTCTATTACGCTATCTGTTGTCACAAAACCGACAGGCTGATGTAAATTCGGAGTCTCCCCTTCCTTATACATATACACAGCCCATATTGAATTGTTTTTGTCTTCTGATTCTGAGCCATAATCCAACAATTTAATATAATCAAATTTGTAATTTCCTTTTGTTATACTTACAACTGAAATATCCTCTTTAATTAAATTTGGGGATCTACTCGTGATACCTGGATATGCTTCCTTCAAAATTTTAGTTTCTTTATCTATACCATCTTGATGAGCATCACTAAAGCTTTCGCTAGAACTAAGTCTTTCCTCAATAAAATGGCCTACTAAAGCTTCTTTAAATTTATCCATACCATCTAAAAGAGATAAATCATGCATATCAACTTCATTACTTCCTCCATCTCTTACATCTCCATCTACAAGAATTTTATCTGATTCCAAAACAGCATCAACAGTTACGGTAATATCCTTCGCAGTAATTGCAGAGATAATGGTGGTTTCAAATTCAGTCAATCCTTCTTTTGTGCCCCCATCTATATAATTATATGATATCATTCCTGTTTCTTGATCTCTTGTAATTGTAATATTCTTCAAAAAGCCTTCAGTCATAGATACAAATTTTTCTGCCTCTTTTCCAGTTACAACAAAATCATTTCCATCAAAATCCACAAATAAAATCGGTGAATTTCCAGCAAAACAATATAGACTAAGCTCAGGATATTTCTTTTCAAGAGCATCCCCGCTCAACCATCTCCCAACTCTTGGATTAAACAACCTCGCCCCAAAGTCATAACTAGTCCCTTTATCCCCCGTCACCTCGTCATCTTTCTCCATACCATTGAACCCATAACGGTAATCCTCTTCACTACCATTCCTGTTAGGCAACAGCATACCAAAGGGATAGTAATCACTATACGAAACCACATCTGCTGTATAATAATCTAATATACCTGATCCTTCAAAGGTTTCCATCTGCAACTTCCTATCCGAAACAACTTCAAGCACGTTACCTAAATGGTTAGATAATTCATACATTTTATCACCGACAACTTGATTGTTGTTTGCTACTTCTATTGTAAACTCAGGATCGTAACTTGCAAGCACCATTAACTCAGGACTTTCGAGTCCTAATCTACTATTTCCATATATGCTACGTTCTGTCAAAGTCAGTTCTTTGTATGGTTCTGTTTCGTTATCTGTTAACGTATAAGTACTCATAACATTGCCTTGGGCGTCCCTAATATAATAAGTTTTATTTAATAAAGTGTTACTATTGTTTCGAACTATTTTAATAATTCGGTTACCCATGGCATCATAAACGAATTCTAAATTGTTTTTAGAACTCCCTAACTCACGAATTATTTTGTGCACTTTTCCAGTAACTTTCCATTCAATAGATACGATCTCCTCTTGCTTATCTTGAATTAATTGACCAATTTCATCATAAGCATAATTATTAATATCATCATATTCTTCGTCATAAACGACAAGCGATAGTTGATCAGCTAAGTCTCCAAGTCCTGCATCTCCTATCATATCATGTACATAAATGAGTTTGTTATTGTTTAATGGATCGTCATAATGATATTTAAAACTATCTATATGTATTTTTTCTGTTTCATCCCACCCCCACCTGTTGAGTTCATCAAGATTTCCATTAGAATCATAACTATAATTACTAGCATATCTAGATTCTGGCGATGCTGCTCCGTTTAAATGTTCTTGTGCCATTTTACGGATCCGGTTCAATTGGTCGTAATTATACATTTTATGGCTTGTACCAATATGAACTTCGTCTTTATCAGTGCTAGCAGTATACATTTCTTTGATGTTGCCATTATATAGATTCTTGCTATGCGAACTTGCAATTATACCTTCACTATACGCTAAAAAGTCATTTCCATGTCTTGCTTGATAATCATTATCATAATAATGTAAACTATAGCCGTAAACATCTTTACCAATCATACTGTTTATACCAACTTTACTATCTTTCCCTTGATCGTGGTGAGCTGATAAATCTTCTGAATTAACGCCTTTAAGCCAACCTTGTATGGTATAGGCAAAATCTGTTGCTTGTACTTTTTTATCTCCTATTTCTACTCTTGCTAGTGGTCCGTGATTGTAATAAAAATACTTGGCGTCTTGTTCCCAAATTATTTTGTCTTTTGAGGTACGAACATTGGTAATTCGGTTGTCGGAATCATATTCGTATTCATGAATAAATTGATCTACCGAATCTTTTTGATAAGTAACATGTTTAACATTACCACTTACTAAATCGTATTCATATTGGGTTTTCTTTTCTGCCTGCCCTAAAACTAACAAGTCAGCATCTGATATTTTCTGGATGAGTTCTTTTACATTTCCATGTACGTCATAATCATAAAATGTAGCATTATCAAAACCTGTATAAGCTTCTTCATCATAACTTTCGTAATAATACACGCCTGTTATACGATTACGTGTATTGTCAGCTGAATAATCCTCAAAATCTCCAGGGACTGCTCCTACAAGTTCGTCATATTTGGTAAGGGTAACTTCTTCTTTTGAGATAAATCCGGTAAGATCCTTAAATTCAACTTCCTTTAAGTCTACTACTAATCCACCATATGTAAATTGCCCATTCTCATTAAAATTGTAACCACTTGATAAAGTCATTTCTCCTACTTCTACTATACGACCTAATCCATCGTATTTTGTATAGCTAAATTGTTCCTCATTTCCTGATAAAACTTCATCGTCGTATGCCAATTGTTTGGCATTTTGAGACACGACTAATCTTCCCAAATAATCATAAGCAAAATAACTTTCTCCGCCATCGGGAGTTTCTTGCCAAACAAGCTGGTTGAGTGAATTATAATGGTATTGGGTTTGGTATGTGTGCTTTGGGATTACATCTGGTTCTTCATCATCAAGATTAGCCGGACTGTTATTGTTTTTTCGAGCAATATTAACACTTTCCATATCAATAGTTGTTTCTATTCTGTCAACTCCTTTTGGTGGCACGGTTTGCACTAAATTACCTGCCTGATCATAATAATACAAGGTGTAATGGTACTCTTTATCTGGATAGTCCATCTCGTAATTTTCAATAAGGCTGCTAATGGCACCTTCTAAATAACGTTGTCGGAAACTTGCTCGGGTATTTTCAAGGTAAGTTTCATAATCTGTTGTTGCATTGACTGTATCAACATTAGCGGTATAATCTTCGCATGGTAATTCGATTATCGTATCTATTTCAATGCTCATTGGGTTAGGACAAAATTGATTGTCTAGCATATAAATATCGTTCACATAAGTTGTCCACTGCTCTTCTGAATCTACATTATCAAGGTAATCGTCATATCCATCAATAACATCCTCCATATCTGTTGTCTCTAAGCTCACGTCATCGTAATATGAAAAGCTTAGTGTTAACTCGGTTAAACTAAATTCTGCGATTGTTAGATAATGATCATCTTCGGGTGAAGTGATTCCAAAGGTTGTTAAATAATATATATATGCAGCTGTTGAATAAGCAAAGTTGGTTTCACAAAACTCCTCTTTTGTATAGGTTTTAAAAAGAAACGCATCTGCATCTAACGCAATTATATCATCATTTAGATCTGTGACTTTATCATTGTATGCCTTCCACTGTTCATCACAGCTATTAGGAGCAATGGCTAGTGGAGTACAATCATTACATGGGGCGTAGTTAAAGCAGTTTGTTCGTTGTTCAGGTGATCCCTGTAATTCTAAAACTACTGTACTTTCATCTGTTAACAAACCTGTAACTGTAATATCATATCCAGGCTCATTTGGAGTGATTACAACATCTATTATAGATTCAAGATTTAGCAAACTGCCAGCTGATGATATTGAAAACTGGAAATCATGACAGCTAGGATCTTTAGATAAATAAAACTTAAAAGCAGTACTCGTCAAATCATAATCATATATTCCAAACTCCACATCTATAAAATCTGCCGTAAAATCTGTGAATGGAAGAATGTTTTTTAATTCTACAATAGGATCTGATGGATCATAATTTATAGGTGCTACAGGAGAAGTAATTAAAACATAATTCATTAATTCTTTTATTCTATTTTCTAAATCACTTTTATCTCCTGGTCCACAATCATCACAACCCAAGTCTAAATCTAGTACATAATCTGTTGCTGCATCTACAAATTCAACGGTTCCTGTTATACTATGAGATTCTGGTTCTAATCCTGTTGGATCTAAATAATTAATGGTTAACTCACTTGTTATGGGATCAAATGATGCGCCTACATATATATCTGTTGCTGCAAGTGCACTAGCAAAAGTGATGGTTATTTTACGAACATCACTTGTTAAAGTAATTACATGGTCGAGACCAAAGGTTTTACTTGTTATTTGGGCTGTCAATCCATAATCACTCAACTGGGTTTCTATTTCTGTGCCTGCATACCAAGCTATATGAGAACTAAGCGATTCAACGGATGGTATTAAGTCTAATTTTTCTGAGACAAATAATTTATTGTAAAGTGCGCCTAGTGCATCACCAAATGATTCTGGTCGACCACATGGAATTGGGTAATCACATTCGCCAATAGCTACTTCTGTACGACCGGATAATACAACCTCTACAGTATCTAATCCAACTACCACTTTTGCCAAAACTTTAAACAGGTAATCGTCTGCAATTAATGAATTGGGGATATAATACATCATTTCCATACCTACTATATTTGTCCAATTCCAAGCCCAATCAACTGTTGGTTTTTCTAATATTATAGAATTATCTAATTCTAAACCATCAACTGTATTGGTTGCAGTAAACTTTAAATCTACCCCCACTGCTGCCGTTGTAATATTTACAGGATATGGTGATACAACATCTGGGTCTGGGCGAAGACCTCCTCCCATTTCGAAATATAAGTCTCTGGTAAATTCAGGTATTAAATCACTATCAGTTACTGAAGGTGTGAATAAACCACGATGTGCCATTCCATTTAAGAACATTTCTACGTCTAGAATAAAAGCACATTTCCCTGTTGAGCCATATGTAGCTGCATCAGCTTCTTCACTCAATGCCTCTATAGCTTCATCATCTGGGAGACTGGCATCATATAAATTGTCGATTCGTGTAAATCTTGGAATATCTTCTGCAAACCGTCGTGAATACAGACCATCCATCCATGGGTAAGGTTCATCTTCGCTTCCCGCTGAAATTATTGCATCTAAATATAAACTTACGATTGTACCAAAAAAAGTTTCGTATTGAATAAAACCTAAAATGGCTGGAGGTGTAGGTCCTACTGCCGAACCTATAAAATCATTATAACAGCCATTTCTAATCGCATGCATATCTCTGAATAATTGATCGACTTTTCGCTTTTCCCCTAAGTAAGTTTGTTTATAAGTTGCCCAGATGTGATCAAGCTGATCGTCTGTGTAAGAGCCAGTCTCTAAAGCATCTAAATCTCCGGGTAAAGTACAATCCCCATCCAAATCTAATCCACATAATACCACTCGCATACTATACTCCCAAATATTCCATCCTGACCCTTTATAATTGGTCATGATTTCTTCCATTAAATTTTCCTTTATCCCGTTTCCGTCAACATACTCACCTAAAATCATAGTAGCATCATCTAACAATACATAATCATCTATTATAACATAAGGGTCTTTATCCATTAGAGGAAAATCATCTATAAATGGATTTCCAATTAAGTCAACCCCCAAAACATTACCAATTGATTTAGCATCAGAATAACTAGTCACGTGCTGTAAATAATTATTATAGGTCTCTGAACTGATATTTTCACTTCCCACTAAAGCTGTTTCAGAACAGATTTCTTCAGTATAAGCCAAATAACAATACTCTGGATGGTATTCAATTAAAAACTCACTCCAATGCGACTTCCAATGAGGGAAAACATCACTGAAATGCAATAAATATTTTGCATTTAAGCTATATGTTCCCGATTCTGCAGGAGTACCCCCTAAGCCTTCACTTACCCCTAAAGGCGTAATTGGTGGTGTATAATCTGCTCCATCAAAATAGGTTAATACTTCATATGACAAACCTGTTACTTCATCAGTATAGTCGGACGAGGGGTAATGCCAGTTTTTATCAATATTTAATGTCCCTTGTCCTAAAACATTTGGTGAATTAAAAACACTAGTCAAATCATCGGCTTCCGTGCCTCCATATTGACCTCCTGGACTTAAGTCTGATAACATCATTCGTTTAGCAATAAAACAGGCGTTTAATCCCATTTCATCAAAAATCAAATCTTCTTCTGGAATCGTATCACCACAATCTACTGTAGATATAAAAAAGTCATCAAAAGTCAATAAACATGGATTATTGGCCATGTAATGATCTGTATATTTATCTAAAGTATCTTTATTGACACGGATAAGTTTTGATACGGTATAACTCCCTTTATCAAGTGTACTTTTAAACGAATAACTTTTATCTAAACCTGTCGAAGAGGTATACATGGGATCAGCAGTTGATCCTGAAATTATATCGGTGATTACTCCGGTTATTGTTGCACTCTCGCCCTCTTTTACAACGCTATAACCACAATCGTCTGATACATTTAAGCCTAAGTTATAGGCATAAGGATAACCTATTCCTAACAAACTTAAACAACTATCTTGAAAAACGCCTGTTCTTACACGATAATCAAATTCATAATCTACACCATTATCGGTACAACCTAATTGGGTGTTAAATCGCAAAGCGTCAACTAGTGGACTAAAAGTAGGACTTACAAATTTTTCATTGTCATCAATATCGGTATCTACACTATCTACATGTTCTTTATTTAAAAGGTCTACACTCTGCAGAACATGTTGCCCTCCACCCTCTTCTGCTAAAGACATTAAACTTGGATCTGCGCCATTGCCTCCTGTAGTATTATCTCCAGCTAATGATGTCGCGATTACACGTCCTTGAGGATCTAAATAACTAACACTTACCTGTCCATTCGCGTCGACAACCATGTTTTTTTTGTACCTACTTTTATAACCTACTTGGTATCCAAATAAACGGTTGAGTTCTTCTTGAAAGGGTTGTAAATAATAATATTTTATAGCATGTTCACCATCTAATATAAAATCTCTTCCAACTCCACTTTGGGAACGGATTCGACCTGTATTATCGGGTGTGTATTGGACTTGTACAAAGGGTATCGTATCAGCATCGGGAACATAATCTTGCCAATTGCCTTGGGCTGAAGGCACAGATGAATAATATCTTGAGGCTCCACTTTCAGTACTCATTCCTTTCACTGCGGCTTCACAAACTCCTGTATCCCAATCAAAATCATAATGACTATAGGGTACACTTAACCTATTCACATTTAAACTGGAATAATATTTTAATGCACTATTGCCTACAGGCGTTGGTAATATTTGTATAGCACTACGACCTTGGTTGTCATAAACATTCTCACCTACAATGGCTTCTTTATTGCTATTGATTCTGGTCACCGTTTGACGGTTACGTAAACTGCCATCAAAATAGGAAACGATTTCTTTTTTCTTCCCTTCTTCTGCATAAACAGCTTGGTATTGCCAATTTTTTAATGACTCATGTTCAACTGACACGCGCACATAATGTGGCCAATCTAAAACCTTATCTTTGGACCCAATACCAGAACTCCATTTACCATATTTACGCTTGTCTGTATCTGCCAATTCTGCATCGGTCCAAACTCCTACCGCACGAACACGATAGATAATATATCCTTTGGCATAAATTAAAGGAATTCGATAACGCTGAGCCTTTGTGATAACACGGGTGTTGTTTAACTCAAAGTCCCGCTCGTTAAATGAAATTTTATCTGCACCCAAAAAACCAGTAAATGTATTCCTATAATTATCAACCCAAGTCCACTCCAATTCATATTCTTCCGCTCCTTCGATATAATCCCACCAAAATTCTAGCTCTTGTTCATTTTCTTCAATCTCTGCTGCAAGTCCCAAATCATGTGTTATTGTTTCTAAATTATTATCTGGATTAAACTTTACTGAATTACATCCCAATACAGGTAGCTCCTCCGTATCTAAATCATAGTATCTATCTATTGTTAGCTCGGCTTCTAAATACAAATTACTTGGTATAACTCCTCCAACGCCCTCTACTTCTATGACATATCGATGGAAACCTTCCCTTTTATAATAATTTAAATCTGTTGTATTAAGGCCACCAATAGGTGAATAATCTACTGTCAAAGTCACTTCTTCTTCGTCTACTAAACCTCCTAAATTATCATAAGCTTTTATTACAACATCTAAATTAAATGTATAAGCACTCATATATCCATAACTCGTGCGCTCATCAATACCTAATTTTAACAACAAAGTAGCTGATTTGTCTTTGAAAGTACCTGAAAGTAATTCGGGGAATCGACCGTCGACAATTGCTAAGCTAAAATCGCTGCCCAATTTTGTTGAACTCGCACGATTCGTATAGGTCTCCTCCATTGAATACAATGTGGTACTTATTAAAAGAGTGAAGATGTAAACAAAAAATTTCATATCTATCTTAATTTAATTTGAACGAAGATCTATAACTTCGTAATTCGAATACTTACCTATACCAGCAATAACTTGGTTTGATTGATTAATATAATTTGCTGTACTCAAAATATTATCCTTATCCCTCCAACCTTTTTTAAAATATGTATAGTCAACAACGAGTTTTGGTAAACTCTCTTCTTTTGAAAAAAAGTCTTTAGAAAAATCCATTTTCGTCGAATAATAAAATGTCATTTGAGAAATCAAATAATCTTTCGTGACAATTAGTTTTATCTTACTGAAAGGAAGATTTATTTCATCTTTGATTAATAATTCTATGTATTTTTCTCCATTGATATCTTGTACATATAGTTTTTCACAAAAGGTCAATAAAACATCTATTTTATAATCTAAAATTTGCGCAGGGACCGCATTTGAAATAAATATACGTTGCTCCTTATTGTCAATTTTTAAATTGAATTCATCAGATGTGAGCAACTCAAAATCTTCAACGGTTCTATAAGTATTGGTGCCATACATTAAAAAGACGGATTGATCAAAACTGTATTTATCCAAAGAATTATGTGATTTATATAATGAGTAATTCATTTTCAATTCCAATGAATTTATTCCTTCATAATTTTGTCTTACTTTATTCAAGAATGACTCAGGTGTTTCAGCCGAAAATCCTTGTAAAGTAAAAAATATTATAAGTGATAATCTAAATAACTTAATCATACATTAATCTTTTTTGATCGTTCCCGATCTAGTTTCCTGAATAGTGACAATACCTTTACTCGTTTCCTTTTTTATTCTTATTAAACCACCTTCTTGATCATATTCGTAGAAAGTTGCGTAATTATTATCATCGAGTTCTGACAGAAGCCAAAATGTTTCTTTGTCATAAACATAAGATTTCATGCTACCATTAAATGGGTGAATCCGTATATCGTCAAAATAGGTCGTATCAGTCTCATCAGCTCCAAATTTCACCTCAAAATCTGTTGTCATATCAGGAATCGTAAATTCTCCGACAATTCTTTGCCAACCATCAATTATGTCACCTGTTGGAAAGAAATAAGTACTTGTATTTGGACCAACAAAATAAAATTCAACATATGCATCTTCTACTTCCAAAGGATCAATATCTTCACCACTCGCATAATTTTCTGGGTTAAAGGTTTTCACTTGACCTTCATCAACATGCACCCATGCACTCATCCAATATCGCTTACCAATGTCTGGTCGAAAAGAATTACAAGAATCGCAAGGCTCTGGCAGTGAATCATTATGGGGTATTATAAAATTTAAAGTTTTACTTGAAACACAATATCCTATAGTAGATGTTAAACTGAACTCCCAATTTGCGGAATAAGTTCCAGCTTCTAAATTTTCTAGATTCAATATAATTTCATCTTCTACAAATGAACCTGCAACACTTCCTATAGGAGAATCATCATCAAGAACATTAACAACTTCAAATGATTCCGACCATATGAATGTCTCAAATATAAATGGGCCTAAACCAGTATATGGATCAAAAATATATTCCGAAAATCTAAATTGGATAAGGTTATCCGACGGACCATAAATAAATGGTAAGATCTCAAAGTCTGCAGATGCTCCTATTAAATTAATTTCGCTATAAGGGTACATACCTATAAAAGTCTCTAAAGAAGTCCCATTTTCAATATATTGAACATCTTGAATACAAGGAATCCCACCAATAATAAATTCAACAGTAGCAGACATTGAATAAGCGCCAGGCAATTCAAATGCATAAGATAACTCTAACGATGTCCCAGTATTTATTATATCACCATCTTCACCCATCATCCAATTTACATCATTGATTGAAAAACCACCTAAAGGTGTTGTCTCTATTTCATAATCATCATATGGATCCCAATAAGGATAACATATTGGACCACGATCTTTAAAAAGAGCCAATGGACAACCACTTGGATTAACAACAGTCACAGTAATGGTAGATCCGTCGCCATCACAAGGATCTTCATTGATAATTTCAAAATCAACTTCATATGTGCCAGCTTCGCTGTAAATATATTTTCCAATTATCTCGCCCGTTGAAAAATCCAACCTCTCTTGATCTGGCTCACCTATCTCACCAAATGATAGTAATCCCGTACACGTCTCACAATCCTCACTTACCCCAGTATAAGTAACAATTAATGTTTCTCCAACTTCGATTGTGATATCAGAAACAGTAAAAGTGGCATCCATATCAGGACATTGACCTGAAACCTTAACAACCATAAAAAACAGACAAAAGGTTAAGACGGTATTTTTTAATTTTATATTCATTTTTAATGGATTTGATTCGATTCGAATAACAATTCTACTATGGTTCATAAATTACAATCCCTTCACAAGCAACACGATAACTTTCCGATATTGTTGAACCTGCAGTTATTTTTAAACTATAACGGCCTGTATGTGATTTATATGAAGTTGTATCTGCTATAGCATCCCTAAAACCAAAATGTGCATTATCTGAACAGCCTCCAAATCCATATTCTTCAAATCCGTCATATCCCATTTCTTTGTATTGTGAATTCGCAGCTACAGCCATCGGAAAAGAATAATTATATCCATATTGCGCAGAAGAATATCGATCAAGTGCATCTCTATTTTCTAGCTCAAATCCAAAGGGGCTAAAATTTGTAATTTCTGACGTGGACTGCCAATTAGCATCATGTTTACCCCAATTTCCGCCACCATCTACTCCATAAAACGGTCTAAACGAATTATAAAAACCGTCGTTTCTTGGATTTGGACTATCCGCTTGTTGATGTCGTCCTGTTAAATAAAGATGTGATCTATTGGCACGATAAACTCCTTTTTTATTTTTAACATATTTATTCTCAACTTCTTCCTCTGCAACTACGCCACATTCACATTGATCATTCCACCTTTCAGAAAAATCCACCGCTCCTGCATTCACAATTTTATATTTATTCCATTCGTCAGTAATTAAAAAATTAGGAGGAATCTGTCCAGCACCGAAAAAACTCATTGGATTTTCTCGCATTACTACTGACCCCATAGAGGTTGATTGCAAATTTCTGCGTCCAGAACGAATGATTTTCATACTTCCTGCTTCTGAAGGAGCCACAGGTGCTCCTGTTTCATCAATCATACTAAAACCAAATCCAGTGACATTATTAATCCAAGCATGACGAGGTGTTCCTATATCTAGGTCTTCGTCTAGTAAAATAACTTCGTCACCTTTAAACAAATAATCGCTTTCATAACCTGGTACTTCAGCGTCTAATATTGTCCCTCCGGCAGCATATTTAAGAATCATTCCTCCATTTAAACTCGCTAAACTCATTCCTTTATAATACCAGTGAGCAGGATAATTAAATGAATAATATTTATCGCCATATTCATTTACAGTCTCCGTTAATAAAACATCTCCGGAATATGCATCCCATAACAAATTCCTAGTAAATACAGCAGCTCCTGCATCATACGCAATCACTTCTCTTTGAATTCCAAAAGTATTGATCACTTTTGTTGTCACTGATATATTCATTTTATCCTCATGAAAAGCATAATCTGGAAGCGGTAATGGAATTAATCCTGGAAACACGCCAATAAAAAAAGTTGCTAAGTTGGTGTTTAGCCCTACAACTTCAGTTGTTGATTTCATTTCTCTAAAATCATTAATTACATCATATTCTACACCTAAAGTTTTTTTCTTAATTTTTCCATCCGGATACACAACATCTACAGAATTATTTAATACACCAGGATTATGACTTACTGCATTAAATGGATCCGCACCATCTTCAGAGGTAAAATGATCGTAATGATAATCAGCTCCAGAAATAAAATCATCTTCACCTTCATGCCCTTCTGCATAAACGCGTTGACTTTTCATTTTTCCGTTCATATCATTCAAATGCACCAAATAACCTTGTGAACCCGTTATATGTTTTTTATGGTTAATATTCAATAATGTTGCGATAAGCCTTGGCTCATCTTCTTCAATATCTAGAGCAGTTTGATCAACTTTGACAGGATAATCCTTACTTGTAAAAAATTCAGTTACAACTTTTCCTGTCGCATGTTTTTCAACCTTATTCTCTCCCTCAATTCGTTCTAAATTTTTCACTGTAACCGAAGAATAAGTAATTGTAGGAGACGGAAAGAAAGACTCACCAAAAGGTTTTTCCATATAATTCTCTTCATCTGGTGCTAGTAATCTATTCACATTAACGTATACAGGTTGAACTAAAGGATTTTCTTTAGATCCAACTGGTTCGTATGTGGCAACCCCGCTCGAACCACCAGTTGATAATGCATAAGTATATTCTTGTCCATATTCTTGTCCAATTGTAAGGTCCCCTGGCGTCATACTGGTCCATTCATCCGTCATTTCAAGTTTCTTAACTCTTGAACCTCCTCCCAACTTATTTTTATTAGGATTCATTAATCGTACCCAAGATTTTTCAGGAATAATTCTTCTACACATTTTACTGTCACGAATCGACCCATTTGGTCCCTTAAACATATCTTTGAGACCATCCGTAGCGCCTTTTAATGTGTTAGCAATAGCTTCTACACCTGAACTTGGATCTGGTGAGGGCAAATCATAAATATATTTTGGTAAATACTTACGCCCATAGTGCCAACTAGCTTTTGAAATTGGATTAACCATTCTACCTGACCGCCCAATATACCCTTCCATATCAACTTGTTTCATTGGAACACTACCGTATAAAGTATCTTCCCATTCGAAAACATCATAACCAAGACCTGAATCAAATTCAAAATATCCACTTACAAAATCAAATTCACCTTTACTTTTCCAAGCATCTGAATTTTTTCCTCCATTTCTATTAAAATTTGTAAAAACTCTAAATTGAATTAACTCTTTTTGATACCTAATTATTTCTTGCAGATAGTTCTCATAAAATTTTTGTTTGACTGCTATTTTATCAACGGCAGTAATAAAAGGCATTTGCTGCTCTTCTTTTGCTAATTTCACATAAACATACTTCGCTTCGTTAGCTTCATTAAGTCCCGTATATAATAGGTCTTCCTCATTTCCTTGATTAATTTGACCTAATCCATCAACTCCACCAACGTCAAAATAGTCCTCCCCACTTGGGTTAAGATCGGATCCTACTCCAGCTAATTTAAACATCCTCATGGCCGTTTTATCTTGAACATATTGATAATCATCAGATTCATAATCCACTTTTATGATACCTCCAGAGGGAAGATGAATATCTGTTAATGTCCATGCAGCAGTATAATCATTAGCTAGATCGTCCTGTTCAACATAATTAAATTCAGGTGCAGTTAATGGTTCTAAAATTCCGCCTTCTGCAGATAATCCCATTTTTTTGTTCGGCTTATAATTACCCCAAATATCATATCCTTTTAGGTTATAATTAGGGTTTAAAGCGCTGTCCATTTCTCCATCATGATCTTTATCACAGTATTGGAATTTATAACCTGAATATTTACCTAAGTTAGAATCTCTATATCTAAAATAAACTTCTTTTAACGTCAATTTACCTTGTGTTGCATTTGCTCCGTTTGGTATGTTTTTACAGAGATCATAATTGTATTCGAAAATTACTGTTTTTATAGGTGTAGCTGTAGTCATACAATTCCCATAAGATAGACCATCAACAATCTCTGCATCCCCTATAACTTCTCCTGTAGAATATAAAGCTACACTATCTAATTTGTACATTTTAACGTCAATATTCTTTCCTCCATCTTCTTTTAAAACACCATAAGCGTCTTCCCTTGGAGAACAATAAAATAAAGCAACATGTGTTTTTGTATCAATTCGTTTAATGTAACCAACTTCTTTTTCACCATACATATATGAAGCCTTATCATCTGTTTTATCTGTTAAAATTCCTTGATTATAGTTTGCAGAATCTAACTGAAACGGAACCCTCCACTTATAATTATTATCCAATCTCCTATATTCGAATTTTGTGTACGAACCTAAATCATTTTCACTGGGGCCATTTCCATCAACATCAGAATAATCGGTTGATAAAAGTGTCGTCAACAAATAAGTATGCGCATAAATTGGGGTTGTTATCCTTTCAAAATATTGGTCTCCCTTTTTATTATCAACCGAATTATCAACACCAGGCTCATACTCTGTTAATCCCGTTCTTAAGTTAGCTTTAGTACTAGGATCTGCTCCTTCTATTATTTCTCCACCAACTTTTTTACCAACGGAGAAAGTTACCTCACGTTTTGTAATATTATATAAAGCCTCACCGTAAATATATCGTGCACCATCATTTCGTGTTACTATAAAACCGGCGGTTTGATTATCAGCAATTTCTGAACTTTCATTCAGATTAAAACCTATTAAATCTCCAGCCACTTTAGCTTCAGACATTGAAATCTTTGTGATTGATTGATTTTTTCGTACCCTTTCACTTCTTTTTAGACTTTCTTCATCTAATGGATTAACGTGATTAAATGCTCTAGGAATTGTAGGATGTTTAATATTAAATTTATTTAATAATTTTCTGTGAAATTTATCTGTTGAAAATGGAATGTAAAGTGGCGAATAACCACCTAAATTTTGACTTGAGCTACCAAATACATCACTATCTTCATCTACAGATAAATCTCCGACATTTTTATAATAAACCTCTTCATATTTCGGGTTTAAATTTTCATCTGATTTAAATGTTCTTAATGCTTCATTATTATTCTCCCACAGTCCTGCCTCACTAGTAGATGATGTTAATTCAAGATCAAGACCAGCATGAACAGCTTGCCCTCCTCCAATTTCAGCTCCAAACGTTCCACCTTCACTATTATTACTTACAAAATTATCATTAACATAGCCAACTTGAGACCTATATGGTCTAAACATCCCGCCAACACCTTGTCCTTTGACACTATATATGTCATACGTGTAATTAGTAACAGGCAGATTAACGGTATTTTTACTGAAATTCCCATCTTTTTCACGATTAAAATCTAAAACAGCTCTTTTATTTTGATTGCCTTGATGTGTATGATCATAGCCATAAGCAGATTCTACTCTATTTCTGTATCTTTCAGCTATTATTTGAGTAGAAGCAAATCCACTCAAATTTACTTGAGGTTCCACTCCAAAAACCTCTCCCCCTCCTGAAACATTAACCGTTGCGCTTACATTATCCAATCCGTCATTCACACTTGGTGTATATGTATTATTAACGTAACTTACAGATGAACCGCGTGATGATAAAGATGATATAACAGCTTCCTTCAGTACTCCCTCACTAACATAGTCTTTCGTTATAGAAGCTGATGAAGACATATTTAGATTAGAAAGACCTTGTCGAGAATTAAACGATGCTCCAATACTACTTCCTAACTTCAGATCTCTATTTTTAGCACCTTTAATTTTTGTGCTTATACCTAAATTTGGTGATATGCTTAATCCATTTTCATCAGCGGAAACATTCAATCCTAGATTCACCATATTTGCAATATCAAAAGAAATACCAGCGGATGGGGAAATACTTACACCATTATAGCTATTGTATTTAGCTGTTACACCAATACTTCCTTTTATTGCATCAACACCAAACAGTGCAGCGTTAATTTTTGTGCCAGCACCAACTGTATAATTCTCTTTGATGTTTTTTTCATATTGGACTTCTTCACCAGCAAAGTCGTCAGGCAATCCTCTCATTTGTCGATTAATTTGTCCAATGCTTAAATCCCAACCTAAGCCTACCCACGAAGCTTCTTGGTCCATGCTCACTCCTGAACTGTATGCAAGGTTAATAGGGAATCCCCCGACATCTAACAAAGGTAAATTATAAGAAAAATCACCTGATCCTAAATCAACCATATCTGATGTTCCGATGGGTGTGAAAGCACTGAACTCTGGTTGTGCTGGACCACCAGTCAAACCATAACTAACACTTGGATTAAGCGTTGATAAAAAAACCAAGATCATAAAATAACTTGCAACCTTGGTGAATGAATTATTTCTTATTTTTAATATCATAATCGATTAATAATTACTTGTAAATAAATCCTGAGTTAAAGGGAAATTCATTAACCCATTTCCGAAAATTTTATCATCATAGAAAAATTCAGTAATTTCATTTTGATGAGAATCAGGAAAACTTAATAGTATTCTTTCGAAAGGTGCTACATGAAAATTTCTTTCAAAGTGTACAAATAACGGTCGCACTGTGTCGTTATTCATATTTATCATATAGAAATCATTAATAATACCTGATGACAAATAGGAAATTGCTTCGTCTAAATTACCTGAGAGATGCTGTTTTATCAAATCTCTTTTAGAAATTGATTCAAATTCGAAATAACAAATAGTTTCTTTATTTATTTCTTGAAGTGCTTTTTCCATTTCGCTACTATTTACCCCTTTTTCAATAAGAAACAATTCATTAGGTATTATTTTTATGGTATACGAAATATCCTTTTTTAATCGTTTAACCTGGTTAATAACATATTTTTTCTCTTTCAAAATTTTAAAAGTATTTGTCTGAATACAATTATCTTCAACAGCAATTTGCGGTGAGGACTCTATTGCCATAACATGTTTTTTACATTCTAATTCTGATTTGTTTGGACTTAGATTATCAAATCCACACCCATTCAAAAATGTCAAAACAAATAATAGTATCATTATATTTATTACATTCATCATTGTACTTTAAATCTTAAATACCAATCTTCACCTTTTTGATTATAAATTTCAAGAATATAAACCCCACTTGATAATGAAGAAACATCTAAAAGCAAACGGTTGTCACCAAATACTTGAATTAAATCATCCAATCCTTCTTGAAATTCACCTTTGAAATTTTTAACCTGATAATTCAAATTAAGGTCTACCAAATCGACATATTCTTCATTAAACTCGAATCGCAAGGTATCATCACTAGGCACAAGGAAATATCCTCCTTTTATGTCGCGTTTTGGTTCTACAAATTGATCAGGAATAAAGTCACAAAAGTTAACTATCGTATTTAAATATCTTGATTGATTCAATTGATGTATACTTAATTCTAATTTCCCTACATCAGCATCAGAAGATTCATAAAAAACACCATCTTCACCATTTACAAAAATTCCAAAATGACTATTTAAATTTTCGATTCTCCAAGTATTATTCAGTGAATGTCCTAAGGGTTCAGAAGTTCCATCTAAAACCATTCCACGGTTACCTGAAAATGTAGAATTAATAATACTAAAAGCTAGTTCATCGGATTCAATATTTTTTAAGTGTATTACTTCCAATCCACTACTTCCATAGAGCAATTCATTGTATACGTCTGAAGTAAATTGAATCCATTTTATATTTTCATCTGTCTCATCTGGATCCACAGGATTATAATTTAAAGTATTTACACTATTTGCTGTTCCAGCACCTAATGCATAAGTAGGATCTTTTTGAATAGTATTTAGCGGCACAACAAAAGAATTTTCCAAATCTTCCCACTCCACAACATAACCGATAGCTACTTGTTTAATTTCCCAGCTTGAATATCCATATGGCGGAGTTGAATTATTATAGAACGTTGTTAAAGTATATGAACCCATTGGCACTTCTTCAAATATCAAATTTCCATCCTCATCTGAAATTGGATCCGTAATTTCAACTCCAGTGATGTTATTCTTTAAAAAAGAAAAAGTTAAAGGCTCTATATAACCCGATTTTACGAGTGTGATTTCACCCGTATTTCGCACCCCACATTCTAAGTACTCTATCCTGGTTGCTACACCTGGGCGTCTATATCTTCCAATAAAAATTATTCTATAGAACCTTACTACTGCCCCCATACCTGCGATATCCAAAGAAAGATCATTTTCAGCTAAAGTGCCAAGGGTTAACTCTACTACTTCTGTGTCATTGAGAAGTAAAGTAAAAACATCTCCATCTTTGAATATTTTTACTGTGCTACCATCCGCAATTGAAACACTTGATGAACTTAAAGTACCATTCTCTATGTATCTTAGCGTATTGTTATCATACATAGCAACTCCAAAATCAATATCCGATACTGAGGAAGCTCTCGATTCAGATGTTTTATTGAACCCAATTAGACAATCACCAACATCATCTACTGTAAACTGAATACCTCCATAAATGTCATCAACTAATAAATCTCCTCCTAATCTACAAGCACCACTTGAACTTGCCTGGCTTGATAAATACAATTCTTGAGAATTTGAAATTTCAACATCTAAATTATTCTGTAAAACCACCTCCCTCGAAAGTATCGTATCCACCTCCATTTGTTTATTACCTTGACTATCAAATACTGCAATAAAATATCTTCCTGCCGGCAGATGTTCAAATCTATAATAATTGGAATCTATATCGGCCGTAAAAAAATCTACACTATCAATTAAATCAAATTCTTTAATTTCATCCCATTCGTCTATCAAAGAACCAATACTTCCATTTTTAATCATGTACCTGTAAGGAAGCGTACCTTCTGGCGCAAAAACATGGATATTTCCAACGTTGATCGAATCAATAAATTCAATCTCCAAAGGAACTTTTACCTTAAACTCAAATTCAATAAAATTCAAATTATTTGCCTCTCCTTTATATGACCGATCTGCAAAACTCCCATTACCATAAGAATCAAGCTCTAATTCAAATCCGTAATTCTCAGACGGATTTTCAACCCAATAATCAACAAAAGGTAAAATTGAAATCGTATCCCATAGATGACTAGTTTCATATCCTATTGTTGTAGTTGTGGGAATGTTAATTGCAGAAAGTGCAGTTGCATTAGGCCTAGTATTCCAAGTAACACTATACTCATTCCAATTAGCTGTAATTCGTGCTAAGTTTAATTCATTTGAAGAATTATTATCCCTGTAAAACTGAGAATATGCCTTCATTTGAATCTCTGCTTTGGTAAAGGTTAGTTGGTCATCAAAATCAATATTATAACGCATTAAACTCGCACTCTCATAGTTGCTAGGGGAATCCGTTACGTCTAATTTATAATTTGAAAAGGCATAATTGCTGTTTTCTCTATCAATTGGATTCTGACCACCTGGTTTATCACGTGAAATTGAAACAAAATCTTGATAACTATTATTCGGATACAAAATCCCTTTG
>NZ_JHXV01000040.1 GCF_000621625.1 Crocinitomix catalasitica ATCC 23190
ACCATTATGAATACTATTCGAATCAACTACGAGGGGATTGTTAATTATTTTGAACACAGAAGTACAAATGCAGCTGCAGAATCTTTTAATGCAAAAATTAAAGCGTTTAGATCCCAATTTAGAGGTGTGAAAAATGTTGCTTTCTTTTTATTCAGATTAACTAAAATATATGCCTAGTCCCCAACAATTGGTCTTGATCCAAAAAAAGGAAGAAGAGGTTAAATAAAATTTAAAAGCAAATCGGGTAACCAAAAAAGTTAAAATAAAATTTTGATGATTCAAAAGTGTGACTCTAATCATATTAAGATTAACTCAAGTATTTAACTAGTCCCCAACAATTGGTCTTGATCCACTTTTACCATACAGCCGAATTGATTGGAAAACACTTTAATAATTTCAATTAAAGAAATATCGGACCTATAAATGTCTGATGGAATAATATATCCAAAATTAAAATAATGATGCCCCTTAGCGAAATTAGTGCAAAAAATAAAATCTGACTTCGATCTCAATCTGTGTGGCAGCTTTTTATATAACAATGTGGCAGTATCAGATATCTGTTCTTTTCTATCTGGTAAATTAAATGCATTTTGTAATTGGTCCTTAGTAATTCCAAGCTCTAAAGCTCTACTGACATGAAGTCCATTGATCATTGTTAGACTACTCATATATTTCACACTTTTATAATGGGAGAATATAACAAAAATATAAACCTTAATATAGACTAAAAAGAAAATTTAATATGCAAATAGTATGCAAACGAAAAAAGGTTTCAAACTTTTTACAGTCTGAAACCTTTTGTCTCACTGGCTCCTCCTCTAGGGCTCGAACCTAGGACCCTCTGATTAACAGTCAGATGCTCTAACCAACTGAGCTAAGGAGGAATTATCGCCTTTTTTAATTAGCGAGTGCAAATATAAAGAAATTAAATCTACTGCTACAAACAAAAACGGAAAAATTTTTAGAAAAAATTAAAATAACTTTAATCAGTCCATTTCTTCATCAAAAGAAGAAGGAACAATTGAAGCATTAAAGTCGTCATTATCATCCTCATCCATATCATTTGACCTTTGCGAATTGCCTGACTTAAGAATATTTGTTTTAGCAACATTTATTCTAATTTCAGACTTAATTGTGTTGTCATCTTGAAGATATCCTTTCGAAAAAGGAGTCCCAATCACCTCAACCAAGGTTCCCTTCACTAAATATTGTGCAATTTTTGTATTGATATTGTCTTTTTTCCAAATGGTACAGTTCACCCATGTGGTTTTGGTTTTTTGTTCACCTGTTTTTTTATCACGCCAATTCTTATTGTGCGCAACAGGAAAATTAATGGCTACAATTCCTTTGTCCATTTGACGAACTACTGCGTCTTTCCCTATATTCCCTATTAATCTTGTTTCAAATACTGTTGCCATATCATTTTTTCAAGCGTAAGCATACAATTTAAGCCAATTATTGCTCAATTCAAAGGATATTCATGTAAGAGGAATTAAATCTTATTCGAAGTAGACGATGTAGGCATCTTTAAAACCATTGGATTGCACAGATTTTTGCACTTTCTTCGCATCCTTCTTACTTAAAAATGGACCGACATAATATTTATACTTGTACATACTGGTACTTTGCACCTCTACTCGTTCAACTGGCGTATCTAATTTTTTAAATTCAGCTATATCCGTTTTGAGAGGATCAATAGAAGCCATAATTTGAACTTTATAATGAGGTTGATCAGGTTGCGAAGTTAAATCCTGTGGTGGATCGAAATTAATTTTTGGATGCTTGGCCTTGACAAAGTCTCTAGTCGCTCTAAAAATCGCTGAAGCGATTATTTCTTGTCCATAAACAGAATTCAAATACTTTCCTTCGGATTCGTTGGTAATAAAACCACACTCAATTAAAACCGTTGGCATTTTAGTATACTTCAGTATTTGTAAAGAATGACCAATATCTGCCCCTGTTTTAACTCCTCTACTCTTTCTTCCCGCCCTATTCTTAAATTGTTCTTCTATTAAATAAGCCCATTTATAAGATGCTTTAGCATCGTAATTATGAATATGGGTTTCTGTTCCCACAATCGCTGGATTAGGACTGCCATTTACATGCAAACTAATCATATAATCAACATTACTATTGTTCGCTTGATCAACTCTGTCATCAAGACTAGGATAAGTATCCGTTGTTCTTGTATAAATTACTTTTACATTCGACAAATTATAAGTCAAGTACTCACCTAATTTCATTGCAATCTTTAAAGCAATATCTTTTTCTTGCATCAAACTATCCTTTAGCGGCAGATGACCGGGATCTTTACCTCCATGGCCAGGGTCGATTAGAATAGTAATTGAAGATTTTTGTGTAAAACCAACAATATTTAGGGTCAAGTAAAACAAGAATAATATAAATCTCATCAAGTGTAAATTCTATTAATTCTTCAAATTTAACATTCGAAACTATTAAAAATATACTTTACTTTACAACTAATTCAACTTTGCTTGTTTATAACTGCCTATGAAAGGACTAGTTCGCTATCAAACTATTTGGGGTATTTGCTATATTCTTAGCGGAATTGCATTTGCTATTGTATTTATTCTTGGTGGATATATTTTAGCAGATCCAAGTATTTATCTGAACTTAATTGCCGCTGTAATAATTATATATATTGGCAATAATATTCGTACGAAACCATATATTCGATATGATCAAAATGAAATTCTGGTCTATAATTTATTTGGATCAATCAGAAAACGTTATAAAATTGAAAATGAATCAACCCTTACAATAACCAATAAAAAGTTTTATATCGCCGGAAAGAAATTGCGCTTAAATCATTGGTTTATGGACAAACAAGACTGGCATCGTTTCGAATCGTTTTATAATCGCGAACCACTACTCGACGAATTAAAAACCTAATCTTCTTCTCGGTAAACTGTCATGCCATATACCAACGCAAACATTGTAACACCCGCTTGTGTTTCAATTAAATCTTGGAATATGCAGGAAAATGCCAATGTAAACAAAGACAATAAAAAAATATAATTCTTCTTTTTAATTTCGAAAAGAGGCAGGATAAAAATGGCGATAAACAGTGACAAACCGACAATTCCTAATGTTATCCAAATGGTTAAAAACTGATTGTGCGCACGGTGTTGATTCTCGAGCAATAATTTCGACTGCATTTTTTGATACTCAGCCTTAAAAGCATCATCAACATCACCGATACCGACTCCAAACACACCAACACTTTGCACCAAACGTTTAGCCGCTTTAAAATGCTCTAAACGTTGTAAAATAGAATACCCATTTGGGTCTCCTTTCAAGGTATACATTTCGTATTCTTGAACAAAACTTACCAATTTCGTATTGATGCCGTTATTAACATCGTAGGCAGTTTGCCCATTCTCAATTCTTTTTACATCCTCATCCGTCAACGCCTCAACTCCTCCTATGTCCTTACGCATACCTTTAGAGGTTAAATAACGAATTAATGTACCATAGATTCTTTGCTGTTTATTATCCAACGAATCGTATTTAATGGCCGCCCGTTTATTCCAGCTCTCCCGCAATTCAATTTCACTAAAGTAAAGCCAAATTAAATTGCCATTTTCAGCTTGGGTGGATAATGTATCATGATAATATTCGTTCCCATCAGGACTATAAGTTTCAAGTGTATTGAAATCAATCTGAACAGGACTTTTAATAGATTTGACAGTATTAATTCCTACAATACACACAACCAACACAAACGAAAGACTAGCGAACAATAAGAACCATTTTAAAACCCTATTCTTTAAATGATAGATCAAGAATACTATTGAATAAATACTGAGGACTAAAAAAAGTAAATATCCATTTACGATTTGAGATTTAAACAGATAAAAGAATAACCAGCAAACGATTGCCAATCCTAAAAATCTATTGAGTCTTTTTTTATAGACACAATACAAAACAATAAAAAAGGCAAGGTTAACTAGAATTGAAAACCTGACATGCGAAATAAATGTCGACATCTGCCTGATATCATCTGTAAAATCCAGAAAATAATTATACCGAATAAAATTGTAAAGAGAGGTATAACAGACAATCCCAATAAAGATATAGGATAAATAAGTTCGGTGATTTTTTTGAATAGGCGTCGAACTTGCAAGCACAAGTGGAATGACTATAAACGGCAGTTTTATGCGCAAATCATGGAAACCATATGCCACATTTTCAGACCAAAATAAAGACAGGACGAATAAGAAGTATAGGAAAATAATTACCCATATACTTTTATTGTTTTTAAGCCTGACCCATTTTGTTTTAAAGTCTAGTTCGAGTATCCAATTGGAAATTATCCAAATAGTACCAATACTCATTAAGACATTTGAAACAGCTATACCTACAGTTAGTATTAAAAGTGCGGTTAGGCGTAGGTATAAATGAGCCGGCAATTTAAGCCAGTGGTCAAACATTGCTATTCTTCTATTTTCAAGATAGTATTATAACGTGAACTTGTTTGTAATATTTCAATGGCTTCATTAATAAAATCATCTTCAATTAAACCATGCTCAATTCTTCCGTTTTGATAATAGTATCTACCAATAATTTCATCCTCTAAAAGTGGAATAATTTCAGACTTATATTTAATTAAATCTTTTGATTTAGAAGGGTCTAATTTTTTATGCATCGCATCGAATTCGGCTTGCGCATCCTCTAATCTATTTTCTTCTTTTGCTAATTTCTCTAATTCTTTTAAAATCAACATTGATTCTGTCATGTATTCAAAATCTTGCGCCTGAACATAAGTTATAAAATCATTATAGTGCTCATCTGAGAATTTAAATTCTTTAGGTCCTGGTATTGTTGCATTATCGCGTTTAAACTTCGTTCCATATTCAAATAGTAAATTCTCTAGCGCCAAGGTCTTTGTCAAATCTGAATAATCTTTTAAATCAACCGTTACATCAGGCTCAACACCTCTACCATCAATTACTTCACGACCAATTTTTGTATAGAATTTTTTCAATAATGAATCAGAAATTGCAGATGCTTTATCACCTTGCTCTCTATGGCTATAATCTAACTTCTGAATACACCTGCCACTAGGTGTATAATATTTAGCGATGGTAACTTTGATTTTTGCATTGTACTTTAAATCGAGCGGTCGTTGCACCAATCCTTTTCCGAAACTTGTTTGACCGACAATCACTGCTCTATCTAGATCTTGCAAAGCACCAGAAACTATTTCACTGGCCGAAGCAGAACCACCATCTACTAAAACAACAATTGGCATTTCAGCATCCTCAGGTTTTAACTTCGCAATATAAGTTTGGTTCACAGAAACATCTCGACCTTTAATAGACACAATCTCCGTCCCTTGAGGAACAAACATATTTACAATCTTAACCGCTTCGTTTACCAAACCGCCACCATTTCCACGCAGGTCGAAAACCAATTTCTTCATCCCTTTATTGGCTTTTAAATCCTTAAAAGCATTCATAAAATCTGCACCTGCAGTTTGCGTAAAACTGCTCAGTTTAATATAACCAACCTCGCTATTAATCATATCATAAAAAGGAACAGGACTAAACTTAATTTCCTCACGAACAATATCCTTTGTTATTTCTTCACCATTTCTATCAACCTTAATTTTCAAAGTTGTGCCCGGCTTCCCTTTTAACTTATCAGAAACCTCACTCGAACTTAAACCTTTAACACTTCTTCCGTTAATTTCAAGAAAAACATCTCCTGATTCAAGACCTGATTTTTGTGCAGGAAAACCTTCGTGCGGATCAACAATCATTACATAATCATCATTCTGTCTAATAATTGCCCCAATTCCACCGTATTGACCCGTTTGCATTAACTTATAATCCTCAATTAATGATTCCGGAATATAGTTGGTGTATGGATCTAACTCCAATAACATGGCATCAATAGCTACCTTCATCAACTCCCCTGGATTAGGTTCATCAACATAATTTAAATCAATATTTTTATAGACCAATTCAAACAATTCTAGATTTTTTAGAATCTCAAAATCGTTGTTATTATTGTGCTCAACATCAACCTGCGCAAATCCAATGGTAAAATTGAAGCATAAGCTTAAGGCGATGATGTTTTTAGTAATTCTCATATTAATTATTATTTGCAGCTATTGTTTCAACCAACTGCGTTAAAATTAGCTTTAATTTTTTTTCAAGTACTTCGAAAGATTCTTTTTCTTGACCAGTATAGATTAAAAATAGTGCCAAAAATTGCTCATCTTTTAATTCAGCAAGAATTTCGTGTTTATTTAATCTATAAATCTCTTTTAACTGCCTGCGAATGCGATTCCTTTTAACCGCTAATTTCACTTTACGTTTTGGAACAGAAAAAGCAATCTTTAAACCTTTATCAGTACCCGCGTTTTCATCCAGAACAAATTTTAGGAGGAACGGAAACTGTTTCAAAGTTTGGCCAGTTGCAAAAATCTCATCAATTTTTCTTTTACTGGTTAACCTCTCAGATTTATTGAACGTGTTTTTCAAAAGTTAATTGGCTATTTGGATTTATTTTTTTGCAATTCCTTATCCGCGATCTCCAATTGCTCGTAAAAAGGAGCGCCATACGCTCGAATTAATGGCTCTTTTAAGAATTTAAATACAGACACACCGAGTTGTTCGCCCAAAGAACAAGCATCTTTACAAATTTCCCAACGGTCGTAATTTAAAGCCGTAAATGTGCGGTATTTTTGTGCTCGAATAGGATATAAATGACAAGAAATTGGCTTGTTAAAATCGGTTTTACCATCGCGATAAGCTTGCTCAACCGAACATTTTGTAATGCCTTCATCATCTCTAAAAACAAATGCACATTCAGCACCTTTAACTAGAGCGGTCACCGGCTCATTGTCTTGATCCATGTAAAACACACCAACTCTGCCAATCGTTGAGATTCCCTCTTCCGTCATGTACGGTTTAATGGCATCAATATTATCTTCCAATAATGTTACTTCATCCATTGTTAATGGCGCACCATCATCTCCTTCAACACAACATGCACCTTTACATGCTCCCAAGTTACAAACGAATTCTTTTTCAAAAATATCTTCTGAAACCAATTTATCCCCTATTTCTATGATCATTTTTCTACAATTAGTCATGCAAAGATAGAATAAACTACAGGAAAATGAAGCATCTACGATTTACCTTAAGCCGAGATCAATCACCATTTGTTTTTCTATGATAGTTGTTCCAGCTTTAAAACGAATGGCAATGACTTCACCATCGACAAGTTGAAACTTGTCCCATTCTGCATTAGAAACCGCTTTACCTTGATGATTAACCAAAAATCGACCGGTATCAGTTTTTAAACTCACGCCGAACGCATGCACTTTTGCATCCTCAAAATCAAAGAAATCCATGAAGGAGATTGCACGAAGATTGGTGTCTAAAAGTAAATACCGTTTCGGTTGGTCGATTGCTTCTTGATGATCATGCGCCTCTTGGTAAATTTTTGGCGTGCTCACAACATAGCCAAAAGGGACAGGTTCGATTGTGGCATAATTCGTTGTGGATTTGGTCCAGACACTATCTTTTTTAGTCCAAATGGATGAGTTTTCGGACTCGAAGTGGTTATTAAAATATTCAGGCCTATAAATATTCCCGATATCATTTCTATCAATTGTTTTCAATTTAAACAAACAATTATCGTTAAGTATTAATTGACTCCCTTCCAAAAGGAGACTTGAATGACAAATAGACGTTTCCTTATCATTTTCATTAAGAACAATTTTATGGTTAATTGTTTCGCAATTACTATGTATCATTACCTCTTCGGAAACGATATATGGCAGAAAATATTCATCTTCAATGTGACCAACTTGATCAACATGATTGATTAGTAATTCAATATAACCATCTTCAATTGCTACTGAATAAACCTTGTCCGACCAATCCAAAAATATCGAATCATTATCCACCCAATACAAAAAATCAAAATCTGGATTGTAATGAATAAAATCTGCTGGTTTCGTTATAAATTCATTATCTAACCAATAATCGTCATAGAACGAATTGTAAACTCTGTATTTATTTTGATGTTGAGTTAAAAACAAACTTTCTATCGAATAATCATCAAAATACTTTTCGTAAGCGAATAATATTTTTGCGCATGTATCGAACCCGTTGTCCGGTGCAATTAAACGGAGCTGTGACTTGACATCTAGAAGGTCGTTTGTATAATAATTAGCAAATAAAATCTCAGCATCAAAATTTAACAATGAATATTGACATCCCTGTTCTAAATTAGAATTTTCATTCCTATTTGCAAACGTCAATAAATAACCTTCACGTGTTAATTGACATTTTCTATAAATTGGCTCAATCAGCCAATTTCCAGTTTTATAATTAAAAACTCCAGATCTTTCGTAACCAGGAATGGATGGAGCATAAATAGCTTCAACATAACCCGTTTCTTCATCAAAAATAAGTGAATCCTCATCTGGATACTGCAAGCTTCTAAGTGGCCCAGCAAAAGGATCTATAGAATCCGCTTTAAACTCATTAATTATTACCAATTCATCACTAATTCTTTCAAAGCTGAGACCACCTTCATAATACATTTCCGGTTTGTGAATGCGAATGGTATTTGAAGGATAATTGTTGATTTTTTCAATCCAACCACTACTATCTTCCCAATTAAATTCGACATCATCAAGAATCAATCGATATTCATTCCTGCTATCCTTTGAAATTGCCCAATAATCTTGAACTAAATAGGATTCCATTAAATGATTTTTCTTTTGACCAACACTTATATTAATGAAACCATCGTTAAAACAAGCGGTTAAATCATATTTATCAAAATACAGGATGTTATTTTCAACCGTATCAGCTTGATCATGATAATTATAAACCCATTGCGCATTTAAGGAATGACACATTCCAAAAAGACTACAAAAAAAGGTAAAAATCAACTGCTTCATGATTCGAATTGAAAACACAATATAATTGATATTAAACGAAAAAGGGAACAGTTGTTACAAGATAAAATCAGAACAAGCCAATTACCAAAAATAATCTGTGCAAAACTTTAGCCCGATTCTTGCATTATCCCTTATGTTCTTTTTAACTTTGTTACGATGCGCAAAATATTTTCTATATTATTAATTGCTGTAGCTCCTATTTTCAGTTACGGACAAGTTTCACCAGTTGAAGGTGAGCCAATGGAATACGACACAGTAAAAGTTGGATTGAACACTTTTTTCATCATTGAAAAAGGCAGTTCATTTGACCTAGACTCCTTATTGAACGTCGCGCCAGAATTCGCACTAACACCTGACTACTATAAAGTTCGATATAACGAAGAGGATTTAATGTATAAAATCACCAACAATAAAGGTGATGGCTTTGACAGCCTTTATGGCACTAGAAATATGCGTCCAATTCTACATGGTGTAGCGTACCGTGGAGGTGCAAATAACTACTACCATAAAACAGACAAACGTCACAACCATAACCCGCTTCCTTTAGATGGTTTAAGTGGGCTTTGTCAAGAAGGTTTTAGCAAAGGTATTTATTTATACCGCGAGCGTTTTGAAGAAGCGCCACTTGCTGACACTTGTAATTGTATTGATCAATCCATGAATGAATTCGAATACGAACAACGCGATTATTTCGATTCTGTACATGTTCGTGATATGCTAAAGTCAACATACGAATCTGCAACGGATAATGGTGTTGGTCCAGTTTATTTGCATTGCTGGAATGGGTGGCATGCTTCAGGATTTATTGCTGCTGTGATTTTAAAACAGTTTTGTGAATTCTCTGATTGGGATGCTGTTAATTATTGGGATTTAGGAACAGATGGGGCGAATACGAGTCCGCGTTACCAAGTTCAACGAGAAAGAATTAAGAATTTTAGACCTTATCCAGAATTTGAAATTTCAGATTCGTTACGTGCATGTTTATGTCCGCCGATGCCTAAAAACATTGACAGTACACAATTGCATATAGAAATTGAACATTTAGTTGTCGTTCCAGAAGCGATTCCAAAAGGATTCCAAATCGTATTGTACAATGTGAAATTTGGATCGGGTCAAACAACCTTCTCAAACATTGCTGAAAACTCAGATATCGTTTATCTAAAAACAGCTTTAGAGAACGATCCGAAATTAAAAATTGAAATAGGAGGATATACGGACAACTCTGGAAGTCATGACAAGAATGTTCAACTTTCAAAACAAAGAGCAAAGTTTGTTTATGATCACATGATTGCATCAGGATATAGTACGGATAGAATTACATACGCAGGTTACGGTCCCGTTCGACCAATTTACAGCAATAGATATAAATCTACGCGTGATGGAAACCGTCGAATTGAAATTAAACTACTTGATAAAACAGAGCATAACAATAATAAATTAGTAGACGAAGAGGCCTATGATAATTCTGTGAAAAGTGCAGAAGAATTGGCAGAATCTTATTTGTCGTTTTATTTAAACGATACACATACCGATAAAAATAAAACCAGTTATATCATTGATGACTTAACATTCGCTTCAAGCAGCTCAGAAATGCCAACAACCGGCAAAGGAATTGACGTGATTAAAACATTGATTACTTATTTAAATGACAATGCAAATGTCAAAATAGCGGTGAACGGTTATACCGATGCTTCTGGAATTGCAGAAAACAATTTGGTATTATCAGAAGAGCGTGCTAAATCAGTTTATGATTATCTTATAGCGAATGGTATAAATGCAGATCGATTAAGCTATAAGGGCTTTGGTGCTGATGATCCTATTGCGCCTAACAGATATAAATGGGGACGTGATATCAACAGAAGGATTGAAGTTGCCTTTACCATCCTTTAAAGTCTAATTTCATCCCATTGTGAAAGACTCAAATTTGCAAGAAAAAAACAAATTTAAATCACAATTCAGTAAAAAACGCATCGTCTTTGCGATTCTACTATCCATTGGATTTACTGCATTTTTATACATAAGAGAACTCAACGAAAATTCAGCTGGATTCTCATCATTAAGTTGGACTGTTAAAACATTCCTATTTCTTTTCCTCGGTTTAATAATGATGGCTATTCGAGATACAGCCTATATGATCAGGTTGCGTTTATTAACCGATAGGAAACTCAGTTGGAAAAAGACATTTAATGTGATTATGTTATGGGAATTTGCATCAGCACTTTCACCTGGCGTTGTCGGCGGATCAGTTGCTGCAGCGTTCATCATTCAACAAGAAAAGATTCCTTTAGGGAAATCAACTGCGATTGTGATGGTTGCATCATTATTAGACAACCTCTTCTATCTTCTGCTTATACCAATTGTATTATTCTGGATATCCTTCAGCGATTTATTCCCAGCAGATTTAGTTTGGTTAAATTCGGTTGGGATGCAATTGTTTTGGTTGGGTTACGGAATTCTCCTCGTCGTAAATGCAATTTTCTTTACAAGTGTTTTCTTTTCCCCTCGAATAATGACGACTTTAATCAAGTACATTTTCATGTTACCTATCATTCGGAGGTTTCAAAAAAAGGCGGATAAAATCAGTAACGACTTTGTTGTTGCTAGCAAAGAAATGCGTGGAAAACGATTTAAATTTTGGCTAAAAACGTTTGCAGCGACCTCTATGTCATGGATTGCACGATTTTTAGTCTTGAATTTCACAATTGCGGCATTCATCCAACTCAATTTTATTGATCACTTACTTGTTTTAGGTCGACAGCTAGTTGTTTGGCTCATCATGATTATCTCTCCAACACCTGGAGGAAGCGGAATGGCTGAGTTTTTATTCTCTGAAATATATTTAGACTATATCGTCGCTTCAGGACTCTCAGCAATAAGTCTCGCGTTAATATGGAGAACTTTGTCCTACTATCCTTATCTTATAATCGGATCTTTTATCCTTCCAAAATGGTTAAGTAAACGAAAACTGTAACCAAAAACCGTTTGCTTGGTTATGTAATAAAACCAATTAAAAAAAACCAAAACATGCGCAGGGGATTATTATTGAGCCTTTGTTTATTCCTGGGAGGAATTGCAATGGCGGATGAAGTTATTTTAGAATGTGGTCAAAATTCAGGAAACAATTTTAATGGATGGGCTATTCCAAATTATCACTTATTTGATCGGGTAGACTTTCATGAAAACAGCATAGAATTCTATCGAGAAGTTGGTGGAAATTTGCCAATTATTGTTTCAAAAAAAGTAGATGATTTAAGTGAATACCTGAACCTCAGCATCCTCTTTAATTTTCAAGCGAATTATAATGCCGAAGTTGTGATGGTTACTTATTACTTATCAGAAGATGGTTTTAATTGGGTAGCAGTAGAAGAAAGCAGAAATAATAAAGCCGTAGAAATAAGTCATTATAGCGATTATACCTATGTCAAAGCCATTGCAAATGTATTAATGGAAGAAGACGGTAGTGTTTCTTGTGATTATTTTAAGCTTGAAGGAAAAAGACCGGCATTGGCAAGCAATGATTCTAATTCGTGGTTAGATGACGAAAAAACAGCGGCAACATTCAAGGTTTTTCCGTTTAGAGATTTTATAAATATTGAAACACAATCAGAAGAAGTTTATCAAATACAAATCACATCAATTACTGGTAAGATTATTTATCGCGAAGCACAATTGGGTAGTACACGCATCGATTTAGATAATGTGAGTAAGGGCATTTATATTGTGACGATAATACAAGACAATCAGATTGTACAATCACAGAAGGTTGCACTTTAAACAATAAACGCGATGTGAAACACGATTATCAGAGGAATCGTTTAAGGAAGACAAGGATTAAAAGGCAAACAACAAACCAAAAAAAAGCCCTGCTACAATTAAATTGAGCAGGGCTTTCATATTATTTACAATGTTCTATTAGAACAATCTTTTAAACTTATCATAAGACATTTTACCGTCATCATTTCCTGCACAACCACTATTTGTTGCCCATGTATGGTAGTTTTCTACTCTATTAGAAGGACTTGGATGCGTACTTAAAAACTCTGGTGTTCCACCGCCACCTTCAGCTTCAATCTTTTCAAAAAATCCAGCACCACTACTTCCAGGCCAAGGTGTACCACAAAGATACTCTACAGAAATACGATCAGCTTCAGTCTCGTGAGAACGGCTAAACTTCAATCCTATGATTCCAGCAGTAACTTGTTTAATAGCTTCACTATCTCCAGCAAGCGCACTCAATAAAATATCAAGACCTGCTTGTTTCGTCATCTGTCTTGTTGAATGTCTCAAATCAGCATGACCCATTTCGTGACCCATTACACCAGCCAATTGCGCTTCGTTATCTAAATACTTAATAATTCCTGTATAGAAATAAATATAACCACCAGGTGTACAAAAAGCATTCAACACGTCATCATTCTTAACAATACGTACTCTCCAAGCAAAATCATCTTTATGCTTCACTTTTCCGGTAGCTAAAATTTTATCTTTAATCGCGTTGATATAATTATAAGCTGCCACATTTGTTGCTGGATCGAGAATTGGATATTCTGCCGAATTACCATCTATTTCAGCTGCTACTTGCGCTCCTAATTCAATATCTTGGGCTACGGTGAAAAGATTAATGCCTCCTTTAGGCACTTTATCGGAATTACCACATTGAATTAATAACAAGGCTAAACCAAGTGTTAATGTAATTGTCTTAATATTCATATAGTTAAGTTATAATTTGAAACTTGAAAAAAATTTTTACAAAAATATAAAAACTTTAGCTGAGAAAAATTAAATCGTCCATGTAATCTTTAAACGGGCTCAAATTTTGGATAAGAGACAACAAGCACCATTTGCATTCAGAAAATTGAAATGAGCGCTAAATATATAATCCGAATTTGACTGTTGAATAAACAATGAAAAATCCTAAAGCCATCCCACTTAACACTTCGCTTAAGGTATGTGATTTCAAATAAAGTCTTGCACTATTCACCAAACTCGCTACAATAATCAGGTAGACAATCAAAAACAAATTCGTTATACCATCTTGATTCATGGCATTCAATTGTGTTTGGCTGTATGCGATCAACATCCCAACCAAACCAAAAATACCAATAGCATGAAGACTAATTTTATAATACAAATTGATAATCAAGGCAATAAATAAAGCAATGAAATTCCCGAATAAGAACCCCATTAAAGCCGGGTGTTTATATTCTACAGGAAATTGATACGCCACATAGAAATACACCATTGCATAGTAAAAGAGGATCAACACTAAAGGATATGTACGTTCTTGTTGACTTTCTAATTGGAACGACGAAATCATATTATTCTTCCTTAATATAAGTACACTAATCAATGGTGCGAGCACCGTTAATACAGTCATTAAAATATAGAGGTAAAATTTAACCTCATAAGGAAAATAATAAAGCGCATCTAAAGTCAAATAAGAAACAGGCGTCGTTTCATTGCTAAACAATAAATAAATGCCAAGAATCGGCATAAAAATTGGGTGAAAAATATAAGAAAGCGCTTTAAAAAACTGCGTCAATATCATAATTCCTTTCTTAATCTAGCAACAGGAATATCGAGTTGTTCACGGTATTTTGCAACTGTTCTACGCGCAATATTGTATCCTTTTTCTTTTAGAAGGTCAGTTAATTTTTGATCTGTTAATGGTTTTTTCTTCAATTCAGCGTCAATTGCATCTTGTAGAATTTTCTTTACTTCCCTTGTTGAAACCTCTTCACCTGATGATGTCGATAAAGATTCTGAAAAGAAATATTTTAAAGACATGATTCCGTAGGGTGTTTGCACGTATTTAGAATTCGCAACCCTAGAAATAGTCGAAATATCCATTTCTACAATTTCAGCAATATCTTTTAGAATCATTGGGCGAAGATTCGTATCATCACCTGTTAAAAAATATTCTTTTTGATACTCAACAATTGCCCGCATTGTAAACAATAAAGTTTGCTGACGTTGATAAATCGCATCAATGAACCACTTTGCTGAATCTAATTTTTGACGCACAAATTGCACCGCTTCTTTATCAGACTTAGAACCTTTGGCTCCGTCCGAATAATTCCGCAACATTTTTTCGTAAGTTCTACTTACTTTTAATTGCGGTGCATTTCTACTATTTAAACTCAAATTTAGCTCACCTTCATCTTCTGTTAGAATAAAATCGGGAATAATTTGCTGTATATTTTTTGAATCAGTCGACTCTTTAAGAGAATTACCGGGTTTTGGATTCAATTTTACAATTTCATCAATTGCTTCTTTTAAATCTTCGTCACCGATTTCAAATCTTGCCTTAATCTTTTCGTAGTGTTTTTTAGTGAACTCTTCAAATGATTTTTCTAATATCTTTTTGGCAGTATAAATTGCGATATCCCCATGATGTTTTCGTTCTAGCTGCAACAATAAACATTCACGCAAATCTCTTGCTCCAACACCTGCAGGTTCAAAATCTTGAATGATAAACAATACATCCTCAATCTCCTCTTCAGTTGTCATCACATTATATGTAAAAGCTAAATCATCTACTAAAGCCTCCAAATCACGTCTTAAATATCCGTCGTCATCAATATTACCAATTAAGACATCAGCGATTTCCTTTTCTTTTGGCGTCAGTTTACGCAAACTTAATTGACTATTTAAAACCTCATGGAATGATAACCCTCCTGAAATAGGAATAGCCTTTTCATCTTGATCTTTGCCAGCATTAGAGACAGAAGTTTTATACTGCGGTAGATCGTCATCTAAATAGTCATTAATATCAAACTCTTCGTTGGCGTTATCATCCTTCTCTTCGTAGTCATCCGCATAATCATCCGCCTCTTCACCATCCTCTTTGCCTTCTTCAAGCGCAGGATTCTCCTCAATTTCTTCTTTTATTCGCTGCTCTAATTCCATAGTAGGAACTTGCAACAATTTCATCAACTGAATTTGTTGCGGCGAGAGCTTTTGAAGTAATTTTTGACTTAATGTTTGTTTTAACATTCTATATAAACTTGATCTACTCAAAAGTACGAATTATTCTCGAAAAAAATCATGCCAAAATTATATTATTCAATAACCATGCTGAATAGAAAGACATTACACGTTGAATTAATATAATTCAGGCAAAGAATAAATGTAAAATTTTTAATCATTCTTTGATTATATTCTAATCAAAATTTATATTTTTGGGATGTGGAAGAAGGAAAATACAAAATTGCATTGAGCCTATTACAGAATATAGGTCCTATTAAGGCGAAAACAATGGTTGCATATTGTGGAGGGATTGAAGCCGTATTTAAGGAATCGAAAAATGCGTTAGCAAAGATAGATGGTATAGGCACAATTGCTGTGCGTGAACTAAATCGATCAGCGGCACTAGCACGTGCGGAAGAAGAAATGAATTTCGTGGTAAAAAACGGCATTACTTACAATTCGTATCTTGACGACGGTTACCCTGCTAAATTAAAATTCTGCGAAGACGGACCATTAATCCTATTCAGTAAAGGGCATGTCGACTTTAACAAACAAAATATAGCTGTTGTTGGCACGCGTAAGGCGACACCTTATGGCAAAACTATCACAGACCAACTCATTAAAGACCTCGTTCCGCACGAAGTTCAAATCGTTAGTGGATTGGCTCACGGAATCGATAAAGCAGCGCATGAGGCGGCATTAAGGTATGATTTGCCAACAATTGCCGTATTGGGGCATGGGTTGGATTTAATTTATCCCGCTGCACATAGAGATTTAGCGAAAACTATTCTAGAAAAAGGTGGATTGGTTACTGAATTCATCAGTCATACACCAGGTGATCCATCCAATTTTCCAAAACGCAATCGAATAGTTGCCGGTCTTTCGACAGCGACAGTAGTGATTGAAAGTGCTTTATCTGGAGGTTCTTTAATCACAGCCAATTTAGCGATAGATTATAACCGCGATGTATTTGCTTTCCCCGGCAATGTCAACAATCCATATTCGCAAGGATGCAATCAATTGATTCGACAAGAAAAAGCACATATGATTACTTGTGCAGAGGACATGATAGAGACCTTAGGCTGGGACTTAAATCCGTCTAATTTCAGTACACAGCAAGAGTTATTTCAAGAGTTAAGTCCAATCGAATCGAAGATCATGGCGATATTGCAAGAAAATAATGGCGCTACAATTGATGTTATTTCAAACGACACGAAGATTCCTTTAAGCGAATTATCATTACACCTATTCAATTTAGAGATGAAGGGGAGTATTAAGTCTTTACCCGGACAACGTTTTTCTCTATAAAAAAAAGGGGCATCAATGAATTGACACCCCTTTTGAATATTTATATTTAAGGCTCCCGCGCGATTGTATCGCGTGGTTATTGGAATTTAAATAGCAACAACAATGTTATCCAATAAACCTCTCTCTCCTGAATAATCTTTTGCACTACTATAAGCATAATCTTCAGGCCTAAACACTAAACCCGATTCAACCGGATTGTAATGAATATAATTTATCTTTTCTGTGATAACTTTATTACTGAAAACTTCAATTGGATTATTATCGTGTTGCCAAAATTGATACATATTTACATTCGAAGATTTTGTACCAGCTAACAGAAACCGTTCTAATAAATATTTCTTCCTATTCTCTGCAGGATTTTCAATTATTGACCTCACTATTTTTTTACTTGTAAACTTTTTAAAGTCCCCAAGTATCTGTTCTGGTTTCTCATCACCTATACTCCTAAAAATTAAATGAACATGATTGGTCATAATGCACCAAGCATATATTTCCATGTTTTTTTCTTTTTGACAATATCTTAAACTATCTAATAAAATATTTTTATAGACATTTTTTTTAAAAACTTCTAACCACTCAATTACGGAAAAGCTCACAAAATAGGCTGCCTCTGGATTATGGAATTTATAATTTCTGCTCATTTGAAACCTAATAACATAATCAAGATACAAATTTAATTTAGCAAGCCACGCGATACAATCGCGCGGCAGCGAATAAAATAAACTTTACCTGGACAACGATTTTCGCTATAAAAAAAGAGGCATCAATAAATTGACACCCCTTTTGAATATTTATATTTGATTGGTTTACAATCCTAACAATACTTGAATAGGATCTTTACCTCCAAAAATCATTCTCATATTAGGCTCCCGCGCGTTCAAATAGTCATCGGGAGTAAGTGTGATTATAGGGTTTAAATAGCAGCAAGCCACGCGATACAATCGCGCGGCAGCGAATAAAATAATCTTTACCCGGACAACGTTTTTCTCTATAAAAAAAGGGGCATCAACAAATTGACACCCCTTTTGAATATTTATATTTAAGGCTCCCGCGCGTTCAAATAGTCATCGGAAGTAAGTGTGATTATAGGAATTTAATTGAGCAAGCCAAGCGATACAATCACGCGGCAGCGAATAAAATAAACTTTACCTAGACAACGATTTTCTTTATAAAAAAAGGGGCATCAATGAATTGACACCCCTTTTGAATATTTATGTTTGATTGGTTTACAATCCTAACAATACTTGAATAGGATCTTTACCTCCAAAAATCATTCTCTCTGGATTTTCTAGCATCTCTTTAACCTTCACTAAGAAGCTTACAGATTCCTTACCATCAATAATTCTATGATCATAAGATAACGCCAAATACATAATTGGTCTTACAACAATCTCACCATCTACAACAACTGCTCTTTCAACGATATTATGCATACCTAAAATTGCAGATTGTGGAGGATTGATAATCGGCGTTGATAACATTGAACCGAATACACCACCATTGGTAATTGTAAATGTACCACCCGTCATTTCGTCTGGAGAGATTTTACCATCTCTAGCACGAATTGCCAAACGCTTAATTTCCTTTTCAATTTCAGCCAATGTCATTTGTTCTGCATTCCGCACAACAGGCACCATTAAACCTTTCGGAGAAGAAACTGCAATACCTATATCAGCATAGTTATGCATGATCATTTCTTTACCAGAAATCTGTGCATTTACAGCAGGATAGATATTCAACGCTTCAGTTACCGCTTTAGTAAAGAAAGACATAAAGCCCAAATTCACTTCGTGGTGATCAGCAAATAATGCTTTATATTTTTTACGTAAATCCATGATCGGCTTCATGTCAATTTCGTTGAACGTTGTCAACATTGCCGTTTCATTCTTCACTGCTACAAGTCGCTCAGCAACTTTTCTACGTAGCATTGACATTTTCTTCAATTCAGTATCTCTTGTACCACCCCAACCAGCAGTATCGTTGGCACTAAACCCAGCGGCCATTGCAGCAACGACATCTTGTTTTGTGATACGACCATCTTTACCCGTACCATCAATTTGGTTGGCTTTGATTCCATTCTCATCCATTGCTTTTTTAGCAGAGATAGAAGGATGACCAGCGGCATAAGAACCTGCTTTAGGTGCAGCTTTAGTTTCTTTAGCAGCAGGTGCAGGATTAGGACTTGGCGCAACCTCAGCAGCCTTAGGCGCTTCAACAACAGCAGGACTATCCACTTGACCAGCAGGTTTAGCTGCAGAAGTATCAATTAAACAAACTACAGCGCCTACAGCAACTGCATCGCCTTCCTCAGCTTTTAAAGTAATTGTACCAGAAGCTTCAGCCGGTAATTCTAAAGTTGCTTTATCAGAATCAACTTCGGCAATTGCCTGATCCTTTTCAACATAATCCCCGTCTTCAACTAACCAAGTTGCTATTTCAACTTCAGATATTGATTCGCCCGGAGAAGGCACTTTCATTTCTAATACAGACATTTTCTGTTCTATTTAGGTTTAATGTTTTGTAATTGTATCGAATAGTCTCTCAAAAAGAGATACTAATCTTCGTTTATGTAATACACTTGATCCACAAGCCGGAGCTGCAGAAGAGTATCTTGAAACTAATTTTAAATCGTATCCTTTTAAATTTAATTTAATAAATGCCCAAGCACCCATATTTTCTGGCTCTTCTTGTGCCCAAACGTGTTGTTTAACATTAGGATAAGTTTTTAACACTTTAGCCAATTGCGTTTCAGGTAAAGGATATAATTGTTCTAATCTAATGAAAGCAGCATTTGTAACACCTTTTTCTTCAGCAGCCTCTACTGCTTCGTAATAGAACTTACCTGAACACAATACAATTGTGTCAATTTTAGTTTTATCCGATATCTTATCATCCATTACCTCTTGGAAACCTCCCTTAGACATATCTTCTAAAGTTGAAACCGCTTTTGGATGACGTAATAACATTTTAGGAGAAAAACAAATCAATGGTTTTCTAAAATCTCTATGTAATTGTCTACGTAAAAGATGGAATTGATTAGCAGGCGTAGAAGCATTACAAATTTGCCAGTTTAAATCTGCTGAAGATTGTAAAAACCTTTCCATTCTGCCACTTGAATGCTCACCACCTTGACCTTCATAACCATGAGGTAGCAACATCACCAATCCTGATTGCGTATACCATTTATCTTCACCAGAAGAAATAAACTGATCCACCATTATCTGTGCACCATTGTAGAAGTCACCAAATTGTGCTTCCCATATTGTTAATCCTTTTGGTGTCGCTATTGAATAACCATACTCAAAACCTAAAACACCATATTCAGATAATAATGAATTGTAAATTGAGAATTTAGCTTGTTTATCAGACAACAAATTTAGCGTAGTTATTTCCGTTTCATTGTCTACAGTTTTAACAACGGCATGACGATGAGAGAAAGTACCACGTTCAACATCTTGACCTGAAATTCGAACTGGGTGACCTTCGTCCAATAATGTCGCATAAGCCAACATTTCAGCCGTCCCCCAATCCATTTGATCTTTCTTAACTTGGTCAAGACGATCATTTAATATTTTTTCTGTTTTACGGAAATACTTATGTTCTGCAGGTAATGTTGCCATTTTTTGACCTAGCTCACTTAATTTTGCTTTTGCTACACCCGTATTTGGTGATTTTTCAAAATCTTTATCTGTACCATGTCTAAATCCACTCCACTCATGCTCAACAAAATCTAAAACATCCGTTGTTTCTTGATTTTTCGATCTTTCATAAGCTTCATCAACTTTATCTGAATAATCAACAATTGATTGCACGCCTTCTTCTTTGGTCATTACACCTTCAGCGATCAATTGATTTAAATAAATTTCACGAACACTTGCATGTTTTGAAATTGCAGTATACAGTTTAGGCTGTGTAAACTTAGGTTCATCACCTTCGTTATGCCCATATTTTCTATAACCTAATAGGTCAATAAAAACATCTTTATGAAATTGCTGACGATATGCTGTAGCAATTTGAATTGTTTGAATTACAGCTTCAATATCATCGCCATTTACGTGGAATACTGGACACATCGTAACCTTTGCAACATCCGTACAATAAGTTGATGATCTACCATCTAAATAATTCGTTGTAAAGCCAACTTGATTATTCACAACAATATGAATGGTACCACCAGTACTATAACCATCTAAATGTGCCATTTGCACAACCTCATAAACAATTCCTTGTCCTGCAATTGCGGCATCACCATGAATTACGATTGGCACAACTGCAGCTTGGTCATGGTAAAGATCATCTATTTTAGAACGAACTAAACCGCCTACAACTGGAGCAACCGCTTCAAGATGCGATGGGTTAGGCGCCAATGTTAATTTAACTTCATGCCCATTTGTAGTTTTTACTTTATTCGTAAAACCTAAGTGATATTTCACATCACCGTCAAACGATTCATCATTTTTATAAGCTTTTCCATCAAATTCATTAAAAATAGATTCGAAAGATTTGCCCATAATATTTACAAGCGTATTCAAACGACCACGGTGAGCCATTCCAATCACAAATTCTTTTGCACCTAGCTCAGATCCTTTTTGAATCAAAGCATCCAAACAAGGAATTAACGCTTCCCCACCTTCCAGTGAAAATCGTTTTTGACCAACATATTTTTTGTGCAAAAATTGCTCAAAAGCTGTTGCACTATTTAATTTACTAAATATTTCTTTTTTATTCTCAATCGAATAAGAAGGACGATTACTTAATTCGATGCGTTCTCTTAACCAATCTAAACGCTCAGAAGTACGAATAAATGCATATTCAATCCCAATTGAATCGCAATAAGTCGCTTCTAAATGTTTGATTATGTCGCGCAAAGATGCTGCTCCGATGCCCACTTGAATTCCAGCTTGGAAAACAATATCAAGATCTGCATCTGAAAGATCATAATGAGACAAAGCAAGGTCTGGCGTATATTGACGACGCTCACGAACAGGATTTGTTTTAGTGAACAAATGCCCTCTAAATCTATAATCTTCGATTAAGTTTAATACTCTAAATTCTTTTTGATAATTCTCCGGAATTGTGGCTGATCCTTTACTTTCGACATCAAAATTAGTTTCTGCGAATTCAATACCTTCAAAAAAACGAGCCCATTCAATATCTACATCAGCTGGGTTATTCTTGTATTTCTTGTAAAGATCGTCAATGGCATTGACATCACCATTTCCGACAAATGTAAATTTGTCCATTATATTTATTGAGTTACTAGTATAGTTACAAATGTAAAAATTATATAAACATCAATAATTATTTAGCCGATTAATTATAGCCAATTTAAAGCAAAATTCACATTTTTATTTGTAAGACCATCTTAAATAAACTTTTTGAGCACTCCGTTCGATAATTAAATATGCGATTTTACTAAAATCATCTGCTTGTAATGCATTATTGAATTTTCTTTCATTCAAATCGATCCGATAAATAGATTGTAATAGCGCTGAATAATTAAATTCTCGAAGAATTATCTCCAATTGACTTACTAAATCTTTCAAAACAACACCACCATTTACGTCCAAAACGGTTGTAAATGGTGGTAATTCGTATGCAAAATCTTTATTTATCTGAGCAATTGTTTCTGCTACAAACTTTTCCTTATCAAAAAGATCGACCAATTGATACTCAGAATTAGTTGGTAACATCAAGGTCGTTTTATTTAACTAGATGAATTGTTCCTTGACCGCTAAAGGGATCCGAATTATCAGCTTTCCCTTCGTAATTATAGAAATAAACACCAGCTTTACAATCTGCTCCGCTTCCTGTTTTTCCATCCCAACTATCGTTAATATCATTCATCTCATACATTGTTATTCCCCATCGGTTAACAATTACACATTTAAATTCAGCGACTGCATCAGAACGGAATTCAAATGAAAAGTAATCATTTACACCATCACCATCAGGTGTAAACACATTCACTTCATTAAAGACAAGTGGGTCATAAATATTTACAATTTTACAAAGCGTATCCTTACATCCATTTTTATTAATAGCGACAAGACAAACGTCGTAGTCATTACCGATACCGTAAGTCGTATCAAAAGTTTCGAAGTAATCTTTACTTAAAATACCATCTCTATTATCAAAATCGAAATGCCAAAAGAACGTTGTATCAGCAAAAGGGTTTTTAGGATTTGCAAAATTTAAAGATTGGTTTACAAAATGAACGCTAACTGGAGCTGTTCCTTTATAATTCTCTGTAAACTCATCAGAAGTCATTATGAAATCAGCAATTGGATTTAGAGAATCTAATCTTACTTGGCGATTCAAAACACAACCATTATTATCGACAACAGTTAATTGATAATTCCCAGGATTAAGACCACCCCAAGTAGAGTTGATCGTATTTGATTCATCATCTAAATTATCCCAATAATACGTATAATCCGGTGTTCCTCCAGCTGCTGCTGCATACAACTCACCGTTCCCATTTTGGTAACCAAACAATCTACAATATGCAGGATGCTGTCCGAATTCGACCATTCTAATAGAATCTGGTTGTGTAATTTCGAAGTTAAAAGTATTTGAACATCCATTATCATCATTAATTGTAACCGTATATTCTCCAGCAGTTAAAAAACGAGAAGAATCAGCGCCTTTACCATTTACACCTGTTGGATTTGGCGCCCATATATATGTAATATCATCATAGCTACCTGAAAAATTATACACATCTGTCACAACTGCTAAACCAGTATTGTAACCATAACATTTAGGATTTACAGTTGAAATATCAATATCTAATTGATCCGGTTCAGTTAAGGTTACCGTTCCACTTATTGTACAACCATTTTCGTCAGTTACAGTACTAAAATACGTCCCTTCACCTAAACCATTTGCTGTATTAGAATTCCCAACATTTAAGAGTTCGCCATCCGCATTTCTAATTTCAAAGATATTACCACCGTTTCCGCCTTCCGACTGAATAGTAACAGATCCATCAGTAAAACCAAAACATGAAGGATCGTTATAAATAAAATCAATTGTTAATTCTTCCGGTTCGAAAATCGTAAATGCCCTTGACCAAGCACAACCTTCTTCGTCAGTTACTGTCACAGTCCATCTTCCTCCAAATAAATTATCAATGTCATCCGATCCGCCATCAGGAATCCCACCATTTGTATCAAAAGGACCCGCAATAGTTGACCATTGAACAGAAAAAGGTGGTAAAATTCCTCCAGTTATATTTTCAACAAAAGCACCACCATCGCCTGATCCAAAACAAGTCACATCGCGTAAGCTATCTAAATTAAAATCAGCAAAAACCTCATTATCACCAAGACCAACAAAAATTGCAGTATCTAAAGTACAACCATCTTCGTCCGTTACATTTATTAGATAGTATATACCCCCAGTTAGATCTGGGAAATAATTATCACCTGTTGGACCCACGACATCTCCATCACCACTCAAAGTATAAATCCAACTTGGATCATCTGGCATGACAGTAATTGAACCTAATAAACCAGGTTGTCCTGGACAAACTTCAGCTTCTACTACATCAAACGATTCCACATCTACAGTACCGATTTCTACTTTTACAGAATCTGTTACCGCATGACACTCATCTTCAATTGTTAAATAATACCAAGTGGTTACATCAGGCGAAACAGTAATTCGATCTGTAGCACCTGGTATTGGTGACCAATCATAAGAGACTGCCCCAGTTTCACCATCTGGTGTACCAATAATCAATGCTTCTTGAGAAGGACAAATTGTAAATAGATCTTGGTTAAAATCTATCGTTGGACGAGGAGGTAAAATAATTTCATAATCAGAAGTGATGATATTATAATTATACTCACATTCTAATACCGGACTATCTTGTGTTCCTAAATCTTCTGCTGAAAATATTGCTGGAATCACATCCCCTGGTAGGCCAGCAAAACTTCCATCATCATTTAAAACGATGGCAATATCACCAATTAAAGATCCGCCTAACGAACTGATATCAATACCGAAAGTAAATGTTTCACATTGACCTTGATCTATATCCAAGTCGTACATTGCTGTTTGCAAATAAATTGCGCCTGCATCAACTGTAGGGTCGGAAGTATAAAATGAAACAGGAACAGGAATCGTTAAATCCGTTCCACCAGAATTACACATTTCCATATCAAAATAAACACTATCACAACCATTGGTTGCTTCATCATTAAATTCAAAAGTACTGTATACCAAATTCACTTTAGACCCTAAAAAGGTCATATTCAAGATTCTTTCGTAAGCAATTTTATCATTTTCAAGATGAACCCTAAAAGTATTAGGTGGAATAATTTCAAAATTTAAACGCTCATCATTATTGGGTAATTGCCCATAAATTGCGAGGTCAGTTATATCTACTAATGGATCAATTGGAATTTCTTGCCAAGCATATAATTGCTGTTCAGTAGCCGTCGTAATCGTCACAAAGAATCCAGTTGTTTCTTCCAAATCAAAATTCACCTCAGTGAAAGCATACATTTGATTCCCATTTGTTCGTTCAGTATTTGTAGGAGCTGGCCCTTCAAAATTTTCTACTCTAAAAGGAGCATATAAACCATTTGCTCTAATTTCTAGATAACCTCTTTTACTTCCTTGTGGAATTGTAAAATCAACATATCCAGGAACGCCAACACCATCATTCGTTCCACCAAAATCATATCCTATATCTGCAGGTCCACTATATGCGTTTTCTGTGATATAAAAACTTGAAGAATAAGGCTGATCAGAATATCTTAAAAATTCAACATAATAAATCTCATTAAAGTCACCACCATGCTCGTCACTTCTTGTCATAACCAATTGATCACCGACAATTTCTAAAGTCATATCACAAACTGCAATTTGATCTGGAGGCGTAGTATTGCCATCAAAATCACCTAAAAGGGTAGCATCACTCACAATAGAGAGCCCTGATGTTACATCGTAATCTGAAAACGAGAAAGTAGTCGCCATATCAGCAATATTACCGTTATTAACCGTCATATTTCCGGACGCTCTCATTGTTGACAAATCAATTATCATGTATTTAATTGACATTGCTTCCTCACGTGTATCTTGCACCAATACACCACTGTGCCCTCTTCTATTTTGGTTAATTCCAATGGCACGAATCTGAACAAAATCTGGAGCATCAGCACCTGTCAACATATCAATTGTTCTTGTCAAGTTAATTGGATCAGGACCAGCATCAAAATAAGTAGGATATTGAGATGGATCTGCACCAGGAATACTCGTCATACTTTGCGAATCAAAATTTCCGTAGAAAATTGAATAATAAGAAACATCGATATCCAATTCAGAACATCCTAAAATAAGATTTGTTCCGTCCGTATCAAAAACAAATTCAAAGTCTAATAATTCTGCAAAGTCATGTCCAACTCGTGTATAAGTATCAGTACCTGCAGCACTCATTGGCTGATCAACCCACGAATATCTTTTTGACTCGTGATTATTCACTTGATATTCTACCCAACCAGACGACGTTTCTAAATCTAAATCTAATTCGACACGTCCCCATATTATTCTTTCTTGCGCATGATTTAAATCGTTCACGCCCGTCATAAAATCTACTACCGCTTGCTGATAAACGCCTTGAATAATCACCGATGCTCTATTTGTAGAAGCTGGAATTGGAATGGTTACATCACTCACATCTCCACCAGCTTTAAATCCACCATCAGTACCAGTAATATCCGGATAATAACCAATCGGCAAACAGCTCCCTGGAAAAGAGAAAGCTGGACAATCCTCAAAACTATCAATACAGTCAGGATCTAGACAGTCAACCAAACCATCACCATCATCATCAATACCGTTGTCACAAATTTCATCTTGCGCGAAAAGGACAACACTGAACAGAGACAGGCATACCGTCAGGAATGTTTTATTTAGAAAAAATAAAGATAGTTTCATAATTCGTTAATTCAAAAGGTTATTAGGCTTGCTATTTGGCCCTAAATATACGTAACTATCATGAACTTTACAATGCTAGCAGAATTAAAGCTATTCTTCACAAAATCGTATTTTAATGTGATTTATTGGCGATTATTTCACTATTTGGCTCAAAATTTACTTTAAACCATTTATTTTCGTGCAAAGTTTTAATTCATGAAAGTTTTCAAATTTGGTGGCGCTTCTGTTAAGGACGCAATTTCAGTTAAAAACGTTGCAGACATCCTGTCAAAATTTAATCAAAACAATTTGATTGTGGTAGTTTCGGCTATGGGCAAGACAACCAACGCACTAGAAGAGGTTGTTGCAGCTCATTTTTCGGGAGACAAAGCATTGCTTCATCGCAATATTTCTAAAATAAATGCATACCATCAAGAAATAGTTGCAGATCTTTTTGATGGTCGCAAAAATGAAATATCGAATGAGTTGACAGAGATATTCGATCGTCTAAAACGGCATTGTGAAAAACCTGCTTCAGATAATTATCATTTTGAATACGATCAAATTATTTCGTTCGGTGAAATCGTATCTACTAAAATTATCACTGCTTATTTAGAAGATCAAAACTTTAAAGTAGATTGGATAGATGCTCGCAAAGTCATTCGAACAGACAGTCGTTGGCGAGAAGGACGTGTTGATTGGGACACCTCAACAAAATTGGTAAAAAATGCCTTAAACACAAGTTTCGAATCAGGAAAAACAATTGCTATAACACAAGGTTTTTTAGGTCATGACGAAGCCGGATTCACAACAACTTTAGGTCGTGAAGGCTCTGATTTTACCGCAGCAATTCTAGCATTCATTATGGATGCCGAAGATGTTACGATATGGAAGGATGTACCTGGAATGTTAAATGCCGATCCTAAATATTTTGAAAATACCGTTTTATTGGAGAAAATATCTTTTCGTGAAGCGATTGAGTTGGCCTATTTTGGAGCCTCTGTCATTCATCCAAAAACCATTCAACCGCTTAAAAGAAAAAGTATTCCTTTGTACATTAAATCGTTCATTCATCCGGATGAAAAAGGTTCGGTCATTCAAGAATCTAGTCAATATGACGATCATATCCCTTCTTTTATTTTTAAGTTAGATCAAATTCTAATCTCATTGACGCCTAAAGATTTTTCTTTTATTGTTGAAGAAAATTTAGAGAAAATTTTTGGTTATTTAAATCAAGAAAGTATTCGCATTAACCTGATGCAAAACTCTGCGGTGAGTTTCTCATTTTGTGTAGATGCATCTAAAATAGATTTAGAAAAATTCAAGGCCTTTTTCGGTGATGATTACCTCGTAAAATACAATGAAAAACTAGAGCTAGTTACGATTAGACACTACGACGAACCGACTATTAAAAGGGTAACCATAAACAAAGAAATTTTACTAGAACAAAAATCACAGCAGACTGCAAGAATGGTTATTGGATAATTATTTATTCGGCAACCCTTTGATAATGTATACTTACTAAAATAATTCCGAGAATCTCGTCAATTATTTTCATTTCTTGATTAGTTTTTAATAATTTTACGGTTAGAAATTAATCAAAAAACAATCACGTGTACATCAATTCGCACACCTACTATAGTTTGCGGTATGGGACTTTTAGCCCCAAAAAACTGCTCGAATTGGCTCATTTAAATGGGCTATCTACACTTGCATTGACTGATATCAATACTACTTCAGCTTGCCTTGACTTTATTCGATTGGCACCCCGATATAATATTAAGCCGATTATTGGTGTTGATTTTAGAGAAGGAATTGCACAGCGATTTATTGCGATAGCTAAAAACAATGATGGTTTTGAAGAGATTAATATTTACCTCTCTGCAATTTTACATGGCGACTGTTCGCTCGAAGATCCCCTGCCCGATTTTAAGGATGTTTTTATTATTTACCCCTTTAAAAAAGGAAAAGTATACGATTTAAAATCATACGAATTTGTAGGTATTTCTCCACGTGATTTGGATTATATTCGACTTAAAAAAATTGACTTTCAAAAGTTTGTTGTTTTACAAACCATTACATTCAGAACGAAAAGAGATTTTAATGCACATCGCCTGCTTAGAGCGATTGACAAGAATACACTTTTAAGTAAATTACCGATAAGTGAGCAAGCCGAATTTCACGATCAAATTGTTGCCCCAGATAAATTGCGTTATCTGTATACGGGATTTGAAACGATTGTAAAAAATACGAATGATTTACTCAATGCCTGTTCGATATTTTTTGATTTTTCAGACAAGGCAGAACCGCAGAATCAAAGTACCTATACAGGCGATGAAGAGGAAGATTTAGCCCTGATTCAAAAATTGTGTAAGCAAGGTATTGCATATCGTTACCCTAATCCTACCGCAGCCGTTTACGAGCGCATTGAAATGGAACTTAAAACGATCACCGAAATGGGATTTATCTCCTATTTTTTAATGAATTGGGACATTGTTTCTTATGCTAGATCGAAGGGATATTTCTACGTTGGTCGTGGCAGTGGTGCGAATAGTGTCATTGCTTACTTATTGCGCATCACCAATGTCGATCCTATTGAATTGGATTTATATTTCGAACGATTCATCAATCTTTACCGCACCAATCCACCCGATTTTGACATTGATTTTTCGTGGCAAGATCGGGATGATGTGACCAAATATATTTTTAACCGATTTGAGCATGTGGCTTTGGTGGCTACTTATAATACGTTTCAATACCGCGCAGTGATTCGAGAATTAGGGAAAGTTTTTGGATTACCTAAAACAGAGATTGATAAATTGAGTAGAGGATACCTTCAAAATACCGACAGTAATTATTTGGCATCATTGGTTTTAAAATACGGCAAATACATTGAAGGATTTCCGAGTCACCTTAGCATTCATTCCAGTGGAATTATCATATCAGAACAACCGATCAATTATTTTTCGGCTTGTTTCATGCCGCCTAAAGGATTTCCTACCATTCAGTTTGACATGCATATTTGTGAAGATGTAGGTTTATTTAAATTCGACATCCTCAGTCAACGTGGTTTGGGAAAAATAAAAGATGCCATTATCATTGCGCAAAAAAATGATCCTGATTTACCGCCTATAGACATTGATGATATTGCCGCTTTTAAAGAAGATGAAAAATTAAAAGAAATGTTGCGCACAGCCAATGCAATTGGCTGCTTTTATATTGAGTCGCCAGCTATGCGGATGCTTTTAAGAAAATTAGAGGTCGATAATTATTTGGGATTGGTAGCTGCCAGTTCTGTCATTCGGCCAGGTGTTGCCAAATCGGGAATGATGCAAGCCTATATTCAACGGTATCGCAATCCAGAAAAACGGAAAGAAGCCCATCCTATTTTACTAGAATTGATGCCAGAAACTTTTGGGGTAATGGTTTACCAGGAGGATGTAATAAAGGTGGCACATCTTTTTGCAGGATTAACATTGGGTGAGGCAGATAAAATGCGTCGTGGCATGTCTGGCAAATACCGTTCGAGAGAGGAATTCCAGCAAGTAAAAGCGCGTTTTTTCTCGAATTGTGCTGAAAAAGGTCATAATTATGCATTAACTGCTGAAATTTGGAGGCAAACTGAAAGTTTTGCAGGTTATGCTTTTGCCAAAGGTCACTCTGCGTCTTACGCTGTTGAAAGTTATCAAAGTTTGTATTTAAAAGCATATTTCCCCTTGGCGTATATGGTGGCAACCGTCAATAATTACGGCGGGTTTTATTCGACCGAATTATACATTTATGAGGCCCGAAAATTTGGCGGAATTGTTCATGCTCCTTGTCTCAATAACAGCGATTATTACACCTCTTTAAAGGGCAATGACATTTATATCGGTTTTCATTTACTACACAGTTTCTCGATTGAAGCTGCCAATAAATTATTGCGTGCGAGATTAGACGATGGTCCTTTTGAAGATTTTAATGACTTTACCGATCGCGTAAAAATCTCCTTAGAACAAATCACGATTCTCATTCGTATTGATGCTTTTAGGTTTACTGGAAAAAACAAACGTGCTTTAATGTGGGAAGCCCATTTTAAGGTTGCTAAAAAACCGATTGACACAGGCACGAAAGATCTATTTAGAATTGAGCAAAAAGATTATGCCATTCCAACCTTGGAGAACACTTGGCAAGAAGATGCTTTTGATCAAATTGAATTGTTGGGATTCCCATTATACAGTCCATTCAGTCTTTCAACAGCCGATGAAATCAAACCCATTTTGGTAAAAGACTTGGCTAAATACGAAGGCAAAAGAGTTTGGGTAAAAGGCTATTTAATTCATGCTAAGCGCACCAATACCAATAAGAATGAGAAGATGTTTTTCGGTACATTTTTAGACAAACAAGGCAACTGGTTAGACACCGTTCATTTTCCAGCTATTGCTGCCAAATACCCATTAAGAGGGAAAGGCATTTATAAGATAAGTGGCAAAGTGGTGATTGATTATGAATGTATATTAATTGAGGCCGATTATTCAGAAAAATTAGGTGTAATTGAAGATCCGCGCTATTCGAACACCGTATTAAACACACATGCTTACCCACCGCGGGAAGCACCCGAAACAAACAAAAAAATAGGGTAATCAAACATGGAACGCTCAATATTGCATATGGATTTGGACACATTTTTTGTGTCTTGCGAACGCCTCATCGACAGTCGCCTCAATGGTTTACCGGTACTTATTGGTGGAACCTCCGACCGCGGTGTTGTTGCATCCTGCTCGTACGAGGCGCGTAAATTCGGCATTCATTCAGCCATGCCTATGCGTATGGCCAAACAATTATGTCCCGAAGCAGTAGTTCTTCGCGGCAATTCAGGCACCTATACAAAATACTCCAAATTGGTAACCGAAATCATTAAAGAGGCGGTTCCTTTATATGAAAAATCGTCGATTGATGAGTTTTATATTGACCTTACAGGCATGGATCGTTTTTTTGGTTGTCAACAATTGGCATCTGAATTGCGCACCAAAATCATTCGCGAGACGGGTTTACCTATTTCATTAGGCTTGTCACTCAATAAAACGGTGTCTAAAATTGCAACTGGTGAGGCAAAACCCAATAATGAAATATCCGTTATTGGCGGAACAGAAAAGCCGTTCCTCGCTCCACTATCTGCGAAAAAAATTCCGATGGTAGGCGAAAAAACATACCGTTTATTATGTGATTTAGGCGTGAAACGCATTCAATCCATTCAAGAAATGCCCCTTGAATTGATGCAGCAAGTTTTTGGAAAAGCCGGTACAGATATTTGGAAAAAAGCAAATGGCATTGATCATAGTTTGGTTATTCCTTACCGCGAACGGAAATCAATCTCTACTGAAAGGACATTTAATAAGGATACCATTGATGTACAAAAACTAGAAGGACTTTTAACTGCTATGGCTGAAAACCTTGTTTTTCAATTGCGCCGCGGAAATAAATTAACGGCCTGTGTCACTGTTAAGATTCGATATTCAGATTTTCAAACTTACACTTTACAAAAAAAGATCTCTTATAGCGCATCCGACCATATCATTCTGCCAATTGTAATGGAATTGTACCGCAAATTATACAATCGGAGATTGATGGTTCGTTTAATTGGCGTACGATTTAGTCATCTGGTTTCAGGAGGTCATCAAATCAATTTATTTGAAGACCCCAATACGATTAAGCTCTACCAAGCCATGGATTATATTCGCGAACGTTACGGCGATCGTTCTATTATGCGGGCTTCAGGCTTTGACGCTAAAAGTATCAGCAGATGGAACCCATTTAATGGAGAACCTCCTCCATTGTTACCAAATAGGCGACAGTAGTTTTAGTAAAAAAGAGCATAAAAATCTATTAATCTGACCAATAAAATGCTGTTTATAAAGAAAAAAAGGCATTCGTAAAGGATATAAGGATCAAGCATTGTGAAAATATAAATTCGTAAAAAAAATTTATTATGCTAAAAAACTACTTTAAACAAATCTTCATTCTTGGAGGATTAGTTCTTGCAGGGTTCACTGCAAGCTCACAAGTAACAACTTTCGAATATACAGGTGAAAGTGAAACATATGAAGTACCTGCAGGCGTTAGATTATTACATATGGAACTATCTGGTGCAGCCGGATACGGAAATTTAGGATATGGCGGCACAGTTGAAGCTTATATGGAAGTCACACCAGGAGCAACACTTAATATTTTTGTAGGTGGAGCAGGAACAGCAACAACAGGCGGTTATAATGGAGGTGGCGAGCCAGGTTTCGAAAGTGATTTCGGCGGTGGCGGTGGAGCCTCAGACATCCGCATAGGAGGTATAGAATTAACAGACAGAATTATAGTTGCTGGTGGCGGCGGCGGCTCAGGAAGTAACTGCGGTTTATGGTCAGCAGAAGGCGGACACGGCGGCGGGTTAATTGGAGAAAGTGCATGTTTATACTCATGTAGTGACTGTCAATACACAGGAGCGGGAGGTAGTCAAGTTGCTGGTGGAATAGCTGGTCCAACTGAACATGCAAGCTGTAGTGGAAATAGTAATGGAACACTTGGAAACGGAGGATCAAACAATATAGCAGGATACGGAACCGGTGGTGGCGGCGGATACTATGGCGGTGGCTCAGGTTGCTACGAAGGCGCCGGTGGTGGAAGTAGTTATACTCATCCAGATGCGATGAGTGTAGTACACACAGTAGGCACTACAAATGGTAACGGGCAAGTTATTATCACAGTTGCTTGCGAACCACTTACTGTGACAGTATCTGCAGCAACTATTTGTTTAGGAGAATCTTTAACATTAGATGCAAGAGGAAGCGGTACACTTACTTGGGATGCAGGTATTGAAAATAATATTGCTTTTACACCAACAGAAGCCGGTATTTTCACATATAACGTTAGTAGTGATGATATAGAAGAATGTGGCGTTGCCGTTGAAATAGAAATATTGGATGCCCCATCAATAGCATCTGAAATCACACACGAAGATGCAGGTGGAGATGGCGCAATAGACATTACAGTATCAGGTGGTACAACGCCTTATACTTTTGATTGGGACAATGATGGTACAGGTGATTTTGACGACACTGAAGATTTAACAGGATTAACAAATGGAATATATATAATTGTTGTTAAAGATAATAATGAATGTGAAGCAAGCGAATCAATTGAACTCGTTAAACATACAGGCGTATTTGAAAATGAAACATCACCATTCTCTATATACCCTAATCCAACAACGAATGTATTCACAATTGCTACAGAAGGTCACTTTTCGTATCAAGTAATCGGCATTAATGGTGATATCATGCTTAACGGAACAGGAATAGATAAAGCTGAAGTAAGTTTAAGCGAATTCGCCAAAGGTGTTTATTTCGTAAAACTTAAAACAAATGACAAAACACATATTCTAGAAATTGTAAAGAAATAAATTTTCTCATTATAAGAAAAGGCTGGCATTTTTTGT
>NZ_JHXV01000041.1 GCF_000621625.1 Crocinitomix catalasitica ATCC 23190
AATGTCAAGAACATTTTTTGAAATATCTACACCAATAAAATATACAAAATCATTAATTTTATCCATAACTTTTATTTTTTGGAGTTACGCCTTTAAGCACAATTAATTCCCTGATAATAGGTCTAATACCTTAATTTCTATTTGATGCTTGCTTAAAGAACTAGTAAAGGATAAAATCGGGACATAGGTCTCTTACACCTTTAGCTATCGTTTATTCGCCTTTACTAGTTGTAACTCTAATTATAAACATCAAGATAATATCTATATTATAAGAAACAAACCTAAGGGATAGCTATCGGGACCGCTCAATGATCGGTGACAGAGTCGGTCTTTACGCTCTAATATTTCCCCCACTAGAAGTAGGGAAAAGGATATCCGCTGCAATACCTAACGCGTTAATTCACTAATTATTTGTATCTTAAACCCAAACAAAAAACGTGAAATTATTGATATAAGCCTGTTTAATGTGGGCTTATATTTAGTAGAAGTTAATTCACAAAACGGTAATCAAATGGTTAAAAAACTATTGATCCAATAAATGAATAAATTCGTAATCCTATTATCTATTTTAATAATTTTTTTGATATTAGTGGAATTGGCAGATTTGAAGGATACACAGGAGTAGTTACAAGGGCAGATGAAATATTGGTAATTGGAAGTCCCTTAATCGGCAACACACCATACGTATTTGTGTGTAATGTAGATGGTTACGCATTAGACACTTTAATAATTCCAACTGAGACTCTTGCTGATAATTTTACAACTGGTGAAAATAATTCAGTGTTTATTGATGACAGTTTAAATATAATTTTTTCTGGCCAGATGAAATTTGTTGATGGCACTAGCCCGAATGCAATTATTTTTAAGATTAATAGAAATGGCGACACCTTATGGACAAAAGAGTTTAAAGATTCTATTAATTTTTCTGCATTAGCCAGTTGTAAACTGACAAAAGATAAGAATTATATTTTTTGTGGTTTTAAAGATTTTGACCTAATTAGCCAAGCATGGTTAATTAAAATGGATCCAGACGGCAATATTTTATGGGAAAACACCTATGGAGGTTTTGATGGTGAATTCGCCTATTCAGTAGACACCACTGCCGATGGCGGCTATATTATGGCAGGCTTCACAACCTCTCACCCAGGCAGAGATAGAGATATATATGTAGTAAAAACAGACAGCGAAGGCAATTTAGAATGGGAAAAAAGCTTTGGGGGAGAAGGGCATGAATTAGGTAGAGTGCTCGCCTTAGAAAATGGGCATGCTTTAGTTTATGGTAATTACAAATTTATTGATCCAGATTGGGATTTGAGCAGGGCCAGTCATGGATATGCGATGGAGATAGATGAAAATGGAAATAAAATTTGGGACAATTATTATACAAATATTGATACAAATTCTACATTATTTTATGTATTAGATGAAGTTTTTAATGATGTTGTATTGGTTGAAGATGGATATGTTTTTTGTGGAGCAAGCACAGATACAGCTGTCGGTGATCCCATCGGCTGGGCAATGAAAACAGATTTTTCAGGCAATGTATTGTGGAACCGCCTATTTAAAATCCGTGAAAACGACCATTATTTATGGGACATGGAAGTATTGCCTGGTGGTGATTTATTATTTGGTGGTTTTGTATTTGGTGACAGTGATACCAATTCGCAAGACGGTTGGGTAATACGCACCAATTGTTTGGGTTTTGAAGGACCTCCTATAAAATCTGTTGCCATCAGCACGGACAGCATTAATAATTCAGTGACATTAACCAATGCCTCTCAGCGTTTTGGTGATGGTGAAATTAATTGGGGCGATGGCTCAAACACTACATTTACCGAACATGACGACACCGTTTTTACGCATACTTATACGAGCAACGGTACAAAAGAAATCACATTCACTATAAATGCTTGTTATCATCATAAAAGTGAAACATTCACCACTCAAATCACCAATATTCCAGCACCGTTGGCTAATTTTAAACTCTACCCAAATCCCAACAATGGTCAAATCCCAATCAGCTATAACCCAGGCGGGGAAACACTTTCGGCCAACATACTTATTCACGACCTCGCAGGACGCCTAATTTTTAACGCTACCATTCCTGAGTATTTTAGAGATGTCACCCTAAATCTTGAAGACCTAAGTACAGGGGTTTATTTACTGCAATTTAAAGCGGATAATGGGTTTGAAGTGGTGGAGAAAATTGTGGTGTTGTAGTTTTTAGTCTTTGAGTCCTGAGTCCTGAGTCGTTAGTCTTGAGTCTATAGTGGTTAGTAAAAAAGGTGTATTGTAGAATGATGGTTCAGAGGCTTGTAAAAGGTATTACTACGCTGTAGTAAGTCGGTGCCACGGTGTGGCGATTTTTTTTTATTGAGGTTTCGCTACGCTGTAGCGAATTTTAGTGTTAGGATTATGAAAAAATTGCGGATGGGATTATATATGCCCCAATATTTTGGCTGCAGTGCGGGACTGAGATCAATTGCAAGTTTAAGTTCTAGTTATTGTTTTTTGCGGATGTTAATTGCGATCTAATTTTTCGCTAAAACTTTAATATTCAGTTAAAAACGTGTAAATTATTTACAGAAATTATTTTTATTTTATGATTTCAAACTCGAAACCAGTGCTAAGCGCTTAAAACCTATACGCCATTGCAGATTTTTATGAATTGGCTTATGATTTACACACACACACACACAAAATGGAGGTTTAGATTCAATTTCGGGTAGTCAAATAACTGAATTAGGTTGACGATAAAACTCCAATTTTTATATAAGGACAATATCTATTCCTTTTTAATAGAAAATTTCAAATTGAAAAAATAAATTTCAATTAATCGAAAAGACTAAAAGAAATAATTCCCTGCTTCTTTAGAATTTAAAACCAATACTGGCACACCAGATTTATTCGTGATTAAGCTTTGTGCAAAAGTGTCGAATTGAGGTAATAGCGCGTCAGAATGGTAGGCAAAAGCAATTAAATTAGCGCCAACTTCAATTGTATAGTTAACGATATCAGTTGAATATCCTTTTTTACGATCCAATACTTTATTCACGTAAACCAAGTTCTTCTCTTTAAACTGTTTTGCAAGTAAACCACTGTGAACAGCTGTTTTTAATTTCAAATTACTGTCTAATTTCTTCTCACTAACAATATGAATCTCTGATTTTAAGATATCCGAAAGTCCAGCTGCTACCTGAGCAATCTGTAAACTCTCTTGTGATTCGTCAATTGGAACAACAATTTTAGAAGTATCGTAACCCGTATAATTGTCTTGTACCACAAGGAATGGTACATGTGTACTTGTAATAACTTTAATGGCAAAACTACCAAATAACTTCTGCATGCCTTTAGCACCATGCGTCCCCATAATAATAACAGTCGACTTTAGATCCGCAGCTGTACTTGCAATTTCCGTGTAAATAGATCCTACAACAGCATGCGTATTAACAATTACACCTGCTGGAATTTCAGTCAATTTTAGCTTAAGCTTTTCAAATTCTTGCTTAGCTTTTGCTTTTTGACTGCTATCTTTAACAATATGTACTAAATCAACATTCGCATGTATCGATGCTGCAAGCTTCAATGCATATTTTACAGCGTTATCCGCTACTGCTGTGAAATCATGCGGTACAAGGATTGATCTTCTTTCCATATTATGAGTTTAGATGTAAATATAATAAAAGATTTATAACAGAAATTTTTATTTTAGTTGAGTTCTAAACATCGTTAAGTCAATAACCGTACCATCATTCTAACCAATTGTTTTTGTCTAAACTTCTGAATTGAATGGCCTCGGCAATATGATGTGCCGCAATCCCCTGTGAACTATCCATATCTGCTATTGTTCTAGATACTTTTAGTATTCTTGCATACGACCGTGCTGACAGTCCCATTTTGTCCATTGCGTTCTTTAACATCGCCATTCCTATTTCGTCGATTCGACAAAATTTCTCGATTAACTTCGAATGGAGCTGGGCATTGTAATGAATTTTAGGAATGTTTTTGAAACGCTCTTCTTGAATTTTCCTTGTTTCCATTACCCGTTGTCGAATAGTGAAGCTGGTTTCTCCTTTTGGCCCTTTTGCCAATTCGTCAAAACGCACAGCCGGCACTTCAATATGTAAATCAATTCGATCCATCAACGGACCTGATATTTTATTCATATAGCGTTTAACAATATACTCAGGATCAGAATTCGGATCGTTTGGATCGTAAAAATTTCCAGATGGTGAGGGATTCATCGAAGCCACTAACATAAACCCTGCAGGATATTCAACTGACATTTTAGCTCTAGATATAGATACAACTCTGTCCTCTAAAGGTTGACGCATCACTTCTAAAACCTGCCGTTTGTATTCTGGGAGTTCATCCAAAAATAAGATCCCATTATGAGCCAAAGATATTTCACCCGGTTTTGGATTCGAACCTCCTCCAACTAAGGCGACATCACTCACTGTATGATGCGGGCTGCGAAATGGACGCGTCGTCAATAAACCTCTATTTTCGCCCACCAAACCAGCTACGGAATGAATTTTAGTCGTCTCCAAAGCCTCTTCGAGTGTTAATTGGGGGAGGATAGAAGGCAGTCTCTTCGCCAACATTGTTTTACCTGATCCTGGTGGACCGACTAGGAGAATATTGTGCCCTCCAGCCGCCGCTATCTCCAATGCGCGTTTCACATTTTCTTGTCCTTTTACATCTTCAAAATCAATGGCGAATTCACTACAATCGTAAGCATCATCATCAGCCACGTATTGAAAAGGATCGAGATCTATCGTTTTATTGAAAAAACCGACAACCTCTGTTATCGATTCGATGCCATATATATTCAATCCTTCAACAATAGAAACTTCTCTGGCGTTTTGTTTGGGAAGAATAAAACCTTTAAATCCTTGCTCTTTGGCTTTTATAGCCATGGATAATGCACCACGAATTGGTCTTAGTCCACCATCTAAAGACAGCTCGCCCATGATTAGGTAATCCGCAATTTCTTCCTCTAAAATTTGCTCACTCGCAGCTAATACACCAACAGCTATGGTTAAGTCGTAAGCCGAACCTTCTTTGCGGATGTCGGCGGGTGCCATATTAATCGTGATTTCTTTGCGGGGGAATTTCAATTCGGTATTGGTGAAAGCAGCTTTTATTCGCTGATGACTTTCTTTGACAGCACTGTCAGGCAAACCAACCATAAAAAAGTTAATCCCCTTACCAATATTCGTTTCTACAGTTATTGGTAATGCTTCAATTCCGTATACGGCATACCCATATGTTTTTACCAACATATTAAAAGTTTAGTAATAAATAGTACGGGGGAATTACAAATATAATTATTTTGTTTAGATATTAATCAATTTTAGATTAAAATTTAATCGTTTTATTTTTATTTATTTTAAAACGGTTCCAAAATTTTCCCTAACTTAAATCTCTGAAAGAAAAAATAGAGTAATAATGAGTGAGTCAACAGAAAACAAAGAGCAAGTCATAAAAGAAGTTCAACCGGAGGTGGTTAAAGTACCTTTTTTGCAGAAAGTAAGATTGGTTATGATGACCTTGCTAAGTATAGTGTTGATTACTTTTATCGTTCAAAACTCGAACAAAGTAGAATTGGAATTCTTCAATATGACCTTTAGGGTTCGAATAATTTTCATCATTCTATTCTCGGCAATAATAGGAGGCTTAATCAATTTTTTATTGATGAAACATCGCGCTGCTAAAAAAAGAAAAAAATAGATTAGATATTCGATTCGATATAATGGATCAATGAATGGATAATCTTGATATGAATTTCTTGCACACGATCTGCCCATTCACTTTGAGGAGCGCGCAATTCAATGTCTACCATATCAGCCATCTTACCGCCATCTTTACCAGTTAATGCAACGACAAAGATGCCTTTAGCCTTCGCAGCTTTTATTGCTTCAATTACATTTTTGGAGTTTCCACTTGTAGAAATAGCCAATAAAACATCACCTTTTTGACCCAGACTCTCAACGAATCGTGAAAAAACGAAATCATAACCGTAATCATTCGAAATACAAGATAAATGAGAAGGATCTGAAATTGCGATGGCAGGCAATGCTTTTCTATTTTCTCTAAAACGACCTGTCATTTCTTCTGCAAAATGCATGGCATCACTCATTGATCCTCCATTTCCGCAAGAAATAATTTTTTGACCATTATTGATAGCACTGACCATTGCATCACCAATTGTTTTTATTTTTTCTATATTTGATTCATTATCAATGAATTCAGCAAGAACTTTTTGCGCTTCTAAAAAATGGTTCGAAATTTGTTTTAATGACATCGACAAGAGTTTTATCAAATGTAAGAAAAATGTATCGACCAATTTCGGTAGTTTTGTTAAAGTTGTCTTATATTTGAAAATTCATTGATCTTAAGAATAAAATTCAATTTATGAAAAAGACATTATTACTTTTATGCCTCTCATTTTTTTTAACGAATATGTACGCCCAAACAGGCTGCCTGCAAGAATGGCGAAGTGCATTTGAAAAAAGGGGCGCATATTCAGTTTCTGATGATATGCATCGAAAAGTATATATCAGTTTTGTTGAGGACGGAGAATCAACTTGCTTTTTAGGAAAAGTAAGGATTGAAAATAGTAAGATAGTTTCTATCTTCTTACAATTCGAAGACGGTACTTACGAATTGATGGATATGAAATTTGGAAATAAAGATAATAGACCTCCTGGTGTTATTAACGGTATTTCTGAAGAGATTATCAATGAAGAAAATGCACATTTTTATGTAATCTTTGTTGAGAAATTAAAACCAAAACAAAAAGAATACAAAACTGTAGGTGGACCTGGAGATATCTAGGATACCCTTAAAAATATTTGAAACGTCACTTTATCGAGTGACGTTTTTTTTGTTTAATATTTTAAGAAAAGATCTAAGTAAATAGGCAAATGATCAGAATATCCGCCATTGTATTTATACCCAATATATGTTCGATTTGGAATGTTATCCATTCCATTTTTATCTGGCGAGAGTAAAAAATCAGGTTTAAAAATATGCATCGCACTTTCTGAAGTAAAGAGATTTGAGCTAGAATCTAAAAACTGTTTATTCACAATAAACTGATCAAGAATAGACCATTTACCTTGATATTGATGCGTACCTTCTTTATGTTCGTATTGCCAAGTAAGATTTAGTAAATCATCCTTCTTTAAGTTGTTTTTGTCTTTCTGCGCATATAGAATAGAAGACATGCTTTCGTCTGTAGGGTGGTCGTTAAAATCCCCCATAGCAACAATTCGTGCCGTCGAATCTATACGTTGAATAGAGTCGATTGAGGACTTTAGAACTTTAGCAGCAAAATTTCTTTTTGGTCTGGATACTAATTCTCCCCCATATCGCGATGGCCAATGATTGACAAATACATGTATCGTATCATTTCCAACGAGCCCTTTAACATAAAGTATGTCCCTTGTAGGTCTTGCATTCTCTTCAGGGAAATTAATAATTAAAGCATTTTGCGTTATGACTGTAAATAGGTCCGGCCGATAAATCATTGCGACGTCAATACCTCTTCTATCACCGGATTCAATTAATATGCCCTGATAGCCATACCGCGTTAATGGACTTGCATAGATGAGATCGTTAACACATTGAATATTCTCAACTTCACAGAGTCCAACAATGGCAGGAGCATTCCATTCGCCAACTGCAATAATTGTTTTGGCAATTTTATTCAATTTAGTCTGGTACCGATAATAACTCCAATATTTCACACCATCTGGAGTGAATTCATTATCGTTTTTTAAGCTATCATCTTCCGGAAAAAATAGATTCTCGACATTGTAAAACATAATCCGAACTTGCGAATGATCTGTTTTAATTTGACTGAAAGTAAAATGTGAAAATAGGAAAAGGCATTTAAATAAAATGAAGCTCAATAATTGAGATTTAAGGAGGGACGCTATTCTATTTATTCCGATAAAAATAATGTTTTGGGTTTTGTTATTGATTAAATATAAGGTTTTTAAACGAAATATTAGAACAAAAAAATGGCGAATATCACAATGATATCCGCCACAATTATTTTGAAGTTTTTAATTTATTCTGCAGATTGCTCTTGAGAAGCTTCATCCATTTTTTTACCAATAATGGTTCCGTTTACAATTTGTTGTTGGAAATCCTGCATTGCACTTGGCGAATGAGGAATTAAAATAGAAGTATTCTTTCCATTTTGTCCGATATTGTTTAATGTATCAAAATACTGTGTTAACAATACAAACTGCATCACCTCTTCGTGCGTAATATTCTTTAGTGATTTTTGGAAATCTTCAACAGACTCTTTAAAACCTCTTACAATTTCAAGACGTTGTTGAGCAATACCTTCACCAGATAAACGTTTAGATTCAGCATCCGCTTCAGCGGCCTTTACAACAGTGATTTTGTTGGCTTCAGCGTTCTCCATTGTAGCTTCTTTATCACGTTTAGCAGCATTAATTCTATTCATTGATTCCTTCACGTTTTTGTCAGGATCAATATCTGTAATCAATGCTTTAACGATAGAGTAACCGTAATCATCCATCGAATCAGCTAAGTTTTGTCGAACAGCTTTGGCAATATCTTCTTTTTTAGCGAACACATCATCCAATTCCATTTTAGGTACTTCAGCTCTTACATCATCAAAAATATAAGATGCAATTTGGTGTCTGTGATTATCCAAAGCATAATGCGCTTCAAATATTTTATCACTCATAACTTGAAATTGTACCGATACTCGTAAATGAACAAATACATCATCTCTTGTTTTAGTCTCAACATCAACATCTAATTGTTGCACTCGCATATTAATAACACCAACTTTATTGTCAATGAAAGGAATTATAAAACCAAGACCTGGCATAGCCATTTTTTGAAATTTACCTAGTCGTTGAATTACGAATATTTTTTTCTCAGGTACGATTATAATTGATTTCACAAGCAGGAACAATATTATCGCTCCGGTAATTGCATATGTTATCATTTGTGATTCTTGCATATCTCCCATATCAGATTTTTTAATTGTTTGATACTACTTTGATTAGTAGTAATTTTTAGGTTTATTTATAACTTTTTAAAGATACGAAAATTTAAGCTGTCTTTGAGAAATAATTAAATTTCATCAACTATTTTTCTTGCTAGGAAAGTCAATCAATTATATTTGTTCTGAAACATTTAAAATTGAAATATGAAAGCATACGTTTTTCCTGGACAAGGAGCTCAATTTATAGGGATGGGGAAAGACCTTTTTGAATCATCAGCAAGAGCAAAGGAACTTTTTAATCGTGCCAACGAAATCTTAGGATTTGATATCACTGAAATAATGTTTAATGGAACAGATGAACAATTAAAAGAAACGAAGGTTACACAGCCTGCTATCTTTTTACATTCTGTCATTCTAGCCGATTTATTAGGAGAAGAATTTAAACCAACGATGGTAGCAGGTCATTCTCTTGGAGAGATCTCAGCTTTGGTTGCAAGTAAAAGTATGAATTTTGAAGATGGGTTAAAACTTGTTTCGAAAAGAGCCTTAGCCATGCAAAAAGCATGTGAAGCGCAACCATCAACAATGGCAGCGATAATAGGTTTAGAAGATAAACAAATAGAAGATGTTTGCGCATCGATTGATGGAGTAGTGGTGGCAGCAAATTATAATTGCCCTGGTCAATTGGTGATTTCAGGAAGTATTGCTGCAATTGATGAAGCTTGTGAAAAACTGACTGAAATAGGCGCACGACGTGCATTAAAATTACCGGTAGGAGGAGCATTCCATTCTCCATTAATGGAGCCAGCTCGTGCAGAATTAGCTGAAGCTATTGCTTCTACAGAATTTAAGACACCAATTTGTCCAATTTATCAAAATGTGACAGCGAATGGTGTAACAGATCCTGAGGCAATTAAAGAGAATTTAATAGCACAATTAACTGCGCCAGTTAAATGGACACAAACGATGCAACAAATGATCGCAGACGGTTGTGATTCAGTTGTAGAAGTTGGTCCAGGTAAAGTTTTACAAGGATTATTTAAAAAAATTGATCGTACTTTCGCTACAGAAAGCGCAGTATATTCGGTGTAAATCGAACTAAAAATACTTGAAACCCCGTTAGGTGAAAACTTAATGGGGTTTTATTTTTTAGGAGGAATGGTTACTTTTTAAGGCTTTCTACATTCAATAAAGAAACAACAATCTTATTGATATGAAAAAAGTAACGAACACAATTATCTTATTTGCCTTTTTATTTTCGGGTATAGTATATGCTCAAGAACAAGCCGAGGCCAAAGTATTTGTATGTGATTTAAACGATCAGCCAATTGCTGGGGCGCAGATTCTATTTTTTGACACCGAAGAAAAAATAGTAGCCGATGGCGTTTCTGATGCCGAAGGGAATTTAGAAGTGAAATTATCGGCAGGTCTGTATAATATTCGATTAAAGAGCGTTTCAAACACCCGCGATTATGCTGCGATACAAATTCCTGTACTCAAGGAAAGAGAGGTCTATAATGACGTGCAAATCGTCGTGAAATACGAGGAGGAAACGACTTTCGTATTAAGTGACCTTCATTTTGAGACAGCTAAATCAATTATTAAAGAAGATTCATATGGTTTACTTGACGAATTAGTAAGTTTTCTAAAAGTGAAAAGTTCTATTCATATTGAAATAGCAGGTCATACAGATTCGGATGGGGCGAGTAATTCAAATTTAACCTTATCTCAAGCAAGAGCAACTGCTGTTAAAGACTATTTGGTATCGAAGGGAATCTCGGGGACTAGATTGACAGCGAAAGGCTATGGAGAAACCAAACCAATCGAGTCGAATGAAACCGAAGCAGGGAAGGCAATGAATAGAAGAACAGAAATTTATATTCAATAAAACAAAAAAGCCATCAGTCAATTGACTGATGGCTTTTTAAATAAATATTTGGAAGTATTAAACAATCATTTTAACAGGATTCTCTAATAAGTTCTTTAAATCTTTTAAGAATGCAGATCCAACAGCACCGTCAACGGCTCTATGGTCACATGCTAAAGTTAATTTCATAATATTACCTGGCACAATTTCACCATCTTTTACAATCGGCATTGCTTTAATTTCACCAACAGATAAGATACATGAATTTGGAGGGTTGATGATTGAAGTAAAATCTTCAATTCCATAATTACCAAGGTTAGAGATCGCAAAAGTTCCACCTTGCATTTCGTCTGGTTGAATTTTTTTAGTTCTAGCTTTCTCAGCCAATACTTTAACTTCACTTCCAATTTGAGCAAAACCTTTTGTATCAGCAAATCGAATAACTGGTACCAATAAACCTTCGTCTACAGCAACGGCAACACCAATATGAATGTGGTCATTATAACGAATAGCATCTCCAGTCCAATCTGAATTCACTTTAGGATTTTTTCTTAAAGCACTTGCTGTAGCTTTAATAATCATATCATTAAAAGAGATTCTTACATCATCATCAGCATTGATTACTTTTCTCGAAGCAATCATATTGTCCATATTGACCGAAACTTTTAAATAAAAGTGTGGTGCAGAGAACTTAGATGCAGATAATGTTTTAGCAATTGCTTTTCTCATTTGAGAAAGCGGCATATCAGTATAAGATTCAACGCCAGTATTAACTGATTGAGACATTGCCGAACCACCAGCGTTAGCCGGATTAAAGTTTTCGATATCCTTTTTAGTAATTCTATTGTTTTCACCAGTACCATTGACCATTGACAAGTTGATACCTTTGTCTTCAGCCATTTTGCGAGCTAAAGGCGATGCAAAAACTCTACCACCATCATTCGATTCAGACGTTTTTGTCAGAGTAGGTTGAGAAGCTTCAACTGCCTTCTCAGGTTTAGTTACTTCTTGAGGAGCTTTCTCTTCTTTCGGTTCTTCTTTCGGTGCTGCTTCCTCCTCTTTTCCTTCTGCATCTTTTAATAATGCTGAAATATCTTCGCCTTTCTCGCCAATAATGGCAAGAATATCATTTACCGGTGCAGCTCCACCTTTTTCAATACCAATATGCAATAGAATTCCGTCATAAAATGATTCGAATTCCATTGTGGCTTTATCAGTTTCAATATCTGCTAATAAGTCGCCTTCAGCAACTGTGTCACCGACTTTTTTATACCATTCAGCAACTACGCCTTCAGTCATTGTATCAGATAATTTCGGCATTCTAACAATTTCAGCCATCTTTTCTATCTATTTTAGGTTTAAATCAATTGGTAAAAACTGATTAATGATTATTATTTAAGCTAAGTATTCTTTAACGTAAGGATAGTCTCCTTGATCGTAAACATCTTTATACAATTCGTCTGGAGTTGGGAATGCTGACTCTTCGGCAAATTTAATTGATTCAACAACTTCATTTTTTACCCAGTCATCAATTTTTTTGATTCCAGCTGCAGTCAAATATTTATTCTTTTTAATCACTTCTAATACATGATCGATAGGATCTTTAGCTTGCCATTCAGCAACCTCGTCTTTCGTTCTGTATTTTTGAGGATCAGACATTGAATGTCCTTTATATCTATATGTTCTAATATCTAATAAAGTTGGACCGTCACCACGTCTCGCTCTCGCAGCTGCTTCAGCAATTGCTTCGTGAACAGACTCTGGTTTCATTCCGTCTACTGAAAAAGAAGGCATCTCGTAAGACAAGCCCATTTTTGACATGTCTGTTACGTTAGTAGTACGCTCAACTGAAGTTCCCATTGCGTAATTATTATTCTCAATAATAAAAATCACAGGTAATTTCCAAGTCATGGACATATTAAAGGTTTCATGAAGTGCGCCTTGTCTAGCAGCACCATCACCAAACGAACAAATAGCTATATTATCTGTTCCTTTATATTGTTCAGCAAAACCTAAACCAGCACCCATTGGTATTTGAGCACCTACAATGCCATGTCCACCATAGAATCCTTTTTCAACGTCAAAAAAGTGCATTGATCCACCTTTTCCTTTCGAACAACCCGTGATTTTGCCATAAAGTTCGGCCGCTAAAACACGTGGATCTGTTCCTAATGCAATAGGGTGTCCATGATCACGATAAGCAGTGATATGTTTATCTCCTTTTTTAGTTGCGGAAACAGTTCCTACTGCTATAGCTTCTTGTCCGATATATACGTGCAAAAAACCACCAAATTTTTGTTGGATATATAATTGAGAAATTTTTTCTTCAAATTTCCTAATCAATAACATATCTGTATACCACTTAATATACGTTTCCTTCGAAAATTTTGTAGCTTCCGATTTTCTTGTCGTCTTAGTTGGTGTTTTACTTGCTGCACGTTTTGTAGCCATAGTTTCAATTTTATTGAATGAAGAGACAAATATAATTTTTTATTTTCAAAATGTAGAATACATTTGGTTCAAATAAACACCTAATTGATCCTTGAATTTGAGAGATCCAAAATTCCGATTCAAATTAAAAGTGTAACTTATTTCAATTTTTGGTTATTAATAATGTATAATATTCAAACCCATTGATGAAGTTAAGTTTATTTTTCTTGGCATTAACTTTTAATTTTATAGCTTTTAACCAAAAGGTTGCAAGTGTTGATTTTGATGACGTTAAGCAGCGAATTTATGACAGTACTAGCGCCTATTTTTATGCGCATTTATATGATCGAATTGTCTCAGGTGACACATCTATCAACGATAAAGACTATTGGTATTTATATTATGGTAATGTATTCCAAGAGAATTATCACCCTTATGGGATTTCAACAAAAAAAAAAGAATTCAATAATTTTTATACAAAGATTGATCAAGATTCGTCAAAAGTTGCTGAAACTATACTTTTAGGGGAACAAGTTTTGATAGAAAATGCAGTTGATATTGAAGTCTACCTTAAAATGTTCTTGTTGTTAGTTTCTCAGAATGAAATTGAGCAGGCAAAAATTTATGCTAAACATTATTATGGATTTCTAAATGTTATTTTATCAAGTGGTGATGGAAAAGCAGCATCTTCTGCATTTGTTGTCATTTCTGTAGATGACGAATATAGAGTTGTTGGAAATTTAGGATTAAAAGTGGTTGAACAATCATTAATAAATGATTGTGATCTGTTAACTTTTTCAAAAAAGAATCAGTCGCGTAAAAGCCGTATAAAACAACTCTATTTTAATGTGCGTATGCCATTACTGCATTACTCAAGTTCATATAAAAATGCTGATCTGCCGGAAAAGGAATAGCCAGATTTTATCAAAACACCATTATTTCTTTAAGGATTGTTAAATTTTTAGCTTTAATTTTTTTCTAAATCTATAAATAGCTTACATTTGGCGCCTATGTCTAAGATTTCTTCAAGTTTTTCTGAAGTTTTAAGTGAGTTGGAAAGTATCAACCTTACAGAAATGGATGCTGTTCGTTTAATGAACAGGACGGACACTAAATTTGTTTTTTCTCAAAATAAGTTGGGTGGTCTTTTAAAAGAATTGTCTAAAGATTATAAAGTATTGGAAATTAATGGGAATAAAGTATCGAATTATAAAACCCTCTATTTTGACACGAAAAATTTTGATTTTTTTTTAGAACACCATAATGGTAAAGCGAATCGATATAAAATCCGTATTCGACAATATATAGAGTCGAATCTTTTTTTCTTAGAGATTAAGCATAAATTTAAAGGACGTACAGATAAGGTTAGAATTCCTATTAATGATTTTGAAGAGGATTTAAGTACAAAATCGAAAGCGTTTATTTTTGGTGTATTAGAAAAAGAAGTGTCATTAGAGCCTAAATTATGGAACAGTTTTAGCCGAATTACATTAGTAAATAAGCATGAAAAAGAACGATTAACATTCGATTTGGGGGTGCAATATAGTATAGGAGAAAAAAAAGTGGCATATGATCATCTGGTTATAGCAGAATTAAAGCAAGAAAAATTAAATCGTTTGAGTACTTTTTATAAGCTGATGAAAGAAAAGATGATAAGACCTTATAGTATTAGTAAATATTGTGTTGGTTCAATTGGACTATATCCTGAATTGAAATATAACAATTTTAAAAGTAAATTAATATTCATAGATAAAATAGATTAAATAAAAAAATGGGAGCAGATTCAACCTTTCTAGGACTAAAAATAATGGATGATGATTTGTGGAAGTTAATACTTCGTTTTGCAATCAACTTTATTTTTCTAACGGCGATCGTACGTTATATTTATTACAAAAATACACCTCGTAAAAATTACCTTTTTACGTTTTACATGATTTCGATTATCTCATTCTTTATTTGCTTTGCTTTGAAGAAATTTGAGATGGAAGTGGGTATGGGACTAGGGCTTTTTGCCATCTTTGGTATAATTAGGTATCGTACTAATGCAATGCGTATTAGAGAAATGACTTATTTATTCTTGGTTATTGGACTGTCCGTAATAAATGCCTTAGCGGGAAAATTGAGTTACGCCGAGATTTTATTCATTAATGGTGTTGTTTGGTTTATGGTTTTTGTAATGGAGAATTGGTGGTTACAAAATCATGAATCTGATAAAATGATAACGTATGAAAAAATCGAAAATATTAAGCCTGAAAATATTGAATTGTTGCTAGCAGATTTAGAAGAGCGTACAGGGCTAAAAATAAACAGACTGCAGGTAGGTAAAATTGATTTTTTACGTGATACTGCTGAAATAAAAATTTACTATTATCAAGAGGCTTTTGATGAGTTTGATAGTTAATTTTCAGTTTCCTTAATTAAAATATTGAAGTTTAAAGTCACCCTACCTTGATGGAATTCTGGAGCCGAATTGCTTGGAGCAAAGGTTAATTCAGTCAAAATTTTATTTTTATTGTCAATCATCATAGGTGTGTTTCTTATAGTTGAAAGACTTTTATTTAGTGTACACCCTGTTACTTTCCCTTTTCTATTTACGGCAATATCAAATACTAAAATACCAGGGTGTTTTCCGACAGAGTGATAGATAATATCACTTATAACTTCTCTTTTGTCAACAGAAATATCACCAGATAATTGACTGTATAGGGAACTTGAAAATATAAGGCAAAAGAATAATAGAAATTTCATAAATATTGGTTTGGTTTAAATTTAGTGAATATTATAATAATTTAACTGATTCTACTCCAATTTGGTTTAGCCTTTAGAATCTCTCTCAGTCGCTGTGCTAATTTTTGATGCTCTGGCAAACGGAAGTTGGGATCTTTTTCTAATAATTCAATCGCTTTATCCCTTGATAATTGTACCAGTTGAGCATCTTTGGCAAGGTCTGCTAATTTTAAATCTAGAATACCACTTTGCTGTGTTCCCATAATGTCCCCGGGGCCTCTTAATTTCAAATCAACTTCTGAGATTTTGAAACCATCATTTGTTTCGCACATTGTTTCAATCCTACGTTTTGCATTCTCACCTAATTTATACCCTGTCATTAATAAACAATATGATTGGTCAGATCCTCTTCCTACTCGACCACGTAATTGATGTAATTGAGATAAGCCAAATTTTTCAGAACTTTCAATTATCATCACGCTCGCATTTGGCACGTTAACACCGACCTCAATAACTGTAGTAGCAACCATTATTTGCGTGTTTCCTTTTACAAATTGCTCCATCTCGAAGTCTTTGTCTTCCGGTTTCATTTTACCATGAACAATACTAACTCTGAAATCTGGTAAAGGAAACCTCCTTGAAATAGATTCATAGCCAGACATTAAATTCTGATAATCCAATTTTTCTGACTCTTCAATTAATGGATATACAATGTAAATTTGCCTACCTTTTTTTATTTCATCTTCTATAAATTTAAATACTTTTAGACGCGAAGATTCGAAGCGATGCATTGTTTGGATTTCTTTTCTTCCAGGCGGTAATTCGTCGATAACTGAAATGTCCAAATCTCCATAAAAAGTTAAAGCCAAAGTTCTTGGAATGGGTGTTGCAGTCATCACCAATTGATGAGGTGGTAAATCGTTTTTAGCCCATAGTTTCGAACGTTGTGCTACACCAAATCTATGTTGTTCATCAATAATGGCGATACCTAAATTTTTATACTTTACGACTTTCTCTAATAAAGCATGGGTGCCAACTAAAATATCAATTTCACCGGCTTGAAGGGCCTTGTGTAGTACTTTTCTTTCTGATTGTTTCGTAGCTCCAACTAAAAGCTCAACCCGGAGATCCATTTTTTCTAACATTTCAGAAATACCTTCGTAATGTTGATTGGCTAAAATTGCTGTTGGTGCCATAATACAGGCTTGGTAACCATTGCCAATGGCTATTAACATTACCATTAACGCGACTAATGTTTTACCACTACCTACGTCTCCTTGTAATAACCTATTCATATGTATGCCAGAACTTAGATCTTTCCTAATCTCTTTAATAACTCTTTTCTGAGCGTTGGTTAATTCGAATGGGATATGATTAGCAAAAAACTCATTAAAAGGGTCACCAACTTGACTGAAAACGTAACCTTTTATTTTCTTCTCTGTGATTTGCTTGCGTAATAAAAGCTCTAATTGCAATAGAAAAAGTTCATCAAACTTTAAGCGCAAAGCAGCCTTTTCACTTTCTTTGATTGTGGCTGGTTGATGAATATTAAAAAATGCAGTTTCTTTAGATACTAATCCTATATCATTTATAATCCACTGAGGAATTTCATCTTCAATTTGATTCTTTAAAGTAGGCAATAATGCTTCGATAGCCTTTTCAAAACCTTTTGTAGTAAAACCTAGCCTTTGTAATTTTTCTGAGCTATGGTAAACTGCTTGCAAACCTTTTTCTACCTCTTTTCGTTCGTTTATAAATTCGAGTTCGGGATGCGTTATGTTAAAATTTGTGCCAAACAATTTTGCCTTCCCCCAAACTAGAATTTTCATTCCTGGTTTTAATTTAGGTTTGATCCAATTAATGCCCTTAAACCAAATTAAATCTAATGTACCAGATGAATCAACGAATTTGGCTTCCAATCGTTTTCCTTTTCCACGACCTACCTCTTTAATACTTCTTATTTCACCCATTAATTGAACAGCCCCTTCAGTGTAAGGTATGTCAGTGATTTTATGGAATTGAGAACGATCTACGTATCTAAAAGGGAAGTAATTAAGTAAATCTTTAAACTTGTATATATGGGCCTCTTTTCTGAGAATTTCACCACGCTGTGGACCGATGCCTTTAAGGTATTCGATAGGTGTGGATAAAATATCATTCATTGTCAGAGTTTGAACAAAAGTAAATGAATGTTTTTTAAAATGGAAATAATTATTTGCTCATGCTTAAATTCATAAATAGGAAACAAATAATAAGTCATTTTTTCTTGAATTATTTTTGGTAACTTATAAACCGTTTGCTTAGTTTAACCGTTTGTAAGTTGAAACATCTATTTTTTTGAAAATTAAATTATGAAATTATTATTACTTGCCTCTGTTGCGCTATTATCTTTTGCCTTTATCTTTACACCAAATCGTATTTCAACCTATCATGTAGATGATATTACAGCTGTTAATTGGGGTAGTAACCCACCTGCGGCTAGAACGGGTGCTCCCGGAGAGTCTACTTGCACGGTTTGTCATGCTGCAGAAGTTATGTCTTCGGATGGTGTTGTTTCATTTTCTATGGCAGGTGGACCAGAATATGTTCCTGGTGAAATCTATCCAATTACGATCTCAACAGTTGGAGGTCCAAGAAATGGTTTTGAAATGACAATTTTAGACGAGGATAACAATAGAGCAGGAACTTTTTCCGCAGGTGATAATTCGAGTGTTGCGTCAAGCGATGGTCGAGAATATATTCGACATGAAAACTCAACAGGTATTACCTCATGGACTTTTGATTGGGAAGCACCAGCAGTAGCTTCTGGCCCATTAACTGCGTATTATATAATGAATAAATCGAATAATAACGGGAATTCAAGGGGGGATGAAATATTTATAGGGAACGAACTAATTCCTTTGACTGGTACGAGTTCTATTTCAGCTATAGAGATACTAGATCAATCATTTGATGTTCATTATGTTTCAAAATTGAATAAACTTCAAGTAAAGTATAAGATTAATGAACCTGCCCACATTACAATTAATGTTCAAGATTTATCGGGAAAAATCATTTCTAGTACGAATTACGGTGTGATGAGTGCTGGCGAAGATCAAAAGCAAATTGCAATTGACGACAATATTGACACAGGGATATATGTTGTTTCAATTTTTATTGACAATAAGGTTCTTAATCGAAAAGTATTCATTTAAAAATTATAGATCGGTGCCTAGAAATATTTTCAAAGAAATAATCTGAATTCTTGGAGATAAAATTATCTTTGCTTGAACAAAGACTAGGACAGAATGAACAATATTTCAACATTTGATTTTACAGGTAAAAGAGCATTAATCAGAGTAGATTTTAATGTGCCATTAGATAAAGAGACTTTAGCGGTTACAGATTCAACTAGAATTGAATCGTCTATTAAGACAATCAAAAAGGTACTTGACGGAGGTGGATCAGTGGTTTTAATGTCTCATTTAGGTCGCCCTAAGAATGTGCCAGAGAAAAAATACTCTTTACAAAATATTGTAAGTGAAGTTGAAAAATGTTTAGGTCAAGAAGTTTTGTTTGCAACAGATAGTATTGGTGAAAGAGCTTTTGAGCAATCTGCCAATTTAAAACCTGGACAAGTTTTATTATTAGAAAATTTAAGATTCCATCAACGCGAACAAAAAGGAGGGGTTGATTTTGCAGAATTATTAGCAAAACATGGAGATGTTTACATTAATGATGCTTTTGGCACTGCACATCGTGCGCACGCATCAACAACAGTTATCGCTCAGTTTTTTCCAGAAAATAAAATGTTTGGGTATTTGATTGAACGTGAAATTGAAAGTGTTGATAAGGTATTGAACTCGACTGAAAAACCATTGGTTGCAATAGTTGGTGGAGCTAAAGTGTCTTCTAAAATTACAATAATTACAAAGTTATTAGATAAAGTTGATGCCCTAATTATTGGTGGAGGTATGGCATATACTTTCGCAAAAGCAATGGGAGGTAACGTTGGGAACTCATTAATAGAAGATGATTTTATTGATACAGCTAAATCAATTATATCGACTGCTAAGAGCAGAGGTGTAAAATTATTAATACCTATTGACACGGTTGCAGCAGATGAATTCTCTTCTGCTGCTAATACAATTACTTGCCCAACGAACGCCATTCCAGATGGTTGGATGGGATTAGATATTGCTGACGAATCTATTAAGGAATTTAAGGCTGAAATAGTGAAGGCAAAATTAATTTTATGGAATGGACCGATGGGAGTTTTTGAAATGGAAAAATTCCAGCGTGGTACTAAAGATATAGCTTTGGCTGTTGCTGAAGCAACGGCGAACGGAGCGTTTACTTTAGTCGGTGGTGGCGATAGTGTAGCTGCTGTTAATAAATTCAACCTTGGTGATAAAGTTAGTCATGTGTCAACCGGAGGTGGAGCAATGCTAGAATATCTTGAAGGAATAGAGTTGCCTGGAATAGCAGCGATTAAAAATGCATAAGCATGTCTATTGCAGAAATTCATAAATTATTTTTAGCTTCAGAAGGTTTAACTACTGATACAAGGAATTTGATTCCAAAAGGTATTTTTTTAGCCTTAAAAGGTGCTAACTTTAATGGGAATGAATACGCCCTAAAAGCTATTGAAGAAGGTTGTTTGTTTGCTATTGTAGATGAAGAAAAATATGCCGTTAACGAAAAGCTTATTTTAGTTGATGACTGTTTGAAAACGTTACAAGATCTAGCTAATTTTCACAGAAAACAGTTTGATATTCCTGTCATTGGAATAACAGGTAGTAATGGGAAGACTACAACAAAAGAATTAATCGGAGCAGTTTTGTCTTCAAAATATAATACACTGGTTACTCAAGGAAATCTAAATAATCACCTTGGTGTGCCATTTACGCTGCTTCAACTCAATCAATCGCATGAGATTGCTATTATTGAAATGGGAGCGAATAAACCGTTCGATATTAAAGAACTGGTTGATATTGCAGAACCTACGCATGGTGTCATAACAAATATTGGTGCAGCTCACCTCGAGGGTTTTGGTTCTATTCAAGGAGTTATCAATACAAAAAAAGAGCTTTACGACTATATTGAAAAATCAAAAGGGCATCTTTTTTATAATGCAGCAGACGAAATCTTAAAATCAATTCTTCCAGCAGGACTTACTTATTCTTCCTATAACAATAATGATGCTGAGGTGTCTGGTGTGTTAGTCGCTCAAGATCCTTTTGTGCAATTTAAATGGACTCACAATGCTTATACGTCTGGGGTTTTAAAGACTCAGTTAGTCGGTCAATATAATTTTATCAATTTCTTGTCAGCAATAGCTATTGGTGTTTATTTTAAAGTAACTAATGAAGCGATTAATAAAGCAATTGAGCATTATGAACCGACTAATAACCGTTCGCAAATATTACGAACGGAAAGAAACACCTTGATTGTTGATTGTTATAATGCCAATGTAACAAGTATGCAAGCAGCGTTAGAAAGTTTTATTTTAATGGATGCTCCTCACAAATTGGTTGTATTAGGAGATATGAAAGAGCTTGGTATTACATCTTTAGATGAGCATGAAAAATTAGTACGCTTTGTAAAGAGGAACAAGCTTAATGCTATTCTAATCGGTTCTGAATTTGAAAAAGTTAAAGGAGAATTGAAGCATTTTAATTCCGCACAAGAATTATTGGAGGCTGACTTGGTTGATGATTTAAAAGATACCTTAGTGTTGTTAAAAGGTTCCCGAAGTATTCGGTTAGAATCTCTTATTCCTTCGTTTTAAGACGTAAAAAAACCATTCAATACGAATACTGAATGGTTTCCAATAATTTTATTATTCAAACTAATCTTTAAGAATTCCTCTAGAGATTACAATTTTTTGAATTTCGGAAGTACCTTCATAAATCTGAGTGATTTTAGCATCTCTCATCATTCTTTCAACATGGTATTCTCTTACATAACCGTAACCACCGTGAATCTGTACAGCTTCAGTTGTAACAAATTGAGCGATTTCTGAAGAGTACAATTTAGCCATTGCAGCTTCTTGTGTATAATCTTCTCCTTGATCTTTTAATGAAGCAGCATTCAAACACATTAAACGAGCGGCATGCACTTGCGTTTTCATGTCAGCTAATTTAAAAGCAATTGCTTGGTGTCTGTGAATTTCCTTACCAAAAGTCTTACGCTCTTTAGAGTATGCTAATGCTACATCTAAAGCACCAGAAGCAATTCCCATTGCTTGAGAAGCAATACCAATTCTACCACCACCTAATGTTTGCATGGCAAATTTGAAACCAAATCCATCTTCACCAATTCTATTTTCTTTAGGAACTTTTACATCGTTGAAAATTAAAGTATGTGTATCAGAACCTCTGATTCCCATTTTATCTTCTTTTTCACCAACGATGAAACCTTCCATTCCTCGTTCAATAATTAAAGCATTAATTCCTCTATGACCTTTTTCTCTGTCCGTTTGAGCAATTACGATATAAACTGATGCAGAACTTCCGTTCGTGATCCAGTTTTTTGTACCATTTAATAAATAATGATCTCCTTTATCTTCTGCTGTTGTTTGTTGCGATGTAGCATCAGAACCTGCTTCAGGCTCAGACAAACAAAAAGCGCCTATTTTTTCACCCCTAGCAATTGGTGCTAAGAATTTGTTTTTTTGATCTTCATTACCAAAAGTTTCTAATCCCCAACATACTAATGAATTACAAACAGACATGCAAACAGCTGTTGAAGCATCAATCTTAGAGATCTCTTCCATCGCCAATACATATGAAACCGAATCCATTCCGCCTCCACCATACTTAGGATCTACCATCATGCCTAAAAAACCTAGCTCTCCAAGTTGTTTAACTTCCTCTGCTGGAAATTTAGCATGTATATCTCTATCAATAACTCCTGGCTTAAGCACATTCTGTGCAAAGTCTCTAGCGGCATCTCTAACTGCCAACTGTTCTTCTGTAAATTTAAATTCCATTAACTTTGACTTTGAATAATTATAATTTCTTTTCCAGCTTGAAAACTGGTGGATGCAAATTTAACAATAATTTTAGTAATTATTTTAAACCTGAGTTCAATTATAGCAAACCCTCACAGATGACATCAATTTTCATAGCTAAGTCATGGTTTTAAGGGAGTTTTTACCTCTAAAAATCGTAAGCAACTTATCTGAAAATGGAATGAATCTCTATAGACGTTTATAAAAAATGATTCTTTTGATTGTGAAAGACATAAATTGAGCCTTTAATTCACCATTTTTTAAATAGAAAATTGTTGTTTGAAGAATGTTTTCGAAATTTGTTTACCAATTGATAAAATTTAAATTATGAATAGAGGAATAGGTTTGATGTCTGGCACTTCTTTAGATGGATTAGATATTTGTTATCTAGAATTTATTGACGTTAAAAATGGGTATAACATCGGTAAATTAATTACGCAGGCAATTCCCTATTCTGAATATTGGTTAAGACAATTAAAATCGGCTTTTACGATGTCTCCAGGCGATCTAGAAAAATTGGATCTCGAATATGGTGAATATCTTGGGGAAAAGACTAAAGAATTTATTCAAGCCAATAATTTAGAAAACAAGACTGATTTTATCGCCAGTCATGGGCATACTATTTTTCATGAACCAAATAAAGGATTTACTAAACAAATAGGGGCAGGGCAGATGATTGCCAATATCTGTCAAATTAAAGTTGTCAGTGATTTCCGCTCTTTAGATGTGGAATTAGGCGGGCAAGGTGCGCCTTTGGTGCCAATTGGCGACAAATTTTTATTCGGCGAATACGATGGATGTATAAATTTGGGTGGTTTTTCGAATATCAGCTTCGATAAAAATAGAAAGCGAATTGCTTTTGACATGTCACCTTGTAATTTACCACTAAACGATATTTGTAAAGATCATTTTAATCAAGAATACGATAAGGATGGAGAATTAAGTAAAAAAGGGAAAATAAATAAGGAGTTGCTGGCAGACTTGAATCAACTTGAATATTATAAAGAACAACCACCAAAGTCCTTAGGAGTTGAATGGTTAAATAGCGTTTTTAATCCTGTTTTAAAATCTTATTCAGACGAAGAGCCAATCAATGTCTTAACGACAATAAGCGAACATATTGCATTTCAAATTTCGAATGTAGTAAATGCGAATGACCTAAAAAGAGTAATTTTTACAGGAGGTGGCGTTTATAATCAATTTATCATAGATAAAATTAAAACTCAAATTAACGGGGCACTTATTGTTCCAGATAATGAAATAATAGAATTTAAAGAGGCGTTGATTTTTGCGTTTTTAGGTTATTTAAGGTTGCACAATCAAATCAATACTTTGTCATCCGTTACAGGTGCGATCAGAGATTCTTCTGGAGGTGTAATTCATTTACCTATATGAATTTAGATTTATCAAATCTAAAACTTTGTAGTAATCAATAAGCAAACTGAAAATCTTTCTTATTTTTGCTCCTTAAAATTTACATTTCATGTTGGATTTATTGAAAAAGTTTGAGAACAAACGACCAGAGATTGTTTTTGAATGGAAAGACGCTGAGACTGAAGCTGAAGGCTGGGTAGTCATTAATTCGTTAAGAGGCGGAGCCGCTGGAGGCGGAACAAGAATGCGAAAAGGTTTAGACAAGAGAGAAGTCGAATCTTTAGCTAAAACGATGGAGGTTAAATTTACTGTTGCAGGTCCACAAATTGGAGGAGCAAAATCAGGAATTAATTTTGATCCTAACGATCCTAGAAAAAAGGGGGTGTTAAAACGTTGGTATGCGGCGGTAACCCCTTTGTTAAAATATTATTATGGTACTGGAGGGGATTTAAATGTTGATGAGATTCATGAGGTAATTCCAATTACTGAAGATTGCGGTGTATGGCATCCGCAAGAAGGTGTTTTTAACGGTCATTTTCAACCAAGAGAAGCTCAAAAAATTCATAGAATAGGTCAATTACGTCACGGTGTTTTAAAGGTGATAGAAGATCCGGCTTATTCGCCAAATGTTAACAATAAATATGTTGTTGCAGATATGATTACTGGTTTTGGAGTAAGTGAATCTATTAAACATTTTTATGAAATGTGGCAAGGTTCAGTTGCTGGAAAAAAAGTAATTGTACAAGGTTGGGGGAATGTAGGATCAGCTGCTGCATATTATTTAGCTCAAAACGGAGCAAAGATTGTTGGGATAATTGATCGTGATGGAGGCTTGATTAAAGAAGAAGGGTATACACTTGAAGAAGTTAGAGCACTATTCGTAAATAAAAAAGGTAATCAATTGGTAGCTGATAATATGCTGTCTTACGACGAGATCAGTGCTAAAATTTGGGATGTGCCAGCAGATGTATTTATTCCATGTGCTGGTTCTAGAATGATTACTCAAGATCACGTAGATAGAATGATTAACGCTGGCGTAGGCGTTATCTCATCAGGAGCCAATGTTCCTTTTGCAGACGAAGAAATTTTCTTCGGACCAATTGCAGATTATACAGATAATAAAATTGCTGTTATTCCAGATTTTATTTCGAATTGTGGAATGGCAAGGGTATTCGCTTATTTAATGAGTAGTGATTTACCTAAAATAACTGATCAAGGTATTTTTGATGATACATCATATACAATAAAAGAAGCTTTATTAACAGCTAAATCTACTAATCCATCTAAAACAAAAATTGCTAAAACAGCATTTGAAATCGCTTTGAGCGAATTGGTATAAAAATCAAATTATTATGGGAATTGAAATTATAATGGTCATTGTCTTTGTAGTCGGTTATTTAGCGATTGCATTGGAACACAATATTCATGTAGATAAGGCTGCATCAGCTTTATTAATAGGGATGGTATCTTGGGGCTTATATGCTCTATGGCCTGCTGAACATTTAAAAGTTGATACTTCAAAATCAATATCTGAACTAATTCAGGACGAAGAACTCCGCGAGAATCACAGTGGTTTTGTTGAGTACCTTGAAGTTGAACAAGATAAAAATGAGAAGGCAGCCTTAAGTCAAGAAGCCGTTGTTGATCACGCATCTGATGCTGGGCATCATGATACGGGTGAGTATGTACAACACTTTGTTGAACATGGGTTAGTTCATCATTTATTTGATATCGCAAGTATATTATTCTTCCTGTTGGGAGCAATGACGATTGTTGAATTAATTGATGCGCATGATGGATTCTCAATTATTACAGATAAAATTCGTACCACCAATAAGGTTAAACTATTATGGGTGATTTGTATTTTAACCTTCTTCATGTCCGCCGCCTTAGACAATTTAACAACATCAATTGTGATGATATCCGTTATCCGAAAATTGATTAAAAATGTTGAAGTACGTTGGTTATTTGGTGGTTTTATCATTATTGCTGCGAATGCTGGTGGAGCATGGTCTCCAATTGGAGATGTAACGACAACGATGTTGTGGAACAATGGTCAATTACCAAGTACTATGATAATTGTAACAGAGTTAATCATCCCTTCATTAGTCGCAATGATTGTTCCTTTATTAATTGCATCATTTTTCATCAAAGGTTCTGTTGAAAGACCTGAGAAAGTAGAAGGAATTGGACATGACGTAGCAAGTGCACAAAGTTGGGAGAAAAATTTAGTATTCTTCGTTGGTTTAGCGGGATTATTATTTGTTCCTGTATTTAAAACGGCTACACATTTACCTCCATTTACAGGTATGATGTTAAGTTTAGGTTTTTTATGGATGATAACCGAATTACTGCACGCTAAAAAGAAATCTGAAGATAAAAAAGGATTGTCTGTGGTTTCAGTTTTACAAAAAATTGATACTGCAAGTGTATTATTCTTCTTAGGAATTTTGATGGCTGTTGCTGCTTTACAAGAGGTTGGTCATTTAGCACAAGTTGCAATGTTCTTAGATGACACATTGGATCAAAACTTATACTCTATCAATATTGCAATTGGACTATTGTCTGCAGTAGTTGATAACGTTCCTTTGGTTGCAGCAGCTCAAGGTATGTATCCTGTAGGAGTAGGTAATTTTGCTGAAAATGGAATGTTCTGGCAGTTCTTAGCATATTGTGCAGGAACAGGTGGTAGTGCATTAATCATTGGTTCTGCTGCTGGAGTTGCGGTGATGGGGCTTGAAAAGATTAGTTTTGGATGGTATATCAAAAAAATTAGTTTGTATGCCATTGTAGGTTACTTTGCCGGAGCTTTAACATATTACCTAATGAACGCTTTGTAACATTTACATGAATTTTTCGTTAATTTAGTATAAAATAAAATTGAACATGAGTGTCTTCACATTATTATTACAAGATATAAATCCAGCGACAAGTGCTGATGCTACTAATGCCGTTGACGGGGTTAGTGATTTAACACGTGATATTCCAATTTGGGAGTTAGTCGTTGATGGTGGATGGGCAATGATTCCATTGGCTATTATTTCTATAATGACGATTTATATTTTCGTTGAACGTTTTTTATCTATCAATAAATCATTGAAGGATGAAAAAGGATTCATTGATAAAGTAAAAGAATACTTGATCGATGGAAAAATTGATACAGCGAGAGATTTGTGTAGACAAACAAATAATCCTGCAGCTAGAATGGTTGAAAAAGGTATTTCTAGAATCGGAAGACCGATGCGTGATATCGTAAGTTCAATTGAGAATGTTGGTAAATTAGAGATTTACGAATTAGAAAAGAGATTAAGCTTTTTAGCTACAGCAGCCGGTGTTGCACCAATGATTGGTTTCTTAGGAACAACATTAGGGATGGTGAAAACATTCCATGCAATGAAATTTGAAGCAACTATTGAAATTCAAACAATTTCAGGCGGTATTATGGAGGCAATGGTAACTACTATTGCTGGATTAGTAGTGGGTATTATTGCATATATGGCATATAATTATTTAGTTGCAAAAGTTGACAAAGTAATCCATACAATGGAAGGTGCTTCAATTGAATTTTTAGATTTATTGAACGAACCAGGGAAATAGTTGTACAATAAAGTAAGATATGGATTTAGGTAGAAGAAATAGGGTAAAAGCAGAAGGGGGAATGTCTTCAATGACTGACCTTGTATTCTTGTTATTGATATTCTTTATTATCATGAGTACAATGGCAGAACCAGGAATTCCTGTTGATTTGCCAGATGGTAATAACTCAAAAAATACAAAAGAAAATTCTACTTTGAACGTAGGTGTCAATGCGAATAATATGTACGTATTGCAAGAGGATTTTGAAACTGAATATACGTATGAAGAGATTGAGCCTTTGATTATGGCCAAAATGGCAGAGAATTTGGAAAATAAGAATATCAAGATTTCTGGTGATAGAAATGCAGATTACGAATTTGTATTCCAATTAATCGCATTGTCTAAGAAGAATAAATGGAAACCGATATTGGTTTTTAAATAATCTAAAGTAAGGTTGAAATGAGCATATTATCATACTTAAAACAAGAGGATCACAGAAGAGCATTTTATGCATCTTTGGTCTTTATTATGCTCATGATTTTATTTTTCTTCTTAGTAAGTCTTGAGGAACCAGATCCGCCAATTAAAGAAGTAATTATTGAAATAGAAATGCCGGATGTTGAGATTGAGAGTGGAGGGAGTTCAGCAGGAAGTAATGATCAACCGGAAGAAGCAACGACACCAGAGGTTAAAACTGTTCAACAATCTGCTCCTAAAATAGAGCAACAAGAAGAAGCAACAGTTTCTGTACCTTCTGGTAGTGGTAATTCTAAAACTACAAAAACGACAAAGGTTGCAGAACCTAAACCCGATGCTAGTTTTACATTTAGCGGAGGAACAGGAAACAATGGTCAAACGGGTGATGGTGATAATTTTGGAAAAGGTACAGGAGTTGGAGATAGTGAAGGAGATGGACCTGACGCTACAGGTAAATACAATCCCAATCGTAAGGTTGTAAAGGGAGCAGACATTAATTCAAATGCACAAGAAGAAGGTATTATCGCTTTAGATATATGGGTAGACGCTAGTGGTAAAGTTGTAAGAACAAGGTTGAAGGCTACAGAATCAACTAGTGGTAGTGATTATCTAATTACGCTAGCTAAAAAAGCAGCAGCTTCAATGAAGTATGATAGTAAGCCTGGTTCTGGTGAAGAACATGTAGGTTATAAGCGATTCCACTTTAAGAAAGTTTAATGTCCGATTATCAGTCAGCGATTGATTGGTTGTTTATACAAATTCCCAATTATCAAAAACAAGGAGCTACGGCATATAAACCAGGTTTAGAACGTATCCAGAATTTACTCACCCATCTAGGGAATCCCGAATTAAAAGTAAAGTCAATTCATATTGCAGGAACGAATGGTAAAGGTTCTGTTTCTCATATATTCTCGTCAGTTTTACAACATGCAGGTTACAAAGTTGGCTTGTTTACCAGTCCTCATATTTTCGATTTTAGAGAACGGATTAAGATTAATGGTGAATTGATAGACGAATCATTTGTTTTAGATTTCATACAAGGGAATCGAGAATATTTTGAAACCCACGAAATTTCATTCTTTGAAATTACTACGGCAATGGCGTTTTTGGCATTCGCAGAAAACGATTGTGATGTGATGGTTATTGAAACCGGTTTGGGAGGAAGATTGGATGCTTCCAATGTTATCAATCCAGCACTTTCGATTATCACTAATATTGGAATAGATCATACGCAGTTCTTAGGAAATACGATATCAGCAATAGCGAGAGAAAAAGCAGGTATCATAAAACAAAATACACCAGTTGTCATTGGACAGACACAAAGCGAATCGGTAGAAGTTTTTGAGGAGGTTGCGAAATCAAAGCAAGCAAGTATTCGTTTTGCGGATAAAACGCCGTTAAATCATCTTAAAACAGATTTGCTAGGTAAATTCCAACAAAGAAATATACATACCGTTTTAAGTGGGGTTGAAGTATTGAGAGAAAAAAATTGGACAATATCAGAGAACGATTTTAATCAAGGAATAGAAACAGTGATAAAAACCACTAATTTCTTTGGGCGATTACATTTAATAAAACATGCACCGGATATAATTGTTGATGCTGCACATAATGTTGCCGGTATAAAAAACTTAATATTTGAGATAAATCAAATGAATTATTCAGATGTCCATTTGATATATGGTGCCTCGGATGATAAAGAAGTGGATGAAATATTTAAAATTTTACCAAAACAGTACAAATATTATTTTTCTGAATTTAATTCAAAAAGAAGTGTAAAAAAGGAAATATTTGACGGATTTGCGAAAGAGAATAAATTAAATTATTTGGTATTCAATGATTTAAGTAGTGCGATTATGCAGGTTCAAAAAAAGGCAAATACTACAGATTTGATATTGATTTGCGGTAGTTTTTATTTATTTGAAAAAATAAATGAAATTTTTTTCAAAAAATAGTTGCAGGTTTAAAAAAGCTGCGTATATTTGCACCCGCAATCACGTATTACAAAGGTAATAAATAACGAAAGCGATAGTGGGGCTTTTAGCTCAGTTGGTTCAGAGCACCTGCCTTACAAGCAGGGGGTCACTGGTTCGAATCCAGTAAGGCCCACGAAAATAAAAAACCTCAGCGTAAGCTGAGGTTTTTTTGTTTCCAAGAATATCTAATCATTCTAATTGTTGGGAATTAACGCCCTAATTTGATCTTTTTTTTCGGAATGTAAAAAGTTTCGCAAGTAGATTAAACGACGCTTAAAACGACTCTATTAACATCTAGGTATATAATTTTATTAAATCCGTTGATTGAATAAAGTAAGTCATTTGTTTCTTCCACTTATTCATAAAACAATCGTGTACTACGATTATTATAATTCTCACATTCTGGTATTAATTTTTCAATACAAGAACACCGGATCAAGACCAATTGTTGGGGACTAGGCATATATTTTAGTTAATCTGAATAAAAAGAAAGCAACATTTTTCACACCTCTAAATTGGGATCTAAACGCTTTAATTTTTGCATTAAAAGATTCTGCAGCTGCATTTGTACTTCTGTGTTCAAAATAATTAACAATCCCCTCGTAGTTGATTCGAATAGTATTCATAATGGTAGCAAAACTTTTAAATCCTGATTTTTCAACCTTATCATACCACTGGGCTAATTTTGTTAAAGCAATACCTTTTCCTGTTTTAGTATTAAAAAATAATCTAAGCTCTTGTGATAATTTATA
>NZ_JHXV01000042.1 GCF_000621625.1 Crocinitomix catalasitica ATCC 23190
ACCTAACCCCGAATACTGAAAAGGTGCTATGACCCTGTAGGGGTCACATATAATCCGATCCTCATACGGCTATCAGCCGAACAAAATAAGCAAAGGTGACCTCTTTCATCTTTGATCTTTTGTCATGCCATCTTTTGTCTTTTTGCGTTAGGGATTGAAGTGGATATCCTTTTATCTGTCCATCCGCCTGAGGCGGACGGACAGGTAAAAGATTAGAACGGAAAGCCCGACTTCGCCTCAGATCATTGAGCATAGCCGAAATGATCTGAGACGGAGAACGCCCAAAGTATAACGCATAAAAAAAGGAGACCATTAATGATCTCCTTCTCCAATTCAATATTATTTATTAAGATAAAATCGTAACTGATCGATCTCATCCAGCATGAGCTGGCCTAAAGACTATCAACTAACGACTCTAGACTACATTCATAACGAACGAACGATCACCCATTGTCCTGTTGAGATTAACCCTTCAGCTTGTTTGAATTTCACTTCTTTGGTTTCTCCACTTTGTAAATTTCTGATTTCAACTTTATCGTTTCTACCAATTTTTTGTTCTGCAACAATTGGTTCACGTTTTGGTTTTGGTCGACCACCAGCATTTTCTCTTGCCTGATCATAACCTTCACTTCCAGAAAACTCCTCTACTCTACTTTGTTCTTTAGCATTACTAAAAGCGCCACCTGAATTTCCTTGGTCGTTTTGTGTAACAACAGGTTGTTCAGTCGCTGCTTTTTGAGGTAGATCAGATTTCGCTAAGAAAGAAACAACTTCTTTACTCATCTTACCAGTCATCCCCTTAAACAATTCGTATGATTCTTTTTTATAAATAACCAAAGGATCTTTTTGCTCAATTGATGCATGTTGAACAGCTGTTCTCAAATCATCCATTTGACGTAAATGCTCTTTCCACTCATTGTCAATAAAACCTAAAGTAATCATTTTCTCAATTTGCTTTTTAAGAATTTTACCTTCTGTATTAAAGCCTTCTTCAAGATTTACTATGGTATTGATTGATTTGATGCCATCACTAATAGGCAACATCATATTTTTATAACGCTCACCTTCGTTTTGATAAACTTGCGCAATAACAGGTTTAGCCATCTCACAAATTCTATCTGCTTTATCTTCATAAGCATTCATTGCTTGATCGTAAATTGAGTCAATCAATTTTCCTGGATCAATACTCTCAAATTCGTCACGTGTAACTGGTGATTGAATTTTTAAATATTTTACTAAATCTAATTCGAAATTATCAAAATCTCTTTTTGGGAAGTGATCATTTACAACCTCTTCAGCAACATCATAGAACATATTAGAAATATCTAATTCTAATCGATCTCCATATAATGCATTTCGTCTTTTTCTATAAATGGCATTTCTTTGCGCATTCATTACATCATCATATTCCAATAATCGCTTACGTACACCAAAAGCATTCTCTTCCACTTTTTTCTGTGCACGCTCAATAGATTTAGAGATCATAGAATGCTGAATTACTTCACCTTCTTTATACCCCATTTTATCCATGATCTTTGCAATTCTATCTGATCCGAATTTACGCATCAAATTATCTTCCAAAGAAACGAAGAACTGAGAAGATCCTGGATCACCTTGACGACCAGCACGACCTCTTAACTGTCTATCGACACGTCTTGAATCATGTCTTTCTGTACCGATGATCGCTAAACCACCAGCTGCTAATACTTCTTTTGATAATTTAATATCGGTACCACGACCAGCCATATTCGTTGCAATGGTTACACGACCAGTATGCCCTGCTTCCGATACAATTTCTGACTCTTTTTTATGGTATTTGGCATTCAATACATTGTGACTGATTTTTCTCATATCAAGCATTCGGCTTAATAATTCTGAAATCTCTACTGTTGTTGTACCCACTAATACTGGACGACCAGCCTCAACTAGTTTATGAATTTCATCAATAACTGCGTTGAACTTCTCACGTTGTGTTCTAAATACTAAATCTTGTTGGTCATTTCGTTGAATTGGTCTGTTAGTAGGAATTACAATCACGTCCAATTCGTAAATATCCCATAATTCCTGCGCTTCAGTCTCTGCAGTACCGGTCATCCCCGATAATTTATGGTACATTCTGAAAAAGTTTTGCAATGTAATTGTCGCATACGTTTGTGTAGCTGCTTCAATTTTCACATTCTCTTTCGCTTCAATTGCTTGGTGTAATCCATCAGAGTAACGTCTACCGTCCATGATACGACCAGTTTGCTCATCGACTATCATTACTTTGTCATCCATGATTACATACTCAACTTCTTTTTCGAATAATGAATATGCTTTTAACAATTGATTGATGGTATGAATTCTTTCAGATTTTACAGTAAAATCTTGTATTAAAAGTTCTTTCTCATTCAATAACTCTTCTTGACTTAATCCTTTTTTCTCAATTTCATTGATTCCAGATGCTAAATCAGGCATGATGAAATAATTACGATCTTCTCCTGATGATAAAAGGTCAATTCCTTTTTCAGTCAATTCAATTGTATTGTTTTTTTCGTTAATTACGAAATACAATTCCTTATCAACTTTAGGCATTTCCTTTTCACGATCTTGCAAGTGATAGTTTTCAGTTTTTAATAATTGTGCTTTTATTCCACCTTCACTCAAATACTTAATTAATGCTTTATTTTTAGGAAAACCTCTATAAGCTCTTAATAAAGCAACACCACCATCGAATAAGGCATCTTTATCAACTTCACCCGTATCTAAACCTTTTAATTTAGCTTTTGCCTCAATCAATAAATCATTTACTAACTTTTTCTGAGCAGCAACAATTTTTTCAATTTTTGGCTTTAATTCTGTAAACTCATGCTTATCTCCACCAGACATTGGTCCCGAAATAATTAATGGTGTTCTTGCATCATCAATTAAAACTGAATCGACCTCATCAATAATTGCATAGTGATGTTTTGTTTGCACAATTTCATCTGCTTTAGACGACATATTGTCTCTCAAATAATCAAAACCAAATTCGTTATTCGTTCCAAAAGTAATATCCGCTTTATACGCTTCTTTTCTTTCTGGTGAATTTGGCTTATGTCTATCAATACAATCTACAACTAAACCGTGGAATTCGTAAATTGGCCCCATCCATTCTGAATCTCGTTTTGCCAAATAATCATTCACTGTAATTAAGTGAACGCCTTTACCTGCTAATGCATTTAAATATACTGGCAAGGTTGCAACCAATGTTTTTCCCTCCCCTGTTTGCATCTCTGCAATATTTCCTTTATGTAAAACTGCTCCACCATATAATTGCACATCATAGTGAACCATATTCCATGTTACTGGCGTACCAAAAGCATTCCATGTAGTTGCCCAAATTGCTTTATCACCTTCTAGTTTGATATGATCTTTTTTGCCTGCTAAACGAACATCATTATCTGTTCTAGTTACCTCAACAAAGTCATTGTCAGCAAAACGACGCGAAGTTTCTTTAATTACAGCAAAAGCTTCTGGAAGAATCTCGTCTAAAGTGATTTCAATTGTTTTATCAATTTCCTTTTTTAACTTATCAATTTGACTGTAAATAGCCTCTTTATCTTGAAAATCCATTTTTGGATTGTCATCAACTTGCTTGTTTAATTTAGTGATCTCATCTTCTAAATCTTGTTTATCCTCTTGAATTCGAGCTTTAAACTCAGCTGTCTTAGCCCTTAATCCGTCATTCGACAACTGTTTAATTGCCGCTTCAACAGCCAAAACGCTATCAACATATGGTTGATATTTTTTATCATCCTTCTTCGACTTATCCCCTATCAACTTCTTTAAAATTCCTAACATTCTATCTCAAATTATATAATTCGCCCAAAAATAACGAGTTCTCTTGATTTATAAACTATTTCATCGAAATATCTCCGATTTAATTATTGTTAGTCAGATTTCATACCAAACAATAATTTACGACATTCTGTCTGTTATTTCAAATACCCTCTGAATAAATGTCGGATATTCGTCAAACAAAGTTTTTGCAAAAAAAAAGACCCGCTCAAGGCAGGTCTTTATTTTTAATATTCATCTTCATTAAAGAAAAAATCATCTTTGGTCGGATAATCTGGCCAAATCTCTTCTATACTTTCGTAAGATTCGCCTTCATCCTCAATTTCTTGTAGGTTTTCTACAACCTCTAATGGAGCTCCTGTCCGCATAGCAAAATCAATTAACTCGTCTTTTGCTGCCGGCCAAGGTGCATCTTCTAAATATGAAGCCAATTCCAACGTCCAATACATAACCGTTTTTTTATTTCAATTTTCCGCAAAAGTAATTTTATTACTCAGAAATACAAGTTTATTATTGACTTTTTTATTAATTATTTTAATTTCGGCTGCCAAGCCACCTCTTTTGCATTTAATTTATGTGTCAAATAACGACTGTAAACAAAGAGATAATCACTCAATCTGTTTAAATAAGCAAGTATTAATGGATTGATTGGTGATTCGACATTTAAATGTGTCACTAACCTTTCTGCCCTTCTACAAACACATCTCGCTATATGACAAAACGAAACAGTTTCATGCCCTCCTGGTAAAACAAAGTTTTTCATAGGTTCCAATTGTTCATCCATCCAATCTATTGAATTTTCAAGAGCCAAAATGTCAGACTCATGAATCTCTGGCAATTGCATTTTTCCTTTTTCAGGATCAGATGCCAACCAACTTCCCATCGTAAATAATCGATCCTGGATTTGAATTAACTCCTCAGTGAATCGCTCCTCAATTGATTTGTCTCGCAACAAACCAATATAAGAATTCAATTCATCTACTGTTCCATACCCTTCAATACGAATATTATATTTTGGCACTCTTGTCCCTCCAATTAAACCTGTTGTGCCTGAATCTCCTTTTTTTGTGTAAACTTTCATCTTTAATATTTTAAAATAAAATCCTGTTTGCGTTGCTTTTGTTTTTTACAGACTATGCCCATTCTAAACAAATCCATACTCACATGAATTTTATCTAATTTTTTAATCTCCTCCCATGCTTTGGTCATTCCATCGCTCCAGTAAATATCATCAAAAACTATAAAACTGTCCTCATCAGTATGCTTTAAGGCGAATTCAAAATATCGCATCGTTGGCTCATACGCATGGTTTCCGTCTATATAAATAAGATCGAATATTTTGTCAGGATTGATCTTATTGCCTAAAACCGTATCAAAATCACCTATCAATAAATCAATATTATCAAGATTTAACGCGTCAAAATTTGCCTTTGCCTTTGCTGCAATATTTGGACAACCCTCTATCGTTGTTAATCTTGGTGAATTGGATGCCGACACCATATATGCTGATCCTATTCCCATCGAAGTCCCCAATTCTAACAACTCCTTGCAATTATAAAAGCCAATAATAGCTTGAATTAACCTGCCGAATTTAGGTGGAATACTAGCCGATTTTGTAATTTCATTAATCTTTCGTTGGGTGGATTTTGAGGATTTCGATCCTGCACCTAAATCACTCACCTCAACTATTGATTGGTCTTTAATTAACGACTTTCTTAATTTTTCAATTCGATTTTCATTCCGCTTTTTGGCCGATTTAACCACCTTGGTATAGAATTCATATACGAACGGAGAATGCAATCCGTGGGCATTCACGCTTTTAAATCTGTATTTTAAATAGGATTTTAACATTGTGACGACAAAAATACTAGAAAGAAACTTATATTTATCCTCTTTAAAGTTTAATCAATCGGATCTTAATGAACCTGGAAGAAAAAATCAATCTACAAAAATCGAAATTACAAAACGGCAATCCAACTATTGAATTGTCTCACCCCTGTAGAATTGGGAATGGAATTATTAGTTTAAGTCAGTCTGACAGTATTGAATCTGCTAAAAAATTCGAACAACTCATTAAAGATTTAGAGGTTTATTTTTTCATTCCTGCCAGCGGTTCTGGTTCAAGAATGTTCGGATCCCTTTTTGACTTTATTAAAGACGGCGCTCCTAATGATGACACAATCGAATTCATTGAGCACTTATTAAATAGTATTGAGGACTTTGCTTTTTATAATAAATTGTCCCTAGAGGTTAAAAATAAATTAAAATCTGGTGAAATTGAAGTGAATCAATTCATCGAATTATTGATCACCGAAAAAGGCTTTAATTTTGGCCATTTGCCAAAAGGATTGATCCCTTTTCATAAATATGGTCATTTTATATTGAACCCTTTTCAAGAACATATATTACAAGGCACGCAAATATCTGGTGATAAAGCGAATTTTCACTTTACTATTGCCGAACCTTTTGAAGACAAGATTAAACACAGCATTAAAATTCTACGTGAAATAACTGGATTTGATTTCTCATTCGAATTTTCGCTACAAGATCCAGCAACCAACTCTATCGCATTTACAGAAGGTATGGAACCGGCCGTTAACGATTCTGGGAATGTAATTATGCGACCTGCAGGACATGGTGCTTTATTAAAGAATTTGAATGATATCCAAACCGATTTAATTTTCATTCGAAATATTGACAATATTCAACACAACAATTTTGCGGAGGTTTCAATTCAAACACGAAAAGCATTAGGAGGTGTTTTAGTTGAATTTCAACAACGTGCATTTAAGATCCTTCAATCAATTGATAATAATACTTATCAACCGGAGGAATTTATTGAGTTGAACAAGAAATTTGACCTACAGGTAGACCAAGTTTTATTTGATCATCCTGAAGAAATTTACAAAATTTTAAATCGTCCGATTCGAATATGCGGAATGGTTAAAAACGAAGGGCAACCTGGTGGTGGTCCATTTTGGATAAAAGATACGGACGGTAAATTATCTAAACAGATTGTTGAAAAGTCTCAAATTTCTACAAATTCTAAGCAATTAGGTATTTTGATAAAATCAACTCATTTCAATCCAGTTGAAATTATTTGCGCTCCTAAGAATTATAAAGGAGAAAAATTTGATTTATTTGATTTTAGAGATGAGAACAAATATTTTATTGTGAAGAAAAATGCCCAAGGTCAAGATGTTAAGTTTATTGAAGAACCTGGACTTTGGAATGGCGGCATGGCGAAATGGACAACCTTATTTTACCAAATAGATAGCAATTGTTTCAGCCCTGTTAAAACAGTCTTAGATCTATTAAAACCATTACATCGCGAGAAGTAAGTTTTGTGTATCATATAAAAAGAGGACCAAACGAATTCGATCCTCTTTAATTTTTTGTGATATTTTTATTTCTCAAACTCAATAAAATCTATTAAGCCTGTTTAATAAATTGAGCATCTATCGTTAACTTTATTTTATCCGAAACAACAATATTCCCTGCTTCAGTAATTGCACTCCACGATAAATTGAAATCCTTTCTATTAATCTCTCCAGTTATTTCAAACCCAGCTTTAGTTTGCCCATAAGGGTCTACCGCTGTTCCATTATAATCTACATCCAAAACCACGGACTTAGTTATATCTCTTATCGTTAAATCACCTTTTAAAGTTGATCCGTCAAATGCGTTTGACTTGAATTTCATCGTTGGGAATTTCTCAGCATTGAAAAAATCATCAGATTTTAAATGATTATCCCTATCTGTATTATTCGTTGTTATCGAATCAATATTCACAGCAACGTTAATTTCAGCCTCCTTAAAGTCATCATTTTCTGTTTCAATATTAGCTTCAAAGTTTTCAAACTTTCCTGAAACTGTTGAAATCATCATGTGTTTTACTTTGAAAGCAACATCTGAATGTGTTGGGTCTATTACCCATTTTGTTTTTGTTAATGTTTCCATTTTTATCTTTTTTTAATCGTTATTTATTGTATTTGCATAGGCACTTCCATGAGAAGGACTTTTGCCTTGTTTTTAATTGTAATTTTTAACTCATCAGTATCCCACAACCCCATTCCATCTCTTTGGTTTAATTGATTATTATTAATTTCAACTTCACCCGAAAGCACAAAAACATAAACACCATTTGTACTATCATTTAAATGATACTGAACTTCTTTAGCCTTGTCAAAATCGCCTAAACTAAACCATGCGTTTTGATGAATCCAAACACCTGCATCATCAACGTTGGGAGATAGAATTTGATGCAATTCATTCTTCTTTTTATCTGTCTCAAGTTTTAATTGATCATATCGGGGTGTGACATTTTTCTTATTCGGGAATAACCATATCTGTAAAAATTTTGCTGTTTCGTCAGCACTTTTATTGTATTCGCTATGAAACACACCTGTACCTGCACTCATTACCTGAATATCGCCTTCGTTTATAACTGCAACATTCCCCATATCATCCTTATGTTCCAATGCACCGGCTAACGGAATTGATATAATTTCCATATTGTCATGCGGATGGGTTCCGAACCCTCTTCCTCCTGCTATTATATCATCATTCAAAACTCTTAAAACACCAAAATGCATTCTTTCTGGATTGTGATAATTGGCAAAACTAAATGTGTGATGAGAATTCAGCCAACCATGATCTGCATGACCTCTTGTATTTGCCTTGTGAATTACTGTTTTCATCGTTTTTATCTCCTTATTAGGTAAATGATTAAATCCAACTTGATCAATTAATTGATCATATGTAGATGAAGAGTCACTAGCTTTTAATAACCTTGGACTAATTGTACTAATCGCTCCTGCGATCAATGTGCTTTTTAAAAATCTCTTACGATCCATCTGTCTGATTAATTGAACAGTACAAAGTTCGCAAGCTTTTAATAAAATTAGGATACAATAAAACGGGAAAGGATTACAAAAATCCGATATAGGGAAATGCTAAGTAGAATTTGGAGGGTATTACTTAAGATTTTTAAATTGAATTGGAGAACTACCTGTCTCTTTTTTAAAGAAAGCACTGAAATGAGAAGCTTCACTGAAACCTAATTCATACCCTATTTCTTTAGCAGACTTATCGGTGAAAAAAATCAACCTTTTGGCCGCAATAATTATTCGACTCTGAATATATTCTTTAGCGGTTTTTCCAATCAAACTTTTAATAGTTCTATTTAGATGATCAGGACTTATATGCATTGCAGCAGCATAATCAGCGGTACCATGCCATTCTTTATAATGTTGATCAACTAATAATTTAAACTTCTTAAGCGAAGAATTTCCTGCTTCTATTTCATGAGGACCTCTTTCATTTTGGGTACAGGCATTATTACAATGAATAAGGAATATCTTTAAGTAGGCTCCAATTGTTTGTGACTGGAATGATTGATTTGAGTGAAATGTTTTAATAATAGCTTCAGCCAAATCAATTAAATTTTGCTGCTGCTCATCTGAAATAATCAAAGGAGGGCTTTGACCATAATCATAAAACAAATTTAGATTATCAATAAAATTTCTTTCAATATTGTTTTCCACTAAAAATGCATTTGAAAAAACCATGGCATACCCGTCAGATCTTTCATGCTCAATCACTTGATGAACTTGACCAGGGCTGATAAAGAAAACTTGTTTTTCTCCCAGTTCGTAAGCATTAAAATCTATAATATGTTGTCCAGCAGATTTGTTTACGAGAATTACGGTGAAAAAATCATGTCGATGTGGCTCATCGACTTTTCCTTTATGTTTGTCGTAAACATCCCCCATTCTTGAGATACTAAAACTAACTTCGGGTTTCTCTCGATTGACATTTTGATATATTTTAATTTTGTCCATTAAAAGGATTGTAATAAAAAGTATTAAAAATTCGTTACCTTGGAATACGCTTTTTATCGGTGTGTTCAAATTTACGAAATCAATCTTAACATTGAATACATATTAACAAATCATAATTTAAATGAAATACTACATCTACTTACTTACTTTTTCTGTCTTATTATTTTCTTCTTCCCTTCTATATAGTCAAGGCCGCGTTGACGGATTTTACAAAGGTAAAGGCGCTTTAGAAATTGGTATTGGTGGTGGCATTGAAGTTCATAAAAAATACTTTGCAGGTACTAATAGAGTCGGTATTTCAAGAACAATTTTTAACGCTAATTTGTTTGGCGCTTACGGTATTACCAAAGGTTTTGATGTTTATTTTGGATTGCCTTATGTAGCGATCAATAAAGTTAAATCAATTCAAGACGGAAGTATTTATCTTAAAAAATTGCTTTTAAATGTAGGTTTAGATAAAAGTGATTTACAAGTCAGTTTTGCATTTGGATACAGTAGTAATCTCGCAGAATATGTATCAGAAGGCTTGAGTGCAATTGGGCAAAAAGCCAAAGTATTAGATTTTCGACCAGTAATTCATTTAAATATGGAATCAAATTGGTTTGTGACGCTACAAGGTGCATATCTCTATAAATTTGATCCGGTGCCTCCCGCTGTAACAGCCGCTTTAAAACTAGGTAAAGCAACAGCTAAATATTATTTTGATTTTTGGTATGACTTTCAAAACACATCTGGCGGATTGGACTATCAAGGCACACCAACTCCCGACACTTTTAGAAAACTAGGTGTTAGTTATCATAAAGTTGGTGGTACTTTTTATCAACCACTTGGTAATAAATTTGGTTATTATGTTGGTGCAAGCACTGTAATTACAGGAAGAAATATTGGACAAGGAACAAGTCTTAATATAGGTTTTATTATTAAAGGTTAAGAACTACAAGACAACATTGAGCAGCCGATCTTTTCTTTTGCCCATTCGGGTCTTTTCACAAACCATTTTTCATTTTCAGGTTGTTCGTCATAAGGTTGTTTTAATAATTGAAACAATTCATCAATTATCGAATAATCACCGTTGTCTGCAGCATCAATAGCCAATTGTGCCATATAATTTCTAAGCACATATTTAGGGTTGATTTTATTCATGCGCTCTATACGATCTGTATCGGATATTTCCTCGACTTTTAAACGTTCTGCATATTGATTAATCCAACTCGTCCAATCATTTACAAAGTTTTGAAAATGGACCTTGTCCATATATGTTTGTTCATAAAGCCGATCTAACGTAGCTGCTCGATTTTCTAAATCAAATTTATTTAAATCTCGAAAAAATAAGGTCATATCAATCTCAGAACGATACAATAATTTTTCCAATTCATTCATGAGTTGATCATCTCCTTCAACCATCGTAAACAAACCTAATTTACTTAAACGCATGACTAAATGTTCCGCCTGAAAATCATCTCTAAACCCTTCTAGTACTTTTTCTAAAGCAGGTACATCCTCGATTAAAGGATACAAAGCATTCGCCAATTGTGTTAAATTCCACAGAACAATTGAAGGTTGATTTCCAAATCGATATCGTTTGTGTTGCGCATCCGTTGTATTTGGTGTCCAACCTGGATCAAAATTCTCTAACCAACCATAAGGACCGTAATCAATGGTTTGACTCAATATCGACATATTATCAGTATTCATAACACCGTGTACAAAACCTACTCTTTGCCAATTCAAAACCATCTCTTTTGATTGATTGGCAACAGTTTGAAAAAAGGCTAAATAAGATGCTCGATTCGGCTCCCCAAGTTCTGGGTAAAATTGTTGAATGGTATAATCAGTTAAAACTTTTAAATTATCGACATCGCCTCGCGCTGCTAATAATTGAAAATTACCAAAACGAATAAAACTAGGCGCAACTCTACAAACCACAGCGCCCTTTTCATAATCAGCATTGCCATTGTAAAGCATGTCACGCAAAACCTCATCACCAGTTAAAGAAAGTGATAAAGCACGAGTTGTTGAAATTCCAAGATTATACATTGCTTCACTCATTAAATACTCTCGAATGGACGATCGTAATACTGCAAATCCATCAGCGCCTCTTGAATATGGCGTTGGACCAGATCCTTTTAATTGCAGAACATTCCGATTATTATTGTATTCAATTTCGGCGATATTGATCGCACGACCATCTCCTAATTGTCCTGCCCAATTTCCAAATTGATGTCCGCCATAACACATGGCATAAGATTCCATTCCTTCAAATTGAGTCTGCCCAGTCATTAAAGCCAAAAATTGATCGTCCGACAGATTATCTAATCCCAATTCAACTTTTAAAACCTCAGAGCTATGCAGCAGTACAGGCTTTTTTGGAATTACAGGTTTTACAAATGAGAAACAAGCTTCCTCTACTTGCCTCGGCCTATTCTCTCTGTTTTTATCCGCTGGCAATTCGTTTGTGAAAGTCGAATTGATTTTGAACTTTTGATTTTTTATCATTTTGAATTCCTTAATATCTGTCTTGATTATCCCTCTTCTAATACTTTGACGTATAATTCGACCTAAATTTACAAGTATTCGTGAGTTTATAAGTCCTACCTTAAAGAAAGAACCTTATTATCTAAACAATTCAGTTAACTTTGTACTACATATATATACATGACATTGAAAACATTCAAAGATTTAAATCTTGTTGAGCCAATACTAAAAGCTTTAGTAACTAAAGGCTACACAAATCCAACTCCAATTCAAGAAAAGTCTATTCCAATTTTACTTAACGGAACAGATTTATTAGGTTGTGCACAAACCGGTACGGGTAAAACTGCCGCTTTTGCTATTCCTATTATACAACAGTTATATTTAGACGAACATCGAAATAAAACACATAGAAAAATTAAAGCACTAATTGTAACACCTACACGTGAGCTAGCGATTCAAATTGCAGATAATTTCACTGAATATGGTGAGAATGCTGACATTAGAAATACAGTTATTTTTGGTGGTGTTAAACAAGGTGCTCAAACAAATGCCTTGAGACGTGGTGTTGATGTTTTAGTCGCTACTCCTGGTAGATTATTAGATTTGATGGGACAAGGTTTTATCAAATTGAATGATATAGAATATTTTGTTTTAGATGAAGCCGATCAAATGCTTGACTTAGGTTTTATTCATGACATTAAAAAATTACTAACTAAGCTTCCTGCAAAAAGACAATCTTTATTTTTCTCTGCTACAATGCCAAAGAGTATTGTTGAATTATCTGAGAAAATTTTAGGTAAATACGAGCGCGTTACAATTTCGCCAGATAAGCCTACAGCAGAAAAAGTTGAACAAGCGCTTTATTTTGTAAGTAAAGAAGACAAACCAAAATTACTTGTCGATATATTAAGATCTGAAGATGCAGCGAGTACTTTAGTTTTTGCAAGAACTAAACACGGTGCCGATAAAGTTGTTAGATTATTAAGTAAGGCGAAAATTACAGCGCAAGCCATTCATGGTAATAAATCACAAAATGCACGTCAAAATGCATTGTCTAATTTTAAAGATGGCAAGACAAAAGTTTTAATTGCAACAGATATTGCTGCGAGAGGAATTGATGTTTCTCAATTAGAACTTGTTGTGAATTATGATTTACCAAATATTTCAGAAACCTATGTTCACCGTATCGGTCGAACAGGACGAGCGAAAGCAAGTGGTAAAGCCATCTCTTTTTGTGATTTAGAAGAAAGACCGTATTTAAAAGGTATTGAAAAACTGATCAAACAACAGGTTCCTGTTATTAAAGATCATCCTTATGTTGATACGCGAAAAGATTCTGAAATTGTGGGTCTAAAAAAACCTTCACAAGGTAATAGGAACAACAAACCAAAGTCAAATAAGAAGCCAGGGCAATCGGGCAATAAAAATGTTTGGAATAGACGTAAACCAAGAAACTAGATTTATACAATCTAGTTTCCTAAACTTATAGTTTTTTGGACTTAATTCGAATAAATAAATACCTTACTGAAGCTGGCTACTGTTCTCGTAGAGCAGCGGATAAGCTTATTGATCAAGGCCGTGTCAAAATCAACGGGAAAGTGCCAGAATTAGGTACTAAAATAAACTCCACAGATGTTGTAACCGTTGATGGTAAAGAAATTAACAAACCCAAAGAAGAGTTTGTTTACCTTGCTTTTAATAAGCCCATTGGAATCGTTTGTACAACAGATACGCGTGTTGAAAAGGATAATATTATCGATTATATTAATTATCCTAAACGTGTATTCCCTATTGGTCGACTTGATAAACCGAGTGAAGGCCTTATCCTATTAACCAATGACGGAGACATCGTTAATAAAATACTTAGAGCTAGAAATAATCACGAAAAAGAATATATCGTGGAAGTTGATAGGGCTATTAGTGATCTTTTCTTGAAGCGGATGCGCAATGGGTTACCTATTTTAGATACCATTACCCGTAAATGTAAAGTAGAACAAATTAGTAAATTTAAATTTAGAATTATTCTAACACAAGGATTGAATCGACAGATTAGAAGAATGTGTGAATACCTAGATTATAATGTGACTAAATTAAAAAGAATAAGGATCATGAATATTAAGTTAGATGTTCCTACTGGTCAATATAGAGATTTAACTAATAGCGAATTAACTGAAATTAACGCCCTAATTTCAGATTCTCAAAAAACAAATTAGTTGAATACTAACAAATATTCAATTAATTATTCGTAACTTAAATTCGGAGAAATACATTTTTAACAGCTTGTATTTTGCATTTTAAAATATCTGATTATTAAGATATTCCCTCCCAATTCGTTGGAAAAAATTATGAAAGAAAATAAAGATTTAAAATTGGCTGTCTTAATAGACGCCGACAATATACCATATTCTAATATTCAAGGAATGTTAGATGAAATTGCAAAATTAGGTACACCTACAATTAAACGAATTTATGGTGACTGGACCGCTCCGACTGTTTCTGGTTGGAAACCAGCATTATTAGAACATGCCATTACCCCTATTCAACAGTACGGCTATACTAGAGGTAAAAATGCGACCGATTCTGCAATGATCATTGATGCTATGGATATTTTACATAGCGAAAAAGTAGATGGATTCTGTTTAGTATCAAGTGATAGTGACTTTACAAGATTAGCAACCAGATTACGGGAATCAAGCATGGTTGTAATTGGTATTGGTGAAAAAAAAACACCAAAACCGTTTATTGTAGCATGTGATAAGTTTATATATATTGAAATTATTAGTGGAGCGAGAACTGGAGCCAATAAAACTAAAAAAACAACGACAAAAAGTACCAAAACAGCTAATGCTAAATTTGATACTTTAAGTGCAAGTTTTATAAATTTAATTCGCCGCTCTATAGAAGATATCGCGGACGATAATGGCTGGGCTTCGATGGCGGATTTGGGGAATTTAATATTGAAGAAAAAACCTGATTTCGATCCTCGGAACTATGGCTTTCAAAAATTAACACCTATGATTCAATCACTGAATGACAATTTTGAAATCGATGCAAGAGAAGCTGATGATAACAAAAGAATTAAGCATATATATGTAAAAAACAAGGATTAAAATGCCAATAATTCATCTGGAAACCATAATAAATAAGAATAAAACGGTAGTATTTGATATGGCCAGAAGTATTGACTTGCATAAACTTTCTATGCGCAGTACAAATGAAGAGGTGATATCAGATAAAACTACCGGTCTACTCGGCTTAAATGAAACAGTAATTTGGAGGGCAAAACACTTCGGTATATATCAAAACTTAACTTCAAAAATTACCGAAATGGATCCGCCGCATTCGTTTACCGACGAAATGGTAAAAGGCGCGTTCAAGAGCTTTAAACATATTCATGTTTTTGAAGAACTCAACACCGAAAGCACTTTAATGAAAGATGTTTTTGAATTTGAAGCACCTTTGGGAATTCTGGGTATCACAGCTAATAAACTATTCTTAAAAAAATATATGAAGCGGCTTTTAATGAGAAGAAATAAAGTGCTTAAGAAGTACTGTGAAATGAATTCGTGATTAATACCAACGTTTTTTCTTCTTTTTAGAAGCTTCAGATTTTCTTCCTTTTTTATATTTACTTCCTTTTTTACGATGAACCTGTGGCTTTTCGTTTGGATCCATTGGGAAAGGATGATCTTCAACAACTGGCACTTCAAAATGCGTATATTTCTGAATCGCTAATACGTAATCTCTTTCATCTGCACCGCAAAACGAATGCGTTGTTCCTACCTCACCTGCTCTACCCGTGCGACCAATTCTATGAACGTATGTTTCTGGTACATTAGGTAAATCAAAATTAATAACAGCATCTAAATTTTCTACATCGATCCCTCGCGAAGCTACATCCGTTGCAATAAGAATGTTAATCTCTCCACTTTTTAACTGATTTAATGCTTCTTGTCGTTTGGCTTGTGTTTTATCGCCATGTATACTCGCAGCTTTATAATTGTTCTTTAAGAGTGTCTCTTCTAATTTTATTACCCCAAAAATAGTTCGACGGAAAATAATAATATTCCCCTCAATTGAATTTCTCAGTAAATGTAAACAAAGTTCGATTTTATTCGCTTTAGAAACATAATACATCAATTGATTGATATTTTTTACGGTTCTATTTCGACTCACCAATGAGATAATTTCTGGATCTTTCAAAATAGTCTTTGCCAACCCTTCAACCTTCATAGGCATTGTTGCAGAAAACAAAGCGGTTTGCTTAGATTCAGGTAATAAAGTCTCTATTTTTTGGACATCATCAATGAATCCCATGTCCAGCATTAAATCTGCCTCGTCAATGATAAAATTATCTACCCAATCAAAATTTATCTTTTCCTGTTTAAATAAATCTAACAGTCTACCAGGAGTAGCCACCAAAATGTCTATCCCTTTTTTTAATTCATTCACCTGATAATCCATTTGCACCCCACCGTAAATAACCGAAGAGGTAATATTGGTGTATTGCGCGAATAATTTGATCTGATCATTTATTTGAACAGCCAACTCACGTGTAGGACTAATGATTAAAGCACGAATTTTCTTCCCTTTTTTAACCACCATCTTATCTCGCAACATCCCTTCAAGAATGGGTAAAACAAAGGCTCCTGTTTTTCCAGAACCAGTTTCTGCGGATGCTATGATGTCCTTATTCTGAAGCATTAATGGTATAACACGCTCTTGAATTGGAGTTGGTGCTTTAAAATTAAGTTCTGAAACTACTTTAAGTAATAAGTTATTTAATCCTAGCTCTATAAAATGCATATTTGTCTTGATTGATCAGGAGGCACAAAGATACTTGAATTTGCCGTTGTACAATAATTTAAGTTAAACTAGTCCATAAAAACGCTGTCAATCAATTTTAATTGAGGTAAATAAAAATAATTTTCTAATTTTGTAATACGAATCACAGAAATAAAACAATGAAGCTTAATATCACAAATAAAATTTATGACGTTTGTCCACAACAAAACAATCGCCGGAGATGCCAATTGATATGATATTAAACCAACAATTTTATATAAAAGAGCTCGACGGTCACGTCGGGCTCTTTTTTTTTACCCCTAATCAATTAATTAAATGAAACAACTTACATCATTTTACATCAATTCATTTAAAGATCTCTCCAAAGAGGTTTGGTGGCTTGCTTTAGTAACTCTCATTAATAGAGCTGGAACTATGGTGATTCCATTTTTATCATTATACCTTACCGAAAGTTTATCCTATTCATTGTCTGATGTAGGTTGGATTATGAGTTCGTTTGGTGTTGGCTCTGTTGTTGGTTCGTGGATTGGTGGCAAAATGGCCGACAAAATCGGTGCTTACAAAACGATGGTATTTAGTTTAATACTTTCAGGATTTATCTTTATCGGATTACAATATATTACAACTTTTATTGAGTTCTGTATTGGTGTTTTCGTACTTATGGTTGTTGCTGATATGTTCCGACCAGCACTTTTTGTTGCTCTGAAAGCATACAGTAAACCACAAAACAAAACGCGGTCAGTAACTTTAATTCGATTGGCTATAAATTTAGGTTTCTCTGCTGGACCAGCCATTGGAGGTTTAATCATTGTAAAATTAGGGTATGGTGGTTTATTTTGGATTGATGGTATTTCATGTATAATTGCAGGATTTTTATTAATGAATGTCCTGAATCCGAAAAGAGCAATCGCTATAGATGAAACAATTGTTGAACACCCAAAATCAGCTTATACTGATAAAAAATATTGGTTATTTATTGGTGCAACAATATTATTTGCAATTGGGTTCCTTCAATTTTTCTCTACTATTCCACTCTACTATAAAGGTCCAAATCAATTGAGTGAATTAGAAATAGGATTACTTTTTGCTGGGAATGGTTTTCTTATTTTCTTATTTGAAATGCCTTTAATAAAATGGCTTGAGGATGCGAAAAAATCGGCGGTACTATTAATTCTAATCGGTGTAATATTTATTGCCTTAAGTTTCTTGGTGATGAATTTAACTGATTGGGTAGGAATCTTAATCATTTCTATGTTATTGATTACGATTGGTGAAATGATTGCTTTTCCGTTTTCAAATTCATTCGCAATGGAACGCGCCAATAGAGGAAAACAGGGAGAATACATGGCCTTATATAGCATTGCATTTTCCATTGCCCATATATTTAGTCACAATCTTGGTCTACATTTAGTAGAAGATTATGGATTTGCTGTATCGTGGTATTTCTTTGCTGGATTGAGCCTATTATCTGTCTTCTTTTTATTCCTCTTGCATAAAACCAAATAAAAGGGAATATTGTCTAAGAAGCTAAGTCCACTGCTCTAAAATCTACTGAAGCCATATATCACAGCTGCGCTTAATTGATGAAATCTAAATCAGCATATTAGCAATCACAACCGCCAGCTGAACCGCATGCTTTTGTCGAGTTTTCAGACTTCTTGGCTAAATATTTTTTATACCATCTATAGCCGTAGAATAGCAGTGCTAGACCAAAAAGTGTATAAACGATATAAGTTTGGATATTTTCCATTAGCTTAATAATTGGAATGCGATAAGTGCTGAAAAGTAAGCCAATAAGGACATATATATAAATTGAATACTCGTCCATCTAAGTGACTTCGTTTCTTTATAAGTTACAGCCACTGTACTCATACATTGTAAAGAAAATGCGTAAAACAATAATAAGGAAACGCAAGTTGCTAATCCAAACACAGGTAAACCAGTTGTCGGGTTTACTTCATTTCTTAAGCGATCGCGAATCGTCATTTCTTCTTCAGAGTCGATGGCGTATATAACCGATATTGTTCCTACAAATACTTCTCTAGCTGCTAAAGAGGTAATTATTGCTATGCCTATTTTCCAATCGTAACCCAATGGTTTTAAAACAGGCTCGATAGCTTGGCCCATAATACCTAAATACGAATTTTCAATTTTATATGAGCTAATCAAAACGTCTTGCTCTTCGATGCTCAAATCACGGTATTCGGTTTTAATTGTTTCATCTGCCCCTTTAAAAGCGTCGCCTCCGTTTGTCGCCAAAACGAATAATATAATAGCTGTAGCAATGATAATCTTACCAGCATTCCATACAAACGCTTTTACATTATGCCACACTCGAATCAATACATTTTTTGGATCTGGTCTTAGATATTCAGGCATTTCCATTAATAAATAACTCTTATAAGTAGGCTTCATTATCATCTTCAAAACGAAAGCAACAATGAAAGTCATCATAATTCCAAGTAGATATAGCGCCATTAAAGCCAATCCTTGCGCATTAAATATCCAAACATTTAGATCATCAGGGACGATTAAAGCAATAATCACAACATACACAGGTATTCTAGCCGAACAAGTTAATAATGGCGTGACAAGTATTGTAATCAATCGTTCTCTGCTGTTCTCTATCGTTCTTGCAGCCATAATAGCTGGAATGGCACATGCTAATCCAGAAATCATTGGTATAATACTCTTACCGCTCATTCCAAAACGCTGCATCAGTCTGTCTGTTAGGTATACAATCCGAGACATATAACCGGATTCTTCAAGAATAGAAAACAATAAAAATAGAATGGCTATTTGAGGAATAAAAATAATCACACCTCCTAATCCAGGAATAAGACCTTCAGTTAGCAACCTTGTGAAATATCCTTCAGGTAATAGGTTATTTACGCCCGTTGAAAGATTAGCAAAGCCCATATCAATTAGATCCATTGGATATGAAGCCAACCAAAAAATTGCTTGAAAAATTCCGAAAAGTATTAATCCAAAAATAATATATCCAAAAATTGGATGAAGAAAAATTCGATCTAATCGGGTTGTTAAGTCTGTTGCTTCAGATTTATCAACCTTAACAGTATCGGATAGAATAGTATTGATATGTTTATATCTGAGGATGGAAGAATTCGTTTTTAATCGTCTTTGATCAATTTCGTTGTCTTTAAGGAATTTCTCCTTCATTAATTGATCAGCCTCAGATAATTCCGTTTTACTCGTCAATTCAAGGAAATAGGCATAAATATCATTCTGATCAAAAAAACTATTCCGAAAAGATGCGTATTCATGTAAAGTTGAAATCTCATCTTCTTGCAAGTAATGAATTTCACGTGACTCGATCGTTTGATCTGCACACATAAATCCCTTTAGTTCGTCAATTCCATCAGAGTTCTTAGCTGAAATTAAAACAATTGGAATTTGTAATCTCTTTTTTAACTCGTCTATGTCAATTGCCACACCTCGCTTAAGCGCAAGATCTGTCATATTAATTGCCAGAATGATAGGTACGTTTAAGTCGCGAATCTGATCGAATAAATAAAGGTTCCTTTTTAAATTAATTGCAGATACCACCACGATCAACTTATCGGGATAGTCAATTGCTTTTTTATTCAATAAATATTTTACCACTAATTCTTCATCTTTAGAATTAGGGAACATACTATTGATCCCAGGTAAATCAATTAATTCAATTTCTCTGCTGACATTATTTACTTTTCCGATTTTTTTATCGATCGTAACACCTGGGTAATTTCCTGTTCGTTGATTTAAACCACATAACTTATTAAACAAGGTGGTTTTACCAATATTAGGATTACCGACAAGAGCTATTTTAATTGGATTTGTTGTTCTATTCATTCTACAACGATAAAAGCAGCTTCTTTAAATCTTAAGGCGATACGATTATTATCAATTTGAATGAAGATTGGTCCTTTAAATGGAGCTCTGTTTAAAATGGAAAAAGCTACCCCTGGCAATATGCCAAATTCAGCCAATTTAGTTGAGACAGGATTTTCAAGGACATCAATAATTTTCCCCTTCATACCTTTTTTAAAATCCGACAACTTAATTTCCATTTTTTGTTATTTGGAACAAATATAAATAATTTAGATTGAGAAGATTCGAAGTTCAAAACTAAAGCGTTTAAAATGATCGAAGAATACCACAAAAGTGGTATAGATAACAAAAAAAGCAGTTATACTCAAACGAATATAACTGCTTTTTTTATAAATTATTTTTTTATAGGAACTTAAAGTTCTTTCCCGGATAATAGGCCATTCCAGCTAATTCTTCTTCAATTCTAAGCAATTGATTGTATTTAGCAACTCTATCAGATCTAGATGCAGAGCCTGTTTTAATTTGACCGGTATTTAAAGCAACAGCCAGATCAGCAATAATACTATCTTCTGTTTCACCACTTCTATGACTCATTACTGAAGAATAGCCATTTCTTGTAGCCATACTAACTGCGTCAATTGTTTCAGATAAAGTACCAATTTGATTCACTTTTACTAAAATTGAATTGGCAATACCTCTTTCAATACCAGTTGCAAGTCTTTGAGAGTTTGTAACAAACAAATCGTCACCTACAATTTGTACATCTTTTCCGATTGCGTCAGTCAGTAATTTCCAACCATCCCAATCATCTTCAGCTAAACCATCTTCAATAGAGACGATCGGATATTTTTTCGTCCAATCTTTCCAGAAATCAACCATTTCAGCTGATGTTCTAGATTCTCCAGTTGATTCAAAAACGTACTTCCCTTCTTTATAAAATTCAGAAGAAGCAGCGTCTAAAGCAATATATACATCTTCACCTGGTCGGTATCCTGCTTTTTCAATCGCTTCTAAAACGACTTCAATCGCTTCATCATTTGATCCTAAACTAGGAGCAAAACCACCTTCATCACCAACATTTGTACTATGTCCTTTTTTCTTAAGAACTGATTTTAAAGTATGGAATATTTCAGTACCAATTTGTAAACCTTCACTGAATGTTTTTGCCCCAAAAGGCATCACCATAAATTCTTGAATATCAATCTTATTATCAGCGTGTGATCCTCCATTTAAGATATTCATCATTGGAACAGGAAGAGTATTTGCTCCTACACCTCCAATGTATCTATACAACGGTAATCCGGATTCTTGTGCTGCAGCTTTTGCAATGGCTAATGATACACCTAAAATTGCATTGGCTCCTAATTTACTTTTATTCTCTGTACCATCTAGGGTACGCATATAATTATCTAATCCTGCTTGATCATAAATGAATTGCCCTTCTAGTGCTTCATTTAAAACCGTATTCACATTATTTACAGCTTTAATAACACCTTTACCCATATAGAAACCTTCGTCCCCATCGCGTAATTCAACTGCTTCATGAATTCCTGTAGATGCTCCTGAAGGCACAGCGGCTCTTCCTAAAACACCATTAGTTGTCAAAACATCAACTTCAACCGTAGGATTCCCTCTCGAATCTAAAATTTGTCTTGCACTAATTTTTGCAATATAACTCATACTGTAATTTTATTATTAATTTCTATATTGAATTAACTATTCATATTGTCAATAAACTGATCGAATAAATAACGAGAATCATGTGGCCCTGCAGAGGCTTCTGGATGATATTGAACCGAAAATATTTTACGATCATTAAATTTAATCCCCGCAACAGTTTCATCATTTAAATGAACATGCGTCATTGTAATATTTGAATGATCTGCAATTGAATCTTTCGTCACAACAAAACCGTGGTTTTGAGAAGTGATTTCAGATTTACCGGTAATTAAATTCATTATCGGATGATTAATTCCTCTATGCCCGTTATGCATTTTTTCAGTTTTAAGACCTTGTCCTAAAGCTAAAATTTGGTGACCTAAACAAATTCCAAAGATTGGAATTCCACTTTCAGTCATCTCTTTAACGTTTTGAATTTCGTTGTGCATAACAGCTGGATCTCCAGGTCCGTTAGACAACATAATCCCATTTGGATTAAAAGCTTTAATTTCTTCCAGCTTTGTGTTTTGTGGATATACTTTCACATAACAATCACGTTCAACTAAACATCTTATGATATTTTGTTTCACACCAAAATCCATCAAAGCAACTTTATACTTAGCGTCGGGATTTCCTACTTCATAAATTGAAGAAGTACTCACTTTCGAGGCTAACTCTAATCCATCCATTGATGGGACGTCTTTTAATTTTGATTTCAGAACTGATACATCTAATTCTTCAGACGATATAATTGCATTCATTGCACCTTTATCTCTAATATGTCTTACTAAAGCACGAGTGTCAATGTCAGCAATTCCTACCACATTATCATTATCCATATAGTTCTGTAAAGAATCATCAGCAGAGACCCGAGAGTACATCTGAGAAAACTTTTTAGTGACAAGACCAGCAATTTTGATAGAGTCAGATTCAACTTCATCATTTTTGATACCGTAGTTACCGATATGCGCGGTTGTCATTATAAGGATTTGATTGTAATAAGAAGGATCTGTGAATACTTCTTGATACCCGGTCATCCCGGTATTAAAAGCAATTTCTCCTGATGTGGTACCAATTTTACCAATAGCTCGTCCGTTAAAAACCGTTCCGTCTTCTAAGACAAGTGCAGCTGGTTTATACTCCATTTGTTATTAGTTAAATTTAAGAACCTATGCATTCAGGTTCCATTTTAAAAAAACTTATTTCGATGCAAAGTTAGAATTAATCAACTTCTAAAAAAGCATTCTTTATAACAAATTATAAACATTACCACATTTCAAGAGGAAAAGTGTTGTTTTCGCTTTAAAATTGGGGATCTAGAAATTTTTAGGACAAAAAAAAAGAGGCTGCCCCGAAAGGCAACCTCTTCTTATTATTATTTATTACCCTACTATTGTACGATAATTTTTTCTACTGTTACTTTAGAATCTGATATTACCGTTACAAAATAACAACCTCTTGCGAAAGAACTAGCATCTAAAGATACTCTTACTTCGCCGTCAGCTCCAGTGTTTCCGTTATAAAGATCTTGGATAACCATTTGACCTCTATCACTTACCACGTGAACTATTACGTCTTCATTTGCTTCTGCAGTAATCAAAATCTGCGCATTAGCTAAAACTGGGTTTGGTGCCACAGCTATATGAACTAATCCTCTGATTCCTTCATCAACTAGAGAAACTGTAATCTCAGAAGTACATCCAGCAGCATCAGTTACTGTCAATGTGTAGTCACCTGCACATAATCCAGAAACATCTTCTGTGTCAGCACCGTGAGACCAAGAGTAAGTGTAAGGTGCAAGACCACCACCTACTTCTACAGCAATCACACCATCACAGATACCATCTAATGATACTTCAGATAACTCGATCTCGATTTCAGAATTTTCGTCAATAAAGATTTCGTCAGAACTGATTTCACAACCGTTAGCATCAGTAACTGTCACACTATATGCACCAGCAGTCAAATCTGAAGCCGTTGCAGTAGTTTGACCATCACTCCATAAGTATGCATATGGTGCAGTACCACCTGTTACAGCAGCAGTAGCAGATCCGTCAGTTGAACCATAACAAGCAACATCTACAGTAGACATTGAAAGCTCAAGTGCATCTGGCTGTCTGATAAACACACTAGCAGCTGCAGTACAACCATTAGCATCAGTAATTGTTACTACTCCTCCTCCTGCTGATAAATTAGTAGCAGGGTTCTCAGTTGAAACAATTACACCACCTTGTCTCCACGCATAAGTATAAGGAGCTGTTCCACCCGTTGGGTAAACAGTACCAGTACCTGTTGCAGATCCATAGCATAATACGTTAGTTGAAGATGCAAATCCATGTAAATGTTCTGGCTCAAGAATTTCAACTTCTTCTTCAGAAGAACATCCATTCGCGTCAGTTACAGTTACAGAATAAGTTCCTGCTTCTAAACCACTGATTGTAGCAGTAGTTTCACCGTTACTCCATAAGTAAGTATAAGGTAAAACTCCACCTTCAGCAGATACAGTTGCAGAACCATTACTACTTCCGAAACAAGTAATGTCTGTTGAGACAATATCAAGTTCGATAGCAGCTGGATCAGAAACTTCGAAAGTTTCAGATAATTCACATCCGTTAGCATCAGTTACTGTTACAGTATATATTCCTGCAGGAAGACCTGCAACAACAGCTGTAGTTTCACCATTACTCCATAAGTAAGTATAAGTTGGTGTACCACCTGTTACCGTAACATTAATAGAACCTTCAGATTCACCATAACAATAGTTATCGTAAACATCAGCCTCTATAACTAGAGCCGAAGGCTCAGTAATAGTTACTTCTTCAGTGATAGTACATCCATTAGCATCAGTTACGTCTACTGAATAAGTACCAGCAGCTATATCAGTAATTGATTCAGTTGTAGCACCGTTACTCCATAAGTAAGTATAAGGAGCTGTTCCACCACCCACATAAGCAGTTGCTGTTCCAGACTCATCACCATTACAGTTTAGATCAGTAGATCCTAATTCAATCGTTAACATTGCAGGCTCTGTAATTGTTACAGTTTCACCTTCAATTGTACATCCATTAGCATCAGTTACTACTACTGAGTAATCTCCAGCAATTAAGCCATCGATTGTCATTGTAGTTTCACCGTTACTCCATAAGTATGTATA
>NZ_JHXV01000043.1 GCF_000621625.1 Crocinitomix catalasitica ATCC 23190
AACCAGTTTTTGGCACACTTACTCAGTTCATGGGCTTAAGAAAAGTGAATACAATAGGTATTAAACAAGCAAATAAAGTTATGCACCTCGCCGCCATGGCTTACAACCTCAAAAAATATCTGAAATTCACTCAAAAACTAGCTAAAAGTGAGGCAAAAGCACTTGCCAACTTTTTTCTTGAAATAAAGGGCCTGCTAAACGCGAAAAGCCTTGATATAATACCACTTATTTTAAACTAAAATTAGAAGTTCCCAAAAGTAAACTGCCCTTAAAACGGCTAAAATGAAGTCAGTTTTTAATGGAATTGTGGGGTTGTGCAACGGTTACCATTGTTATGCTTTGTTATTTTCTTCGTTTCCTAATATCTTTAATATATTCTTCTAAAGTTTTCAAATCAGCAAGAAATTCGTCAGAATCAGGCATTTCTTCAATTAAAGTACCTGCTGTATCGTGTCCTGTGAAATAAGTAGAACATTTACTCATATTAGCATCAACAAGATTATAATCATCATCTGTTAAGTCTACAACTTTTGATAAACGTTGAGTTTGTATTGCTCTACCAAACCTTTGTATTGCTCCATTCAAGAATACTTCTTCTATAAACCGCTCCCAAGTTTCTCGTAGTTTACCGTACAAAATTTTCGCCCTTTCCTTGTATACCTCTTCCGTTTCGGTTCTTTCGATTTTCTCTAGTTTTTGATATGCATCTTTCAACAAGCCAATTCGTTTTCCCACAGGCAAAGCATCCCAAGGTGGATTGCTTGCAATCAGCCCTGTTTCCTTTTTCTTTCTAGTAAGGCTCTTTATGTCTAAATCACAATTCAAACTCTTAGAATGTTCTTGAATCATTAGTAGAAAAGTAATGTCGTGAGTGAATACGATAACTTGTCGTTCTAAAGCTTCTTCTGCAATTCTTTTTGATATTTTATTTCTCCATTTATGGTCTAGAGATGAAACTGGGTCGTCAAAAATTATAGCACTTTTATGTTCTGAAATAGATAATTCAGATAAAAACGTAGCCAAGGAAATACACCTATGTTCTCCTTCGCTTAAAACGTCTTTTAGTGCAATTCCATTTGCGTTTTGCTCGTCAAGTCTTAAATAGTGATATTGTTTTCCCCTCTGTCCTTTTGTTTCGGTTTCTATTTTGATGTTTTTAAAACCTAACTTGGTAAGTTCTGCTTTGAAATTCAGTTTAAGATTTTGACTTATGTAATTTGTTGCTAAGCTATTACTAAGTGTAGTGATTGTTCGAGTATTACATTTACTAATACATTCATTAAGCAGTTTTATCTTTTTTTGTCGATAAATTTCACGACCTAATTTTGGTTTAAAATCAAAAATCTTTTTTTCTCCATTCAATTGATTTAGTTCCTTATTGAGTGGTTTTAAATCTTCTTCAATTGATTGGACTTTTAATTTCTCATTTGCTTCTTTTAAGGTTTTAATGAGGTCTTGAATTATGGTTTTAGGTGAGTTCTCAATTTCAATTGAATTAATTGTTTCAACTGCTTTTTTTGAATTAAAGAGACCTGTCAAATAGTCTCTTTGCTTAGAAAGTGACTCTAAATATTGTTCTTGACTTTGTGAATAATCATTAATCAGTTCATCTAACTCAATAGTTGTAGGTTTTTGTTCTTCAAAAGAGAAATCTTGACTATTTAAATTTTCAAATTCTAAATCAAATTTATTAGAAGCTTCATCAAAAGTTTTTTGAATATCATTTTTCACAAAATCTTCAAAAGCGGTAAATCTGTTTTTTGCATCTTCTCCTAAATCTTGAAAACAAAGAGGACAATTGCTATCTCCTTTTACTTCTGGAAAATTTTCTGTTTCGGTACTTGTATTATAGAACTTTCGAGCACTCTCCCAAAGCAACTTCCAAGAACTGTTACCAACTCCTTCAATTGGTAATTCAGTAAATGCTTTTTCAGAAGATTCTTTAAGTGCTTTACTTGTTGTTGCAAGGCTATTTAATGTTAGTTTTAAATCTTTTAATTTCTCTCCTGTCAAGTTGTTTTCGAGCGTTTGAAATTTGTTTTGTAAAATCTCAAAACGCTTTATTTTACCCTCATTTTCTTTTAAAGTTTTCTTTGGGTCTGTTGCTTTTAATTTGTCTATCTGTTTGTTTAACTCCTCAATTCTTGAATTTTTAGTCGTAGTCCAAATTGCTTCAGCTCTTAATTCATCAAGTTTAGTTTCTGAATTTAAATTGGTAAGAAATGTTTTTGCAGTCGAACAATCAGAAACTTCTAAAAGTGTATGGTCGAATTTCTCTAATGCAGGGCTTGAAAATTCCGTATTTAGTTCGTTCTCAACTTTTTTTATACAGACCGCTAATTTTTCAACAATAGACAAACCTTGAGGAATAAAGGCAATTTCATCTTCTCCATCAATATAATGGTTTGCACTAAATGTGTCAAAAACATCAACACTTTTTAAAACAGAATCATTTACTTCTTCATTTATGAGATTTACTGTATTAAAATTTGCTCCATCAACTGAATATTCTATATCTGCTTTTTTATCGTTTCCAAAACAAGCAGGGTCGTATAAATTATCATTTATTTTAGGCTTATTACCTCTAGTATTACAAGCGTGTTTTAAAATACTCACATAACTTGATTTTCCCGAACCATTATCTCCGTAGACAAGAGTAAGTCCATTTGAGGCAAATTCTAATTCACTCGTTTTTGAGAGTGCGTTTATGTTGTCCACATTGGAAATTTTAGCGAGTATTATGTCATCACTACTTGTCGCGTTATTTGCGAAGTCTCTTAAATCATCAAAATCCACTTCATCAAAATCAAAGTCCGATAACCCATAATCCACTTTACAGATTTCCTTTAGTTCCGTAATATCATTATCAGTAAGTTCATTATTTTTAATTAAGCGGTCAATGGCAACTTGCCAAAAAATAGGCTTGTTTTCCACCCAATCAATTATATCATTTAGTATTGGCATTATCTGTATTTATTGGGTTGGTTTTTAATAAAGCATAACGGCTAAGTAAAATTAGGCATTTATGCCGAACTGCGCTAGCAGTAAATTTTACTTTTTGTTGTGCTGCGTTTTTCTTAATTATTGCACTTCTTCAAATTCTGTTCCTGTCCAAATTTCGTGATTGACTTCGCAATACGCACAGACTTCAATCAATTTTGTTGAAGTATCAAGTGCTCCAATATTTCTAATTATCATTTTACTGTCCTTCTTGAATTCTGAACCGAGTGATGTTCCATAGCCACCAAAAATTTCGCCTGTTTTTCTGTTAACTACAACTCCACTTTGACAAGGTGAACCGCATCCCCAAATAACCAATGTGTATTGCCCTGCGAAGTTTATGCCATTTGCGCATTCATTATTAATTCGCGTTCTGAAGTGTTTTGCATCTGGTTCTGTTGAAAAATCTGGTTCGGCTAATTTTCCTTTATAAACCTCAGATGGATAGTCTTTGAAAGTAGTTTGCGGGTGATATTTCTTATAGATTTTCAATTTGTCATAGACAATGTTTTCTCCAATAATCACATCATTTTTATATTCCAAAAGAATCTTAAAAGTTGGGAAATCTTCAACTTCATTGTTATCTACAATTTTAACCTTGGCGCGTTTATCTCCAATAATTAAGTAGTCTTCCGTATTTAATAAGGTGTCAATCTGATTCTTCTCTAATCGAATTTTCGTAGTTAAAGAGTCGGAATTATCTAATTCACCATAAACCGAGTCGTTCTTCTTAGGTTGACAAGACATTATTAGAAAACAGGATAAATATGTTAGTGTTCGTATCATTTCATATGCAGCACAACAATTGAATAAAACCCCTTGGTGTGTTTTATTCCTTTTAAATGTTATTGTGGCACTAAAATAGTGAATCAATTCAATTTTTCTTAGTTTTTTAAAACTCAATTTTCGAACAATATCATTTACATCAAATATCATAAGCGGTTTAGAAGGCAAAAGCTTGTATCAATACTGTTTATCATTCTTTTATGTTTTTATATTTTAACTTAATAAAAGATCATCATAAAAATCTGCTCCAGCAAATTTATCCGTATAATTAAACGTATAACGATACGAATAATTGATAGTGCTAATTCAATTTAAACACGACTGAATTATAGTTGTCGCTTTTCGCTTATCTTCGCAACAACCAATCAAAAATAAAATGTCTGCCAATATAAAACCAGCTTTATACCAACATTGTTTCGACTATGTGAATGAGCGCGTCAAATCAATTCAAGATGCCCTGGCCTCTTCGCAAGAGTCTGCTAATTCGGAGACGAAAAGTACTGCTGGAGATAAACACGATACGGCGCGCGCAATGATGCAATTAGATGTTGAACAGAAAAGTAAACAACTGGCTGAAGCGCAAAAATTGCACATCGGTTTGCGCCAAATTAAACCTGATCAAAAACAAACGATCGTTCAATTAGGAGCTGTTGTTTCTACCAATTTAGGTAGCTATTATATCGCTATTAGTATTGGGAAAGTCGACTTTGAAGGACAATCTTATTTTGTGATTTCCCCTGGTTCTCCTATCGGTCAGGCATTATTTGGTAAGAAAAAAGGCGATACGGCTGAATTTAATGGTCGGAATATTACAATTGAAAACGTACAGTAATGAACTATAGGTTTAATTGAGCGGCCTGTGTTTGAACGAAACTTTTTAAGTCGCCAGTTAATTCTGGAATGCGACCGATACACTTTAATCCTGAGGTGCTGAGAATAATCTTTTCTGAATCACTATTAGATGTCCCATTAAAGATCAGCCCAATACAATTAATACCACGCGACTTTAGCAATTCAATACTCAATAAGGTATGATTAATGCTGCCTAAATAATGTTTCACAATGAGTATTGTTTCGTTTGCAACTGCGGGTATTAAATCAGCTATCATTTCGCCATCATTATTTATAGGTACCATTAACCCGCCTGCTCCTTCAATCACCAAATGATTATTGGTTGCTGGAACTGTAAAACCAACTACTGACATTCGAATGCCATCAATATTGGCTGCTGCATGCGGAGACATGGGTTGACTCAATAAAAACTGTTCGGGATGAATAACGGTTTTATCGTTGGAGATGGCACTTTTTATAAAACTTGAATCGAGTTGATCTAATTCTCCGGCTTGCACAGGTTTCCAATAATCAGCTTTTAAGGCTTCAGTGATGATAGCTGAACAAAAAGTCTTCCCAATTTCTGTTCCAATTCCGGTTACAAATATTCTTCTCATGCAAATATATGGATCAACTTTTTAATATCTTCCTGGCTGTTAAAACTATGCAAACAAATACGAATGCGTTCGCTTTGTTTGGGTACAGTTGGATAAAGGATCGCCTTCACCGCAAATCCGGCGGCTTTTAATTCGGCGGCTTTATTCTTTGCTGCCTGATTACCCCTTACCATAATTGATTGAATGGCTGATGCAGAAGGCATACAATTGACACTTGTCTCCTTCACCGTTGCAGTAAAATAATCGGCATTCAATTTGAGTTTTGTCCGTTCTTGGTCCATTTGTTTTACGGCTTCAACAACAGCTGCTATTCTTGTAATACTTGCGGGAGGTAATGCGGTGGTATAAATAAAGGACCTTGAAAAATTAATTAAATACGTCCTTAATTCTTTTGATCCAACTACAATTGCCCCATGACTGCCATAGGCTTTTCCAAATGTGATTAATTTCGCAAAAACTTGGTCTTCCAATCCTAATTCGTTGACCAGTCCCCTGCCCTGTGCTCCGAAAATTCCGGCTGAATGGGCTTCGTCAACAATCAAATAAGCGCCAAACTTTTTACACAGTTTAGCTATTGCCTCTAAATTACCTTGATCGCCATCCATAGAATAAACTGCCTCGACAGCGACAAATATATCTCCAGTCGCCGCTGTTAAACGTTCGTTGAGATGCATAATATCATTGTGACGAAAAGAAAAAGAATTCGCCTGACTCAATCTTATCCCATCTCGAATAGAAGCATGGCAAAGTGCATCATAAATAATTGTATCACCTTTTTGAGGCACGGCAGAAAACAGACCCAGATTGGCGTCAAAGCCAGAATTAAAAATTAATCCCGCTTTGTGACCATAAAAATGAGCTAAATCTTCTTCAAGTTCTTCCGTCTTTAAAAGATTTCCAGAAATTAAGCGTGATCCAGTAGCACCTTCATTACCCGAGGTATCAAATTTTAATTGACTTAAGCCCAAATAATCGTTCGAAAAAAAATCAATCCCATCATAAACTTCTAGTTCACGCAAGCTACCGTCCAATTGACGTTCACGCAACTTTTGGACAATACCTGATGGAAGGTTCATACGTCCGATTATCGATTTATTTTACAGATACTTTTCTTGGTTCAAAATCAGCAGATTTAGGTTGAGCATTGGCAACTTTAGCAGCTCTATCAGCTCTTGCTTGTTTTGCTTTCTCTACCTTTTCATCGTATTTTGTTTCAGGCTGAACACCGTCTTGAAACGGAGATTTAGCCGTTAACCCTAAAGTTTTGAATAAGGCAACATCCGCGTTATATTCGGGATTAGGTGTTGTTAATAATTTATCACCTGCAAAAATTGAAGATGCTCCCGCAAAGAAACATAATGCTTGTGCTTCGTCAGACATTTCTGTTCTACCTGCAGACAAACGAATAATTGACTCAGGGAACATAATTCTAGAAGTCGCAATCATTCTAACCATATCCCAAACCAGGACAGGGTTTTGATCTTGCAACGGTGTACCTTCAACTGCAACTAATGCATTAATTGGAATTGATTCTGGCGGTTGTTCCATATGCACATATGTCATCAACATCCCTATTCTATCCTCAGCTGTTTCACCCATTCCGATAATTCCACCAGAACAAACTGAAATACCTGCTTCTCTTGCGTTTTTAATGGTATCAATTCTTTCTTGATACTGACGTGTTGAGATAATATCTTTATAAAATTCTTGAGAAGAATCTAAATTGTGATTATAAGCATATAGACCTGCATTTTTCAAACGTTCAGCTTGAGCAGCATCCAACATACCTAAAGTTGCACATACTTCCATTCCCATTCCGTTAATCTCTTGAACCATTTCAACAACCTTGTCAAAATCACGATTGTCACGTACATTTCTCCAAGCTGCGCCCATACAAACACGAGAAGAACCACTTGCTTTGGCATTTTTTGCCAAACCAACCACTTCATCAACCTTCATTAACGGTTGCACTTCAAGGTCGGTATGATACTTCATTGATTGTGGACAATAGCTACAATCCTCAGGACAACCTCCTGTTTTAATCGAAATTAAAGTACTCATTTGTACTTCGTTCGGATTGTGATATTCACGGTGAATTGTTGCCGCTTGGTACATTAAATCCATTAAAGGACTATTATATAAAGCTATTGCTGCTTCTTTTGTATTGTATGTTGGATTAATCTTCATTTTTTATTCCTTAAAATTATTGCAATTGACCGGCCGCGTAATTTTCGGTTCTGCTTAAATTGCTTTGTTCATCATAATATTTAAAAACGCCTTCTTTCTTTCCGTTCACATAAGTTCCTTCAGCCTGTAATGTTCCATCATCATAGAACCATTGAAAGATCCCCATTTGTTCGCCATTGGTATAATATCCTTTTACTATGATATTACCGTTGGTTGCATATTTGAAACTCTCTCCATCCAATTCGTTTAAGTCCCAATGACTCACTTCTTGAATATTCCCTTCATCATCCCAAATTTCCCATTTGCCACTTCTTAAATTATTTTCAAAATTACCATTTGTCATCACTTGTCCGTTCGGAAAATAAGTTCTCATCAGTCCATGCATCATACTATCTTGAAATTCCATTTCAGTTTGAATCGTTCCGTCTTTAAAGAAATCTTTCCATAAACCCGATTTTTGGTTATCGATATAGGCGCCCTGTTTAGACACTTCACCATTTTCATAGTACCATACCCAATCTCCAATAAAAAGTCCATTTTTATATTCTCCTTCCGACTCTTTTTTACCATTTTCAAAATAACTCACATAATGTCCATCTGCCTCACCCATTTTCCAATTGGATTCTTCTTTCAATTGGCCATTTTCATACCAAAACATCCATTCTCCATTCTGTTGATTATTGATAAATTCACCTTCAGACTTTTTATTATTTTCATCATAATAAAAGCTCCAAAAACCTTCTTTTTTATCATCCTCTACGGTACCAACACCATATCCACCACCAATTGCGGCGTGTTTTTCAGCTGATCCACATGCGGACAGTACTGTCAACAAAACAATTAAATATAAGTTGCCGAGTTTCATAGTAACAAAGTTTAGATCTTAAAGGATAAATCTAATCAAGAATTCAAATGTTTCCAAATCAAATCTTTTAATTCTGTCAATCCCATTTGAGCAACAGAAGAAATGAATAAGTATGGAATATCTGGCAGATCCTGCTTGATCTCTTCTTTTAATTCGTCATCTAACATATCCGACTTGGATATTGCTAACAGTCTTGGTTTATCAGCTAAATCGGGATTGAACTGTACCAATTCGTTCACTAGAATATCATACTCCTTATGAATATCGTCAGTATCTGCCGGCACCATAAAAAGTAAAAGTGAATTCCGTTCGATATGTCTTAAAAACCTTAAACCAAGTCCTTTTCCTTCGTGTGCACCTTCAATTATACCTGGAATATCAGCCATAATAAAAGATTTATAATCACGATACGCAACGATTCCTAAATTAGGTGTTAACGTAGTAAAAGGATAGTTTGCTATTTCGGGCTTAGCCGCAGAAAGAACTGATAACAATGTCGATTTACCAGCATTTGGAAAACCTACTAGACCTACATCAGCCAATACTTTCAACTCTAGTGTAAACCAAGCTTCTTGCTCTGGAATTCCAGGTTGTGCATATTTTGGTGCTTGATTTGTAGATGTTTTAAAATGCACGTTTCCACGCCCACCTTTACCACCTTCAAGTACAATTAACTCTTCACCGTGCTCAGAAATCTCACCAATATACTCGTCTGTTTCAGAGTTTTTGATGATCGTCCCTAAAGGTACATCCACATAAACATCTTCACCTTCTTTTCCAGTCGATTGATTTTTACCACCAGACTCACCGTGATCAGCCTTGATATGTTTCTTGTATTTCAGCGGAAGTAAAGTCCATAATTGTTCATTACCACGAACAATAATATGTCCACCTCTACCTCCATCACCCCCTGCAGGGCCACCAAAAGCGATATACTTTTCTCGACGCATATAACGCGATCCTGGTCCGCCTCTTCCCGACCTACAGTGTATTTTAACGTAATCTATAAAATTAGACATAAAGTCGGGGTTATAAAGTGTTTATTTATTAATTTCATCAATAGCAGCAAACAAGCGATCAGTCACATTATCAATCTCACCTTGCCCATCAATTTTTACATATTTATCTTGATCCATATAGAAATCTTTTACTGGAGCTGTTTCGCTACGGTAAACGTCAATTCTATTTTGAATCACCTTTGGATCGGCATCATCTGCACGACCACTTACTTCGGCACGAGACTTTAATCTCTTTTTCAACTCTTCTTCTTCAACATCCAAAGCCAACATCATTTTAATGCCAGTTCCTTTTTCTTGAAGAATTTTATCTAAAGCACCTGCTTGATTCTTTGTTCGAGGAAAACCATCGAAAATAAATCCAGTTGCTTCAGGATGTTCGTCCACTACAGATATTAATAACTTAATTGTTACCTCGTCTGGCACCAATTGCCCTTTATCAATGAAACTCTTAGCTAAAACGCCTAATTCAGTTTCATTTTTTATGTGATGACGAAAAACGTCACCCGTAGATAAATGATATAAATTATACTTTTCAACTAAACGCTCTGCTTGCGTACCTTTCCCCGCCCCTGGAGGGCCAAATAAAACGATATTTATCATGATTTTTTTTTGTGATGTCAATTGGTAAATTTGATTTAAATTCCTCCCCTTTTGGTTGTAATCTAAACCATACCCTACTACAAATTTATTCGGAATATTAAGACCAACGTATCGGACTTCGTATTTTTTATTAAAAACTTCTGGTTTCAAAAGCATAGTTGCAACCTCTACACTCGCAATTTTGTACTGATTTAGGATCTCTTTAATGTATCCAACAGTATTCCCTGTATCTACAATATCCTCAATAAGAATAATATGTCTATTTACGATTGCTGCATTTAAACCAATCAATTCATCTATTTTTCCTGTCGATTTTTCGCCATTATATGATGCCAACTTAATGAAACTGATATCACATTCAATATCAATTCTTTTCATTAATTCGGCTGCAAACATAAAAGCACCGTTCAGCACAACAATGAATAAAGGATCTTTACCTTTATAATCTTCATTTATTTGAAATGCTAAATTTGCAATGGCTTTTTTTAGCTGATCTTTGCCAATAAACTCCTCAAATTCTTTATCCAAAACTTTGATCCTTCTCATGCGTCACAAAAATACTATTTCAAATGAAATTAAGACATATATATATTCTCGAATATGTTACGTACTGGCATTTTGTCTGACTTGAAGCGGCTTAACTGGCATTTTGACAGGTTTTACAGTTGTTTTTTGTTTTGGGCTCTAATTTGATATTCTATAAGTGAGTAAAAAATCAATAAAAAATGGAACAAGATAAATTAACATTAAAAACACAAGAGGCGCTACAAAAAGCGCAAGCAATAGCGACAGAAAATGGTCAGTTAACGCTTGAACCTTCACATATTTTAGGTGGAATACTTGCTGTTGATGACAATGTTATACCTTATATTTTAAACGATTTTGATATTAATTATGATCTGGTAAATCAAACGGTATCTCGCATTATTACAAGTCACCCAAAGGCTGCAGGCGGTCAAATACATATGTCGAATGCATCGAATGCACTATTTCAACGTGCTTTTAAGGTGATGCAAGAATTTAATGACGAATTTCTAGCAATAGAAATTATCTTTTATGCTATGTTAGATGGCAAAGATCCGATTGGAAATTATTTAAAAGATACAGGTTTAACACAAAAAAAATTAAAGGATACAATTATGAATCTAAGAGATGGTGAGAATGTCCAATCACAGGGTCAAGATGGAAATTACAATTCACTGAATAAATATGCCCATAATTTGAATGAAATGGCGAAAACAGGAAAATTAGATCCTGTTATCGGTCGAGATGAAGAAATAAGAAGGGTTTTACAAATCCTTACAAGAAGACGAAAAAACAATCCCATATTAATTGGTGAGGCTGGTGTTGGTAAGACAGCAATAGCAGAAGGAATCGCACATAGAATTGTGAATGGAGATGTACCCGAGAATTTAAAGTCTCGAAAAGTATATTCTTTAGACATGGCTGCATTAATAGCAGGGGCAAAATTTAAAGGAGAATTTGAGGAACGATTAAAAGCAGTAATCAAAGAAGTTACGAAATCGGATGGGGAGATTATTCTCTTTATTGATGAGATTCACACGTTAGTTGGAGCCGGTGGCGGACAAGGCGCGATGGATGCTGCAAATATTTTAAAGCCTGCTTTAGCACGTGGAGAATTACGCGCTGTTGGAGCAACAACTTTGGATGAATATCAAAAACATTTTGAGCAAGACAAAGCTTTGGTGCGTCGTTTTCAAACAGTATTAATTGAAGAACCGAATACAGAGGATGCGATTTCAATTTTAAGAGGAATTAAAGAGAAATACGAGACACATCACAAAGTATTGATTAAAGATGAAGCGATTATTCAAGCAGTAGAATTGTCTCAACGTTATATCACAGACAGACAATTGCCTGATAAAGCGATTGATTTGATTGATGAGGCTGCATCTCGTTTACGTATGGAAATTAACAGTAAACCAGAGGAGTTGGATGAGATTGAACGCAAAATAATGCAATTAGAGATTGAACGAGAAGCGATTAAGCGAGAGAAAGATGAGAAAAAAATTAAGCTGATTAAAAAGGAATTGGCTGATTTAAATGAAAAAAGAACATCTTTCTTGGCCAAATGGCAAGCTGAAAAAAATATCATTGATACGATTCAAAAGAACAATGAAACAATTGAAGTTTTAAAATTTGAAGCGGAACAAGCAGAACGTGAAGGTAACTATGAGAAAGTGGCAGAAATTAGATATGGAAAAATTCAAGAAATTGAAGCCAGTCTCAAAACTAGTCGAGAAGAATTGATCTCAATTCAGAAAGACAATAAAATGATTAAAGAGGAAGTGGATGCTGAGGAGATTGCAAATGTTGTTGCACGATGGACTGGCATTCCAGTTTCAAAAATGATTGAGAGTGAAAGAGCGAAACTCCTTAAAATGGAGGCAGAATTGAGTAAACGAGTTGTTGGACAACACGACGCGATTACTGCCATATCTGATGCCGTTAGAAGAAGCCGTGCTGGATTACAAGATGAAAGAAGACCAATTGGCTCATTCATCTTTTTAGGGACAACAGGGGTTGGAAAAACAGAATTAGCGAAAGCTTTAGCTGGATACTTATTCAATGACGATCACGCGATGACCAGAATTGATATGAGTGAATACCAAGAGAAGCATGCGGTGAGTAGATTGGTAGGAGCGCCTCCAGGATACGTGGGTTATGACGAAGGTGGACAATTGACAGAAGCTGTTCGAAGAAAACCTTATTCGATTGTACTTTTAGATGAGATTGAAAAAGCCCATCCAGATGTCTTTAACATTTTATTACAAGTATTAGATGATGGACGATTAACGGACAATAAAGGAAGAACGGTCAATTTTAAGAATACCATTATTATCATGACTTCGAATTTAGGTTCTGATATTATTCAAGAGCGTTTTGAAAATATGTTGGATAAAAACAAAGCTGAAATTGTTGAGTCAACGAAAAAAGAGTTGTTTGCTTTATTAAAAAGAACCATTCGACCAGAGTTTTTGAATCGTATTGATGAATCGATTATGTTTGAGCCATTAACACGTCAAAATATTCTAGATATAGTGAAAATACAATTCGGTTTATTGCAAACAAGATTGAGAAGATCTGCAATAGATTTAGAAGCGACAAGCGAAGCATTAGAGTGGATTGCAATTGAAGGTTATGATCCTCAATTTGGAGCAAGACCAGTGAAACGAGTGATTCAAAAAATATTGATGAACGAACTTTCTAAATCTTTATTGTCCGGGCAAATTGGACCAGAAAGTAAAGTCTTGGTCGATTTGAAAGATGGTAAATTAAGTTTTGAAAATCTAAAAGCAAATATAACAGCTTAAAAAAGTAAGCGCATAAAAAAACCGTCTCGGCTTAGCCAAGACGGTTTTTTTTATATAATTATCTTAAATTATTTTTTAGCTGATGCCTTTTTGTTAACAGAAATTAAACTCTTAAGTTCAATTTTCGTTTTCTTTTCAGCTTTGTATTTAGTATAATCTGCTTGTCTATAAGCGTCACAAGATCCGTGACCACCACAACTCATTACACCTAGTGCAAATACCGCTACTACTCCTGTTAACATCAATTTTTTCATACTTCAATTTTTTGGTTTATTTCTTTGTTTCTGCTTACACAAGGTGCCAACATGACAACAAATCTACGAAATTAATATTATATGTGCAAACATTAATTATTTCGCTATCAAGTCTTGACAAGTTTATAACGAACAAAAAACCTAAAAGTTACCCTGTTGACAGCACAAATTTACAATCGGTTTACTAATTGTTAACTATTTCATAAATCGTTGAGAGGTAATTTTAATCTATGAATTGTAATGTTTCTCTATTTTATCTAATAAAACCGCACTTAATTTATAATACGATTCTACTGTCCAACCTGCTACATGCGGACTTAAAAGAATAGCAGGGCTATTGAGTAATTTTTTAAATATCGGTTGATCATCCAAACCGCCTTCAAACATGTTTTCGAATGATGATTTTTCGAATTCTAAAACATCTAAACAAGCACCCAACACTTTCTTTCTGTCAATACCATCCAATAAATCACGAATGTCAACTATTTTGCCACGCGCCATATTCAATAAATAAAAAGGCTGCTCCATTTGATCAATAAATCGCTTACTGATCAACCCTATCGTTTGATTGGTTTGTGGTACATGTAAACTTACAAGATTAGCCCTTTGCTGTAATTCTGATAAGCTTACCTCTTGCACATATTCATTCCCAAAACCTGATTTGAACTTGTCATAAGCCAAAACTTCAACATCAAATCCTCTTAATTTTTTAGCAAAAGCACTACCGTTATTTCCATAACCTATAATACCGACCGTTTTCCCGTCTAACTCTACCCCTCTATTCCCCTCACGATCCCAAATTCCTTCTCTAATCTCTTTGTCTCCTTTAGTGATATTATTAAACAATGCCAAGATCATTCCCAATGCATGTTCACCAACGGCATTACTATTCCCCTCCGGTGCATTAAACAAAGCTATATTACTTTGATTACAATAGGATACATCAATATTCTCCATGCCAGCTCCTGATCGCGCGATAAACTCTAGGTCGTCACAATCACTTAAGAATGTCTCATCCATCGGAAAACGACTTCGAACAACTATTCCATTTACATTTTTAAGAATTTCTAAAATTGCTTCTTTACCTAGAATTGTGCAATCAATCGCTGTCCAACCTAATGTCTCTAAACCTTCTTCTAAGACAGGATGTACAACATCTAGAAATGCTACCTTTTTCATTCAATATTTTTTATTTGAAATTAGAAGTAAATTAAATACGCTACAAAAAAGTAAATTGTCAGTCCAATGATATCGTTCGCCGTGGTTATAAATGGACCTGTGGCTAGTGCTGGATCAATCTTTACTTTATCGAGTAATAAGGGTATAAAGGTACCCATAACCGCCGCAAAAACTACGACGATGAATAAAGAAATTGACAATGTTAATCCCAATCGTGTATCATCAGTATAAAAATACCCTACACCGTATATGATTAAGGCACAAATTAAACCGACTATCATGCCGACTAAAGATTCTTTCCCTACTCTTTTAAATATACCTTGCAATTGAAAATCTTTACTGGCTAAACCTTGTACAACAATCGCCGAAGATTGGACGCCAACATTTCCTGCTGTTGAAGCAATTAAAGGAATAAAAAATGCTAAGCTTGGTAAAACAGTAAGCTGACCTTCGTAGCCTTTTATAATTTGCGAACTGGTAATTCCTCCCGCTAAACCAATTAAAATCCACGGTAATCGTGAACGCGTATTTTTTAAAACACTTGCATTGGTTTCTATATTCTCGGTAATACCCGAAGCCATCTGGAAATCTTTTTCCGCCTCTTCTCTAATAAAATCGACAACATCATCAATCATTATTCGTCCCACCAATCGATCTATAGGATCAACAACTGGTACAGAAATTAAATCATAACGCTCCATCATCGCTGCAACCTCTTCCCCTTCGTCTGTTGTTCGAACGAATCGAATATTTTCGTCTTTATATAATTCTGATATTTTTGTTTTCGGATCGGCAAATAATAACCTTCTCAAAGATAAAATCCCTAATAACTTATAATTGTCATCCACCACATAAATGGAATAAACTTTCTCAACTGTACCTGCCTGCTTCCGCATCTCAATCACACAGCGATCGACAGGCCAATTTTCTTTGGCTACAATGAATTCGGTTTGCATTAAACCACCAGCGGTATCCTCGTCGTATCTTAATAATTCAATAATATCAGAGACGTGCTCATGGTCATCCATTTGAGCAATGACCTCATTCTTATCCTTCTCACTTAATTCCCCTAATAAATCGGCTGCATCATCGGTATCTAACTGGTCAACCTGGTCCGCAATTTCTTGCGTCGAGAACATTTTTAAGAAACCTTCACGATAATCTTCGTCAAGCTCCATTAAACATTCAGCAGCCAATTCATCATCTAATAATGAAGTAATCGTTTTGGCTTCCTCAAGACTTAAATTCTCTAGAATATCTGCTATATCTGCAGGGTGCAATTGATTCATTGCCTCTGTAATCTGGTCATTTCGACCAAATTCAATCTGCTCTTTTAGATTGTCAAAATATTCTTTACTTAATTCAAATTTCACTTTACTCCTCCCGAATTTGCTTCAAAGATAGTCACTTTTTAAAATTTTATGCTTTTCATCTAAAACTTAGAAATTTCTTAACGCGAATCCTCCTTTAATTTAAGCCATAAAAAAAGCCAGATAAACAAGTCTGCTTATCTGGCCAAATATATAATGATTTAATTAAGATGCTGTACAAGCAGTCTCAACTCTTTTTAATTTAGTATTGTCTGAAATCGCTTTGTATCCTCCAGCGATATCAATTAAATTATGATATCCTCTAGATTTTAATATCGAAGCAAAGATAACCGAACGGTATCCACCAGCGCAATGAATATAATAAGTCGCCGCTTTATCCAACCCACTCATCTCTTCACTGATTCGACCTAATGAATAATGTTTAGCTTCTGTTAAGTGATCTGCATTAAACTCTCCATCTTTTCTAACGTCTAAAATATTTATTGGATTTGCATTGGCTTCAGTTTCGAATGTAACGGCATCAATACTTTTTAAAGTATCAATTTCTTTTCCTGCTGCAATCCAATTCTCAAGTCCTCCTGCTAAATATCCAATTGAATTATCATAGCCAATTCTAGATAAACGCGTAACCGCTTCTTCTTCTTGACCTGCTGGTGCAATTAGAATAATCGGTTGATTGATATCAGCGATTAATTCACCTACCCAAGGAGCAAATCCTCCATTCAATCCAATAAATATAGAATTAGGAACATGTCCTGCGATAAAGTCTTTTTGTGTACGAACGTCTAACATCAAAGCCCCATTATTTGCATGCTCAATAAATTCTTGAACATTTAAGGCCGCTGTACCACGTGCAATAATTTTATCAATCTCAATATTTACCCCTTTATTCATCATCACATTCTTAGGGAAATATTGTGGTGGTTGAGATAAACCATCTAACACTTCTTTTACAAATTCTTCCTCAGTCATATTTGCACGAAGCGCGTAGTTGTTTTTCTTTTGATTCGCTAAAGTATCAAATGTCTCTTTACTCATGTTTTTTCCACAAGCCGACCCTGCACCATGTGCAGGATATACTGTGATATCATCAGGCAAAGTCATCACTTTATCTCTTAAAGAATGAAATAACATTTTAGCTAAATCCTTTTCTGTTAATTCCCCTTGCTTTACGGCTAAATCTGGTCGACCAACATCACCGATAAATAAAGTATCACCTGTGAAAACACAGTTTTCTTTTCCATCAGCATCAATTAATAGAATACAACTTGACTCACGTGTATGTCCTGGTGTATGTATCCATTTTAGCTTCAAATCTCCAACATGCAATATTTCACCATCTTTCGCCTGGTGAAAATCGAATTCAGCCTCAGCAGTTGGTCCAAGAACGATTTTTGCGCCTGTTTTTTTGGCAAGATCTACATGCCCAGAAACAAAATCAGCATGGAAGTGCGTCAATAAAATATATTTAATTTCAACACCATCCTTCTTCGCTCTACTGATATAAGGTTCAGTTTCACGCAAAGGATCAATAATTACTGCTTCGTTTTTTGATTTTATGTAATAAGCTGCTTCTGCGATACAGCCTGTATATATTTGTTCAACCGTCATATTCTTTATTTAATGGTACAAAGATAAGCCTTTTTTCTTGCAAAATTAAAGCTTATCGAGAGAAGTAAAAATGATAATCATCACTTTAAGTCGTTATTTAAAATTGATTAAGCTTGCTCTTTTATGCTTCTTTTTCTTCGAAATTATTCTGAATAAAAGCTACCGTTTCTTGAATGCTATCATAAAAATGACTTCTTCCGTATTGCGTATAAATTCTATTCTGTTCAAAACTGTCTCTCACTGGTCCTTTTAATCCTGCAAAGAAAATATTAATACCTCTCTTTTTATAGGATATGTTTATTCTTCGAATCATATGAATAGCACTATTGTCTATTGAATTAATTCCCGAGGCATCAATGACTATGAATTTAATAGGTCTATCCTCATTTTCTTCATAAGTCAAAAGTCGATCTTTAAAATAATCCATATTCGCATAGAATAATCGGGCATCGAAACGGACTATAATTATTTCGTCATACTGTTTGGCATTTTCATACCGTTTAACATTTCTATATATCCCCTGCTCTTCAATCTCCCCAAGCAGTGCCATATGTGGAACAGTAACCTTGTATATCAATACTAAAATAGACAGTAAAACACCAATTACGATGCCTTGTACTATTCCTATTTCAAGCGTCGCCAGCAAAGTAACAGCATACATTAAAAATTCTTTCTTATCCGTAAGCCATAACTCTTTAGGTGTCTTAAAATCAACCAATCCTGATACCGCCACTAAAATAATTGCTGATAGAATAACCGTCGGTAAATAGTAAAATAGGTCTGTAAAGAAAAGCAAAGTCAATAAAATGATGCTGGCACTAATTATTCCTGCGATTCCACTCTTCGCCCCTGCTTCGTTATTTACAGCTGATCTTGAAAACCCTCCCGTTACAGGGAAAGCTGAGAATATTGAACCAACTATATTTGTTGTCCCTAAGGCGATTAATTCTTGATTCGGTCTTACCACATGATCTTCATGTTGTTCTTCCATCGCTTTCGCCACAGCAATCGCCTCCATATAGGCTATAAGTGATAATGCAAATGCAGCAGGCAATAATAGTTTGACATCGGCCCAATTTAAATCAGGAATTTGAATGGCTGGCAAGCCTGAAGGAATTACACCTATTAAATCCAATCCTGCCGCGTCTAATTTTAAGAAATAAACCAAACAAATGCTTATGGCTACTAAGATTAATGCCGCTGGTAATTTTCTATTCCATTTTTTTAAAAAGACCATCAACGCGATGGAACAAACACCGTAAACCATTGTGAGAACATGTGACTCCTGCAATTGTTGTGAAATATCGTAAAAAAGAACATGCAATTGATTGCTACGTGGAATTTCAATCGAAAACAAATATTTTAATTGATTCGCTCCGATAATAAACGCTGCTGCCGTTGTAAATCCAACGATGACGGGACGTGCCAAAAAATTGACGAGAAACCCCAACTTAATGATACCGAACAATAATTGTAATACCCCGACCAGAAACGCTAATAATATCGCCAATCCGATGTACCGATCTGAACCTTCTCCAATCAATGCTACGGCAGATATCGCTGTTCCTACAAATAATGAGTCCATTGCTACAGGTCCAACCGCCAATTGACGAGAAGTTCCTAAAAATGCATAGACGACTAAAGGCATTAATGCTGCATACAAACCATATTCAGGAGGCAAACCAGCAATCATTGCATAAGCCATTCCTTGTGGAATTAGCATTACACCGACTGTAATTCCAGCCATTAAATCACCCTTAAACCAAGTACCATTATAGGATCTAATCCAATCAGTAAGTGGAATTATTTTATGCAAAAATTTCATTTAATTCAATAATCTAGGTCTCAAAGTTAACAAGTTTAACAATCATTGTCGAGAATGGCGCATTCTCTTAAAAAGATTAAGCGACATTCATGAATTCGATTTTAAACTTCTTCAACAAAAAAACTTAATTTTACATTCCTGATTTGGGATCAATCATGAAGAATTTTACACAGTTGAACGATAAAATAGAATGGTCAGAATTATTATCAAAAATTGATAATGATCGGATTGCGCTATTGAATAAATCTGATGAACAATTTATTTGTGCTTGGGATGCCAAAGATGAAATTCTTTTCAAAAAGGACGCTTTTAATTCAACCGACTTACAAGCTTTTATTGACCAACATAAAACATCCTATATTTTTGGAATGTTGTCATACGACATTAAGAATAGCATTACAAAAGATTTATTGAATCAAAAAACTACAGAAGCACATGATGATGCTTTGTTTTTTGTTCCAAATCACGTCCTCATTCAAGAAAATGGTCAGCTTTTCTATTTTGGAATTTACAATTCAGAGGAGATAACAGCTTTTATTCGTCAAGAAAAACTTGTTACAAATGGAGACGTTCCTTCCATTATACTATCTCCTAATATTACACACGATGCGTATATTGAAAAGATAAAACAGGTCAAAGACAGGATTCAATACGGTGATATTTACGAAATGAATTATTGTATGCATTTCGTTGGAACATTACCTCCTTATAAAAAAGTCGATACAAAAGCAATTTATCGCAAATTATACGCAAAAGCACAAGCGCCATTTGGAGCATATTTTAGAACAGGTGCGACGACTATTTTATGTGCTTCGCCAGAACGTTTTATCAATAAAAAACAACAAACTTTAACGTCTCAGCCCATTAAAGGAACTGCGAAACGATCGTTAATTAAAGAAGAGGATGATGCTATTCTAACCGCTTTAACAACGAGTGAAAAAGAAAGAGCTGAAAACATAATGATTGTTGATTTGGTCCGCAATGATTTGTCTATGATTGCTGAAAGGCGATCGGTAAATGTGCCTGAATTATGCAAAGCATATTCATTTAAAACCGTACATCAATTAATCTCTACGGTTAAAGCCAATATTTCGAAAAAAGTTAATTTTACAAATACACTTGAAGCTTTATTCCCCATGGGCTCAATGACGGGGGCTCCTAAAAAAAGTGCCATGCAACATATTCATGCCTTCGAAAATTTTGACCGAGGAATTTATTCCGGTTCGGTTGGGTATATTGCCCCGAATGGGAATTATGATTTTAATGTTGTCATTCGATCTATCATCATTGACGAAAACAAGCAACTTGTTACGAGTAGTGTTGGTGGTGCCATTACAATTAAATCAGATCCTGAAGAGGAGTATCAAGAATGTTTGGTTAAATTAAATGCTATAAAAGAGACGTTATCTTAGAACGATTTAAACATATCATCTCCACTGAATTCAATTCGTTTGAAGGAAAAAACTTGTTCTTGGCCATCAGCGGAGGGAAAGATTCGATGGCTTTAAGTCATTTATTATCTTCCTTAGCAATTCGACATACGCTTCTGCATTGCAATTTTAAATTAAGAGGGAATGATTCGGAATTAGATGCCAAATTTGTTTTGGATTATGCAAAACAAAACGACATTGAAATTCATATTGAAAATTTTGATACCGAAGCTATCGCTTTAGCAAACAGTTCGACAATTCAAGAAACTGCAAGACAATTACGATACGATTGGTTCGCTACTTTTTTAAATACGGATGACAATAACAGCCTACTTACAGCGCATCATTTAGATGATTCGATTGAGACCTTTTTCATCAATTTAATGCGCGGAACAAGTCTTAAAGGACTCACTGGAATTCAATATAAAACCAAGCAAATATATCGCCCATTACATCAATTTTCAACGAAAGATATTATTAAATACATCAACGAAAATGAGATCCAATTCCGACATGATATTAGTAATGATTCGACCAAATATTTAAGAAATAAATTACGCTTAGAAATTCTACCTTCAATCACTGAGACGACAAATAACTTCGCAGAAAAAATGGCTTCGACACTCGAATCATTAAATGAAGTGAATAGTTGGATGGAAGAAAAAGCTGAAGCATTCAGAAAAACACATTTTGAAGAAAATGATATTACAATTATTTCTTTAGCAATCTTAAAAAACGAAGCTAGAATCTTTTTAATTGAAATTTTCAAACCCTACGGCATTCACAGGTCGAACATTGATACTTTTATTTTGTTTTTAAATGCTAAAACCGGTGCAATCTTTAATAGTTCGGTCTTTGAATTTAATATCGATCGTGGTTATTTAAGAATCATAAATAAAAACAACAGAAGCGGACAGGTATCCTATACCATTAATTCTTTTCCATTTACTATCGAGACTGATAATAAAAAAATTGCCTTTACATTAAATAACAAAGTTCAACCATTCTCTAATTCGAATTTACAGCAAATAGATTTTAAGAAAGTGACGTTGCCGCTTATTGTAAGAAACTGGCAAGAAGGAGATAAGATTCGCCCCTTAGGAATGCGCGGTCAAAAATTATTGTCCGATGTATTTATAGATAAAAAATTATCAAAGATTCAAAAGGAGCAACAATTAATTATGGTTGATGCGACGGGATTGGTGGTTGCTATTATAGGAATGATCGTTTCAGAAAATGTACGAATTAAGAATGACGCAAAAGAGGTTCTAGCGATTGAGACTATTCTTTCAAATTAGAGGCACCCTTATTCGTTAAACTCCCATTTGAGTAACGCATGCCTATAAAACAGATATCATCTATTTGTTCCTCTTCACCTTTCCAATGATTAAATTCCTTCTTTATCAAATGTCTCTGTTCATCCATGGTATGATCTTGAATACTCAATAAAAATTTTCTTAATTGAACCGACTTATATTTCTTGTTAAAAATTCCTCCAAATTGATCTATAAATCCGTCTGTAAAAATATAGATGGTATCTCCTTCCTCCAATAACATTTCATGTGTTACATAATCTTTACAATAAACATAATTACCAATAGGTTCTCTATTCGGAGCGTATTCTGTTATTGTTTCGGCATTCTTTTTAAAGAGCCAAAGCGGATTGTAAGCTCCTGCATATTTTAAAATATTTCCATTCAATGCGCATAAAGCGATATCCATACCATCGTAAACTACCTCGTCCGACTTTGCAAACTCAGCTAATACTAAGGTCTTTGTTTTATTTAGAATAGCACCTGGATCTGTCAGACAATATTCATTGACAGCTCTATTTAAACTATTATAACAAAGTAAACTAACCAAAGCACCTGGAACGCCATGTCCAGTGCAATCTGCAGCTGCAAACAAAATCGTATCTTCTTTATGCTCCATCCAATAAAAATCGCCTGCTACAATATCTTTAGGCTCGTAATAAATAAAAGAATCAGGAAGAAAGGATTTGACTATTTTATTTGAGGGGAGTATTGCCGATTGAATTCTTTTCGCATAATGAATCGAATCAAGTATAGACTTATTCTTTTCTTGAATATCATTTTTCTGTTTGAGAACAGTTCCATTCAAAAGGTTTAAATTTTTCATGAATTTTTCGGTCATTCCTATGATAAAATAGATTAAGACCGTATAACCAATAATCAAAAGTAAGTAAAAGACGAAATTCAATTGAATAAAAGGCTGAACATTAAAAAAGGAATAATTGATCAACATCAACAGTAGTACACCTGATATTATAAGTGAATTCAACTTCCCAGAGACCAGGCCACAAATACCGATGATCACGATAATTAAAAAGCTATCTCTTTGAAAAGTTGCCTCTCTATCAAATTCTAAATGACCATCAAAAACAACATGGCCTAATAATAGGATAAATACAACAGAATAAGAAGCTAGCGCTAACCAGAATTTATAATTCTTTTTAGAAATAAAAAAGTAACCAATAAGACTAACGATAATCACAGCCGTTAAAAAAACGTTCATTACAATCTGTTCGATTCCGTATTTGAACGCATTCGTTATTTGATCAGTGATTTCACCAACAAGCAGAAAAACCAAGGCTAAGACATTTATCCTTTGTTTTCCTAATTCAAAATTATTTAAAATTTGAGAATTTGTCATTTCAATTAAACATAGCTAATTTAATAAAATTCAACGCTTCTATTTAGTACTATCTTTTATGAGACTAGCGTTAGTCATTCGAAGTTAGGTCAATACTAAAAGTTTTGGACTTTAGTTCAGTACTTTATTAAATACTTAAGTCTAAAATAAGTGTTTTCTTAACTTATAGCTATCAGGTAATATATAATTAGAAGAAATAACAGTTCCACTAGATTAAGCCAAGTGAATCGACACTTCAAGTGAATATCTTAACTCCAGAAGTCCAATACATTATATTAAAATAACTCTGGGTAGAAGTTATAATTAGTCTACGAAATACTCGCTTGTTTGAGTGGAGAAGAATAGGTTAATTGATGAGAATTTGTGGTTGGGTTGAAAAGGTACACGAAAGATTCGTTTACCAGCGGGGTGTTATTTGGACAATTTGTAATTGTATTAATCTAGAGTCGTGGTTATGTTATAAAGGTACACGAGGGATTCGTGTACTAGCGGGGTGTTATTAGGAAATCAAATTAGAAAATTACGAATTGTTGTAAACGAAAAAAACCTCACTCCATCAAAGGAATGAGGTTTTTAAAAGTGGCATCAACATACTCTCCCACCCTTAAAAAGGCAGTACCATCTGCGCAAGTTGGCTTAACTTCTCTGTTCGAA
>NZ_JHXV01000044.1 GCF_000621625.1 Crocinitomix catalasitica ATCC 23190
CAACCCCAGGATTTTACATTACACCAAATCCAGCAACGGTATTGAATTCGCAAGTTGAATTGGTGAATATCAGTCCAAATCCAAATAGCTCATTCGAATGGCGCATGCCAAGAGGCGCCCCTGGTTATGCGGAGAATGATTCTTTAGTTACAGTAATTTATCCTCCTGAGGTTAACAATCACCGTGTTACAATGATCGAAACGACAGAATTTGGATGTTTTGATTCTGTTAGTTTAACCGTATACATTGAACGAGAGCATATCCTTTATGCGCCAAATGCCTTCACACCAGATGGGGACACTAGAAACAATACATGGCAAGTCTATGTGGACGGCCTTGATGTTTACGATTTTCATCTGACAATTTTCAACCGTTATGGCGAAAAGGTTTGGGAAACATACGATGTTAGCAAAGCTTGGGATGGAAGGTATGGCAATCAAGGCATCGTTCAAGATGGCACTTACGTCTGGATCATAGAAGCGAAAGATTTATCAACCGACAAACATTTTAGGTTTGAAGGAACAGTGAATGTGTTGAAATAGTATTCTGTTTTTAAATCAGGACTTGATATTTAACGCTAATAACTATACAACTAGATCAATAATTAGCCATTTTTATCATCAAAGTCTCAAAATATTTTTTGATTTGAGAACTAGAACAGCTGTGATTATTGATAATCATGGCATAGGCTAGTTTTTTACCTGATTTAGAATCTACATACCCAGCGTACGACTTTATTCTATTCATGGTTCCACTTTTACCATATACAATTCCTGCAGCAGAAGTGCCTTTGCCAATACTATACATTGTTCCACTTTTTCCAGCAACAGCCAAGCTCGCTTTAAATTTTTCGCCGTTACTAGATTTGTGCATATATGCTAATAAGTCTGTTAAAAACTTAGCAGAAACAGCATTCGATCTTGATAATCCACTTCCATCAGACATAAATAAACCACCACCAATTTTATTCTGCCAATACTTCTCACAATATGCTGCGCCACTAGCCGTACTTCCATAACCATATTGTTTTACTGAAATCTGACACAATACATGTTCGGCAAATAAATTAACACTTTTTTGATTAACTAAATTCATGATTGTTCCCAATGATGGAGATTTATTAATAAATATGGTTTTTACATCAGGTCGAACAAAAGCGGATTTTTTACCGAGTTCTCTTGCCGTTGTTGGTTTGAATTGTGTTTGGATGCCAGCATTGTTTAAAGCATAATCCAATTCAATTGCAAATAAATATTCAGGATCTGGTATGCTGGCCTTCACTTCAAAGTTAGCTTTAGCTTTAGGTATACTTCCTTGCACAAACCAGTCGAAAGAAAAAGGAGCACCATAAACGTATGCATTGTCTCTTTTAGAATTTGCAGATTTTACAGCATTCTGCACGAATAATCCAGGAATATGAGGTTCTATACATCTAATATGCGTTGAATCACCCGCGTTAGCGCCAGTTTCGAACTGTAAGCGACACATATTGTCAAAAACCGTTAGTCCTGCAGGACCAGCACCATAGTAATTGCCTAAATCTCCCCATACCCAACCTGCAGGAACACCATCATAATTATAAAGCGATCCGTCAGCAATAACTTTGCCTTGCACTCTTTTTATTCCAGCAGCTTTAATTTCATTAATCCATTCATTAAAAAAGAGTCTTTCTTCGTCATGTTTTGTGAAAAAACGAGAACCTAAAGTTGGATCGCCGCCACCAATCAAATAAATATCACCATTTAAAATGCCTGTAATTGTATCTAAATAACCACTATAAGCTATTGTAGTTTCAAATTTATAACCTCTACCTAGTATTTGAGTAGCGGTTGCAGTCGTAACTAATTTCATAGTTGATGCACTTGGAATACTCATTGTTCCATTGAAATCAGCAACAACTTCGTTCGTATTCATATCTTTAACATAAAAACTAAAAGCCGCGTTAGACAGACTGTTATTATTCATGATTAGATTGGCATAATTCTGAACACTATTATTAATCGCGGTTTGGCTGAATGTGATAGAACTGAATAAAACAAAGAAATTTAATAGTATGATTAGTTTCATCTGTGGTTGTATGGATTGATAAGCTTATATTTGTAGGACTAAAATTAGTTACTTTGTGCGGCATTCTAGGTATATGGCTTAAAAATAATTTAGCGGTTGAAAATCTCGCTAAAATGGATAATGGTGTTAAAGCCATGCAACATCGAGGTCCAGATTATCAGGCCGTAGATTTATATAAGAAATATGCCATTGGGCATGCAAGATTGTCGATTATTGATGTCGAAGCCCACGCCAACCAACCTTTTCATTCTAAAGATAAACGTTATACCTTAGTTTTTAACGGGGAAATTTACAATTACAAGGCACTCAAAAAAGAGTTGATTGAAAATGGTAAATCATTCACAACAGACTCCGACACTGAAGTCTTACTTGAATTATTAATTGTTGAGGGAAAAGAAGCTATTCATAAATTGAATGGTTTTTTCGCATTCGCCTTCATCGATCATCAAAAAGAAGAAATATTATTGGTACGCGATAGGTTAGGGATAAAGCCTTTGGTTTATTATGAGGACAAAGATTACTTTTTGTTCGGGTCGGATTTATCAAGTTTTTTTGAATTCAATATTGATAAAACAATTGACACAACTGCATTAAACTATTATTTCGGTTTAACCTATGTTCCAGCACCTAAAAGTATACTTGAAAATGTGTCTAAATTATTGCCAGGAGAGCTGCTAATAATTAATCATTCGGGTCTAAAAAAAGAAAAATATTATTCCATTGACACGACAAAAGAGATCGTAGTAGAATATGAAGATGCCCAATTAAAAGTTAAAGAATTATTAGAGGCAAGTGTTCGGTTGCGATTGATAGCTGATGTTCCTTTGGGATGTTTTTTAAGCGGTGGGGTTGATTCTTCAATCATTGCGGCAATTTCAGGCAAGTATAAAAAAAACATAAAAACTTATGCCATAGGTTTTGATCATCCTTATTTTAATGAGTCGGGTTATTCAGAAACGGTAGCTAAACATATTGGATCTGATCATCAAACATATATGTTGACCAAGGCAGATTTTAAAGCCAATTTTAGTGCTTTTTTAGATGCCATAGACGAACCTTTTGCTGATTCATCAGCGTTCGCTGTCTATATGCTTTCAAAAAAGGTAAAACAACATGTTACCGTAGCACTAAGTGGTGATGGTGCTGATGAATTATTTGGAGGCTATCGGAAACATTTTGCGGAATTCAGGTTGCGTAAAATGAATAAAACTAAAAAACGTGGCATTAAGGGGATTGCCTTAATTATGAGACCACTTAAATCGAATCGCTCAGATAGATTAGGTGAACTAAATCGTAAATTACAGAAGTTAGCTTTGGGACTCAAGTCTGCTGAGCATCAAAGATATTGGGGGTGGTGCCAATTCATCGATTTAAAAAGCCGAAAAAAATTACTAAAGTATAATACTACTGAAAACATCAGTACTTTGAATGGTTTGGATTGGAAAAATCTAAATTCAATTTTGTATGCAGATCAGACATTGGTTTTGCCCAATGATATGCTTAAAAAAGTTGATCTCATGAGTATGGCATCATCATTAGAAGTACGTACTCCATTTTTAGATCATCATTTAGTTGAATATGTGAATTCGTTACCGGCTGACTTTAAGATTAACCAAAAAGGGGGGAAACAAATACTGAAAGATGCTTTTTCTGATTATTTGCCGGCTGAAATTTTTTCTCGATCGAAAAAAGGATTTGAAATTCCTATTTACGATTGGTTAAGCGAAGAAATAGGAGAGATAATGAATGGACCATTATTTACAGCCGAATTTGTTAATAATCAGGGATTATTTAACTATGAAGAGATACGAAAATTGAAGAACGATTGGGGAAAAACTAATTTCGGTGATAAAATCTATATTATTTGGGCACTCATAGTTTTTCAACATTGGTGGAATCGATTCATTAAATAATTCAAAAAATAACTATTTTTGCCGTTTAAACGCTTGCAAATATTGACTGGTCATGATTAAAGTTCTGCGAATTATTAATAGATTCAATTTAGGAGGGCCGACTTATAATGCTACCTTTTTGACAAAGTTCCTTTCAGACGATTTTGAAACCATGTTAATTGGAGGTGGTCATGAAAAACACGAAGGTGATTCATTGTTTATTACTGAGAAATATGATGTCCATCCTATTTTAATTGACTCACTTAAAAGAGAAATTAATTTCAAAGATGATCGAAAGGCGTATAAAGAAATTCGAAAAATAATTAGAGAATACAAACCGGACATTGTACATACGCATGCATCTAAGTCTGGTGCTATCGGTCGTTTAGCGGCATATAAAGAAAACGTGCCTGTGATTATACATACTTACCACGGTCATGTTTTTCATTCGTATTTTGGTAAAGTTAAAACCAAAATATATCAGAAAGTTGAACAATATTTAGCGAAAAAATCGGATAAATTAATTGCCATTTCTCCAATACAGAAAAAGGAATTAAGCGAAATTCATAAAATAGCAGATCCGAGTAAATTCGAAGTAATTCAATTAGGCTTCGATTTGTCTAAATTTCAGGAAGAATGGGAAGAAAGGCGAATGGCTTTTAGACAAAAGTGGAATTTAGCTCTAGAAGACATTGCGATTGGTATAATTGGACGCGTTACGGCCATTAAGAATCACGCAGGATTTATCGCTTCAATAGATTATTTAGGAGCGCATACGACGAAGAAAATCGACGTATTTATAGTCGGAGATGGTGATTTGAGACCGTCAGTTGAATTACTTGCCAAAGAAGTTGAAAACAAATATAATCACATCAATATCCATTTTACATCATGGATTAAGAAAATAGAGTTAATTTTGCCAGGATTAGAACTTGTTTGTTTGACATCTTTAAATGAAGGAACGCCAGTTAGTTTGATAGAAGCACAAGCCGCAAATAGACCGGTAATATCAACTAATGTAGGAGGTGTAAAAGATATTGTACTAGAAGGGGAGACGGGAATTGTTGTTGATACCTTTAGTACAGACGAATATGGAAAAGTATTGTTAGATTTGGTCGAGAATAAGGAAAAATTAGCAAATTTAAGCAAATCAGGTTGGGATTTTGTCAAAGATAAATTCCACTATAGTAGATTGTGTAACGATTTTGAGAATTTATATAAAGGATTATTAGATGAAAAAAAATAAAATTGCGTCAAAGATATTTTTATGCTTAGGTGTCTTATTTTTAACAAGTTGTGGTATTAATAGTAATTTAATGCTTAAGACGCATAAAGAATACGAGTTTGCGTCATTAGATAGCACTAATACCACGAAAGAAGATTATCAAATTGATGTAAATGACATCGTTCAGTTTAGTGTCTTCACAAATAAAGGACAACGAATTCTAGACGCAACAGCATCTCCAGAAGGAGGAGCAGGGAATCAAAACAGACAAATGTTTAGTTCTAATAATTCATTAAGTTATATTGTTCAAAGCGACTCTTTAATAAAATTACCACTAATAGGGCAAGTAAATATCGTCGGAAAAACCATTCGAGAAACTGAATTATATTTCGAAGAAATTTATGACGCTTATTATGTAGATGCTTTTGTTCAGGTTATGGTTACGAATAAAAGGGTAATAGTTTTTCCAGGTAATGGAGGAGATGCTCAAGTGATCTACTTAGCCAATAACAATACAACATTACTAGAAGCAATTGCTTTAGCTGGAGGAATTACGGAACGAGGACGTGCTTCAAAAATTAAATTGATAAGAAAAAATGACGAAGGTAAAAGAGATGTTTACCTTGTAGATCTATCAACAATTGAAGGTTTAGAGTATACCGATCTTTTGGTACAAGCAAATGATTATATTTACGTTGAACCAGTAGCGCAATTGAGTCGTGAGATACTAGCCGAATTGGCACCGATAGTATCAATTATCTCAAGTGCAGCACTAGTCATAACAGTAATTAACAGCTTTCAATAGTATTAAGTGAGTACAGACGATTACGAAAATAGCGCGTTGAATAAACAATTTGATTTATCAATTGTAAAAATTGTGCTTAAAAAAAACTGGATTGTCTTTCCTGTACTTTTATTAATTGCCCTCTTTATTTCTTTTATTTATTTGCGATATACAAAACCGCTCTATGCTTCCGGTGCTGTGATTCAAAGAAGTGCACAAGATGAAGGTAAACGAATTCTTGACATCGAAAGTTTTGAAAAAGAAGGGAGCTTATCTGAAGATGTAGAATTGTTAAAATCGACATTCCTTTTAGAAAAGGCATTGCGAAATTTAAACTTAAATATTTCTTACTATTCTGAGGGACAAATTCTAACTGAAGAGAAGTATCTGCTGTCATCTTATCATGTTAATTTATTAACGCTTAAAGATTCATCTCTAATTAATCAACCCATTAATGTAAGTTATGATAATGGTAAACTTTATTTATCCTATTCAATCAATAATGTTCTACAAAAAATAGAGGTTATTGAAGATCAATTGATTGATAATGAGTATTTTTCATTATATTTTAAGATAAATAAAGCCAATATTTTCTATGATGTTATTGAAGATAATTCCCTTTATTTTATTATCAATGACTATAAAAGTTTAACCAATAGGTTTCACCCTAATCTTAAGGTATATATTTTAAATCCTGAAGCTAAAACAATACAGATTTCGTTTGAAAGTAATAGTTCTAGATTGGCAACAGATGTCGTAAATTCAGTGATCAATACATTTTTTCAATATGATATTGATAAAAAAAGTGAGAGCTCTGCAAATATTTTGAATTTCATTAATAGCCAGTTGGATACCGCTTTTATTCTGTTGAAAGATTCTGAAGTCAAGATACAAACCTATAAAGACAGCGGTAATGTAAGTGATCCTGGACTTGTTACGCAAAATGTGCTCAATAATATTAATGATTACCAATCGGAATTACTAGAATTGGATTTTAGTATTGAGTTGATCAGAGAGGTTGAGAATATCGTTTCTAAAAACGAACGTTTAGAGATATACCAATTAATTCCTGCTGTAAGTGGAACTAGTTTTGAGAATTTACTTGTAGGTGAATTGGAAGACCTACATCAGTTATTGATTGAAAAAGAAGATGTTTCATACAATATTACAAGTGAAAATGAAATAGTCAAACAATACAATAGAAAAATAAAAACAAAAGTTTTGAATATTAAACGGGTTGTTGGATCAATTCGAGATCAGCTTAAGTTTAAAAAGAAAAGTATTCAAGAAAGAGTGAATCAGTTAGAAGGAAAACTTTACGGTATTCCGAAAAAGGAAATGGAATTACAGCGTTTGAACAGGATGTTCTCTTTGAATGAAAAATATTATTCTTTATTGATCGAAAAGAAAACACAATATTCAATTTCAAAAGCAGGTTACACAACTTCTAATATGGTGTTACAGGAGCCAACATCTGCGGGACTTGTATCTCCAAATAAAAAGTTGATTTATGTCGCTTCAATCGTATTCGCTATTCTTTTGAGTTTAATCTATTTGATTATTAAATACTTGAAGTTTAATGAGATTCAAACGCCTGAGGAGTTAAAAAAATTATTACCATCCCAAATTGGCTACCTGGGTATTGTACCTAAGATAGAAACGAATGCTGAGAATTCTTTATTACTTGTACATAAAGAACCTAAATCTGTATTGGCTGAGAGTTTCAGACATATTCGTTCTAATCTTCAGTTTGTATTCAAAGAAAATCAATCAAATATTATAGCAGTTTCATCAACTATTTCGGGAGAAGGTAAAACTTTTGTAGTGATCAATATGGCTGGAATTTTTGCACTTTCAGGTAAAAAAGTTTTGGTCTTAGATCTTGATTTAAGAAAACCTAAAGTACATCTTGGTTTTGGTGTGGAGAATGGCGCAGGAATGAGTTCTGTTTTTGCAAGAAAAGAAAATTGGAAAAACTGTATTAGACATAGTGAAATTGAAGGTCTCGATTTTATTACTGCAGGTACAATACCGCCGAATCCCTCTGAATTAATAATTGGAGGAAATATCGATAATCTATTCAATGAGTTTAAAGAGGAATACGATATTGTTATTGTTGATAACCCGCCAATAGGTATAGTATCAGATGGTATAGGAGTGATGAACAAAGCTGATTGTCCGATTTATATTTTTAGAGCCAATTATTCGAAAAGAATTTTTGCCAATCGAATTAAAGAACTGTATGAAGTAAATAAAGTACAAAATTTATTTACTATTCTAAATAGTGTTGATACTAAGAATAAAAGTTATGGTTATACCAATGGCTATGGCGATTATTTCGACGAGACTAAAACTAAAAAGATTTTCAAAAAATGACGATTAATAAATTTGAGATAGAAGGTGTCATAGAGATGACTCCTCGTGTTTTTGAAGATGATCGAGGCTACTTTTTTGAATCGTTTAACCGCAAACAATTTAATGAAATTGTAGGTCAAGATATTTTATTCGTTCAAGACAATCAATCGTTTTCAACGAAGCATGTTTTACGTGGAATGCATTTCCAAAAACCACCTTTTGCGCAAGGAAAACTGGTTAGAGTGACGGCAGGAAAGGTGCTGGATGTTGCAGTTGATTTAAGAAAAAAATCTGCAACTTACGGTCAACATGTTAAATGTATCCTATCTGCTGAAAAGAATAATCAATTATGGATTCCAGAAGGTTTTGCTCATGGTTTTTTAGCGCTTTCTGAAAATGCAACATTTGCTTATAAATGCACCAATTACTACAATGCAGAAAGTGAAGGCAGTTTAAATTGGAACGATGAAGATTTTGCCATTGATTGGGGAATAAATGAAGCGCCGATACTTTCGAGTAAGGATTTAGGAAATGAGTCCTTTATTAATTTTAAAAGTCCATTCTAAATTGTGAGAGAGTCCCTTAGTTCAATTTTGACGAGTTTAATATTTTTTGGCGGAGCATTTTTTCTGTCAATAATCATCAATATATTCTTCCTGAAGTTCTCAAGAACACTTGGCATCCGCCATAAAAATCATTTAAGCTTAAGATGGAGTCCTGACTCAAAACCTTCGTTGGGAGGTATTAGTTTTTACATCACTTATTTGATGTGCTTCATGTTTTATGCGATACTTTTTGGTGAAGCGGATGTCTTTCAGAATAAAGGTCTTTTAGGTCTGTTCTTTAGTGTTTCATTGGCCTTTCTATTAGGCTTGTCGGATGATGCTTACGATACCAAACCAATAATTAAACTATTAACGCAAATTGCTTGTGGTTTCTTACTGATTATCACGGGGAATTCAATAGAAATTTTCGGGTATGATATTTTGAATCAGATTTTTACAATTGTCTGGGTTGTAGGGATCATGAACTCTATCAATATGCTAGATAATATGGATGGAATCGCAACAATAGCTTCCATCTTTATTCTACTTACAATCTTAGGAATCTCCATTCCGTTTAAATTGATTAATAATGTCGACTTCTTCTTAATGATCGCCATTTTAGGTTCGTTGGTGAGCTTCTTAATTTTTAATTGGAATCCTGCAAAGATGTTTATGGGAGACACGGGGTCGCAGTTTTTAGGTCTGTTTTTAGCTTTCTATTCGATCAAATATCTTTGGAATTCAGGCGTGGAGATCGGGGACTATTCAATTTTTTCAAATCTTACCTTGGTTTTAATTACATTTAGTATTCCAATTATCGATACTACTTTCGTATCGTATCGACGAATTGCAGCAGGTAAATCTCCTATGATCGGAGGTAAAGATCATACAACACACACATTAGTTTATAAAGGGCTTACTGACAAGCAAGTTGGTTACGTGTTCATTATCCTTGGATTGATCGCTAGCTTATTAGCAATCAATGTAGCAAAGTTTATTCCAAACGATTCTTTTGTGCTGATATTGATATGGATCTATGTAATTGCCTTGTTGTTGGTCTTGTTTAAACTGATTAAAAAAGAGGACAAAAATTAATTATTTCCTTTCTTAATGACTAATTTCATGCTTTCTTATTTAAAGTATGCAAAGAGGTAGTTCACAAGAAGAGTTTATAGAAATTTACGGAGCAAAGGAACATAATCTAAAGAATATAGATTTAAAAATTCCGCGGAATAAATTAGTGGTTTTCACTGGTTTGAGTGGGAGTGGTAAATCATCTTTAGCTTTTGATACAATTTTCGCCGAAGGTCAAAGACGTTATTTAGAAACTTTTTCTGCTTATGCCCGCCAATTCTTAGGTGGACTAGAGCGACCGAATGTTGATGAAATTCTAGGTTTAAGTCCTGTGATTTCAATCGAACAGAAAACGGTGAATAGAAGTCCGCGATCGACTGTTGGAACAGTAACGGAGGTGTATGACTTTATGAGACTGTTATTTGCAAGGGTTGGTGAAGCCTATTCTTACAATACAGGTGAGAAGATGGTGAAATATACCGATCAGCAGATTATCGAGTTGATTCTAGAACGTTTTGAAAATAAGAAGATTGTAGTACTTGCACCAAAGGTTAAGGGTCGTAAAGGTCATTATAGAGAGCTTTTTGAACAAATTTTAAAATTAGGTTTCTCAAAAGTTAAAGTCGACGGCGAAATAAAGGATGTTGTGAGTGGAATGCGACTTGATCGTTATAAAATTCATGATATTGATATCGTGATTGATCGCATTCATGTTACGGCTGAACATAGGAATAGAGTAGCGGAAGCTGTGAAGACTGCCTTAAAAACAGGGCAGGATGTAATGTATGTCCAAGATTTTGAAACGGACGAAACAACACAGTTTAGTCGATTTTTAATGTGTCCTACAACAGGCATCTCTTATGTTGAACCTGAACCTAATTTGTTTTCATTTAACTCGCCTTACGGTGCTTGTCCTAAATGTAATGGCTTAGGAACAATTTCTGAAGTTGATTTAGATAAAGTAATTCCAGATCCTAAAAAATCGATTAAAGGTGGCGCGATTGAACCTTTGGGTAAGCTGAAGAATAATTGGATCTCTAATAAAATAGAAACAATCGTTACTGCATTTGGTTATAAAACTTCTGATGCAATCAATAAAATTCCTGAGGAAGTCATCAATAAAATTCTGTACGGTTTTGAACAAGTACTTGAAATTGATGGGTTAAATAAAGACTTTTCATTCGAAGGGTTAACGAGTTTTATTACAAGGCATTATGAAGACACGCCTTCGCCTGCAGCAAAACGTTGGATGGAGAACTTCATGAATAAAATGACTTGTGATAATTGTAACGGATCAAGGTTGAAAGCGGAGGCGGATTATTTTAAAATAGCAGACAAGAATATTGGTGAACTGGCGAATTCGGATTTGTCTGAACTACATGAGTGGTTTAGTAATGTCGAATCAAAATTGTCAGCGAATCAAATGAAAATAGGGAAGGAAATACTCGTTGAAATTAAAAATAGACTGAGCTTCCTAATCAATGTTGGATTGCATTATTTGAATTTGAATCGTTCTTCGAATACCTTATCGGGTGGAGAAGCACAACGAATTAGACTGGCAACTCAAATTGGTTCTGAATTGGTGAATGTACTTTACATTCTAGATGAGCCGAGTATTGGATTGCATCAAAGAGATAATTCTAGATTAATAACATCTTTGAAGAAATTGAGAGATGCCGGAAATTCTGTAATCGTTGTGGAACATGACAAGGAGATGATGGAAGAGGCTGATTTTATCGTCGATATAGGTCCTAAAGCTGGAATTCATGGTGGAAGAATAGTTCAAGCGGGCAAGCTAAAGGATTTGGTTAGTGGTGAAAGTTCTACCGCTGGTTACTTGAATGGAGATTTAAGTATACCAATTCCAGAGAAGCGTAGGAAGGGGAATGGTAACTTTTTAAAGTTGATTGGAGCAACTGGGCATAATTTGAAGAATGTTACCTTAAAAGTGCCCTTAGGCACGTTGACGTGTGTCACAGGGGTGAGTGGAAGTGGTAAGTCTTCGTTGATCAATCATACGCTTTATCCAATTTTGAATGCGCATATCTACAATGGTGTTAAAAAACCATTGCCATACAAGAAGATTGAAGGTTTAGAACATTTAGATAAAGTGATCGAAATTGATCAATCGCCAATTGGTCGTACACCGCGTTCGAATCCAGCGACTTACACGGGGTTGTTTGGAGATGTTAGAAACTTATTTGCCAGCATAAACGAATCTAAAATTAGAGGGTATAAAGCGGGTAGGTTTAGCTTTAACGTGAAAGGTGGCCGATGTGAAACATGCAGAGGCGGTGGCGTAAGAGTAATTGAAATGAACTTCCTTCCAGATGTTTATGTTGAATGTGAAGAATGTCAAGGAAAACGATATAATAGAGAGACTTTAGAGGTTCGATTTAAAGGTAAGAATATCAACGATATTTTAGAAATGACAATCGAAGATGCTGTGCCGTTCTTCGAAAATATTCCGAAGATCAGTAGAAAATTAGTGACTTTAAACTCGGTTGGACTGGGGTATATTAAATTGGGGCAACCTTCAACAACAGTCTCTGGTGGTGAAGCGCAACGAATTAAATTGGCGACAGAACTATCAAAGAAAAGTACAGGGAATACGTTTTATATTTTGGACGAACCTTCAACAGGTCTGCATTTTGATGATATTAAAATGTTGTTGACTGTTTTACAAAGATTAACAGATGAAGGGAATACTGTTTTGGTGATTGAGCATAATCTCGATATTGTGAAAGTTGCCGATTATATCATCGATATCGGTCCTGATGGCGGAAGAGATGGTGGTGAAATTGTAGGAGAAGGAACGCCAGAACAATTCGTTAAAAAGTATAAAACTGAGACTTCTCGATATTTAAAGAATGAATTGAAGTAAAATTGATTAAATTCTTGTATTAGAATGTTTTAAACGTTTAATTTATTTTTATTTTTTTTAGTGGATTTTTCAAAAGAGGGAAAGAAACAAAAGTTAAACAAAGCATAATCTCAAACTAAAATCAGCATTAAACAAATCAGCGATCATCTGCGGGAATCAACATACTTCCACACATCAAAACACAATATCTGCGGTGATCTGCGGGAACAATAACCTCCTTCAGATCACAATGTAAGAGAAAAAGAAAGCTCACTGATTTCTCAGATTACCATAGAACCGAAGTAGTCGAATAGTTGAAAAGACAAAAAAGGGAAAGAAGCAAAAGTTAAACAAAGCATAATCTCAAACTAAAATCAGCATTAAATAAATCAGCGATCATCTGCGGAAATCAACATACTGCCACACATCAAAACGCAATATCTGCGTTGATCTGCGGGAACAATAACCTCCTTCACATCACAATGTAAGAGAAAAAGAAAGCTCACTGATTTCTCAGATTACCATAGAACCGAAGTAGTCGAATAGTTGAAAAGACAAAAAAGGGAAAGAAGCAAAAGTTAAACAAAGCATAATCTCAAACTAAAATCAGCATTAAATAAATCAGCGATCATCTGCGGAAATCAACATACTGCCACACATCAAAACGCAATATCTGCGTTGATCTGCGGGAACAATAACCTCCTTCACATCACAATGTAAGAGAAAAAGAAAGCTCACTGATTTCTCAGATTACCATAGAACCGAAACAGTCGAATAGTTGAAAAGATAAAAAAGGGAAAGAAGCAAAAGTTAAACAAAGCATAATCTCAAACTAAAATCAGCATTAAACAAATCCGCGATCATCTGCGGGAATCAACATACTTCCACACATCAAAACGCAATATCTGCGGTGATCTGCGGGAACAATAACCTCCTTCAGATCACAATGTAAGAGAAAAAGAAAGCTCACTGATTTCTCAGATTACCACAGAACCGAAGTAGTCGAATAGTTGAAAAGACAAAAGAGGGAAAGAAGCAAAAGTTAAACAAAGCATGATTCCAAACTTAAATCAGCATTAAACAAATCAGCGATCGTCTGCGGGAATCAACATATTTTCACATAAAAAAACGCGAGAACCGCCAAGCTAAGTTGAAGGAAGGGCGTCTTAAATCAAAAATAATTCTTCTTAACAAATTCAGCCAATTGAGTTGATGCATTTGGATAATTTCTAAACCACAATTCGGGCTCAATTAATTCAATTTCACCGAGTATTAATTCCATTTTGTCATTCCACATTAAATCAACTCTTGCATAGGCTGGAAGTGTAGGGCAGGCCTCAACAATTGCAATTGCCAATTCCTTTTCCTCATTCGATGGTGCGTATAGATGCGTCGTTCCTCCAAAATCATCTTGCACACGGAACTCTCCTTCTTGGGCCAATTTTAAAATTGCATGTGAATATTCGCCACCAATTACAATATGTGAAACCTCTCCATGAACTTTGATATTCTCAATGAATGGTTGAAGCATCATGTCTTCGTTTTGAAGCAATTCAGCAAGAACTGATTCATGTTGTGAGATATTTTCGGTGTCTATTAGATATGTATGTCTTCCAGCGCCAGAAACTGTAGGCTTTAAAACCATTTTGGGCCAGTTTAAAGACTTTTGTAAGTCTAAAAGTGTCATTGTAGACCCTTGTTGAATAATATGTGTGTCAACGATAGGAATTCCTTTTGTTTGAAGATCTAGAAGATATTTCTTATCGAAGTTCCATTCTATTAATTCGAATGAATTGATCAATCTTGTTTTGTGTCTAATGGCGTTGAGCCAGCTTTTGAATTCCTCAAAACGATCAAAATAATCCCAAGTTGTTCTGAATAGGACTGATTTGGTGTCATTCCAATCAAAATTAGGGTCAGCCCAATCCTTTTTAATGGCTTTTAAGTTTTGTTCTTCAAGTGCCTTAACAATAAGAGCATCTTCTTTAATGACTTGCTTGCTATACCAATCTGGTTCGTTAGGCGCAATATATTTCTCTTGGGTTAATATAACGACATCGTATTTCATTAGAATGTGAAGTTTAAAGCGTTTTTCAGAACGTAATTTGTTTTTCGAATGCCTTCTCTATCTCTGCTGTCATGTGTGAGACTATAAATGACTCTAAAACTTAAGTTTTTACTGATTTGGAATCGTATACTGGTTTCGTTCGCTAATCTATAGGTTCCGTAATTGGTGATTTTAGGTTGGAAATAAGTGATTGTATTTATACCAACATTCTCAGAAAATTGTCCATCAAAAGACAGATAATTAGCGCTTAAAAGATCATTTGTACCGACACCAACCAATAATTCTTCATATTCCGCCATTAATCCGGTGCCTATATTCAATTGGAATTTTTCTCGATCGATAATATTAAAGCGAAAGCCAGTGCCTAAAAGAAAACGCAAATTGATTTCTTGTATTTTATTGAATTGAATTTGTTGGTAAGCTTCGTATATAAAACGACTCGAATCTTTAATGTGATAATTATATCTTAAATGCTCAAAACCATTATTAATAAACGATTCATCATCAGATTTGATCAAGTTTTGATCGCCAAGTAGTAGAATTGAATGTCTTTTTTTATTGTAAACCACATGAAGCTTACCTCCAATTTGAATTAATGTATTGGTATTGACAGATAGATTGACGTTAAGACCAAGTCCACCAGAGAATCCATCAGCATCAGCTGAAAGACGTTTATTCTCAATATTTACAATTTGTGCAAAATTCGCAATACTAAATAGCAGGAAGAGGGTAGATAATAGGAATTTCATAGAGATAATTTTAGCTCATAAAAAACCCTTCAATTACAAAGTAAAAGAAGGGTTTTAATATTATAAAGAGAGTGATTGCTTACGCTTTTACACCAATAACTTCAGCCATTTTCATTCCGATATGCGCTGGAGAATCAACAACGTGGATTCCACATTCTCTTAAAATTCTTTTCTTCGCTTCAGCAGTATCATCTTCACCACCAACAATTGCACCAGCATGCCCCATTGTTCTACCAGCAGGAGCAGTAACACCAGCAATAAATCCAACTACAGGCTTAGTTCCGTGCTCTTTAACCCATTTTGCAGCTTCCGCTTCAAGGTTACCACCAATTTCACCAATCATTACGATACCTTCAGTTTCTGGATCAGCCATCAATAATTGAACAGCTTCTTTAGTTGTTGTTCCAATAATTGGATCACCACCAATACCGATTGCAGTTGTAATACCTAAACCAGCTTTTACTACTTGGTCAGCTGCTTCGTATGTTAACGTTCCTGATTTAGAAACAATACCAATATTTCCTTTTTTGAAGATGAAACCTGGCATAATACCAACTTTTGCTTCATCAGCAGTAATTACACCTGGACAATTTGGTCCAATTAATCTACAATCATATTGTGCGATGTAATCTTTTGCTCTAATCATATCTGCAACTGGAATTCCTTCCGTGATTGCAATAATTACTTTAATACCTCCATTTGCTGCTTCCATAATCGCGTCAGCTGCGAATGCAGGTGGAACGAAAATAATTGAAACATCAGCACCAGTCGCCTTAACAGCATCTTCTACAGTATTAAATACAGGTTTGTCTAAATGTGATTGACCACCTTTTCCCGGTGTAACACCACCTACAACATTCGATCCGTACTCGATCATTTGTCCGGCGTGGAATGTACCTTCACTTCCCGTAAATCCTTGAACTATTATTTTTGAATCTTTATTTACTAATACTGACATAGAATTTCTTTTAACTTTTGCGTCCCCAAATTTATACTTTTGAAATGTTATACCCAAATAATAGCTCGTAAATTGTACATATATTTTTTTGATCGAATCAAAAACGCGCTGAACCAGCTTAAATTCAATTCTACTGCTTAATTTTGTACCATGAATTTTCAAAACCAAGATGACACGATTTGCGCTTTATCAACTGCAGCAGGAATGGGTGCAATAGCACTAATTCGATTAACAGGAGATGCTGCTTTTGCGATTACTGAAAAGGTTTTTACAAAAAAAATCACTGATAAAACAAGTCATACCGCTCATTTTGGTAAAATAATGGATGGTAAAGACATTATTGATGAAGTTTTGGTAACTGTTTTTAAGAATCCTGCATCTTTTACAGGTGAAGATAGTGTTGAGATCGCTTGTCATGGTTCTATTTATATTCAAGAAAAGATTCTTGCTCTATTATTAGACAATGGAGCACGATTAGCTGGTCCTGGAGAATTTTCTTTGCGTGCTTTCTTAAACGGGAAGATGGATTTATCACAAACTGAAGCGATTGCCGATCTAATTTCTGCCAACTCTAAAGCTGCACACCAAGTGGCAATGCACCAAATGCGTGGAGGTTTTAGTGAAGAGATTAATGTATTAAGACAAGAATTATTGAATTTTGCGTCATTAGTAGAGCTCGAATTGGACTTTAGTGAAGAGGATGTTGAATTTGCAGATCGCCAACAATTGGTCGACCTTGTGAATAAAGTAGCGGCTAAAACAAATAGCTTGTTGGATTCATTCTCTTTGGGGAATGTGATTAAAAACGGGATTCCAGTCGCAATTGTTGGTTCGCCTAATGCAGGTAAGTCAACACTGTTGAATGTTTTATTGAATGAAGATAAAGCTATTGTTTCAGAAATAGCAGGAACAACAAGAGATGTAATTGAAGATACGATTGTTTTAAACGGTGTTGAATTCAGATTCTTCGACACAGCTGGCATTCGAATTACTGATGATAAAATTGAGAATTTAGGAATAGAAAGAGCTTATCAGCAAATAAGAAAAGCACGAATTGTATTGTTATTGATCGATTTGAAAGAGGCCAATGCTAAAGATATACTTAAAGGATTAGAAACTTTCCGTGATAAAACAATAAGCGAGGAACAGATATTCATTCCAGTTTTTAATAAAATTGATACAGTTGATTTAAAGGAATATGCACTTTTAAAAGAGGAAGGTCTTTTCATATCAGCAAAACACAAAACAAACCTTCCCGATTTAATTGCCCGATTAACGGAAACCGTAGCCGATTTCGGTGAAGAGAATCAAACCATCATCACCAATGTGCGTCATTTTGAAATCTTGAAGAAGTGTAAATTATCACTCATCAAAGTAGAAGAGGGGCTCGAATTACAAATCCCAGGCGATCTTTTAGCCATGGATATTCGCGAGTCTTTAAGGTTGTTAGGTGAGATTACTGGAGAGATTACAAGTGATGATTTGTTAGGGAATATTTTTGCTAATTTTTGTATTGGTAAGTGATCGCATCAATATGTACGATGTTTAATCTATCTAAATGTACTGTTAATTATATATTTGTATAATTTGTATCTTTTGATTGTTTAACACAAAATTTGATTTAGTTTGTGTTTTTTTGATTACTTGTGTGTTGTATTTGCATTCTAGGATTCAATAAACACATAAAAACACAAATCATGACAATTAAAATTAGGGAGCGGAAGCCTAAAAACGGTCAAATTAGACTCTATCTTGAAATATATGATCCAAAGTCTAATAAAAAACGCACCTCGAAGTCTTTAGATTTGTACTTGTATGAAAAGCCTTCAAGCTCACAAAAGAAAAGTAATAAAGAAGCTAAAGATGCAGCTGAGAAGATAAGATCGAAAATGGTTATTGATTTGGCACTCTCAAATAATAATTTAGCAGAGTTGAGTGAGGGGGATTGATCAGATGTTGATTTCATAGATTTTTTTGAAGAACAAACCAATAAACGATATGGAAGTAAAGGGAATTATGGAAATTGGGATGGTGTTCATAAATATTTATTGAAATTTTGCCCAGAAGGTATTCCAATAAATCAAGATGATACTAAGTGGTTGAATACATTTAAAGATTACCTTCAGAATACGGCAAGGACAAAAAGCGAGACTAAACTTTCACAAAATTCACTACACTCATACTTTAATAAAGTCAAAGCTTGCCTTAGAATCGCATTCAATGAAGAATTGATTCAGAAAAACCCTGCTGATAGAGTTAAAGGTTTCAAGCAAGGCGAGGTCAAAAGAGAGTTTTTGATTTTTGAAGAATTAAAAAAAATAGCTAAAACTTCTTGTGGAATTCCTCAATTAAAAACGGCTTTCCTTTTCAGTTGCCTGACTGGTATACGTTGGTCTGATATAAATAATTTATTGTGGAAAGATTTGCAATATTCTGAAACGAGTGATTATTGGTTTCTCCGGTTTCGACAGCAAAAAACAAATGGGGATGAAACTTTACCTATTCCTCAACAAGCAAGAGATTTAATTGGAGATAGGAGATCTAAATGAGAAAATTTTCAAAGGGTTGAAATATAGCGCATGGCACAATCTTAAATTACAACAATGGGTAATGAAAGCTGGTATTTCTAAAACCATAACTTTTCATTGCGCGAGACATACCTATGCCACTCTTCAATTGACGCAAGGTACAGATATTTATACTGTTTCAAAATTACTTGGACATCGAGAATTAAAAACTACACAAATTTATGCACAGATAATAGATCAGAAAAAAGTCGATGCAACAAATGTAATTCCAAAATTTAAAATTGATTAGAATGCTTGAATTTAAGAATAATTGATTCTAGAATTAAATTTGATTTTAAATACATTATACAAATATATAATGCTTTTAAACTAGTTTAAAAATATTCCGGATAAATGGATTGTTAAATTAGCATTCAATTTTTCTTATTTATTAAATTGTACTGTAAAATAATTAAAGGATTAAATTTGCACATTTGTACAATTATTTAGCCAATTTAGTTGTATATTTATAATATGTACTAACGCTAATAATGGGGCGGTTTTTATCGTCTAACATGCTAATATCTGTACGCTCGAGGGGATATATTAATAGAAGTTATATTTTACGAGTAGTTTTATTTAAATTGTTAATATGTTATCCTAAATGAATCTAATGATTTTTATTAAACTCAATAGGTTGATATATGGATTTAGATTCGACGTAAGAATCAATTACTATTGTGATGCGTTTTTTTTTAATAAAACTTTACATTGTATTGATAACGATTGCTATATGATTTTATAGTTTTTTTCTCGGCTAAATTCTGTCTGTCAAGAATTGATTCCGCTGCATTAATTGCTAAAATTTATAGATGTATAATAAATATATTAGATTTTTGGTTAGGAGCAAACGTAAATTTTTTGATTTAACATTAAGTGTTTACACTGAATATTTTAATGTTGAAATTACGTAAACTTGCTTCAGTAATATACCCAAATTAATACCTAACCCAATTTAGCTATGATACGTATTGCAATTATTGACACTTGTCGTTTTTTTAGAGTTTCTTTTACATCCTTTCTAAGCTATGATCCAGAATTTATCGTTGAAACAGATGTTTCAACGATAAATGAAATTCCAATTAATTTTAATTATCAATCAATTGATTTGGTGATTTATGATCCCTCGAGCTCAAGAAAGGCAGATTTTCAAGAGATTCAGAAAAAATTTTCCAATGCAAAGGTTATCATACTTTCATTTGATGCAAGCAGGAAAAATGTAATGGAATTTATGCATGAAGGAATTTCGGGTTATTATTCAAAAGATGATTGTCCAAATCAACTAAATAAAACGATAATAGAATTAGCTAAGAGTGTAAATTATGAGGAGATTCGATTAGGAGCAGTGGTGAGACAAAAACTTATAGCTGATCGGGGTAGTATTTTAAAAAGGAAAATTAATTTATCAAGGAGGGAAATAGAAGTATTGAAATTGGTCTGTTTGGAAAAAACTAACGCAGAAATATCATCACTACTAAACCTTAGTATCAGAACAATTGAATCTCATAGACGAAGAATGATTGAGAAAGCTGATTGCCGTAGTATAATTGGTGTAATATTAAGTGTTTTGGATGTTGATTCAGAAAGTTTACCAATTAACTTACAACAAGTAAGTCAAGTATCGTAATAATTATTTATAACATTATAAAAAACGTTCTTTTTTTCTCGGATTAATAAGCTAATTAACGATAAAAATTAATTTTCCGTTCAGTGTTAATACTGTTAAAACCTAATATTATTTCCAGTATAATTGTCACTAAAATAGTATTTGAATGTCAATAAGAGTTGCTGTAATTGAAGATGATGAAATTTTTCGTGAAGGATTAGTTAGTTGTATAAACTCCTTTCCCGAATTTGAAGTTGTAGACAATTTTTCAAGCTCTAACATTACAAACTTCTTTACTAATTTTAAAAACATTTCAAAACTTAAGTTGGTCATAATATGTCCACCAAGTGATTTTGATAGGTTCGAAAAAATGTTAGATTTAATAAGCCCATTTTACGTTTTGATTCTAACAAATACACTTACTAAAAGGAGTCTGTTAAAAGCAATGGAAATTGGCGTTGCAGCCTTTTATACTAAAAAAATATCTAAAAGTGAATTACACAAAATAATACTGGAATTATCAGGAAATAAAACGTTTACTGATATTAAAATGAATATTGGCGTTAAATACGATTTATCGAAAGGTACTTTGGACGATGTTTCATTTACAAATCAAGAATTTGAAGTACTAGAGTTAGTATGTGAACAAAAAAACAGTATTCAAATAGCTGATTTTTTAGATGTAAGCATACGTACGGTGGAATCTAGAAAACGTAGTATGATGCGAAAGACCAATAGCAAAAATATGATAGGCGTCGTGGTCATATATATCAATTATTTGAACCAAATAAATTTGTAAAATCCAATCTTATTAATCTTCGAAAAT
>NZ_JHXV01000045.1 GCF_000621625.1 Crocinitomix catalasitica ATCC 23190
TTTCTTTATCTGTCCATCTACGTCGTTTAATATGAAAAAAAACAAACATACCTTTTAAAGGAAAATCCTGAACTGTAATGGTTTTATGAAAACCTTTTGAAATTAATTGACGTGAATTAAATTCTTGGGGAACAGTATTCTTTTCCTCAAAATAAAGGTTCAATCGTTCTCCTACTTTTTTTGATTCCGTAAGCTCAAAATGTGCTACCAAAATCTCAGGTAAAATCATTTTTATTAAGTCTAAATATCCCTCCAAAACTTATTCTTTTTTACAAAGAAAATCATTTTAGTCTAAATTCCTCCCCAACTTTTGTGACTGATCCGAAAACACCATTATAAAAGTTTCTAACTACAATTTGAAAAAGGGAACTAAGACAAACTACAATACCACACTTACCAAATTAAAATTGTTTCGATCAAACGGGACACTTCCTTTTAATCAAGTAAATGTAGAATTCTGTGAAAAATTCAATGTTTATCTTAGTAAGTTAGGCATATCTCAAAATACGCGAAGCAAATACTTTCAGTATTTAAAAAAAGCCGTTAACGAAGCTATAAAAAGGGGACTACTGAAAACTGAGGAATCACCATTCAATAAAGGGTTTAAAGTTAAGTATTCAGCTCCTAAAAAAAAATCATTATCACTAAATGAATTAAAACAGATTGAAAAAACTGACGTTCATTATAATTCTGCATTGCAGCGTGTAAAAGATATGTTTCTATTCTCGTGTTACACTGGTTTAAGATTTGGAGACTTAATAAAATTATCATTCGAGAATTTCATTGAAAAAGAGAATGAAATACACATTCAATTTGTACAAGAAAAAACTTTAAGACCAGTAAAATACAATCTATCTAAAATATTCCTCGGCGAAGACAATGTGAGTAAGCCAGAGAAAATAATAAGAAAGTATTTTAGTATATATGAATACGCCAGAAATGCACCTGCTGGAACGATTCATTTTTTCAATGACACGAATCAAAATTACAACCGATTATTAAAAGATATTGGTCGAATTGCTGAAACTGCTTTGCCTCTTCAATCCCATGTCGCTAGACACACTTGTATAACCATACTAGTAAACGAAGCTGGCATTCCCATACAGGATGTTCAAAAAATAGCAGGACATGCTAAGATTGAAACAACTATGGGGTATTTAAAGCATGATGAAAAGGAAGTAAATAAGTCGTTGTCAATAGCGAACTGGAATTTTTAGCAATAATTAATATTAGCTTTTAATTACTGCAGTATAGTACAGAATGACTATACTGGATCTAAAAAGATGAGCAAATACTTTAAGAAAAAGCATACCTACCCTTATAATATTAGTGGGATTAAAAAAGTACAAAAAGTTGCTGGCAAATATCTCATGTTATACGAAATTGTTTATAAATACTCAATTTTAGACCGAATTAAAACCCGGTCTTTTCATGAATATGAGTTGTTTAGAAAATATATGCCAGAAGCATTAGATGTAAGCAAAAGGACATTTGATAGATGGCTAAATTTACATTTAGATGAACCAGGTCAGATACCAGTCGATAAATTGGCCAGCATAGCAACATATTTTAATGTTCAAATTGAAGATCTAATGAATGATTTGCCAGACGAAATTACCAACAATACACTTTTTGATTTTAAAAACATAGATTTAAAAAGAAATGCTAAGATTTTTTAAGTAATCTAATAATTTCTTCTTTGTCTTTTACTGTACTTTCCAGTTCTAGAACCCTTTTTTCAAGAAATTCTAATTTCTGAATTCCTAATAACAATTCTGCTTTTGATCCATATACATTGGTAACATCCGATATTAAAATATCTAAATTTCCCTGATCGGTTAAATGCAAGTTATCCCACTTTAATTCATCTGTGATAATTCTGTAAAGAGCAATCGAATCGAATTCTTTACAAAACTCAATATATTGAGAAACCTTCATATCATCTTTATCTAAGATTCTGTCCACATTTTGCTTTGTTGTACCCATTCTTCGCGCAATTTCTGAACGCGAATAAGATCCTAAACTTTCCCTCAAATACCCCATAAAATCAACCATAAACAATACTTTTCTTAATATTCACAATATTATATTTAATCAAAATTGATTATATTTAATTCTTTTTGCTTAAATTTGATCATTAATAATAATAAACTTCAAACAAATTTAAACTAATTATCTATTAAAATAATCAATAACTATGAAAAATAAAAAAGTACTATCGAGAAAAGAAGTTGTCGAAATCACAGGAATTGGAATAAGTACAATACTAAGACTTACTAAAAAAGGTGAATTACCGTGCTTCAGGGCTACTTATCCCCGGGGAAGAACAATTTATTACTTAGAAGACGTGGAAGCCTTTATGAATCGTCAAAGTGAAAAACAAAAAGCACTAGTTGCCGAAAACAACAAAGGGTAACCCGCCAGTCACCCTTAAATTTTTTATAACGAATCTTTTAATAATCTCAAAGATGCACAAATCTAGCAAATATTACTCAGAATCCAAAGCAGCAAGTAAAGAGCTCCTGCAAGAAAAAGACGTATATCACGCCATATACTACGCATTATCCAATTTAGAAACTATTGCCGAAACAATTATTAAATCAAATGTTCATGAAGAAAATTTCGATTTAGAAATTGCACCTTTTCGGTATGCCATTGATTCAAATCGTCATGCCCTTTCAGAGGTAGTTGAGCAAGCTATTAAAGACTATCAATTCTATAATAGTTAAAAAATAGAACAAAAAGTTTAACCCTATCGAAATTGTTACCCATTAACCGCAATTAACATCATTGGCTAACATATATAACTCAACATATAATGCATAATATACATGAAACTAAAAGACGGACTAGAAAAATACGTTGAACTTTATCGCAATGGCTTTTTATTTGATACTGACAGCCAAATAATTTACACAAACGATATAAAAAAGGTCATTCCCAATGCCTATAAAGATTGGGAGGTTGAAAAAATTGATTTTACACGCTATGCTTTAGACCGATTAAAAGAATTAGGCATTAGCGACGACCAAAATTCCATCGAATTAATTGGAGGTGTCAACCTTGCATCAAACGAGCGAGTAAAGCAACGAGTGTTTTTTACAAATAAGTTTGGCGACATTGAAATTTTACAGTACAACCTACAACGCCAACCTTATACATACACGACCAAAAACAAAGAAAGCCAAAGCAGTGCTAACCGAGAAAAATACCATGTACAAAAACGCTTACACCCGCTACACGAAAATATATGCGTTGCGAAATATGATTTTTCAGAAGCTATAAATGCCCCTTTTTGGCACAAATCATTAATTGAAGCGTTTGAAGAAGAAAAAGAAATTGAAACATTAATAATAACCGAAGGTCAAATAAAGAGTTTTTCAGCTTCAATGGCAGGAATATCAACTGCTGGTATTACATCAATAAACCACTTTAAGGAAGGAAATACTGGAGCAATTCATGCTGAATTTATCGAGTTTATAAGGCAATGCAAAGTACAAAAATTAGTTATCCTGTGGGATGGTGATTGTCGCAACATAAGCAGTAAGGCTCTTGTCAACGGTGACGACCTCACAAAACGTCCAAACCTATTTTATAAGAACGCTGCGACAATTAGAGGATTGGTTCAAGACTTTTTCCCTGCTAAAAAACTGAAAATTTATTTTGCTACAATAAAAACCAACGAATTAAATAATGAACCCAAAGGAATAGATGATTTATTAATAGAGTACAAAAAGAAAAAAAAGGAAATAGTAAAGGATTTTTCAACCATTGGTTATAAACCAGGTGTTTTTATTACATGGTTGGATATTACTACAGAAACAGGTGTTAAACGATTGCGAAAATTCTTTAAACTAACAACTCCGCATGAATTCTACTCTTTTCACCAGGACAATATTAAAGACCAGGATTTCATTTATTACGGTACAACATACCGAGTGGAAAACGGTGAACCCATAAAAAAAATTGATGCTAACGTAAAAAATTATAAACGTATTGGGCCAGATTATTACAAATTACAAAAGGAACCAGTACCATTTGGAAAAAAGGACGACGTTCGTTACGAGTCAGTTTTAAACCCTTGGACAAAAACCGCAATTTTAGAAGATCACGGCAAAGAAGTAATTGAACATATTGAAAGATACGAAGGTTTTACAAATCATGCGAGTCACACTGACTATAAAGGAGAAATCGGCGGGTATTGGAATCTTTATTATAATGTTGATCATAACGAAAAGCCGGGTGAATTTCCCCATATAAAAAAATTACTTACCCATATTTTCGCGGAGCAATATTCAATGATCCTTGATTATATCTGTTTGTTATATCGGCAGCCTCTCCAAAAGCTTCCTGTTATATGCTTAGTTTCAAAAGAGCAAAAAACTGGAAAATCTACTTTTGTTTACCTTATGAAATTGATCTTTAAACAAAACATGGCATTGATAAGTAATTCCGATTTACTGGGTGATTTTAATAGTCAATGGACATCAAAATTAATTGTGGCTAGTGAAGAAACCATGCTAGAAAAGAAAGAGGCGTACGAAAAAATTAAAGCGATTTCAACTGCAAAAGAAATTATGCGGAACGAAAAAAACAAAACGGCTCGCTCCATACCGTGTATGGTGCATTTCATTTTTTGCTCTAACCATGAGGATGATTTTATTCGTATTGATGATTATGACTCTAGACTTTGGATTAGAAAGGTAAAATCAATTACTGAAACATTTAAAAACTTTGATGAAAATATCGAAAATGAAATACCATATTTCGTTCACTTTATTCAAAACCGAGAAATAGAATATAAAGACATTGGTGAACGATTATATTTCAACCCTAAAGACTTTAGAACTGAAGCATTCAATAATGTAGTTGCCAATTCTGAACCAAATATTTTAAAGAACTTACGAGAAGATTTGATCGACCTTTTTGATAGAACCAAAACGAGTGAAATAAAAATGTCACTCTCAGACCTCTTTAATAATTTTGCCATTACAGGTAATCAAAAAAGCTATCTAAAAAAATCCATAGAAAATTACTGGAAGTTAAATGCTATTAATTCTTCGTACTCCTTTAACAAATTCAATCATAATGGGGAGTTGGAAACAATAAAAAAATCAAGCGGTAGACATTATACTTTTCTACGTTTAAACTTTATTGAAAATGAGGATAAGAATAATCAAAAGATAGTTCATCAACCTAAACAAACAAGTATTCTTGACTATTAGTTGTTTTTACTGTTGGAACTGTTGGAAAAACTTAAAAAACATAGATAAATCAATGGATACACATCCAACAAACACGTTAATATTCTGTTGGAAATTGTTGGAAACTGTTGGACAAAATAATTTTTAAGTTTTATGACATTCTCATTTCCAACAGTTTTTAATAAAATCCAACACATTTCCAACAGCTCCAGTTGGAGCTTTAATCCTTTAATAGCAAAGGATTGAAATCGTTTCCAACAGTTCCAACAGTAATTTCGATTACAGTCACCTCAATTTTTTACAATTCGAAAACATTATTAAACCACGTTTAGCCGAAATGCAACTTAACAATTCTAATTATATACAGATTGAAAATATGCCACTTGCTCAGCTAAACGAATTAAATCGAGAACTTGAACATCATTTTTTGATTGAACATTAACAATATCTGATGTATACAGTTTGAAAACTAAGTAATTACACAATTTTATTGAATATTCAAATTAATAATATACTGTATAAACCTATTGCACCGTTTTAATTACTAAGGTATTCGAAATTCAAATCGTTAACCCCATTTGAAACCAATATATTCACTGCTTGAATCCAATCGTAAAAACTTTCGTTTCAGATGGAAACTACGTAAAACTTATGATTTCGAATTTATTAGAAATGGAAATCAGTAAATACAATTGTAAAACATTTGAAACGCTAATAATTTCTGGGTTAATTACAAAATTGAAACAAACTGTATTAGGGGTAAATTGCTTGAAAACTTATTTTTAAGTATTGTAATCAGCTGAAAATCCGTAATTACAGTTCTAAACACTTTAAACCGTATTAAAAACTCAGTTAAAGCCAATTCTAAAAACATAAGTTTTAGAGGTAAACGGATAAAATCTTTAGGATTCAATATAGAATTCGAAATTAAAATCTTTTCAAATGCCAATACCAATCCATAAACATGTATATTTGCACACGAAATGAGTGACTTGAGTATGAATACTCAAAACACAAAAAGAAAAAGCTCATATGGCTGTGAGCATAGAAAACCCCGGGAAGTATCAATTTCCTGGGTTTTTTGCTTTTGTAAGTGTCGCTTAATCCATTTTTCAAACTAATAATTCATAGTTAACATCACACAAGAAGTTGAATTCATTCGATTATAATTTTAATCGCATAATAATATCCTTTGCTTTCTATTCCATAAATTTAAACATCCCAAAAACAGGAAAAACCCCTACCAACTTTCAGGGGTTTTCCCTATTAATAACCAAGGCATTAGGTGAAATTAAAATGAAAACTTATATTTGGATAAAACAGCTTAAAATTCCTTATTTAATATAAACTATAAGCATTATCAAAATAGCATTACAATTGTTCACAATTTGGTAATTTAATAGATGGATATAATAGGAATTGCAAACTTATGTATGATATTAAGATGTTACGAGCAATTAAAACCAATAATTATGAAAGAACAATTAGAGAATTTAATCGAAAGAATTGAAGAAATTGAAAGAATCAACTCGCAATCAACTCCAGAAATGGAAGACCTCGAGTTTTCCATTTATGAATCTGAGCCTATAACCTCGGGACCAACCACAATTTCATCAAAAGGAAATCATAGAAAATGGAAAGAAACAAGGGATCTAAGAGGAGCAAAAAAATATTCTAATTTTTCTGTAGTGATTAAGATATTGGATAAAAACAGCAAACCTGTTGTCTGTGATTGGATAAAATTATCAGATTGTAATTATTCCATAAAGCAAAATAGAACAGTTGTAGAAAGTTCAAGTATTAGTTTCACAACGCATACTAAAACTGGATGGCCTGACATTACTTTTAAAGTTCAAATAAAGTATCAAGGTTCAATTTACAAGGAGGTAAGTGTCAGACTGGGGTAAATACAGCCCTCCAATTGAGGCGTTTAAAAAAAACTCTACAATAAGTAATATAGCAATTAGGACATTTGTGGTTTGCTAAAGTGCAGTGCTATATACCAAAACCGCTAAACCTTTGATTTGGCGCAGCAAAAACTTTTAAGCTTATCGCTTTCTAGAGCACCGCTTGCCACATACTAAACATTAGACTTTGTTTACATTTACTTAAAATTAAGCCGCAAAATGACAAATGAAAATATTCAACAACTAAAACTTCTTAAAGAAAAACTGAATAATCAAAAGATGTCAGTGTTGATTGGTGCTGGTTTTAGTAAGAATGTAAGTGATATCTTTCCTTCATGGTGGCAACTCCTATTTGATATGACATATTTCCTATTTCAAATTGAAATAGAAGAGGCTTACTCCAATGCTATCAATAAGAAATTTAAAATTGATGGATCCAAAGATGAATTCATTAAAAGTAAAATCAATTATTACATTTCAAAAGTCGGCTATTTGGATATTGTATCACAATACATTAAAAGAAAAGGATATCGGGAAGCTATTACTTGCTATATCGAAGAAAAAACGCCAAAAATCACCAGTAAGGAAAAAAATTACTACTTGGAAAATCAAATTGGCAAAAATCAAAACAAAATAAAGATTAAAGAAGAAATGCTTTCACAGCATAAACTCCTTTTAGAACTTCCTTGGAATAACATTTATACAACAAATTATGATGAACTATTAGAGTTCTCAAATGACTCTGCTACTGCTGACAATATCACTACAGAAATCGATACAATAAATAAAGAAATAAATCATCTTCTAAATGAACAATCCTGTTTAATTGATGAATTAAGCACTTTGGATACTAAAAAAAATGAAACAACGAATCAAAACAGCCGTCCAATTCAAAATGGACAGTGGGACCTTAAAGGAATTGAAAGGCGAATAATTGATAAAGAAAGAGAGCTTTTGCAACTCAGAAAGGCTCAAAACGAATGTATTTCTTTAGTTACCAGTTCCGAACAACTAAGTATAAAGCGAAATAAAAATATAATTAAGCTTCACGGAAGTTTAAGAAAGAAAGGGGTACGTTATGGGTTTGACGGGGATATCCAAAAGCAATATGTAATTGCTCGTGAGGATTATGAGTCCTATCCTTCAAAGCATGAAGCTTTTACTCAATTAATGAGAATCTCTCTGCTCCAAGAGTCTTATTGCCTAATTGGTTTTTCAGGTGATGACACAAATTTTCTTGAATGGATTAAATGGGTGCGAGAAATACTAGAAAGAGGAGAAAATAGGAGTGATTATAAAATCTATCTTATAAGTATCGATCCCACTCCAATTAATGCTAACAAAAAACTTTTCTTTGAAAATCATAAAGTCCATCCCATTTTCATAATGAGAGATGAAGTCGTTGATTTTTTAGAAAATCAAACAGGACTAACATTAAAAAACAGGACTAACAAACCTGTTATAGAGCTATTTTTCAAATATCTAAAAGGTAGAAACCAAATCAACACATCAAAGGCAACATTAGAAATACTTCAACTTAACAAATATAAAAGGAGTTGGGATTACATAAATTCATTTCAACCAAAAAAAGTAGATTTTGATAAAATTGATGAATCTTCAAAGAAAATCTCAGAACTAAAAAAAATCAATCGATTACCATCTTTGAACTTTGCATATTCATGGCGTAAACAAAATCTGCTTTTCAACTCTATGGCACTTATTGAAGAAGTCCCAAACAAGCATAGAAACGCCTTATTACAATTGGTTATTTTAGCTATAAAAGATTCCTATTTAACACCTATTGATTTCGTTTGGAACAACGCTGAATTAAAAAAAGTTAAGGCCTCTGTCCATGAGAGTTCTAAAAATATCCAGCATGAATTCTCAATGCTTATGCTCAGAGATAGTGTTTTAAGATATGATGTTAAATCCTTTGAGGATATTGAATCCAAACTTTCTAAGAAAACGGATAACATAATATATGAATCCATTCTAATTAGTGCTTTCGGTTTAGACTTTAAAGCCGTGGAAGCTAAAACAAAATCTTGGACCCCAAAATCAGATTGGGTAACGAGGAAGACCGGACTTTTAGCATTATTTGACAGTAAAGTCGCCCATATATTTATATCAGCCCAATTAGGCAGCCCTTCAAACTCTTGTAATGAAGAGCTCTACATGCTTGAAATGCATCGCTATGTAAGGCAGAGTGCTGAATTTGGATTTGACGAAGATTTGAATGAAGTAATTAGCAGATATAAGCATCTAGGATTAAAATCTATTTCTGAAAATGTGGATTATCTTATCGAAGAGTCGAACAAGAAGATCAATGATTTTAAAAGATATGGAGAAGATAGATTTAGTATTTCAAATGATTTTACAGTTTCAAATGATTTTACTAGAGTCCAAAAAGGATTACAATTCATTCAACAAATGATTGAATCAGGGTTTCCAATTGCATTACAAAGAATCACATGGAGAAATTCCAAAGTTTGCTATCCATTGTTTAAGGAAATATTTGAATACTTTCCATACCCAACAATTTTTTATTCACTCCAGTTTTCTGATGAAAAATTTCTTAGGAGATTAGGTCAAGATTATGCTTATTCCGAGCGTTTACAAAGTTGTTTAGGTGAAATCTTAAGAACCTTATTAAAGTCTTATCTCAATGAAAACACTCCAATTCACTTTAAGAGAAGTATTCTATATTTCTCTTCAGAACTAATAATTGCAACTAAACCAAAAATTTGGCAACAGGAATTTCATGAAATATGGAAGTTAGAACCTTTCAGAAAAAACTGCCTAGAAGTTAGATGGAATGCTGAGCGTGTATTCACAAGCGCTTCCGTTCAGTATATTCAAGATCCAAGAATAATTGCAGAATTTATTAGGTTAATTCTCGCAGGTCCTGAATCTGATTATTCTATTGAACTTTTATACCATCTAGCAAAAAATACACACCTCAAGAAATTTGGTAATACTAATCAATCAGAGGAATTGACGAGATCAATTGATTCAATAATTGGAATGATTCATGAAAGTGAAAACGCAATATTTTTAATCGGAAATATCTATTCAATCTTAACAGACTTCCAAAAGAGTCTTATTTTCAAAAAACTTACAAATATCAAATTTGATTATATTGAAAATGAACGCGTGTGGAAGGTTCTTACTTATTTTTCTGACAGTGACAAGAAAATAATTAATCAATTAAAATCTGCAATTATTAAGAATAAAAAGCTTTTCGATGCCGGCTTTACAGATCAAGGTCTATCAATGTCCGAAAATTTCATTGAAATATCAACACTTACTAACCTGAATAATTCTAGGTACATTGAATGGACAAAAACCGAGGCAATACTGATATTAAAAAAAGTAATTTCGGAATTCAAAAAAATAGAAGACTGGCTCAAAAAAAGGGATCAACACAATTTTTCCTCTATTCTATATGAAATGTTGTCTTTCTTTTACCGTGAAAAATCAAAACTTGAACACAAAAAAGAATATCATGAAGTATTTACAAAGGCAAAGGAACTGTACTATAAACAAAGAGGGTATAATTCACTTCTTGATGGCTTAGTTTCAACGGATAGTAAAGTCGTTCTTTGGACTCTTAGTGAATTGTCAATATTAATCTATGAAGAAAAGACAATTGAAGGATACGAACAAGAAATATTAACATTCTTAAATAAGGTACTACTTCAATCGAAACCATGCTTAGAGGAATCATTAAATTACTTAGCTACATGGATTAATAGTGAAAGTTTATCCGATAATTTTAAAATTCATTCACATATCATCTTGAAAATACTAGCAAAATATACTCAATTTGAATTAGATGAATTTGAAAAACCGTTTATTTATAAACAGTTAATTGATATTGCTAACGTACTTAATTCTTGGAATGTGAAAGATTCAATAATTAAACACTGGCAAAAAAATGAAAGAAAAACACGGTTTAATAATATTAAATTTGGAATTAACAAATAAATGAAATTAATGAAAAGTGTTGTATGTAACTACCTGTATTTTTACCAAATTACAATTCTCAAACGATTCTTTATCAGGAAAAAAAAATCTCATTATGTTTAAAATAAATATGTTTCAAGCTGGTTATGGTGATAGCCTTTTAGTCCAAGTTGAAAAAGAAGGAGGTGCAACTGTTAATTTAATGATAGATTGTGGTTTAAATTATAAAAACAATATTCTACCTAACTTAAAAAGATTACTTAAAGATCAAACCATTCATAGATTTATAATTACTCATTATGATAAAGATCACATTCAAAGTGCTTCTAAATTTTTAGAAGATAATGGTAGGTTTAAAGATGAAAAGATTGCGAAAATTGAACAAGTATGGTTAAATACGTTTAAACATTTACAATTTTCAAAAAGAAATACAGAAGAATTAAGTTCAGAAGAAACAGAAAAAGTTAAAAGTTACATTTCTGAAGCAACTTCTAAATCTAATTCAGAACTTATTGAAGGAGATATTGGAGCGAAACAAGCAACTGCGCTAGGCGCAAATATCCTAGAAAATAAATATCCTTGGAATATAGATACTGGTGAAGAAGCTATTTGTATAGAGAACTTACAAGAAGTTAATATTACTGATAATGTAAAATTACATTTGTTATCCCCCAATAAAAAAAGGTTACAAAATCTTGAAAGTGAGTTTCATTCAAAACTTTCAAAGATGGGACTAAATCCAAATACAGAAAGTGTTTTTGATGATGCTTTTGAATTATACAACCTTGAGAATAATGATAAAAATGAGGAAGAAGGTAATATTTCCTCTTCTGAAAAAGCTATAAACATCAGAACCATAAAGCTATTTACTAATGGAGAAAACTATATCAAAGATGACTCTATTGGAAATGGGAGTTCTATTTCTTTCATTTTAGAAACAGAAAATAAAAAAGTACTTTTCTTATCAGACGCTTTTGCTGAAGATATTATTGAAGAATTAAAAAAGAAATATACTGATGAATCTAAATACCCAATATTTTTTGACGCAATTAAAATAGCACATCACGGAAGTTTTAGAAATAATAGTCCTGAATTATTTAAAGTAATAGATTCTAATCATTTTTTATTTTCAACTAATGGAAAACACCCGAAACATAAACATCCAGATGTAGAGACTATCTCTTGCATAATTAATAGAAGCTTACCTGAAGGAGTATTTAATAGAAATTTAATTTTTAATTATGAATTATTCCATTTAAATGGTTTTAATGATAGAAACCTAAAAACTGAATTTAACTATGAAATTATAGTACAAGAAGAAACAGTAATATGAGTAATATAGAAGCTTCAACCTGTAAGGTTATAATTGAAAAAGAGAATGGTGATGAAGAAAAAGGCACTGGTTTTTTTATTAATGAAAGACAAGTTTTGACTTGCAGCCATGTGATTCCTGATCAAGTATTCAAAATTAAAATTAGCAAAATTGGACTTATAGATAAAGGAAATACTTTAAATGTAACAGTAGTCGATCAATGCAAGATTTGTGATTTTGCATTGCTAGAAGTGGTAGATGATTTTGAAAATAAAAACATATTAAATTTATGTGACTCTGAAATAATCAGTGAAGAGAATATAAAAATATTTGGCTACCCTAATACAGCTGAGGGTCAAAAAATTGGAAAAGAACTAAAAGGTAGTATTGATAGGTACATAATTGACAATACAGAGAGCATTCATGATATTATATTATCTATTCCAACCTATTCCAGAAGTGAAAACTACAAAGCATTTTCAGGATCTCCCATTATAAATGATTTTGGACAAGTACTAGGTATCTTGAAATACAGAGACGAGCAACATTTAGCAGCTATAAGCATAAAAAAGGCTTTAAGTTTTTTGGAAAAAAACAAGATAGTAGTTAAGCCAGACCAACTTCAATCATTTGAGGTTTATAATGATAAAACTTTTTTAGGTTTTGAACAAATACAAAGTAAATGTGAGGTGGAATCTCAAGTCCCAATTAAAATCTTATCCCCAGGTAAAATTTTAGATTCAAATAAAGGGGGATTATTTTACCCTAAAAATCCTCAGAACATAAGTGATTTAATAAAGATTTTACGAAAATCAAAGGATATCGATTCTAAATTATGGACTGGCTGGATTCAGCTTTTAACTTATGTTGAGATACTTAAAGGGGATTATAAAGACCCCAATAATATAAGTATTCATATTACATCAAATGAACTTTACAAAAAATTTGGATTAATAAATACTACTCGAAACGTTAATGTGAAAATTTATCTGAATTTTTATTTTACTGAAGAAGAGAGCTATTTAAAAATAGCAAGCAAATTAATTCACGAAAAGAAAAAAGGAGGACTTTCTAAAAATGTTTGTAATATTTTTAATTCAAATGTTGTTGATTTTGGTAACACTAACAATATTAAAGAAGATATTAGTAATCCAACAGGATCAGGTCCAAGTATTCAAAATTATAAAATAGGAAGATTAAGTTTAAGTCAATTGAATAGAGAAGTAAAGAGCAGTAACCCAATAGGACAAGTAAGTGATAATTTAAAGAAAATATTTGAAGATGCCATTAAATAAAGCTAAACATATCATACAATCTCTGAAAAAAAAAGATGAAACAATATCTTTTGAAAACTTAACTTGTTGGGAATACAAAGAAGATAATTATAGCCTCTATATGTTTTCCATTCAGTTGAAAAATCAAGATGAATTACTTAAAATCCATGAGGAACTCAGAGATTACATTGCTATATATTTTCAAAGTCAGATTTTAGAGAAGGATATTGAAAGATGGAATATTTATCAGTTCTTTTTTATACAAGAAAAAGTTGAGGATAATACGAAACAAAAGATAGAACAAGATAAATTCTCTACAAGAAAAATAATTCTTGATAATTTAAAAAAATCACTTCTAGATGAGCAAATTAAATCTCTCATAAATCTAGAGTTGTTTGAATTTAAAATTGAAACGAGAAAAATTGATACGGATACCGTAGACGAAAAATTAAACAAAGAACATTCTTCTCTACTTGCACTGATTGATAAAATAGGAAATAGTAACCTTGATGATTCTCTTGAACTAATTTTAAATTCTTTAGGTAATGAGTAAAATAAAAAAAATAGAAATATCTGATTTTAGAATTTATGAAGGCAAAGTAGATTTTAATTTTGAAGGAGACAATGGCATTCCAAATTTGGTTGCCTTATATGCTCCAAACGGCTATGGAAAAACTTCTTTTTTTGATGCTATCGAATGGAGTTTTAGTGATCAAATAAAGCGTTTTCAAAATGATTTCATTAAAAAGGCGATTAATGATGAGCAAGAAAATACAATCTTATTAACTAATACAAATAGTTATAGAAATGGCATACAAGGAAAAGTTAAAATACTAACAAATAACGATTCTTTTCTTGAAAAAAATGTCAAAAAACGAAGAAAAAATGGAACAGCTTTTTTCAATGATTATCGACAGGGAGATACGACAAAAGGCTCCATAAGACCCATAGAAAATGAATTAAATCAAATACCTGAAACAAATATTTTAACACAGGATCAAATAGATGCTTTTTTAAGGTTTAAAACTCCTGAACAAAAATTTGATGCATTAAAAGATTTCTGGCCCGAAAGTGAAAATGCAACAAAGAGATTGAAACAAATTTCTGATTTGCGTAAAGTTGTTTCAAACAACCTTGACCACACAGTAAAAAAAATTGAAGAGTTTAAAAGCGATTTAGTAAAATTAGCTAATAATGATAAGAATATTGAGCAAATAAACGCTTGGTTAAAAAAGATAAAAGAGCAAAAAACGTATGAGCGTAATAACTCAATAGATAAAATTGACGGAAATATTACTCAGGAAAATTACGACATTATCTATGACGAAAATTTAAGAAACATTAAAGGCATTTCTTTAAAAATAGAACAAGGAGAATTAATAAAAAGTGAACTGACTAAGCTTAAAGATACATTAGTTAATTATGTTTTTGATAGTGAAAAAAGTACTAACTTAAAAAAAGAATTAATTGAACTCCAAAATAGAAAATCTTCTTTTTTGAATCTAAAGAAATCCAATGAAATTGCAAAATCTATATCTAATGATATAGAAAAACTAAAACTAAGCATAGAGAAGTATAAATATATTGACTCCAATATTGTAGGTTTTAAATCCGACATAAAAAAAATTGAAGATTTTAATATTGTAAACCAGTCTTCAATAAAACAAAACACAAGAATATTAGATCATATTCAAATAATAAAAGAATCTATTTCTAACTTCAAACAACATGAAAAGAAATGTAGTTTAACTCGTTTAGAAACAGAAAAAAAGGAGTTAAGTATTGACCAACAGTATGAAGAGTTTACAACAATAAATAATAAGTTAAAAGGGCAAGAAAAAGAAGTTACTGTCTTAAAAGAAAAAATCAGTAAAAAAGAAATAGAAATAGAAAAGCTTCAAAAAAAGAATCAAGAATTTAATAGAATTATTGAAGATGAAGTTTACCCAAATACAATTCTCTTAGAGAATGAAAATTACATAGCATTATGCAATAATTTAAAAGACAACATTGAACAAATCGATTTGTTAAAGGTTAAAGTAGAACTTAAACAGAAAGAATTGGATAAATCTGGTACGCTTAATGAAAATTTAGATAGATTAATTCTTTTCGGAGAAGATTATATTACTAAAACAAATTCTTCAGACTGCCCATTATGTAAAACAACCTTTAAATCATTTGAGGACTTAATTGATAAGGTGAAATTAGATAAAAAAGACACTTTAAAGCTTAATGAACAAGAAAATGAAATTTCTGAGTTAATCAATAAAATTTCTGAAATTCAAAAATCAAAAACCACTTTAATTGATAAGTTAAAAAATATTATTTCCTTAAATATAGAAGGAATATCTAAAAAAATAGACTTAACTCAAAATGAAAAAAACATACTTGTTAACAAGATCAATGATATTAATAATACGACTAAGATTTTAGAGTACGAGTTAAAAAACTGTACAGATTTCTTTAGAGATACTTTCAATGAAACAATTGTTATAAATAAAATAAATGTAGATACATTAAAAAAGAATATACACCAAGATATTCTTAAACTAAAGGAAAAAGAGAGTCGATTTAAAAAAATAATTAAGACAAAAGAGGACGTACTATTAAAAAAAGAAACTACTCTTCTTATAAATGAATCTATACTTAGTAAAAACAAAAATAGTATTGAATCCATTCAAAACCAAGAGAGATATCAAAAGATAATAAAAATTGCAGACGAACTTAACATAAGCGATTCACAATTAGAAAAATCTATAATAGAAAATAAGCTAAAATTAGATACAAAAGAATTATCAGATAAATCGGAGAGTTTCAGCTTGATTTCAAAAGAATTAAATTCAATTGAGAAAAATATTAAAGAAGATAAGCTACAAATAGACGAATCAAATATTGAAGGAATTATTAATGACACTGAGAGTCTTATAAAAAAGTGTAAAGAAAATATTGATGAATTTGAAAGTAAATTCAGAAAACACATAACAAGTAAAGAAATTACAGAGGAGGCTATTAATGTTCATCAATTAGAAAATCAAAATAATTTGGATGATTTATTAATTATAAAAAGTGATTTAAACAAATTCAGTATTGATCTAGAGTTAATAAAAGAGAACATTAAGAGTAATGAACTAGAGAAAGAGATTAAAAGGTTAGAAACACTTCTTCCTAGATTACAAAATTCATATAATAAAATTGATGCTACTAGAAAGGAATGCATGAATTATGTGGCAACAGGAATTAACAACTATTTTAATAAAGAAGTTATTAATGAAGTTTACAGACGAATAGAGCCACATCCGAAATTAACTAAAATTGAATTCACCACAGATTTTAATGACAAAGGAGAGCCTAGGCTTTTAATAAAGACTGGAACTGAAAATGATGACGAAGGAGTTAATCCTGTTTTATTTTTAAGTGCTGGACAAGTTAATGTTTTGTCTTTAAGTATCTTTTTGGCTAAAGCATTTGAATACGGCAACAAGACAATTGAAACCATTTTTATGGATGATCCAATTCAAAACTTAAGTGACATTAATGTTTTATCATTTATTGATTTGTTAAGAACTCTTATTTCAACTCACGATAAGCAAATAGTCATTTCAACACATGATGAAAAATTCTTTAGGTTACTACAGAATAAACTACCTGAAGAATATTGTAATACAAAATATTTTGAGTTTGAGTCTGAGGGGAAATTAAAATAAATATTTTAAAATAAATAAATGGCTACATTTTTAAACACAAGAAAGGCTGTATCTGAAATAGAAGATTTAATCCGAGATGCTGACCAAAAACTAATTTTGATATCTCCTTACCTTAAATTATCGAAGGATTTTAAAGAATTACTTACATACAGAAATCGTAAAGACAAGATAACTACTGTAATTTTCGGAAAACAAGAGCTTAATCCAAATGAAATGAAATTCTTACAGGGGTTGAGATTTGTGATTCTAAAGTACAACCAAGACTTACACGCAAAATGCTACTTGAATGACAAAAAGATGATAATTACATCCTTAAATCTTTATGAATTCTCAATGAATAACAATAAAGAAATGGGAGTTTTAATAGACTTAAATGACGAATCCGACATAGAATTATTTGAAGACGCTTTGAAAGAGATTGATTTTATTGATGAGACTAGTGAACGATTTGAATTCACATCTATAAAAGAAGAATTAAAATCAGAAATAAAAGAACTATCAATCCAAACAAAAAAATCTACTAATTCTAAACTATTGACAACAAAAGAGATTTCTCAAACTACAGGGTTAAGCAGTAGAAAAGTTAACGCCTGGTTTGTGGATAACAAATTGATGTACAAAAAAGAAAATGATTGGTTTGCAACAATAAAAGGTAAAGAGTTGGGGGCTTCTGAAAAAGAAGGACAATATGGCAAGTTTGTTATTTGGCCAGAGGAGGTAATTGCCGATATAAATGTATAAAAATATTTACAATCAAAAAGTAGACCCTAGACAGGAACATAAAACCTGTGTAAAATACTACCCTCACGAAAAAACCATAAATAGAATAAGCATAAGTTAATTATAATAGTCAATCTACAACTATCGCAACTGCTTATGATCCTATAAAGCCTATGATCTTTTTGAGACAAATTCTATACGATTTTGAATTTTTTGTTTTCTTCATTAGTTTTAGCTATTCAGGATTAGTATTGACGAATTTCAATATGTTTTCAGAAGTTAGATAATCATATATCCTTTCGTAATAGGGGTTACTAGACTCATCATCACCTTCAGCATATTCAAAAAGCATTTTTGCATATGCAATACATATATATAATTCACTACGCACAGAATCCGCATTTTCTTTATTTATTGATCTAGGTTCGGAAATTCCCCTGTTGATAAACCCAACATAGAAACCTCGTTGCTTCATAAAATCAAAATCTTGAAATTTCTCAAGTATATTTAAATGTAAATCAAGGTTTTCTTCATGACGGTCCCTAGTCTGCAACAGAACTACCAAAGAAGTAAAAAAAGAATTTAAAACAGAAACATGTTTTAACTTACTCTCATGACTATAAATACAGGATTTGTAAAATGGAAACTTATTAAAAAATTGAAAACCTTTACTTTCCAACAACAGAATAATTGCTTTGGAACACTCTTCCATGGCTAGTATTGACAATGACATAGAAGTCCCATATTTTTGATTAGAATACAATATGGTTGATGACTCTAATAGATCTCCAGAATTATTTAAAGCAGACATAGCTAATTTCAATTTATTCGATTTATTTGCATTTAATGCGCCTTTTTTGAATTCTATTTTTTTATCCATCGCTAATAAATATTGTCCTAATAATTTATATTCTATATGGACTATCAATTTTAAATATAAAAAAAATGTGATACCCAAATTAGTTGTTGACAAAATAATAAAATTTACACTACTTAAAATCAATGTTTTAATTTCAATATTAACAACTCTCGTCCGGACCGCCTTCGCCCGACTCCGTTTGAATTTTTTCAAACGGAGTCGGGCTTTTTTTTTGCAGTTAAATTTCCTGGAGGAATTACGAAAGGATTCGGGAATCAATGACCGCTCTCAACCGACGAAGTTTGAATTTTTTTAACCGACGAAGTTTGAATTTTCTCAAACTTCGTCGGTTTTCAAACGGAGTCGGGCTTTTTTTTGGGATCAAGACTAATTCTTGGGGACGAGTTAAATACTTGAGTTAATCTTAATATGATTAGAGTCACACTTTTGAATCATCAAAATTTTATTTTAACTTTTTTGGTTACCCGATTTGCTTTTAAATTTTATTTAACCTCTTCTTCCTTTTTTTACAGCAAAAAAAGGAAGCAAAAAAGGCTGCCTGGCAGGGCCTACAACCAATAGCCCGCTTTTACTCACCAACGCCA
>NZ_KK211321.1:0-3567 GCF_000621625.1 Crocinitomix catalasitica ATCC 23190
TAATTTCGAAATCACATCAGATCAATTTACATCCAACTATAAAGGAACGGCTGAGATTGATGCACATTTTGTGAACTTGTCAGAGCACTTTGCCAATCCATTCAATCCTTTGGCGGACACTACTTTCTTCTGGAATTTTGACAGTCCACAAGGCATGTGGATTTTAAGCGAAGATTTAAACGAATCATTCGATAAAATTTATGAACCAAGAGATGACTCTTATGATGTAGATGTTTGTTTAGTAGCGATCAATAAAAATGGATGTACAGATACTTTATGTAAGAATATCATCGTTTATTCGCCAATTGAATTCGATAATGTCAATATTTTCAGTCCGAATGGAGATGGAGCAAATGACTTATTCACTTTCGAGTTTAAATCAAAATCAATTGCCAAATTTAAATGTGTAATTGTTGACCGATGGGGCATCACAAAAACAGAAATGAGTGCAATTACTGATACTTGGGATGGTACAGATATGAATGGTTCTAAATGTAATGACGGTGTTTATTTCTATACCTATGAGGCAATCACTGATGATGGATCTACACTTTCTGGTCAGGGAACAGTTCAGATAGTTGCAACGAGCGGACACTGAGGATTGCAAAGCAATGGCCTCGAAGTGTCAAGCGAAGCAATTACTGACAATGGTACAACACTAGTTGGCCAAGGAACAGTGCAGATTGTTGGCGGAGGGAAATAATAGTAAGTAATGAGCCTTGTTCTCCGGAGCCTTGTGCTCAGCAGAGCGCTATTTTGTAATTGTGAATTCGGAATTCATTGAGTTTTTAAGTTAAGCTTTAACCAATCTAGTTAGGATTTATACGAAAAGAGTCGTAATTTGCAGAAGCTTAATACTTTGCTAATACCGAAACGGATTAAACTACAAGCCCAAAAAATTGCGTAAGACATTTTTCATATTTATTTATCTCTTCAGTTTTGCATCTTTTGCACAGACCAATCTTGTCCAACCTACAAGTATTTCCGGGACAGCGACCATATATGATATGTCAAGTGAACCGTTGGATATAATTGTGGATCCAATTATTACGCCATTAACTGACCCCGCAACAACTACTGTTTCAAGTTATACCGATGGGTCAGCATTCGACAATGTTTATATTTGGCAGTTCACGTCGAATACCATTGCGATGAATTTTTCTTCAGCTGTTGCTATAACCGGTGTGGTAATTTGGAATTCTTTTGCGTCAAGTTCTTATAGAGAGGGATTTTTACAACCTAACCACAGTGTCAATCGTGCAAATTTTGAATTTTTTAGAGGAGGCGTTTCATTAGGAGATGAAAATATTAATGTCTTGTACCCTTATAATGATTTTGGCGAATTATATCCATTCGCTAGGGAGTATTTAGAAGTAGATGAAATAGTAATGACTGTTCTTTCCAATCATGGAGGAGATCAAACAGCCATGCAAGAAATAGCGTTTAATTCTCTATTATGTGATCCTTTAAGGGTGAGAGCTTCGGTTGAAGAAATTTGTGTTGGTGATACAGTTTCATTAACGGCAAGTTCATATAACGGAGGCACAATAACATGGTCGGATGGTGTGACAGATGGTTTACCTTTTAGGATCGACGAAGCGGGGACTTACACATATTCAGTAAGAAGTGATCATGATAACGATTGTTTTGGGGAAATTGATGTGATTGTACATGATCTACCAACAGTTAATGCTATTGTTAGTGAAGATACGATATGTTTTGGAGCCTCAGTGTTATTTGCAGGAGAAGGGGCGGAACGATATACATGGGACAATGATGTGAGTGATCGTGCATCGTACACGCCGACAGAAACCGGACTACAAACTTATACTGTTATCGGAATTGTTGGTATTGGATGCGCAGATACGGCGTCAATCGATTTATATGTAGCTCCAATTCCTGTATGTGATTTTGAATTTATAGCCAATGGGGTTTCTTCGAGTGATGGCAGTACGGGTGGCTGCGTAGATAAAGTTATTCAATTTAATGATTTGTCTACGGTTGAAGATCCTGATAATATAACGGAATGGAATTGGACTTTTGGTGATGGATCATCGTCATCGCTTCAAAATCCAGAACATATTTATACTGCGGAAGGAACTTATACGGTGACTTTAATTGTGACGTCTGAAAATGGTTGCTCATCAACGTTTACAATGACCATTATCATAATTGAAGGTGTGCATATTGACATTGATGTGGTTATTAATAATCCAACTTGTTTTGGTTTTTCTGATGGTTCAATCGTGATTAGTATTATTGGAGGAGGTGATGAAGATGCAATTTATAAAATTACAAATGAAGACGGAACAATATTGAATATCGACAATTCTAACGCTGCAAATGGATTGCCGGCCGGTATTTATTTTTATGCGATAGGTGAGGAGTCGCCATGTACTGATGCTAGATTTGTTGTTTTAAATGAGCCAGATCAAATAGATATTGATTTCACAATTTTTAATCCGCGTTGTTATAGTGAAGAATCAGGTTGGGTAAGAATAAATGAAGTGTTTAATGCAACTGGTGATTATGATCTTATTTCTTATATCTGGAATCCAAATCCAACAGAAAATTCAGGTATTGGAGCCGATTCTATTTGGGATTTAGGAGCAGGTGAATATACCATTACAATTAACGATGAAAATGGCTGCTCCGAAATTTTTGATTTTATTATCGATCAAATAGATTCATTAGAATTCGTTGAATTTGATTATGAGCCGGCGTATTGTCGACAATTTGGCTATCAAAACGGAAATGGAGTGGTAAAAGCTTCTGCTAAGGGAGGCACAGCAGGTTATGATTATCTTTGGACGAATCTTGAAAATGGCGAAACGAGCAACAATTCTACTTGGGGAGGATTGAACGCTGGAGAATATAAAATGCTTATTACCGATGCAAATGGTTGTACATTAACGAGAAGTATAACCGTCGATTCGTTAAGTCCACGTGCAAATTTTGAAATCACATCTGAACAGTTTACAAATAATTATAAAGGCACCGCAGATCTAGCAGCTCATTTTGTGAACCTATCAGAGAATTATGCCAATCCTTTTAATCCATTTGCAGACACAACATTCTTCTGGAATTTTGATAGTCCCGAAGGCAAATGGATTTTAAGTGAAAATATTGATGAAAGAATTGATAGAATTTTTGAAGCTAGAGGTGAATCTTATGACGTTGATGTATGTTTAGTCGCCATCAATAAAAATGGATGTACGGATACGTTGTGCAAGAAAATAGTAGTGTACGAACCAATCGAATTTAATCATGTTAATATTTTCAGTCCGAATGGCGATGGTGCAAATGACTTATTAACTTTCGAGTTTAAATCAAAATCAATTAGCGAATTCCATTGCGTTATAGTTGACCGTTGGGGAGGGATTAAAAGAGAATTATTTGATATTAAAGATGCCTGGGATGGAACAGACAGAAGCGGTTCAAAATGTTCGGACGGTGTTTATTTTTATATCTACGAAGCAATTACGGATGATGGATCTACACTTTCTGGTCAGGGTACAGTTCAGATAGTTGCAACGAGCGGACACTGAGGATTGCAAAGCAATGGCC
>NZ_KK211321.1:4082-16662 GCF_000621625.1 Crocinitomix catalasitica ATCC 23190
GCAACGAGCGGACACTGAGGATTGCAAAGCAATGGCCTCGAAGTGTCAAGCGAAGCAATTACGGATGATGGAACAGAATTAGTTGGCCAAGGAACGGTGCAGATTGTCTCGATGAAATAGGAGGTTCGTTTATAGTCTTGACAAAATGGGATTTGTAATATTTTTCAATCATCTAGTATCTAATACTACCTCCTGCATTCGCTATAGCCTTGATGAAGATGCGACGTATAAAGCTATTGTGGTTAAAAAGTGACTTGTACTGAATGAAGTCGAAGTAAGCGTACTAGCTCTATTATCTATAATATATTCCCTGATTTTGCACTCAGATACTGTGTTAGATTATACTTAGGTTTATTTATCCATTTGCTATAAGATGTAAACTTTGAAGAGATCAATCTAAAGGTTATATGGAACCCCTCACGGTCAAGAAATACCAAATTCTCGTACTTTTTCTGAATGTTTTTTGGTCGACCTTAGCGTAAATCAAAAAACACATTCATTTATTTGATGTGTATTAGGTACTTATTTTTTATTATTCATCTAAAATTACAATCGGATATGTGACCTCTACTAGATCAAGAAATGTTAAAATTTATTGACGTTAAAATTATGGAGGTAGTTTTCAATCTAAAGATTAACATTGAATTAGAAAAATAAATCAATAATAACAACCATTTAAAGTGTTGGGGTACTTTTAAAATACCCAGGGAATAGAACTAATTTGAACTACTTCATATATGATATGACCCTGTAGGGGTCACATACTTCTAACCGCAAATACAGAATAAACACATTGACCCTGTAGGGGTCACATAAAATTTAATCCTCGCACACTTCTAACTCACAGTATAAACTGGGTGTAAAAAAATACTAAAATTACGAGAAAAAATATTGAAATTTTCATTTTTTTCGATGATCTAGAGTCTAACAACTATCCTCGCGTTAGCGATTGCAGCGGATATCCTTTTTATTAGGGTAGAACTTTTCAAAATGGGCGCTGAGGACGTCGCGCAAAGCTGTCTCATCGAATCATGTTTAACTTGCGACGTGGACTCGAAGTGCCGCTGATGGACGAATAAAAAGATTAGAGCGGAAAGCGCGGCGCCGTCACAACTCATTGAGCGATCCCGATTTCTATCGGGACGAAATGAGTGGGGCGGGGAACGCCCAAATAATTTACAATGTCATTAGCAAAAAGTACTGATCTTGCAAGAGTGGGAATCCAAACTTGTGAGATCTAGCACTAAAAACTAACAATATTTACTCTTGTAACTAACGTCTAGCAGCGTAGCGATCTAGCATCTATAAGTGAAACGATCTAACATCTGATCAAGCCATCGTATGGAAAACTTGTTGAACATCGTCTTCGTCTTCTAATCTTTCAATCAATTTATTCACTTCTTCTTCCTCTTCTTCAGTAAGTGTTTTGGTCTCTAAAGGAACACGTTCTAAATTTGCTTCCTTAATTTCAACTCCCTTTTCCTCTAAAGCGGATTGGATATTTCCGAAATCTGTGAATTGACCGTATATAATAATTTCGTTTTCTTCTTCGTCTTTATCAATCTCCTCAGCTCCATGATCAATCATTTCGAATTCGAACTCTTCTAAATTGATTCCTTCTGCGTCAATTTTGAACATACATTTACGCTCAAATGCAAAATCAAGCGATCCAGTTGTACCTAATGTTCCATCACATTTATTAAAACATGCGCGAACATTGGCTACCGTTCTTGTTGAATTATCTGTTAATGTTTCAACCAAAATTGCAATACCGAATTGAGCGTAGCCTTCATAAACGCGTTCTTCCCAATCTTCAGTGTTTTTACCGGATGCTTTTTTTATGGCACGTTCAACATTATCCTTCGGCATATTAGCAGCCTTAGCATTTTGAATGATTACACGAAGCCTTGAATTGGTGTCAGGACTTGGTCCACCGTCTTTCACAGCTTTCGCAATTTCTCTACCAATTTTTGTAAACGTTTTAGACATTTGTCCCCAACGTTTCATTTTTCTCGCTTTTCTAAATTCAAATGCTCTTCCCATAATCTTTACTAACTTTTATCAAATATACTAAGTTTCTTTTTTTTATAAAATAGCGCATCCCCGTTTTTTTAACAGGTATTAAGCTATCGCGTCGGCAATCTCGTTTTTAATTACATCTAGTTCTGCAATTAAGTTTTGACTATTAACTGTTCGTGCCGGTAACATTATAAAGCTGGTTTTTATCCCCAATCGTTTTAAAAATTTACCGTTATTGTCTATTAACCCCGTATTCTTTATTCCTATTGGAACTACTTTAATTGTGGGGATTATATTTAAAATGGCGTCAATGCCACCTGCTTTAAAAGTTTTTACGATACCATCTCTACTTCTAGTTCCTTCAGGAAACATACAAATAGAGAATTTTTTATCTTTAATGAAGTGTGCAAATTTTTCAATTTTTGCAACTGCTTCTTCTGGTTTATTTCTGTCTATAGCAACCGATCCTCCTCGTTGCAAATTGATTGATATGCTAGGAATGTGTTTAGCTAGACTTGCTTTAGCAATAAACTTTGGTCTGTTTTTTCTTAATTTCCAAATTAAGGGCGGAATGTCCCACATGCTTTGATGGTTGCTGATAAATAAATAAGGTTCGCTTGTCGGTAGATTTATAAAACCTTTAAAGCGGGTTCTTGTTCCCAAAATATTGGTGCATCGCATCAAACAAAAATTCAAAATGGCGACACTTTTATCATGTGCTCGATGACTAATACGTAAAGCGATCAATTGAACGATATGAAATACAACCAAAGTCAAACCGAAGAACAAGAAAAAAAGTGGTGTCAATATAACTGATAGTACTTTTTTCATATTGCTAATTTAGCGATTTATTGCTATCGTAACGATTCAATCATTTCGTGAACGGTGTCAATCCAGATAGGAGAATCGTTTAAACTTTCTACCAAATGAATTTTTTCACCACCATGCTCTTCAAATATTTCTTGATATTCATCGCCTATTTCAATGGTAGTTTCTAAACAATCGGCGATAAAAGCTGCAGAAAAAACAAGTAGATTCTTCTTACCTTGAATAGCCAGGTCTTTTACAACCTGATCAGAATAGGGTTGCAGCCAAGGCGTTTTTCCTAATCGTGATTGAAAAGATACGGTATAATCTTTCTCAGTCAAGCCTAATTTATCAGCGATTAATCGTGTAGTTTGATAACAAGCATTCCGATAACATAAATCTTGATTCGGTTTATAGGACTTATCACAGTCACAATTCGTACATTCTAATTCTGGATGTACTTTTGTAATTTGTCTTTCTGGTAAACCATGATAACTAAATACGACATGGTCCATTTTAGAAATATCATGTTTTTTAGCAGATGCTACAAACCCATTAATATAACCTGGGTGATCAAAAAATGATGACTGAACTTTTAAAGTTGGAATAGTCCACCATTTGTGAATGATCGATAAAGCTTTTTCAATTGCAGATCCGGTTGACGAACTTGCATATTGAGGAAAGAGGGGGAGTATAATAATCTCATCATAACCGACCTTTTCCATTTTTGCTAAAACTGAATTCAATGAAGGGTTTTGATACCGCATTGCAAATTCAACCGTAACGTTTTGATTGTGATATTTAGCCTGGATCAATTCTTTTAGCTTTTCACCATAGGTGAGTAATGGCGAGTTATTGTCCCAATGTTTCCAAAGTTCTTTATAAATCTTAGCTGACTTAGGAGCGCGAAATGGAACAATAATACCGTTTACCAATAAGGCTCTACCTACTTTAGAAATGTCTATTACACGTGGATCATTTAAAAATTCAGTTAAATACTTCCGAACATCTTTCGTAGAAGGACTATCTGGAGTTCCTAAATTAATTAATAGTACACCTGTATTTTTAGTTTTTTCAATCATCAATGCTTAAAAATAAAAAAATCAAGAGTCAGACAATATATATGTAAGACTCTTGATTCGTTTTATTAAAATATTATTTAAATATGGATTGGTCTACTTTCTGTAGCATCCATTGCTGCTTCTTTTAATGCTTCAGTATAAGTAGGGTGTGGATGACAAATTCTAGCGATGTCTTCAGCTGAAGCTCTAAACTCCATTGCTGTAACAGCTTCCATAATCATATCTGCAGCACGTGCAGAAATCATATGTACACCTAAAACCTCGTCGGTCTCAGCATCAGCCAATACTTTGACTAAGCCCATAATGTCCCCACTTGCTCTTGCTCTACCTAAAGCTTTAACTGGGAAAGAACCTGTTTTATATTTTACACCTGCAGCAATTAACTCTTCTTCAGTTTTACCAACTGCAGCCACTTCAGGCCATGTATAAACAACACCAGGAATTAAGTTATAATCAATATGTGGTTTTTGTCCAGCCAATATCTCAGCAACAAATGTTCCTTCTTCTTCAGCTTTGTGCGCTAACATTGCTCCTTTAATCACATCACCGATGGCATATATATTGTCAACATTTGTTTTTAAATGTGCATCTACATCAATCATTCCACGCTCGCCCATCTTTACACCAGCATTCTCTAGACCTAATCCTTCAGTATAAGGTTTTCTTCCAACCGCTACTAAACAATAATCACCTTCAAAAACAACCTCTTCGTTTTTCTTGTTTAAAGCTGTTACTTTAACACCTTTTCCAGTGTTTTCAACTTTTTGTACTTTATGGTTTAAGTTGAATTTGAATCCTTCTTTCTTTAAAACTTTGGTTAATTCTTTACCCATTGTTTTATCCATAGTAGGAATAATGCTGTCAGCAAATTCAATTACATTTACATTAGCACCTAATCTAGCATGTACACTTCCTAATTCTAAACCAATAACACCACCACCAATAACAATTAAGTTTTTAGCAACTGTGTCTAGGTTTAACATTTCAGTTGAAGTAATAATTCTATCCTTATCTGGTTCCATTCCTGGAAAGAAATTCGGTTTAGAACCTGTTGCAATGATCGCATTCTTTGTTTCCAAAGTTGTTTCTGTACCATCAGCAGCAGTAACTTTGATATTGTTTTTATCAATGAAACTACCCATACCTGTATGAACATCAATTTTATTTTTGTCCATTAAGTATTGAATTCCGTCACAAGTTTGTTTTACAACATCCGCTTTACGTTGAATCATTTGCGCCATATTTATTTTAGGGCTATTGATTTCAATTCCGTGTTTTGCAAAGTTTTTACTTGCATTATGAAAATGTTCAGAAGAATCTAATAAAGCCTTCGAAGGAATACAACCAACATTCAGACAAGTACCTCCAAGTGTACTATACTTTTCTATTATTGCTGTTTTTAGTCCTAGTTGCGCACATCTAATCGCCGCGACATATCCTCCAGGTCCTGATCCAATTACTACAACATCATATTTCATAATTCTAATTTATTTTCATTATTATAATTAGGTAAAGTTTGCTATTCAGCTAACGTCGCTAATTTTTCTGTTAATATTTGTATTTTACTTAATGCATCTGATTCTTTTTTACGTTCACTTGCAACCACTGCTTCAGGTGCATTGTTAACGAATCTTTCGTTGCTTAACTTTTTGCGAACGATATTTAAAGAACCTTCGGCATAAACCAATTCTTCTTCTAATTTCTTACGTTCAGCATCTAAATCAATATCATCACCAAAAGGAATAAAGAATTCACTGTTTTGAGCGATGAATGAATATGCATTTGGAATTTTTTCAGTCGTATATGCTAACTGAGATAAATTCCCCATCTTAATTAAAACAGCATCAAATGTACTATCATGTTCGCCATTGTTCTTTATAGATAAATCTAAATTAACTTTATTGGCGATATTATTCTGCTTACGGATATTACGAATACCTGTAATTATTTCAGCTGCTGCATCAAATTGTTTTAAGATCTTCTCATCATGACCTTTTACTTCTGGCCATTTACTGATGATAATATCTTCACCTTCGTTACGTTCTCTCAACCAATGCCAAATCTCTTCAGTAATAAACGGCGTGAACGGGTGAACAATTTTTAATAATTTCTCAAAGAATTGAATTGTTGATTCTAATGTCTTTGTATCGATTGGTTGCTGATAACCCGGTTTGATCATCTCTAAATACCAAGAACAGAAATCATCCCAAATTAATTTATAGGTCGCCATCAATGCATCAGAGATTCTGAATTTGTCAAAATGATCATTGATTGTCACCAATGTACTATTCAATCTACTTTCAAACCATTCAATTGCTATTACGTTGGCTTCGGGCTGAGGAATGTCTTTGTATTGCCATTGATTCACCAATCTAAAGGCGTTCCAAATTTTATTACTAAAGTTTCTACCTTGCTCACATTGCGAACTATCAAAAGGCAAATCATTTCCTGCTGGTGATGAGATTAAGATTCCTAAACGAACGCCGTCCGCACCATATTCATTAATCAATTCGATTGGATCAGGAGAATTGCCTAAAGATTTAGACATCTTTCTACCCAGTTTATCACGAACGATTCCTGTATAATAAACATTCTTAAATGGAATTTCTCCCATATATTCAAATCCCGCAATAATCATTCGTGCTACCCAGAAGAACATAATCTCTGGAGCGGTCACCAAATCATTGGTAGGATAATAGTATTTTATTTCGTCATTCCCTTTATCAGTTAAACCATTAAATACTGAAATTGGCCATAACCAAGAAGAGAACCATGTATCCAATACATCTTCGTCTTGTCTTAAGTCTTCAGCAGCAATAGTCTTTCCAGTTTTTTCACTGGCTTTAACCATCGCTTCCTCAATAGTCTTGGCAACAACATATTCTTCTGTTCCTTTGCCATAATACCAAGCTGGAATTTGATGTCCCCACCACAATTGTCTAGAAATACACCAATCTTTGATGTTCTCCATCCAGTGACGGTAGGTGTTTTTCTGATTGTCTGGATAGAATTTAATCTCCCCATTCATTACAGTATCTAAAGCGGGCTTTGACAATTGTTTCATGTCAACAAACCACTGAAGTGATAATTTAGGTTCAATTACAGCATCTGTTCTTTCAGAATAACCTACCTTATTAATATGGTCTTCAACTTTTACTAAGTAACCCAATTCATCAAGTTCATTGGCAATCTCTTTACGAACAACAAACCTATCCTTCCCTTCGTAATGAAGTCCAAGTTTATTCATTGTACCGTCATCATTTAGGATGTCGATTGACTCTAAATCGTGTTTCTTACCTAAATTATAATCGTTTTCATCATGCGCTGGTGTTACTTTTAAGCAACCAGTACCGAATTCCACTTCAACATATTCGTCTTGAATAATTGGAACAGAACGATTAGAAATTGGAACGATGGCACGTTTACCATGTAAATGCGTAAAACGAATATCATTAGGATTCACACAAATAGCTGAATCACCTAAAATTGTTTCCGGTCGAGTAGTGGCTATTGTTAACCATTCATCATCCGTTCCTTCAATTTTATATCTAACGTGATATAATTTCGAATTTACCTCTTTATGTAAAACCTCTTCATCAGAAAGTGCTGTTTGCGCAGCAGGATCCCAATTGATCATTCTTACACCTCGGTAAATTTTTCCTTTCTCATATAAATCTAAAAATGTATCGATAACACTTTCAGAATAATCAGGGTTCATTGTAAAGTCTGTACGTTCCCAATCACATGAAGCTCCTAATTTTTTTAGTTGCTCCAAAATAACGCCACCGTACTGATCTTTCCATGCCATTGCATGATCTAAGAATTCAGCCCGAGTTAAATCAGATTTTTTGATTCCTTCTTTACGTAGCTTTTGAACTACTTTTGCTTCCGTTGCAATTGAGGCATGATCAGTTCCAGGAACCCAACAAGCATTCTTACCTTGCATTCTTGCTCTACGGACCAATACATCTTGAATTGTATTGTTCAACATATGCCCCATATGCAAAACGCCAGTAACGTTTGGCGGTGGAATTACTATAGTATATGGTTCACGGTCGTCAGGCTCTGAATGAAAGTAATTTTGTTTCATCCAATGCGCATACCATTTGTCTTCTGCTTTATTTGGGTCGTATTGTTTAGGAATGTCCATTAAAATTCTCCTCTTATTAAATTTAGACAACAAATTTAACGAAAATGTATCGGATGCAGCTCAAATTCAATATGGAAAAACTGAGAAATTATGGCTAAATGGGAATCTTTTTGTTAAAAAGTGATTTCGTATTAAAATGATCCTCTAAAAATAGATAAAAACAATAAAGTGTCATTCTATTGTTAGGCTTTTAAAATATGGGGATAATGGAACTCCTAAAAAATTAAAACATCTATTATATGCTAATCGACTTGGTCAACTTGATGACGGAGATTAACAAACAACCTAAACGGTCAGTACTATTAATGGAAGCACAAAGAACCCCCCCCTTATTTATCTAACAGCGCAGCGATCTAGCATCTAGCATCTAACACCAGCTCCGCATAAAGCTACTGTGGCTGAGAAGCGCAGCGATCTAGCGTCTAAAATCTAACATCTATCAGTACATTAATCTTTTCTCTTTTAACTCAGTGTTCTTTTCAACTGTATCGCATCGTTCTTATAAAAACCACCTTCAAGAATGATACGATCTAATAATTCAAGAGCTGGCTCAATTTCGTTCAGTTGGACGAATGTTTTAGCTTGATACCATTGAGATTCCTCTTGAAATGCATCCCAATCTGATCCTATTACTTGATTAAAATAGGTTGAAGCTTCTTCATACTTTTTTAAGTTATAATAACTCAAGCCACCATAAAACAAAGCATTCAAATCTTTAGGGTATTGCTCCAATATTGTTAAGCATCGATTTAATGACTTTTTGTACGTGTTTTTAGAGAAGTAGTACATCGTTTTTTCGAGATATTCAATATAAGGTAGATCGACTTTCGTTTCTATGAGGTTAGCAGCATCCTCGATGTCGTTATTCTCTCTATCGGCTGATGTTCCGCCTAATTCGAAGCGGGTATATAGGATATTATTCTTAGTTCTTTTGATTTGTCGATAATCAACCACCAATAAATCATAAAGATATATGGTAGGTGTTTGCCATTTTGATTCTTTGTAAATAGGCTCGGGAACAGCTTTACCTGTCTTGTCTATAGGAATTACATCATCGACTTTAATATTTTTAGCTTCAGCTTTCTCTTTCGCTTGGTCAACTTTCGCTTTGGTATTGGTGACTAATTCTTTTTTTCTTATTTGTTGTTGTTCCGGAGCTGGCTGCATTGCCTTGATACTAGGAGAGAGTTTTTCAACTTCCTTTTGGTGTTTTATTACCGTTGGGTATACAACTATAGAATCATTACTGGCTAAGTCAGGTGTTACTGATCCTAAATCCGTGGTATTATTAATAATTAAAGTAGACACCATTAGTAATACAAGCACACCAATCCCCATGAATAAGGTTTTACTCGTTTGGCCTTTATTAGGATTGTTTTTATCGTAAAATCGATAAAAACTACCAGGATTTTCTTCAAAACCATCCATGGCATCAGCTAAGAAAGGATCCGTTAAAGCAGACTTTTCGAGCGCATTCTTTTCTTTAATAGAAAGTTTACCCTCGTAGTAATTCTTTAAAAGTTCGAGGTCTATATGTTCACTATTGTTCAAATTCACGATCCGATTCTAGTATTATTTTTAATTTTCTTTTCCCGTTTTGAATATGGCTTTTAATCTGCTTCAGCGATTGTTTAGTCTCTTTAGCGATAATGTCATAACTCATATTCTTCAAATAAAACAGTTCTATACTATTTCTTTGGTCAGGCTTTAATCGGGCAATTGCCTTTTCAAGTTTTGTATATTCTAATTCCTTTTGTAAAGCACGCTCCAATTTTGCTTCGGCATTATCTTCCGTATACAATAAAGCAACATCTATGCTTGCTGTGTCTTGTTTTTTCTTACGTAATAACATTAAACATTCGTTTTTGCTACAAGTATAAATCCAAGACTTAAAATGTTTAATCTCCGTTTTAACATTTTTATTTGGCAAGCCTTCAAAGATCTTCATCATTAAATCCTCACTATTGGCCTCATGCTGCAGATATTTCAGGCAAACCCCCATTACAAGGTGAGCATAACGTCTAAACAATTCCCCAAGCGCAGCTTTATCACCTTCAAAAAGTAATTTAGTCAACTCTTCATCCGAAGCGTTTTTTATATTTTTTCTAAACAATAAGTTAAATAGCATCGTTTACTTTTGCATATCAATTTATTGGCTTCACAGGTTAGTCCATGTAAAGATGCAATAAAGATTAAATTCCATAATTATTTCCAAAGAAAACGAACGACGATATCATGTTGTAACAAAATACGCTTGTCTACATTAAAGCCAAAGTCATGTTTTACATGTGCTGGTTGGTACATTATCTGGCTGACAATTTTATCATTGATACGGTAATCAATACCTAAGTTAATACCAAATCCCCAACCTGTTCCTCTTACAATCGATAATTGGTTGACTTGTGTGACTGAATGTTGGGAGTATAGCGGAAATGTCATGCCTTCAAATATTGCAACATGTTCGTCAATCCGCCAAACAGATACAATCCCACTTAAGCCAATAATAAATTTAGCTTTTTTACCATCTGCAACATAGTCTAAATTATAACGACCGTTAAAACGGCTCTCTTTTGCGAATAATTCACCAGTCTGGTACTGTTCTTGACTGGTTTGATTTCCTCCATCCAAAACTTCAACACTAAAAACGTTTCTATATTTCATTTGCGTTATATTAGCATCTATAGAAGTTTGTAAGTTCGGACTTATTTGATATCCCATATTAACACCAACCATAATTCCCGGTACATAATTCGAATTTAAAGGGTAAGCGTCGAATGGAACAAGAAAGTCTTTGCCACCCAATCGATCCTTCAAATTATTATAGTTCGTTGGATTATTAATTAAAGTTGCTTCAAGTTGAGTTACAGATGTTCCGTTGTACGAATACGCACCACTATACCTAGCAGCATGCTCTTTATTTGCTATTTTTGTTCCTACGTTAACGCCGAAAAAAAGTGACTTACCTTTATCGTCTTGACCATAAGAGGTGCAACAGATCAGGATTAACGTAATAATAAGCGTGTTTTTCATTTTAAAATTAATTTGATGATAAAAGTACAAAATATTGCAGTATTAACTTCGGGTGGAGATGCACCAGGTATGAATGCATGTATTAGGTCCGTTGTTCGAGCCGCAATCTATCACGGAATTGGGGCTTTTGGAGTACATGATGGCTTTAACGGTTTAATAAACAATAATATTGTCCCCTTATTATATGATGACGTTTCTAATATTCTTCAACGTGGAGGAACGATATTGGGGACTGCGCGAAGCAAAGATTTTAGAGCGAAGGAATTCAGAGAGGTAGCGCATCAGAATTTAAAGGATAGAAATATTGATGCTTTAATAGTAATAGGAGGAGATGGTAGCTTTAAAGGAATGAAAACCTTTTCAGAAGAATTCGACTTTCCGGTGATTGGCATTCCTGCTACTATTGATAATGATATTAATGGGACAGATTATGCGATAGGATTCGATACGGCCTTAAACAATATTATAGACGCTGTAGATAAGATTCGAGATACAGCAAGTTCACATCACCGCGTATTCTTAGTAGAGGTGATGGGGAATAATTCAGGTGTGCTTGCATTGCATGCGGCGGCGGCGAGTGGGGCAGAGGAAGTCTTTATTCCGGAGCGGCAAGAGGATCTTCTTGAATTCAAAGGTAAGATAGCAAGGGCGGTGAATGCGAAGAAGTCCAGTATTATTATTGTTTCGGAGGGAGATGGAATGGGAGGAGCCAAGGAGATTTACGCATATCTAAAGGCAGAAGGATTAGATACCAATATAAGAGTGTCTATATTAGGACATATACAGAGAGGAGGATCCCCAAGTTATTTAGATCGCCTTTATTCAGCCTTATTCGGTGAAGAGGCGATTGTTTGTTTATTAAAAGGGAAACGAAATTTAATGACCAGTTTAGTTGATGGGAAGGTTACTTCTGTAAATATTACGGAGAGCTTTACACGCAAAACGGATTTAAATATGGATTATCTGAAATTAATTAGAAAGTTAAGTATTTATTAATGAGGATCTAGAAGATAATCTGAAAATTAATTTAAAAATAACACAGAATTAATGCGGTTTAATGAAAATAAAGAATGTATCTTTGCGCCCTCGAAACAGGGAACGCCCGACACTCGAGATTGACAAATTAAGTGATGATTTTACTGCAAAGAATGCAGGTTTAAAAAAAGTTTGAAAATAATTCAAATAAAAATCGTCAGAGTAAAAAAAGGGATTACCTTTGCGCCTCTCAAAAGCAGAAACGACTGTTTGAAAAGAGATGACTTATTCGATTTGAGAAGATTTCAAAGGCTTCGAAAAAAGATTAAAAAAAGGTAATTGATTTTAAGGAAAAAATGAAAAGCTTTTGCTTTTGAATGCTTCTTAAATGAAAAACAACCTTGTTAAGAGTTAACTTGAAATAATGATAAAATTGACGCCTTATATATAGGTAAGAAATTAAATCAAAAAAAAAGTTAAAAAAGGTTTGCAAAACAAAAAAAGGTTTTACCTTTGC
>NZ_JHXV01000048.1 GCF_000621625.1 Crocinitomix catalasitica ATCC 23190
TGATAATATTCTCTAAATACCCCACCAAACACAACTTAAAAAATACAACGGGATCAATACTTTTTTGCCCACTTTCACCATAAAAAGGCTTGGTTAACTTATACAAGTAATTTAAGTCTAAAACCGACTTCAATTGTCTATAAAAGTTATGTTCAGGTACACGTTCACTCAGCAAAAACTGAGTAAATAACTTCTCTTGATATGTTTTTTTACCCTGCATACCTAAAAATACGAAATTCAGGCTTTTACTTAAAATCTAATTAATTATATTTATCAACAGATTAGTTGTGCAACAGGCACATGGTGTATATTGCATAGCTTCCCTGCGGGATAGCTACGACAACATACACAGACGTTACCTGTAATTACTCCCATGACAAAACTGACTCTTATAATCGGACTATTAATAGTTTCCTGCAGCAGCAATAAGTCGGCTGATGAAAATCTACTCAGTAATTCGGATGAAGAAGGGTTTATGACAAAATCTTATTTGAAAATTAATGAAGACAGCATTAGGTTTATGAAAAGGAGTGGACATTTACCTGACATAAAAATGCAACTTTATGACTATCCTGACGACAGTTTATCTGATTATCTACGATATTTGAAAGGATCTATTTATTATACTGGTAATTATGGTCAAGAAATTGATAGTTTACAGGAACGAGGATTTATCATTTTGGAAGAGCTTTGTGATAGTGGTTATTTGGACGCATGCTCCTATTTAACGTATTGTGAAATATTCAATTTTAATAATAATTCTAGCAAAGAGTCACGACATAATAAATGGCTAATCTTAGCGGAAAAAGGAAATGCCCTTGCTATGTATTATTTAGGCACAAAGGCACCCAACTCTGAAAATCATGACAATTTCTATTATGAATTAAATTGGCTTAAAAAATCATGCAATTTAGGACACTCTAATGCATGCTGGAAACTTGCTGATTATTATAAATATGAAGATCCAAATAATACCAAAAGAAAAAAGTATGTCTTACGAGCAGATTCATTAGGCGACCATAAAGCAAAGTTTAAACATTCCTTATTCATATTAGAAGAGTTATTAAAGAATCATGATGTAGAAAAATTTTCTGAATTTAAACAATTGTTTTTCTATCGCAAGTACTCAACCTATTTTACTGAACGAACATTTTTTGAAACCGCAGCAATATTACTTAAATATGGGGGCGATAATTTGAAAAAGTTGGCAATAGAAATTATCATAAAAACTGCAAAACACCTAGAAGATGCTAAAGAATTTATTAATAAGAATAATCTAGAAGTAAAAAATGTAAATCCTATGTTTAGCTATGATGAATTAGACCAGATAATTTATTCCGAATTAGAGAAATACCTATTAATAAAATGAAAACAACAGGTAACAAAAACTAAAATTCACCGCGCACCTGCGGGATTCGGCATTAACCTACAGCATGGCTTTCGGTTAACGAAGAAAATGCCTAATTTTATTCAACATACACGAAACATTGTGTGTCATTTGAAAAATGATTGAGAAAGCTAAAAACATATTGAATAAAAAACACCTTTTGATTATTGGAAAATCGGAAGTTGAAAGGCGGAAATTTATTAATGACTTAATTGTAAGTGTGAATTTTGAGGTGTTTCGCTTTCCTTCAAATATGAAATTATTTGATGAATATTATGACTTTATAAAAAAGAAAAAACTATATCAACCTTGGTATGATGCAAAAAGTTATAATGGGAATCAAATTTTAGATTTTCATTGGGATTGGATATCTGAAAATAATTCGCTCATTATTATGGAGGAATTTGGACAGATGGAAGAAAGATGGCGAATTGAATTATTAAGGATTTATTTAAATGAAATTGAGAATAGAAAAAAAGGCGAAAAGAAAATCCATTTGATAATATCGCAAGAAAATGAAGATGGGCTAACTGAAAAGCTTGCTAAAGTTATAAATGTTAGAGAAAATGAAAAAAGAACTGAGAAGCAAATTGTTGAACAAAATATGAGAATAATAGATGTTTCTGAATAAAAAACGAACACACAACACTATATATAGCAAATAGGGCGATTATTGTTTAATCGTAAGGTCATTGTCTATTTACAAAGTCGCCAAATCTTTTGATTTGGTATTAAAAAAGAAAAATTAAAACAAAACACAAAAGATTTGGCTTGTGGCTAAACCGAAAATAATCGCTTGTTTTCTGCCCAACTTACCATATATTTAACGTTACCACCAATTAAAAAACAATGAAATTCGCGACAATAATATTTGCTTCAATTTTAATATTAAGTTGTAATCAAAAAAACAATAATGAAATGGGAATATTTGACAAGCTTTTTGGAAAGAACGAACCCGTAAAAAAAGAAAAGCCAAAAGTTTTTAATCAAAAAATTGAGAAAACAAGTGAAATGTTAGACGAAACAACATTTTGGAATATTGTTGACTTATCGCTTAAGAATTCTAAAAACATAGATGAACAAGAACGATTCTTAGTGAAAGAAATTGAAAAACTGACACCAAAACAAATGATAGGTTTTAGATTAAGAACTGACAAACTTCTTTATGATACTTATAATTCTGAAATGTGGTGTGCCGGTTATATAATGAACGGTGGTTGTTCAGACGATGGATTTGAATATTTTCGAAATTGGATAATATCGAGAGGAAAAGACACTTATTACAAAGCAAAAGAGAATCCTGATAGTTTGATTTTAGAATTTGTAGAAGGAGAAGATTATTATGAATTTGAGAGTTTTTGGTATGTCGCATTGACCGCATTTGAAAACAAAACAGGAAAAGCATTGTATGATTATATTGCTGACGATTTTAAAACAAACGAAGGGAATTATCCAAATTTCGAGTTTACCTGGAAAGAAGAAGAACCTGAAACTATGAAAGTTATTTGCCCAAAGTTATTTGAGAAAATGTGGAATTAAAAACTGGTGGAACAATTAGAACCCAAAATCAAGTGGGCGCAGGGCGCCCCACTGATTTTTTCGCTGTTGTACTAAGCCGCTACGCTCTGACTTTGCAGAATTTCACCTTACTGTGTATTTTCAATAAAAATGGCTTTTCCATTTCGGTGTTTTAAAGGTATGATTTGAGTCCTTAAATTGTAATATTTCACTAAAAGTTGACTTGATTTTTGGCATTAAGTAGATTTTTATTTTCCGTTGTGGTTCGTGTTTATTTTAAGGCAATAAAGGTTGCGTCCACATGTTTTTTGGGTAGTTTACGTTTATTATTAGCATGGGTATTCAATTTTGTTAGGTAATAGTTTTCTGGGTGATCCACGGCTTGGATGTAGGACTCATGTTTACAGCTTACACCCTCAAAAGGATAATAAACATAATTGACCCCGAAATTTTGAAAGATTACCTCAAGAAACTTGGCTTATTTTATTTGCGAATTGCAAGGGTGGTAAAACTGATTTCAAACGAAATAAGCCAGTTTGTTCAGCAACTCAATTATTATCAATTAAAATTTAAAACGGTTTAAAACGTTGTGTATTAAGTCTGATATAATACTTATTTTTAGGGTTATTAGACAAACTGCCGTTATGGCAAATAGCCTATGTTAATTTTGAATACCCATATCTCAAGAATATATAATAATTCGAAAAATTTCAATCAGATTGTTCCCGAAATGGTAACTTTTATGTATTTTTGTATTATTAAAAGGAGAATGTGAGAGTAATTGCTAAAAGTACGCTAAGAGAATACTGGAAGAAGCACACAGATTGTGAAGAACAGTTGAAAGCTTGGTTTCGTGAAGCCGAAAAGTCGAACTGGAATTCGCCGAATGATATAAAACTGGAATATCCAAGCGTGAGTATCTTAGTAGATAATAGAATGGTTTTTAATATTAAAGGCAATCATCACCGTCTCATTGTTAGAATTAATTATGAATATGGAATTGTTTGGATTCGGTTCATTGGAACCCACGCTGAATACGACAAAATAGATGCAACAAAAATTTAGATTATGAATATTTCACCAATTCGCTCTGAAAAAGATTATAAAAAGGCTCTTGAAAGACTGGAAATTATATTTGACGCAAAACTTGGAACCAAAGAAGGAGATGAACTCGATATTCTTTCGATTCTGATAGATAAATATGAGAATGAATATTTTCCAATCGGAATGCCAGATCCAGTTGAAGCTATAAAATTTCGTATGGAACAAATGGGCATGAAACAAAAGGATCTAATTGCCTTAATTGGGTTTAAAAGTCGTGTAAGTGAAATACTCAATAGAAAAAGAAAACTTACGCTTGATATGGTCAGAAAACTCAGTAAAGCTCTTCATATACCTACTGAAGTACTCATTCAAGAATATTAAAACTTGCCATAACAACAACTAAATTTCAATGCTGTTTCGTACCTTACAGCAACGAAAATTAAATTAAACGTTACCTGCAAGCGCAAAAAGAATCTCATGTTCAATAATTTAAAGAATGGACATAAATATATCATACTATTTAGCAGAACACGGATGGAGTACTTGCTGGATAAATAAAGATGATAAAAATTATGTGATTTCAATCACTCATATATTTTCAGAAGACCCAATACAGGAATGTATGCATTCATTAATTAAAATTATGAAAGGAGAAAAAATAGCTGAATATAAGTGGTATGGAGAACCTGGTGGTGAAAGAATACAAATACAAGAAATACCAACTCAAAAACATATGGTCAAAGTAGTAATTGACCAGTTTAGTGCTGATATTGGAGAGGAGATTACCGACTTTGACAAAGGGATTGAATTTTCGATTAAAAAAAATCTTTTGATAACAATGTTCTACTATGAATTTAAAAAAATATCGGAACTTTTAAAAGACAGACATTATAAGGAAAACAGAAATTCGGATTTCCCTTTTGAATCATTTAAATTGTTTGAAAAAACAGTACTTGAATAACTGAATTGAATAAAGCCAGCAGGTAACAATGGCTATAATTAATGCGGGTTTTAGTGCTTAATTTAAAGGTTTGTTTGTATTTGCGAAGTCCGCCAAATCTTTTTGATTTGGCTTTATAACAAAAAAGATAAAACAAAATAAAAAGTTTTGGCTAAGTGCTTAATCGAAAGTTCACTACTTTTAATTCCCGTACTAACCATAGTGTGCCAAGAATCAACCACGGCAATAAAAGGTTGAATGCTGTAAATAAGATGATGGCAGGTCCATCGAAGTCGTTGTATAGGCGATGGCTTCAAACCGCCTAAAGGTGCTTTGATTAATAGTCTTTGTACTGAGCGTTTAGGAGAATCTAATCCATGAGGTTAGCAGGTACGAATAAGAGAGTTGAACGAAAGTGAACCATTGAAGAGGTGTCGAGAAGTAGGAACCTCCAGTCGAAAGCTACGAAGTATGATACGGAGTGAAAAGTGATGTTAATTATAGCATTGATTACAGAAATCACCTATTTATTTACTGTAAGGCTGGCGTCATTCAGATGGCAAGACTCTTATTCAGGCTTATTTACGGAACTTGGGAAGCTGCATACAAATGCCAAGGGAAATGTACAATAAGAACAACTTAGAGACAAAATACCGAAATTGTATGTAGTGGCAGACTAAACTGTATTAGTGATGAAGATTTTGTATTGGAATTGGAGCGAAGGGCTTTGGTTGTACAGTAACATTTTTTAACCAACTCATTTTATTTGAGGATGAATTTATGGAATGAAACAAAATCAATACCGATAAGTCGCCAAATGGTTTGGGAGACTTATCAAAAAATGCGTTCAAACAAGGGGAGTGCAGGGGTCGATTCGATTAGTATGGAATTATTTGATGCAAATCGAAGTAAATACCTGTATAAACTTTGGAATCGCATGGTATCAGGGAGTTGTTTTCCTCGATCTGTTAAAGTTATAGAAATACCTAAATAGGACGGAAGTGTTCGTAAATTAGAAATACCTGCAATAAGTGATACGGTAGGACAAATGGTTGTGAAAATTTTCATTGAACCTCGATTAGAGTCTGTTTTTAGTCCAAATTACTATGGTTATCAACCGAACAAAAATGCATATCGCTCAAGAAAACAAATCGCGGACAAATTAGAGGAGCTGAATATTAGAAAACTAACATTTAAAAGGATTGTAGGTGTTGCTCAATACCTAAATTCTATGATTAGGGGCTGGGTTAACTATTTTGGCAAATTTAAAATGTATGAACTAACAAAAGTTTTTCGACTGTTAAGTGTGCGATTAGTTTGGTGGGCAAAACAAAGGTATAAGCGATACAAAACCAGTATAAAAAAAGCCTATAAATAGTTGGCAAGTGCTCGCAAACAATATCCAACCTTGTTTTACCATTGGAACTTTTCATTGATAAATGTAATTGCTTAGATTTGCATGACAAGAGCCGTATGATGGGAGACTATCACGTACGGTTCTGTGAGAGGCTTGGGGTGAATTCCACTTATCTACTCTATTACAAGCACGTTAGCGCCAATAACACTTATCTCTCTTTCACATTAGCAATAAAACGAGCATAAATTAGAGATTACTTCGGAAAAAACAATCGCAATTTAACAATCTAGTAAAGTACAATTCTTTCAGTAATTACGCTTTTGAGATACGAAAAGGTATCAATTCGAAAATAAAATCAATCTTTTATGACAAGGTTGTCATTTATTGTTCTACATTTGTGACAGCATTGTCATAAACGCAATTATATATGCCAAGTAAAACATTTTTAAATCTGCCCAAAGAAAAACGAGAATCCTTTATTCAAGTTTCTCTGAAAGAGTTTTCAGAGAATAATTTCGAAACGGCTAGTGTAAATAGAATCATAAAAGAGCTCGGTATTTCACGCGGGAGTGTTTATCAATACTTCACGGATAAACTAGGTCTTTGGTTGTATTTAAAAGAACACGCCGAAAAAACTAAGATGGAGAATGTTCAATCTGTTAACAGAGAAGACTTCGACACCTTTTGGGATTATTACCGTGAATTATACATCAAGGGAGCTGATTTCGACCTTTTAAATCCACTTTGCAGCAAATTTCTTTATAAAATAGCTTACCAAGAAAGCAGTAAAGAAGTTAGAAAATACATTAATAACTGGAAGATTCAAGCAGATCAGCAGTTTCGAGAATGGGTGCAATATGAGCAATCAAACGGAAGTTTCAATTCAGATATCTCACTTGATATGATCGTCCATTTTATGATTACGATTAGTACAAGTTTGGTCGAACTATTGCAAAATAAATTCTTAGTTGATTTCGATCAACATATAAAAAATGATAAAAGCATATTAGCGGACAATATTTCGGCTTATTCAAAAGCTGTTGATGAAATCGTCTCTCTACTTTCAAAAGCATTAAAATAAAGAAAATGATACAAGTAAATAATTTAAAATTTCGATACACTTCAGAAGGACCAGAAACAATAAAGGGAATCACCTTTACGATAGAAAAAGGCCAGATATTTGGACTGTTAGGGCCCAGTGGATCTGGAAAGTCGACTACTCAAAAAATATTATACAAACTTCTATCTGGATATGAAGGAAGTGCTAAAATTAAGAATAAGGAAGTATCTGATTGGGGAAAAGAGCTATACGAACAAATCGGTGTTGGATTCGAATTGCCGAATCATTATTTAAAATTATCTGCTTTAGAAAACCTTAAATTTTTCCAATCATTTTATGGGAAAAATCATGATCCAATGAAACTTTTAAAAATGGTAGGACTTGAGATGGATGCTGATAAAAAAGTGAGTGAGTTTTCTAAAGGAATGAAAATGCGATTAAATTTTGTGAGGGCTTTTGCGCATGATCCAGAAGTGCTTTTTTTAGATGAGCCTACTTCGGGACTAGATCCAACCAATAGCAGAATAATTAAAGACATCATTTTGAATTTAAAAAAAGAAGGGAAAACGATTTTAATTACAACGCATCATATGGAAGACGCGGAAGAACTTTGTGATCAAGTTGCCTTTCTTTCAACTGGTGAAATTAAAACCTTAGATTCTCCTCAAAATCTAAAACTAGAATATGGCAAAAATACAGTAGAAGTATTAACACAATCGAATTTGGAGCCTATTACATTTGATTTGAAAACATTGAAAGATAATGATAAGTTTTTAGATTTAATACAGACTGAGGAGATAAAAACCATTCATTCCAAAGAGGCAAATCTAAACGATATTTTTATTGAAGTAACGGGTCAAAAATTAAAGTAATGAAACAGCTATTAACATTAATTAAACACGATTTTTTAATTTTAAATCGAAATCGCATAATCGCATTATCGCTTGTTGTTTCTGCACTCTATATTGGGGCTTTTATGGCTTTGAGAGGATTTGAACAAATTGAAAAATTACTTATTTTAGTTATTTATAATGACCCTGCTCTACTAGGGGTTTTATTCACTGGCGTTTTAGTCCTTTTTGAGAAGAATGAAAATACACTTCAGGTTATTTCGGTTAGCCCAATTAAGATCTCAAACTATATTTTATCGAAGTCTATTGTTTTGACCATTGTTGCATTGTTATGCAGTTACTTAATGGCATTTTCGGGACATGGCTTTCATTTTAATTACCTCCATTTTGGCTTGGGAGTTGCATTAAGCACCATGACTTTTTCTTTTATTGGATTTTCTATCGTTGCTACACAAGATACATTCAATAAATATATGATTGTAGCTGTTGGAGTTATAGTGCTGTTTCTGCTTCCATTTATTGGTTTTTTTAACCTAACCTCTGATGTGATATTTTGGATTTTCCCTACTCAACCTGGCATAAAAATACTGTCAGCTTCTTTTGGACAGTTAGGCATCATGGAAATCATAATCTCATATGTCTTAGCAATAATATGGTGTGCTTTATTTTATAAACTTGCCGTAAAAAGAATCACTCAAAAACTAAAATCATAATGAAAAAACTAGCGAAACTAATCGAAAGTGATTTAAAACTAATTTTTAGAGATAAGACATTATTGAGCTTTTTAGTATTACCAATAGTCTTAATTTTTGTATTCAAATTTCTTACTCCTATACTCATAGAAAAAATTCCTATCCTAGAAGATTACCGAACCTTGATAGCTATGTTTGCCAGTATTCAAACGGCCATTATGTTTGGTTTTATTACCTCCTTTCTCATACTTGACGAGAAGGATGAAAATGTCATGCAAGTTATACGTATTTTACCCATATCCAGTTCGTATTTTATTCTTTACAGATTGCTATTTGCAACTGTTTTCTCTTCCACTGCTGCCTTTTTCATGATTACCTACACAGATATTGCTAATCCGGGAACAGTTAATGCTTTACTGCTTTCAATACTTTATGGTTTAACAGCCCCTACAATTTCATTAATTATTGCGACTTATGCTAAAAATAAAGTAGAAGGAATGGCCTATTTCAAAGGTGTTGACTTGCTATTAATGTTACCACTAGCCAGCTTTTTTGTAGGGTCAAGCATCTCTCTTGTTTTTTCAATATTACCAACCTATTGGACTTTTAAGTTCTATGATCATTCTTTTAATGGAGAATCTTCCCTCAATTATTTTATTATTGGTGCGCTCTTTTTTATCTCTCTTATTTCAATACTAATTATTCAATTTAAAAAGCGAGTTTTTGGTCGGTCGTGATTCTTATAATAATTTATTGGCTATTAAAACATTGCTAACAACGTGTAAATTTTCGTTGCTGTTTCGTACCTTACAGCAACGAAAATTGCACAACCGTTTTGGTACAATAGACGAAAATGAATTTGAACCCACTTTAATGTAACATTTGGAGTTAATTCATGTTATGTATCTTTAATCACATGAAACTATTATCGACTATTCTTTTCATTATTGTAGCACAATTACAAGTTTCAATTGCTTATAGCCAAACACCACATGAATCTTATTTAGTTGAAGACACGCTTTATGATTCAAAAAAAATCATCATTTTCGATTATTCCAAATTGATAGATTCATTGTGTTTAGTAGAGCTAAATTCTAAATTTGGTATTATTAATTCCAAAGGTCAAATGATTGTACCATTGGAATATGACCAAATAAGCTTAGATTTTAGTTTTAGAGCAAATCATTTATTCCAGAAACAGTCCTTTAACAAAGAATTCTACTTTTCGGAGGACTTCAATAGATCGAAAGAACAGGAAGAACAATTGCTTGAGCAAGAATTAAGCAATCCCGAAAGTGCTATGAGCTTAAAAATAGATTTTTTAAAAAAACCTTTGTTTGTAGCCAAAAAAGACAAAAAATGGGGAGTTATCAATAAGTCAAATAAAACAATTGTCCCATTTGACTACAATTACATGCAAGAAATAGCACAAAATACTTACTTAGTAAAAAAAAATGGGAAAATATGGGGTTATTGATTCTCGAAATAATATCCTTGTTCCTGTAATTTGCGATACTATCATATTGATGTCAATGCATCCATTTCCACGTGATGGAGGCATGGAATATTTTGATCCATTATCTTACGGACTGCTTAAAGCAGATAATAAGTATGGCGTCATCAATTTATTTAGCCAAGAAGTGCCTCATCATATTGTATCTATTCACAAAGAGAAAGTTATTCAGCTTTCGGATTATCCAAATTTCCTTAATGACTTTACTCCTAATATTTCAAAATTGATTGAGAAAACAAAAGCATAACAAAAGTAACCGTTGCACAACCCCACAATTCCATTAAAAACTGACTTCATTTTAGCCGTTTTAAGGGCAGTTTACTTTTGGGAACTTCTAATTTTAGTTTAAAATAAGTGGTATTATATCAAGGCTTTTCGCGTTTAGCAGGCCCTTTATTTCAAGAAAAAAGTTGGCAAGTGCTTTTGCCTCACTTTTAGCTAGTTTTTGAGTGAATTTCAGATATTTTTTGAGGTTGTAAGCCATGGCGGCGAGGTGCATAACTTTATTTGCTTGTTTAATACCTATTGTATTCACTTTTCTTAAGCCCATGAAC
>NZ_JHXV01000049.1 GCF_000621625.1 Crocinitomix catalasitica ATCC 23190
CATAAAATATTTGCTTAGAACCGTTTAAAACAGTAATGTCAAGAACATTTTTTGAAATATCTACACCAATAAAATATACAAAATCATTAATTTTATCCATAACTTTTATTTTTTGGAGTTACGCCTTTAAGCACAATTAATTCCCTGATAATAGGTCTAATACCTTAATTTCTATTTGATGCTTGCTTAAAGAACTAGTAAAGGATAAAATCGGGACATAGGTCTCTTACACCTTTAGCTATCGTTTATTCGCCTTTACTAGTTGTAACTCTAATTATAAACATCAAGATAATATCTATATTATAAGAAACAAACCTAAGGGATCCCTATCGGGAGCATCATGTGGTATTGTTAAGTTTATAATTAAAGCCAAATCTTGCCAAAAACAGGCTTTTCCCTGTTTGTAGTAAAGGTTTTTCCTAACTGCTTTCAGGGTTTTTTCCTGTTAATGATCAGTGAATTAGCTAAATTAAATTGGGAAGACTATATTTGAGAAATTCAAAAAAGATTATTTAATCACATATTATTTATTTTTTTAATCAAAATGAAAAACACGGATAAAATATTGATGAATAAAACACTTGTTTTTCTAGTTGAAAATAAGCATTATGCATTAGATGACTCTGAGTTAGCAAAAGAATTGTCTATAGATATCAAGACGGCTCGCTATATTTTCAATAAAGTTTGTGAAATTTCAAACACTGGGTTAAACTTGATAACTTCTGAAAAAGTTGATTCTGGAAAATATTTTATTGTAGATCTTCACGAGTTAGAGATAGAGAGATTTCTGGAATCCGGCGGATTTGAGAAATATTTAGAAATAGTAGAAAAAGAGCCTCTTGTTATTTATTCAGAAAATACTCACGTTGGTAATAATTCAGGAACATATAATCAAACGGCTAACACAGGTAATAGATATAATTTTCCTTCGCCTAATTCTAATTTAAAAACTATAATCATAGGCTTATTTGTTACAATCGTAGGAGGATTGATACTTTGGTTTATCACTAATTAACAACAAAAAACACCCTCCCCAAAATAACATTAAACCAAAACCAGGTTAACCCTTTCAAAGTAACCTCTTTCGGGGAGGATGTTCAACCAAAATCAATGACAAATCATAAAATCTTCACCAACCTTAGGCTGTGTGATTTCTTTGTGCAAATTAGTACCACCTCGGTAAATCATAAACAAAGCCAAGAACATAAATGCTGCTGTTCTAAAAACATTGGCATGTCGTTGGAACTTGCTCTTTAAAAGATTAGAGGAGAAAATAATAGCGCTCATTATTGGCATCGTTCCAATACCAAAAAAGACCATAAATAAAATGGTGTCTAGCATACTCTCTTGCACCAAAGCTCCTAATGCTGCCATGTACACCATGCCGCAAGGAATAAATCCATTAAAAAAACCAATATATAAACTGTATTCTAGTTTCTGCTTCGCGCTAGATTGGGCAATGTTTTGTTTAATTTTTCGGATGGGGTTGTAAAGATGCAGTCCTCGTTCTTCAAGTTTGCGCAATAGAAGAGGGGTAAGGGCCAAAATCGCCATGAATACACCAACTGCTATGGTAATAATTGCTTGTACCTTAAACGACGTTATTGCAACAGTTAAAATGCCCATTAGCAATCCAATGATCACATAAGCCATAATCTTGCCGCCATGGTATAAAAGTATCGACCATAAACGGCTTTTACCTTTCGCATTCGGAATCATTAAAGCAATTGGTCCACACATTCCTATGCAGTGCCAACTCCCCAATAGTCCGATTAAAAAGGCGGAGATTAACATTTAAAACTGAATATTCGATTCGTATCGGTATTCTTTTTCACCTTCGGTCCATTCTACACGCACATCGTAATAACCTTCTTTAAAATTCTCAAAAGCCAAAACTTGTTGATTGGTTTCGTCCGGTTTTAAATCGAATTCACGGTCGTAGATCTTTTGATCTGGACGGTAAAAAATAATCTTCCCTTCCTTATAAGCCGAAGCTGTTTTAGGAAATATGAAAACAATTCCAGCTTCCGTTTTTTGGAAATTAATCTTTAAATCCTGGTGATTATAATTGTATTTCGCTTGTTTGATATCATCAAAAGCCAATTCGTTTTCGTAATAATCTTCGCGCACTAAATCTGCGTTTTTACTGAAGGCTGTGTATACGAAACTTAGAATAAAGATCATAAAACAAACCATCACTACCGCTATACTTTTTCCCCAATTCATAATTTTGTTTTTTTAAAATCCTGGTCCGTTAAAATTTATTTTTTGCTCAACCATTAGCACACCATCTTCGTAAAGACCTATTATCACTGGTGTACTAGGTCCTAGTACCGCTTTTTCGTCCATGGTTACAATTAATTCTCTTTGTAATACTTCGCCTTTCTTCAAAACCAAATCTCCACCAATAGACTCAACGGAGGCATTCTCACTTAATATTTTTAAAGTGATATTATGGTCTTGATTCGTTTTGTTTAGAATCGTCGTTTCAAAAATATTCACATAAGTACTGTCCGTCAATTTCTGATACGTTGTTCCACGTACCCGTAGAATATTCATATCAATTTCAGATCGCGTAAGAATCAATGTCGCCAAAAGACCAACAATTGCAAACATCAATACGATATAAGCCTTAGTTCGAGTTGTCAGTTTCCAAGGTTTACCCGTTTTAATTCCTTCTTCAGAATCGTAACGAATCAGTCCTTTTTCTAAACCAACAGCATCCATCATGTGATCACAGGCATCCATACATAAAGTACAGCTAACACATTCTAATTGCGTACCATTTCTGATGTCAATTCCAGTAGGACAAACATTCACACATTGATTACAGTCAATACAATCTCCTTTTTCTTCTTTTACACGGTCTTCATTTTTTCTGAATTTTGCGCGAATTTCACCACGGACATAATCGTAGGCAACAACAATTGAGTTCTTATCTAAGAGTACACCTTGCAATCTACCATAAGGACAAACTGTTGTACAAACCTGCTCTCTGAACCATGTAAACACGGCAAAAAACACAGAGGTAAAAAGTACGATCGCAATTAAACCGCTAATATGTTCGCTTGGTCTTCCGAAAACGATATCCTGCAATTCTTCAATTCCAATTAAATAAGCGAGTAAAGTATTGGCAATTAAGAATGAGATGGCCCAGAAAACAGACCATTTTAAAACCCTTTTAAAGATTTTATGGCCATTCCAAGGCATATTGTCCAGCTTTTTTTGTTGTTTCCAATCTCCATCAATCCAATATTCAATTCGACGGAAAACCATTTCCATGAAGATGGTTTGTGGACAGACCCATCCACAGAAGAGTCGACCAAAAACAACAGTAAAAACGATGACCAGAATCACAAAGGCAATCATACCTATTGCGAAAATGAAGATATCTTGTGGCCAGAATATTTGTCCAAAAATGACAAACTTTCTTTCCAAGATATTCATCAATAAAAGCGGTTCGCCATTAATTTTAATAAATGGACCAGAAAAAAGGAGCAGTAATAACACGTACGAAACCAAAGCACGTTTATTAAAGTATTTTCCCAATTGTTTTTTAGGGTATACCCATACACGTTTTCCATCGGTACCGACAGTTGAGATCTTGTCTCTAAAGCTTTCCGATTGATTTGATGCTCCCATTTTTTTATTCTTTTAATTCTCCCTGTGGCTCTTTACCGTCAGGGGCTGGAATTTCTTCCAGATGTAATACATATGATGCTACTGCTTGAATATCGTTGGCAGGCATGAGTTCTTTCCAAGCCGGCATTCCGTTCGCAGCACCTTCAGATATCGTTTTAAAGACAGTTGAAATATCGTTACCGTATAACCAATAAGCATCCGTTAAGTTCGGTCCAATTCCACCGCGACCGCTATCCATGTGACAAGACATACAGTAGGTATCATAAACACCTTTACCTTTAGCGATAGCTGATGCATCTTCCAATAATGTCACATTAGCCGCGGTAATTAAGTTAGGGTGAGCAGCTTTATATTCTGCTACTTCTCTTTCGCCTTCAGCCATTTCAGCTAAATATTCAGCCTCTTGTAGATTTCCAATTTCAAATACTTGGTAATAGAAGAAATAAACAACAGCCCATACGATAGTGATATAGAAACCGTATTTCCACCATGGCGGCAAATCGTTATCCAACTCTGTAATACCGTCATAATCGTGATCAATTAAGATACTACCTTCGTCTTCAATTTCAACCGCATTGGTTAAGTTCTTCGTAATTTTTTTCCATTGAATCAATGGTTTTCTTTCCGGTAAATCTTCAGCGATTGTACTTCTAATAATTTTTGCAAAATAGTAGATGAAGCCAAGCAATACAATATCGATGATAACATAAGCCCAAAATACACTATTCGAAAAGGGAATTAAGCTTTCAGCTGGAGCAGTATTTCCTGCTGCCATCGCCGAACCAGAGAATAATAAACCAATTACGAGGATCGTCTTAGCATTAATATCAATCGACTTTTTTTCCTTTTTATCATACTTATGCCAGAGCATAGTTTTCGCAACACCAGCCATCGCTACCATTATGAAGACTAATAATACAGTAAAGAGCGTCATCACAGTAAACAAACTAGTTGAACTCATACCCAGCATATCATATATCTTTCTGGTTGGCGCTGCCACTGACACTGCCTCAGTCTGACTGAATATTTGAAAAGCTGGCAACATACACAGTGTCGCAAAGCCTTTTTTTATTGATGAAAATAATAAATTCATAGAATAGGTTTTTCTGTTAATCTTCTAATGGATATTGTTTGATGTCGTCTCTTGTTTTTTTATCAGATCGAATGACGTGAATCGTTAGTCCAACAAAAAAGGTGAAAAATATAACCAGAGATATAAGCGGGAATATTTCAATTCCGTCAATACTTGTAAGGTGACCTTTGATATAACTTAACATCTTATATTATTTTAGGTTAGCATTAATTTCTATTGCAGTAGTGTCAATTGCAAGGATCGTATCTGCACTAACAACTGGCGCTTCTTCAATTACTTCAACATCCGTTGTGTCTTGTTTAGGCTCTTTATGAATGTCAGAACCTAATCTTTCTAAGTAAGCGATCAATGCCATCAATTCCATATCAGGTCTTGCATGTTTAATCTCCGGATCTTGTTCCACAATTGCATCGTACACTTCTTGTGCCTGTGCAACTAAATGTGCAACTGCTTCATCTTCGAATCCTTCAGGATAAGGAACACCTAGCGTTTTCATGGCAAGTATTTTATTTCTTGTATGACTTGTATCCAAAGGATCAGTCAACCAAGTATAAGCAGGCATGATAGATTCTAAATCGTAAACACGCGGATCAATCATGTGTTTATAGTGCCACGATTCTGGTTTATTCATTGCATTTCCTTTACCAGAACGGTGCAAATCAGGACCAGTTCGTTTAGATCCCCATTGGAATGGGTGATCATAGATGAACTCACCAGCTTTAGAATACTCACCGTATCGTTTTACTTCATCTCTAAAAGGTCGTACCCATTGAGAGTGACAGTTATAACAACCTTCTCTCACATAGATATCTCTACCTTCCAATTCGAGTGGTGTATAAGGTGTCACCGTACTAATTTTAGGAACATTAGAACTGACCATAAACGTTGGAACCAATTCTACCAGTCCACCAATTAAAATAGCCACCAAAGAGAAGATTAAGAAACGAATTGGACGACGTTCAATCCAGCTATGCCAGTGCTCGCCTTTCGTTCCTTTTTTAGGATTCACTAAAGCAGGTGCTTCAGCAGCTTCATTTGCTAAGAAGTCGCCTTGTTTCGCAGTTTTAATTAAGTTGTACACCATTATCAATACCCCGATAATGAATAGCAATCCACCTAAAGATCTCATCATGAAATAAGGTTTCATTTGTGTAACAATCTCTAAGAAGTTAGGATTTGCTAAACTTCCATCAGGTGTAAATTGTTTCCACATTAACCCTTGCATGAATCCAGCCCAGTACATTGGAATTACCCATAGAATGATACCTAAAGTAGCAATCCAAAAATGCGCATTCGCCAAAGTTTTAGAGTAAAGTTTCGTTCTCCACATTTTAGGAACTAAGTAATAAGCCATACCGAAAGTCAACATCCCGTTCCAGCCTAATCCACCAACGTGAACGTGGGCAATAGTCCAATCTGTAAAGTGTGTAATCCAGTTTACATTTTTAAGCGATAACATCGGCCCTTCGAAAGTCGCCATACCATAACAAGTTAAAGCCACTACAAAGAATTTTAAAATAGCATCATCACGTACTTTATCCCAAACACCTCTTAAGGTTAAAAGACCGTTTAACATACCTCCCCAAGAAGGGAAAAGTAGCATAATAGAGAATACTACACCTAAAGATTGTGCCCAATCAGGCAAAGAAGAATATAATAAGTGATGCGGTCCAGCCCAGATATAGATAAAGATCAAAGACCAAAAGTGAATAATTGATAGACGGTAAGAATATACTGGTCTTTGAGCTACTTTAGGAACAAAATAATACATTAAACCTAAGTAAGGAGTTGTTAAAAAGAATGCAACGGCATTGTGACCGTACCACCATTGAACCAATGCATCTTGCACACCAGAATACCAACTATAACTCTTCATAAAAGAGACCGGCAATTCGACAGAGTTCACAATATGTAAAACCGCAACAGTTACAAACGTTGCGATATAGAACCAAATGGCAACATACATGTGTTTAACACGACGTTTGATGATTGTTCCGAACATGTTAACACCAAAAATTACCCATAATAAGGTAATAGCGATATCGATCGGCCATTCCAGTTCGGCATACTCTTTACTTGAGGTATACCCCATAGGTAAAGTAATAACCGCAGCTAGAATGATTAATTGCCATCCCCAGAAATTGATATAACTCAATTTGTCTGACCACATTCGCGCCTTTAGCAATCGCTGTAAGGAATAATAAACGCCGGCAAAAATACCGTTACCTACAAAGGCAAAAATCACTGCATTGGTGTGCAATGGTCTAATTCTACCAAATGTTAACCACGCAGTAAAGTTTAAGTTGGGCCATACCAACTGAAGGGAGGCGAATAAGCCTACCAACATACCAATAACGCCCCAGGTAACTGTGGCAATTAAAAATAGTTTGACAATTTTATTGTCGTAACTGAATTTTTCTATTTGCATACTTTTGTTTGTTTCGATTCAACTTGTTCAACTTCATCATCAAATAACATGCGTACCGCAGGACCGTAAGTATCGTCATACTGCCCAGATTTAGTTGCCCATAAAAAAGACAATAAAAATATGGTCGCAATGCCGATACTAACAATAATAAGTACGAAGATGATTTGCATAATAATGGTGTTAATCTTTTACAGTACAAATCTATCTGTTGAGCGTTCTTCACTTGCTGACGTGCCGCAATTCAAAACATGATATTTGTCAGTAATTTGAAATAAGACATAAGGTTGTAAGACAAAAGATTGAAAGATGTAAAGACAAAAGATAGGATATAGACGAAAGTGCAGCTTTATGGCTTGAAGCCTTTGTGACCTTTGTGTAAACCTTTGTGATCTCTGTGGTTAAAAGAGAAAAGATACAAGACACATGATCCACCTGCGTTGAAACTTCGGTGGACGCAGTAGAAAGAGAAAAGACACAAGATGGAAGTTGAAACTTACGTTTGTTCCATAGCTAGAGTGAAGGAGTGCGGTAGATAAATGCGTGTAATTGAAGAAGATTAAGGCAATTTATAAGCGATTCCAAATAGATTATTTAGAAACAGTAATTTGATTTATAGCCATCAATTGAACTAATTACTATTAACTAACTGTAAAGTTTCACAACATTGTTGATAGCAATAAAGCCCTTTCAGCGAAGTGAAGGCGTAGCCGAAACGAAGCTGAAAGGGCTGGAAATAAAATAGTTGATTATTTTTGTTTTACGACAAATAAAAATAATTATGCAACAAATCTATCATTCCAATGCCAAGACAAATATACATATTCGTCAAGAAATTAAAAATAATCTGAACTTAAGTATTGAGCAATTAGCCTTACGTTATGGTGTTTCTCGTCAAACCATATTTAAATGGCGTAAAGCTGAAACTCCTGAAGATAATTCTTGTGCCCCTAAAAAAATAGAA
>NZ_JHXV01000050.1 GCF_000621625.1 Crocinitomix catalasitica ATCC 23190
AGAACGAATCTGAATCAGTTTCTAAAACATTAGAATATGCCTATGATGATTGGTGTATCGCTATATTTGCAGACTCTTTAGGACATGATTCTATCGCTTCCATTTTTTATAAACGTGCGCAATATTATAAAAACTTATACCATCCAGATTCTAAATTCATGCAACCACGATTTAATGGAGGATGGAAAGATAACTTTAAACCAAGCGAAGTAACATTTGATTTTACAGAAGCGAACTCATGGCAATATTCACTGTTTGTTCCCCAAGACATCAATGGGTTAATTGAATTATTAGGAGGAGCAGATAGTCTAGAACTATGGCTCGATAATTTATTTTCAGCGAAACCAGAAACAACGGGAAGACATCAGGTTGATATCACTGGTTTAATTGGTCAGTATGCACATGGTAACGAACCCAGTCATCATATGGCTTATTTATACAATTTTACTCATTCTCCATGGAAAACAAATCACTATGTAAATAGAATATTCAATGAAATGTACAGCAATGCACCAGACGGTTTAAGTGGTAATGAAGATTGCGGACAAATGTCGTCGTGGTATGTGCTTAGTGCATTAGGCTTCTATTCTCTCACCCCAGGTTCTGATTATTATGCATTGGGTTGTCCTCGATATAAATTAGCCAATCTTTCTTTAGAGAATGGAAAAGAATTTAGGGTAATTGCTGAGAATTTAACAGAGAAAAATATTTATATTGAAAGTATTTATATCAATGGTAGTAAAGTGGATAGAAACTTCATTCGACATAGTGAGATAATGGCAGGTGGTGAACTGAAATTTATAATGACCAACTCAAAAACGGATATTGCCTTCAAAGAAATGCCCCTTACGAAAATTTATAATCAGCCATTTTTAAGAGCTCCGACGCTATCAAATTCGGTTGTTCCGTTCACAAAAAAGAAAGTTATAAAATTCGAACATATAGCCGATTCGACAGAAATTAGATACACTTTGGATGGTAGTGAACCGCTTTCCAATTCTAAAAAATATAAAGCAAAAGGAATTAAAATTAAAGAAACCACAACACTTAAAGCAATCTCAGTTAAACAATCATTGCAAAGCTTACCTACTACGGCCTATTTTGTCTTAACCAATAACGATTGGTCTATAAAACTTAAATCAACCTTCCACGATCATTATTCTGGCGGCGGAGAACGGGCATTAATTGATCAAATATACGGGAACACAGATTTTAGAACGGGTTCTTGGCAAGGCTTTTTTGACCAAGACTTAGATGTTGAAATCGACTTGGGTAAAATTCAAGACATAAATAGTATTGGTATTAATTTATTGCAGGATGCTAAATCGTGGATCTGGTATCCTTCTGAAGTTAGTTTTCAAATTTCGAATGACGGCATTGAATGGTTCACTTTAGGAACAGTTTTAAATGAATTTCCTCGAACTCAATTAGGGTCATTTATCCAGCCATTTAAATTAGATAAAACGGTGAGCACGCGTTTTATTCGAATTATCGCAAAAAATCCTGGTCCTTGTCCTGAATGGCATCCTGGTGCTGGAAACCCTAGTTATATTTTTGCTGACGAAATCTCAATAGATTAAGTCTTTTCGGACGTTTTCATTTTCTGATTATTTATTATACCATAAAAATGGTATTGTCTCTTCAAGATTCATCCAGTAGTTTTGCGAAGAATTAAATCTAAAAATATAACATGAAAAAAATCACATTTTTATTCATAGGAGCGGCACTTATGCTTGGTTCTTGTAAGAAAAAAGGCTGTACTGATAGCATAGCTTCAAATTATAGCGAAGAAGCGACAAAAGATGATGGCTCATGTTTATACACGCCTCAATTAGACATTCCCACAACTTACGATTTTAAAGATGCCAATGGAAATTCTACGGTTTCTTATTCAGGACAAACTGACCGTTTAAATCAATTATCTGAATTAGCTGCTTATGCTAAATCTGGAATCGGTATGGTGTTATCTGAAGAAGTGATGCATGATATGTATGTAAATACAGGAGATAACGGTGGTGGAAATTTCACTTTTTCATCGACGAAACAATTAAAAAATAAATGTATTGCTAGCGATGCTGAATTATTTGAAACGTATATCGAAAATCAAGCTACTGCTTCACAAGATTATATGGAAGTAGCTTCTAATGGACAAGCAGGAACATTAAGTTCAGGTGACAGCCAATACCTTTTTGCAGCGAATGGTATAGAATATGCTCAATTAATTGAAAAAGGACTTATGGGTGCAGTTTTCATGTACCAAGCAACACAAGTATATTTTGGGGATGACAAGATGAACGCTGACAATGGTACAGCTGTAGATGCTGATGCTGGTAAATATTATACACAATTAGAACATCATTGGGACGAAGCTTTTGGATACTTTGGTGCGCCAATAGACTTTTTAACCAATACTGAAGATCTTGTATTCTGGGCAAAATATTGCAATAGCAGAAATGCTGATTTAGGTTCGAATAAAGAAATGATGGATGCCTTTTTAACTGGAAGAGCGTTAATCAGTGCAGACAAATCTGACGATCAAATAAATACTCAGATTAATAAAATCAGAAGTACTTGGGAGAAAATTTCAGCGGCACAAGCAATTAATTACTTCGAAGGTGCTAAATCGAATTTTGGTTCGGATAACGCAAAATATTTACACCAGTTATCAGAAGCTTATGCTTTTGTAGCAGCATTAAAATACGTTTCACTTGATACGAGAGTAATCACTTATTCTCAAATTGAATCAATTCTAAACGAAACAATAGGTGAAAATTTCTGGGAAGTAACAACTACTGACTTGACAAACGCTATTAATGAATTGAATACGATTTACAATTTTTAATCAAAATTAATTCTAAAGCTGGCATTAATGAATCAATTTGTATTCGTTAATGCCAGCTTTTTTATTTACATAAACTTAAACATCAAATACCACAAAATGGGTATTGATTACTCCTAAGGAATAAGTTATTTTTGCAGCTAATTTTAGTATAAATATTTGGTGAAAAATGAAAAGAATCCGATTTACGCTATGCATTCTAATAATCGCAACGACTTTTTCTTGCAAAAAAGATCCTGTTGCTGAGTTTGATGAAGCGGCAATGTTAGAAAATATTGCTACGAATTTAATTCTACCAAATTATGAGGTGTTTAATAGTCAAGTCGCTGGATTGGTTGATCAAAAGAATAATTTCATCACGACTACTGATCTTTCAAGCTTGAATGATTTAAGAGCTCAATTTAAAGCAGCATATAAGTCATTTCAAACAATCAAAATGTTTGATTTTGGTCCAGCTTTCGATTATGGTATTAAAGCAGCAATGAATACTTACCCGGTTGATACGACTAAAATCAATAACAATATCGAATCAGGAGCTTTAAGTTTGAATTCGGCTGCCAATACGGATGCTATTGGTTTCCCAGCATTAGACTTCTTACTTTTTAACGGAACAAATGCTGAAATCGTTAATCGTTTCACGACTGATCCTTTAGCAACAAACTACAAAGACTATTTAGCTGCTCTAATTGATAAGATACAAACAGAATTCACCCCTGTATTAGCGGAGTGGAAATCATCTTATAAAGCAACATTCGTAGGTAGAACAGGAACTGATGTAGGATCATCAATTAGTTTAATGTTTAACGAATTTGTAAAGGATATCGAATTATTAAAAAACGCAAAAATCGGCATTCCTTCAGGACAATTTAGCGGAGGATTAACTTATCCTTATTTTGTCGAAGCTGTTTACAGTGAATACTCACTTGAATTAGCAAAAGAGAGCATGCAAGCACTTTGGAGTTTATACAAGGGGAATACAGGTATTGGTTTTGATGATTATATCGTTTTCTATGAAGAACAAGGAACATCTATTCAAGCTTCAGAAATAAATACACAATTTGAAAACTGCCTATCTAAAATAAATGTTTTGCCTACCCCATTTCACACGCAAATACCAACCGAGACTGCTAAATTCACTGAAACATTTCAAGAATTAAAGAAATTAGTTGCTTACGGTAAAACTGACATGACTTCTATTTTAGGAATTGTCATCACCTATTCTGATACGGATGGGGACTAAATGAAAAGCCTTTCCTCATTCATATTATTCTTTTTATGCCTCTCTTCCCAAATAACTTTTGGGCAAGCGAAACTATATGGTACAGTTAAGAATTCTATTAATGACGAATTACCCTTTGCCAAGATTGAAATTCTATCTGCTTCTAACTTAAGCTCAATAAAAAAATTGGTAACAGATGAATATGGGAGATTTACTTTAGAGAACGAAAAAGAAGGCGACTATGTAATTGTTGGTTCTGCTCCTTTTTATCTATCAGACAGTCTTAAATACATCTTAAAACCAGGTAAAAATAACATATCTATAATTCTTGCGGATACGAACACACTTGGCGCAGTTGAAGTTCATCACCGATCCAATTTTAGTACGCGTAAAATGCGTATGGTTGAAGGCGTTATCGTAACCAATGGCAAAAAAACCGAACACATTCAAATAGATAATAACGACGGTAATAATGCAACCAATAATGCACGCGAGCTTTATGCCAAAGTTCCAGGACTTAATATTTGGGAGTCTGACGGTGGAGGACTACAATTAGGAATTGGTGCGCGAGGATTAAGTCCAAGTAGAACTGCTCATTTTAATACGCGCCAAAACGGTTACGATATCAGTGCCGATGCTCTTGGATATCCAGAAACTTATTATACCCCACCAACTGAAGCGTTAGAGGCAATTCAACTGATTCGAGGAGCAGCATCTCTGCAATTTGGACCACAATTTGGTGGAATGCTTAACTTTAAAATAAAGCCTCCTTCAACCAATAAAATTCAATATGAAGGATATCAAACTATCGGTGCTTATAATCTTTATAATACTTTTAATAAGATTTCAGGAACGTTAAAAAAACGCTTTTCATACATGGCTTATTACCAATATAAAAAAGGTGATGGCTGGCGTGAGAATTCGAATTTTGAACAACAAAATATATTTGCTCAAGTTAAATATCATTTTACAGAAAATATATTTTTAAGTGCAGAATATACGCGGATGAACTATTTGGCGCAACAAGCTGGTGGTTTAACTGACGCGATGTTTGAAAAAGATCCCCAACAATCCATTCGAGATAGAAATTGGTTTAAAGTAAATTGGCAGATCGCTGCAATGCATTTTAACTATGATATCAGTACAAAGTCTAAATTAGATATCAAAGCATTCAAGGTCGTTGCAGAACGAACATCCTTAGGGAACCTCGAAAAAATCAGTCGTCTAGATGACCTGCAAGAACGGACAATTATCGATGGAGATTTTGATAATTTCGGTGCTGAATTACGCTTTTTACAAAGATATCCTATTGGTCAAAAGTATTTCGGTATCCTTGCGACTGGCGTTCGCTATTACCAAGGCAAGACAATAAATCGCCAAGGATTCGGTTCAGCAGATGCTGATCCTAATTTTGATTTTCTAAATCCGGACGATTTAGAGGGTTCTGATTATTCATTCCCTTCAAAAAACACTTCTGCTTTCATTGAGAACATATTCAAAATCAATAAAAAACTTACAATTTCAGCCGGTATTCGTTACGAATATATTTATACCGAAGCTGATGGCTACTATAACGAACGTGTCTATCATCCTTTAACACATGTACTTATTTTTGACACAACAATTTACGAAACCAAGTCACAAGGCAGGTCTATTTTATTAGGCGGTTTGGGTTTCTCTTATCAAAAAGGTAAATCGGTTGAATTCTATGGAAATATTGCTCAAAATTATAGAGGTATTAATTTTTCAGACATTCGAATCAGTAATCCGAATCAAATTGTAGATCCAGATATTCAAGACGAAAAAGGATTTAATGCTGATTTAGGTATGCGTGGTCAAAGAGAGAATTCCATTTTTGACATCAGCGCATTTTTCATGTATTACAACAATAAAATTGGAGTAATCAACTCAAAAATAAACGACTATGAATTCGTTCGTCTTCGAACAAATGTAGGTAGAGCATATAGCACAGGTCTTGAATTATTCGCTGAACATAAATTCGCAAAGGTTGACACCTCAAGTAATTACTTTTCAGTATTCACCAATTTATCTGCTATTTATGCCAAATATGGCAAACATGATGAAAAAGCATTAAGCAATAAATGGATCGAATTGGTCCCTCCTATTTCAATTAAAATTGGTCTAAAATACACTTACAATAAATGGAAGTTCTCCTTATTAGGATCGTATGTGCATCAACATTATTCGGATGGTACAAACGCCGAGTCGGATCCTAATGCTATCGCTGGATTAATACCTTCTTATTATGTTGTTGATTTCAATACAGCCTTCAACTTAAATAAACACTTTGTATTTAAGGGAGGGATTAATAACCTTACCAATAATAAGTACTTCACACGACGTGCTACATCTTATCCTGGCCCAGGAATCATTCCTTCAGATGGTATTAGCTTTTATCTTACAGTTGGTATCACCATTTAAATCAAGTGGTTTAACATAAAATATTACCCTTTCATTCAATATATCCACTTTGTCAATTTATATTTGACGGATAAATAATAAACAATGCGACAAATCATAATCATCTCGATCACTTTACTCCTTGTTAACTCTTGTGCTTTTAATGGCTTGTATTATTATCCCGACAAAGCCGAATTAGAAACATTTCAAGACGCTAATTCTTTTACCTTAATGAATGATGATCTAGAGATTAAAGGATTATTTTACGAACGCTCGGCTCCAAAAGCTTCAATATTTTTCTTACACGGAAATGCGGGCAACTTGAATGGATGGTCAAATGTGGCGCAATCTTTTTTTGATGAAGGTTACCAAGTTTATTTGATTGATTATCCTGGATTTGGAGCATCATCGGGGAACCCAAGTCATAAAAATGTAATTTCTAGTGCACAACTTGCCTTTGAAGACTTTATCAGTAAACCTTCGGTTAAGGATACCAAGGTCATATTAATGGGATTCTCCTTAGGCGGTAACCTTGCTTTAAAGATAGGCATCAACAACCAAGAGCAAATAGACGGAATGGTTTTAGAAGGCGCTTTTACCGATCAAAAATCTATCGCAGCAGAACGAACTCCTTTTCCTATGAAATTCTCGGCAAAAATGATTGTTAAGAATTTTGTAAAGGGCAAGGAATTAATTCAAGAGTGGATGAAACCCTTGCTTATCATTCATAGTGAAGACGATGTGGTTTGTCCTTATTATATGGGGAAAGAATTATATGAA
>NZ_JHXV01000051.1 GCF_000621625.1 Crocinitomix catalasitica ATCC 23190
AGTTGAACCAGTTTTTGGCACACTTACTCAGTTCATGGGCTTAAGAAAAGTGAATACAATAGGTATTAAACAAGCAAATAAAGTTATGCACCTCGCCGCCATGGCTTACAACCTCAAAAAATATCTGAAATTCACTCAAAAACTAGCTAAAAGTGAGGCAAAAGCACTTGCCAACTTTTTTCTTGAAATAAAGGGCCTGCTAAACGCGAAAAGCCTTGATATAATACCACTTATTTTAAACTAAAATTAGAAGTTCCCAAAAGTAAACTGCCCTTAAAACGGCTAAAATGAAGTCAGTTTTTAATGGAATTGTGGGGTTGTGCAACGGTTACCAGTGTTAGCAAATGTTGTTTTTTAATAAGGCTTTACATATTCTTTATTATAACCATCTTGAAAACTATACCATTTTATATTTAGAAGGTGTTTTTTTGAAAAATCGTGTAAATGCATCGCCCAACCAATTATATCATTCTTTTGCTTATTATTTTGAATTTCAATTATAAGTTCATAAAAATTATTCTCTATGTGTTGACAACAAATTCTCATTTTCGATGTCTCGTTTTGTACAGTTCTAATTATATCAATCTTCTTATTTTTATTACTTTGATAATGTTCAAAGCGATAATATGGAGGGAACGAGTTATATCTTTTTATTAATAGATGATATAGCTGGTTGTCTTTATCATCGAAATTAAAGGTCATCTTATCTCTAATTATAGGCTCAATATTTTTATCGGGAGGATTATCGCAAAAGTCAGACATATCATTTTCATATAAACGTTTTATGATTTTTTCATCTTTACCTCCATATCTCAATGCACTAACACAAGAAACCATCATAGCTTTAATTGCTTGGTCTAATTCAGTTTCTGATTCTGGTTGTTTTTTAAAATAACACTGTCCGAATTCGTCTTTTTTTGAGTGTTCAATAATATCAGGAGCTTCCGCTTCTGGAGCTCCACAGGTTATACATTCATCTTTTGTGACATAAAAGTCTCCAACATTTTCAGGTTGTGAAGGATATTTTTTTGATGAATTATCTGTCATTTTTAATGTTTGCTAACGTTTGGCTATGCGCAGTGCGGGATTTAAAAGCTCTGAACTTTCAATCTAGCACTTAGCTAAAGCTTTGTGTTTTGTTTTTATCTTTTCATTTTTAAAAGCTAAACCAAAGGTTTAGCGGTTTTCATTAATTGCTCCAAATTTTCAATTTACTACCAAAACCCGCATTGCGTATAGGTTTTGTTACCACACGTTATTTCTTCTTTTTTTTCTTGTCAGATTTTACACCAAAACTTGAAGAGGCTGAAGGTTTCATTTCTTTATTCAAAACAAGAATAACAGACTTTTTCAAACTTGGATAGTCAATATCATCTGTAGACCAACCATAAGGATAAGTATGATGAACGCCACTTTTTTCTCTTTCACACAAAAGATGTTTAGCTCCATCTTCTCCAATTTGAATTGTCTTTTCGGTCATTAAAGTCCGTTCTACAGATTTACCATCTTTACTTAAAAGATAAATCTTATACATTATATCGAGGGTTTCTTTAGTTTCTTTAAAAGATTTATAAGTTGTTACTTTTTGACCATTCCACTCAAATTCGTCTATTGCAATACTCCCATATTTTTGATATTCTTCAGGTAAAGTCCCTTTTTCGTATTCTGCTTTCATTATACCGATTAAACTATCTCCTTTCATATAGTTTTCATTAGCATAATATGCCTTAATTAATTTGGGATAAATATTATAATCCTTTGGTGAGAGAGAAACTACTTCTGAATATGCATTGATTGATTTACTGTAATTTTTAGTGACAGTATATTCTAATAATCCAATTGATTTTAAAATTTCAATATAAGTCGGGTCTTCTTTATTAATTAATGAAGCACTTGTATAATATTCTTCTAGTGCTTTAGTAAAGTTTTGCTGAATATGGTAAATATCTGGAACTTTAAAATATGGGTCGCCAAGTTCAAAATCCAATTCTCTTGCTTTATAGAAATATACCAAGGCAGAATCGTGTTTTTTTTGATAGTAAAATGTGTTACCTAATTCTGTATAGTTTTTTTGTCCTTTTGGATTTCTATCAATTGCGATTTTGAATGTTTCAACCGCTTTATCATATTGTTGGTCATATCTTAATGAAAGTCCTTTGTATAGATAAATATTATCATCATCTAAACCTTTGGCAATCGCTTTGTCATACATTTCAATAGCCTTTTTATCATTTTCAAGTTGAAAAAAAGCATAACCTACACAATACAATTGCTCTTTTGTTAATTCTTCCGATTTGTCTGCAAACTTAATAAGTTCCTTAAAATCGCTTTTATTGTATAACTCCTCAACCGTTTGAGCATTTATAATTCCAAACAGAAATGTTAGGATAATTGTTAATGTTAAATGTATTTTCATTGTTCTTTTTAATGTGTGGTAACGGTTGAATAAATATAGCCATTTATGGCGTCGTTGCGAAGCGCTGATATTTATTTTATGTTATGCTTTGTTTTCAATCAACTTTGAAAAGTTAGGCGCAAAATTATTAAGGAAATCGGGGTAATCTGAAAGCTGAATAACCTCTTCTTTATGGATAGATAAAATATGATGAGGGACTTCTTTATAAAAGCTAGAGTTCATTAAATGAATAAAGTCAAATTGCGAAAAATGTTCATTTAGATGTTTATAACCCAACTTAAAACGTTCTTCAATCTGAACGTCTGGCACAAAATGACCGCCATTTTCAACACGAATACGAACCCTTTTTTTCGCCTTTTCGATTGTGTCTAAACAAAAGAAGAACAGGTTTAATTCGAATCCTGCTGTTTTAAATTGTTCTGGCCAAAACATTGGAGTTGAATTGAAGTTGGTTTCGTAACAAAAATCTAATCTATTTCGAATCGCATTTTCAACGGAATCTTCTAATAATGCTCTTGTTTGATGATGGGAGATTTTCGTTCTTAATTCAGAATCTCGCATTGAATTGTAAATCTTCAAATACTCTTTATCGTAATCAAAAGATACTACGTTATTCGGAGTAATTGCGTTTGCAAATGAAGACTTTCCTGAACCATTGCAACCCGCTATGACAAATAACCTGGGTTTAGTCATTAAATTGAGGTGCAGGAGTAGGATTGTTAATCAGCTGCCCAGCTGCTAATTTTTCCTCGTAAATTTTGATTTCTTTTTTAATTCGAGGCATTTCTTTTTTGAACTTTTTTGCAAGTTCTGACAAGAATTCTTCTATTGAGTTATGATTTCCCACAAAGCAAAGATACGATAAATTGAAATAAGCTCAAAGCTTTGTGTTGTTAGAGTTTTATTAATCAATTCGAGATAAGCGGATCAATCAAAACAATTCAATTAAGCCTTGCACAGGTCAAATCGCAATTCTTTAATCTTCCACATTATGGGCGAAATCATCCGCCTGAGGTGGATCATTCTCACTCTTTTTAGGTGAAATTCTTTACTTGAAAGCAGTGATTTGCTTAGAGTTTTTCATTTATATATCTTTTTCTTATAGTCTACTGATTGCGTTAAATGGGTTGAAGTAGCAATAAATGATACCTATTGAACGTTTTATTTGAAATAGCATTCATGAAAAAGTTAGTTTTATTTCTTTTAATAAATATCTCTGCAATACTAGGGTTTTCTCAGGTTAATTGTCTTCAAGATTCAGTTCTACAATTTCAAGAGAGCGATACAAAACATATTAAAAATTATGTCAGATCAACTACAACGTTTAGGTTTTTCGATTCAAGTGGATGTATAATATTCGAACTTGAAGGGGTGGTATCTAGTTATGTAGAGGTTTTTGAACGAACCCTTGGAATGGATTCTATTGGTTTAATAGGGCGATTTGTCGTTGAGGAGAACATTTATTCATTGAGAATGATTGAAGGTGTTACGGTCATTGATTCGGAGTCGACAAGAAAATCTTTGAGCTTAAGAACGTTTTTATAAAGTTTACCCTCTAGGTAATATTTCAAATTAACTATTTAAACCTGCGGTCTTAAGATTCAATATACAAATACACATTCAAGTATTCAGTTACAAATTATGATCAACCGCAATAAAGCATAACGTTTAAATAAATATAAGCATTTATGCTGTCGGCGCGCAGCGTTGATATTTATTTTTTGTTAGGCTCTGTTTTTTGTGTTCGAATCGATTCATATTCATTTCCTAGCATATCAAGATAGCTATTGTTATTTTCACCAGAGCACACTTTTATAAAAGGCTCCTTTTGGTTTTCGTTCCAATCATTGTTTTTTGTTTCATAAAGTTTATATTCTTCCGGTAAATATGGATTGAGTATGCGAACTATGGCATTTTCCGTTTCGTTGTACACATTCTTTAAGCTCATATCAGTGCACCAACCAGAATACTCGATATAAATTTGTGTGATAGCTCCGCTCATTATATATGGATTTGTATGAAAGATATACTGCCCTTTCTTTCCGTCCATTAAATTAATAATCGAATCTCTTGAGGTCAGGGAAAAAGGAACCTCATACCATATACGTTTCTTTTTAAAAGTGGTATCTCCAGTAGAAAAACTAATTGAACTAACCTCTTGAGATAATTCCATTACGCCATAATTTAAAATACTGTCACGTACCAGTACTATTACTCGAGAAGGCCTTCCTCTGCTCGAACCAAGGCCATAAATTGAGTACGAAAGTTTGAATTCTTGACCAAGCATTCTTTTTTCTTGGTTCTCATCTGATTGTTGGACTTGATTATCTACGATTGGGCTTTTGTCTTCAATGATTGATTTGGTAATTATTTGAACCATTTTCTCTCTATCTTCTTCCGTTTTGAGTTCTCTTTCCTTCGCTTCTTTTAAGAACTCATTGAGGCTCAAATTAGGAATCAAATCTTCATTAAATTCAATCACTTGTTTGGTGTCAGGGTTGGACCTTTTTAAAGTAACCTTCCCTGAGATTTTTACTTGACCCTCTACTTTTTTAATTGTCAGTTTCCCTGTAGGAGCTTCATCTTTTGGTTTGAAACCTCCATAGTTATTAATCAAATGGATTTTGATTTTATCAGAATTCATATCAAACTCAAATGAATCATTGAATTTTGGGACTTCTATAACGAATTGAACCGAGCCAGATGAATATTGATAACCCATAATTTCACTACTGTTCATTTCAATAATCAAAAGAGACTTTTGCTGACTTTTCTTAATATCATAATCCATAAGCCAACCAGAGTTGGTTGGTAATTGAGCATTATTGATAAAACAAAGAACAGTATATGGTAGATGTGTGGTGCTATCTGGATAAGCTATCTTGCGCTCCAACATTGGCTTTTCATTATCTGAATTTTGAGCCTGAGCGCACGAAACGGTAAAAAAACAAAATTGAATCAGAATTGAATAGAATATTAGTCGTTTCATTTTTATATTAATAGAGCCTAACGTTGTTGTATATGGTTTGTTGCGTGTTTTAAGCACCTAATTTAGCAAATACAAACCGAATAGAAAATCCGCAAGGATTTTCGTAAGTAGGCTAGAACTAGCAATAAATTATATACGGTGTTAGCACAAGTTTTTTAATTCTCAAATATCTTTATTAGTTTCTTATTTATTTCTTCTTTTTCTCTAACGAAATCAAAAATCGGCCATTCTAAATAGGAATCGAGATTTAATTTGTCTACAATAATTGATTGAGTGAAAAGCTCTTCTAAATCATCGTGTTTGTCTCTTAAAATATTATGGGCAATTTTGAAAATTGGTGTCGCTGTACCAACTTTTATTTTCTTTAATACTTTTTTAACCTCACTATCTTTATTCTGTTTTTTTAGAGAAATTGCATTGTTAACTTTAATGCGAAGAATATAATCTTCTTGGTCTTCATTTTTCGGTTCGATTTGCTCGGAATATTTACAAGTTTTGCAGACAAGGTCGTAATTCTTTGCATTCAAATCTTCGAAAGTTTGTATCATTATTTGAAATATGGCATTATCAATATTGTCTTTATCCCAATTTCCCCAACAATTAAATATTAGTAACTGTCCAGCAAGTTTAAATTGAGAACAAGATTTTAAAAAATAATCTTTATCAATATGAACTATATCTCCAATTTGGTAGTTGAAAGGATTTTTTGTTCTTGAAATGTATTTCTTATTTACAATAGATGAATTATGAACTATTAAGTGTCTCCTTTCTCTTATTTCAATGATTTCACTCCATTTTATTAAATCTTTTTCAAGTGAAATAGAGAGTTTATCTTCAAAATGTTCGAGAAGTTCGTTAAACGATTTTTCAATAATTAAGCTTTCTACTTCTTTTACAATTAAATCTTTTGTTGCTTCTTCTATGCTGTCGTATTCATTAAGCTCCTTTAATGTGAATTTAAATTCCTTTTCGTTAAGTGAGTTTTTAAATTTATTGTAATAATAACTGAGAAGGTCAGCGATTAAGTATTCAAAATAATTATTAAGCATTAAGAAAGAACTACGAGAAAGGATTTCATAATTTCTTGGTGATATTTTTGGTTGCTTTTTTAATTTTCTGGCGAACTTTGTTAGATATGTTTCCACTTCCTCTTTTGATAAAGAGTCATTTTCTTCATCCTTGTTTTTACCAAGTTCCATTTCCTCTTTAATTTCGGAAAATGCTTGGTCAAAAAATTCTTTCGACTTTTATTTTATTGATGCGTCTTCTCCAGAAGCTAAATTTCCAAACTTATGAAAATAGAGTTTGACACTATTCAAGTTTTCGAAATATGTGTCATAAATAGATTCTACGTTATAGATATTTGCTTTTTTTTCTTCTTTTGAATCGGAACTGTTAGAATCTTTTTCTTCTTTCATAAGTTTTTCAAATTTGTGCTAACATCAAGGTATACATAGCGATAGCGACGTAGACCTTTAAATAGGTCTGAAGATATAAATTTTTTATATATCTGAAGTCTATTTAAAGGTTTATGGTGTATACCGCTTGTTATGTTCAAGTTTTTTGATCTGGTCTGGCTTTATTTTTTTACTTGCTCCAGACAAAAAACTGTAGTCGTTGGGTTGTCCTTTTGCTTTAACGCATTCCACTCAAAATAAATCAGATCTTAATGTGATATATGGTTGATATGTCATCTTCGTTCAGTCTGATTTGAACTGTATAATTGTATGGTTCTTACACACTTAATT
>NZ_JHXV01000052.1 GCF_000621625.1 Crocinitomix catalasitica ATCC 23190
ACATAAAAGAGGCTAAAAAATATGCTTGTTATAGCGGAGTAGTTCCGTTTGACTACTCTTCAGGAACCAGTGTAAACAAAAGATCAAGAGTATCCCCGATGGCTAATAAATCGATTAAAACAATACTACATATGGCAGCAATGTCAGCGATTCAATGTGAAGGGGATTTAAAGCATTATTACCTTCGTAAAGTTGCTGAAGGAAAGAATAAAATGAGTGTGCTAAATGCGGTAAGAAACAAATTAATCCTTAGAATTTTCTCTTGCGTTAACCAAAATAGAATTTATCAAAAAAAGTTTAAATTAAATTTGGTTTAACCATAGAAATCGGGACGAAATAAGCTGCAACGGGGAACGCCCTATAGCGTAAACACAATTCTTAGCCTCTTGTTTTAATGGATTGTTGATAAATCAAACTGAACATCCTCTAAAATCAATCCCGAGGCAGGTGCGATTTGATCTAACGGAGTGGTGTCATCACCTGTAAGACTGGCTGTGATTGTTGCCAAATCAATATGATGCCGACCCAGTTCAACTAATTGCCCCATAATTAATCTTGCTTGATAGCGCATAAATCCTTTGCTGTGTAAATGCAGAACAAAGGACTGCTCAGGAAAAAAATTAGCGGTGTAAATGGTATTCTCCACCAATTCGCATTTTAATATTTCACGGTTAAAATTGGTATTGGGCGTAGGCTTGGTGCAATATTTAACGAAATTATGTTTTCCCTCAAACAACTTGGCGCCTTGTTGCATCAAATCAATGTCTAAATCTCCCTTAAAATACATCATTAAATGGGCTGCAAAAGGATGTGGCTTTTCACCATAAGTGAACAAATAGATGTACTTTTTTAATTTAGGGGTTTGGATAATATTAAAATTGCCATCAACTTCCTCAATCTTAATTCCTCGAATGTCATTGGGTAAGTTGGAATTAAACTTTTCCATAAACCAGTCCATATCCATGCTTTCATCTAAAAATAATTCGAATGCTGTATGGTTAGCAGATACTTTCGAGTCTGTTCTGCTGCACGTCATTACTTTGAAATTGTCATGCTCAAAAACAAAAGTCAATGTTTTTTCAACCATCATTTGAACGGTTTTAAGTTTGGGTTGTTTTTGCCAACCGTGGAACCTGAAACCTAAATATTGAATGTGAACGAGGTAAAAAAACTTTTGCATGTACAAATCTAAATAGAATTTAACGATCTAACAGCCTTGTAGTATGTCTTAGAGAAAAATGGACAGGATTATAAGTCAGCTAAAATCCGTATTTTAGCGAACAACCAAAATCAAATTATGAGAATATTTTACTTCCTACCTTTTATATTTTTGGTGACTTCGGTTACGCAAGTTATAGCACAAAGATCTTACAAAGACTTGATGCATGATAATTCTGTTAATTTTTATGATGCTTGTGCTGCGGCAGAAGCGCATTTTGAAGATATTGATAAGGAAGCAAAAGGTTCTGGTTGGAAAGGTTATCAACGTTGGAGATATATTAACGAACCGAAATTCTATCCGAGTGGAGATCGTTCAACTGTAGATCCTTTATTTCCCGCGCATCAATTTGAAATTTATCAGAAAAACAATCCTTCGGTTTCTCGTTTATTATTTGAAGGAGGATGGGAAGAGGTCGGTCCGGTTAGAATGGATAGTATAACTGGCCATTATGCCCCAGGTTTAGGTCGTATTGAAACTTTTTATGTCAATCCTGCTGATGAGGACGTGATTTACATTGGCTCGCGAAGTGGTGGGTTTTGGAAAACGGAAGATGGTGGTATGACTTGGAACGGTGGAGCGACAGATTTTTTGCCGGCTACTGGTGTCAATACGCTTACTGTTTCACCAACCAATCAAGATTCAATTCTTATTAATGTTAGAAACGGAAGGAATGGTACAACTCATGGTATTTACCGCTCTACAAATGGTGGAACTTCTTTTACGGAGTCTGACTTTAACCCTGCAACTTTGGGTAGAGGAGGATTGGGTAGTAATTTTCAAATCAATCAAATTAAATATCATCCACGCGTACCCAATTTAATTTTTGTTGCGGCAAGTGATGGTTTATACCGTTCTACTGACAATCTAGCAACTTGGGTTAAAGAAACCACAGGTAGCATTTCTCAAATAGATTTTCACCCGACGGATGACGACATTATATATATATACGATTATTACTATTGGGGAGACAATAGAGACAATGTCTTGTATTCTTTAGATCAAGGTGAATCGTTTACCGCATCCGAAGAGATTGTTGGAAACTTAGGTAATACAAGTGTTAAATTATCTGTTAGTCCGGTTTGTGAGGATTGTATTTATTTTGCATCGAGTAACGGTATTTGGAGGTCGCTAGATAAAGGTGTGAATTTTACTTTTATTAGCAATCCCGATGGCGGAAGTCAAGGTTTCGCCGTAAACGATTTAGATACTACGATAATGACTTATGGTTATGTTGATGGTTATGCATCTACCAATTCAGGTTTAAGCTTTGATCAGGTAACTTGGTGGGGACTATTCGATGTGCCGATTGATGGCGGTCAATATATTCATGCAGATTTAAGAGAAGCGGCTTGTATTAATGGTAAGTTTTATGGCGCAACTGATGGCTTATTGGGAAGAAGTGCTGATAATGGTGTTACTTGGGATATTTTAACTGATGGAATTGGCATTCGAGAGAATTATACATTGGGTGTGAGTCAATCGAATCATTTCAGAACAATTGTAGGATCTCAAGACAATGGAACCAGTATTAAACTAAGGTCAACATGGATTGAGTTTGCAGGAGCAGACGGAATGGAAGGCATCATTCATCCTTTAAATGACGATTGGATGATTTCAAGTTATCAATATGGCGGACGCCGAAGAACATTTGATGCTGGTCAAAGTCAATTGTACGTTTCTCCTCCGGGACATTCTTCTAGTTGGGTTGCACCAATGGCATACGATCCTAACGATCACATGACAGTTTATCATTTTGGTGAAATAGTTTATCGTTCGGAGGATTATGGAAGTTCATGGGACGAATTAGGTACGCCTAGTTTTGGTGGTCAAATAAACGAGGCTGCTATTGCTGAGAATAACACGGATATTATTGTCGTTTCAAGATATGAATACATAGAATTATCTGATGATGGTGGACTAAGTTTTAGAGATATTCAAGGCTCGTTACCAAATTATACCATCACAGATATTGCTTTCGATCCAATTGATGACAATACGATAGTTGTGACTTATGCAAGGTATCAAAATGACAACCAAAAAGTATTTATTACGCATGATATGGGGGAGACTTGGACCAATATCTCTGCGAATATTGAAGATATGCCTATTCAAGGCGCTGTGATTGATCATACGCCCGAACGTAATATTTATTTGGCTGCTGAAATAGGAGTATTTGTAAAGGCAATGGATGATGAGGATTGGGAATTGTACAATGACGATTTACCCAATGCATCGATGATGGAATTGGAGGTTGTAAACGGATCAAATACCATTCGTGGAGCAGGTTGGGGGAGAGGTGTATGGGAATATACGTTGAAGAATAGAGCTTCGTATCCTTCAATTTTAACGACATCAATTACTGATCAGCCCACTTTTATTGCTCCAGCCGAAGAGGTTGAGCAATATGTGACTTCTGAAATTATTTATGATGGCGAATTAGATAGTGTATATGTTATATGGTCGATAGACGAACCTATTTTTGATGAGTTGATCTCAATGGAAAATATCGGCGGAGATATGTGGGAAACGGTTGATCCTTTTCCTGACTATCCAGCTGGAACGAAAATATTTTTTAAGGTAATGGCACAAGGTAGTTCAGAAGACTTAAGCGAGACTTATAAGTTTATGTATACCATTCAACCATTCGAATATTGTGAATCATCTGGTAATATGTCATTTGCAACTGCTGTTACTTTAGTAGATTTTGAAAATATCAACAATCCAACAGGGAAGGATGCAGCATATACTTCTTATATCCTTTCTGATACAGCGACAGTTTACCAAACAATGTCTTATGATTTAAGTATGAATATGAATACGGATGGTGCCTATACAATTTATGGAAGGGCTTGGTTTGATTGGAATAGAGATGGTGATTTTGACGATATAGGTGAGGAATATAATTTAGGTACAACCTTTGATGATCCTGATGGTGAATCAAGTTCGTCTCCTTTATCAATTGAAATTCCAGCTGATGCTCATGTAGGGAAAACCACCATGCGTATTGCTGCCCGATATAATGCTGCAGCTGGACCATGTGATACCGGGTATGATGGAGAGGTTGAGGATTACACGATAATAATAAAGGAATTAATCGATCTAGATTATAGGATAGATGAATTGGATATTTGTAGTGGTGATAAAGTTCATTTTCATTATACAGGCTCATACCTCGATTCAATTCATTGGCGATTTGTGAATGGAGATACAGAATATACATCTGATCGAATGAATGATTCGTTAGAAATTATTGAACCAGGTTATTATTCATTATTTCTTGAAGGTTTTGAAGGGGATATCACAGACGATTTAAGTGCGCCATTGGCATTTACGGTTCATCCGAATTATGATATTTCAATCGACTCATCAATTTGTGAAGGTGAAACGATGATTTTTAATGGGGAAGAAATTGTTTTTCCAGGAGAATATATAGCGAATTTTAGTTCGATTAATGGCTGTGATTCTATTGTTACATTGAATGTTGAACATATTCTAATCGATCCAGATGTATACACGTTAGATTATACTGTTCAAGCTGTAGAAAATGAATCGGAATACCAATGGGTAGATTGTAATGACGATTGGTCGATTATTGACGGTGCTACAAGCAGAATATATGATCCAGGTACGAATGGGAGTTATGCAGTTATTATGACAAAAGGTGTTTGCATAGATACTTCAATTTGTATAGATGTGGTGGGCTTATCAATTGATGATGCTGTTTTATTGGATAAAATATTGATCTATCCAAACCCAAGTTCGGGTAAATTTAATGTTGATTTTGGTGCTATTTATAACGAAGTTGGCATTCAAATTCATGATATGGCAGGAAAATTGGTCTATCAAGAAAAGTATAGCGGTAAGCAAATTATTGCAATTGATTTGAATGTAGCAACTGGAATTTATGAAATAGAGTTTACAGTGAACCAAGATAAAACCAAAGTATTAAAAATAGCAATTGATTAAAATGATAAAGACAATTCAAATAGCATGTATTTCCTTATGCGTGGTTACTTCGTGTGGAACGACAGAAGAAGTTGCTAAAGTTCCAGAAGTTATAGAGCAATCGGAAGAAATTATAGAATTAGTGGCGCCTGTAGACATTGTAGCTCCTTATGCACAAAAATTATATGCAGGCCAGCAAGATGGAATTAATGTATTGGTCTTGAAATTACCAATTCAAATCGGCGAGTCGAACGTCAAAGATCTAGTAGAATTGGATAGTGTTTATTTCCGCGGGTATTTTGTTCCCTTAGAGAAGAAGAAAAGGGGAGGCAACCTCATTTACCAAGCAACCATTAACATTTCAAAAACAGACCATGTTCCTGTTGCGCCACCTTACCGTTTAAAAGATGATGAAGCGATTGTGACTTATCGTTCTAAAGCAGGTTATGATACTTATTTTGAAGTTGAATCAATAGAAGAGAAAGAGGCCGTTTATATGCCTTAGATTTTGTTGTTTAAAATCATGCTTATAAATAAGATGTTAGTTCTTCAACTAAACCTGGATGAGAAGGGGTGTTTGGCATTTGGATAACCTCGCGCTCATTTAGCGTTAGCGTAATGAGTGTGTTCTTCAGTCGCATTTGCAATGCGAATAACCTAAGTTTTAAAAAAGTGGAACAATTGGAACATTTAAAACTTTACAATTCTCATCTTCATAACCTAAATAACTGCTGTTTACAAAGTCTCTTTCGTGTAGAACAAATCCCGCATCAATAGGGTTGTAATGAATGTAATTTACACGTTGATCAATTTTAAAATTTGTATCTAAAATCACTGGATGAAAACCGTCTTGCCATAGTTTATAATTTTTTGTTCTGCCACTTCGTTTGGCTTCAAAGCTAAACTTATTTAGTAACCATTCTCGTCTACTTTCATTTATATCATTCATTGCATTCACCAATTCTTTACTTGTGTGTCTTTTAAAATCCCTAATTATTGTTGC
>NZ_JHXV01000053.1 GCF_000621625.1 Crocinitomix catalasitica ATCC 23190
AAATAAATCAGATCTTAATGTGATATATGGTTGATATGTCATCTTCGTTCAGTCTGATTTGAACTGTATAATTGTATGGTTCTTACACACTTAATTACGAACTTTTTCAGGTCTAGTTCACGCCAAAACTTGCATTTATCATTTTTGATCTATACCTTCGACTTCTTAATTCTTAATACGTTACACGTTTACAAATCGAGATTTGACAGTGCATCGCACTCAGAATTAATCAGAAGCTACGACAGTAGCTGAATTTCGTGATTAACCCTTTTCACACCCTTACCATACACTTATACATTTTGCTTGGAATCCCTTGGCAACACCGCGATTGAACTTAACGTTTGAATAAATATAAGCATTTATGCTGGCGGTGCGTAGCGCTGATATTTATTTTGTGTTAGGGCATGTTTTCTTGTTCAGGTGGTTAATTAGAAAATTCGTACTTAAATCTTATCTCATAGAAATTACTATTTCCTTCAATACATTCGATTCTAATTAATAATTTATTCGTATTTCCCTTATTGCTAAATGACTGATAAACATATCTTTCTTTGCGTACTTCTTTGTCGTTAACGAAATATGTCAATTCTTGAATTCTTCCTCTAGAATCAGTTTTAGTAAGAACTGTTTCTTTTCGTAAACTATCAGAACGAATATATATTCCATCTAATACACCTGTTGTAGGATATATTTTTGGTACGAGATCTTCAGTGACTACAGTGTTCTCTTCGGGATAGCTATAAACCAACCTACTGGTTATATAAGTGATCGAAGTATCAATAGACTTAAACAAATACTTACCACTAGTACCATCAGAAGTATCTGGTATAGTGGTAAAAGGGCCTCTAAATTTTGATTCTTTATGAAAATTATAGATTTTAGTCCTTAATCTACCTAAAGTGTCAAATTCCAAAACTAAGGTTGGTTCTTGAATGAACTTGGAAGAATCCGTTGCACTAAAATAAGTAGATTCTTCAATTGATTTTACTTTTAAATAGTTGAAAGCATAAAAATCTTGTTTTCCACTAATTTCTCGATCTTTACCCCATTGAGTTATGTTTAAGGCTTCTTGAGCATATATGCAATTACACAGGAGAATGGATATGATAAAAATTGACTTCATAGTGTATGAATAACGAAAACTATTTTAAAAGGTACAAATGGCATTTATTAATTTAATGTGCCCTAACGATTAGTATATGAAGCGTAGCATCCCGAAGGGTGCTATGATTTCATATACATTGTTACCAGCTTTTTTTGTAAATTTCTTTTAAATCCCACTTCATCATTTCATTCCTGTTTATTCTATGTTTATAGTTTATTCTTAAGTCTCCGATCCAAGAATAATCTTCAAGTGTTTGATTTGATTTTAACCCATAAAATCCAATAGAAAACAACACATCATTAATACTTGAAAATTGAATGTAATGTATTTTACTATGCGTTTTTTCATTTCGTAACCTAAGTAAGTTGAACGCTTTTTCTCCTGCACTATAAATTACGATTTCATTAATTATTTCTCCTTTCAACTGATTCCAATCAGCAAATCCAATTAAGTCAATATTCTTTTCTCCACGTTTTGAAGAGTCAGATATCAAATCATTCAGTTCATCATTTGTTCCTTCAACGATATCAATTTCATATTCTCCATACCAATGTTGTGTACATCCCAATGAATAGAAGTTCAGATTCCCGAGATTTGTAATCAGTTCTATATACTCCGTTGAAACTAGTTTTTCATTACTGTTTTCAGTCAGATCGATTAATACATTCAACGCGTATATCTCAGCTTTACCAAGATTAGCAAGAATCTCAATTTCTTTACTTAAATGGCTAGTGTTAATAATCTCTTTCATCTAATTGCTGGTAACGGTTGAGCAAATTTGCGTTGCTGTAAGGTACGAAACAGCTATGAAATTTGCTTGTTGTTGTACGTTGTTTTCATTCCGTGGCGGTTAGCGTTCCATTTCGGTCATAAGTTTTCCACACGCCCACTTTTTCACCGTTAATGTAATTTCCTTTTTTAAACCCTTCTAGAACTAAATCAACATTGTGAGAACCATCTTCATTTTCAAATGATCTAGTTTTATATATATTTTCTATCCAAACTCCACTTTTCTTGTAGTTCTTATACCTGCCTTCGGATGTAATTTCACCATCAAAAGAGTAATATTTCCAATAGCCTATTGGTTTGTAATTTTCAAAGTTCCCCTTACCCGTTATATTTCCATTTGAATAGTATGTCTTAACTAAACCATCTGGAAAGTTTGTGACTTCCGAAATAAATTGAATTCTCTGGTTCATAATTACTCGATAAAAATTGACATCCGCATACAATGAGTCAATATATTCTTGTTTGTAAATTTGTTGAGAACCTTTACAAAAGTGAGATGTTAGCTCCCCTTTTTCATCTAAGTATCCGTAAATAATGAATTCTTTTCCAATTTCTATTTCAAGGTTCCACTCACATGAAGTACCAAAACTAGGTGCGTAAAACTCCACTGTTTTTCCAATGTCTCCTTTATACTTTTTTGTAACTGTGAAAAACAATTTTTGACTCCATTCATCTTCAGTTCTTGTGCTGTCAATTGTTGCTTTAAAAATGTACTCACTGTCATTCCACCATTCTAGGTTTCTTTCACCATTCGAGTATTCGTTCGCCCCGCTACAAGTGCAAGCAAAACCATTGAAATAAACAGTGGTTAAAAACAATATTAAAAAAATACTTTTCATCTAATTCAATAACGTACAACGTCTAGTATAAGAAAAGTAGGGCTGGTGGTAAGCGATGACCTTTCCGTTTAAGCACAAGCCAAATCTTTTGCATTTTGTTTTTACCTTATTTTTCTAAAGGCCAAATCAAAAGATTTGGCGACCTCGAAAATACGCCAAAGCCTTTGTTTAAGCACCTTTCTGCCCTATTTTTTTTATACATTGTTAGCAAAAGTTATTTTTTCCCAATGTGATTATCAGCCCAATTTAGCCATTTATAAAGTACACTTTTGAATTGTACAGGATTTGAAATATTGTGTCCTGCTCTTGGGTAAATAATCATCTCAACTTCTTTATCCGCATCTTGCATTGCTCGGTACATTTCCCAAGCCTGTAAGGTTGGACTTCTGTTGTCATTTGCACCGTGTAATATTAAGAGGGGTGTCTCTGCCTTTTTCACAAAAAATATCGGTGATGCTTTTCGATAATTTTCAACATTGTCGATTGGTAATGCTTTATATTCCCAAAGTCCTACTTTTCTGTTGCTAAATTCGTGTTGGCCATAGAGACTTACTAAATTCGAGACACCAGCGACACTAATTGAGGCCTTAAACCTATTTGTTTGCGTTATTGCCCAATTTGCCATATAACCGCCATAACTCCAACCGCCAATGACAAGTCTATTTTCGTCTGCAATTTCCAATTCGATTAATTTATCAATTCCCGCCATTATATCTTCAAAGTCAGTATGTCCAAAAGCATTTCTGTTGCCTGCATAAAAATCTCTACCATATCCAATACTGCCCCTGAAATTTGGTTGGAAAACTACATAACCGTTGTCAGCAAAGAATTGGCCCATCCAGTTGAAATCATCCATAACTACTGCATCTGGACCACCGTGAGGAATGACCATAAGCGGGTATTTTTTAGATTTGTCATATTCTATTGGATATGAAACTATTCCTTGGACTTTTGTGCCGTCTTCGCTTTCGTAGTTTAGAATACCGCTTGAAGTTTTAATTTGAGGGTTTAATTCTGCATTTAGTTTCGTTATTTGTAATGCTTTTTCGGGCTTTTCGTCAAGATTTAATTTATAAAGTTGTTTTGTTTTTGAACTGCGTGAGGCAGAAAAGTAGATTTTATTTTTGACAATTTGAAAATCATAGATAACCCAGTATGAATTTATGATTGGGGTAATTTTACCTTTGAGATTTAAGTTATAAAGACCTGTGTAACCATTTTTTGGTGTAGAGAAACTTATGTTTTTTTCGTCAATCCATTGTATTTTTTCAACAGTTGGGTCAAATTCATAGGTCATATTTTTAGTTTCTCTTGTTTGGATATTGCTTATGAAAAGTCCATCGTTGGAAGCAAATCCTTCGGTGTTGCCAACAAATGCAAGTTGATTGCCCGAAGGTGAGAACTTTATATTGTTTAAGGAATTGGCATCATTGAATTTGTAGATTGAATTACCACTTTCAATATCGATTACCTCAATCCAATTATTGGTAATCGATTCGTATGTGTCATAGTTTTTGGATGCTATGACAGCAAGTTTTTGACCGTCTTTGCTTATATCTAAATCAATTATTCTATAACTCCCATCTGTAATTTTTTTCTTTTTGCCAGAATCTATATTGTAAGCCCAAAGTGCATTAGTATAAAATTCAGTACCTACTCGATAACCACCTCCGTTTTTCTCTTCTTCTGCCACCAAAATACTATCTCGTGGTTCGTCATCAACGTAGGCTACGGTATTGTCATTTAACCATTGATAGTTGGAAATATAATTTTGAGCGTCAGAAACCATTTTTGGTTCTCCACCTACGCTTGGTACAATATAAATTTGTTGCAAATTATTACGATAAGATATAAATGAAATCCACTTGCCGTCTTTTGACCATTTTGGGTCGTAATCATATTCACTTTCTGTAAGTTTGATTTGATTCTCTCCGTCCAAGTCCGTAATAGTAATTGACGAAAAGGATTTCCCGTCCCAACTGTCCTTTGTAGTTTTGGCAAAGAGAATTTTTGATTCAAATACTTCAGGTTTATTAAGGTTTTCCATTCCTAAATGTTCTTCAACTGATAGTTGAGAAAATCCAAAAATTGGAATTAGAAGCAAAAAGTTTAATATGGCTAAAAATGTTTGTTTCATAATTTTTGCTAACGTTTGAATAAAATTAGGCATTTATGCCGAACAGCTTCGCTGTAAATTTTATTTTTTGTTAGCGGTATGTTTTTATCCTTGTAAGTAAACTGCATTCATTCCTATTCCAATATCATACTGGTGTGGCTTCCAATCAGTGTTACTTTTAGTTTCTATTTTATTTCCCTTGATTAAATAACTGTACTGCAAATCATCTTTTGTCTGCCACATAACTTCTGTAGCTTTCACAATTTTTAAATACGTACTAGACACGAAAATTAGCCTTGGATTTCTTACTTTTAATAAGTAATCGTCTAAAAATATAATTGTTAAAATGTTTTTTTTAACGTTAAATTCTATGCCCTCTAATTCATGTTTTGCATTTAACAGCCTTCCTTCCCAGTCACCAAAAATTGATATTGTGCTTAGACCTAAAGTTAATTTGTTTTCGGAGAAATGGTCTTGAAGCTGTTCTGCTGTTAATTTATAAACGCCATCACAAGTAGTAGTTTCTAAGGCATCCAAAT
>NZ_JHXV01000054.1 GCF_000621625.1 Crocinitomix catalasitica ATCC 23190
CCTTAATGTAATTTACGAAACGGTTATCAAAGGTAAATCCCTATCACAAGGTTTAGCTGCAAGCAATAAGTTTTCAGAATATGAATTTTATTGTATACAAGTAGGCGAGGAGTCAAATCGATTAGTAGAAGTGCTCGACGAATTAATTATTTATTACGCAGATCAAAGTGCGATGAAAAAACAGATTACTTCGGTGATGTCTTATCCACTATTTGTTTTAGTTATTACAATTGGTTTGGTCTACTTTATGATGACTAGCGTTGTTCCTATGTTTGCTGATGTTTTTAAACAATTTGGAAGTGAACTACCATCACTCACTTTAAAAGTGATCTATTTATCCGAAAACTTCCCCAAATTTTTCATAATTTTTATTAGTGTTGGTGGAGGTCTTTTTTTTCTGTGTAGATCACAAAGAGAGCAAATTTGGTTTCGGAAATACACGAGTATGTTAATTCTAAAGGTTCCTACTGTAGGAAATATTGTTAAGATTATATATTTAGGGAGAATGACACAGTCATTGCACCTCTTATTGTCAGCTAAAACTCCATTAATTAAATCCTTAGAATTGACGCATAAATTGGTTAAATTTTACCCAATTCAATTGGCGATTAACCAAATCCAAATTGATATAAAAAAAGGAAAGACAATGTACGAAGGAATGTCAAATTTCGAAATTTTTCCTAAGCGAATGTTATCCTTGATTAAAGTTGGGGAGCAAGTGAATCAATTAGAGACAATGATGGGTAAATTATCAAATCAATACAGTACAGAATTAAAATACCAAACAACGATTATAGGAAAGATTATGGAACCATTAATTCTATTAATTATAGGTGGCATAGTTGGAGTGATTTTAGTTGCTATGTACATGCCAATGTTTAACTTGAGTAATATAATGACACAATGATAAAGAAGAAATTATTTCCACATTCAATTTATGAAAATAAGCCGTATCGACTAGATGCATTTTCATTGGCTGAGTTGGTATTTGTACTTGGGATTATAGCTATTCTATATATGCTTGTCATGCCAAGTCAAGCAGGAGTGGTCGCTCAAGCAAAATCAATTGAGGCAAAAGCAAATTTAAACCAAGTTTATGCTTTAGAAAAAAATTATTTTTTTATGTATTCAAAATACACAACAAATTTAACAGAGATAAATTTTGAGCAGACAAGGTTAGTGACTGAAGGTGGGCAATCAAATTACCGGATACAAATTATTGAAGCTACTAACGGAACTTTTGTTGCGCAAGCCGAATCCGTAACTGATTTTGATGCCGATGGAATTTTTAATGTCTGGACAATTAATCAGGATAAAGAATTAGTTGAAACGATTAAAGATTAGATATGAGCATCGTATTAAATATTATTTTACTTCTAGTCTGTAGTTTTACCTTTTATGAAGACTGGAAATATCGTGGTGTATCTTGGCCAATATTTCCAGTACTATTAGTGGTAACCCTATGGCTACAATTTATATCTATAAATCTATGGTTAAACTTCTTGTTGAATTTGGTTTTTATTATTCTTGTGCTGCTATCACTAACTTTATATTTAACAATTAAAGAGCACCATTTGGTGAATATATTCAAAGCTTATTTTGGTCTAGGCGATGCCTTATTTTTAATCGTAATATCGCCATTATTTGTCAATCAGAATTTCATTTTATTTTTTATTACTGGGATGTTTCTCTCTGGTTTAATCCATTTAATTGTCTTTAAATATAAGCCAAACCCAAAAATTCCTTTGGCAGGTTATTTGGGTATTTATCTTAATCTGTGGCTATTGATAGGGTGGTTAACTAATGAAAATTTATTTACAACAAGGTTATTATGATTCAATCCATTGGAGAAATATCAACTGAATTGCAACAACTCATCAATGCGGAATTGGCATGGAGTTATGGAGTCATACCGGCCAGTGTTACAGCTAAAACACTCACTTTATACACTAGTGAGACTACAATTGTTGATAATATTAAAGATGACTTGGAAATAATTATAGGTAAGCGAGTCGAATTTGAATTTGTGAGCAATGAAATTTTTAGAAAATCATTAGGAACAATTTACCGAAAGTCGGGTCAGCAAAAATCGAATAATGCATCGGAATTTGAAGGTGGAAAGGATGATTTTTTATTGCATGTAATCTACGAGGCGCGTGAATTGGGAAGCAGTGATGTTCATATTGAAATTTATGAAGGTAAAGCGAGAATAAGAATACGAATAGATGGTCATTTGGTTGAGAAGTATAAACTTGAAAGCGAAGATTATCCAGAACTAATCAATAAGATTAAAATTAAATCCAATTTGGATATTACGGAAAAACGGCTGCCTCAAGATGGAAGGTTAAGTTTTTCTGATTTTGATATTCGTGTCTCGATATTGCCGACTTTGCATGGTGAAAAAATTGTGTTAAGGATTCTGTCAAAAGACTCTACTGGAGTTGATTTGGATAAGTTAGGGTTCGAAACAGAAGAGAAAAGAGATTATTTAGAAGGGGTAAAGAGGCCAAATGGAATCATATTGATAAGTGGTCCAACTGGATCAGGTAAAACAACCACACTTTATGCAACACTGAAGATATTGAATGATGAAAAACGGAATATAATGACAGTTGAAGACCCAATTGAATATACTCTGGAAGGCATCAATCAAGTCCAACTTAAAGAAAGCATTGGACTTACGTTTGCAAGTGCGCTCAGATCGTTTTTAAGACAAGATCCAGACATTATTATGTTGGGAGAAATACGAGATGGAGAAACTGCACAAATGGCTATTAGAGCTGCATTGACAGGTCATTTAGTTTTGTCAACAATTCATACCAATTCAGCTTGGGGAACAATTTCAAGGTTGATAGATATGGGGGTACCTCCTTTTTTACTCGCTGGAACAATTAACACCTCAGTTGCGCAACGATTGATCAGGATTTTATGCAATGAATGTAAAGTGATTCAAAAATCAAATGAATTAGAGTTACCAAAGAATATATCAGTGACAGAATTACCAGAACATTTTATAGCTGTCGGATGTGAGACCTGTCACTATACTGGATATAATGGTCGAAAAGCAATTTATGAAGTAATTCATATTGACAAAATATTAGGTGAAAAGATTAAGTTGGGCGAATTACAAATAGATGAAATTTTAAAGCAGAGAAAAATAGAAAGTTTAGGTCAAAAAGCGCTGAGATTACTGCGCAGTGGAGACACTTCACTAGAAGAAGTATATGCACTTATAACCAATGGATAACAAGCGAATGAAAAATTATTTTGTAATAGTATTATTATTGCTTTCAAGCTTTGGATTTGGCCAACAACCAAGTTTTATTGAGATGGAACAACGTTTACGTTCACTTGCTGAAATTGAGGCTGGTTATAAAGAAAGCGTTCAGATCAGTGTGAGTGGTGTCGGACTGGGTGATTTTATTTCGGCAGTAGCAATTGAACATAATTTAAATGTAAGTGTTGACGATGACTTAACACAGCCAATTGCCAACAATTTTTATAACGCAGTGGTGGCCGATGTTTATGTTTTTTTGATCAAACAATATGATTTAGAAATTGAGGTTTCAGGTACTATCCTCTCTTTTCATAAAAAGAAACCTAAAATAATTGCACCTGAGCCATACGTTCAAAAACCGGTAAATGTTGAATACAAAAATGAAAATGAATTTCTTTCCTTAGATCTTAAAAATGATTCCTTAAAACATGTTGCAGAGGCAATTACTAGAGTAGCAAATAAGAATGTAATCCTTTCTCCAAGCATTAAAGACAAAAGGGTGTCTATTTACGTGCAAAATCGACCATTTGACCAGGTGGTAGAAATGATGGCAGTTTCAAACGGATTAACAGCATCATTAGATAAAAATGGTTTTTATTATATCGATGTTGCCGAAAAAGAAACGAATTCATCAAAAACAAGCAATGCCAGATCTAGTAAGTCAGGTCAAAATGATGATAGCGGTCTTGTTTTGGAACTCGATCCAAATAATAATAATCAAGTCAACGTAAATGCGAAAAACATATCCATAAAGTCCATAATTGAATCTGCATCAGATGCATTATCCGAGTTCTATTTTATGTATGATGAACCGGAAGGAAATGCAACTTTGAAAGTGGAGAATGTAAATTTTGAGGAATTATTATCTCATTTGTTAAACGGTTCAGATTATACTTTTAAAAAAACAGAAGGTTATTATTTGATAGGTAATAGAAATACGGAAGGACTTAGAGCAACAGAATTAATTCGGTTGGAAAATAGGACGATTGAAACAGTGGTAGATTTGATCCCTTCAGACTTTTTAAAAGGAATAGAAATAAAGGAATTTATTGAATTAAACGGATTAATCGTATCAGGATCTTATCTTAAAATTAATGAGTTAAAAGCATTTATTCATTCAGTAGATCAGGTGGTACCCATGGTTCAAATTGATATAATTATAGTTTTTTCTGAGAAAACAAGCGGTGTCACAAAGGAAATGAAGGCAGGTATTTCTGATGGACCAATAGCCACTCAAGGTCAGGTATTTCCTGGGATAGATATGACGCTTGGAGCAAAAAGTATAAACACATTGATCAATGCATTTAATGGATTTGGTATCATTAATATTGGTTCGGTAACACCTAATTTTTACGCATCACTACGTTTTTTAGAAAGTAACAGTGTGATTGATATTACTTCAACTCCCAAAATATCAACACTAAATGGACACGAAGCGACGTTTTCTGT
>NZ_JHXV01000055.1 GCF_000621625.1 Crocinitomix catalasitica ATCC 23190
GCAGTTCCACCACCTACAGTTGCTGTAGCTGATCCATTGTCACCATCATAACAACTTACATTAGTAGAAGTCATTTCGATTGTTAACATTTCTGGCTCAGTAATAACTACTTCACCTTCAATAGTACAACCTTCATTATCAGTTACTACTACTGAATAAGTACCAGCAGCTAAGCCAGTAATTGTTTCTGTAGTTTCACCGTTGCTCCATAAGTAAGTATATCCTGGTTCACCACCTGTTACACTAACAGCTGCTTCACCATCTTCATCACCATAACAGTTATTGTTAATAGAGTTGATTGATAATTCAAACGCTTCTGGTCCATTAATATAGATACTAGCAATTGCAGTACATCCATTAGCGTCAGTAACTTTCACGATAGCTCCACCTGCAACTAAATTAGTCGCTGGATTCTCCGTAGATACGACTACACCACCTTGTTTCCACTCGTAAGTGTAATCTGGTGTTCCGCCACCTGCATATGCAGTTCCCGTTCCAGTTGCTGTACCATAACAAATCACATCAGTTTTCATTGCGAACACGTGTAAGTGACCTGGCTCAGTAATTTCAACTGAATCAACAATCTCACAACCATTTGCATCTGTAATAGTTACAGTATAGATTCCTGCAGTTAAGTCAGAAATAGTAGCAGTTGTAGCTCCAGTATTCCATAAATAAGAATATTCTGGTGTTCCACCTGTTACAGATACTGTAGCTGATCCATCAGCACCAAGGTTACAAAGAACCATTGTTGTTTCGAAATCTAATTCTAATTCAGTTGGTTGAACAACTTCTATAGAATCAGTAATCATACATCCATTTGCATCAGTTACTACTACTGTATACATTCCTGCAGTTAAGTCAGAAATTGTAGCTGTAGTTTCACCATTGCTCCATGAATAAGTATAATCTAATGTTCCACCACCAACTGTTGCAGTTGCCATTCCATTATCATCGCCATAACAAGCTAATTCTGTAGCTGTCATTTCGATAGTTAATGCATCTGGTTCTGTTATTTCAACTTCATCAGTGATTTCACATCCATTCGCGTCAGTTACTACTACTGAATAAATTCCTGCAGTTAAGCCAGAAATTGTTGCTGTAGTTTCACCATTGCTCCATAAATAATCAAATGGTGCAGTTCCACCACCTACTGTTGCAGTTGCTGATGCATTGTCATCTCCGTAACAAGCTAATTCTGTAGCTGTAATTTCGATAGTTAATGCATCTGGCTCTGTTACTTCAACTGAATCAGTGATTTCACATCCGTTAGCGTCAGTTACAACTACTGTATACATTCCTGCAATTAAGTCAGAAATTGTAGCTGTAGTTCCACCATTGCTCCATACATAAGAATAAGCTTCTGTTCCACCACCAATTGTAGCAGTTGCAGAACCTGTTGCATTTCCGTAACAATCAACAGCTGTTGCAGCCATTTCAATCGTTAATGCATCTGGCTCAGTTACTTCTACTGAATCAGTAATTTCACATCCATTTTCATCTGTTGCAACTACTGTGTACATTCCTGCAGTTAAGTCAGAAATTGTAGCTGTAGTTCCACCGTTACTCCATAAATAAGTATATGGTGCAGTTCCACCTCCAACAGTTGTTGTAGCAGATCCAGTTGCGTTACCATAACAATCAACTGCAGTTGCAGTCATTTCAATTGTTAATGCATCTGGCTCAGTTACTTCTACTGAATCAGTGATCATACATCCATTTACATCAGTTACTTCTACTGTATACATTCCAGCAATTAAGCCTTCAATTGACATAGTAGTTTCACCGTTGCTCCATACATAAGTATAAGCTCCTGTTCCACCACCTACATAAGTAGTTGCTGTTCCAGTTGCATTTCCATAACAATCAACATCTGTAGCAGACATTTCAATTGTTAATGGAGAAGGCTCCATTACTTCAGCATAAGCGATATCAGAACATCCATTAGCGTCAGTTACAGTCACTGAGTATTCACCCGGTGCTAAATCTGTTGCAGTTGCAGTTGTTTGACCGTCACTCCATAAATAAGTAAATGGTGCTGTTCCTTCTGTTACTGTTGCTGTAATTGTTCCATTAGCATCACCATAACAAAGTACATCTACAACTGTTGTAGCTAATACTGGCTCTGGGTGAATTGTAATGATTACAACATTAGACTCAGAAGAGAATGCTGGACATCCTTCGTTTCTTGTACATCTTAGGAAATAAGTTGTCTCTGTCAACATTCCTGGATCATAAGTTGCATCAGTATTTGCTCCTAGTGCAGGAGTCCAATAAGGCTCACCTGGTACAACTGGTACTAATACATTACTTTGAATCCATAAATATTCAACTGGACCGATACCACCTGAAGCAGGTGTTACACTTGTCAGCATTGCTGGATCGAATGGTCCACATGATTCTTGATCTTCAGCGATTAAGCCTGGATCAGTTACATCACAACAAACTGGTCTTCCAATAATTACTGTTCCTTCAGATACCATACATCCGTTAGCATCTGTTACATCAACTGAATAAGTACCAAAATCTAAATCTGTAACAGAAGCTGTAGTAGCTCCATTGCTCCATAAATAAGAATAAGGTGCTGTTCCACCTGTTACAGTTACTTCAGCAGACCCATCATGTCCTTCACCACCACAAGTAGCATCAAATGTTGATACTAAATCGATAGCTAAAACTTCTGGCTCTGTGATTTCAACAGACTCAGTGATTGTACAACCATTTGCATCAGTAATTGTTACTGAATACATTCCTGCAGTTAAGCCTGAAATTGTAGCTGTAGTTTCACCATTGCTCCATAAGTAAGAATAATCCAATGTTCCACCACCTACTATTGCAGTTGCTGATCCATCTTCATATCCATTACATGTGATGTTTTCTGATGTCAATTCAAGTGTTAAAGCCTCTGGCCCTTCAACTTCTACTGAACCAGTAATTTCACAATCATTTGCATCAGTTACTACTACAGTATAAATACCAACAGCTAAGTCAGTAATTGTCATTGTAGTTTCACCATTGCTCCATAAATAAGTGTATGGTGCAGTTCCACCTTCAACGCTAGCTGAAGCTGTTGCATCATCATCACCATAACAAGCAAGATTGTCATTTGACATCTCAACAGATAATGGCGCTTCTGGACCTTCAACAGTTGTAGTTGCAATTGCAGTACATCCATTTGCATCAGTTACAGTAATAATAACCGAACCTGCAGCAAGACCTATCGCTGGGTTTTCTGTAGATACAACTACACCACCTTGAGTCCAAGAGTAAGTATAATCTTCTGTTCCACCACCAACTGTTGCTGTTGCTGTTCCTGTTTCATCACCATAACATAAAATTCCAGTTGCTGTAGCATAAACGTGTAAGTGACCTGGCTCAGTAATTTCTACTGAATCAACAATCTCACATCCGTTTTCGTCTGTTACAACAATTGTATATACACCCGCAGCTAAATCTTCGATTACAGCTGTAGTTGCTCCGTTGCTCCATAAGTAAGAATAATCTTCTGTTCCACCTGAAACCGAAGCGTCAGCAGTACCATTTGATTCTTCAAAACATAGAACATTCGTTGAGTTTATCGTCAATTCTAATTCAGTTGGTTGAACAACTTCAATAGAATCAGTAATCATACATCCGTTTGCATCAGTTACTATTACTGTATACATTCCTGCAATTAAGTCAGAAATTGTAGCTGTAGTTTCACCATTGCTCCATGAATAAGTATAATCTAATGTTCCACCACCAACTGTTGCTGTTGCCATTCCATTATCATCACCATAACAAGCTAATTCTGTAGCTGTCATTTCGATAGTTAATGCATCTGGCTCAGTTACTTCAACTTCATCAGTGATTTCACATCCATTCGCATCAGTTACTACTACTGAATAGATTCCTGCAGTTAAGCCAGAAATTGCAGCTGTAGTTTCACCGTTGCTCCATACATAAGAATAAGCTTCTGTTCCACCACCAACTGTTGCTGTTGC
>NZ_JHXV01000056.1 GCF_000621625.1 Crocinitomix catalasitica ATCC 23190
GTAGCTGAATTTCGTGATTAACCCTTTTCACACCCTTACCATACACTTATACATTTTGCTTGGAATCCCTTGGCAACACCGCGATTGAATATAACGGTTTATGTATGGTGTCGTAGCTAACCCGCAGGTTAGCTATGCACTATACATTTTGTTGTGCATTCGTTTTTATAGTCAACCCTTTTGTCAGTAGCCATATTGCTAATACTATTTCTTGTACTACAAGCGGAATTGACATTAGTCCATATTCTGTTGAAATTACTTCAATTAATTGAAATATGATTAAGAAGCTTGCTAACATTATAACTATGTTTCCTAAAAACCCCCAAATGGAAATCCACTTTGGAACGAGTTTTTCTTTGTATAAAATTAAATAAAAAAGTACGTTACCTAATCCCGTTGCCAATATAACGCCTAAATGATTAGTCAAATTACGAAACAACCTTAACATATCTCCAGCTGATTCATAAATGGCTATATCTGAAGGGGAGGCTGAAGAATGTTCTTGGCTTAAGAGAACAAATATCGGTAGTAGTATTATTCCGATTACTTGAAATGTGGCTGCCATAAATCAAATCCTATAAACCCAATCGACAGAGTTTTACTAAACTGTTTAAGTATTGGATAAAGCAAAAGCGAAAAGCCAACATAAATAGGAACTAAAAAGAACTGAAATATTCCACCAGTTAAAACTTGATTTTTATTTGGGTAAACTTCCTCAAGAAATTTACTGCTTTCAACGGCAGGAACAATACTTAAGATACCAGTAATTATTCCCAGAATGATTAAAATTCCTGCAATTTTTGATATTTGTTTATTTCTATTCTCCATAAGCCTAAAAGTAGACACCTATATATTCAGTTCCATTGACTTTGGTTAAGTAATCACTTTTTATTTATTATTCTTTTCCTAATTCGACTTAATGATTCTGGTTTAATGCCCAAATAACTCGCTATTTGGTGTTGAGGAACTCTTTGGTGCAAGGCAGGTCTATTCTTTAGCATACTTAAGTATCGTTCTTCGGGGGTTGATGTCTTAAATTCAGTAAATGAAACCTGTTGTTTAAGAATTATAGTTTCAGCGATTATTCGTGATAACGATTCTAATTGAGGATACTTTTGAAATGTTTCTTTTTCTAATTTCGGATTTCCTACGCTTGCAATAGTATCTTCTAAACATTCTAAATAGTGTTCTGACGGCTTTAACGTTTCATAATTTGCAGGCACAACAGATTGTTCTTCCGTATAGAACTCTATTGTTTTTTCTTCACCATCTTTTAGAAAATAACTCCTAACGCATCCTTTTATAATGAAATAACACTCATTAGAAATACCTCCTTCCTTGAGTAAAACACTCCCTTTCTTGAAAGTTTTTATAAAAGTACTTTCAGAAATGGCGTTTTCTAATTCTTTAGTTATTACAGTGTATTTTGACAGGTATTTTAATATTTCACTTTTCACAATTCAATTCTGTCTATTCGGTTTGTTTTTTTGTAATGATGCACAACATCCGAATATCAAACACGTGTGTGATATTCCTTTTATATGTTATTAGAACACTAAAATAAGGAATCAATTGGACTTTTGACATTTTGAATACTTGAAAATGTGACTTTTGTATAAATCTCTGTCGTTTTAGAACTGCTATGGCCTAATAAGGTTTGAATATATCTTAAGTCTGTTCCACTTTCTAATAGATGGGTTGCAAAACTATGGCGAAGCATGTGAGGGGTAACTTTCTTAGTTATACCTCCTTTAATTGCAGCTTTTGTTAAAATTTTTGCAATACTGGTTCCGCTGTATTGTTTGCCAAATGCGCCTTCGAATAGGTAATTTGTAGGTGACCATTGCTTGTAATAATTACGTAAATCTGCCAGTACTTTATGACTTAATAGGGTATGTCTATCTTTATTACGCTTGCCGCCACGTATTGTGATTACCATGCGTTGTGAATCAATATCTGAAGGGCGAAGGTTTAATAATTCTTGTCGTCTTAGGCCTGCTGAATAGAGTAAGGAAAGGATACAGCGGTGTTTAATGTTGTTGGTGCAATTGATGATGCGTTTTACTTCGTCGGTACTTAATATTGTTGGTAAACGTTCTTCCTTGCGTGGTCGTTCTATGCCGTAGAAACGATTAGGCATTTTTTCGACAACTTCATAATAAAATTTAATGCTATTTACAACTTGGTTTAATTGTGATGAAGATACGCCTTGTTGTGCTAAGCTGTTAAGATAGGTTTGTATGTCATTTTCACTAATGTTTAAAAGGTTATTTGTTTTGAAATGGTTTAAAAATTTTTCGAAATAGCTGATATAGGTGCGCGCAGTATTTTTGGAATATCGCTTGTATTCAAGTTTAGCGAGGTAATTTTCGGGTACTTTAAATGTTTTGTCAGTCGAACTTTTACGGTAAGCATCGAGATTGATAGGGTCATTATCTTTTAGATGTTTTTTTCCTTCAAAAAAATGGGTACCATTTATCCACGCGATGCCTTTAAAGAGATTGAAGATGAGTGAAAAATTTTCAGAAGTGTTAGGCGTACAATACATATTGTAGGTATCGTTCCAACTACAAAATTTGTTGACTTCAATTATTTTTTCTATGTTTTTATTGGGGTAGAATTGAAGTCCTATATGTCGCATGTCATCTATCAATAAATGCTTGAGTGTGATGTTTCCATATCCGGTTTTCATAAGCTTTTTTTATATACAAACATTTGGAATAAAGTTGTTTAGAACCTAATTTATCCGTATAATTAAACGTATAAATAAACGAATATGAGGAATTGTAAGTATGAAGAATGTGGGAATAAGGTAGAGGGGAGGATAGACCGATTATTCTGTTCGAATTATTGTAAAACGGCCTATCATGCTAAAAAGAACAAAGAGAGTGGCAAAGTTTATTTCAAAAAGAAAGTGGATGACGTTTTGCGAAAAAATAGAAAAATTTTAGCAAAATATAATATTAAAAGTAAAGCGACTGTTCGTAAAGAAGTATTGTTGAATGAAGGTTTTAACCCACGTTTTTTTACGCATTATTATAAAACAAAAGCTGGCGATACGTATTTGTTTTGTTACGACCAAGGTTTTAAAGAGATGCGGGATAATCAACGAGATAAGTATTTACTGGTTTTGTGGCAGCCTGGAATGGAAAAACAGGTTTTTGGATAATTTATTGGGTCGTTGACTTTTTCGCGTTAGGGATTGCAGTGGATATCCTTTTTTCTATCCGTCCGCCTCAGACGGATAGAAAAAAGATTAGAACGAAAAGCCCGCCGCCGTTGAAGCTAATTGAGTGAACCCGATTTCTATCCCTTAGGTTTGTTTCTTATAATATAGATATTATCTTGATGTTTATAATTAGAGTTACAACTAGTAAAGGCGAATAAACGATAGCTAAAGG
>NZ_JHXV01000057.1 GCF_000621625.1 Crocinitomix catalasitica ATCC 23190
TATTTTGTCTTTCTTCTTTTGTCTTATTATCCTATCTTGCAATAAATGAAATTATTAACCCTCATACTTTGTTTTTTCTCGTTGTCTGCTTTCTCTCAAGAAATATGTAACAACGGTATTGATGATGATGGAGATTTGCTGATTGATTTAAATGATTCGGATTGTGATTGTTTTGAGTTAGATGGCTTTTCGAGCTTAATTCCAAACCCTTCTTTTGAGGATACTTTATGTTGTGATTACTTCCCTTCTTTACGCTGCTCAGATGCCTGGACAGAAGCTAATTGGGGAAGTTCTGATTTTTATCATTTGTGTGATTTATTCCTTGGTTTTGATACACCTGCGGTTATACCTTTGCCTGGTGGTGGAGAAGGCTATGTGGGTTTAGCCTCTCGCCCAAGCTTTTGTGAAACAGTTGGTACCTGCTTATTTAGCCCGATGATGGCTGGTAGATCCTATACTTTAAATTTTTATACCGCTTGGAGTGAAGGTGAAGATTTTTTTGAATTGCATCTTTATGGCACTCCTGAATGTGATGATTTACCATGGGCTGGTGGTGATTGTCCTATTGGCTTTGGAGAATGGCAAGATTTAGCTGATGTTGAAATAAATTATATCATGGATGGCTCATGGCAAGAAGTAACCTTTACTTTTACACCCCTCGTAGATATTTATGCGATTGCTTTAGCAAAACAATGTGGCTCAGAAGTAATTGACGGCATTACATACCCAAATGGTTATTATTATTTTGATGAATTAACCCTCATCGATTCAGACCACTTCACAGACATTTCCCAAACTGGTGACTGGTGTGATGGCAACCTATTATTAACCGCAATTATTGATACTCTTGGTGGTGATTGGCAATGGTATAAAGATGGAATTGCTTTGGTAGGTGAAACCAGTTCAACTGTAAGTGCCAGTGATTATGGTTTGGGAATCTATACCGCACAATACACCATTGGTGAGCGTTGTTTAAGATTAGTAGAAACTATTCATTTTCCTGATGTTTTGGATGCTAATTTTAGTTTTGAAAATGTTTGTTTGGGAGAAGCAATTGATTTTGATAATATTTCTACTATTCCAGAAGATGACGTCCCCACTTGGGAATGGGATTTTGGTGATGGTGAATCTTCAACAGATGATAATCCTAGTCATGTTTATGATGAAGCAGGAACATACACCGTAACTTTAATTGGGCACAGTGACATTTCTTGTAATGATACCGCAACCTACGAAGTGGTTATCTATGATGTTCCGGCTGCCAACATAGAATTTATTGCAGGCGGTGCCTCTTCTGAAGTAGGCAGCACAGGTGGTTGCATAATCAACCCTGTTCAGTTTAACGATATTTCCACAGTAATTCCGCCTAGTGAAATTACTAGCTGGAACTGGAGTTTCGGTGATGGGGGAACGTCAACAGACGAAAATCCAACACATACTTATGATGCGATTGGAACTTATACCATCACACTCACTGTCACCGGAACGGGAGGTTGTTCTTCAACCACTACTAAAAACATCACCATGACAAACGGCATTCCTTTGGATATAATTTCAAACGAACCGACCTGTTATGGTTTTAAGGATGGGTCAATTATTATTAATGTAGATGGTGGAGGAGATGATTTAATTTTTACAGTTATTGATGAAGATGGATTAGTTAGAAATGTCGACAATAGCAATGCGGCGAATAGCTTGGGCGCTGGCACCTATACCTACACGGTTACAGACGATAGCGAATGTTCGGGCAGTGGCACCATCACCTTAAACGAACCGTCCGAAATGGACATTAATTTAACCACAGTCGATCCGCTTTGTTACGGAGACAAAACGGGTTATGCAATAGTTGATGAAGTCTTTAATGCAACTGGTGATTTAGGTCTAATCAACTTCAATTGGAGTCCTGCTGGTTTAAGTGGTATCGCTGAAGATTCGGCTGGAGGATTGGGAGCTGGAGAGCATATAGTGAATGTAATTGATGCCAATGGTTGTTCCAATTCCTTTAGTTTTATTATCGATCAACCAGATTCTTTACGATTTGTAGAATTCGAATTTGAACCTGCTTATTGTCGTTTATACAATTACCAAAAAGGAAACGGCGTAGTGAAAGCAGCCATGGCAGGCGGCATTCCAGATTATGATTATTTATGGACCAATTTATCCACAGGCGAAACAAGTACGAATTCTACTTGGGGCGGTCTAAATCCCGGTCAATATGAAATGGTAGCCACGGATGAAAACGGCTGCACTTTAACCCAAATTCTAACGGTTGATTCTTTGAACCCAAGAGCCAATTTTGAAATCACCTCGCCACAATTCACGAGCAACTACAAAGGCACAGCCAATGTGGAAACCCACTACACCAATACTTCACAGCACTTTGCAAATCCTAACAACCCTTTATCCGACACTACTTTTTTCTGGAATTTCAATTACCTACCCGGCGATTGGATCCTCAGCGAATC
>NZ_JHXV01000058.1 GCF_000621625.1 Crocinitomix catalasitica ATCC 23190
AGCACACCTGTACCAGCTGTAAATTGTCCTGAAGCTGTTACCTCTCTAAATCTTCCTAATGGATTTGCTCCTTCACTAATTAAATCATGTAAATCGATAGTTACACCGTCTTCACCACATAAATCGATTGTATTATCATCACCTGCTGCACCAAGTCCACCAAAATCAATAATAACACGCATAGTACTATAACAACCATTTGCTGTATCTCCAATCATCAACCAAACTTCATCATCTGGTCCCATAAAATCATCTTCATATAATGGCTCTACTTGAGTTGAACTATCTGGTCTTTCAGAGAAGAAATTCCAAACAGCATCTTCAGTATCATTTAAATCCATCCATTCTAATAAATCTAATTCAAAATCTTCACAGAACGGTCCTGGATCAGTAATTTCCAATTGCGGTCCTTCAGAATAAATAACCATGATTGACTTAGTAATCGTTTCTGTTAAACAATCACTTATTGGATCACCGAATACTGTATAAGTAGTTGTTTCTTCCGGAGAAACCTCAACAGTTGGTCCATCTAAAACTAAATCATCATCTTCTGGATCAGAACTCCAAGTCCATTCGTAATCTCCTGCATTTGGTCCGTCAACAGTTAAAATTACAGGATTACCTGCACAACTTGTTACAGAATCTAATTCTGGATTACATTGGTTAATAACTCCACCACCAATTCCACCAGCAGATTCATAATCGATATAATATAAAGTAGCAAATGCGCCTTCAACAGCATCTCCACTTAAAACAACTGCGAATGTAAAATTAATTGATTCGCCTGCAGGAATATCATCTTTGTGAATAATTGAAATCGCTCTATCTTCTGTTCTTACTGCTCCTTCTGTACCTTCAAAAGTTGGTGCAACGGCATTCCATAAATCATCAGAATCACGGTTTGTGAATCCACCCATACAAACTCTAAACTTGTCTCCTAAAGCACCAAATCCTACATAAGAAGGGTGAGGTAAAGCTTGCTCAGCTGAAACCAATGATTTTTGACAACCACCCGTTGGTTGGGAAACAATTGTATTCGTTGTTGTAAAAGATCCAGTCAACGGTTGATTATTATCAGGATCAACATTTCTATAATAATAAACATCTGTTAAATCCTCATCCGTAGTATTGGTCATTGTTATTTCAGTAGTATAAAATAAATCTCTCATTGTTAAATGATACTTTATATTTATAACTACACCATCAACAATCCCTTGCCACTCCACAGTAATACAATCACCAACCAAAGAATGACTAATCAAATTACTTGGATCAGCTAAAATCTGATTAATTCCTGCGTTATTTGCATAATCCGTACCATTAATTTGGCATCCCCATCCATTTTCTGGACCACCAGGAGTAAAATAATCACCATTGAATAATAAAGGGTCCCAACCTGTTTCACTTGGATCAGAAACGAAACCACAACGTGTGCCAGGCGCACCACCACGATAATGAAATCCAGCACCGTCAATTGTTCCCTCTTTTCCAGTTGGATTATCAATTGCAATATTCACTAAATCTCCCATTAAATACGTACCTGCACCAATAACTTGGCCGTACGAACTATAACCAGCGACTAACAAGATCGCTGTTATAAATATAGATTTTGTATATTTTAAAAACATAGTCTTTTTTTTAATATTGAGAACAAAGGTCCACAAAGTAAGTATTCCACCAAGCAACGTCTTGCGGCGCAGACGTTCTGTCTGTATGAATTTTAATAAGCACTTCATTGTTCGCATAATCAACTTCTAGCGTATATAAGTTGTTATGTTTATACCCGCATTGCTTAACCGCTTCTGCTTCAGATTCAAAACCTAAGTCAGCTAAACTTGCTTTATAGTATTCCTGAATTGGATTTTCAGCATCTAAAACAACACAAAAATCTGCGCTGATAGTTGCCGTGCCATAAGAAATTGGATCCGCCGTTTCTTGAGAAAATGACGCCGAAGAAAATAGCAATATTGCAGCTATAAAAATCCCTTTTAATTTTTTCATAATTAGTCGATTGAAATGTATTTGCTATAAAGACTTAGTAAATGCAATAAAAGTTGCTCGGACATAAAAAAAAAGCCCCACTCAAAAATTGAGTGGGGCTTTAAATCGTTAATTAATTTAACTTTTTATTTTCCTGATTGGATGGTCACTGTGCTTTGACCTTCAATCTTTGTTCCGTTATCTGAGGTAGCTATATACGTGTAAAAGTATACACCATCTTGACATTTAGAACCACTCATGTCTGTTCCATCCCACGAATCCGTGATATCGTTCATTTCATGAATTTTTA
>NZ_JHXV01000059.1 GCF_000621625.1 Crocinitomix catalasitica ATCC 23190
AGGATTGTTCAATAAAAAATAAAAAAAGGCTATAACAAAAAGCAAAATTCACAGCGAAGCTGTTCGGCATAAATGCCTAATTTTGCTCAAACGTTGTAGTGCATAAAATGGAATTGGAAAAATCACCATATCGAATTAAATTAGTAGATGCGGAGCAATATACTTTGAATTCAGTGGACAACATTGAAGTATACGATATTGAATACTTTCAAGATAACAGATACCGTCCAACTTCAAAGCACGGAATAAGAATATTTGAAAACGGTCAAGAAATTAGAAGTGCTATTGTTTGCGAAACGGGAGGTGCAACGGGAATTCATATTGATTCTGTTCAAATAATTGACAACGTCCTGTATTTGTGTTGTTGTGATAGTATTTACAGTCTAACTATTCCTAATCTCGACTTAAATTGGAATAAGAGAATTGATCCAGCAACTTGTTTCGGAATCTATACTTACAAAGGAGACTTCATTGTTCATGGAGAACTTCAAATAACGAGAATAGACATGAATGGATTACAAAAATGGACATTTGGGGCACGAGATATTTTTGTTACACAAGATGGAACAGATTCCTTTAAAATCAAAGAAGACAAAATTTATCTTCGTGATTGGGCAGGCTTCGATTACGTACTTGATGAAAACGGAAAGGAAATAAATGAATGAAAATAAATCTAGTAGTAATACGAACAAGTGAACCTGAAATTCTAAAAAAGCAATATGAGCTTTTAGGGTTTTCATTCGACTACCATCAGCATGGAACAGGACCTTTTCATTATGTCTCGGAACAAGGTGGATTTGTATTTGAAATTTATCCGTTGACTAAATCTATGGAAAAAGCAGACAACTCAATTAGATTGGGATTTGAAGTGATAAATCTTTCAACGAGAATGAACGAATTAAAAAACTCAAACTGGATTATTAAGTCTGAATTAACAAAAACTGAATGGGGTTTAATTGCTGTACTTCAGGATTTAGACGGCCGTAAAATTGAAGTAAAAAACAAATAAAACGACACTACAACAACAGGTAAAATTCACAGCAAAGCTGTTCGCCATAAATGGCTAATTTTACCCAATCGTTAGCATCAACTTATGAAAAGTCTAATAATCATATCAATTTTAATACTGTCTAACCATAGTTTGAGTCAAAAAGTACGCTCACCCATTTTACATCTAGATTCAAATTGTGTAATTCTAAAGGGTGACACTTCGAGTGCAATCATGCAAATATCTGTCGGTTATAATATTGTCGATTTTGATTCAAAAAACTTAAGCACTATTGATAGTATAGTTAGATCAATTTTAACAGAAAGAACAAACCCGTCCACTCCTTTTGAATGTGGCGTTGACTTGCGTGATATTGAATATAATTATCAGTTAGTTTCTCTCAGAAAAGAAGATCACATCCATGTTGTTTATGTAAATGTATTTGCCGCTTCAATTTTAGGCATAATAGACATTAAGGATGAAGATTTAACCAGGTGGGAGAAAAAGCAAATTAAAAAAACCGGAAACCCTGATTTGTTTAAATATGACTGGCATAAAAACTTAATCCGAGGTAAGGATGGTTGTGGTACTTTTTGGGGTTTTAAAATTGATTTAACAACGAATAACCTCTATGATTTATATATTAGTGGGATATAAAAATGATGCTAACACGCGCTATACTCCACTGCGCGGTGTATAGTGCTAACGTTGTAAACTATTGCCCAAAGTACCCCAATAAACAGAATGTGTAGGTTCGTTACTGAAGTTTGACCTGGAACTAGAACCTGAAATTGAACGTGT
>NZ_JHXV01000060.1 GCF_000621625.1 Crocinitomix catalasitica ATCC 23190
GGTGATAGTCCCGTACATGAAATAGTTTTTATACCTAGTAGTATCCTGAGTAGGGCGGGACATGTGTAATCCTGTCTGAATCTGCCAGAACCATCTGGTAAGGCTAAATACTTCTGAGAGACCGATAGTGAACAAGTACCGTGAGGGAAAGGTGAAAAGCACCCTGAATAAGGGAGTGAAATAGATCCTGAAACCATATGCTTACAAGCGGTCGGAGCCTTCGGGTGACGGCGTGCCTTTTGCATAATGAGCCTACGAGTTACTCCTCGTTAGCAAGGTTAAGTATTTAAGATACGTAGCCGAAGCGAAAGCAAGTCTTAATAGGGCGATAAAGTTAGCGGGGGTAGACGCGAAACCTGGTGATCTACCCATGGTCAGGTTGAAGTTCCGGTAATACGGAATGGAGGACCGAACTGATATACGTTGAAAAGTGTTCAGATGAACTGTGGGTAGGGGTGAAAGGCCAATCAAACCAGGAAATAGCTCGTACTCCCCGAAATGCATTTAGGTGCAGCGTTGAGAATATAGTGTCATAGAGGTAGAGCTACTGATAGGGCTAGGGGGCTTCACCGCCTACCAAACCCTGACAAACTCCGAATGCTATGACATATGCTCAGCAGTGAGGGCATGGGTGCTAAGGTCCATGTCCGAGAGGGAAAGAACCCAGACCATCAGCTAAGGTCCCTAAATATATACTAAGTTGTTTTAACGTTGTGTGATTACTTTGACAGCTAGGATGTTGGCTTGGAAGCAGCCATTCATTTAAAGAGTGCGTAACAGCTCACTAGTCGAGTGATCGCGCGTGGATAATAATCGGGCATAAGTATATTACCGAAGCTATGGATTGTATATTAAATTATACAGTGGTAGGGGAGCATTCTGTTCTGCGTTGAAGCAGTACTGTAAGGTATTGTGGAGTGTACAGAAAAGCAAATGTAGGCATAAGTAACGATAAAGCAGGCGAGAAACCTGCTCACCAATAGACTAAGGTTTCCTCAGCTACGTTAATCGACTGAGGGTTAGTCGGGACCTAAGGTTAATCCGAAAGGAGATATCGATGGAAAACAGGTTAATATTCCTGTACTAGTTAATATTGCGATGGGGTGACGGAGAAGTGAAAGGTCTGCGCGGTGACGGAAGTCCGCGTTAAAGGGTGTAGACGTTGATTCAGTAGGCAAATCCGCTGATGAGTTGAACCTGATAGTACTAAGCGTCTTTTAGACAATTAGATATGACCCTAATCATGCTCCCAAGAAAAACCTCTAAGCTTCAGATATTAACTACTCGTACCGCAAACCGACACAGGTAGTCAAGTAGAGAATACTAAGGTGCTCGAGTGATTCATGGCTAAGGAACTAGGCAAAATGGTCTCGTAACTTCGGGAGAAGAGACGCCCATCTTCGGATGGGCCGCAGTGAATAGGCCCAGGCGACTGTTTATCAAAAACACAGGACTCTGCGAAATCGAAAGATGATGTATAGGGTCTGACACCTGCCCGGTGCTGGAAGGTTAAGAGGAGGGCTTATCTTCGGAGAAGGTCTGAATTGAAGCCCCAGTAAACGGCGGCCGTAACTATAACGGTCCTAAGGTAGCGAAATTCCTTGTCGGGTAAGTTCCGACCTGCACGAATGGTGTAACGATCTGGGCACTGTCTCGGCCATGAGCTCGGTGAAATTGTAGTATCGGTGAAGATGCCGATTACCCGCAACGGGACGGAAAGACCCCGTGCACCTTTACTATAGGTTCACATTGA
>NZ_JHXV01000062.1 GCF_000621625.1 Crocinitomix catalasitica ATCC 23190
GTCATCATAAAGTAGACCAAACCAATTGTAATAACTAAAACAAATAGTGGATAAGACATCACCGAAGTAATCTGTTTTTTCATCGCACTTTGATCTGCGTAATAAATAATTAATTCGTCGAGCACTTCTACTAATCGATTTGACTCCTCGCCTACTTGTATACAATAAAATTCATATTCTGAAAACTTATTGCTTGCAGCTAAACCTTGTGATAGGGATTTACCTTTGATAACCGTTTCGTAAATTACATTAAGGGTATCAATATCTTTTTGTTTTTCTTGCTCATCTGTGATGATCTCAAGTGCAGTTCTCAAATCTACGTCTGCAGCTAATAGGGTTCGCATGTCCAAATAAAATCTTTCCTTTTTCTTTGCTCCAAAATGACCTCCAAAAAAATCAATATCAGTAGTGAACCAATTTTTTGATTTTGTTGGTTGATCTATTTTAACGGCTTCGATATTTTGTTCGATCTTAAACCCCATCAAGAATAGCTTTATTTATTTGTTCAGCATTATCTGTTTGTCGATAAAAATCACAAGTCAACTTGACCTTGTTCACTAATACTTCAAGATGTACACCATCAACCGTGGACTTATCAGACTGTTCAATTGATTTTATTAAATAATAATTTTCTATTTTACTCGACAGGGTATCAATCGAATTATCTGTATATCTCAGTAAGTCTAAATCACTTTGAAAAATATGGATTTTACTGCCGGATCGTTCGAAAAAAAGTTCGTTATTTACTGTGTTTAAATGTATGTTTGGGTCAAATATGGTTCGTTTTAAATCAGCTTTTAATAATAAAAATTTGTTTAATTCTGCTCTTGTGTTGGTATAGCTATATAATTGCTGATTAATTACCGTAAACATTGAGAAAACCATTCCAATGATAATGCTTGTAATCACCATTCCTGAAAGGACGTCCATTATTGTAAATGACGATATTTTGACCAGTTTATTCTGCATTTTCTAAGAATATCATTAAATGATTTTCAGTATATAATTCATTTGAATAATTATCAGCAACTGAATAAGTGACTTTATATAAACCGTTTGAATGCTTATTTTTATAGACTTCAATTTCTTGTTTTATAGTATAACTTCCATATTCAAATAGCTTATCTTCCACTTCTTTTTCAGTTGTAAGTCGCTGGTGGCATCTGTCTACTTCTAACAATGCCTGGTGAAACACCATAGGATCTTCGGATTTTAAAACATTACTATAAACAGCACTTCCAAGCCAAACTAATACAGACAAAATCGTTATTGCTACTAATGATTCTAGCATAGTAAAACCATTTAATCTGCGATGTTTTGACCTTTTGCTAATCCAATTTAATTGAGCCATGAAATGAGGTTTAGTTTTGTCGTAGAATTAAAAATATTGGCAGTCGTAAATTTTACAGGTAAGTTTGATGAAACGACTCCATTTAACAAATGGTTTTCGTAAGACGAAGATTGAGTTTTAAGAAAGAACTTTTCGGTATATAAATGACCGTTAATCTCTCCTAATAATTGTGTTTTACCTTGGCAATAAACCAAGCCGCTAATTTTGCTGTTTTTCGACAGTGTAAGCTCCGGTAATTTTCTAAAATTCGGTTTATCTGACTTGATAATTACTGATCCAATTATTTGCACAAATTCACCTATTTTGATACAAGAATTCTCTTC
>NZ_JHXV01000063.1 GCF_000621625.1 Crocinitomix catalasitica ATCC 23190
CTGACATATAGCAAATATGCAAAAAAAAGATGATAGGAGTGGCATTACAAATGCCAAAATAAGAACACACACGTTCGGCAAAAGCTCAGTGCAACACTCATTACGCTTTGCAAAATGAGCGCGAGATTTAGGTTTTAATTTACAAATGAGATTGTAATTCTTCAACTAAACCTGGATGCGAAGGGTGTTTGGCATTGGGATCTATAATTTTACCTTCTTGATCAATTAATATATAGCGAGGATAGCCAAATACATCAAAAGCTTCGAAAAATGGATTGTTATTCTTAGGAGCGTTTAAGTTGATACCTTTAACATTGTATTTGGCAATGGCGGCGAGCCAATCTTCTGTATTATCGATTGAAATGTTCAGGAATACGATGTTTTTGTCGGAGAATGAGTCTTTCAGTTTATTTAATGTTGGCATTGCTTTAATGCAAGGTGTGCAACCTCTATTCCATATATCAATATAAACCAGTTTTCCTTTAAAATCACTCAAACTAACTGCAGTACCGGCTGTATCTACATAAGTAAATTGAGGTGCTACCTTCCCAGGTAAAACATGTTGAATTTGTTCATATTTAGAAGTTACTTTAGGGAAAAGTCGATGATTACCCGCCAATTTTTTAACCAATACATATAAGCTATCGATTTGTTTTGTTTTTTTTAGCGAATAGATTCCTTCTTTAATTGCGATAACTTCTTTTATTTTTTCGTTTTCTACTGCCTGGTCAATTAATAGAAGGAATTCAAGAAAATAATCTTTACTTTCTTCATCTTCCCACACTTGATTATTTACTTCATTACGGAAATATCTTTCAACTAAACCAAGATAGTGGGGGACCTTCAAGTTTTCAACATTGTCGTAGTCAAAATCTTTAAATATACGCGGAAAATTTTCAGATACTTTAAATTCTCGATTATCCGTTATAAATCCATGAAAATCTCTATAATCAGCTAATCTATTGATATGTTCATATTCTAAATCTTTAGTTTCTAAAACCATAAAATCTTTATGAAAATCAGATTTGTATTCATTGAAAAGTTGATTGAATTCGGTGTTTACGGAGTCGGCTTTTCTTAAAAAATCAGTTTCATCAGACATATAATTGTGCATGCCATTCAACTCTTCAAATTGAGTGTTTTTTAGACCCAAATATTCATTTTCCTTGGCGCCATTACCTGAAAATAAAAAGCTATTGTCTGCCTTTTCATTGTATGATGCGATGAGGTTAAATTCTTCACCAATATAGATTTCTTGTCGCTGAGGTCCTAGTTTATAATAACCTGCTTCCAGTTCTTTTCCGAATGTTATTTTATTACCATTTTCAACAGTAAAAGTCTTGATGTGGAGATATTCGTTATCCAATAATGTCATTGAGTCTTTCGTTGTTTCAATAATATTTATGGTCAAAATAGGTTGATTATCATTTTGACTCCAAACTAGGTTTGTAGCCAAGGCAATGCATAAAAGAAAGATGATTTTCATGTTTTTAATATTGGCTGCGTGAAACAAATTACAAAGTTACCCACCTCGCGCTCATTTAGCGTTAGCGTAATGAGTGTGTTCTTCAGTCGCATTTGCAATGCGAATAACCTAAGTTTTAAAAAAGTGGAACAATTGGA
>NZ_JHXV01000064.1 GCF_000621625.1 Crocinitomix catalasitica ATCC 23190
AAGGACAAGGTACTGATCAAGCTGAACTTTCAATGGAAGAATTAGCAAATGGTGCTTACATTATCCGTGTAAATGCAAATGATAAAATTGGATTCGCACAGGTTGTGAAACAATAAATTAAGTATTAACGATTTAAAATAGGGGCTTTTTTAAGTCCCTATTTTTTTTGTGTTATATTTTGCGTAGATTTGATTTAAATCAAATATATTCCTATGAAGAAAAAATACTTAATGAAATTAGTTTTATCAACCATTCTGACCTTTGGTTTGACCAACCTCTGGGGTCAAGATGTGTTTGATTATACGGGAGATGTTCAGACTTACACAGTTGTGGACGGTACGTCAATACGTATCGAGGTGTATGGTGCTGAAGGTGGTCGAGGAAATGGCGGTGTTGGTGGTCTTGGTGCTACTATGATTGGTGATTTTTCGGTAAGCCCAGGAGATGTTTTAGAGGTTATAGTCGGAGAGGCTGGACGTCAATGGAATAATGCTGGCGGTGGCGGCGGTGGTACCGGTGTATTATTTGAAGGTGCTCCATTAATTATTGCTGGCGGTGGCGGTGGTGGATCAACATCTTCTCCTGCTGCTTCTGGTGGGCAAATTACTGAAGCTGGAGGTAACTCTTCTGGTTTAGGTGGTACTGGCGGAAATGGAGGTCAAAAAGGATATATGTCTGGTGATTGTGGCTGGTCTTCCGGTGGTGGAGGACTTTATGGTGATGGATATGGAGGAAATGGAGATTGGGATGGCGGTGCTTTACCCGGAACTTTAAGTGGTGATGGATCTGGTAAGTCTTGGGCTTCTGGTGGTGCTGGTGGAATTAACGGTGGTTGTCATTTTAATGATAATTACGGTGGATGGGGACTTGGCGGCGGCGGTGCTGGTGAATACGGCGGCGGCGGTGGCGGCGGCTATTCAGGCGGTGGCGGCGGTCACTATACAGACCTTATTGATGAAAAAGGTGGTGCTGGTGGTGGATCGTACAATGTTGGTACGGATCAAATTAATACAGCTGCCAGTCATAGTGGACATGGTCAAATAATTATTACTGTACTTTGTACTGGTTTAACTTTAGATGCAACTCCAACTGGTGTTTGTGCTGGTGAATCAGTAACGCTTTATGCTGAATCAGACACTGGTGGTGACGTTTCTTGGGATATGGGAATTGAAAATGGTGTAGCTTTTGTTCCACCATTAGGAGAAACTGTTTATACATGTGTTAGTACTGGTCCAGATGACTGTATTTTAACTGTTACTGTTACAAGTACTGAAATTCCAGAAATTATTGCTAATTCAAGTTCTCCAGCAGCTTGTGAAGGAACAGAAATTACTTTATGGGGTGAAGGCGGTGATACTTATGTTTGGGATATGGGTGTAGAAGATAATGTGCCTTTTGATGCCATGCCTGGAGAAGTTACGTTTACATTAATTGGGTCGTTGCTCGGCTGTGAAGCTCCTCCAGTAGAAATAACATTGGTTGGTGCTCCTCGTCCAGATGCTTCAAGTACTGCGACGCCATCTGAAATTTGTTTAGGTGAGAGCTATGTATTAACTGGTGATGGTGGATCAGAAA
>NZ_JHXV01000065.1 GCF_000621625.1 Crocinitomix catalasitica ATCC 23190
AACCCTTCCTAAAAAAAGAGCTTAACAATCTGTTATTCGATTCAATAAAAATGCAGTTCATAAAGAAAAAACGGTCTTCATAAAGTATATAAAGATCCAGCATTGTGAAAATATAAATTCGTAAAAAAAACGAATTATGATAAAAAACTACTTAAAACGAATTTTCATTTTTGGAGGTTTTATGATTGCAGGATTCACTGCAAGCTCACAAGTAACAACTTTCGAATATACAGGTGAAAGTGAAACATATGAAGTACCTGCCGGAGTAACTGCAATCTCAATTCAAACGTACGGCGCACAAGGTGGCAATACTAATGGCGGTTTTGGTGCAGGAATTTATGGTGAATTTACAGTTACTCCCGGAGATGTTCTAAACATTGTTGTTGGTGGTCAAGGAACAGTAAATAGTTGCGGTGGAGCGGGCGCATCTGGTGGTGGAGGTGGTGGAACCTTTGTTTGGAACCCAACAGACGATGCTTTACCATTAATTGCTGCAGGCGGTGGTGGGGGTGGAAACCAAAACTGGGCAGGAGAATGTGTAAATGGATTACCAGGTCAAGCTGGTGAAGACGGCACAAGCGGTGCCGAAGGAGATGCAGACGGAGGAATAGGTGGACATGGAGGTGCAGGAGATGCTCCTTCAGGAACAGGTTCTGGTGGCGGAGGCTGGTTAAGTGTTGGTCAAAACTCAACATGGGGAGATGGATGTACGGGAGGAAGCACACTACCTGATTTTACAGGAGGACTTGGCGCTGTTGGAATGGGCGAAGATGGTGATGGAGGATTTGGCGGAGGTGGAGGTGCTGTCTGTGGCTGTGGTGGCGGTGGCGGATATTCTGGCGGCGCTGGAGGTAACGGAAACACATGTCGCGCAGGTGGTGGCGGAGGCGGATCTTATAACCAAGGTACTGCACAAAATAATGAAACAGGTGTAAACGAAGAGCATGGTCAAGTAATAATAACAATACTTTGCGACCCACTTACTTTAACACCATTCGAATCTATTATTTGTTTAGGAGACGAACTAATCCTAGATGCTACATCTGAAAACGATGCGACAATAACTTGGGATATGGATGTGGAAAATGGCATCTCTTTTACCCCAACTACAACCGGCATTATTACTTATACAGCAACTAGTGACGGCGCAGATTGCCCACTAACAATAGATATTGAGATATTAGACTCACCTGTAATTACCTATGAAATCACACACGAAGATGCAGGTGGAGATGGCGCAATAGACATCACTGTAGCAGGCGGTATAACGCCTTATATTTTTGATTGGGATAATGATGGTACAGGTGATTTTGACGATACAGAAGATTTGACAGGATTAACAAATGGGATATATATAATTGTTGTTGAAGATAATAATGAATGTGAAGCAAGCGAATCAATTGAACTCGTTAAACATACAGGCGTATTTGAAAATGAAACATC
>NZ_JHXV01000066.1 GCF_000621625.1 Crocinitomix catalasitica ATCC 23190
GATTCGCTGAGGATCCAATCGCCGGGTAGGTAATTGAAATTCCAGAAAAAAGTAGTGTCGGATAAAGGGTTGTTAGGATTTGCAAAGTGCTGTGAGGTATTGGTGTAGTGGGTTTTCACGTTAGCTGTGCCTTTATAATTGCTGGTGAATTGTGGTGAGGTGATGTCGAAATTAGCTTTTGGGTTTAAAGAATCTACCGTAAGAATTTCGGTGAGTTCACAACCGTGTTCGTCGGTTGCGGTAATTTGATAATCGCCAGGATTTAAACTTCCCCAAGTGGAATGATCATCGGTTTCGCCTGTGGTTAAGTTGGTCCATAAATAAGTATAATGTGGTGTACCGCCAGCCATCGCTACTTTTACAACCCCATTTCCATTTTGGTAGTTGTATAATCTACAATAGGCAGGTTCGTAACCTACCTCTGCGAAGTAAATCGAATCGGGTTGGTCGATCATAAAAGTGAAGGATTTAGCACAACCATTTTCATCAATGACGTTGATCACATGCTCTCCTGCACCTAATCCGCCTGCAGAATCTTCTGCGATGCCACTTAAACCCACAGGACTCCAATTGTAGTTGACTAATCCTAAATCACCAGTTGCATTAAAGACTTCATCAACTATTGCATAACCTGTTTTGTCGCCATAACAAAGCGGATCGACAGTAGTTAAATCTATATCCAATTCGGCAGGTTCGTTTAAAGTGATGGACCCGCTGCCCGAACATTCGCTATCGTCTGTAACCGTGTAAGTATAAGTCCCAGCGCCGAGGCTATTCGCTGCATTACTATTATCAATATTCTTCAATTCACCGTCTGCATTTTTAATTTCGAACAGCAAATCCTCACCTCCGCCTTCTACACTAATAATAATCGAACCATCTGATAATCCAAAACAGGTCGGTTCGTTTGAAATGATATCCAAAGGAATGCCATTGGTCATGGTGATGGTTTTGGTTGTGGTTGCTGAGCATCCTCCCGTTCCGGTGACGGTTAAGGTGATCGTATAAGTTCCAATTGCGTCATAGGTATGTGTTGGATTTTCATCAGTTGACGTTCCACCATCTCCAAAATTCCAATTCCAGCTAATGATTTCACTAGGTGGCATTACAGTTGAAATATCATTAAACTGAACAGGATTGATAATACAACCACCCGTGCTTCCTTCTTCAGAAGACGCACCACCGGCAATAAATTCTATGTTCGCATTTGGAATATCGTAAACAATTACTTCGTACGAGGTGGTATCATTACAAGAAATTTCACTGTGCCCAATTAAGGTAACGGTGTATGTTCCTGCTTCATCATAAACATGACTGGGATTTTCATCTTCAGAAGATTCACCATCTCCAAAATCCCATTCCCAAGTGGGATCATCATCTTCAGACCAAG
>NZ_JHXV01000067.1 GCF_000621625.1 Crocinitomix catalasitica ATCC 23190
ATTACACCTCTATCCCAAGTATAAGTATCACCACCTTCACCCCATAATGTTAAAAATGTTCCTTCACATGCTGCTGGAGAACTTGAATTAGGAATTAAAACAGGAACCTCTGTACTTGTCACAATTACTTCTAAATTACAATCTTCTGGACTTGTACTTTCTGCAGAATATATAGTTGTTCCCAAAGGTGGAACAAAATCAACACCGTCAGTAATTCCACCTGTCCAAGTAATATCACCACCTGTTAAAGATCTAGCACTTAAATTTACAAATTCACCTTCACATACACCAGTCTCAGTTGCAGTCAATTCTAATCCTGTACATAACACTGTAAATACAGCACGTCCGTTACCAGTACGCCCTACAACATTTTCTTGATCTTCACCTGCGTTAAAAGAGCCGCCACCGCCGCCGCCGCCCCATTGGCCGCCACCACCGGTTGATCCGCCACCACTATAGCCACCACCGCCGCCACCAGCGTACAAAATACCAGATCCATGGGACCCACCACCAGCACCGTAACCACCAGAATATGTACCTCCAGCACCACCATCAATATATGCTTGTCCGCCTGTACTTCCTCCAAAACCATTTTCACCTGCAGTATAAAAACCACCACCGGCTCCACCATTTTGACCATTAATACCTCTAAACCCTCCATTACCAGCAGTTCCACCAGCGCCAGTTCCACCAGAAGCATTTAATCCTTCAGTTCCATTTTCCGTTAATGACGCATCAACACCGTTATGGAGTACACCACAACAAGCACCAGCTCCGCCACCACCACCGCCACCAATAACAAGCGGAGTTCCTGTAAGCTGATCTACAACAAAAGTACCTCCACCTCCGCCATTCGCTGAAGTTGGCTGCTCCCCTACTAATACATCTAAAACTTGACCAGGAACAACATCAAAATCACCTTGCATTATAGCGCCAAGCCCTCCTGTCCCCGCAGAATTACCGCCTTGAGCGCCTTCCGCTTTTATACTAATTCTAGTAACATCTGCAGGCACAACATATGTCTGCATAGACCCTGTATAGTTCAAAATTGTTTCTTGGCTCCAACCGGTAGACAACGCCAATCCGAATGTCAGAAGACCAAATATTTTAAGCAAGTATTTATGTTTCATAATAATATAAATTAGATTTAAAACAAACATACAATTTAATACACCAAAAGAAAAGTGTTTACTTACTTAAATTACAGATTAATACATAAAATGGGGAGCTGAATAATCAACTCCCCATTTTTAAATACCAAAACCTCGTACACCAAGGTGTTTATTCTTATTGTTTCACAACCTGTGCGAATCCAATTTTATCATTTGCATTTACGCGGATAATGTAAGCACC
>NZ_JHXV01000069.1 GCF_000621625.1 Crocinitomix catalasitica ATCC 23190
TTATCGATCTAACAGCGACTCATGTTGCTTGTTATTTAGGTGCTGATGGAACTGCAACAGCTGTTGTATCAGGAGGATCTGCACCATATACATACTTATGGAGTAACGGTGAAACAACTGCAACGATCTCAGGATTAATTGCAGGAATGTACACTGTAACTATTACAGATGAAAGAGGATGTGAAGCGATTGATTCAGTAGAAGTTACTGAACCTGGTCACTTACATGTTTATGCAACTGCAACTGGAATCTTATGTAGTGATGATTTAAATGGAACAGCAACAGCAATTGTTGGTGGTGGAGTTGAAGATTACACTTTTGTTTGGACACAGTTCGGCGAAGTTGTTTCAACTGAAAACCCAGCAACTGATCTAGCTGCCGGTCCAATAGTTGTTACTGTTACAGATGCTAACGGTTGTACTGCAATCGGTTCTACTGAAATTACAAGCCCAGAAGAATTAGTAGTTGAACTTGGTTCGACTAACGTTCTTTGTCATGGTGAATCTAACGGTTCGGCAGAGGCTACAGTAACAGGTGGTACAGCTGATTATTCTTACTTATGGAGTAATGGAGCAACTACGGCTTCTATTACTGATCTAATAGCTGGAACTTATTCAGTTATTGTTACAGATGCTAACGGTTGTGAAACTGAAGCTGAAGTTACAATCACTGAACCAGCAATGTTAGTATTAGCAATCGAAAGAACACACATTAGCTGTCACGGGTTGACTGATGGTAGTGCTACAGTTACAGTTAGTGGCGGTACTGCACCATTCACTTACTTGTGGAATACTGGAGCAACAACTGCTACAGTATCTGATTTAGCAGCTGGTGATTACACTGTCGAAGTGACTGATGCTAACGGATGTATGATTGATATCGCAGTTAAATTGAACGAGCCAGATGCTATTTCAATAACTATCGAATCAACCAACAATAATTGTTACGGTGATGATATGGGAACTGCTACTGCTACGGTAGATGGTGGAACTCCTGAATACACTTACATGTGGAATACAGGTGCTACTACTGAATCAATTTCAGATTTAGCTGCAGGTACTTACACTGTAGTCGTAACAGATGAAAACGGTTGTGAAATGGAAGCTTCAGTAACTATTACTGAACCTGAAATGTTAACAATCGAACTAGGTTCTACAAATGTACTTTGTAATGGTGATGCAACTGGAACAGCAACTGCTTATGCGGCTGGTGGAACAGCTCCTTACACTTACTTATGGAGCAA
>NZ_JHXV01000070.1 GCF_000621625.1 Crocinitomix catalasitica ATCC 23190
TCACATGCTGCTGGAGAACTTGAATTAGGAATTAAAACAGGAACCTCTGTACTTGTTACAATTACTTCTAAATTACAATCTTCTGGACTTGTACTAACCGCCGTATAAATAGTTTCACCCAAAGGCGGAACAAAAGACTCTCCATTCTCAATTCCTCCATCCCAAGTTACAATACCACCAGTTTCAGACGTTCCTGTTAAAGTTACAGACTCACCTGCACAAACACCTGTTGGCGTTGCAACAAGCGTTAAACCGCTACATAATATTTCGATAGAAATAAACCCATCTCCAGTTCTCACACCTTGCTCATGAACAACATCAATTGCATCAGGATGTGTATAACTACTACCACCGCCAGCGCCTTCAAAACATCCTGAACCACCACCGTAGTATCCTCCGCCACCACCAGTTCCGTACGCTCCTGTGTTATTACCCCCTAAACCTAAACTTCCGTTAGTATTCCCTCCACAAGAACCATGTCCTGTCGGACCTGCAATTCCTCCTGCCACTTGTGTTCCACCTGCTCCGGTATATTGACAATCTGAACATGAAAAAACACAAGCACTCATTCCTATTAAACCTCCACCATGACCACCTTCAGCAGTCCATGTTCCACAGTTACTACCGGATCCACCTCCACCACCAGCAACAATAATTCTATTTGCAAAATCAACGCCACCACTTCTAATATCAGAAGCGCCACCGCCACCACCATAAGTAGCATTCACTCCTGGAACACCGCCGCCATTAAAACCGCCGTAAGTTGATCCGCCCATACCACCAACATTAATTTGTAAAATCTCACCACCAGTCACGGTTAAATCAGCCCTAACAAACCCTCCATATCCTAAATTACCATAACCTTCAGCTCCGTACGCCTCTACACGTATTGAACTCACTCCAGGTGGCACAACATATGTCTGCGCTTCACCTGTATAGTTAAAGTCTATAATTTGTGACCAACTTGTAGACACTCCAAGCGCTAACAAAATCGTCAAGCACTTCGATAAAAAGTAAATTTGTTTCATAATTAATAGTAAAATGGTTTAAGCAAATATACTTAATAAAAAGTTAAATGTCAATATATTAACAATATGTACCTTAACAAAAAACGTGTGTACAAAAATTGTACACACGTTATACCTTAAAGAAGGCTGAATCTATTAATTTATTTATTGTTTCACAACCTGTGCGAATCCAATTTTATCATTTGCATTTACGCGGATAATGTAAGCACCATTTGCTAATTCTTCCATTGAAAGTTC
>NZ_JHXV01000071.1 GCF_000621625.1 Crocinitomix catalasitica ATCC 23190
ATCCCTTAGGTTTGTTTCTTATAATATAGATATTATCTTGATGTTTATAATTAGAGTTACAACTAGTAAAGGCGAATAAACGATAGCTAAAGGTGTAAGAGACCTATGTCCCGATTTTATCCTTTACTAGTTCTTTAAGCAAGCATCAAATAGAAATTAAGGTATTAGACCTATTATCAGGGAATTAATTGTGCTTAAAGGCGTAACTCCAAAAAATAAAAGTTATGGATAAAATTAATGATTTTGTATATTTTATTGGTGTAGATATTTCAAAAAATGTTCTTGACATTACTGTTTTAAACGGTTCTAAGCAAATATTTTATGAAAGAATTGATAATACAACCAAAAGTTTAACTAAATTTTTAAAAAGCTTAGTTAAGAAAAATATAAATTTAGAAAAAGCATTGTTCTGTGCTGAACATACCGGTATATATGGGAATAATCTCAAAACAGTTCTGAAATTAAATGATTATTATTTGTGGCTTGAGAGAGCTTTACAAATAAAAAGATCTATTGGAATAGTAAGAGGAAAGAATGATAAGATTGATTCACTCAGAATTGCTATGTATGCTTATAAAAACCGAATTGATTCGGTTAAATTTCAGCTAGAAAGAAAAGAAATACTGAGTTTGAAAGCTTTAATTGGTCTACGTAGAAGGTTAATTCAAACTAAAAAACAACTCAGCCAGGTATTTATTGAAAAGGAATTCTTGAGTAAACAAGAGCTTAAGGATTTACATTCTAATTGCAAAGACACTTTAAAAGCGATTCAATTAGATATCAAGAAAACGGAGAAAAAGATGCTTGAAATTATAAAATTAGATCAATATTTAAATCGACTCAATGAATTAATTACTTCTGTTGATGGTGTTGGCTTTATAACAAGTTTAGAAATTATAGTAACAACAAATGAATTTAGAAACATAAAAGAGGCTAAAAAATATGCTTGTTATAGCGGAGTAGTTCCGTTTGACTACTCTTCAGGAACCAGTGTAAACAAAAGATCAAGAGTATCCCCGATGGCTAATAAATCGATTAAAACAATACTACATATGGCAGCAATGTCAGCGATTCAATGTGAAGGGGATTTAAAGCATTATTACCTTCGTAAAGTTGCTGAAGGAAAGAATAAAATGAGTGTGCTAAATGCGGTAAGAAACAAATTAATCCTTAGAATTTTCTCTTGCGTTAACCAAAATAGAATTTATCAAAAAAAGTTTAAATTAAATTTGGTTTAACCATAGAAATCGGGAC
>NZ_JHXV01000072.1 GCF_000621625.1 Crocinitomix catalasitica ATCC 23190
AATGGCATTGACGATGATGGCGATGGTTTGGTTGATTTGAACGATGTGGAGGATTGTGAATGTGTATCACTTATTGGTTCAAGTTTGATTCCAAACCCTTCTTTTGAAGATACCATATGTTGTCCAGAATATTATGGTGGAATGAGATGTGCTGAAACTTGGATTCAAGCTTCAGATCCAACGCCGGATTTTTTTCATACTTGCGGATTAATGTTTGTTGATTGGGTGATAACTATGCCAGAAATGCCTATTCCAAGGGGAGGTGATGGTTTTATTGGTTTCTTTACAAATACAAGAACGTGGTCTGAATATATTGGTGCTTGTTTGGATGTGCCTTTAATTAGTGGTACAAGTTATGTTTTGAATTTTTACACTGCATATGGTGAAGGACCAGATGTATCTGAATTAGCATTATATGGAGCATCCACATGTGATGACCTTCCATGGTTTGGTACAAATTGTCCCGATGGAATAGGTACATGGGAATTATTGGGTGATATTGAGGTAACTTATGAAATGGATGGAACGTGGCAAGAAGTGACTATGATTTTCACTCCTGATATAAACGTTTATGCGATATCAATTGGTGGTCCTTGTATAGTCGGAGGTGAAGGGTTTAGTGATTATTATTTTATTGATGAGTTAATTTTAGTTGATAGTTCCGATTTTTTTAATATTACTTCAACAGGTGGTTGGTGCTCAGAAGATCTAATATTGTTTGGTGAAGCAGATGAGCCTGGAGGAACTTGGCAGTGGTACAAAGATGGTATCGCCCTGTTGGAAGAAACAGATATAACTTTCGAACCATTACTATACGGTCAGGGTGAGTTCAGCGCAGTGTACACAAACTTTGGATCATGTTCTCGATATAACTATTTTTCTCCAGCGATTTTTGAAGTAGAAATTGAACTTGATTCGAGACCCTGTTTTTCAAACTTTGTCACATTTTTCAATAATACTTCTTTGATTTATGGTGAACCTGAAGAGTGGATTTGGAGCCTCGGTGATGGCGTTATTTCAACTGAAGATGAATTATCACATACGTATACTGATCCTGGGACATACGAAGTCGCTTTAATTGGTATTAGTACAGATGAATCATGTATTGATACAGCTACATATGAATTTATAGTTTATGATAATCCAAATGCAGAATACGAAATTGAATCAGAAACAACTTTTCTTTTTTGGGGATCCATAGCGTCCTGTACTAAACAAGAA
>NZ_JHXV01000073.1 GCF_000621625.1 Crocinitomix catalasitica ATCC 23190
AAACCTTTAAATAGACTTCAGATATATAAAAAATTTATATCTTCAGACCTATTTAAAGGTCTACGTCGCTATCGCTATGTATACCTTGATGTTAGGCACAATCAAATTATCTGCATGAATACAAGTTTAATTTTATGGTTAGTATCATTTTCTGGACTGACTGGTTGGATAATATTTTTGCATCATTCAGGAACGAAAGTACTTAGAAAATTTCCTTCAAAAAAGCCCAACAATTTTATCTATTCGGAAAGAAAAGTTGAAGCGACGAATCTTGCCAAAATGAAGAGGCATAATGGGAGTGGGCGACTTATAATAATTGATTTGTATTTTACTGATACTGAAATTTGGTTTACCTCACATTGGTTTTCTGCAATGGCCATTAATAAGCTGGATCTTATCCAAAGGGTTACTTATGAAGAAGTATTAAGTTTTCAGCAGGAAAAAAGCGAAATAGAAATTACTATCAATAATTCAAAGACCAAAAGGTTAAAAATTTTAATAGTGCCTAATGATCGTAAAAGAGTTATTGAACTCTTGAATGAAAAATGTGCCAAACAACAAATAAGTTCTCAGCATTTTAATAAAGTATTCAAATGAAAAAAATAGGGTTCAGGCCGTACTTGCTAGGTTTTCTTTTTTTGTTAGTCGCATATTTGATGGAACTAGTAATTGGTCGACCATTTCTTTATCATGCTATGTCTTATGACTATGAAAATGGAGCATATTTATTGAGAATTTCACCATTGTGGGGCCTGATATTGATTATAAATAGATATTTCATTTTTAGTTCTGCAATATTCTTGTTCATTTTGCCTCTTTTCGCCAAAGTTATTGCACGGAAAATACATTTTAATCAGAAGCATATTTTGATAATATCCATATTAGTTAGTGCAGTAACTGCAATCATTTTTTATTTTCGGATTTCATACGCTCTTTCATTTTACTTATCTGCTATGTCAACAATTTTCGCATTCTATTTTGTAACAAATAAAATTAAATCATCTAACTTAGAAAAAAGTGCCTAACAAAAAATAAAATTTACAGCGAAGCTGTTCGGCATAAATGCCTAATTTTATTCAAACGTTAGCGGTAATTGAACCATGATAAGAATACTAGTAATTTTAATTGTAATATCACCAATGTTTGGGTTTGCTCAAACTGAAACCCACAGT
>NZ_JHXV01000074.1 GCF_000621625.1 Crocinitomix catalasitica ATCC 23190
ACACGTTCAATTTCAGGTTCTAGTTCCAGGTCAAACTTCAGTAACGAACCTACACATTCTGTTTATTGGGGTACTTTGGGCAATAGTTTACAACGGCTGAATAAAAATAGGCATTTATGCCGAACAGCTTTGCTGTAATTTTTATTTTTGTGTTGTGTTTTCGTTTTTATTTTCAATCACAATAGTTTTTCTAGTTCATTCAAAGCCTTAACATATTCTTCTTTGTCAAATACTAGTGGCTCTATATCTATATTTTCATTTGGATTATCGTCAGTATCTTCATAGCCATCACCAAAAATAAAATCAGTCCAAATCACAACGAATTCTTTTTTGATTATTCTAAACATGTATGCTCCGCAACCTTCATCTGCGCATTCAGAACAAACATAAATAGAATGAAATCCATTTTCAAGCCATGTACTATTTGAGGATCTTAAATCACCAAGCTCGCCCTTTTCAATGTCTAAATTATCTTTCCATCCAAACTTACCTATATTTTCTCCAATTCCACCTAAAATTTCAGACAGAGATGTACCATTAATAATGAAATCAATGTAGGAAGTTGTTCCATAAAAAGATTTTGGATTTCTTCCTGTTAATTTTCTTTCAAAAGTCAATTTAGAATTCGCTTGTGCAATATTATCTAATGAAGCTAAATAATTGTTTTTTATCTTCTTTCTAGCTAACAAAACTTCCTTTAAGGCAATTATAAGCTCATCTATTGTGCTGTTTGCATAACTTTTTCTAGAGATTTTTTTAGTAGTTTTAAATGGTACTATTGCTATTTCTTTAATGTAAGAAAGATTTAAATCAACTAATGAATCAAATTCACCTAAAAAAAACCAATTTTCTTTTCCATCCCATATTAACTGAATAGTGTGATTTGCTTTTTGATTACACCATTGCAAACTTCTAGTTTCAATCCCTTCGGTATGTTGTTCATCTTTTGTAAGAGAATAGCCGGAAGCGACAAGTATAATGTTAATTCTATTCTTTGCTAAATCCTGTATATAATCGATATTTTTTCTAATGTAAGCTAGCATTTTTATGAAACACAACGGTCTGAATAAAATTAGGCATTTTATGCCGAACCCCGCAAATGCGGGGTAAATTTTATTTGTTGTTGTAAACTGTTTTTCATCATAAATTAG
>NZ_JHXV01000075.1 GCF_000621625.1 Crocinitomix catalasitica ATCC 23190
AGGAACTATTAAAAATAAAGAAAAACTAAACCTAACAACAAGCAAAATTTACAGCAAAGCTGTTCGGCATAAATGCCTAATTTTGCTCAAACGTTGTAGAGCACGAGAAACAAGTGAATAAATTACCGAAACAAATCCGTCAATATTTTTATCAAACCATTTATGGCAAGGTCACTTTGCATGAATTTGAAAATTGGATTTATACCAATAAAAGTATTGAAAGTTTAATCGGTGAAGACCAATATTTAGAACTTATATCTTTCAACTATAAAAAAGACGGTGCCAAATATGAACTAGTGAATTTACTTTCTGAGAAATTCATTGGTTTAGGCGATTATGAAAAATGGAAATTGTTAAACAGCTTAAATATTGCCTTGTTGAGGGATAATCGTTTAGCAAATGTTTTGAGAGAATTCTATGATTTATATTGCTATGGTTACCATTTTCTTAACGACTTAGGACTAGGTTATGGCTTAACAATAGAAGTTCCACCTACTCCACAATATAATGCAGAAAGTTGGGAAGAATTATCAAAAAATGAACAAAATGAAATACTTGAAAGTTTTTATCCTCAACTACAATTAGATATTGAACGTACTATTGAATGGATAGAAAATGGAAAAATAATATTAACGGGTACAAAAGACGAAATTGGCAACTATGAATATGAGGATTTGAGAACCGAGCTGGAGAGAAAATCTACCGTTTGGGTAACGTATGAAGAACAGGTAATGGATAGAACAAAACTTGTTGAATCTCAAAGTAAAATGCAAGTATCAAAAATAACTGGAACTAAATTTAAAGGTGGTCTAATTGCTAAACTAAAGCGATTGTTCAATTAGGTGAAAAAAGCTCCACAACACCATATATGCCCCATAGGCAAAGCTTGGCGAATAAGGAAAGTACGTCACTTTCTGCAAGAGCGCCAAATCACTGATTTGGCTTTATTCTGAAAAATTAAAACAAAATGCAGCGAGTTGGCTTGGTGAAACTTGGAAAATCCGTAACTTTCTTTTTTGCCTACATGGCATATACTTACCGTTAGGTTTAATTATGAAAAGGATTCTACTAATAGCAATATTGATATCGACTGCTAATGTCTATGCTTGTTCCTGTATTGGGAAGAACACA
>NZ_JHXV01000076.1 GCF_000621625.1 Crocinitomix catalasitica ATCC 23190
TCACCATCTCCAAAATCCCATTCCCAAGTGGGATCATCATCTTCAGACCAAGTAGAATTATTTTCAAAATCAATTGCTTCACCCAAACAAATATTATCAGCACTAAAATCAGCATCTAGCACATCAGGAAAATGAATGGTTTCTACCAATCTTAAACAACGCTCACCAATGGTGTATTGAGCGGTATAAATGCCCAAACCATAATCGCTGGCGCTTACGGTTTCGCTGGTTTCACCCACCAAAGCAATGCCATCTTTATACCATTGCCATTCGCCACCAAGCGTGTCAATGATTGCGGTGAGTAGCAGGTTGCCGTCACACCAGTCCCCCGTTTGGGAAATGTCGGTGAAGTGGTCAGTGTCGATGAGGGTGAGTTCATCAAAATAATAATAGCCATCGGGATAAGTCACACCGTCTATTACTTCTGAACCACACTGCCCAGCCAAAGCAATGGCGTAAATATCTTCAGTAGGTGTAAATGTTAAAGTCACCTCTTGCCATGAGCCATCCATGACATAATTAATCTCGACGTCAGCTATATCCTGCCATTCTCCGAATCCTATTGGACATTCACCACCTGCCCAAGGTAAATCATCGCAATCTGGTGTGCCATATAAATGCAATTCAAAAAAGTCTTCACCCTCGCGCCATGCAGAATAGAAGTTTAAAGTATAATTTCTTCCAGTAATTAATGGACTAAACAGACATGTTCCTACAGTTTCTTTTGTAAATGGGGTAGCAAAAAATCCAACATATCCATTCCCACCTTCTGGCAGAGGTATAGCTGCTGGAGTTTCTAAGACTTCAAATAAATCGCATAAATGATAAAAGTTAGAACTACCCCAATTAGCTTCAGTCCAGTTGTTTGCGCATCGTAATGAAGGGAAATAATCGCAACACAAGGTATCCTCAAAAGAAGGGTTAGGAATTAGGCTTACGTAACCATCCAACTCCAAACAATTACAATCCTCATCGTTCAAATCAATGAGCATATCCCCGTCATCATCAATTCCGTTGTTACAGATTTCTTGGGAGAAAGCAGACAACGAGAAAAAACAAAGTATGAGGGTTAATAATTTCATTTATTGCAAGATAGGATAATAAGACAAAAGAAGAAAGACAAAATA